>CAMVNO010000001.1 GCA_947168855.1 uncultured Clostridia bacterium
AGCACCTACGACTCTGACTCGTATTGTCTAGGTTCGAATCCTAGTTCGGCAGCCAGCAAAAACGCCTCATTTGGAAACAAATGAGGCGTTTTTGAACGATGTGTTCCGCTTCCGCGGAACGAGATGTGTCTTCGGCGCGAATATTTACGAAGCCAACTATGCACAGGGGAAAAAGGATTTCATTTCAAAACCGGAGATCGCATGGAAAGAAGCGAGCGAGACAGGTTATTGGCTGGAATCGCTTGCCGAAACCGCGGTCGGATACGCCGCGGACGCCGTATCGCACCTGACGACGGACGACGACGGCACGCACCGCATGGTCCGGCTCAACGATCTTTCGTACCTTGCGGAGGACGGCTGAAACGCCGCCTGATCCGGCAGAACACGAAGCGCCCCTGCGGCGCTTTTTCCTTTGCGGACGCGTCCGGAGCAAAAAAGAATTGCACTCCGGCGCGAACAATGCTATATTATTGTTGACCGAAAAGGACGGTCACGAAATGAAGAAAGAGCAGAAATGGATCAAAAAACGCCATGCCTTCGCAACGGAGCTTGCGCGGTTCGTGCTGACGCCGGTCGCGCGGTGTAAATACGGCGCGGCGCCGGAGCGGTTCAAAGAGCAGGGCGATCGCGCGTATCTGATCCTGTACAACCACCAGACGCCGTTCGACCAGTTCTTTGTCGGCATGTCTTTTCAGGGTCCCGTCTACTACATGGCGACCGAGGACATCTTTTCCAAGGGCGTCGTCTCCGCGCTGCTGCGGTTTCTCGTGGCGCCGATCCCGATCGTAAAATCCACGTCGGACCTCAAGGCGGTCAAGACCTGCATCCGCGTCGCAAGGGAGGGCGGAACGATCGCGATCGCGCCGGAGGGCAACCGCACGTATTCCGGCAAGACCGAATACATGAACCCGGCGATCGCAGGGCTGGCGAAGAAGCTCGGGCTGCCGATCGCGCTGTACCGGATCGAAGGCGGCTACGGCGTGCAGCCGCGCTGGAGCGACAAAACGCGAAAGGGCGCCATGCGCTGTTACGTATCGCGCGTGATCGAGCCGGACGAAGCCGCCGCCATGACCAACGACGCGCTGATGGCGGAGATCCGCAACGGGCTGTATGTCAACGAGGGCGAAACGGGCGGAATCTACCGCTCGAAGAGACGTGCGGAATACCTCGAACGCGCGGTCTACTGGTGTCCGTACTGCGGACTTTCGACCTTTGAAAGCAGCGGCAACGAGATCGCGTGCACGCGCTGCAAACGCCGGATCGTCTACGGCGAGGACAAGCGGCTGACCGGCGTCGGCTTCGATTTCCCGTTCGGGTCCGTCGCGGCATGGTACGACGCGCAGAGCGCGTATGTCGGCGGGCTGGACCTTTCCGGATACGCGGACAAACCGCTGTTTCGGGACGTCGCCGATCTGTACGACGTCGTACTGCAAAAGCGCAAGAAACGGATCGCAAAGGGTGCGGCGATGCGGCTTTACGGCGACCGGATCGAGATCGACGCGGACGAACCGCTCGTGCTGCCGTTTGCGCAGATGCACGCGGCGGCGGCGCTCGGACGGAACAGGCTGAACCTGTTCACACCGGAGCGCACCTATCAGATCCGGGGCGGGAAGCGTTTCAACGCGCTGAAATACGTGAACATCTATTACCACAGCAAACACATGAACAGGGGAGACACGGATGGACAATTTCTGGGACTTTAACGTATGGAGCACGATCAGCATCATCGCCGTGCTGCTTTTGAGCCTGCTTGCCGCAAGCATGCTCCGCAAGGCGATCCCGTTTTTACGGAACTCGCTGATCCCGACGTCGGTGCTCGGCGGCGGCATTCTGATCGCGGTTGCGGGCGTGTATAAGCTGATCGCGCACGAGGGCATGTTCGAGACGGCGTTCTTCGGCAACAACGGCACCGCCATGCTCGAGCTGATCACGTATCATTGCCTCGCGCTCGGCTTCATCGCCTCCGCGTTTAAGCCGTCGAAAGGGAAGCTGACCAAAAAGCGCACGTCCGAAATCTTCAACACGGGCGTGACGACGGTTTCGACGTATCTTCTGCAGGGCATCTTCGGGCTCGGCATCTCGATCGTCGCGGCGCTGCTCGTGTCCGGCTTCTTCAACGCGGCGGGCATTCTGCTGCCGTTCGGCTACGGGCAGGGCACCGGTCAGGCGATGAACTACGGCAACATCTTTGAAGCGGATTACGGCTTTACGGGCGGCAAGAGCTTCGGACTCACGATCGCGGCGCTAGGCTTCCTCTCGGCAAGCATCGGCGGCGTCATCCATCTGAACATTCTCAAAAAGCGCGGCAAACTGAAGATCGCTGAAGAAAGCGCCGCGCCGGCGCAGAGCGAACAGGCGACCGGGGATCGGAAGCTTCCGATGAAGGAAAGCATCGACCGGCTGACCGTACAGATCGCGCTGATCTTCACCGCGTACCTGCTGGCGTACCTGCTGATGTTCGTACTCGGACTGCTGCTGCCGGGCATGAAATCCGTCGTGTTCGGCTTCAACTTCCTGCTCGGCGTGCTCTCGGCAACACTCATCAAGCTGTTCATGAACTTCCTGCACAGAAAGAACGTGCTCAAAAAGGACTACACCGACGCGTTCCTGATGACGCGCGCGTCGAATTTCTTCTTCGATCTGATGATCGTTGCGGGGATCGCCGCGATCCGGTTCTCGATGCTTGAGCGCTATTGGGGCATCATCCTGATCATGGGCGCGGTCGGACTCGTCATCACCTACATCTATAACCGTTTTGTGGCGAAAAAACTGTTCCCGGACTATCCCGAAGAGCAGTTCCTTGCCATGTACGGCATGCTGACCGGAACCGCTTCGACCGGCGTCATCCTGCTCAGAGAGATCGACGGCAATTTCAGCACGCCCGCCGCGGACAATCTCGTCTACCAGAATTTCCCGGCGATCGTGTTCGGCTTCCCGATGATGCTTCTCGCCACGCTCGCGCCGAAAAAACCGATCCTTACGCTTTTGATCCTCATCGGCTTCTTCGCGGTGATGAACGTCATCCTGTTCCGAAGCCGCATTTTCAAGAGAAAATCCAAACAAAACTGACGCTGTAAAGAAAGGGGCATTCCTATGACCAACGAATCGTTCTGGATCATGCGGACGTTCAATCCGCTGTTCTTCACCTGCTTTGCGTTCTTCATCGCACTGCTTGTGATCACAAGCCTGATCCTCAGAAACCGCAGCGAAAAGGCGAAAAAGATCGTTCTGATCACCGCGTGCGTGCTGACGTTTATCGGATTCTTCGTCTATAAATATTTCCTGTCGCTCGACACGGAATACGACAAGCTCGTCATCGAAACGCGCGGGGGATTTTCCTGGTGGGCGGAGCTGCCGCTGCAGCTTTGCAACATTAATATGATCCTGATCCCGATCGCCGTCGCAACGAAATTCCGTCCGCTGATGAGCTTCAGCTTCTTCCTTGCGCCGCTCGGCGCGCTGATGGCGCTGATGTTCCCGGCGGTCGGCTTCACCGACTGTTCGATCTGGCTGCCGCGCATGCTCGGCTTCTACGGTACGCATTTCATGATCATTATCGAAGCGCTCGCGCTCGTCACGTTCGGCTTCTATCGCCCGAAATTCTCCGATCTCTGGAAGACGGCGCTGACGCTCATCGTGCTGCTTCTGATCATCACCGGCATCAACCTGCTGCTCATCAAGACCGGGCTCTATACCCGCGCGAACTACTTCTTCACCATGGAGCACGAGAACATCTCGATCCTCAAGCTGTTCTGGAGCTGGATCCCGTACCCGGTCATCTATCTGCTGCCCGGCGCGGTCATCCTCGGCGTGTACGCGAGCCTTGTCACGGCGCCGTTTGCGATCGCCGACGCGATCAAGAAGAAAAAGGCGTAAGCAATTTCTCGTCAGGGACCTTCCGCAAGGAGGTTCCTTTTTGTGTTGCACAGAGCTTTCCGCGGATGGATGAATTGCGCCTGCGGCGCATGGGGATGCGGTGTTCTGATAAAAGAATAACGAGAATGTATATTTTCCCTCTTTTCGGATCGGAAGAAGCGTGTTATACTTGATACAAGTATAAGTATACATTCAGGAAGGAATCGGTATGAGCATCGTCGGCAAAAGCGAGATCCGCGTGGACGCCTTCGACAAGGCGACCGGACGGACGAAATACTATGAAGACCGCATGCCCGCGGGCGCGCTGTATGTGCGCATCAAGCACAGCGAGATCGCGCACGGGTTCGTAAAATCGGTCGATACGTCGGAAGCCGAGAAGATCCCGGGCGTTGTTAAGGTACTGACCTGCTTTGACGCGCCGGAGATCGATTTCCCGACCGCGGGGCATCCGTGGTCGATGGATCCGGAGCATCAGGACGTTGCGGACCGCAGGCTTCTGAACACGCACGTGCGCTATTACGGCGACGACGTGGCGGTCGTGATCGCGGAGGACGAGGTTTCCGCCATGCAGGGCGTACGCGCTTTGAAGGTCGAATACGAAGCCTTGCCGTTCGTGCTCGACGTGCAGAAGGCGATGGAGGACGGCGCGCCGCAGCTGCATGAGGGCTATCCGCACAACATCTTAAAGCACACATCGATCCGAAAGGGCGATTACGCCGCGGCGATCGAAGAGCCCGGGCTTATCAGGGTCGAAGGCTGGTACGACACGCCGACGGTGCAGCACTGCCATATCGAAAACCACGGCTGCTTTGCGTATGAGGAAAACGGGCGGATCACGGTCGTTTCCTCCACGCAGATTCCGCACATTGTCCGCCGCGTGGTGGGACAGGCGATCGGACGTCCCTGGGCGGATATCCGGATCATCAAGCCGTACATCGGCGGCGGCTTCGGCAACAAGCAGGACGCGCTGTATGAGCCTTTGTGCGCGTGGTGCTCCGTGATGGTCGGCGGGCGGCCCGTCCGCGTCGACTGCTCGCGCGAGGAGACGTTTGTTTCTAACCGCGTGCGCCACGCGATCCGCTTCCATATCACAAGCTGGATCCGTCCGGACGGCAGCATGGCGGCAAGAAAGGTTGATCTTTATTCCAATCAGGGCGCGTACGCAAGCCACGGTCACAGCATCGTCGCAAAGGCGATGGGGTCGTTCCCGCAGCTCTATCCGTGCGACAACATGGAATGCGACGCGTACACGGTCTATACGAACATCCCCGCGGCGGGCGCGATGCGCGGCTACGGCATGCCGCAGGCGTCGTTCGCGAACGATTCGAACATCGAGGAATGCGCCCACGCGGTGCATATGGATCCGGTGGAATACCGGAACAAATACATCATGCCGCAGGGGTACTTCGACGGGTTCAGCAAGAACTGCAACTATTACGATTCGCACCGCGAATGCCTTGAGAAGGGCAAGGAGCTGATCGGCTACGACGAGAAGATCAGGGAATTTGCGAAGGACACCGGACCGATCCGCCGCGGCATCGGATGCGCGTCGTTCTGGTACAACACCGCGGTATGGCCGATCGCGCTCGAAACCTCCTCGAACCGGATGCTTCTGAACCTCGACGGCACGGTCACGATGCAGGCGGGCGAAACCGAGATCGGGCAGGGCGCGGACACGGCGTTTGCGCAGATGGCGGCGGACGCGATCGGCTTGAAGAGCTATAAGGACGTGCACGTCATCTCCTGTCAGGACACCGACACGACGCCGACCGGTCTCGGCGCGTACGCATCGCGGCAGACGTACGTGGCCGGATTCTCGATCCGGCAGACCGCGGAGCTTCTGAAACAGAAGATCTTCGCCTACGCGAACAAGCTGACGCGGCAGTCCGAACACAATATGGAGATCAAAGACGGCAATGTGGTCCGCAAAAGCGACGGCAAGGTGCTGATTTCGCTTTCCGAGCTTGCCATGACCGCACAGTACAATCCGAAGGACAGCGAGCACATCACGGCGGAGTCGACGTTTACGATCCAAAACAACGCGTATTCGTTCGGCTGCACGTTCGCGGAGGTCGAGGTGGACATTCCGATGTGCAAAGTCACGGTCAAGAACATCGTGAACGTGCACGACTGCGGCAACCTCATCAACCCGGCGCTGGCGGCGGCGCAGGTGCACGGCGGCATGTCGATGGCGATCGGCTACGGCATGAGCGAACAGCTTTTGTTCGATCAAAAGACCGGCAGACCATTGAACAACAATCTTTTGGACTACAAGCTTTCGACGGTGATGGACCATCCGGATCTTCAGACGGCGTTTATCGAGAACCCCGAGCCCACGAGCGAGTTCGGCACGAAGGCGTTGGGCGAGCCGCCCGCGTGCTCCGGCGCGCCGGCGATCCGCAACGCGATCTACAACGCGACCGGCGTAGCGCTTAGGAAGCTTCCGATGAACCCGCACAATCTGTTTGCGGCGTTTACCGATGCGGGGCTGATCCGTGACGAATGGCAGGAGGGCTGAGCTATGTACGATATGAAGGCATTGTATGAAGCGACGAGCGTCGAAAACGCGGTCGAGCTTCGTCTGGAGCATCCCGAAGCGCAGATCATTGCGGGCGGCAGCGACGTGCTGGTGCAGATGCGCGAGGGCAAGCGCGCGGGCAAGGAGCTGATTTCGATCTACGGGCTCGACGAGCTGCGCGGGATCACGATCGACGAAGATGAAAACATATGCATCGGCTCGCTGACCAGCTTTTCGCACATCACGCGCGATCCGATCATTCAGAAATACATCAACGTGCTCGGCGAGGCGGTGGATATGGTCGGCGGTCCGCAGATCCGGAACATCGGCACGATCGGCGGGAACACCTGCAACGGCGTGACGAGCGCGGACTCCGCTTCGACGCTGCACGCATGGGAGGCGATCGTGGAGCTTTTCGGCAAAAACGGCGTGCGCATGCTTTCGATCAAGGATTTCTACATCCGCGCGGGGCAGGTCGATATCCGCACGGAGGACGGCGAGATCCAGACCGCGATCCTGATCCCGAAGGCAAGCTATGAAAACACCTTCGGGCACTACATCAAGTATGCGATGCGCAACGCCATGGACATCGCGACGCTCGGCTGCTCGGTAAACGTGCGGCTTTCCGAAGATAAGAAGACGATCGAACGCGCCCGCATCGCCTACGGCGTGGCGGGTCCCGTGCCGATGCGCGCGCCGCACGCGGAAGCGCTTGCGAACGGACAGCCGATCTCAAAGGACCTGATCGAAGCATTCGGTCTTGCGGTACTGGAGGACATCAATCCGCGCGATTCGTGGCGCGCATCCAAGGCATTCCGGCAGCACATTGCGGTCGAGACGGCAAAGCGCTGTCTCTTCGAATCCGTCCGAAAAGCGGGAGGTGCGCTCTGATGGCACAGTATAAACTGGTTCGTTTTACGCTGAACGGCAAAGAGGTCGAAAAGATGGTCGACGTACGCGCGTCGCTCACCGACATGCTGCGGAACGATTACCATCTGACCTCGGTGAAGAAGGGCTGCGAGGTCGGCGAGTGCGGCGCGTGCAACGTGCTGATCGACGGCGAAGCGTTCAATTCCTGTATCTATCTTGCGGTGTGGGCAAACGGAAAACACATCCGCACGCTCGAATCGCTGACCGGTCCGGGCGGCGAGATCAGCGACATCCAGCAGGCGTTCATGGAGGAGAGCGCGATCCAGTGCGGCTTCTGCACGCCGGGATTCATCATGACCGCCGTGGAGATCCTCGAGACCGGAAAGCTCTACACGCGCGACGAGCTTCGGAAGCTGCTTTCCGGACATCTTTGCCGCTGCACGGGCTATGAGAACATTCTGAACGCGGTCGAAAAGACCATGAAGCGGCGCCTGGGCGTCAGTCCGGACTGATCGCGGAATCCCATAAACCGCTCCTTTGGGGGCGGTTTTTTCCCGAAAAGACAAAACTGTTCCGAGAAATTTTGCAATTATGACGCAATTTCGGGGTTTACCGAACAGGGAATTTGTGGTAGACTATACCGAACTTTGAAGAGGTATGGCATGAAGCATTCGACAAGAATTATACTATGGATCGGTTTGATCGCGCTGCTGTGCGTTCTGAGCGGCTGCGCGCTGATCAACGGGTCCGTTCAGCAAAATATCCCGGAGGACGTTGCGGAGCTCGTAACGCCGGCGCCGACCGCGGAGCCGACGCCGGAGCCCACGGCAGAGGAGATCATAATAGCCGCGCCCGAAACGCCGGATCTTCCGACGCTGCCGCCGACGCCGACGCCCACGCCCACGCCGGAGCCGACCGAGGTCCCGACGCCGTCGCCGATCCCGTTTTCGTATTACTGCCCGACGGTCAACATGAGCTTTGAAGAACTGGTAGGCTCGCTGCCGGACTTCGACGAATCGAATCCGCAGAGCACCGCAAAGTTTATCATGCCGAAGGGGTATCCGAATCCGGACACCTACCGTATTGTGGTGGATCTGTACTGGCAGATCGTGGCGGTATACTCGAAGGATCCGGACACCGGGGAATACACCGTTCCCGTGCGCTACATGACCTGCGCGTCCGGCGATCCGAGAAAGTATCACGAAACGCAGACGGGCACGTTCCAGATGAAGCCCACCAAGGTGCGCTTCGGCAATTTCAAAACGGGCGAGACCGCGCAGTACTGGTCGCTGATCAGAAGCCGCACGTATTTCCACTCGACGATCTATTCGAAGCACCGTGATCTCTCATCCGTGGATAAGGCGTCCTATGAGGCGGTCACCAGCGGAACGAAGGCGTCGCATGCCTGTATCCGCCTGCTTGTGCCCGACGCGCGCTGGATCTACTACAACATCTGCTACGACACGACCTGCGAGATCCGAAAGGGCAGCAAGGACGACGCCGATATGGCGGCGATCCGCGAACAGATGCATTTTGCGGCATGGAAGGACAATGCGGACCTTTCTACCGCCAACACGCCGTACACCGACAACTGGACCATCGAGGACGTTCCGATCGAAAAGCCGTACGTCCACGCAACGCAGCCGCCAGTGCCGAAAAGCTGACGCTTCGGTCTGTCGAAATGATTCGACAGACCGTTCTTTTTTCAGCGCCGCCTATCGCATTTCATGTGACCGGGCGGCGGCGCTGCAAGGTGTAAAATCCGACGCGCATGTCGCCGGATTTTACGGATCGGTGCGATGTCTGTTCCTCGCGCGGAGGCGCCGAACGGCGACGCCGTTCTTTGAAAAGTTTTCGGAGAGAACCGGGTGCCGTATTTTTGTCATGTTTTCCGTTCCTGCTGCGTAAAGTTTGACAGCAAGGGGGGAAACGGAATGAAGCTTGACGAAATGAAGGTGCAATACGACAGGGCGCGCGACGGGTTCACCAGAGAATCCTCGTTCGAGGTCAAAACGGAAAAACCGCTGCCGAAGGTCGACGTATCCGGCATCGCGGTCAAGGTAGGCCTGTGCGCGGGCGTGCTTGCGCTTGCGTTTATCGTACGTGCGTTCGGCGTCGGCACGCCGAAAACGAAGGTCGCGGAGGCTTCGACACATACCGAGAACGTCGACGAAACGACCGAGGAAAAGCCGGGCAGGCTGAAATATGTCGACGCCACCGGCACAAAATGGGCGGCGCCGGTGCGCGCAAACGACATTGAGCTTTTGCGCGAAGGACAGCTGCTGCGCTTTACCGCAAGCGCCGCGGATGTGTTCGCCTGTACGGACGGCAGGGTGCTTTCCGTCGGCAGGGATGAAACGCTCGGGAATTTCGTGCGCGTGCAGTCCGCGTCGGACTGTGAGACGTTCTATTACGGATTCGATACGGTCAGCGTGACGGAAAACGACACCGTCAGCGCGGGCGACGCGCTCGGCACGGTCGCGATCGGACGCAGTCTGTTCCTGCGTGTGCTTGAAAACGGATCGCCGCAGGATCCAACCGCGTACGTTGATCTGTCGCTGAATCGCGGATGAAGTTTTTCCTCGGCAGAACGGAGGTGTGCATCACGCCCGGCGCGGTGCTGCTGCCCGCGTTTTGCATCGTAGCGGGAGAAACGCAGGCGCTTCTCTTTGCGATCCTGTCTCTTTCGGTGCACGAAGC
This sequence comes from uncultured Clostridia bacterium, assembly GCA_947168855.1. Classification (GTDB taxonomy): domain Bacteria; phylum Bacillota; class Clostridia; order Christensenellales; family CAG-138; genus UBA3792. The sequence continues at coordinate 9,965 of CAMVNO010000001.1, forward strand.
CGCGCACGCGGTTGCCGCGAAGAACCTCGGCATTCCTTTGGCGCGGCTTACGGTGTATCCGTTCGGCGCCGTGCTCACGCCGGATTCGCTGCTGTGCGACGGACGCGGAGAGGGGATCGTTGCGGCGGCAGGACCGCTTGGCTCGCTCATGTTTGCCGCACTTTTGCGGCTTTTCGACGCGATCCTGCCCGGCGGGGAATGGATCGAACGACTGATCGGGACGAACCTCGTCATCGCATTTCTGAACCTGCTTCCGGCGTTTCCGATCGACGGCGGGCGGATCTTTCGCGCGCTGCTTTCCCACGCCGTACGGGAACGGACCGCACGGATCGTTCTGCTGTCGTTTACCGCCGCGATCGCGCTCAGCATGACCGGCGTCGGCTTGATCTGCGTTGTACGCGGGGTGCCCGCATGGACGCTGTTTCTCATTCCGTCGTTTCTGATCGCGTCGGCGATCAAGGAGTGGCGCATGCCCGACGCAGGGATCATCACGCGCGTGCTTGAGCGGGGAGAAGCCGTACGCTCCGGCGTACCGCGGACGGCGAAGATCGTCGTGATCGGCGAAAACGCGAGCATCAAAGATGCGCTTTCCTGCTTTTCCGGCTCGCGTTATACCATCCTGCGTGTGCTCGGCGGCGCGGGCTTTCGGGAGCTGACCGAAACGGAGATCCTTCGCGCCGCGGCGCACAACGGACCGGAAAAGTCGCTGAAATCCGTGATTTTGCAATTGACCGATGGGAAATGACGTGCTATACTTTATCAGTTAAAGTATGCAAACGTAAAGGAACGGGGATCTTTGGACGATCGAACGCTGGACATGCTGCTGAGCCGGGTCGAAAAACCCGCGCGCTATATCGGCAGCGAATGGAATACGGAACAAAAGGAAGTCTGTGACTTCCGCTTTGCGCTGTGCTTCCCGGACGTGTACGAGATCGGCATGTCGCATCTCGGCAGCCGCATCCTCTATCATGTGCTCAACGACATGGACGGCGTTGCCTGCGAACGCTGCTATGCGCCGTGGACGGATATGGAGCAGGCGCTGCGCGAGATGAACGTGCCGCTGTTCACGCTCGAAACGAAGTCGCCGCTCAAGGCGTTCGACATCGTCGGATTCTCGCTGCTTTACGAAATGTGCTATACGAACGTGCTGACGATGCTCGAGCTTTCCGGCATTCCGTTTCTTGCAGAAGAGCGCGACGAATCGTACCCGCTGATCGTGGCGGGCGGACCGTGCACCTGCAACCCGGAGCCGATCGCCGAGGTGTTCGACGCCGTGCTTCTGGGCGACGGCGAGGAGCTTGAGCCGGAGCTTGTCGAATGCGTCCGCCGCGCAAAGCGAGAGGGGATTTCGAAAGCAGCGCTTCTTGAGCGTCTTGCCGCCATCGAAGGCGTCTATGTGCCGTCGTTCTATCGCCCGGTGTATGAAAACGGCAGATATGTCCGCACGGAACGGCTGAACGAAAACGCGCCGGAGCATCCCCAAAAGCGCGTCCTGCGCGATCTCGACCGCGCAAAGTACATCGGCAGACAGCTCGTGCCGCATATGCAGATCGTTCACGACCGCGTTGCCGTCGAGGTCATGCGCGGCTGCACGCGCGGCTGCCGCTTCTGTCAGGCGGGGTATATCTACCGTCCGGTCCGCGAGCGCACCGTCGACACGCTTCTTGAACAGACGCGCGATCTCGTCCGCTGCACCGGCTACGACGAGGTTTCGCTGCTTTCGCTCAGCACGGGAGACTATTCCGGACTCCATGAACTGCTGCCGCGGATCATCGACGACATGGCGGAGCAGAAGGTTTCCGTGTCGCTGCCGTCGCTGCGCATCGACTCGCTCTTAAAGGACGACCTTGAAAAGATGCAGACGGTGCGAAAGGGCGGGCTGACCTTTGCGCCGGAAGCGGGCACGCAGCGCATGCGCGACGTCATCAACAAGAACGTGACCGAGGAGGACCTTCTGCGCGCGGTCACCGACGCGTTCACGGCGGGCTGGTGCGGCGTCAAGCTGTATTTTATGATCGGACTGCCGACCGAAACGGACGAGGACATCGCGGGCATTGCGGAGCTTGCGCGAAAGGTCTCGAACGCGTTCTACCGGCTTCCGAAGGACAAGCGCGGGTCGGGCTTCCGCGTGACGGTTTCCGTCTCCACCTTCGTGCCGAAGCCGTGGACTGCGTTCCAGTGGTGCGCGCAGGACCGGCAGGAGGAGATCGTAAGAAAGCAGCAGCTTCTGAAAACCGCCCTGAAGGGCGTACGCGGGGCGGAGCTGCATTGCCATCCCTCGGTGCTGTCCGTGCTCGAAGCGGTGTTTTCCCGCGGCGACAGAAGGCTCACGAACGTTTTGATCGACGCGTACCGCCGCGGCTGCCGGTTCGATTCGTGGGCGGAGCATTTTAAGCCCGCAGCATGGGCGGAGGCGTTCGGGGCGAACGGACTCAGCATGGACGAGTACGCGCACCGCGAACGCAGCATCGACGAGCCGCTGCCGTGGGAAACGGTCGACGCGCTCGTCAAGCCGGCATACCTGAAGCGCGAATGGGCGCGCGCGCAGGAAGCGCGGACCACCAAGGACTGCAGACAGGGCTGTAACGGATGTTTCGGAGAGCATTGTGAAGATTATTGCCGCGTTTGAAAAAACCAAGGAATTGAGCTACACCTCGCATCTCGACGTGCAGCGCACGCTGCAGCGCACGTTTCGCCGCGCCGATCTGCCGCTTGCGTTTTCGAAGGGCTTCAATCCGCATCCGAAGCTCAGCTTTGCCACGGCGCTTGCAACCGGCTACACCAGCGCCGGGGAATGGATCGAGGTCGAGCTCGACCGTGAGATCACGCCCGAGGATTTTACGGAACGCGTGAACGGGGCGCTGCCGAATGGTATGCGGTTCCATTCTGCGTTCATCGCCGATGAGAACTTCGGTACGCTTTCGAAGATGCTGATCGCCGCAAGGTATATCGTCACGCTGTATCCGGACGCCGCCGTGACGGCGGAGGCGCTTCGCGCGGCGCTCGACGGGCTCCTTTCAAGCGACGAAGTGATCGTGGAAAAGAAGACGAAAAGCGGGATACGCCCCGCGAACATTCGTCCCGAAATTTTGGAGGCGGAAGCAATTTCCGCTTCGGACGGAACTGCAGTCGTTGCAGTCGCAGGCACGCTCAATGCCGCGGGAGGCTTGCGCGCGGAAACATTCGCACGCGCGCTGTTCGAACGCCTCGGCACAAGCGGACGCTTTACGGCGCACCGGACCGCGCTCTGTTTTGCGGGAAGCGACCGGCTTCCGCGCCTCCGGTAAAGGAAGGTTTTTATGAATAAAGAAATTCTGGTCGACGCCAACGCGTTCAACACGCGCGTGGCGGTCGTCGAGGACGGCACGCCCGTCGAGCTCTACGTGGAGCAGGAGGGCAGCGAACGCCTCGTCGGCAACATCTATCTCGGCAAGGTCCAGAACGTGCTTCCGGGCATGCAGGCGGCGTTTGTCGACATCGGGCTTGAAAAGAACGCGTTTCTGTACGCAGGCGACGTGTTTACGCCCGGCGACGCGTACGACGAGCTCGAAAAGATCCCGGAAACGCGCAAGATCAGCGAGTTATTGAAGCCCGGACAAAACGTGGTCGTGCAGGTTGCCAAGGATCCCGTCGGCACCAAGGGCGCGCGGGTCACCACGCATCTGACGCTTGCGGGCAGGTCGCTCGTGCTGATGCCGACCGTCGAGTACATCGGCGTTTCCCGCCGCATCGAAAAGGAAGAGGAGCGGCAGCGTCTCCGCAAGCTCATCAAGGAGCTGAAGCCCGAGGGTATGGGCGTGATCGTGCGGACCGCCTCGGAGGGACGCACCAAGGACGCGTTCAAGGAAGAGATCGACAGCCTGAAGCTCCTGTACGGCGACATTCAGAAAAAGGCGAAATCGCTGAAGGCGCCGAAGCTTCTGCATGAGGAGCAGAGCCTTCTGTTCCGCACCGTGCGCGATCTTCTGATGCGCGACGTCGATCGCGTGTTTGTGAACGACCGCAGCGCCTATCAGGAGCTCGTTGAGATCGCTTCGGTCATGGCGCCGAAGCTCAAAGCGCGCATCCTCTTTAAGGACAGTGAAGCGCTGTTCGAGCGCTGCGAGGCGGAGAGCAAGATCGACAAAGCGCTTGCGCGTAAAGTCTGGCTGAAAAGCGGCGGGTATCTGATCATCGACCGCGCCGAAGCGCTGACCGTCATCGACGTCAACACCGGCAAGTTCGTCGGCAAGGACAACCTCGAAAAGACGATCACGGCAACCAACTGCGAGGCGGCGGCGGAGATCGCGCTGCAGCTTCGTCTCAGAGACATCGGCGGCATCGTCATCATCGACTTCATCGACATGGAGAAGGAATCGAACCGCCAGCTCGTTCTGCAGACGCTGAAAAACGCGATGCACGACGATCACACGCGCTCGCATGTGTTCGGGTTTACGCGGCTCGGTCTCGTGGAGCTGACGCGCAAAAAGACCGGCAGAAGCATCGGCGACACCTTAAAGGTCACCTGCCCGTACTGCGAGGGCGAAGGCAAGGTGCTTGCGCCGCATACCGTGTTCAACAAGCTCCGCAAGCAAACGCTGCAGATCCTGAAGAGCTCGAACATCCGCCGCATGTACATCGAGGTGCATCCGGACGTCAAGGCGGCGATGGAGGGTCTGTTCAAAAAGAACGGCACGCTGTTCCCGGAGGTTGAGAACGTCTCATTCTTCGTCCGCGCGAACGAAAACCTGCATCCCGAAAAGTACGTTGTGCGTCCGCTGCCGGATAAAAAGGTTCAGGAAGCGAAGCGCCTGTGCACGGTGCTGCACTAAAAAATGAAGGAATGAAGAAATGAAGAAACGAAGGAATTGACGAAGCTTTTCCTTCGGAAAAACTTGCTTCAAATTCTTTGAAAATCTTTGAAAATTACCGTTGACAAGCCATGTTTCTTGTGTTATAGTCATGCGGTGAGCCGCTTCGGAGCGGTACTTAAGTATGCCCATCGAGGCATCTCCGTATTTGAGCGAGTCTGGGAAGAAGGAGGAAGCACAAAGCAATGTACGCAATCATTCAGACCGGTGGTAAACAGTATAAGGTCCAGGTCGGCGACGAAGTTCTCGTTGAGAAGCTAGACGCTGAGGTCGGCACCGAAGTCACCATGGATGTTCTGCTCGTCGCGGACGGCGAAACCGTCACGGTCGGCAAGCCCGTCGTGGAAGGCGTGAAGGCAACCGCGAAGGTTCTCGAGCACGGCAAGGGCAAGAAGGTTATCGTCTTCAAGTATAAGCCCAAGAAGAACATTCGCAAGAAGAACGGTCATCGTCAGCCTTTCACCAAGGTTGAGATCACCGCGATCGGCTGATCCATGATCACCGTGACCGTGACCCGCGAAAACGGCAGCCCGATCGGGTTCCGTGTTTCCGGACACGCGAATATGGGTGAGTACGGGGAAGACCTCGTGTGCGCGGCGGTTTCCGCCATCGTGCAGACGGCGATCCTCGGGATCACGGAAGTATGTCACATTTCCGCAGGCGTTTCGATCGAAGAAGGCGAAACGACCTGTATCCTCAGTCAGGATGCGAATCCGGATGAGATTCAAAGCGCGGGCATCGTGTTCAACACGATGATCCAAGGCCTTCGGAGCATTCAGGCATCGTATCCCGGAACCCTCAAATTTCGGAACAAGGAGGTTTAGATCATGTTTCAGATGAATCTGCAGCTTTTTGCACATAAAAAGGGCGTCGGTTCTTCCCGTAACGGCAGAGACAGCGAATCGAAGCGTCTCGGACCGAAGCGTGCGGACGGTCAGTTCGTTCTCGCAGGCAACATCCTCGTTCGCCAGCGCGGCACGCACTTCCATCCCGGCACCAACGTCGGCATCGGCAAGGATGACACGCTGTTCGCGAAGATCGACGGCGTCGTCCGTTTCGAGGTTCGTCACGCGGGCAAGAAGACCGTCAGCGTGTACGCCGAAGAAGCATAACAGCCAAAACACACAACAGCGCAGCAGAAATGCCGCGCTGTTTTTGTGTGGAATGAATTGACTGCATGCGGGATGTCGGGGTCAACGTCCCATGCGAATGAATTGCCTTGCGGCATGAATTGCGCCTGCGGTCATGAATTACCTTACGGCATGAATTGCGCCTGCGGTCATGAATTGGCTTACGGCATGAATTGCGCCTGCGGCGCGTGAATTGTCCGGAGGACATGAATTGGCTGCGCCGTGAATTGCGGCTTCGCCGCATTATCTGTGAATATACATCCGCGTAGGCTCCGGCTCGCCGTCACCCTGTACCATGCAGAGAAATTCCCAGCCGTAGCGCTCATAGAAGCCCGTGTGGTCGGTAACGAGATACACGGGGGAAACGCCGTGCGCGCGCAGGTCCTCGACCGCCATATTCAAAAGTGCGCCCGCGATGCCGTGCTTTCTGTGGCTTTCCTCGGTATAGACCGCGCAGACGTTCGGAGCGAGGTCCGTCCGGTCGTGAAAATCGTTTTCGATCACGCCGAGCCCGCCGACGATCGTGTCGCCGTCGAGACACAGATACCAGCCGTATTCGGTTTCGCCCGAAAGGTACGTGTCCATGCATTCAAGATACGCTTTTTCCGGCACGCCCCATTTTTGATGGAACCAGTGGGCGGCGGGCTTTTCGAGCGCCGGGCGCTCGCGCAGGGTGATGTACGTGAAAGAATTCATAGGAATCTCCTGAAAATAAAAGTGTCGCCGCAAACTTCGGATCGTTCGCGGCGACTTGGCGCAGAGAGAGGGATTCGAACCCTCGATACCATTCCTGGTATACACGATTTCCAGTCGTGCGCCTTAGACCAAGCTCAGCCATCTCTGCAAGGCGTTTTGTGGACCTTTGCTATCTTACAACAATCCGATGAAAAAAGCAAGATATATTTTCGTTCCCGGAAAAATATTTTGAAAAACCTCTTGCTTTTTTATGAAAACCGTGTATAATGTTCTCTGTTCGCGGGGCATTAGCACAGTTGGTAGCGCGCAACGTTCGCAATGTTGAGGTCAGGAGTTCGAATCTCCTATGCTCCACCAGAAAGAGACGATTCGTTCGGATCGTCTCTTTTTTATACTTTGTTCATTTGCAATTCGTTCTCTGACGGTTTACAATGAAAGCAGGGAGGGAAAGGCTTATGCAGATCGTGATTCTGGACGGGTATTGCGTGAATCCCGGGGACGTCGACTGGGGTCCCTTAAGAGCGCTTGGCACCGTTTCGGTCTATGACCGCACGCATCCGGACATGATTGCGCAGCGGCTGCGCGGCGCGGATGCGGTGTTTGTCAACAAGGTCAGGCTGAACCGCGACGCGATCTTCGGTGCGCGGCAGCTGAAGTTTATCGGCGTGCTTGCCACCGGCTACGACGTGATCGATCTCAACGCGGCGAAGGAGCGCGGGATCGTCGTCACAAACGTGCCCGCGTACAGCACCGAAGCGGTGGCGCAGCATGCGATTTCGCTGCTTCTGGCGCTCTGCCAGCACGTAGAATACCACGCCGCGCTCGTCAGGCAGGGCGCGTGGACGGCTTCGCCCGATTTTGCGTGGTGGAAGATCGCGCCGACGCTGCTGTCCGGCAAAACGATGGGGATCGTCGGCTGCGGGCGGATCGGTTCCCGCGTTGCAAAGATCGCGGACGCGCTCGGCATGCGCGTGCTCGGCTACAATCCCGAGATGAAATCGGGATTCGTCGGCACGTATGTTTCGCTTGACAAGCTGTTGCGCGAATCCGACGTCATCAGCCTGCACTGCCCCGCGAAGGCGGAAACGGTCGGGCTGATCCGCAGGGATACGATCGCAAAGATGAAGGACGGCGCGCTTCTGATCAACACGGCGCGCGGCAGCCTCATTTCCGAAACCGACGTATGCGAGGCGCTTGCGTCCGGCAAGCTCGCGGGCTATGCGGCCGACGTTGCGAGCGAGGAGCCGATCAGGCTCAAGAATCCGCTGATGAGCGCGCCGAACTGTCTCATCACCTCGCACTATGCGTGGACGCCGAAGCCGATGCGGCAGACGATCATCGACGTTTCGGCGGAAAACCTTTCGGCATTTCTGTCCGGCAAACCGATCAACGTCGTCGGATGATCCGTAATTCTCAGGGGGATGTTAAGAAATATACTTAACATATCCTATGAATTGCAGCATGGCTGCATGAATCGGCTGCGCCATGAATTGCCTTCGGCATGAATCGGCAATTTCATTGCCGTTTAGGCTGGCTTTCCGTTCGGAAAACCGATCTTCATGACGGCTTTGCCGCCGATTCATGCGCCGGAAGGCGCAATTCATGTCCAAAGGGCAATTCACGGAGCGAAGCGAGAATTCATAAAGAGGGCGTTCAGAAACAAAAACGGTTTCTGAAAACCCTCTTTTTTGATTTGTTTTCGGATTTGCCATGCCGAATTCACAATTGCTACTTGCAAAAACCGCAGATTTCGGGTAAACTGTTTACAATTATTCTCGGAGTTGTGTATCATGTTGCTGTGGACCGATTCGACATGGACCGCATGCGGCGTTTCCGAACGGGACGGCGTGCTGGTTGCGCTATCGGGCGGCGCGGACTCCGTGGCATTGGCTCTGAAGCTCAACGAGCTTTATCGGAACGGACGGATCCTCCGGCTGGAGGCGGCGCATCTGCATCATCAGATCCGCGGAGATGACGCGGATTCTGACGCTGCGTTTGTGACGGAACTGTGCAAGCGGCTGGCTGTGCCGCTGCATACGGAACGAATCGACGTACCGCGTGCCGCAAAGGAATCCGGAATCTCCCTGGAGCTTGCCGCAAGGAACGTGCGCTATGCTTTTTTGGAGCGCGTCAGATCGGATCGGAACCTCGACTGCATTGCGATCGGACATCATCGGGATGATCAGGCGGAAACGCTGCTGCTGCATCTTTTGCGCGGGAGCGGGACCGACGGCTTATGCGGCATGCGCGTTCGTTCCGGCAGACTGATCCGACCGCTTCTCAACACTTCGAAAGAAGAAATCCTTGCGTATCTTGCGGCATGCGGACAGACGTACTGCACCGACACGACGAATTTTGAGACCGATGCGACGCGCAACCGGATCCGGCTGAACGTGCTGTCGACGCTCGAAACGGTCAATCCGGCGGCGAAAAAGGCGCTGTGCGAAGCGGCGGCGCATGTTGCGGAGGACGCGGACTATCTGAACGCGCTCGCCGAGGAGGCGAAGCGAACCTGCGGCGCGGACCGGTCGAAGCTTTCGGCGTTGCCGCGGCCGGTGCGGATCCGGGTGCTCAGGGACATGCTTCCGTATACGGATTTCACGCATGCGGACCTCGACCGGCTCGACGCGCTGCTTTCGGGACGGACCGGCGACGTCGCCACGCTGAAAAACGGCGTGATTGCGTGGCTCGACGCGAAGGAGCTGCGGATCGGCGTTCCGCAGAACGCGCCGTTCTCGGTTCCGGTGCCGGACAGCGGCAGCGTACGGCTCCCGCACGGCACGCTCACGGTCGAACGGGTCGAACAGGCGAGGATCCCCTGCGGCGGGTCTGACGCGTATATCGACGCGGACCGGCTCAAAGGCAGGGTAACGGCGCGGAACGCAGGCGCGGGCGACCGGTTCACGCCGCTCGGTATGAAAGGATCGAAGCTTTTGAGCGACTGCTTCACCGATCGCAGGATCCCGCGGTTTGAGCGCTCGGCGCCGATCCTGTGCGACGAGGAAGGGATCATCTTTGTGACCGGATACACGGTGGACGAACGAATGCGCGTCGGCGCGGATTCAAAGCATATTCTGCATTATCATTATGAGGAGGATTGACTATGTGGGGCAAGGCTTTCATGGCGCAGGACATTGAAGAAGTTCTGCTCTCGGAAGAGCAGATCAAAAAACGCGTGCAGGAGCTGGGCGATCAGATCTCCAAGGACTACGACGGTCAGGAGATCATCGTTGTGTGCGTGCTGAAGGGCGCAAGCATTTTCTTTGCCGACCTGATCCGCGCAATCACCGTGCATGCGAAGATGGACTTTATGGCGATCTCGAGCTACGGCGACGCGCAGAAGACCAGCGGCATCGTGCGCATCACCAAGGACATGGATTCGAGCATCACGGGCAAGCATGTTCTGATCGCGGAAGACATCATGGACAGCGGTCTGACGCTTTCGTACATGACGCGCATGCTTTCGGAACGGCAGCCGGCCTCGATCCGCACCTGCTGCTTCCTCGACAAGCCCGAGCGCCGCGAATGCGAGATCACGCCGGATTACTGCGGTTTTGTGATCCCGAATCAGTTTGTCGTGGGCTACGGCCTCGATTACAAGCAAAAGTATCGCAATCTGCCCTATGTGGGCATCTTAAAGCCTGAGATCTACAGCTGATCTTAAGGCGACGGGGCAAGACCCCTGAACGGAGGACACTTTGGAATTCAATCCGAACAACAACCAGAATCACGAACCCGGAAAGCAGGGACTCAACAGCCGCCGCATCGTTACGATGGTCGTTTGGGCGCTGATCCTGATGCTTCTGGTCTTTATGGTCACCAACGGCTGTTCCTCGAACAAGGCGAAGGAGATCAAATACGCCGAGTTTGCGGACTACTACAAGCAGGGCAAGATCAAAGCGGTCTATGAGATCATCGAAGGCGGCACGTATTACGGTATCCTGACCACGAGTCAGTACGACGCGACGAACCTGCCTTCGAAGGCGGACTTCGTCATGTATCTGGACAACGACCTGTTTGCCAAATACATGAGCACGCTCGTTTCCGAACAGAAGGGCGTCGATCCCGACAAGGTCACCTCGACCGATTACGGCTTTGTCATGCAGAGCGCGCTGCCCGAGGGTACGCCGTGGTGGTATTTTGTCATTCAGCTCCTTCCGATCCTGATCTTCGGCGCGCTGATCGCCGTGTTCATGTATCGGCAGCGCGGCGACCGTCAGGTGCTGAATTTCTCGAAATCCCGCGCGCGGCTGAACGATCCGAACAAGGATAAGGTGACGTTCAAGGACGTTGCCGGACTGGTCGAGGAAAAGGAAGAGCTCAAGGAGGTCGTCGACTTTTTGCGCGATCACAAGCGCTTCACCGAAAACGGCGCGCGTATCCCGAAGGGCGTTCTGCTCGTGGGACCTCCGGGCACCGGCAAAACGCTGATGGCGAGAGCCGTCGCGGGCGAAGCGGGCGTTCCGTTCTTCAGCATCTCCGGCTCCGACTTCGTCGAGATGTTCGTCGGCGTCGGCGCGTCCCGCGTGCGCGATCTCTTTGAAACCGCCAAGCGCAGTGCGCCTGCGATCGTCTTTATCGACGAGATCGACGCGGTCGGTCGTCAGCGCGGCGCAGGTCTGGGCGGCGGACATGACGAACGCGAACAGACGCTGAATCAGCTGCTGGTCGAGATGGACGGCTTTTCCGCGAACGAGGGCATTATCGTGATGGCGGCGACCAACCGCGCGGATATCCTCGATCCGGCGCTTTTGCGCCCCGGCAGATTCGACCGGCGCATCACCGTGGGTTACCCCGACGTCAAGGGCAGGGAAGAGATCCTGAAGGTCCACGCGCGCAACAAGCATTTCGCGAAGGACGTCAGTCTCAAAACGCTTGCGCGGCGCACGCCGTACTTTACCGGCGCGGACCTTGAGAACATCCTGAACGAGGCGGCGATCCTCTGCACCCGCGATCATCGCAGGGAAATCACGCAGAAAGACCTCGAAGAAGCCGTGACCCGCGTCCAGATGGGTCCCGAAAAGAAGAGCCGCGTCGTCACCGAAAAGGACAAGCGCATCACCGCCTACCACGAATGCGGACACGCGATCCTTGCGCACGAGCTCGAAAACTGCGACGATCTGCACGAGGTTTCCATCATTTCGCGCGGATGGGCGGCGGGCTATACCATGATGCTGCCGAAGGAGGATATCCATCATACGCTCAAATCGCACATGCTCGACGAGATCTGCATGTCGATGGGCGGCAGAGTCGCCGAAAAGATCGTCTTTACCGACGTTTCGACCGGCGCGGTGCAGGACCTCAAGCAGGCGACGGAGCATGCGCGCAAGATGGTTGAGGAATACGGCATGTCCGACGCGGTCGGTCCGGTCTTCCTCGGCGGCGACACCGAGGTGTTCATCGCCAAGGATTGGGGACACGCCAAGAACTATTCCGAAGCGCTGTCCGCAAAGATCGACGCGGAGATCCGCTCGATCCTCGAGGGACAGTTCGAGCGCGCCGAACACATTCTGACGGCGCACCGCGACGGGCTAGACGCGTGCGCGAACCTGCTGCTGAAATACGAACGCGTGTCCGGCGAACAGTTCATCGCCGTACTCGAGGGCAAGGACGCGGATACGGTCATGGCTGAGCCGGAACAGCCCGAAGAACCGGAACAGCCGGAGCAAACGGCGGAGGAGCCGAACGAAACAGAAACGGAAGCATAACCCTCCATGGAAGACAATCGCTTTGATCTGCATACGCACAGCTGCATTTCCGACGGCACGGCAACGCCGTCGGAGATCGTGCGCATTGCGTCTCGGGCGAAGATCAAGCTGCTTGCGCTGACCGACCATGACAACATCATGGGCGTGAAGGAAGCGCTCGAAGAGGGAGAGAAATGCGGCGTTCCCGTGCTGCCCGCCGTTGAAATGGACAACGAATGGCGGCATGAACTGCACATCATCGGACTCGACGTCGATCCGAACAACCCGACGCTTGTTCGCGCGCTCGAAATCGCGCGCGACCGCCGCGAACGGCGCAACCGCATCATTTACGCGCGTCTCAAAGAGGCGGGATACGACGTACAGCCGCTGGTCGGGCGTCCGGAATCCATGACGACCAAGCTGCATATCGCGCATGCGCTGATCAAAGCGGGGTATGCAAACGACGTGCGCGACGCGTTTCAGAAATATCTGCGTCCGGGAACGGTCGGATACTACACCGAACAGCGGTTCACGCCGCAGCAGGTCATCGACATCATTCATATCGCGGACGGGCTTCCGATCCTCGCGCATCCCTGCCACATCCGCGACAATCCGCACGGACTGATCCGCGAGCTTTATGACCTCGGACTCATGGGACTGGAGGCATACTATCCGTCGTCCACGCAGCGGCAGACCGACATGTATGTTTCGATCGCGCGGCAGTATCACATGCTCGTGACCTGCGGCAGCGATTTCCACGGCGACAACCGCCCGGGCGTTCCGATCGGCTGTGCGTGGCGAAACGTCCCGGTTCTGGAGCAGACCTTCGAAACGCTGACAAAACGTATGAATACGTAAAAGCATCCCGGTTTCGACCGGGTTTTTTTCGCGGAGGGCTTGCAAACGCAGTCCGTATCCGCTATAATAGTTTCGATATTGATTCAGACGGAGGATGCTATGAACGATCGTATTGCGCGGCTTCGCGCCGAAATGGAACGTGCGGGGCTCGACGCCGTTCTCTTGAAATCGGTTACCGCGATCCGCTATTTTTCCGGCTTTACCAGTGAGGACGCAAGCGTTCTGATCACCAAAAACCGCAGCGCGCTGCTGACGGATTTCCGCTACACCATTCAGGCAAAGGCGCAGTCCGGAGACTGCTGCGAGATCTTCGAGGTCGCAGGCGCGGCGCACAATGAAAAGCTCAAGGAGATCGTCGCTTCCGAAAACGTCAGGCGCATGGGCTTTGAAGAGGATTACGTCAGCTTTGCGGGCTATGAAGCGTTTTCGAAGCTCGGCGAGGAACTCGTTCCGTTTGCAAAGGAGCTTTCTCTGCTTCGCATCAGAAAGTCCGAAGACGAGATCGAATGCCTTGCGAAGGCGCAGGCGATGGCTGACGAAGCGTTTTCTGAGCTTCTGAAGGTTGTCAAGCCCGGCATGACCGAACGCCGCGTTGCCGCAGAGCTCGAATACATCTGCGCCAAGCTCGGCAGCGAAGGTCCGTCGTTTGAAACGATCGTCGGTTCCGGTCCGAACGGCGCAATGTGCCACGCGGTTCCGGGCGACAGAACGCTTCAGGAAGGCGATCTGGTCGTCGTCGATTTCGGCTGTCTTTTCAACGGCTACCATTCCGACATGACGCGTACCTTTGCGGTCGGCAAGGTCGACCCGTTTGCGGAGGAGATCTACAACATCGTTCTCGAAGCGCAGACCCGCGCGCTCAACGCTTTAAAGCCCGGCATCACCGGCAGGGAGCTGGACGCGATCGCGCGCGACTATATCACCGAAAAGGGATACGGCGCATGCTTCGGTCACTCGCTCGGTCACGGCTTCGGGCTGCTCATTCACGAAGAACCGCGCGCGTCGGTCACCGGCGACACGGCCTTTGAACCGGGCATGACGATCACGGTCGAACCCGGCATCTACATCGAAGACAAGTTCGGCGTCCGCATTGAGGACTGCTGTGTGGTCACCGAGGACGGCATGCGGAATTTTGCGCATGCAACGAAAGAACTTCAGCATATCTAAATCAACAAGGAATCAAATTGGGAGGACATACTTATGATTATGGCAGGCGATTTCCGCAAGGGCGTGACGGTTGAGATTGACGGCGTTGTCTGGTCGATCGCAGATTTCCAGCACGTAAAACCGGGCAAGGGCGCGGCGTTCGTTCGCACCAGGCTCAAGAACGTTATGACCGGCGCGGTGCTGGAGCGCACCTTCAGCCCGACGGACAAGTACCCGCTGGCGCACATTGAAACCAAGGACATGGAATACCTGTATTCCGACGGCGAGCTCTACTACTTCATGGACATCGAGACCTATGAGCAGATCCCGCTGAATTTCGAGCAGGTTGAGGACGCGATCGACTTCATCAAGGAGAACGATCAGGTCAAGATGCGCTTCTACAAGGGCAGCGCATTCTCCGTCGAAGCGCCGAACTTCGTGGAGCTTAAGGTCACCGAGACCGAGCCCGGCTTCAAGGGCGACACCGCGACCGGCACGACCAAGCCCGCGGTTCTGGAGACCGGTTATCACATTGCGGTTCCGCTGTTCGTCAACGAAGGCGATATCATCCGTATCGACACGAGAACCGGCGAATACATGTCCCGCATCTGAACCCATACCAATTTACAAATCGGAGGTGCAGCATGAGCAGAATTTCTGAAAAGGTCGCATATCTGGACGGTCTGATGGAAGGACTCAACATCCACGACGATAAATACGCCAAGATCTTCACGGCGATCGTCGACACGCTTGATGTGATCGCGGAGGAGATGGCGGATCATGAGGATGCGCTCGCGGATCTCGACGACAGCGTCGAAGAGATCTTTGAGAATCTCGACGAATACGACGATTTCCTCTACGGCGACGAGGAAGAAGACGAGGAAGAGGACTCGTTCGATGAGGACGATTTCTTTGAGATCGTTTGTCCGAACTGCGGCGAGACCATCTATTTCGATCAGGACATGCTCGACACGCCGGACGGTCTCATCTGCCCGAACTGCAACGAGCCGATCGAGCTGCACATCCCGGACAAGGATCCGGAAGAATAATCCCAAAGCCCCCGAGAGGAAGCGGATCGCTTCCTCTTTTTTGTTTTTCGACACATTTCCTGAATATATTTACATTCTATTCATATTCGATCGCCGCCGAACAGCCCGGAAAACCTTTACAAACGCAAAAAACAGAGGTAAAATAAAGAAAAAATGAGGATGCATATACGTATGGCTACGCATATGCAGACGGAAACGACCATGACCGAAACCGCACGAAAAATCTGCAAACGCCTGCACGCCTACCTTCGCCTGGGAAACTACGAAGGCACGGTTTACGCCGTCTATCCGGACGGGATCTACTGCAATACGTCGATCGGAATGGTTTCGATCCTCAGCAACGCGCACTGCCTGTCGCCGTTCTCGGCGCTCGTCTCCTCGGTGAAGCCCTTCACACGGTACGAGATCGAAGAGGGACAGCGCGTGCTGCTGGGGAATGAACGCATCGAGATCCCGGATTGCGAGCTCATGATCGACCTCTCGCAGGCAACCGATTACGATCTGTCGTTCGAAGCGATCAAGGCGGTCTTTCTGCCGAACGATTACGACGTGCGGCTTCGCCACATCCTGCGCACGATCGAATCAAACGCCAAGTCCGACGACCTGAGTCCGCTCGTTGCGGATATCCGACAGAACGAGTTTTCCGAGACCGTCAGACCGCTGCTTCCGAAGCTGCATGCCGGGTTCCGCGATCAGGATCCGAACGCCTGCAGAGAAGCCGCTTCGCAGATCGCCGGCATCGGCGTCGGTCTGATCCCCTCCGCGGACCGCTTGCTTTGCGGATACATGGCAGGCTACGCCGCGCTGTCGACGGCGCTCGGAAGAAGCTTCGACCGCGTTCTCGAAATGACGCGCGCGCTTGCAGGCTCGGCCGCGGCGCATACGACGGAGCTTTCCGGCGCGTTTCTTCTGCAGAGCGGGGAAGGACTCGTGTCCGAAGACCTGTTCATGCTCGTGCGCAACGTCCTGTCCGACGCGGCGTATTCGGCGCTCGTCGCCTCCGCAAACCGCATCGCGGCGCTCCCTTTGGGCGGCGGCGCGGACATGCTGGCGGGCGTCTATCTGTCGCTTTCGATGCTCTATTCCGCGTCACCGATCGACTGAATCCGATTTCAAAGAACAGCGCCCGGCGCTGTTCTTTTCTTTTGCTTGCAAAAGCGGTCGAAACCCGTTACAATGAATCCAAACAGAAGACAGGAGAATTGCTATGGAACCGATCGGCATCAGAGATTTTCTGCAGTATAAATATCTTTCCGATGTGAAATACGCGCCGGACGGCAAGCGCGCGGCGTTTGTCGTGTCGAACTGCAATGAAGAAGAAAACTGCTACGAAAGCCGCCTGTGGCTGTACGACGGAGCGTTCCGGCAGCTAACCGATCTCGGAAAGGAAGCGCGGTATTTCTGGGAGGACGAGAATACAATCCTGTTCCCGGCGGTCCGGTCCGCTTCCGAAAAGAAGCGCTCCGAAAAAAAGGAGCAGTTTACGAGCTTTTACCGTCTCGACCTGCGCGGCGGCGAGGCACTGCACGCGTTTACGCTGCCGTTTGCGGCGACGTGGATCAAAAAGCTCAAAAACGGCGCCTATGCCGTGCTCGGCGACATCGACGCAAACCATCCCGACTATTATTCGATGAGCCGCGAGGAACGCGAGAAGGTCGAAAAAGCGTACGCCGACGATGCGGACTATGAGGTCTTCGACGAACTGCCGTACTGGTTCAACGGCGGAGGAATCATCAACAAAAGCCGCACGGCGCTGTTTCTGGTGTCGGCGGACGCGAAGGAGATCAGGCGCGTCACCGAGCCGTTTTTCTCGGTCGATTCGATCGAAACAATCGGCAGCGCCGTGTATTTCCTCGGCGACAGCTATACCGCGCGGCGCGATCTCACGCATCCGAAGCTGTACGTGCTGAACGGCGATTCCGGCGAGGTACGGATGCTGAAAGCGTATGAGGGACTGTACACCGAGCGCCTCAAGGCGGTCGGCGAAACGCTTGTGATGACGGCGACGGAGGGGAAGGATATCGGGCTTAACGAGAACGTCGATTTCTATACCGTCGACCGCGAAACCGGCGCGCTTTCCATGCTGTATGAGAACACCGAGAGCCTTTGGAACTCGGTCGGCAGCGACGTGCGCCACGGCGGCGGCGAGAACATGATCAGCACGGCAGATCGCCTGTATTACATCACCACGCGCGCTGAGAGCTCGCATTTGTACGCTTTGGACCTACAGGGGAACAATGTTCCCGTCGCAACGGAAACCGGCTCCATCGACGCCGTGGCGATCCATCCGGAAAACGACACCGCGCTGTTCATTGCGCTGTATGAAGGATCCTTGCAGGAGCTGTACGCCAAAAATCTCTTGACCGGTGCGCTTAAGAAGCTGTCGCATTTCAACGACGATGCGTTCAAAGACAAGTACGTTGCGAAGTGTGAGCCGGTCTCAGCCGAAAGCGAAGGATGGAAGATCGACGGCTGGGTGCTGAAACCGAAGGATTACGACCCGAACAGGAAATATCCCGCGGTGTTCGACATCCACGGCGGACCGAAGACGGTCTACGGCACGGTGTTCTATCACGAGATGCAGGTCTGGGCGGGAATGGGGTATTTCGTCTTCTTCTGCAATCCCAAAGGCTCGGACGGCAGGGGAGACGCGTTTGCGGATATTATGGGACACTACGGCGAGACGGACTATCAAAACCTCATGGACTTTGCGGACGAGGTTCTGCGCCGCTATCCCGCGATCGATCCGGACCGCGTCTGCGAAACGGGGGGCAGCTACGGCGGCTTTATGACGAACTGGATCATCGGGCACACCGACCGCTTCTGCGCATGCGCGTCGCAGCGCTCGATCTCGAACTGGCTGAGCTTCAACGGCATCTCCGACATCGGCTACTATTTCGTCGGCGATCAGAACCGCGCGGATTTCTATACCGACCACGCAAAGCTCTGGGAGCACAGCCCGCTCAAGTACGCGAAGAACGTGAAGACGCCGACATTGTTCATCCATTCGGATGAGGACTATCGCTGTCCGCTCGATCAGGGCTTGCAGATGTACGCCGCCTTGGTCGATCGCGGCATCCCAGCGCGCATCTGCGTCTTCCACGGTGAAAACCATGAGCTTTCCCGCTCCGGAAAGCCGCTGCATCGGATCCGCAGACTGACAGAAATCACGAACTGGTTTGAGAAATATGCAAAGGAATAAACAGAAAAGACCGGGCGAACAGCCCGGTCTTTTGATTTGAAAACACATGTCAGCGCTTCTTATACAGCACCAGCTCGGGGTTTTTGCCCTTCGCTTCGTAGGTGCAGACCAGAATGAAATCCATGTTGGCAAGCACGCCGAAGCACCGGTCGCCGCCGAATTCGGATGCAAGCTGATTGCCGAGATAGGTCGTACCGTCGTTCAAAAACTTGACGCTGACGCCGCTCGGCAGCGGATAGGCGAGATTCACGAAGCTTCCGACAAGCGCGTTGAGCGTTTCGACCTTCGGCATGCCCTCGATATGCAGATCGTTGATCTCGCGGATGAGCTGCTGCCTGAACGCTTCAAACTGCCCGTCGTCGCTCAGCTCCTCATAGCGCTTCCAGTAATCCAGCGTGGGAAGGACCTGCTTCAGGTATGCGCGCGCCTGCTCCTCGGAAAAGGATTCGTTGACCATATGCGGGATGCAGACGTCGATCAGATCGTCCATGCTGCTGTAGGTATATGTGCCGTCTGCATAGCACCACTTGCAGTACGCTTCATTCGGCGTGCCGTCCTTGTCCTTGCCGATGATCTTGTCCTCCAGCGGCATGCCGCAGCATTGGCAGAACAGCTTTTGCGGGGAGCCGAGCAGCGTATTGATCGACACATCGAACAGTTTCGAGAGCAGCTTCAGCGTTTCGGTGTTCGGAACCGTTTCGCCGTTCTCCCAGCGCGACACCGCCTGCCGCGTGACAAAGACCTTTTCGGCGAGCTCATCCTGCGAAAGACCGTTCTCGGTTCGAAGCGAATAAATGACATCCTTGGTTTCCATGGGGACACCTCCCGTTCGTTTTCTGCATGCATTGTACATCAGATCCGTGCGGCGCACAAGCAACCGGCTGTTGCGTCGGGATCAGGAATCCAGCAGGCTGCCGGAATCGAAGGAATCGAGCTTTTCGACGTCCTTGAGCTTGCGGTTGATCGCGCGGGTGCGGGTGCCGATCAGCGTGTCGAGATCGTCGTTGACCTGCCGGAGCTTCTGCTGCGAACGGTCGAGAATGTCGCCGAATTTCTCGAATTCCGTCTTGACCGCGCCCAATACCTGCCAGACCTCGCTCGAGCGCTTTTGAATGGCGAGCGTGCGGAAGCCCATCTGCAGGGAATTCAGAAACGCCGCCATCGTGGACGGACCGGTCACGTTGATGCGACAGGTGCGCTGCAGCTCCTCGATCAGCCCGCGGTTGACCGCCTCGGCGTACAGTCCTTCGAACGGCAGGAAGAGGATGCCGAAATCGGTCGTGTGCGGCGGGTCGATGTATTTGTCGCGGATGTCCTTCGCTTCGGCCTTGAGCCGGATCTCCAGCATCTTTGCGGCAGCCGTGACGCGCTCGGCGTCGCCGCTTTCATACGCGTCCTGCAGCTGCGAGAACGTCTCGCCGGGGAACTTGGCGTCGATCGGAAGATAAACCGGCGTTTCGCCGTCGCCGGGCAGCCTGATCGCAAACTCCACGCGGTCCCTGGAGCCGGGTTTTGTGGCGATGTCGACCTCGTACTGCTCGGGCGAGAGGATCTCGGAAAGGATGGCACTTAACTGCGCTTCGCCGAGAATGCCGCGCGTTTTGACGTTCGACAGGACCTTTTTGAGATCGGTGACGCCGGCGGCGACCGCCTGCATTTCGCCGAGTCCCTTATAGACCTGCTCGAGCTGTGTGGACACGACCTTGAACGACTCTGAGATGCGGCTTTCGAGCGTTTTTTCGAGCTTTTCGTCGACGGCCTTCTGCATCTTTTCGAGCTTTTCGGCGTTTTCGGTCTGGATCGAGGAGAGCCGCCGCTCCATCGTCTGTCGGATCGCTTCGAGCTTTTGCTCGTTGGACTGCTCCAATGAGCTGATGCGATCCTCCTGCGATTTGCGAAGGCGCTCAAAGTCCAGCGCGTTGTTCTGCTCCATGCCCGAAAGACGCTTGTCCTGCGCTTCGGACGCGATGCGCTGATTTTCGGAGATCGACTGTCCGAACGTCGAGAGCGTACTGTTCAGCTCCATACGCAGCTCAGCGGTGTTGTCTTTGCGGTTCGAGAGCAGCAGAACGATCAGGATGATGAGCATGACGACGAGCGTCACGCCGGAGATGATCAATGCGGCAAGTTCCATTCAGATTCCTCCCGTGAGCACAAAGCCCGTTACCAATAGGCTCTGCGCGATGATATAGGTCAGCATAACGTAAAAGTTTCCGTGTTTCAATTCCTTCCGGTACTGCTGTCCGCAAAGGAGCGTGTCGCTCAGCATGAAGAACAGCCCGCCGACAAACGCGATGAGATACGCCGCCTTCTCGGAAACGAGCAGCAGATACAGCGCGGACAGCGCCGTGAGCGAAAGCAGCAGCGCATACACGAATCCGGGCTTTCGGAGGGATTTCGGCGCGTATGGGATCAGCTTTTTGTACACGAACGTGAGCCACGCGGCGCACAGCGCGATCGGGATCAGCATCAGGATATGAAGCGCCGGATGGTCGGACAGCATGGCTCCGATGTAGAATACATGACCGAGCGCGAAGGCGCAGATACCGAGCAGCATAAAGAGACGCTTGTTTTTGAACAGCAGAAAGACGTCTCCGATCCAGCCGAACGTGAGCGCGGCGATAACGAGCAGCCTCGGGTTCGGCGCCAGGACGCAGTACGCTGTGCAAAGGAGCGGCATCAGCAGCAATTTGGTCACGGTCCGGATCCTCGGGCATCGCCTGTAGCACGCAACAAGATGCAGAACGGATACGCCGAGAAACAAAGAACCGGTGAGAATGATCCAAAACAGGTGCATAAAAATCACCTCCGAAATGATTATAACATACAAATCCCGTCTTGCGAAGAACAAAATCATATGATATACTTTTTTCATAATCCGGGAGAGCGTATTTTTCGCGCCCGTAAAAAAGGAGGATAAACATCCATGCAGTATTCCCGCGACGTGGAAGAAATGGTATGCGTCAAAAAAGGCGCGAAGCATGAACCCGCTCCGATCCCCGAGGAGGGCAAGTGGGTCAAAGCGAAAGAGATCAAGGACATCAGCGGCCTGACGCACGGCGTCGGCTGGTGCGCACCGCAGCAGGGCGCATGCAAGCTCACGCTCAACATCAAGGAGGGCGTCATTGAGGAAGCGCTGGTGGAAACGCTCGGCTGCTCCGGCATGACGCACTCCGCGGCGATGGCGGCGGAGATACTGCCCGGCAAGACGATCCTCGAAGCGCTGAACAGCGACCTTGTTTGCGACGCGATCAACACCGCGATGCGCGAGCTGTTCCTGCAGATCGTTTACGGCAGAAGCCAGAGCGCGTTCTCGGACGACGGTCTGACCATCGGCGCAGGGCTTGAGGATCTCGGCAAGGGACTTCGTTCGCAGATCGGCACGATGTACGGAACCAAGGCGAAGGGCCCGCGCTACCTCGAAATGGCGGAGGGCTACGTGCTGAAGATCGGTCTCGACGAAGAGGGCGAGATCATCGGCTACCAGTTTGTCAGCATCGGCAAGATGATGGACGCGATCAAGAAGGGCATGGACCCGAAGGAAGCGTTCGAGAAGAACATCGGGACCTACGGCCGGTTCGCGACCGCTGCCAAGGTCATCGACCCGCGTAAGGAATAACGGAGGTGCCGCATGATTACGTTTGAAGGATTTGAAAGAAGAATCGACAAGATCACGAAGGTGCTGAACGAGTACGGCATCAAGGATCTCGAAGAAGCGAAGGCGATCTGCGACGCGCACGGCGTCGATCCGTACGGCATCGTCAAGGGCATTCAGCCGATCGCATTTGAAAACGCCGGCTGGGCGTACACCGTCGGCGCGGCGATCGCATACAAGAAGGGCGTGAAGGATGCGGCGGAAGCGGCGGAAGCGATCGGCATCGGTCTCCAGTCGTTCTGCATTCCGGGCTCCGTTGCGGATCAGCGCAAGGTGGGTCTCGGTCACGGCAACCTCGGCGCAATGCTCCTTCGCGAAGAGACGAGCTGCTTTGCGTTCCTCGCGGGTCACGAATCCTTTGCGGCGGCGGAAGGCGCGATCGGCATCGCCCGCACCGCAAATAAGGTCCGCACAAAGCCCCTGCAGGTCATTCTGAACGGTCTCGGCAAGGACGCGGCGTACATCATCTCCCGCATCAACGGCTTCACCTATGTCGAAACGGAGTATGATTACTACACCTGCGATCTGAAGATCGTGTACACGAAGCCGTTCTCCGACGGCGAACGCGCAAAGGTCCGCTGCTACGGCGCGGATGACGTCAACGAGGGCGTTGCGATCATGCGCCATGAGAACGTCGACGTTTCCATCACGGGCAACTCCACGAACCCGACGCGCTTCCAGCATCCGGTTGCCGGCACCTACAAGAAATGGTGCGTCGAAAACGGCAAGAAGTACTTCTCCGTGGCGTCCGGCGGCGGCACGGGCAGAACGCTCCATCCGGACAACATGGCGGCGGGTCCCGCGTCCTACGGCATGACCGACACGATGGGAAGAATGCACAGCGACGCGCAGTTTGCGGGTTCGAGCTCCGTTCCGGCGCACGTCGAAATGATGGGTCTCATCGGCATGGGCAACAACCCGATGGTCGGCGCAACGGTCGCCGTCGCGGTTGCGATCGCGCAGTCTCTGTAAGAACCGATCCGGGAGGGCAGCAATGCCCTCCTTTTTCAATGGAGGAAACCATGAAACAGCATTCGTTCGGTCCGGGTCCGCTGCTTGACAAAAACGGAAATCTCTGCGAACCCGGCTATGCGATGTCGCTTTTGAAAACGTATGACCGCAGCGCGATCAAAGCGGGGAAGCTTCGCATCAAGGAATGGGACTATTATCTCATCACAAATGACAGATGGGGCGTCGCGCTGACGATCGACGACAACGGCTACATGGGGCTTTTGTCCGCTTCCGTACTGGATTTCGAAGCCTGTACGGAAACGACCGTGTCGCCGATGTTCTGGCTGCCGATGGGGAAGACGGGATTCCCGTCAAGCTCGGCGGAAGGCAACGTGCAAAAGACGCTGAAAAACGCATCGGGCTCGTTTGAGCATACGCCGGAGGGCAGACGCCTGCGGTTTCGGATCGACCGCTTCCGCGACGGGAAGCCGTTCGAATGCGACATCCTGCTCACGGAGGAACCGCAGGATTCGATGACGATCGCAACGCCGTTTGAAAAGAAGGGGCATTTCTATTACAACCAGAAGATCATCGGCATGCGCGCGGGCGGCTGGTTCGCCGTGGGCGACGACCGGACCGAGCTCGATCCACAGAGGACCTTCGGGCTTCTGGACTGGGGCAGAGGCGTGTGGACCTACAAAAATACATGGTACTGGAGTGCCGCGCAGGGCGAGGTCGACGAACACCGGTTCGGGTTCAATCTCGGTTACGGGTTCGGCGATACGTCCGCCGCGAGCGAAAACATGCTGTTTTTCGACGGGAAGGCGCACAAGCTCGGCCGCGTCGATTTCGGTATTCCGAAGAAGCCGGACGGCTCCGACGATCTGCTGTCGCCGTGGCATTTTACGGATGACGAAGGACGGCTCGATCTCGCTTTCACGCCGATCCTCGACCGCGCGTCGAAGACGGATGTTCTGGTCATTTGCTCCGATCAGCATCAGGTGTTCGGAAGGTTCACCGGAAGCGCCGTGCTTGACGACGGAACGACGGTCCGGATCGGGGATTTCCTCGGCTTTGCGGAAAAGGTCTTCAATAAATGGTGAGCGATTCACCGCTTCGCCTCCTCTTCACATAGAATGAAGAGGAGGTTTTTTATATGAAAGCATCGGATTTTACGGAATATCTGAAGGAACAGGTTAAAAATCACAGCATCTATGTCTGGGGCGCGCAGGGACAGAAAAAGCCGACGATCACGGAGGCATGGATCCGCAGACGCGAAAAAACGAAGCGCAACGCGGACCGCGCGATCGCGCATTGGAAAAAGGAGGTCCGCGAGGGCTACGGCGACGTGCTGCGCGCGTTCGACTGCTCGGGACTCGGCACGTTCTATTTTCTGAAGCATGATATGATCGACCACGATCTGAACGCCGAGGGATTGAGAAAGCTCTGCCGTACGATCAAAAGAAACGATGTGCGGGAGGGGGATATGGCGTTTCGCATGAGCGGGGGACGCGCCGTGCACGTCGGCTATGCGATCGACGGCGATCATGTGATCGAGGCGAAGGGACGCGACGTCGGCGTTGTGGAAAGCCGGATTTCCGGATGGGACCGGTTCGGACGCCCGCCGTTCTTTGCATCGCGCGAGATGAAGCTCGAAAGCCCGTATATGCGCGGAGAGGACGTCCGGGAGCTGCAGACGGCGCTGAAAACAGAGGGCTATGATCCGGGACAGATCGACGGCGTATTCGGTAAAAAAACGGAACGCGCCGTCAAGCGGTTCCAGAGAGCATGCGGATTGAAAGCGGACGGGATCGCGGGAAAGCGTACGTGCTTCGCGCTCGGTCTGCCGTTTTACGACTGACCGTTCGGAACACAGCGGAACAGACGCCGGAACCATGAACCGGACGGCGTCGGCGGCTCGGTTGCGATTGGAATCCATTCCGGAGTCGCCCCGGGCGTTTGCGGCGCGGGTGAAGCGGTTTCGTCGGAGATGATGAAGATGGGTTCTTCGGTCGGTTCGGGCGTCGGCGGATAGGTATAATCATCTGCGATCAGATCCCCGCGGAATACGGTTTGTCCGTTCAGAACGACCGAGGCGCTGCCTGCAACGGAACCGATCGGCGCAGAGTAAGAATCTACCGAATAGACGACCGAGTCCTCCGGGAACGGGTCTTTGGCAAACAGATCCGCCTGCCAGCGCGGAAGAGTGAGCGTTTCCGTCTGATCCCATTCGATATGATAAAGGATCTCGGTCGCGAGAGAGCGCGAGGGATCGGGGGAGACGGCATAGGACTCCGGAAGACAGCGCTTGACGAGCTCCTGCGCGTCGAGCGTGACGGTGTCGTGCTCAAACGCGTATTCGAACAGCTTGATCGCGTCATAAAAGCGCTGCGCGGCGTAGGCGTCCTTTTCACGGCCCGTCAGTTTGTCCGGCGCGTTTTTGCCGTGCAGCAGAACAGCAAGGTATACGGTATCTCCCTTCTGAGCAGCCGCGACGAAGCATTTCCCGGCAAGGTGCGTATCGCCGGTCTTCACGCCGATCGCGTTCTCATAGAGGCAGGAGAAGGGGGTATAGGTGTTTGCGGTCACGTCGCGCAGAAGACGGTTGGAGTTGCGAAGAACGATCTTCCGCCCTTCGGAGGAAACAGCCGTGTATTCGACCGTTGCGACGATCTCGCGGAACGTGTCGTTTTCGAACGCGTATGCCGTCAGGATCGCCATGTCGCGCGCGGTCGTGTAATGCTCGGCGTTGTGAAGCCCGTGCGGATTGACAAAGTGCGAGCCGGTCATGCCGAGCTCTTTGGATTTGGCGTTCATCAGCTTGGCAAACCCGTCGACGCTGCCGCCGATGTGTTCCGCGATCGCGATCGCCGCATCGTTGCCGGAGGGCAGCATCAGTCCGTAGAGCAGGTCGATCATCGGATAGGATTCGCCGGGCTTCAAGCCCATTTTGGAATTGCGCTCCGAAAGGTTGCAGGCGCGTTTGCTGATCTTTACGCGCTCGTCCGGATCGGATTTCTCAAGCGCCAGAATGCATGTCATGATCTTGGTCGTGCTTGCCGGATATCGCTTTGTATCCGCGTTGCGTTCCAGTCCGAGGATCGCATGCTCCGGGTCGTCGAGCGCGACCAAAAATACCGTGTCCTCCGCAAGCTCCGTAATGTCGAATCCTGTCGATTCGGTTGTTTCGGCTTTCCCGAAGACCGGGAACAGCAGAACGGCAAGGAGCAGGCAGAGGACAATTTTTTTCATTGGATCTCCTTTATCGGCGGTCGTCGTACTGACCGGATTCACGCGCGCGCTGACGCGCTCTTCTCCGCGCGGCGGCGCGACGGCGCTTTGCTTCGGCGCGCAGGTAGAGAAGGAACAGAACCACGCAGACGATCAGAAGCACGCACACGACGGCAAGCACGATGGGGATCCAGCGCATGTCGTCGGGCAGACCGCATCCGCCGCTGCCCGAAACGGTATTCAGTTCGTCCGGGTTCAGGCTGACGGCGTTCGCGTCGCCGATCAGATTGCCGCTGATCATGGAAGGACTGTCGCCGGAAGGATCGGTTGCGACCGCCGTGATGTCGGTTTGCGCGGTGCCTTCCTTGACGCTGCGCTCCGCGATCAGGTTTGCGCTCAGAAGCGTTTCGTTGTTATAGACGTATGACACGCTGCCGATCACGGTGCCTTCGCCGATCGGCGCGTATTGGTTTGTGAAGATCGGCTGCGCCTCGATCTTGAGATCGGTGACCTTGGCGTTCGGATCGGGCTGCATGACGGAGATCGTAGTGTCGTTCGACAGATCGGCATACGCGCGGAGAACGCCGCCGTGCGAGTCGTCCTGCGCCGCGTTTGAGATCGTGATTTCAAAATTGACCGGCAGTCCGTTTTCAACGAGTTCGCCGACGGTGACGCTGTGGATCATATCACCGAACGCGTAATCAAACATGGCGGCGGCGTCCTGAAAACGCTTGACGTTGTATTTGTCCTTCTGCGCGTCGTTCCAGCCGTCGTTATAGCTTTCGTCGCCGATCGTACCGCCGTACAGAACCGCGATCAGGGTCACGCCGTTGCGCTCCGCGGCTGCGATCAGGCATTTGCCGGCTTTTGTTGTGTCGCCGGTTTTGACGCCGATCGCATCGGCATAAAGACAGGAGATCGGGTTCGGCAGCGTTTCGGTGGCGGGCGCGTCGACAAGCATGCGGTTGGAATTGACAAGCTCAATTGCCTTCGGACCGGATTCCGCCGTGTACTTGCCGGTCTTGACGATGGTGCGGAATTCTTCGCTCTTCTCGCTGGTGTTCAGCGCGTAAGCCGTCAGAAGCGCCATATCGCGTACGGTCGTGTAATGGCTGTCGTTCTGCTTGCCGTGCACCGTCACGAAATGCGAATGCGTCATGCCGATCGCGCGGGCCTTTTCATTCATCATTTCGGCGTACGCCTCGGTGCTGCCCGCAATGTGTTCGGCGATCGCGATCGCCGCGTCGTTGCCGGAAGGCAGCATCATGCCGTAGAGAAGATCCCTGAGAGAATACTGACAGCCCTCTTCGATCCCCATCAGCGAGTTGCCGCGTCCGAAATTGACGGCGTTGTGAGAAACGGTGACCATGTCGTCGAGATTGCCGTTTTCGAGCGCGACGATACAGGTCAGGATCTTCGTTGTGCTGGCGGGGAACACCTGCAGATCCGCGTCCTTTTCGATCCCGCGGTAGGATACCGTGGGCGTATCGGCGTTGACAAGGATATAATACGGCTCGTATACGGTGCTCGGATCAAACGTGTCTGCGCTTGCGCGTACGGCAGGGAAACAGAAAAAAGCTGAGACGGCAAACAGAACTGCAATCATCAGAGAGACGATTTTCTTCATGTTTATAAAAAACCTTTCGGATCAATTCGATGCTATCAGTTTAAAGGCATTGACCGTGCTTGTCAATGCATAAAAGTGTTGAAAAATTGTGAATAATACAAAACTAGCGGCGATTTGCAAAAAGGATCTCTGCCTTCATCTCATCGTCGGTCAGCGTCAGCAGCGCGACGCTCGGGCCCTTCGACGTGCGCGGGCGGGAGAGGGAACCGGGATTGAGCAGAAGAACGCCGTCGACCGTTTCCATGGAGGGGACATGCGAATGCCCGAACAGCACCGCGTCGGTGTTCGCCTCTTTCGCGGCATAGAGGAGCGCAAGCCTGCCGGCAACCGTGTGCCCGTGCAGAAGCAGAATACGCTTATGATGCCAGCTGACCGTATACGTAAGAGGCGCGTCGGAAAACGGATCGCAGTTTCCGCGTACGCAGACAAAACCGCAGTTCAGCCGGTTCGCAAGAAGTTCCGCGTCCTCGGCATGGTCGCCGAGATGCCAGAGCGCATCGACGCCTTTCAGACGGTCGGCAAAGTACGCAATGTTCTCGATACTTCCGTGGGAATCAGATATGATCGCGATCTTCGACATTCAGAGCCTCTCTCAACAGCATCAGAGCGCGTTTCCTGTGGCTGACGGAATTCTTTTCCTCCGAGGAAAGCTCCGCAAAGCTCTTCCCGAACGGTTCATAATAAAAATAAGGATCATAGCCGAATCCGTTTTCGCCGCGCGCATCGAACAGGATCTTTCCTTCGACCTCGCCCTGCACGGCGATCGGCGCATGCTCGCGCCGCGCAAGCGCGACACAGCAGCAGAACCGCGCGGTGCGCTGCTCGAACGGCACATCATGCAGAAGACGAATGAGCTTGCTGTTGTTCGCCGCGTCATCGTGCCCCTCGCCGGAGAAGCGGGCGGAGAAGACGCCCGGCGCGCCGTTCAGCGCGTCCACGCAGAGCCCGCTGTCGTCCGCAAGCACTGCGTCAAACCGGTCCTTTGCGTAATCGAGCGTTTCGATCGCCTTCTTCAGCGCGTTTTCACGGAAGGTCGCGCCGTCTTCCACGACGTCGAGCTCGATCCCCGCGTCACGCATCGTGACGATCTCGGTAAAGCTGTCCTTTAAGATCTCGCGGATCTCCTGCGCCTTATGCGCATTGTTGGTGGCAAGTAAAAGCTTCATGATTCCTCCCGGACGCGGTACGGCGCGATCTCGTCGAGCGACGGCGTGACGTACAGCGTGTGCTGATGAAAGTAATTGACGAACCCCGGTCTTGCGCCTGCGGGCTTTTTGACATACCGGACCTGCGTATAGTCGACGGGAACGTTTTCGGATGCGGATGCGCCGGAATGATGCGCTGCGATCACGGCGGCAAGGTACAGCGTTTCACGCGAAGGCTCCGCCGAGTTCAGGACCACATGCGAGGCGGGGACGCCCTTTGCGTGCAGCCAGATCGCGTTCGGATCGGAGCTGCGCACAAGCCGCTCGTTCTGCAGATTGTTTTTGCCGACCAGGATGTCGACCCCGTCCGGAGAACGATACCGGATCGGACGGCTCTGCGCGGAGGAAGGCGCCTTGCGCTTTTCAACGGTTTCGCGCAGATAGCGTTCTCTGATCAGCTCTTCGCGGATCTCCGCAAGCTCTTCGCGCGTGCTGCAGACTGCGACGTTCAAAAGCTGCCCCTTGAGATAGTCGAGCTCGGCGCTGAGCGCATCCACCTGCGCAAGCGCGTATGCGCGCGCCGCTTTGTTCTTGCGGTAGCGCTTGAAATACCGCTGCGCGTTGTCTGCGGCGGAGTATTTCGGATCGAGCGCGATCTCGACGTTTGTCGGCGGATCGGCATAATAGTTCGGCACGGTCACGGACCTGCGTCCCGCGGGGATCCCGTGAACGCCGAGCAGCAATTCGCCGTACAGCCGATCCTGCTCGATGTGTTCCTCGTCGCCGATCGTTTTCATGCATTCGGAGAGCTTTTTCTCCGTGCGCTTTCGCGCGTGATCGAGCACGGCGCGCAGAGACGTTCGGTTCTTGGTGAGGATCGCCTGTTCGTCCCGCGCGCGGTAGTACAGATCCTGCGCCTCGTTGACGGAGGAACAGGGGATGCTGTCGATATTCTTCGGACGAAACGACAGCACGCCGACGCCGGGAATCACGGACGGCTCAAACCGCTTTTCTTTGAGATCGGAAAAGACGTCGAAGATCGAACGCGCGGCGTCGTCTCTCGGTGTATCGTCCCTGACGATCTGTTCCGCGCACAGACGCGATACGCCGCCGAACGCGTCCGTCAGCCATTTGCCGGGCGTGCGGTCCTGCGCGATCGAGCGGATCTGTTCGACGGATACGGAAAACGGATCGAGCTTTTCCGTCTCGGGAGGCGCTTCGTAGGGAACGTTCGGAAGACAGATGCGCGCGGCGTTCTCGCCGATGCCGAAATGCCGGAGACAGTCGATGATGATCCCGCTGTCGTTCAGCAGAAAGAGATTGCCGTGCCTGCCCATCAGCTCGACGACAAGGCGCATCTGCACGGCGTCATACAGCTCGTTCTTTCCGGAAAGCGAGAATACGGCGATCCGGTTGAGCCCCGGCTGCGTGACCGAAACGATCCGGCAGCCGATCAGGTATTTCCGAAGCAGCATGCAGAATGCGGGCGCCGTCTCCGGATTTTCGAAATTCTTCGATACCGTCTGGATCCTGCCGTTTTCCGCATGGATACAGAGCATCAGCTTTACACGCCCCGCGTTCGGCGCGTGTATGTGCAGGATCACGATATCCTTGTCGGGCTGCTGGACCTTGTCGATTTTGCCGCCGACCAGATCCTGAAGCTCGTATATGCATGCGTATAGGGTCAGTCCGTCCGTTGCCATCAGTATCTCCTTCAACCGTATTCTAAACGCATCGGCGCAAGATTGCAAGCAAAAAGAAAAGCGTCCGTACAGGACGCTGTGTCATGCGAATACCGGGGTTCAGTTGTTCGCGGCTGCGCGCTTCTTTGCCAACTGTGCCTTTTTGCGATCTGCTGCGTTCTTGTGGATAACGCCCTTCGCGGCAGACTGATCAACGGTCTTGACAGCCGCAAGGTAAGCCGTTTCCATAGCTTCCTTATCGCCGGACTTCAGCGCTTCATCAAAACGACGGACGACGGTCTTGAGTTCGGACTTGTCCATGCGATTTCTGAGGTTTTCACCAACGGAAGTCTTCGCACGCTTCATAGCGGACTTGATGTTTGCCAAAGCATTTCACCCCCTGTAAGATTTGCCCGGCCGGTTTCCCGGTACGAACGGAGTACACTATAACACAAAAGATTCCACATTGCAAGAATTATTTTTATGTTTTTTACGATATTTTCGAGATTTGCGGGATCCGCGGGCACGTGGCGGAATGACAAACGCGGATCCTGCGTATATTCACAAGAGTTCACAACTTCGTTGCATTTCTCGGATTGACATTTTCGGAGTCTGTCACTATAATGAGTGACGATGGTTAGCACTCTAAAGAATTGAGTGCTAAAAAGATTCACAGGAGGTAAGAAATATGTTGAAACCGTTGTTCGATCGTGTCGTGATTCGCAACATCGAAACGGAAGAGGTCACCAAGGGCGGCATTCTTCTGACGAGCGCTGCAAAGGAAAAGCCGCAGATGGCGGAAGTGCTTGCGGTCGGTCCCGGCGCAAAGGACGTTGAAATGGTCGTGAAAGTCGGCGACAAGGTGGTCTACCAGAAATACGCCGGCACCGAGGTAAAGATTGACGGTCAGGAAGTCATCGTGATCAAGCAGAGCGATCTTCTTGCGATCGTGGAATAACAGGAGGGAATCATCATGGCAAAGCAATTGAAATACGGCGAGGACGCCAGAAAAGCATTGGAAAGCGGGTTGAACCAGCTTGCGAATACCGTTAAGATCACGCTCGGACCGAAGGGCCGGAACGTCGTGCTCGAGAAGAAATTCGGCGCGCCGCTCATCACCAACGACGGCGTGACGATCGCGAAAGAGATCGAGCTTGAAGATCCGTTCGAGAACATGGGCGCACAGCTTGTGAAAGAAGTCGCAACAAAGACGAACGATGTCGCGGGCGACGGTACGACGACGGCAACGCTTCTGGCACAGGCGATCGTACGTGAAGGGCTTCGCAACGTCGCGGCAGGCGCAAACCCGATGGTTGTGCGCCGCGGCATCGAAGCGGCGGTGAACGAAGCGGTCGAGGGCCTCAAGGAGCTTTCCGTTCCGGTCGGCTCAAAGCATGCGATCGAGCAGGTTGCGGCGATCTCCGCAAGCGATGAAACGGTCGGCAAGCTGATCGCGGACGCAATGGAGAAGGTCGGCAAGGACGGCGTTATCACGATCGAAGAGAGCAAGACCATGAAGACCGAGCTGAACATCGTCGAGGGCATGCAGTTTGATCGCGGCTATTGCTCCGCTTATATGGCGACCGACACCGATAAGATGGAAGCGGTTCTCGACAATCCGTACATCCTGATCACCGAAAAGAAGATCAGCAACATTCAGGAGATCCTGCCGGTGCTCGAGCAGATCGCGCAGGCGGGCAGAAAGCTTCTCATCATCGCAGAGGACGTCGAGGGCGAAGCGCTTGCGACGCTCGTGATCAACAAGCTGCGCGGCACGTTCACCTGCGTTGCGGTCAAGGCGCCGGGCTTCGGCGACAGACGCAAGGCGATGCTGCAGGATATCGCGATCCTGACCGGCGGCCAGGTGATTTCCGATGAGCTCGGCATGGACCTCAAGGAAACCACGATCGACATGCTCGGCAGCGCGAAGCAGGTCAAGATCGATAAGGAAAAGACCGTCATCGTCGAGGGCGCGGGCGATTCCGCAGAGATCGCGGCGCGTGTGAAATCCATCCGTGCGCAGATCGAGGAGACGACCTCCGATTATGATAAGGAAAAGCTGCAGGAGCGTCTTGCAAAGCTCGCGGGCGGCGTTGCCGTGATCGCGGTCGGTGCGGCAACCGAGGTCGAGATGAAGGACAGCAAGCTCCGCATGGAGGATGCTCTGAATGCGACCCGCGCGGCAGTCGAGGAAGGCATCGTGCCGGGCGGCGGCGTTGCGCTGCTGTCCGTTGCAAAGCGCGTCAGAGCGCTTGCCGAGAAGGAAACCGGCGACAAGAAGACGGGCGTTGAGATCGTGCTTCGCGCGCTGGAAGAGCCGATCCGTCAGATCGCGAAGAACGCGGGCGTCGAAGGCTCCGTCATCATCGAGAACATCCGCCGCAACGGTACGGAAGGCTACGGCTACGATGCGGCAACCGACACCTACGGCATGATGACCGAGAAGGGCATCGTCGACCCGACCAAGGTCACGCGCAGCGCGCTGCAGAATGCGGCTTCCGTCGCGGCAATGGTGTTGACGACCGAAAGTATTGTCGCGGATATTCCGAAGCCCGAACCCGCAGCGCCCGATATGGGCGGCGCAGGCATGGGAGGCATGTATTAATCCTTACGGATTCGGTCCGTCGAACAAGTTTCGACGGACCGTTTTTTTATTCGGCTCCTGCCTGTGAACTTTCGGTTTACCGGGCGGCAGGAGCCGCAAGGTGTCAAATTCGACGCGCATGTCGCCGGATTTGACGGATTATGTGGTGTTTGTTCCTCGGACAGCTACGCCGAACGGCGACGCCGTTCTTTATGATGGTATAATTGCGGAATCAGAGCGCCATTTGGCGCTCTTTTGATTTGCTTGCATTTTGTCCGGGCTTGGGTTATACTATATATAAAAATGATATAGGCATGAAGACCGAACGATGAAACGAATGATCCGCAAAGGAATACTGCTTTTGCTTACAGTTCTGCTGATGCTGCCTGCAGGCGTATTTTCTGCTGCGGACGAGGTGATGTTCGGCGACGCGGATGGGGACGGGCAGCTGACCGCGCAGGACGCCAGCTGTATTTCGCGGCATCTGAACCGGTTTCGCATGATGGACGCCGCGGCGTTGAGCCGCGCCGATTATGACGGCGACGGCGTGGTTACCGAGCGTGATTCATCCCTGATCCTCAGCTCCCTGATGTCTTCCGATTTCAGCGTGTCTGCGACACAGTCCTTTTCCATGCTGATCACGTCCGATCTTGCCGGGAACGCATGGGATCCTTCGGAAAACGGCTCGTTCTGTTCGGCGATCAATACCGCAACCTGCATTCAGGAACTGAAAAACCAAAATCCCGATCTGCTTCTTATGGACGCCGGCGGCTCGTTCTTCGGCAGTTCCGTTTCAGATGACTACGCGGACAGCACCGACCGTTCCTACGGACCGATCACGTCCTTGTTTATTCGTCTTGGCTATCATGCCGTTACGCTCGGCGAAGAAGCGTTCACCTATCCGTCGCAAAATGTGCGAAGAGAAGTCACCGCGCTGCGTAATCGAGGGATTCCGGTGATCGGCGCGAACCTCGAAAAGAGCGATCCGACCATCTTTGACGCGCAGGGCGCGCTTTGGAACGACCTGCTGCCGTATGTCATCCTTGAGGTTCCGCAGGGAGAGGATCGGGAACCGATGCGCGTTGCCGTGATCGGCATGACCGACCCGGAGCTGTGCGTTGCCGAAGATGAGATCACCGCCGCCAATCCCATTGAAATCTATGCAAGGCTCAGAAAAGAACTGAAGAACCGCGCGGACTATACCGTTCTGCTGTATCACGGCAGCACGGAGGTCGACGCACAGCGCGAGAACACCTATTCGCTTCGCGATCTGATCAAAAAGACGGACAGCATTGATCTTGTCGTCGCTTCGCACGGGTGCGTGCACAGCGTACGCTCGGAACGGAACGCCGGCGGCAGGGAAATCCCGATCGTATCGCTTGCCGGCGGCGCCGAAACGGTTACCGGGATTTCCGTTTCTTTGCGTGACAACGGAAACCCGGCGATTCTTGTGACGCAGATAGACGCCTCTCAAACAGAACCGGACGCGGCAATAAAGTCGAGTATCAGACCGTATGTCAGCCGTTTTACGGCCATGATGGACGCAACGATCTGTACGATTGCGCAGCGGATCGACCGGTTTGACGCGAGCGCGCTGTGCTCCACGGACAGCATGGATCTCACGCACGAGATGCAGCTTTACCTTGCGCAGAACTGGATCGACTATCATGACGTCGACCTGCCGAACAACCTGATTTCCATTGCTTATCCGTACATCCCGTTCGGCGGACAGAAGGAAGGCGTGCTGAAATACCGCGATCTGTATATGCTTAAGACCGAGACGCCGCAGTATACGATCATGCTGATCCGCGGCGCGGAGCTTCGCGCATGGCTCAGAGCGTATGCGGGCACGATCATGCAGCAGGAAACGATCTATTCTGTATACGGTCTTTCGTACCTGCTTAATACGATGAATCCCGATGTGCCGCTCGGATATCTGGAGCACGGATCCGGAAAATCGGTGGACGACGATGAGGTGTTTACGCTCATCCTTGCCGAACGGTCCGAAGGCGATTCGGGGCTTCGAGGGTATCTTGACGAAAGCTGGCTGCCGTACGAAGACCGCATCATAGAAGGCTTTACGCTGCCGACGCCGCAATTTGTTGAGACGACAGGCAAGGACCCGATCATCGACGCACTGATCGCGTATCTCGAAAACTTCGAGGTCTTGAAACCGGAACACATCTTCAGCTGGATCGTGATTTAGAAAGCCACGTTATTCGTGGCTTTTTGCATGCCTGTTCATCGAAATTCATATGCTGTAGCATGAAACGAAAACGAATGGTTTTACGGCATATCCTGAAAGCTGCCGATCTGCCGCAGGAGCTTGACGCAGGTCGGTTCTATCTGCAATGGTACGGAATTGACGAATGCTCGGTCGCGCAGCATCGCGGCATTCTCTGCTTTGACGGCAAGACCGTCCGCCTTGCGACGGATCAGGGCGTGCTCTGCGTTCTGGGCGATTCGCTGGAGCTCGAAGCGCTGACGGATTCCCGCGCGCTGATCAAAGGACAGATCGAGTCCGTACGGATCGAGGCAAAAAGTTGATGTGGCAATTTTGGAACGGGTATGTTATAATCCAAATTGAGGGATTATGCGCAGCGCGTTTTCTGAAACGGCTTGCGGATGTGGGGATTCGCGTTTTTCATGTGCGAAAAACGGATGAAGCCGTACTGCGCCTTACGATTCCGGCAAGACGCTTTTTCGACCTCAGAAAGCTGCGAAGGGGACTGCCGCTTCGCATTCGGATCGTCGGACGCGGAGGACTGCCGTTTGCTCTCCGGAAGCTCGGACGCCGTCCGGTCCTCTGGATCGGGACATGTCTGCTGTTTCTCGGAATGCTGCTTTTATCGACGCGGATCTGGGTCATCCGCATCGGCGGAACAAACCGTGTCGATCCGGAGGAGATCCGTTCACTGCTGTCGGAGCGCGGGATCGTGCCGGGTGCACGGATCGAAGGGCCGATCCTGATCACGGCGGCAAACGATCTTTCGGCGCAGATACACGATGCGGCATGGATCGGACTCGATCGCGAAGGCATTCTTCTGACGGTCAACGTCGTGGAAGCCCTGCCCGAATCGACCAAGCGCATCAGCACGGTTCCGTCCGACATCAAGGCGGACAAAGACGGCGTCGTTACGTCGATTCGGGTGATGCGCGGACAAGCGCGCGTCAAGGTCGGCGATCGCGTGAAGAAGGGCGACGTGCTGATTTCCGGAACCGTGATCTATAAGGACAGTTCTTATGAAACATCGGCGGACGGAACGGTTTGCGCCGCGGTGGAATACCGCGAAGAAACGGCGCTTTCTGATCGGATCACGGAATCATACGAAACCGAAGCCGAAGCAGCCGTGCGGATCCTTCGCATCTGGGACCTTGAACTGCTGCGCACAAAACAGCCTTTCGAGCATTACCGGCTGACCGATCCCGGAACGGTCACGATGAGCAGCCTCCTGCCGGTTGCGATCGAAACCCGTACGGCGCGGGAAATCGGGTTCCGGGAAAGAGCGCTTACCGAAGAGGAAGCGGAGCAGTACGCGCTGCAGGAGGCGCGGGAACGGGCATATCAGGCGATCCCGCGCGACGCGGCGATCATCAACACATACGGCACGATCCGAACAAAAAACGGCGCACGATACGCCGTCGTGATTGTGACCGCGGAAGAAATCATCGGAAAAACGGAGGAAAGACCCGCATGACGGATGAGATGAACAAGTCGATTGCCAGGATCGAATTGGAATCGATGGATGATTCCATCGGCCTGTTCGGCGTGTTTGACGAGAACCTTGCCGTATTTGAAGAGGAGATCGGCGTGAAGATACGGATCCACTCCGACGGAATCTCCATTGAAGGCGACGAAGAACAGGTCCGGCTTTGCAGGACGGTCCTTGAAAAACTGCTGGATATGCAGCGCAAAGGCGATCCGATCAACCGCGGCAGAATTCGCTATGCCATCGACATCGCCAAGGACGGCAACGCCGAACTGATCAAGGAGATCATGGGCGACGTTGTTGCGCTGACGAACCGTGGAAAGCAGATCAAATGCAAAACGCTCGGTCAGAAGAAATACATTCAGGCGCTGAAAAACCACGAGCTCGTGTTCGGCGTCGGTCCCGCCGGAACCGGCAAGACGTATCTTGCCGTTGCAATGGCGGTCGTTGCGTTCAAGAATAAAGAGGTCGAGCGCATCATCCTGACGCGTCCCGCCGTCGAAGCGGGCGAAAAGCTCGGTTTTTTGCCCGGCGATCTGCAGAATAAGGTCGATCCGTATCTGCGCCCGCTGTACGATGCACTGCAGGAGTTTTTCGGTCTGGAGACCTACAAGCAGCTCATGGAACGCGGAGCGATCGAGGTGGCGCCGCTCGCCTATATGCGCGGACGCACGCTGAACAATGCGTTCATCATCCTCGACGAAGCACAGAACTGCTCGATCGAGCAGATGAAAATGTTCCTGACCCGCTTCGGCGAGGGCAGCCGCATCGTCGTGACCGGCGACGTCACGCAGATCGACCTTCCGAAAGAGAAGATGAGCGGTCTCGTGCACGCGATCCGTGTCCTCGACGGCGTGGAGGGCATTTCGGTCGTGAAGCTTACGCATAAGGACGTCGTGCGGCACGAGCTGGTGCAGCGGATCATTCAGGCGTACGAACGCCACGAAAACGCAAGGGCAAAGGAGCGCGGCGATGATTGACGTCTTTTCGGAAACGATCGAACTCACGGACGAGGAGCGGACAAGCATCGAAAACGCCGCGGCGGAAGCGCTGCGAAGCGAGGGATGCGCAGGCGATCTGACGATCCTGATCGACACGCCGGAACGGATCCGAAGCCTGAACCGGGATTTCCGGCATGTGGACGCGGTGACGGACGTGCTGACATTCCCGGCATGGGAAGGGGAGATTTCGCTTTGTGCGGACGGATACCTCGGCGACATCATGATCTGCTACGAACGCGCCGAGGAACAGGCGATCGCCTACGGACATTCGCTGAACCGGGAACTGTCGTTTCTGGCGGTTCACGGCGTACTGCATCTTTTGGGATACGATCACATGACGGAAGCGGACGAGCGCGTCATGCGCGAAAAACAAACGGCTATTCTGAACAGCATAGGGGTAACGAGATGACGGAAACAATCACAAACGAAGAGCTTCTGCGGCTTGCGACGGAGGCGCGGGATCATTCCTATTCGCCGTATTCGCACTATCGCGTCGGCGCCGCGCTGCTCACGAAGGACGGCAAGGTCTATCAGGGCTGCAACATTGAAAACGCGTCCTATACGCCGACGATCTGCGCGGAGCGCACGGCATTTTTCAAGGCGATCTATGACGGCGTGCGGGAATTCTCCGCAATCGCGATCATCGGCTCCGGCGTGCTGCCCGCGTTTCCGTGCGGGGTATGCCGGCAGGTCATGTCCGAGTTCTGCGACAGCGATTTCGTTCTGATCGTATCGAACCGCGACGGCAGCGAAATCGTGACCGAAACGCTCGATCAGATGATGCCGCACCGCTTCGGACCGAAGGATCTGCTATGAACGCGACCGGATATAAAAGCGGGTTTTTCAGCATCGTCGGCTGTCCGAACGTCGGAAAATCCACGCTGATCAATCGCCTGGTCGGACAGAAGATCGCGATCGTGACGGACCGCGCGCAGACCACGCGCAACCGAATCACGGGCGTTTTGACGCGCAAGGATTATCAGATGATCTTCCTTGACACCCCGGGCATGACGAAGCCGCGCAACAAGCTCGGCGTATATATGCAGAAGACGGCGGAGGACGCCTCCAAGGATACCGAAGCGATCCTGTTCGTGGTCGACGCGCTTGAGGGCGTGCGCGAACGCGATGCGGACGTGATCCGGATCGTCAAATCGCAGCGCTCCCCGGTGATCGTGCTCATCAACAAGTGCGACGCGGCGAGCGCAAGCCGGATGCAGGAGGCAAGGGACGCGATCAGGGAAGCCGGATTCGACACCGTTCTTGCGGTTTCCGCCAAAACCGGCGAAAATCTGGACAAGCTTGAGGAGCTTTTGAAGGGCTATCTCACCGAGGGACCGCAGTATTACCCGGACGATATGGTCACCGATCAGCCGGAGCGCGTGATCTGCGCCGAAATGATCCGGGAAAAGACGCTGGAGCTTTTGCGCGAGGAGATCCCGCACGGCATCGGCGTGGGGATCGACCGGATGCAGATGCGTCCCGACGGCAAGCTGATGGACGTCTGGGCAACGATCTACTGCGAACGCGAAAGCCATAAAGGGATCATCATCGGACGCGGCGGCAAGATGCTGAAACGCATCGGTTCGGAAGCGCGGAAGGACATCGAGTGGCTTCTGGACGTGCAGGTGAATCTGCAGCTTTGGATCAAGGTCAAGGAGGACTGGCGCAATCGGCAGCAGATGCTGAACGAGCTCGGTTACCGGGACGACTGATCGCATGGGTTTCATCGGTTCGGGCATACTGACAGTATGAAGAACCGAAGCGAAGAGGAATGGGAGCGCTTTGTGCGCACCGGCAAGGTCAAGGATTACCTTGCCTATAAAAAGGCGGAGCGGAAGGAATGCCGACAGAACTCACACAAGCCATTGTAACAGGCTATACCGATTATCGCGACGACGACCGCATGCTGACGCTGTTTTCCGCCGAAAAAGGGCGGATCGACTGCAAGGCGCGCAGCTGCCGGAAACCGACGTCGAAGCTTTTGTCCTGTGCGCAGCCGTTCGTATTCGGCGAGTTTGAGCTGTTCGTCAACAACGACCGCGTGACGGTCAACGGCTGCGACGTTCGAGAAACGTTTTATCCGCTTCGGGAAGACGTCGATCGCTTTATGATCGCGTCGGTCTGCACACAGCTTTCTAACAGCGTGATCGGACACGATTCGCCGGACGAAGCTCTGTTTTCGTTGCTGTATCACATTCTGTCGTTTCTGGCGTATTCGGACTCCGACCCGAAGGATCTGCTGATCGCATTTCTGCTGCATTTTCTGGATCACACCGGATACAGGCCTTCTTTGACACGCTGCTCGATCTGCCGCCGGGATGTCCGAAGCGACGCGATCCTGTTCTATTCCGCAGATGCGGGCGGAGCGGTCTGCGCAGGCTGTCATTCGGGCGGAATACCGGTCTCCAAACTGGCGCTGGAAGCGATGCGGCGGATTCTGCTGCTTAAGGACGAAGATCTTGTACGCGTCGTGTTAAAGGCGGATCTTCGCGCGGAACTGTTTGCGCTTCTGCGCGGCTCCTGCGCAAGAATGCTCGGCGAAACCGACAAAGGAATCGTTCTTCTCGGTCAGATCGCGTAAAAATACCGTAAAAATAGCGAATGATGCAAGAAAAATCTTGCATCATTTCGTATTTATTGCTATAATAAATTGTTCAACAAATCTTAGGAGGATCCATATGACGAAAAAGTTTGTATATCTGTTCAGTGAAGGCAATGCGGAAATGCGCAACCTGCTGGGCGGCAAGGGCGCGAACCTCGCCGAAATGACCAACCTCGGTCTTCCGGTCCCGCAGGGCTTTACGATCACGACCGAAGCGTGCACGCAGTATTATGAGGACGGCCGCACGATCAATCCCGAGATCCAGGCGCAGATCATGGAATACATCGAGAAGATGGAAAAGATCACCGGCAAGAAGTTCGGCGACCACGAGAATCCGCTCCTCGTTTCCGTTCGTTCCGGCGCGCGCGCATCCATGCCGGGCATGATGGACACGATCCTGAACCTCGGTC
Source organism: uncultured Clostridia bacterium (assembly GCA_947168855.1). Lineage (GTDB taxonomy): Bacteria > Bacillota > Clostridia > Christensenellales > CAG-138 > UBA3792. The sequence continues at coordinate 51,181 of CAMVNO010000001.1, forward strand.
TCAACGAAGAGGTCGTGGAGGTCATTGCGCAGAAGTCCAACAATCCCCGCTGGGCATGGGACTGCTACCGCAGATTCATCCAGATGTTCTCCGACGTCGTTATGGAAGTCGGCAAGAAGTATTTCGAGGTTCTGATCGACCGCATGAAGGAACAGAAGGGCGTCAAGCAGGACGTCGATCTGACCGCGGACGACCTCAAGGAGCTTGCGAATCAGTTCAAGGCGGAATACAAAGAGAAGATCGGCGAAGATTTCCCGTCCGATCCGAAGGTACAGCTCTTTGAAGCGATCAAGGCCGTGTTCCGTTCCTGGGACAACCCGCGCGCAAACGTCTATCGCCGCGACAACGACATCCCGTATTCCTGGGGCACCGCTGTCAACGTGCAGTCGATGGCGTTCGGCAACATGGGCGACGACTGCGGCACGGGCGTTGCGTTCACGCGTGACCCGGCGACCGGCGAAAAGGGCCTGTTCGGCGAGTTCCTGACCAACGCGCAGGGCGAAGACGTCGTTGCGGGCGTCCGCACGCCGATGCACATCGCCGAGATGGAGCAGAAATTCCCCGAAGCGTTCAAGCAGTTCAACGAGGTCTGCAAGATCCTCGAAGGTCACTATCGCGACATGCAGGACATGGAGTTCACCGTTGAGCACGGCAAGCTGTACATGCTGCAGACCCGTAACGGTAAGCGTACCGCAAAGGCGGCGCTGAAGATCGCGTGCGACCTCGTCGACGAGGGCATGCGCACCGAGCAGGAAGCAGTCGCGATGATCGACCCGAGAAACCTCGACACGCTGCTGCATCCGCAGTTCGACGCGAAAGCGATCAAGGCGGCTAAGCCGATCGCGAAGGCGCTTGCGGCGTCTCCCGGCGCGGCATGCGGCAAGATCGTCTTCTCCGCAGAAGACGCCAAGGCGTGGAAAGCACGCGGCGAAAAGGTCCTTCTCGTTCGTCTTGAAACCTCTCCCGAGGACATCGAAGGCATGAAGGCGGCGCAGGGCATCCTGACCGTTCGCGGCGGCATGACGTCCCACGCGGCGGTTGTCGCGCGCGGCATGGGCACCTGCTGCGTCTCCGGCTGCTCCGAGATCGCCATGGACGAGGAGAACAAGCGCTTCGTTCTCGCGGGTAAGGAATTCCACGAGGGCGACTGGCTGTCCATCGACGGTTCCACCGGCTGTATCTACGACGGCATCATTCCGACCGTCGACGCCGAGATCGCAGGCGAATTCGGCCGCATCATGGGCTGGGCGGACAAGTTCAGACGGCTTTCCGTCCGCACCAACGCCGACACCCCGCGCGACGCGAAGAAAGCGCGTGAGCTCGGCGCGGAGGGCATCGGTCTCTGCCGCACGGAGCATATGTTCTTTGACGGCGACCGCATTGCGGCGATCCGTGAAATGATCTGCTCCGACACCGTGGAAGAGCGTGAGAATGCGCTCAACAAGCTGCTCCCGATGCAGCAGGGCGACTTTGAAGCGATCTATGAGGCAATGGAAGGCTATCCGGTCGTCATTCGCTTCCTGGATCCGCCGCTTCACGAGTTCGTTCCGACCGAGGAAGCGGACATCGAACTGCTCGCCAAGGCGCAGGGCAAGACCGTTGAGCAGATCAAGACGATCATTGCGGGTCTCCACGAGTTCAACCCGATGATGGGTCACCGCGGCTGCCGCCTGACCGTCACGTATCCGGAAATCGCGAAGATGCAGACCAAGGCTGTCATTCGCGCCGCGATCAACGTGCAGAAGAAGCATCCGGAATGGAAGATGGAACCCGAGATCATGATCCCGCTCGTCGGCGAACCCAAGGAGTTCCGTTTTGTACGCGACATCGTCGTAGCGGTTGCGGACGAAGAGATCAAGGCGTCCGGCGTTGCGCTCAAGTATGAGGTCGGCACCATGATCGAGATCCCGCGCGCATGTCTCACGGCGGATGAGATCGCGAAGGATGCGGAGTTCTTCTGCTTCGGCACGAACGACCTGACCCAGATGACGTTCGGCTTCAGCCGTGACGACGCGGGCAAGTTCCTGACCTCGTACTATGACACCAAGATCTATGAGTCCGATCCGTTTGCGCGTCTCGACCAGAACGGCGTCGGCAAGCTCATGAAGATGGCTGTCAAGCTCGGCAAGGAAGCAAGACCGGACCTCGAGCTCGGTATCTGCGGCGAACACGGCGGCGATCCGTCCTCCGTGGAATTCTGCCACGAGATCGGTCTCGACTACGTTTCCTGCTCGCCGTTCCGCGTACCGATCGCACGTCTTGCGGCGGCACAGGCAGCGATTAAGGAAGCAAAATAATCCGATCGCATTCTGCAAACAAAGCGTCTCCGTCACAGGGGACGCTTTTTCGTTCCGCGCTTGCAAAAGGACCGGAGATGTGGTAAGATATATTTATGGAAATATGCGAAAAAGGACAACCGATCACATTTGTGGAGCACGGGACGCCGGCGGAGAAAGCCGGGATCCTGCGGGGTGACGTCCTGTTTCGCATCAACGATACGCCGGTGCTCGACCTCGTCGATTACGAGCATCTGACGGCGCGAAGAGCGCTGAAACTGGATCTGACAAGGCAGGGCGAACCGATCGTCGTCACGCTGTTCAAAGGCGAATATGAGCCTCTGGGGCTGTGTTTCGAGACCACGCTGATGAGCCGCATGATGACGTGCAGAAACCATTGCGTATTCTGCTTCATCGATCAGATGCCGAAGGGCGTCCGAAGCAGTCTGAACGTCAAGGACGACGACTGGCGCATGTCGTTTATCATGGGAAACTATGTGACGCTGACGAACGTAAATGACAGGGAGTTTCAGCGTATCATCGACCGCCGCGTCAGTCCGCTTTATGTGTCCGTGCATGCGACCGATCCCGCGATCCGCACGAAGATCATGCGAAATCCCACGGCGGGACGTATTATGGAACGGCTGTCCGCGCTGAAGACCGCCGGATTGCGTTTTCACGCGCAGATCGTGCTGTGCCGCGGGCTGAACGACGGAGACGTACTGATGCGGTCGCTGTCCGATCTTTCGTCGCTTGCGCCGGCTTGCGCGTCCGTTGCGATCGTTCCGGTCGGCGTCACGAAATACCGCGAAGGACTGACCGAACTCGGGACCTTCGACACCGCACAAAGCGCAGCGGTGATCGATGCGATCGAGCCGCTGCAGCGGGAATACCTCGAGCGGTTCGGCACACGGCTCGTGTTTTTATCCGACGAATGGTATCTGAACGCAGACCGCGCGCTTCCGGAGCCCGAAGCATACGAAGAATACGAACAGATCGAAAACGGCGTTGGGCTTTTGCGGATGTTTGAGGAAGATCTCCGCTATGCGCTGGAGGACCGTGAGAAGCGCCGCACGCCGGGACGGTTTTCGATCGCGGGCGGGACGGCGGCGTATCCGTTCTTCCGGGATCTGTACCGAACGCTCGAACCCTTTGGAATCGCAACGGATCTGCATCCGATCCCGAACCGGTGGTTCGGCGGAAACGTGCATGTGGCGGGACTGGTGACCGGCAGCGATCTGCTGACCGAGCTTTCCGGCAAAGCGCTTTCCGATCCGCTGCTCATTCCGAAGAACATGCTGCGCGAGACGGAGGACGTATTCCTGGACGGGATGACGCTTGCGGACGTCGAATCCGCACTCGGCGTGTCGATCAGGACCTTTGCGGACGGAACGGAACTCATTTCTTGTTTGTTTGAGGAGTAAACTATGGCAAAACCTTTGGTAGCGATCGTCGGCAGACCGAACGTCGGCAAATCGACGTTATTCAACCGTTTGATCGGCAAGCGGATCTCCATCGTACAGGATACGCCGGGCGTCACGCGCGACCGGATTTACGGCGACGCGGAGTGGCTCGAGCATAAATTCACATTGATCGACACCGGCGGCATTGAACCCGCGAGCGAAGACAAGATTGCGGTACAGATGCGCCGTCAGGCGGAGCTTGCGATCGAAACGGCTGACGTGATCGTGTTCCTGACCGACGGCAGAGACGGCATGACCGCGGCGGACAGGGAGGTCGCTTCCATGCTGCGACGCTCGAAAAAGCCGGTCGTGCTTGCCGTCAATAAGCTGGATGCGCCGAAATACCATGAGGCGATCTATGAGTTTTATGAGCTCGGGCTGGGCGAACCGTTCATTCTGTCTGCGGGACAGGGGATCGGACTCGGTGATCTTCTCGACGCGGTCTGCGCGCATTTCAGCGAGACGGAAAACGGCGAGGAAGACAAGCGGATCCATATCGCGATCGTCGGCAAACCGAACGTCGGCAAATCCAGCCTGACCAACGCGATCCTCGGCGAGGAACGGGTGATCGTTTCGGACGTGCCGGGCACCACGCGCGACGCGATCGACACCCCGTTTGAAAAGAACGGGCGGCAGTACGTTTTGATCGACACCGCGGGCATCCGCAGAAAACGCGCGATTGAGGACGAAAGCATCGAACGGTACAGCGTGATCCGCTCGCTTGCGGCGGTTCGCCGCGCGGACGTCGTGCTGTTTGTGTGCGACGCCGAACAGGGATTGTCCGAGCAGGACGTCAAGATTGCGGGCTTTGTGCATGAGGAGGGGAAGCCGTCCGTTGTGATCGTAAACAAGTGGGATCTGATCGAAAAGGACACCCATACCATGGACAAATTCAAGAAGGACATGGAAACGGATCTGGCGTTTATGAATTATGTGCCGTTCCTTTTCATCAGCGCAAAGAGCGGACAGCGCGTGCATAAGGTCCTTGAATACGTCGAAGAGGCGTACGCGCAGAGCACCCGCCGGATCCCCACCGGCATGCTGAACGACGTGCTGAACGAGGCTGTTTCGATGTCGGAACCGCCGACGCAGAACGGCAGAAGACTGAAGCTGTTCTACGCCACGCAGGTTGCCGTTCAGCCGCCGACGTTCGTGATCTTTGTCAACGATTCCGCGCTGGTGCATTTTTCCTATGAGCGGTATCTGGAGAACTATTTCCGAAAGACCTTCGGATTCTCGGGCACGCCGATCCGGATCCTGTTCCGGAATCGGTCAAAGGAGGAATGAGCCCCGAAATGATCGGAGAATGGAACGCCGTTGCGATTGCCGTGATCGCCTTAATCGGGTATCTTGTCGGGAACTTCCAGACCGCGCTGATCATCAGCCGTCTGAAGTTCCGCGATGACGTGCGCCTTTACGGAAGCGGCAATGCGGGCACGACCAACATGGTACGTGTATACGGAAAAAACTACGGCATCCTGACCTTTATCGGTGACGCCGGGAAATGCGTTGCCGCGTTTTTCGCCGGCAGACTGCTCGGCGGGTGGTTTCCGATCAATCCGTCTGATCCCGCCGTTTCCGTTTTGCTCGGCGGATACATCGCAAGCGCAAGCGCCGTATTCGGGCATTGCTATCCGGTTCTTTTCGAATTCCGGGGCGGAAAGGGCGCGGCGTCAGCATATGCCATGACGTGGTGCCTGTGCTGGCAGGCGGCGCTTGTTTCGACCGTCATCGCGATCGTCATCTTTCTTGCCTGGAAGCGCGTTTCTCTCGTTTCGATCCTGACGGCGATCTCGTATCTCATCTGCACCTATATCGTGTGGGCGACGGGACATGCGGACAAATACCTGCTGTTCTTCGTCGCGCCTGTCGTGCTTCTGCTTCTGATCCGGCATAAGGACAACATCAAACGATTGCTGAAAGGGGAAGAGAAAGCGATCTCCTCCGGCGACAAGCGCTAATCCTGCATCCTGTTCCGCAGTGCGGACAGGATCTTTTTTTCGAGCCGCGAGACCTGCACCTGCGAGATGCCGAGCACGCGTCCGACCTCCGACTGCGATTTCTCTTCCCGATATCGGAGACGCACCAAAAGACGCTCCCGCTCAGTAAGGCCCTGCATGGCCGCTCTGAGCGAGAGTCTGTATAAAGACTGTTCTTCTTCGCTGTTCTCACCGATCCGGTCAAAGCGGTTGCCGCTTCCGTCCGGCATCGGCTCATCGAGCGAGCCGATCGGAGTGTCGCTTGCGAGCGCCGCGGCAAGCTCTTCGCGGGATGCATGCAGCTGCTCCGCAAGCGCGTCGATCGTCAGGTCCGGGTTGTTCTGCAGTTCCTGACGCACCTTCAGCGCAAGCGATTTCGCGCTTCTTGAGAATTTGATCATGCCGTCGTCGCGCAGAAAGCGTCGGATCTCTCCGGCGATCAGGGGAACGGCATAGGTCGAGAAACAGACATGATAGGAAGGATCGAATTTGCGGATGGATTTCAGAAGCCCGATCGAACCGAGCTGTCTCAGATCTTCCGGATCAAGTCCGCTGTGCCGGTATCGTTTCGCTATCGTATAGACAAGCGGAAGATTGTCCTTTAGAAGCTGCTGCTCCGCTTCCGCGTCGCCGCTTTGCGCGCGCCGGATCAACGCCGTAAAGGCGTCGTGATCAGTTTGCATGGCGGATACGCTTCCGCATCGTCACGGTTGTGCCTTTGCCGAGTTCGGACTGCACGTCCACCGAATCCATAAACGCTTCCATGACGGAAAAGCCCATTCCGGATCGTTCCAGTTCCGGTTTCGTGGTGAAGAACGGCTTTCGCGCGAGTTCGATATCGCCGATCCCGCAGCCGTCGTCTCTTACGATCACGGTCAGATCGTCGTTTTCAATCTCCATCTGCATCGTTACGACACATTCGCAGTTCTGGTCATATCCGTGGATGATCGCGTTCGTGACGGCTTCCGAGACTGCCGTCCGAATATCCGACAGCTCTTCGATCCCGGGGTTCATCTGCGCGGCAAAGGCGGCTGCGGCGGCACGGGCAAAGCTCTCGTTGCCGGAGAGAGATAAAAAGCGGACTTCCATTTCGTTGTGCATATCGTGCCTCCTTACTGCCTTTCTACGATCGCATACAGCCCCGACATCCGGAAGATACGGTCCACCGATGCGTTCATGCCCTTGACGATCAGTCTGCCGCCTCGCATCGACAGCTTTCTGAACCTGCCGAGAATGACGCCGAGTCCGGCGCTGTCCATAAAGCTCATACCGCTCAGGTCCAGAACAAGCTCATGGACCGTGACGTCCCGCAGCAGCGTATCCAGCATGATGCGCGTCTGCTCGGCGCTGTGATGGTCCAGTTCGCCGGACAGCTGAACCGAAAGCCGCGGTCCGCGTTTCTGTGCATTCAATTCCATAGTTCCACCTCCGATTCTGGTACAAATCTATATACGACGAACAGCCGCCGCATCCTTTTGAGAAAAAGGACAAGCTTCGGCGGTTACGGAAAGGTTTTGTCGAATAGACTTTTGTATGAAGATTTTCAGGGTACTGCTGTGCATCGGCATGATTTGCTTTCTGGTTCTGTCTCCGAAAGCGCTTACGGAAGGAGCGCAGAAAACTTTTGTCGATACGCGCTTCGTCCGGAAAACGGATCGCTACAAGGGCTCGATCGTCATATATCACATTGTACGGCACAGACCGTATTCCGGCAGTCTCTCGCAATGGCTCAAAACACGCGCGCAGGCGTATGAAAAGAAGCACAAGGGTACATATATCGAAATCGAAGGCATGGACGAGCAGCATTTCTATGAACGGATCGAGAGTGGAAGACTGCCGGATGCGTATTCGTTCTTTTCCGGAACGCTCTACAGGGATCGGCTCAGGGAGATCGACGACCTGCTGTTCCCTTACCGGGAAGGGCTGTTTCAGACGGACAGATGCGTTCCGTACTGTTATACGGGATATGTGAAACTGCTGAAAACACCCGACGGCAGCGGCGAACGGGTCTATTATGCCGACGATCTGCTGGCGGCAAGAAACAACGGGGGAGAGAACGCCGTGACGGAGGAGCGGGCGGATATTCTCTGTCTGGATCTGCGGCGCGCAGGTGATCTGATCCGGTATCGGGACGGGTTTACGCTGGCGGCAATGGAACCGATCGACGGATTTACGGACGCCGTCTGCTGGATGGGGATAGATCGTGATACGGACGAAAGAAAATCCGCGGTGATTCTGGATTTCCTGTCGTTCCTGATTGAACCGGAATCCCAGCAGACGCTGAACGCGCTCGGGCTGATGTCGGTTCGTTCGGACGTGAAAAATACGCCTCCGGAACCAGGACTAAAGCGCGTGTTTCATGCATATGATACGCTCGTTACCGTCGATCCTTTCCTGTGGAATACGGTATATGATACGCTCATCGAAGACGCGGCTCTGTCGCGTAAAGGAGATACACAAGCGCATGAGCGCTTTGTAAATCGATTGCGGGAATGTTGCAGATAGGTGTTGTGCGATTCGTTCGGATTTGCTATAATACATATATGGATATAAATTGGGAAAGTATGGAATTGCCGGAATCCTTCGGCGCCGAACGGAATATCCCCCTGTCCGAACTGACGAGCTTTCGCGTCGGCGGTGCGGCGCGGCTTGTGCTGCGTCCGAACTCCTATGAAGCGATCCGTGACGCGGTCGAATTCGCCGCGCGTCGGAATCTGCCGCTTGCGCTGCTCGGAAAAGGCACGAACATCCTTGCTTCCGATCACGGCTTCGACGGCTGCGTGATCCGGTTCGATACACCGCTGCATGACCCGATCTATCACGGAACGACGGTGATCGCGTGCTGCGGCACGTCGATGACGGCGCTTTCCCGCGAAACGGTCAAGCGCGGGCTGATGGGTATGGAATGCCTGTGCGGAATCCCCGGCACGGTCGGCGGCGCGTGCGCCATGAACGCAGGCGCATACGGCGGCGAGATCCGGCAAATCCTGAAACGCATCCGTGTACTGAGAAACGGCCGGGACGAGTGGGTATCTGTTTCGGACGGCGATCTCGGGTATCGCAAAAGTGTTTTCTCGTTCCCGAACGCGATCGCGCTCGAGGCGGAATTCGAATTGAAAGAAGACGACGGAACGGCGGCCGAAACCATGCAGCGCTGCATGGAGAAACGACGTGAAAAGCAGCCGTTGGATCTGCCGTCCGCAGGAAGCACGTTCAAACGCCCGGAGGGGCATTTTGCTGGCGCGCTGATCGATCAATGCGGATTGAAAGGCTATACGATCGGCGGGGCGCAGGTGTCGGAAAAGCATGCCGGTTTCATTGTGAATATCGGCGGCGCAACAGAATCGGACATCTCATCGCTGATCGAGCATGTGCAGCGAACCGTTATGGAACGTACCGGCGTGATGCTGGAACCGGAAATCAAACGAATCTGAAGGTGGTGCGGGTATGGAGCTTTTGATCGTTACGGGCATGAGCGGCGCAGGAAAGTCGCTCGCTCTGAAATCGCTTGAAGACATGGGATTCTTCTGCGTGGACAACCTTCCGTCGCCGATGCTGCAGGAGTTTACCGCCCTTTGCGATCACGCGAATCCGCCGGTTCGCCGCGCGGCCGTCACGCTCGATTCCCGCGAAAGTCTGCTTTCCCGCAGTCCCGAAATGGTCATCCGGGAGATCCGAAAGCTCAATGTGCCGTATAAGATCCTGTTTCTGGACGCGCGCGACGACGTTCTGAGACGGCGCTACAATGAAACGCGCAAGCGCCATCCGCTCGGGCTTTCCGGCGAAGCGGAGTCCGGTGTGCGTACGGAGCGCGGATATCTTTCGGTCATCCGAAACGTTGCGGATTTCTTCCTGGATACGAGCGATATCCCGGCGCGCGAGCTGAGCTCCTGCCTCGAAAAGTTTATTCCGGAGATGAATCGCGAGCAGATGAATCTGATCCTGTCCAGCTTCGGCTATAAACGCGGCGTTCCGGTCGACGCCGACATGGTGATCGATATGCGTTTTGTCGACAATCCCTTTTACTATGAAAACATGCGGTATCTGTCCGGACTGGACGAGCCGGTTCGCACGTTCGTGCTCAATCAGCCCTACGTGAAGGAATATCTGGACAGCCTCGAAAAGAATATCACGGATATGCTGCCGCTCTTTGAAAAGCAGGACAAGCATATCCTGCGCGTCTGCTTCGGCTGTACGGGCGGCAGACACCGCTCTGTTGCCGCGGCGGTGGAAATGGCGGAACGCCTGCGCAGGCGCGGACATGCCGTGCGCATCTATCACCGCGATATCACGCGAGAGCTTCAGGACATTGAACGACGCCTCAAAAAGGAGGATTCATGAGCTTTTCCTCAAACTGCAAAGATGAACTGATCCGAATCCGGGTTAAGAATGCCGATCAGCGGCTTTCTCAGCTTTCCGGCGCCACATTCACGTGCGGGGGAATCCGCATTGCGCGGCGTCCGGCGCTGTTCTATCATACCGAAAACCCGGGTACCGCCAAGCATATCGCTTCGATCGCGCTGAGTCTGTACGATGCGGACGCCGTTGTTGAGGAAAAACAGGTGGAGCACCGCAGAAGACCGATCTATGAGGTCACGCTTTCCGGCAAGGAGCTCGACCGCATGATGCATGAGACAGGCGCCATGCGCGAAACGGAAAACGGACTTATGCTGATGTCGCAAATCCCATCTGTTGTGTACGACAATGAAGAAACCATGCGCGCGTTTTTGCGCGGCTGTTTTCTCGGCAGCGGCAGCTGTGTCGATCCGAAGCGCGGATATCACCTTGAAATGATCTTTCGCTCACAGTCCGTTGCGGACGCGGTGGGGAAGATGATGCGCGAGTTCTATATTCCCGCAAAAATCTCGGTACGCAACGGCAACCGGTATATCGTCTACCTGAAAGAAGGCGACGACGTCAGCGGCATGCTTGCGCTGATCGGTGCTTCGTCGTCCGCGCTGTCGCTTGAAAATGTGCGTGTGGAAAAGGATATGCGCAACTATATCAACCGCACCACAAACTGCGAATCCGCGAATCTGGACAAGCAGGTCATAGCCTCGATCCGCCAGCAGACGGCGATCGCCATGATCGACAAAACCATCGGGATCTCGTCCCTGCCTGTCAGCCTGCAGCAGGCGGCGAAGCTTCGCGTGGCGCATCCGGACGCAAGCGTTCAGGAGCTTGCCGATCTTGCGGAAATACAAAAATCCGGCATGTATCATCGCCTTGATCGGCTGATGAAGATCGCCGAAGGACTGGAGGGCGAATGAACCGTCAATACAGCGATTTCGCGCATGTTTACGATCGCATGATGCACGATGTGGACCGTGACGCATGGATCGCATACCTGGACGGATTCCTTCGGGCGAACGGCGCGCATGATATCATGGACTGCGCGTGCGGCACGGGTGCAAACGCGATCCGACTTTTTCAGCTCGGCTACCGCGTTACCGGGAACGACGTATCCCCGGACATGCTGATCGAGGCAAGGAACAATGCGCTTCGAAAAGGCGCAAAAGGGATCATCTTTATCTGTGAGGATATGAGAAAGCTCACGATCCACAAGCCGATCGATGCGATCGTGTGCGTATGTGACGGTGTGAATTATCTCACCTCCGTAAAGGACGTCGAATCGTTCTTTGCGCATGCGGCAGGCTGCTTAAAGCCCGGCGGGCTGCTTCTGTTCGATATCTCTTCGCCGTATAAATTCCGGCGGATCCTCGGCGTCAACACCTTCACGGAGGAAACGGAAGAATACGCGTATATCTGGAAAAACAACTTTGATCCGCAGAGCAAACTCTGCGAAATGTCGCTGACCGGGTTTGTGAAGAACGGAGAGCACTATGACCGCTTTTCGGAATCGCATCTTTTGCGTGCGCATACGGTCGAAGAGCTCCGAAACACGCTGAAAAAGTCCGGCTTTACCGATATCCGGAGCTTTCATGCGTTTACGCAGGAGCCGGTAAAACCGAACAGCGAACGGATTCAGTTTGCGGCAATCAGGAGGAAATGAAATGGGTAAGGATCTGATCATACACGGTATGCTCGTTGACCGCGCGCTTCGCTTTGCGGCGATCGACGGCACACAGCTTGTGCGCGACGCGCAAAAGACGCATTCGCTTTCCCGCGTTGCCACGGCGGCGCTTGGCAGACAGCTTCTGATGACGTCTGTGATCGCAACGCTTGCGAAAAACGACGGCGATACGGTCACAACGGTTCTTGCAGGGAACGGACCTGCCGGGAATCTCGTCTGCGTCGGTCGTCACGGCGGACTGGTCAAAGGATATGCGACAAATCCGGACGTTGAACTTCCTTTGCGCCCAGACGGAAAGCTCGATGTGCGCAGCTATGTCGGAACAACGGGAAAGCTGACGCTGATCCGGGATCTCGGGCTCAAGGAGCCCTATGTCGGCATGTGCAATCTGATCTCCGGCGAGATCGCCGAAGATTTTGCGCAGTACTTTACAGCAAGCGAACAGCAGCCTTCGATCGTCTACCTCGGCGTGCATGAGAATGCGGCGGACGGCTTTGTAACGGGCGCGGTCGGTCTGCTGATCCAGACCATGCCCAACTGCCCGGACGCGGCGATCGATCGCGTTATGCAGATTGCCGATCGGATTCCGTCTCTCGGAACGCGGCTGGCGGAAGGGGAGGACCTTGCAGAGATTCTGCATGATCTGTTCGCCGAACTGGATGCGGAGTATACCGATCGCTTTACGCCCGCGTTTTCCTGCGACTGCTCAAGGGAACGGCTCGAACGCGCGCTGATCTCGATCGGAAAGAAAGAGCTGCACGATCTGATTGAACAGGACGGCAAAGCGGAACTGACCTGTCAGTTCTGCGGAAAAGCATATCTGTTTGACCGCGCAGCGCTTGAAGCGCTTTTGACCGAAGCAACCGATAACGGAGGAACCGATGAAAGATGACCGTGAAACGGGCGTGATCGTACCGTTTCAGCAGAATGCCGCTTTTTATTATCAGCGCGGCATCAAATACCTTTCGGAACCGGAGGACCTTTCGAAAGCCGAACAGTTTCTGCGTAAAGCGTATGAAGCGGAACCGGACCGCGAAGAGTACATTCTCTCTTTTGCGGAAACGCTCTATCGCATGCATCGCTTTGAAGAGAGCCTCTGCTTGCTTTTGCCGTCCATCAAGGAATCCAACCGCAATTCATCGGAGCTGATCTTTGCGATCGCATCCGTATTCATGGGGCTTGAGGAATTCCATGCGGCGGAACAATGCCTGCGACTTTGTCTGGAGAAGGAACCGAACGGTCCGTATGCGAATCGTGCGCTCGATCTTTTGGAATTGATCGAAGACGAACCGGAACTCGAAGCGCAGATCGGGTTGATGGGCGCTGAGGATATCGCGCTCCTGGATACCATTCATCGTGCCAAAGCGATGTTTATCTCATCGAATGACGATTCGGCGCTCCGGCTTCTGCTTTCCGTGGCGGACCGGTACCCGCAGAGCGAAATGCTCGATATGGAGATCGCGATCATGCAGTTCTCCATGCGCGAATATGACGAAGCGAAAAAACGCCTGTTCAACCTCTTCAAACGCAACAGCAAAAGTGTCCGCGGCAACGCGCTGATGACGCTTCTCTATCATGTGCAGAAACAGGACCGGGAGGCGAAGGAACAGAGCAAAAAGATCCTGATTGACGGCGACTGCTCTCCGGAGGAACTCGGCTATGCAGCCCCGATTCTGATCGAGATCGGCGAGTACGAACGCGCGCAGTACGCGCTCGAGCTTTTGCGCGATGCGCTGCCATTTGATACGGAAATGCTGCATCAGCTTGCTTTCTGTTATTTTATGCAGGGCAGAAAGCGCGAAGCCGAGCAGATCTACGACGATCTTGTTTTACGAAACGAAGACGATTCGGTTGCCTCGTATTACAGAAAGCATATCCGCGAGGACTCGGATGCGGATTTCAAACGAAGCTGGACGATCAATTACGACGTTCCGGTCCGGGAAGCCGTATTGCGGCAGCGCCGGATCCGCGACGTTGCGACTGCCGGTACAGAAGCGATCCGGCAGACATGGGCAAACGATCGAGAGTTTCGCTCGATCCTCAAATGGGCGCTTGTAAGCCCGCTTTCGCCTTCGCTGCGCGGCGCTGCAAAGATGCTTTCGATCCTCGAAAACCAGGAAGCGGAGCGTGCTTTGCGCGCGTTTCTGATCCGATTTGATCAAAGCGACGAGGACAAGCAGTTTATCTTCGGACTACTGCTCGGCATGGAGGCAAAGCCGCCGTTTTCGCTCTATTATCAGGGCGATTGGCAGTACGGCATTGCGAGACCGATGGTCGTTCCGCAGCGTCTTCCGGTCAGCTATGAAAGCGTCCTGGGGCTGATCTCCGATTTTTCCGATACCGTTCATAACGATATCCGATACCGCGATCTTAAGATCCCATCGGATCTGAGCGACGTTTCCACGCGTATCTTCTTTTTCTACCTGTCCTGCTTCGGCGACGGAAAGCTGCCGCACATCACTAGGCAGCAGGAGGATGCGCTTGCCGCCGCGTTCATCGTGATGGGACTCGGTGCTTTGAACGTATCGACCGTGAAGCCGGACGTGATCCTCGACGTGTTTGATGTTTCCGAAAGACGTCTTGAAAACGCGCTGAAACGCATTTTGATGACGATGCACAGAGAAAAGGAGTCCTGATATGGAGTTTATCGCAACGGCAAAGATCGGTCTCGAGTCCACAGTCGCATTCCAACTGCATAAGCTCGGCATCCTCAACACCGAAACACTGGACGCCCGCGTTCGGTTTTCCGGCGGTTATGAAGAAATGGCAAAGGCGCTTCTGTGGCTTCGCACCGCGGAACGGCTTCTGATGACGGTCGGCAGCTTTCATGCCGACACATTCGATCAATTGTTCGAGCAGACAAAGGCTTTACCGTGGAACCGGTATCTTTCGCCGAAAACGCGAATCCACGTCAACGGCAAGAGCGCAAAGAGCACGCTGTTTTCCGTTTCGGATTGCCAGAGCATCGTCAAAAAGGCGATCGTGGAATCGCTGAAAGCTTCCTATCACGTCAATACCGTGCCGGAGACAGAGGAGGAGGTCATCGTGGAGGTCGGGATCCTGCGCGACGAGGTCACGCTTGCGCTCGACTGCTGCGGCGCCGGGCTTTCCCGGAGGGGATACCGGACCTACAACGTTCCTGCGCCGCTGTCCGAAACGCTCGGCGCGGGGCTGATCCTTCTGTCCCGGTTTTTCCCGGATACGCCTCTGATTGATCCCATGTGCGGCTCTGGTACGATCCCGATCGAAGCGGCGATGATCGCAAACAATATCGCACCTTCGTTCGGTAGAAGCTTTGCCGCGGAACAATGGCGGTTTATCGATCCGCGTATCTTTGCGGCAGCGCGGGAAGAAGCAAACGATCTCCGAAAGAACGATAAGCTATGCATTCTCGGCAGCGATATGGATCCGCATTGCATCGATCTGTGCAAGAAACACGCCAAAAAAGCGCGCGTCATGCTCGAATGGAAGGTCTGTCCGGTCAAGGAGCTGTCCACCGAGTGGCGGAACGGCGTATTGATCTGCAATCCGCCGTACGGCGAAAGGCTGTCCGACGCGAAGGCGGTGAAGGCGCTGTATCGTGACATGCATGCCGTGTTCCAAACAATTCCGGACTGGCAGATCAATGTCATCACGTCAAACCGCGATTTTGAATCCGTCTACGGGCAGCCTGCGGACCGCCGCAGAAAGCTCAGCAACGGCGGCATGGTCTGTACGCTGTATCAATACATGCCGAAACGCAAATGAATCGAAAAGGCGCCGTTTACGGCGTCTTATTTGTTTGCACATGACATATGCTGTTCAGGGAGGGTATTGTTATGCGCAAGCTCATTTCTGTTTTGTTAGCGATTCTGTTTGTTGTTTCTGTCATCCCGTCGGCGCGTGCGGACGGAACGAATCCGTCCTATTGCATCAAGCCGCTGCATTCCGATCTTGTGATCGCGGAAAGCAATGCCGACGAATGGCTGAACGTTGCGGGACTCACCAAGCTGCCCGCAGTGCTGACGCTTTGTCTCGCATTCGACAAAGGTCTGATCACCGAGGACGCGCAGGTCAAGGTCAGCGCGAAAGCCGCGTCGATCGGCGGACCGTCCGCGTATCTGGAAAAGGGGGAGACGATCGCCGCAAAAGAGCTGATCCGTGCAGCCGTGATGATCTCAGCGGGCGACGCGATATACGCGCTGTGCGAGCATGCGTTCGGGTCCGAGGACGTGTTTTTGAGCAATATCGAACTGACGATGCGATCCGTCGGCATTGAGAAGGAACTGCCGGACTGCATCGCAACGTATATGACGTTTTCCTGCAAGGAACTGATCGCGCTTGGGGAAGCGGCCGTTGAGAGTCCGACATTTTTGAAATACTGTTCGGAAAAATACGCGGTGATCGAACACGCAAACGGCAGAAAGACAGAGCTTGCGACGGCGAATAAGCTTCTGACCACGCTGCCCGGATGTATCGGCCTGTTTACCGGCAGTTCGAAATCCGACGGCTATTGCGGCGTATTTGCCTGCAGGCGTCAGGAAACGACCTATATCTGCGCCGTGATCGGCGCGCCGGACAGCAAGAAACGCTTTGAAACCGCGTCGCGGCTCTTTGAGGAAGCGTTTGCCAACTACCGGTTTTATACGATCTGCGAACCGGACGAACCGGCGATCGAATCCTATCCGGTCGAAGGTGGCGACGTTGATACCGTGGATCTCTGTACAAAAGACGCATTCGGACTGCTGATGAAAAAGAGCAGCGGAGAACCGCAGAAGAGCGTCGATTTGCCCGAGATGCTCTCGGCTCCTCTCGATCCGGAACACGCGGTCGGCAGCATTGCGTTCTATGACGCGGATGGGGTTATGCTTCTGGAAGCGGCATTGTATCCTAAGGATGCGGTACGATCAAGCCGCTTCTCCGAGGTCCTGAAACGAATAATCCGGCTCTTTCTGAACGGATAAAATATCGATCAATACAACGCCCGGCTTTTTCAATTCATCGTTGAAATCGCCGGGCTTGTTTGCTATACTGTAATCAGTATAAGAATGCTCTTCATGCGCTTTGGGAGGGGAATCATGAAAAAACGGTATTGGATCGCAATTCTTTGCGCGGTGCTCGCGCTTATGCTGACCGTCGCGGCGGCGTCCGCGGATACGGGTGACGTTTACGGCAAGATGACCGACGTTAATGGCCTGCACGACGGCGACAGGATCATCCTTGTCAGCGACAACGGTTCAAACTATCAGGCGATGGCGACGGACTTTTCCGGCATACAGGTCACCATTACGGATACCATGATCACCGAGCAAAACGGCATGCTTGTTTTGACCTTGACCGAAACGACCGGCGGGTGGCTGCTTGCGGCGAATGACGGATATCTTGCGGTCGACGGCAGCGCGCTTACGTTCGTAACCGATTCCGCGAACGCTGCAGTCTGGACGATCTCGATCGCGTCCGACGGGACGGCGACGATTTCCTGCGCGGACGGCAGCATCGTCTTTGCCGAGCAGGACGGCGCGTACCGCTTCTTCTGCGGCGAAGGCGGGAATGAGATCGCAATCTATAATTCAACATTTGAGACGGAGCAGCATCCGTTCGGACACGGTCTCTGGTGGTCATATGCAAACGGCAAGCTGACGATCGGTGGCAGAGGCTTTATGCCTGACTTCAATAGCAATTCTCAGCCGTGGAATCAGCTTGTGAACAGTATCACCGAAATCGAGGTTCAAAACGGCGTGAAAAGCATCGGCAACTATGCGTTTTACAACTGCACGGGTCTTTCGGAGATCACGATCCCGGACTGCGTGACAAGCGTCGCCGGAAATGCGTTTAGCGGTACCGGATGGTGGAATTCGCAGAGTAACGGCATCGTCTATCTCGATTATATTCTGCTTGGGGTCAAAGGAACATGCGGTCAAATCGTACGGATCAAAGACGGAACAAGAGTGCTTGCAAACAACGCTTTTTACTACAATAGTCAAATCACGAGAGTCACGATCCCGGACAGTGTGAAAAGCATCGGTGTCTATGCGTTTCGCGGATGCACGGGTCTACAGTCGATCACGATCGGAAACGGCGTTGAAACCATCGACTACTGTGCGTTTTACGGCTGCATGGGACTTACGGAAATCACGATCCCGGACAGCGTGACAAGCATCGGAGATTCTGCGTTTTCCGGCTGCACAGGGCTTCAGTCGGTCACGATCGGAGATGGCGTGACAACCATCGGCGGCAATGCGTTTTCCGGCTGCACAGGGCTTACGGAGATCACGATCCCGGACAGCGTGACAAGCATCGGCAATTCCGCGTTTTACGGCTGCACAGGGATTCAGTCGGTCACGATCGGAAACGGCGTAACAAGCATCGGCAATCTTGCGTTTTACGGTTGCATGGGGCTGACGGACGTGTACTATCACGGCACAAAAAGAACACGCAACGGCATCACGATCGGGTCTTCCAATGACTTTTTGAAGGGTGCGAAATGGCACTATCTGACCTCGAACGCAATCGAGTGGAAGACGCTGCCGGACAAGCTGCAATTCCAAGAGGGTGACACGCTCGACATTACCGGAGGCGTCATTACAGCGTATTATGATTACGAGATTGTCGAGGACGAGCAACTGAACAGGAATATGATTTCCGGCTTTGATAACACAACTGTTGGAGAACAGCCGCTGACGGTCACGTTTGAAGACAAGGCCCTGACCTATATCGTCACAGTTTCACACGTATCGGGTGATGCGACGCATGAGAACGAAGTTGCGCCAACCTGCGTGGATGCAGGAGGATATGATGAAGTCGTTTACTGCTCGTACTGTGGAGAAGAACTAAGCCGCGAGCATGTCGATGTACCTGCGCTCGGACATGATCTTGTGCACCATGATACGAAAGCCGCGACCTGCACGGAGATCGGCTGGGAGGCGTACGATGCCTGTTCGCGCTGCGATTATTCGACGTATGTTGAGATCCCGGCGCTCGGACACGATCTGCATCACCACGATGCAAAGGAAGCGACCTGCACGGAGGTCGGATGGGAAGAATACGATGCATGCTCACGCTGCGACTATTCGACGTACACGGAGCTTCCCGCACTCGGACACATACCCGGCGAACCGGTGTGTGAAAACGAGGTTCCGCCGTCATATACAACAGAAGGCAGTTACGATGAGGTCGTATACTGTGCTCGTTGCGGAGTAGAAATAGAACGGCATACATACAAGATTGACCGCCTGCCGTTTGAATGCACGCTCGAATGGAACGCGGAAGACGTTGCGTTTATAGACGGCAAGCCGTGCGTGGCTGCAGACGGAACAGCAAAGACGCCGCGGTTTACCGTCAAGGATTCAGACGGATATGTCGTCAATCCGAGATACTATGACTACGTATATACAAACAACGTCGAGATTGGAACGGCTCTGATCACCGTAACGATGAAAGACGGATTCTCCGGAGTCCTGTACGGCACGTTCGAGATCTGCTCGCCGACGGAGATCAAGACGCAGCCGAAGGCGCAGACAGTCGCAAACGGCAAGACGGCGAAGTTCACCGTCGCCGCGCTCGGAAAGGGCGTCAAGTACCAGTGGTATTATTCCACGAACAACGGCGCGAAGTGGACCAAGTGGAGCGGCAAGACGAGCGCGAGCGTGTCCGTTGCGGCAAGCGCAAAGACCAACGGCAACCTGTACCGCTGCGAGATCACAAAGGGCGATTACAGGAGCACGTCAAAGAGCGCGAAGCTGACGGTCTCGGGCGTGAAGCCGCGGATCACGGCACAGCCGAAGAAGACGACGGTCGCGGTCGGCGAAACCGCAACGTTCAAGGTGGTCGCCGCGGGCACCGGGCTCAAGTACCAGTGGTACTACTCGAAGGACAACGGCGCGAAATGGGTTAAGTGGTGCGGCAAGACAAAGGCGAGCGTCAATGTAACGGCAAGCGCGGCGAACAACGGCACAATGTACCGCTGCGTGGTCAAGAACACCAAGGGCAGCGTCACGTCGAGCGCCGTGAAGATGACGGTTTCCGGCGTGAAGCCGCGGATCCTGACACAGCCGAAGGCGGTAACCGTCAAGAGCGGCAAGACGGTCAAGTTCACAGTCGCGGCGGCTGGCGTGGGACTCAAGTACCAGTGGCAGTACTCGAAGAACGGCGGCAAGACGTGGACGAAGCTGAGCGGCAAGACGAGCGCAACGCTGTCTCTGAAGGCCGCGAAGAAGAACAACGGCTGGCTGTACCGGTGCGTGGTGAAGAACGACATCGGCAGCGTCAACAGCAAGGCCGTAAAGCTCACCGTTAAGTAACATCATCCAATGATTTGAAGGGGCTGTCAACAGCCCCTTTTCGTATCGCTGCATCTTACGAATTGCACTTGCAAAACCCCGCTGTTTCGTTTATACTGTTTCTATGATTTTGTTAAACTTTGAAACGCTTATGAGCGATCCGCTCGAATTCCTGAAAACACTTGCATGCCTGATTCCCGTCATGCTTCTGAGCCTGACACTGCATGAATGGGGGCATGCGTTCGCCGCGCACAAATGCGGGGACGACACCGCCAAAAATCTCGGCAGAATGACGCTGAATCCGCTGAAGCATATCGATCCGATCGGGTTTCTGATGATCCTGCTCGTCGGCTTCGGCTGGGCAAAACCGGTTCCGGTCAATCCGCGCAACTATCGGAATTATAAAAGAGGAGAAGCGATTGTTTCCCTTGCGGGCGTGACGATGAATCTGCTGCTTGCGATCCTGTTCTCGATCGCGTTTATTCCGCTGATCCGTATGTATCTGCTCGGTTCCTATTCCTGGCTCGAGAACGGTCTTTTGATCGAGATCGTGATGTACGGGATCAGCCTGAATATCATCCTGATGCTGTTCAATCTGCTTCCGTTCTATCCGCTCGATGGGTATCATATCTTTGAGCTGTTGTTTGCAAGGCGCATCCCGATGAATGTGCTTCTGTTTCTGCGCA
The DNA here is from genome assembly GCA_947168855.1 of uncultured Clostridia bacterium. Lineage (GTDB taxonomy): Bacteria > Bacillota > Clostridia > Christensenellales > CAG-138 > UBA3792. The sequence continues at coordinate 71,877 of CAMVNO010000001.1, forward strand.
GATACGGTCAGTTCATTCTGATCGGAATACTGGTGCTGTTCCGCGTTATCAACTTCCATCCGGCTTCCGAACTTACCAACTGGTATATTGGAAAGCTCGGCGAGCTTGCTTTGAGTTTTGGTTGATGTCATGGAAGAGTATCGCGTATCGCTCACACAATTTGAAGGTCCGCTCGATCTGCTGCTGCACCTGATCGACAAGGCGGAGATCAATATTGAGGACATCTTTGTTTCCGAGATCACGGCGCAGTATCTTGCATACATGGACGATCTCTCGGAACTCGATATGGATCGAGCAAGCTCGTTTCTGACGGTTGCGGCGCAGCTTTTGCTGATCAAATCCAGGAGCCTGCTCCCGAGACCGCCCGCGGAAGACGAGGAGGAAGAGGATCCGAAGGAAGCCCTGCTTCGCCAGCTGCGCGAATACAAGGCGTTCAAACAGGCAAGCGAGACGCTTCACGAACGATTCGAAGAAGCCAAGAAGTCGGTTGCAAGACTGCCCGAAGATATTGTGCTTCCGCCGCAGAAATTTGAGCTGCAGAACGCCACGCTCGATTCGCTGTACAGCGCGTTTCTGGATGTTCTGAACCGCGAGGACGATACTTCGGAGAAGCAGGACAAAACGCAGAACGTTCGTCCCGATTCGTTCACGGTACGCGATCGCGTCGTTCATCTGAGGTCGAAGCTGAAGGAGGGGCGCGTTCGGTTTACCGATCTGTTTACCGACGCAAGCTCTCGCATGGAAAAGATCGTGACGTTCATGGCACTGCTGGAGATGCTTGCGCACGGAGAGGTGCATATCACGCAGGGCGCGACGTTTGCGCCGATCTATATCCGCGCAAAAGAGCTTTCGGATAACGACGGCGATATGATTTATATGGATGAGGTTGAAGATTGATGGAAAACAGAAAAGCTGCAATCGTGGAATGCTTGCTGTTTGTGGCAGGGGAACCTGTATTGATTTCGGAGATTGCGCGCGTACTGGAACAGGACGAAGCGTCGGTCAGAGCGCTGCTCTATGAGATGGAGATGACCTATCAGGAGCAGGGACGCGGCATCACCCTGATGACGACGGATGATACCGCACAGCTTGTTTCCAATCGCGCATATATCGAATATGTTGAGGCACTGCTGCAGCCCGAACAGAAAAAGAGCGTTTCGCAGTCGATCATGGAAACGCTTGCGGTCATTGCGTATAAACAGCCGGTCACCCGTGCCGAGATCGAAGCTGTCCGCGGCGTCCGCTGCGAATACGCGGTGAGTCAGCTTCAAAAGCTCGGGCTGATCGCCGCTGTCGGCAGAAAGGACGTGATCGGAAAACCGATGCTCTATGCCACGACCGACACATTCCTGCATAAGTTCGGATTGCACAATCTGAGCGAATTGCCGTCGCTTCCGCTCGAAGTGCCGGAGACCATCGAAACTGTATAAGGGGGATCACAATGAACAAACGCACAGATTATCTTTCCTGGGACGAATACTTTATGGGCGTTTCGCTGCTGTCCTCATACCGCAGCAAGGACCCGAGCACACAGGTCGGCGCATGCATCGTCAATGAAAACAACAAGATCATGTCGGTCGGCTACAACGGTTTTCCGATCGGCTGCAGCGACGACGAGTTCCCGTGGGACCGCGAAGGCGATCCGTACGACACGAAATATCCGTATGTCTGCCACGCGGAGCTCAATGCGATCCTGAACAACGACGGCGCGTCCCTGCAGGGATGCCGGATCTATGTCGCGCTTTTCCCGTGCAACGAATGCGCAAAGGCGATCATTCAGTGCGGCATTAAGGAGGTCGTTTATCTGTCCGATAAATACAACAACACGCCGATGAACCGCGCTTCAAAGCGCATGTTCAACGCGGCGGGCGTGAGGCTTCGCAAGCTGATCCCGAAACGCAGTTCCATCCTCATCGATTTCGATGAAAAAAAGGTCTGATCCGGATTATCATACGACAGATTTCAGATGATGCGAAATTATCATTGCAATTCGGAATCAGTCGTATTATAATATATAAAGCTGAAAGGCAGAAATAGGTTAGGGGGTATTTATATGGCATTTTGCAGACATTGCGGAACACAATTGGAGGACGGAACGTCCTTCTGCCCGAACTGCGGCAAACCGACAGCTGAGGTTCCTGCGGTTGAAACAACGAAACAGGTCAAGGAACCGAGCGGTCCTCTGTTCTGGCGGATCTACATGAAGGCATTCGGCGCTTTGATGGAGAAGCCGTTCAGGCTTTGGGGCATTTCGCTGCTCGGCTCGCTTCTGACCGGTATCTTTGTCTCGCTGGCGGGAATTGCCGTCCCGGCATTTGCGATTGCGATTCCGTGGTTGTTTACGGTTGCGCTCGCTGCGATCTTCCTGAAAGGGTATCACAGAGAGCAGGTCTATTGCTATGAACTGTTCTCCACAATGAAGGACTGGGCGACTATCAAGCGCGTTCTTGCCGGCATGGGTTGGTCGTTCCTCTGGATTTTCCTGTGGAGCCTGATTCCGATCGTCGGACCGATCTTTGCGATCATCAAGGGATATGAATATGCGCTCGTTCCGTACATCCTTGTCAAGAAGCCGGAGCTCAACGCTGTTAAGGCTAGGGAGCTTTCCATCGAAAAGACCAAGGGCTTCAAAGGACAGATGTTCCTTGCAGATCTTGTCGTATATGCAATGATCTTCGTTGCGATCGCGATCCTGTTCGGTCTCGGCATGATCAAGTATGTCGGCGTTTTGTTCCTGATCATCATGGTTCTTTTGATGATCTGCGTCGGTGTTCTGCTTCCGCTGTTCATGGGTATTGTCCATGCTGCGTTCTATGAAGAACTGATCGGCGAAGAGAAGGAAGAAGAAAAAGAAGAAACGACCGAAGCATAATTTCTTTTACAGTAAAAAAGGCGCCTCTCAATCGGAGGCGTCTTTTTTTTGCAAACTGATTCAATCCTTTAACGCCGTCTTGTAGAAGCTTGCGTAAAGACCGTTCTTTTCGACAAGCTCGTCGTGCGAACCGCGTTCGCGAATGCCGAGCTTATCGATCACGACGATCTCATCGGCATTGCGCACGGTTGACAGACGGTGCGCGATGATCAGCGTCGTGCGTCCTTCGGAAAGCGCGTCAAAGCTCTTCTGAATATCGTATTCCGTGACGGTATCGAGCGCAGACGTCGCTTCATCGAGGATCAGGATCGGAGGATTTTTAAGGAACAGCCGCGCGATCGAGATACGCTGTTTCTGCCCGCCGGAGAGCTTCACGCCGCGCTCTCCGACCTCGGTCTGATACTGATCGGGGAAGCGCATGATCTCCTCATGGATATGCGCGCGGATCGCCGCCTGCACAACCTCTTCGTCGGTGGCGTCGAGACGGCCGTATCGGATGTTTTCGAGGATCGAACCGGCAAACAGGAAGACGTCCTGCTGCACAATGCCGATGTTGCGGCGCAGCGACTCCTGTGTATAGTCGCGAACGTCGACGCCGTCCACCTTGATTTCGCCTTCCTTAACGTCATAAAACCGCATTAAAAGATGACACATGGTGGTTTTGCCGCCGCCGGACGGACCGACCAGCGCGAGCTTTTTGCCGGGTTCGACCGTCAGATCGACATGCGATAGAACGTCGCGCCCGTTCCCGTAGCTGAATCCGACGTCACAGAACTCGATCTTTCCGTCAAGATGCTTCACGTCGACCGCATCTTCGCGGTCGACGATCTCGCTTTTCGTGTCAAGGATCTCGAGGAATCTCGTAAAGCCCGCCATACCCATCATGTACTGCTCGAAGAAGCTTGCAAAACGCTTCAGAGGCGATGTAAACGCTGAAACATAGAGCATGAAGGTAATGAATGTCAGGGAGTTGAAATCGGCTTTATTGACGATCAGGATGCCGCCTACAAGCAGGACGACGATATTGAACAGCGCGATAAAGAATTCCGTTCCGCTGTTGAAAACCGCCATCGCTTTATAGAACCGGTCCTTTGCGTGCAGGAACTGATTGTTGCCTTCCTCGAACTTTGCGATCTCGTAGTTTTCGTTCGCAAACGCCTTTGCAACACGCGCGCCGGAGATGGAGGATTCGATTCCGGCGTTGATATTGGCGGTCTGTTCCTTGACCGATTTGCTGGTTGATTTCATCGAAAACCGCGCCTTCATTACAAACCAGATACAGAACGGCATGATGAGAAGCATGGCAAGCGCGATTCGCCATTCGATACAGAACATGGCGATAAACGCGCCGATGACGGTGAGCGAAGAGATCAGAAGGTCTTCGGGACCGTGGTGCGCAAGCTCTGAGATTTCAAACAGGTCGGTCGTCGCGCGGGAAAGGAGCTTGCCGGTACGGATCTTGTCATAGAAACTGAACGGCAGCGTCTGGATGTGCGAAAAGATATCGCGGCGCATATCGGCTTCCACACGGACACCGAACAGGTGTCCCCAATAATTGACGATATACATCATGGCTGCCCGAATCAGGTACGCGGCGAAGATCGCTCCGATCATAATCGCAAAGAGCGTAATCAAATGCGAAGACCCCGTTTGTTCGATTGCGGGAAACAGCTTTTTCAGGAGATAGTTTGTCAGCAGGGGAAACGCAACGTCGACTGCAGCGACAAGCGTGGCGCAGCCGATGTCCAGCAGGAATAATCCGAGATGCGGTTTATAGTACCGCGCAAAGCGTTTAATCTTATCCATAATATGATTTTACATGTTTCGTTCTGTTTTGTCCATATCGGAGAAACAAGAATATGACGAAATCTATGCGCATAAGGTAAACCAAAAGGAAAATCGGGAGGTTTCTATGGACAGAACAGCTCTTTATCGGGATATGATGGAGCGGACACAGGGCGATATCTATTTCGGCGTGATCGGACCTGTTCGCACGGGTAAATCGACATTCATCAAGCGCTTTGCAGAGCTTCTGATGGTTCCGAATATGGAAAATGAGTTTCAGCGCCAGCGTCTCATTGACGAGCTGCCGCAAAGCGGCAGCGGAAAAACCGTCATGACGACGCAGCCGACATTCATTCCGAACGAAGCGGCGGAGGTGCGGCTTGACGAAACGGCAACCGCTCGCATGCGGCTTGTCGACTGTGTCGGCTTTCTGGTTCCGGGCGCAATCGGTTCGGAGGAAGACGGCGTGCCGCGCATGGTCAATACGCCGTGGTTTGACGAAGAGATTCCGTTTGAGCAGGCTGCGGAGATCGGTACGCGCAAAGTGATTACGGATCATGCCACCGTTGGGATCGTCGTTCTGACCGACGGCACCATAACCGATATCCCTCGGGAAAACTATCTGGAAGCGGAACAAAAATGTATGTCGGCGGTACTTGAGACGGGAAAACCTTTTGTGATCCTGCTGAACACCGCCGACCCGAACGGAGATCCTGCGCTGCATGCGGCCGAGGACATTGAATCACGGTATCAGATCAAACCGCTCGTTGTGGACCTGCTGCATTTGTCGGAGCGGGTTCTCACCAATCTGCTGACGGAAATCCTGTATGCATTCCCGCTGAAGATGATCGAGCTGAACGGTCCGTCCTTCCTGCGTGCGCTGAATGCAGATCATCCCGTCCTGAAGCAGATGATCGAAACGCTTTCCGTGTGCGTGCGTGATGTGCACAGCGTCCGTGATGTGCAGAAGATCACCGATGCATTTTCGGGTATGGAGCTGTTCCAGTCCGCCGATGTGCAGAGAACCGATCTCGGAACAGGCAGGGCGGGCATCATCCTGCATCTGAAGGAAGGCGTGTTCTATTCGATCCTGAGCGACGCCTGCGGCATGATGATCCGCAACGATTATGAACTGATGAGTGCCGTGAACGGATTTGTAACGGCGAAAAAAGCGTATGATCGGTTGTCTTTTGCTCTGGATAAAGCCATGCAGACGGGATACGGCATTGTTGAGCCCGATCCCGATAAGATAGAGATCTCGGAACCGGAGCTGTTCCGCAACGGATCCAAATACGGCGTGCGGCTGCATGCGAAGGCAAGCGGACTGCATCTCATTCGCGTGGATATCGAAAACGACATCGAGCCTTTGATCGGCACGGAACAGCAGAGCAAGGACCTGATGGCATATCTGAACGAGAGCGGCGCAGGGGAGGACTATCTGCAAACGAATCTGTTCGGCAAGTCGTTATTTGAACTGATATCGGACGGTATGCAGGGAAAGGGAACAAACATGAACGAACAGGTACAAATGAAGCTCCACGGCGCGCTGCAGAAGATCGCAAATGACGGATGCAGCGGAATGATCTGTATTATGCTCTGATCACTGCGCAAACTAAACTCGGTCAATCGACCGAGTCTTTTTTTATCGGAGGATTGTATGCGCACCGATCTTGCTATGGAATCAAAAACAGCCGTACGACAGCTCGACGGCATACGGGAGGAAACGGAACGAAGCGACGGGATTCTCATTACCAGGATCGATGTGCTGGAGCAGGCAGCGGCGGAGCGCCTTGATAAACCGATCGGTCGATATGTCACCATCAAAGCCGGGCTCGACGATTTTACGGATCGCGATCGCCGCAGGACGATCGCGCAAATGCTTTCAAATGAATTGCATGCAATGGTGAAATCCGCACAAAACGCCATGATCGTCGGGCTCGGGAACCGATATGTGACCGCAGATTCCCTCGGAACAAAGACGGCGGAATATGTTCTTGTGACACGTCACATACACATGCATATGCAGGATGTACTGCCGGAAGGCACGCCGATCACTTCTGCTTTCTGCGCGAACGTGCTCGGCATTACGGGAATGGAAACGGCGGAAGTCGTTTCCGCGCTGACGGAACGGATCAAACCGGATGTGGTGATCCTGATCGATTCGCTTGCCGCGGCAAGCACAGAGCACATCGGATGCGTGATCCAATGCAACGACAGCGGAATCGCGCCGGGCGCCGGAGTCGGCAATTTCCGGACGATGCTGACGCGCGAGCTGCTGAACGTGCCGGTGATTGCCGTCGGCGTTCCGACCGTCGTAAGCGCTGAAACCATTGTGCGTGAAAACTGTACGGATTTTCATATGAATCCCAAATGGGCGGATCTGATCGTTACGCCGAAGGACGTCGACGCGATGGTAAAGGACCTTTCGCGCGTGCTTTCCGACGCCATCAATCTGATGCTGTTCGGAGATCGGTATGACAGCCTCGAAAAATTACTGAGATAAATACCTGTACCTTCGCATACGTTTTAGCGGAGGTGCGGAATGAAGCGTTATCACAGCCCATATCATTGTCATAAAAAGAAAACAACCATCAGAACGGAACCTACGGCTTTGAGCTGGCTTCTGTTGGCGTCCGCATGGATCATCGTGATCCTGTTCGGCTTATACCTGTGTCTGATTTTGAGAACAAGCCAAAGGAAAACAGAACAAACGGCGGCAGCGTTCGTTTTTGCCGTACAGACGCAGACGACACAGCCTGATCAACCGCCGAAAATCCAAACGACATGCAAAACATCGAAGATTCCCGCAATCCATTCGCTGCGTTCGGACAAGCCCACGATCCTGATCTATCATACGCATACAACGGAAGCGTACACACAAACGGCGGAGGATCCATACAGGGAGAATGGCAAATGGCGCACGAAGGATCCGACAAAAAATATCGTGGCAGTCGGGGAAGTGCTGAAGGATATCATTGAACGCGATTACGGGTTTCAGGTGATCCACGACACGACCGATCACGAGCCGCCCAAACTTTCCACGGCTTATGAGCGCAGTCTTGTGACCATGCAGCGATATCATGAGGAATACCCCTCGATCGTTCTGTTTATTGATCTGCATCGCGACGCATATATGTCCGATACGGCTCCCTGTGATTATCTCACGATCAACGGAACGGAAACGGCAAGGCTGATGCTTGTTGTCGGAAAGGGCGAGAAATATGATGACAAGCCGTATTATGCTTCCAATATCACCTTTGCCGAACGAATCACGGATTATCTGAATACGATCGACGGGAAGCTTTGCAGACCGGTCCACACGAAGACGGGACGATACAACCAGCATGTTGCGCCGAACTGCATTCTCATCGAAGTCGGACATAACGCAAACACGCTCAAACAGGCAAAGGCTGCGATGCCGTATCTTGCGGAGAGCATCGCCTATTCTTTTTCCCATAAAAGCATTGCATTGTCGGACTGGCTGCCGAATTGACAATTAAGAAGACGAATGATATACTTTTTAAGAACAGACAGGAGGAGCGATTCGTTATGAAGAATTGCAGAATTGCCGTTGTCGGCGCAACCGGAATGGTCGGGAGAATGTTTTTGACGGTTCTCGAAGAACACGGCATTAAAGCTGAATATGAGCTTTTTGCATCTGCCAAAAGCGCAGGGACCGAGCTTCCGTTTATGGGTACAGAATTCACGGTATCCGAACTGAAAGAAGACAGCTTCCGGAACAAAGGTTTTACATATGCGCTGTTTTCCGCCGGCGGTGCGATCAGCGCAAAGTTTGCGCCGCTTGCCGCAGCGTCCGGCGCGATCGTCATTGATAATTCCAGTCAATGGCGCATGGATCCGGAGGTGCCGCTTGTCGTTCCGGAGGTGAATCCCGAAGCGCTTCAAAGCATTCCGAAGGGCATTGTGGCGAATCCGAACTGCTCGACCATTCAGGCGGTAGTTCCGCTGAAGGTGCTTGACGACGCGTTTCACATCAAACGGATCGTGTATTCGACGTATCAGGCGGTATCCGGCGCGGGGCAGAAGGGGTATCAGGATCTTGAGGACGGCCTCTGCGGCGCGCTTCCGAAAAAGTTTCCGCATCCGATCGCAGGCAACTGCATCCCGCATATCGACGTCTTTCTGGACAACGGGAACACAAAGGAAGAGCAGAAGATGATCGACGAAACAAAAAAGATCCTGTCCCGACCCGATCTTCGCATCTCGGCAACCTGCGTACGCGTCCCGGTGTATCACGGGCACAGCGAAAGCATCAACGTTGAATTCGATCAGCCATTCACGCTCGATGAAGTCTATCGCCTGTTTGAAAATACCGAGGGGCTTGTCGTTCGGGATGATCCGAAGAACAATGTCTATCCGATGCCGATCGAAGCGGCAGGGACCGATCCCGTTTATGTCGGTCGGATCCGCCGCGACACGTCCGTGGAAAACGGATTGAATTTCTGGTGCGTTGCGGACAACATCCGCAAAGGCGCCGCGCTGAATGCGGTGCAGATCATGGAGCTTTTGATAAAGGGGGAGAAAAAATGAGTCTATTTACAGGATCAGCCGTTGCACTGATCACACCGTTCCACGACGGCGCAGTCGATTATACCGCGATGACCAGACTGATCGAGCTGCAGATCGCTTCCGGCACGGACGCGATCGTTGCGCTCGGCACAACGGGGGAGGCGGCAACGCTGATGCAGGATGAGCGGGAAGAGGTCATCCGCTTCGTGGTGGAACGCGTTTCCAACCGAATTCCTGTCATTGTCGGAACCGGCAGCAACAACACCGAGGACGCCATTCAGAAGAGCCGTTTTGCGGAAGCGGTCGGCGCGGACGGACTGCTGATCGTAACGCCGTTTTATAACAAGACCACGCAGGAAGGGCTTCTTGCGCATTACAGCTCGATCGCGGAGCAGGTCCGGCTTCCGATCATCCTCTATAATGTACCTTCCCGTACGGGGTTGAACATCAAACCCGAAACGGTAAAAAAGCTTGTGCGTTCCTGCGAAAACATCGTGGGCATCAAGGAAGCCAGCGGAGATATCAGCCAGATCACGCAGCTTGCGGCGATCTGTCCCGAATGCGATATCTACTCCGGCAACGACGATCAGGTCGTTCCGATCCTTTCGATCGGCGGCAAGGGCGTGATTTCCACGATCGCAAACATCCATCCGGAAGCGATGCATATGATGTGCAAGGCGTATGAAGAGGGCGACACGGAAGAAGCAAGACGGCTGCAGCTTGCGCTTCTGCCGCTGCAGCAGGCGGCATTCTGCGAGGTCAATCCGATCCCGATCAAAACCATGATGGGACTTTTGAAGCTCTGCGATCCGGAGGTCCGTCTGCCGCTCGTCAAGCCTTCGCTGGAGCATTATGAGCTGATGGAAAACACCCTTCGCGAATACGGAATGCTGTGAGGAGAACGGCGTGAAACGATTGCTGATAAACGGGATCGGCGGACAGATGGGACATGCGCTTGTAAACGCAATTGCCGATTCCGCCGGAGAATTTGAAATCGCATGCGGGGTCGATCCGTTCTGCAAAACGGAGTTCCCGTTTCCGATCTATGCTTCGGCTTTCGATGTAAAAGAACCGATCGACGTCGTGATCGACTTTTCCGTTCCGAAGGCAACGGAGGAGATCCTGGCGTATTGTGTGGATCGGCATATCCCCGCCGTGATCTGTACGACGGCGCTTTCCGACGAACTGATCGCCCGGATTTCCGAAGCAAGCCGGGAAATCCCGATCTTCCGTTCCGGCAATATGTCGCTCGGGATCAATCTGATGCGCGTGCTTTTGAAACAGGCGCGACAGACGCTCGGCGACGCTTTTGACATCGAGATCGTCGAAACGCATCACAACCGCAAAAAGGACGCGCCGAGCGGAACTGCGCTGATGCTTGCCGACGCGATCCGCGAAGCGGACGGAATTGCGCATCCATACGTTTACGGGCGCAGCGAGAAGGACCGCAGAAGAGCACCCGGAGAGATCGGATTCCACAGCATTCGCGGCGGAACGATCGTCGGTCAGCATGAGGTTCGGTTTCTCGGACAGGACGAAGAGATTTCCATCCGCCACGAAGCCTATTCCAAACGCGTGTTTGCCGTCGGTGCGCTGCGCGCGGCACAGTACCTGACGACGAAGGAAAACGGTCTGTATTCCATGGAGGATCTGGTTTCCGAATTGCTGAACTGAACATGACTTTCCGGAACGGCGTAATGCCGTTCTTTTTGTTGCGTATTTGTTTTATACTGTGCTATAATATATCGAAATGTGTATCTCTTGCGTAATTTGGAGGCACCGTGAAACCGTTTGTTCATCTGCATGTCCATACCCAATACAGTCTGCTCGACGGCGCTTCGCGCATTCCGGAGCTTGTGAAGCGCGCAAAGGAACTCGGACAGACTGCAATTGCCATCACGGACCACGGCGTGATGTACGGCGTGATCGACTTTTACCGTGCCTGTCAGGCGGAAGGGATCAAACCGATCCTCGGCATGGAAACCTATGTCGCCAAAGGGAAATACGACGCGCAGGACGCAAAGGACCGGGATTCCGCGCATCTGATCCTTCTTGCCAAGAATCAGATCGGATACCGGAATCTGATGCTGCTTTCCTCCGAGGCGTTCATTCACGGCTTCTACTATAAACCTCGGATCGACTATGATCTGCTGCGAGAACATCACGAAGGACTGATCTGCCTTTCCGCATGCCTTGCGGGCGATATTCCGCAGGCGTTTTTACGCGGGCAGGACGAGCGCGCATATGAGATCGCGCGAATGCTCAAAGAGACTTTCGGCGAGGATTTCTACATTGAGCTGCAGAACCACGGCATCCCGGAGCAGCAGGAGGTCCTTCCGAAGCTGCGTATACTCGCGAAAACGCTCGGCATCAAAACGGTTGCCACCAACGACATTCACTATGTCAAAAAGGACGACGCCGACGCGCAGGACGTTCTTTTGTGCATTCAGACGCAGCGTTTCGTTGACGAAACGGATCGGATGCGGATGGAAACCGCCGAGTTTTATCTGAAATCCTATGACGAAATGACGGAAGCGCTGCCGGACGATCCGGAAGCGCTCGACACGACCAACGAGATCGCGGATAAATGCAGCGTCGAGATTCAATTCGGCGTTCGCAGACTGCCGCATTTCACTGCGCCGGACGGGATGGATAACGACGTATTCCTGCGCAAGCTCTGCGCGGAAGGCATGCAGCGCAAGATGCCGAACGCAGGCAGGGAAGCGCATGACCGGCTCGAGTATGAGCTCTCCGTCATCGAAAAGATGGGATTCGTCGATTATTATCTGATCGTCTGGGATTTCATTCATTACGCCAAGACGCACGACATCATGGTCGGTCCCGGCAGAGGCAGCGGAGCGGCTTCGCTTGCCGCGTATTTCCTCGATATCACCGACGTCGATCCGCTGAAATATAATCTGCTCTTTGAACGATTCCTGAATCCGGAACGCGTTTCCATGCCGGATTTCGACGTCGATTTCTGCTATGAACGCCGACAGGAAGTCATTGACTACGTCGGCGAAAAATACGGCGAAGGGCACGTCGCGCAGATCATCACCTTCGGAACGATGGCGGCAAAAGCCGTCGTACGCGACGTCGCGCGCGTTTTGCGTGTGCCGTACGCCGACGCGGACAAGCTCGCGAAGCTGATCCCGAATGTGCTGAAGATCACCCTGCCCGAAGCGATTCAGATGAACACGGAGCTCAAGGCGCTGTATGACAACGATGAGACCATGCGTCACGTGCTGGACCTGTCCATGAAACTCGAAGGACTTCCGCGCCACAGTTCCACGCACGCTGCCGGCGTCGTGATCTCCGGCGTTCCGCTGAATACGGTCGTACCGCTGATCAGCAACGAAGGCGCGCTGACCACGCAGTTCCCGATGACGACGCTGGAAGAGCTCGGACTGCTCAAGATGGACTTTCTCGGTCTCAGAACGCTGACGATCATCCGCGACGCCTTGAACTTCATCCGGCAGGAAGGGAAGCCGGTCCCGGATTTTTCCAAGAACGATTTCGACGATCCCGGCGTTTGGGAAATGATTTCGGCAGGCGACACGGACGCCGTGTTCCAGTTGGAATCCGGCGGCATGCGGCAGTTCATGATGCAGCTGCGCCCCGACTGTTTTGAGGACCTGATCGCAGGCATTTCGCTGTACCGTCCCGGTCCCATGGAGCAGATTCCGCGCTACATTCGCGGCAAGCACGAGGGCAACATCGAATATGCGCATCCGCTGATGGAGCCGATCCTGAAGAACACCTACGGCTGTATGGTCTATCAGGAGCAGGTCATGGAGATCGTACGTTCGCTCGCGGGCTACAGCTACGGGCGCAGCGACCTTGTCCGCCGCGCCATGTCAAAGAAAAAGCACGACGTCATGGCAAAGGAACGCACGTTCTTCGTGTATGGCACGGAAGGCGTTGACGGCGCGATCAAGCGCGGCGTACCGGAGGACGTCGCGAACCATATCTTTGACGAGATGATGGACTTCGCGTCCTATGCGTTCAACAAAGCGCATGCGGCATGCTACGCAGTCGTTGCGTATCGCACGGCATATCTGAAACGCTATTATCCGACCGAACTCTTTGCCGCAACGATCAACGGCTATCGGCAGAATACCGACAGTGTCGCCGCTTATGTGTATTCGGCACGAAAGCTCGGGATCAGAATCCTTCCGCCGGACGTGAACAAGTCCATGGCGCTGTTTCATGTCGAAAACAATGCGATCCGTTTCGGGCTGTCTTCCGTTCGCAACGTTTCCGAAAACGTCATGCGCGACGTTGTGCAGGACCGCAAAGAACACGGTCTGTTCCAAAGCTTTGAGGACTTTGTGAACCGAACCCACGGGCTCAACAAGCGAATGCTCGAAGGACTGATCGCCGCCGGTTGTTTCGATGAAATGGGTTATACGCGCAGCAGTCTGCTTGCCGTCTACGCACAGGCGCTCGACGCGGCGCAGCGCGCACAGAAGACGCGCGAATCCGGTCAGCTTTCACTGTTTGATCTGGACCTTGGCAGCGATATATCCATGCAGTCGACATTTGCCATTCCGAATATGCCCGAGATGACGCATTCCGCTCTGCTCGCAAAGGAACGGGAAGCGACAGGGCTGTATCTGTCCGGACATCCGCTGGATTCTTTCGTCGGCGCATTGGAACGCCTTCCGTTTACCGTGCAGCAGCTTTCCGAAGCGGACGGGAGCGGGGAAATCAAAGATGAAATGCTCGTGACGGTCGGCGGCATGCTCACAAACTGCAAGCAGCGTCCGACCAAGAGCGGCAGCGGGCTTATCGGACTCGGGAATCTCGAGGGACATTCCGGCACGGTCGAACTGATGCTGTTCCCGAGAGCGCTGCAGGCCTGCTCTGCGCAGTTTTTTGATGAAAACATTGTGGAAATCACCGGCCGCATCTCGATCCGTGAGGATCGCGCCAATTCAATTCTGGTCGATTCGTTAAGCTCGCTCAAAGATGCGATGCAGACGCTTTACATTCGGCTTCCGTATCTCAATGCAGAGCAGCAGAAGCGCGTCCGACTGATCACGCATTCCTATCCGGGGAGCACGAATCTGGTGCTCTTTGATACGGCAAAGAAGATCGCCAAAGGCGCGCCGAAGGATTGGGCGGTCAATCCGAGCGATTCGCTCTTACGAGCGCTGAAAGCCGAGTTTGGCGAGGAGAACGTGGTGCTGAAATGAAACAGGTCAATCCGTTTCAAAAGAATCAGGAGCTGACGCTTGAAATCACGGGCGTAACAAGCGAAGGACAGGGCGTCGCACGATGCGACGGCGTGGCGTTCTTCGTTCCGTTTGCGCTGCCCGGAGAGACTGTAAAAGCGCATATCATCAAGGTCGAGAAGAAATACTGCGTCGCAAAGATCGTTGATCTTCTGACCGCATCCGTGCATCGCGTCACGCCGATGTGTGAAGCCTATGAAAAATGCGGCGGCTGCGCGTTGATGCACATGGACTATGCGGAACAGCTCAAGACCAAAACGCAGATCGTAAAGGACTGTCTCGAACGCCTCGGCGGGTTTACGGGCGTTGAAGTGCGGCCGGCGATCGGTATGGACAATCCGTGGCGCTATCGCAACAAAGGCAGCTTTCCGATCGACTTTGTCGACGGTTCCGCCGCGTTCGGATTCTACGCCGAGCGGAGTCACCGTCTGATCCCGCTCTTTGACTGTCCGATCGAGGATACGCGTATCACGGCGCTTGCAAGGACCGTGACCGAATGGGCAAACCGCAACCACGTACGCGTCTATGACGAAACGACGGGGAAGGGGTGTCTTCGGGCTTGCGTGATTCGTATTGCTTCGACAGGCGAACGCATGGTCGCCGTTGTAACGAAAGGCGAGCTTCCGGCAAAAGATCCGCTCGTGAAAATGATCGACGTCGAGTCGCTGTACCATAACCGCAACGACCGGAACACGAATGTCCTCTTCGGTGATCGTTTCACGCTTCTAAAAGGCAAGCCGCAGATCACGGAACTGCAGGGCGGTCTCCGCTTTGCCGTCAGCCCGCAGAGCTTTCTGCAGGTCAATCCGGAACAGACAAAGAAGCTTTACGATACCGCGATCCGTTTGCTGGATCCCAAACCGGATCAAACCATCGCGGACGTTTACTGCGGGATCGGTACGATCTCGCTTGCGATTGCAAAGCATGCGGGCAAGGTCATCGGGATCGAATGCGTTCCGGAAGCGATCGAGGATGCGAAAAAGAACGCCGAAAGCAACGGCATCAGCAACGCGGACTTTCTCTGCGGACTTGCCGAGGACGTGCTTCCTGATTTGGTTAAGAAAGGTATGCGCCCCGACGCGATCGTGATCGACCCGCCACGAAAGGGGTGCGAGGAGCAGGTCCTTTCAGCGATCGCGGAAAGCGGCGTCAACCGCGTCGTCTATGTGTCCTGCAATCCGGCGACGCTGGCGCGTGACGCGAAAATCCTTTCGACGTACGGTTTTACGATTCGTTACGTCCAGCCGGTCGATATGTTCCCGCACACGCAGCATGTGGAAACTGTATGCTGCTTGTACCACCAAAAGAAAGACTTCATTTTCGTACCGTATGAACCGAAAGATGCGAGCTATATAAAACAGCGCTAAAAACAAAAGAATAGGAGAGCAGCCATGAAAAGACTAAGTATTGAAGCAGAACAAATAATGAAAGAACGTTTTGGAAAAGACAGCGTGATCGCTTTAGCAACAGAAGAAAATGGAATCCCATATGTCCGTTATGTGAATGCATATTATGAGGATGAATGCTTTTATGTTATTACCTACGCACTTTCGAACAAAATGCAGCAAATTCGCAATAACCCTGTTGTAGCAGTTACTGGAGAATGGTTTACTGCACATGGAAAAGGAATTAATCTGGGTTATTTTGAAAAACCAGAGAATAAGCATATAGCGGCAAAGCTAAGAGATGTTTTTGCGGAATGGATCGACAATGGACATAATGATTTTTCCGATGAAAACACGATCATCCTGTGTATCAGATTGACAGATGGATTATTGCTCTCGCATGGTACAAGGTACGTATTTTAGTTGCTGCCTTCGAATATGTTGACCTGTTTCTTCGGTTGTAGTCAGTTGAGACGGTGGTATTAATGACAAAAACTGATGATGGAGAAAAATAATATGATACATTTGGAAAAAATCGATTCAACTAACATATGGGAAATTGTTGATTTGAAGGTGTTCAAATCTCAGAAACACTTCGTTGCTGCAAACTGGGTAAGTATCGTCCAAGCTTACGGTGTTAGGGATTCGACCACAGCTGCGTTTCCGTTTGCAATCTATAACGACAAAAGACCGGTTGGATTCCTGATGATCGGTTTTAACGAGGCTGCGCTGTATGAAAACTGGGATGACGTTGAAGCGCCAAAGTCACTGGTCAACAATTACTCCCTTTGGCGTTTGATGATTGACAAGCGATATCAAAGACGCGGTTACGGCAGGGAAGCGATAAAACTGGCTCTTGACTTTATCAGAACGTGGCCCTGCGGAAAAGCTGAATATTGCTCCCTTTCTTACGAGCCTGAGAACGAGGCAGCAAGAGAGTTATACCGTTCCTTAGGCTTTATTGAAAATGGCGAAATGGATGGTGACGAAATCGTCGCAGTATTGAAGCTGTAAAGCAAACGGAGGTTATGTATGATCCTTTTTTTGACAGGCAACACGTTCAGAGACAGAACGGGGTGCGAAGATAAAGCCGAGATGATTCCTGACAACCATTTGATAGATGAAATGCAGAAAGTGTTTCCTGTTCCGTGCCGCGCGCTATATTTTTGCGACGATTATGACGATGAAGAAGACGGCGCGTGGTTTGATGAGCTCTCTGAAGATATCAGAGACGGCTTTGAGTACTCAGGATTTCAGTTTGAGAGCTTTATCTGTGTGGACGGCAGGAACGCTTCACAGGCAGAGGAGCTGATCCGGCAAGCGAATTTTATCATTCTCGGCGGCGGGCACACGCCGTCGCAGAATCGTTTTTTCAAAGGAATAGGGCTTGCTGATCTGTTGAAAGCCTATGACGGTGTCATTTGGGCGATCAGCGCCGGAAGCATGAACTGCGCCGAAACCGTTTATGCCGCACCAGAGGAGGACGGCGAAGCGGTCGATCCCGCGTATAAAAGATTCCTGACAGGACTCGGTCTTACAAAGACCACGATCTTGCCGCATTACAATTATTGGAAAGATAAAACACTCGACGGGTTCGATTATATCAATGAGATAGTCCTTCCTGACAGCATGGGAAAAACTTTCTATTACATTTCAGACGGCAGCTACATTCTGGTAAAGGACTGCATAGAGGAATTGAGAGGCGAGGCGTACATCGTACACGACGGTAAGATCAAACATTTCTCTGCATATGGTGACAGCGTATTGCTATGATCACACACAGATATAAACCGGTCGACATCATAGGCTTTACGAGGCCGGTCGTGACAACAGCGTTGATAACGGCATTTTTATTCACGCTGTTGACCTAAGGCACGTCGAGACGGTAATATTGATAAGGACAAAAGGGGGAATTCATCATGAATAATTTACACCTGGAAAAGCTTACATGGGATACGGTTGACGACGTGTTGAAGCTTAAGGTCTCAAAAGAACAAAAGGAATTTGTCGCCCCGAACTGTGACAGTATGATAGACGCTTATTTTGCTTTGACAGAAGAAGCGATACCCGTATACACATTTGGGATTTATCTCAAAAAAAAGCCCGTCGGTTTTCTGATGATCGCCTACGACGTTCCATGGGCAGAGCAGTATTACGATTTGCCGAGGGACTACTATTACATCTGGCGTTTTATGATTGATAAGAGATATCAAGGCAACGGCTACGGAAAAGAAGCATTAAAGCTTGCCATCGACTTTATAAAGACTTCTCCGAGCGGAAAAGCCGAATGCTGCTGGCTGTCTTATGAGCCGGAAAATGAGGTGGCGAGAAACCTTTACCTGTCGTTTGGGTTTGAAGAAAAGAAAGAGCTCTGGAAAGAAGATCAGGAAATCCCCGCAGTATACAAGCTGTGAATTCCGCTTTCCAAGCCAATCGTTTCTTTCTGAACTCTCTATGTTGACGTAAGCCACGTCGAGGCGGCAGTAATGATGATCAGGAATGGATGAATATTCGGGGGATGAGGGAGAATGGCATTTGATCCGAAAACAAACAAGTATCCGTACCCGATGGAAACGGACAGGCATTATCTGGAGGTACACAAGGACCGCGGGATCGTGTTCGATACGGAGTATCCGTATATCGACCGCAGCAGATCGTTTCGATTCAAACAGAGCCTCATACGGCTGCTGTTGAACACAATCGTCTTTCCGCTTGCAAGGATCCGAATGGGCCTGAAGATCGAAGGACGACAGAACATCAAAAAGCATCGCGATGTTTTGAAAAACGGCGTTGTTTCGATCGCAAATCACGTCCATATGTGGGACTATATCGCCGTGATGCGCGCGATCCGTCCGTTCCGTTCCAATCTGCTTTCGTGGGCGGCGAACATCAACGGAGAGAACGGAACGTTGATCCGCATGGTCGGCGGCATCCCGATCCCGGAATCCAACATTGCGGCGACGAAAACATACCTGAAAGTGATTCGCGATCTGCTGCAGAACGGGCACGGCTGGCTGCACGTCTATCCGGAAGGCAGCATGTGGGAGTACTATGCGCCGATCCGTCCGTTCAAGCGCGGCGCAGCGCATATTGCCTGCGACAGCAACAAACCGATTCTGCCGCTCGGCTTTTCGTACCGGGAGCCGGGATGGATCCGGAAAAAGATCTTTCGCCAGATTGCATTATTCACGGTCCGTATCGGCGAACCGATCTTCCCGAACGCCGAGCTGAATCCGAAGGAACGGGAGAGGGACCTGACGGAACGCTGTCACGACGCGGTCTGCCGTCTTGCGGGCATTGATCCGAACGAGAATCTTTATCCGCGCGTATTTGACGATTCGAAACGCGTTGATTACTACACAGCGACCTACGGGGTCGGCTACAAGGGATCACATTGAACGGAGGCAAAGATATGAAACAGATCGACAGAATCGAAAAGATGGAGCAATATCTCAACGAATCCGAACGGGCGGTTCGTGAATTGTCGGAAGCGCTGGAACGCTATGAGGCGATCCATTCGCATTTCAAAAAACTGTCCGACTACTACGGCAGCACGCTTTGGATGAAGGACTATGAGGACGACGAAGCGAGCAAACTGCCCGAAGATCTGAAACGCGGCGTCCTTTCCGAGGACGCAGTCTACAACCTGCTGACGGATCACCATGAGCTGATCCTGCGCATGTCGAAAGCGATCACCAGATCCATCGACGGCAAGATGATCTGAAAGGGAACGCATGAAAACGATCGAAACGGAAAGACTCATCCTTCGCGCATGGACGCCGGAAGACGCGCCCGGAATGTTCGAGTACGCGAAATCGCCTCTTGTCGGTCCTGCCGCGGGATGGGAACCGCATAAAACGATTGATGATTCACGCGCCTATCTTGAGATTGCGATCAAAGAAAACGAGACATGGGCGATCACGCTGAAACCGGAAAGTCGTGTGATCGGCAGTATCGGTCTGCATCTCACGCGCGTCGACACCGTACGCGAGCTCGGATACGTTCTGCATCCGGATTTCTGGGAGCAGGGCATTATGACCGAGGCCGCAAAAGCCGTGATCGGTTTCGGATTCTCGGAATTGCAGCTTGACGCGATCCGTGTCTTTCATAAAGTAAATAACGCACGATCCAGGCGGGTCATTCAGAAATGCGGATTCCGGTACGACGGCACGATCCGCTGTTCGGCCAAGTCGTCCGACGGCAAGATGATCGATCGGTGCACCTATACGATCACGCGAAAGGAATGGGAAGCCGGCCTTTCGGAAAGCCGGTTCTGCGGTTTTGTGCAGAATCGCGCCTGCGAGTATTTCCCGTGTCATAAGACGAACGATCCCGATCATTTCAACTGTCTGTTCTGCTATTGTCCGCTGTATCGGATGGAGGACTGCGGCGGCAATCCGACGTATCTCTCGAACGGCATCAAGGATTGCAGCACCTGTACCGTACCGCATTTTCAGTACGACCGAATAATCGCAAAGCTGACGGAGCGTACAGACGTATGATACCGGCTCTTATCGTCATCGGAATACTGCTCCTTCTGTATCTCGGTTTCTTTCTCGAAAACCGCAGATTTGTCATACGGCGCGAAACGATCTGCCATGCCAAGATAAAAAAGCCGTTCACCGTTGTACAGGTCAGCGATTTGCACAACAACCGGTTCGGGAACGATCAGCAAAAGCTCATAGAAGCCGTTTCCGATGCGCATCCGGATCTGATTCTGATGACAGGCGACCTGTTTGACCGTCATCGCAAAAAGGCGCACGGCAATTCGTTTGCTTTTGTACAAAAAGCAGTCGGGATCGCGCCGGTGTATTTTGCGGAAGGCAACCATGAATGCGCGCTCGGGGAAACAGGGGAGCAGTATATCGAAGCGATCAGGGACATGGGCGTGACGGTCCTTCGCGATGAATACAATGATCTTTCCAATTGCAGACTGATCGGGCTGAAGCAGTATGCATCTCCCGAACAGCTTGCCGCAATGTTGCAACCGGAACGATTGAATCTCGTGATGGCACACCGCCCGGAGATGTTTCCGATCTATGCGGGCACCGGCGCTGACGTGATCCTCTCCGGACATGCGCACGGCGGACAGATCCGACTATTCGGGATCGGGATCTATGCGCCGCAGCAGGGATTTTTCCCGCGTTTTACATGCGGGCTCTACCGCCGGGGGAAATCTGTTCTGCATGTGTCGCGCGGGCTCGGAAATACGATACCGTTTCCGCGCGTGTTCAATACGCCGGAACTGAACATCATCGAATGCAAACCCATCGAATCAAAGGAGATAAACAATGTTTGTGAACGCAATTGACTCTGTAAAGGAATCGGTCCGTCCGATGCATATCATCCGCCGCCGCTTCGGAGACAACGCGATCCTGCCGGACATCGCGACGCTGTTCTTTGTCAATGAATTCGGTTATGCGATCACCTCAAAACGCGTATCCTCCATTCTGAAGGCTTCGGCAAACGCCGAGCAGCTTTATCGCGCCTATTTGCAGAAACGGTCCGAACTGAAGCACGATGAAAGCTATCGCTTTGCACTGAAGCGTCTTGAAAAGGACATGAATCTGACGCAGGATTCGCTGATTCAGATCCGGTATGCGTTTATGGGCTGCGCAAAAGGGAACATTCGGATGGAATGCACGCCGCATCCGAAATACGATCTGGCGCTTTTGCATTTCATCACAGACGATCAGTTTCTGTACAAAGAACATGTCACGTTTGCCGAGGAGCCTCCGAAGCAGGGGCAGACGGTTTGCCGAATCGGTTTTTCCATGCCTGAATTCAAGAATTTCCGTATGAATCAGGATACGGATACCATAGAGTTTAGCGACGTCGGGAAAAGCGGTTCCTCGCTGTTTGCTCTTGACGGCATGATCACACGGTTTCTTTCCGACGGCGAACGGACGTTCGGCGTTGAAACGACCAACGCGGGTCCTGTCGGAATGAACGGATCGCCGCTGTTTAATCGGAACGGACACGTCGTCGGCATGCAGTCGGGGATCGGCGTGATGCTGCTCGGTGCAGATATCAGGATGGAAGCTCAGAACCGCGAAGCTTATGTCGATCACGGCACCATGCATCTTGCCGTTCATACGCATCTCAACGTAATCAAGGACTTCCTGCGCGCGCAAAACGTCATGTTCTACGAAGCCTGAGACAAAAAGCGAACCGCCCGCGATTGTAACGCGGGCGGTTTTTGTATGCCGGAATTATCCTTCGATGATCTTTTTCGATGAGCTTGCGCCGATACGCGAAGCGCCTGCCGCGATCATAGCCTCGGCGTCCGCCTTGGTCCGAACGCCGCCGCTTGCTTTGACGCCCATTTCGGTACCGACCGTTTCCCGCATCAGGCGAATGTCTTCGACCTTTGCGCCGCCGGTGGAGAATCCGGTGCTGGTCTTCACGTAATCTGCGCCGGCCTGCTTGGCAAGCTTGCAGGCAATGACCTTTTGTTCATCGGTGAGCAGACAGGTCTCGATAATGACCTTTACGAGAGCTTTTCCCGCAGCGGCGTCGACGACGGCTTTGATATCCTCATACACCGTCTCAAACTCCGCG
This sequence comes from uncultured Clostridia bacterium, assembly GCA_947168855.1. Classification (GTDB taxonomy): domain Bacteria; phylum Bacillota; class Clostridia; order Christensenellales; family CAG-138; genus UBA3792. The sequence goes on from CAMVNO010000001.1 coordinate 94,247, forward strand.
CCGCGCAGCGCGCCGACATTGATGACCATATCGACTTCCTTTGCACCGTCACGGATCGCAGCGGCGGTCTCATATGCTTTGACTTCGGGAAGCGTTGCGCCCAGAGGAAAGCCGATCACGCAGCAGGGCTTGATATCGGTGCCTTTCAGCTGTTCTGCCACATAACCGATCCAGAACGGATTGACGCATACGCTTGCCGTATTATAATGCTTTGCTTCGTCACAGACACGACGGATGTCTTCCCGGGTCGATTCGGGTTTTAAGAGCGTATGATCGATATACTTTGCAAGTTCCATGAAAATGCCTCCGTTGAATTATTCCGAAATGGGATAGCGAATCATATTGCCGTCGCCTTCCCATAACCGTTCGATGTTGTAATAAGCGCGTTCTTCCGGATGGAACAGATGAACGAGCGCAAACCCGAAATCCAGAACGATCCATCGAGCGTCTTCATAGCCTTCTTTGCGGCGTATGGGAAGCCCGATTTCAGCAGCTTTATCTTCCAATTCGTCGCACAGCGCGCGCACATGCGTCACGGATGTGCCGCTTGCCACGACAAACCAGTCCGCGATGATCGTTTTGTCACCGATATGAAGCGCAAGAATGTCGACAGCCTTTTTGTCATATAGAATCTTACAGATCTCAAGCGCCTGTGTTTCTCCGAAACGTTCCATCTTACCTCCTGAATCCTGTAATGCCCGCAGCGTTGCGGGGTGTATCGGATTGCCTCTTTCTTTAATATACCAAATACTCCGCAATAAAGCAAGATGCATCATTTCATCAAGTGTCGAGGCGTTCCGGATCTCGTCGACTCCCTCATACGATCTGGAGGGTTCGATCATGTCCGCCAGATAGATGACTTTATCGAGCAGGGACATTCCCGCGTCTCCGGTTGTATGGAGGCGGATCGCCTGCAGGACGTCCGGATCCGTAACACCGTAGGCGGTTCTTGCGTAGTCCGCTCCGGCAGGCGCATGCAGAATCGGCAGCATCGGCGGGGTGGTATCGGCATAGGTGAGGAGCTGTTGTTCTTTCAGATACTTGGCGCAATCATGCAGCAGCGCCGCGATCCGCGCCTTTTTCGGATCGGCGCCGAAGCGTTCGGCAAGGCTGATCGCCGTCTCGAGAACGTATGCTGTATGTTCCATTCTCTGCGGCTTCAGTTCTTTTTTCAGGCGATCATAGTATGCCCGGATTTCGGCAGGCTGATAGCACCCGTGCAGATAGATATAGTGCGCGGCACGATCCGGAACCATGCCTGTGATCGGCAGCGCTTCACGGATACGGTTCCGAACCGTTGTAGAGGACAGGGGAGAGACTTCTTCAAGAAGTATCACATTTGCGTGATACCGCTTTCGAAGATCTTCCGCAGTCTCCTCTTCGCCGCCGCTTTGTCCGCCGCGTACGGTGCAGACCAAAGCGGCGAGCTTGGCGATTTCGTCCGGCGAACGCCAGGTCGTAAAGGAATTGAGCATATCGGATCCCATAAAGAAGTACAGTTCGCTGTCGGGATATCGCTCTTTCAATTCGCGCAGTGTGTCGACGCTGTAGCTGGTTCCTTCGCGCGCAAGCTCCACGGTTTCGACTTCAAACCGCGGATCATCGGCAGTTGCGAGACGAAGGATCTCAAGCCGTTCCGCATCATCGGCGCCTTCCGCCAGTGTTTTATGAGGAGGAATGCGGTCGATCACAAACAGCACTCTGTCGATCCCGAGTGCTTCGGCGGCATGTCTTGCAAGAGCAAGATGCCCGTTATGAACGGGGTGAAAGGATCCCCCGAATACGCCGATCTTTTCTCTTTCCATGTTATAATTATAGAATAAAACCCGCTCGTTTGGCAACACTCATTTTATGACAGACAACACAAAAGCAAAAAAAGGATTCCGGTATGCTGTTATGATCTCCGACAGCATCCTGTTTTCCGTTTTATTATTCCTGCCGTTGAATCCGTTTTTTCATATTGCAAATCATCCCATTCTGTCCGTCGTCGTGCTTATCGGAATATGTGGTATTGTACTCGCCGTTCGCATAAACTATCTCGGTCTGAGCAAGCAAAGACGTTTGAAAGCAAAGCTTCGGCAAGAGCAGATCGACCGTCTTTTGCTCATGAGCGATGAATCGCTGTCAAAGATATTCGGGAAAGAACGGTTCATTCTGATTCGTAAGCAGAACCCGGATCGTTTTGATATTCTCGAAGCAATCCGAAAAGGCGCCGACGCCATCGGTTTGCTGTCGAATCAATTTGCGTTCCGGGATTTGATCAACGCATACGCACCGAAGACGTCGGTTTATAACGCAGATGAGATTCTGTATTCAGCGGAGGCGGGGCATATGAGAAACGATCTCCCGAAGTACGATCCGAGACCAAAGATCCGCTTTCGACTGAACAAGTATTTTTTGCTCGGTATCGTATTATTTTGCATTTCTTTTATATTGCGATACAAAATATATTATCGCATGATTTCGTGTCTTTGCTTGTTTTTTGCTTCTATATCTGGTGCTTTCGGCGATTCGTTTGCGCGAAGAAAATTGGATGATATTTCTTGACAATGGAGTATACTGATAATATAATATAAGCGCATGTATTGTACGCTTGTGTACAAGTATTGATAAGGAGGATACATGGATGAAAAAAGCAAGAACCATACTTGCGATCATGCTCGCTTTGGTTATGGTGCTGAGCGTTCTGCCCGCTTCCTTTGCCGAAGAGTCAAAGAAGCTTGACAGAAAAGGTGATGCCAGTCTCGCCGACCGCAATGAAGCCATCCAAAGCAAGACCGAGAGAACGTTCAAACCGTTGAGCACGCGTTTTGAAGGTTCTAAAGCAATCGATCCCGAAGCGATCGTAACCGCGATTGTCATCTTCGATGATCCTGCGCTGAGCGACACGTACACCGCCGAGGAGATTCGCGAGAAGAAAGCGGAGTCCGTGCAGAACCGTATGTCAAACGCACACGACACCTTCTTCAAGTCGTTATCGTTTGAAGCTGAGCGCATGTATGACTACACCGCTTTGATCAACGGTATGTCCCTCCGTACGGCGTATAAGAACCTTCTTGCAATGGAACAGATGGACGGCGTTAAGAACGTTTACGTTGCAAACGAATATAACGCTCCCGATTACGAAAAACCCGAACAGATGAACGCAAACCTGATCACCGGCGCAGCAGCGATGCAGGACATCCGCTATAAGGGTGAAGGAATGGTCGTTGCTGTTCTGGATACGGGTCTGAATCTCAACCATGAAGCTTTCCAGGATTACGGTCTTTTGAGAACCCCGGCATTCACCGAGGAATATGTCTCTTCGATCGAAACGATTGTCGACGGCAAGTACATTTCCAAGAAGATTCCGTTCACGTACGACTATTATGATATGGACGACGACGTAACCGACTACAACGGACACGGCTCCCACGTTTCCGGTACAATCGCGGGCTTCGTTCTTGATACGGACGGCGCAGTTACCTTCTCGGGTGCTGCTCCTTATGCACAGCTTGTGTTCATGAAGATCTTCGCTGACCAGTCTTCCGGCACAAACTCCGGCATCTATATGGCAGCTTTGGAAGACTGCTATCGTCTCGGCGTTGATGCAATCAACATGTCGATCGGTTCTCCCGGCGGCTTCGTCTATGATCCCGAATTGGAAGAAAATGTTTTCGGCAATGTATACGATAAGCTTGACAAGGCCGGCGTCATCGTCTGCATCTCCGCAGGCAACGAGTATTCTATGGCGCATAACGCCGGCAATATCGCCGGCGACGGCTTTGTGCTTCCCGAGTATGCCGACTATGCAGAGGTTGCAAGCCCGTCCACCTATGAAGGCAATATTTCCGTTGCTTCCATGGAAAACTTTGCATACCCGTCTCTGGCGATCGAGTATAACGGAGAAGCTTTCCCGTATGTCGACAATTGCAGCGACGGCGAGCACGGCTGGCTGGATACGTTCGGCAACAAGACCGTTGAGCTCGTATATTGCGGCACGGGTAATCCCGATGAGATTCCGGATTCTGTTGCGGGTAAAGTTGCTCTTGTCGTTCGCGGCGACATTTCGTTCTCCGAAAAGAACGCAAACGTTGCAGAAAAGGGCGCGATCGGTATGATCCTGTTCAACAATCAGGCAGGTTCTATCGGCATGATGATCGATCCGTATTACGTACCGGCAATCAGCATCCAGCAGGAAGCCGGTCTCAAGATCCAGGAAGGTCTTGACGTCGATAATACCGTATCTGTTCCGACAGATGAAAGCCTGGTTGCAAACCCGAACGCATGGCTGATGAGCACCTTCTCCAGCTGGGGCTGCACGCCGAATCTGGAGCTCAAGCCGACGATCTCCGCACCCGGCGGCATGATTTATTCTGCCGTTGCAGGCGCTTCCGATGCATACGAAGTATACAGCGGTACGTCCATGGCGTCTCCGAACGCATGCGGTTCGTTCCTCCTTCTCGCGGAGTATCTGAAGGATACCTATCCCGATCTTGACAAAGTTGAACGCGCAGCGCTTGCCGAAGATCTGATGGAATCGACCGCCTCGCTTCCTGTCAATGCAGACGGTTACCTGTATTCGCCCAGAAAGTCCGGCTCCGGTATCCTCAATATCTATGATGCGATCACCTCGCCGGTATATCTGGAAGAGCCGATCGTAAACCTCTATGACGATCCCGGTAAGACCGGCGTCTACGAGATTCCGTATACGCTTGTGAACCTGACCGATTCCGAGCAGGTTTATACGGCAGATCTGATTGACTTGTTTGATTTTGTCGCAACGATGTATAATTCCACCGGGAAACCTGTCGGCGATTACAACACGCTGACCTCCGATTATCTGTTTGATGGCGAAGGATTAACGGTTGCCGGCGACCTGGAAGCAACTGTTCCTGCAAACGGAACATTTGATGGCGTGATTACCATTACGCTCGATGATACAACAAAGGCAAAATTCGATGAGAAGTTCAAGAACGGTACCTATATCGAAGGATATATCGCATTTAACGCAGCCGAAACCAATGTTGCTATGAACGTTCCGGTCTGTGAAGGCATTTACGGCGATGTTAACCTCGACTCGGTCGTCAATGCTGCCGATGCCGTAATGATTCTTCGTTCTGTAGTCGGTCTCATTGAGCTTTCCGAAGAAGAAGCGTTCTTTGCGGACCTCAACCAAAGCGGCACTGTCACCGCAGCCGACGCAGCATATCTGCTCCGTGCACTCATCGGCTTTGAGGTGCTTCCGACTATTGTCAGCCATGAAGAAGTTGCTCCTTCGACGGTACATCTGACTTACATGGGCTTCTACGGCGACTGGACGCAGGGTCCTGTTCTTGATAAGGTCTGGACAAACAGCATGTTGTATCTGTACGCGCTTGCATATGAGAACGTAAAGTATCCGCAGTATGCTCAAGCCGGGTATATGCCGGAAAACATTGGCCTTGTTGAGCCCAACATCACGGTTTCCAATGTTTACGGTTTGGATGCCAATATGGAGCATCTCTACAATTATATCGGCAGAAATCCCGCAACCGTTTTGCTTTCGGATGAAGAACTCGTTGCCGATGCATGGGCTGAGTACTTGACTAATGAACAGTATAGGAATCGTCTCCACAATGCGATCTCCAATGAGACTTCCGACGGTGATATGTATTTTGTTGAGATGATGTATTCCCTGCCGATCCAGCTTCGTAATGCGCGTAACCTCAAAATGACAGTTACTGACTACTTTACCGATGAAATCTATCTTGTAGATGATAGTGAGTACCTCGGTAAAGCGTATTTCAACAATGATAACGGCGTCTGGCAGTCCCGCGGCTCCTTCTACTGGGACGGCATTAACTACAATGAGGACTCTGATAATTTCGGAGAATTCGTCCCGAACGGAACGATCTGCCAAGTCAAATATGAGACAAAGCTCGATTATCCGACTGCCGAACTGAATGAGGAATACTCGTTCTATATGATCGTCGATACGGCGTCTCCTGTTGTCACCGGTGTTGAAGTGACCGAAGAAGAGATTGCAGCGCAATCTTCTGCGGAAGGCGAGGATCCCGCTGAACCGACAATCAAAAAGACTGTAACGATCAGTCTTGCAGATAATGGCTCCGGTCTCTCCTTCGCAGATGCATACTACTACGACAATGCACTTGACGGCGGTCAGCTTGCAGCTGAAGTCGGTAATAATGCCGCTAAATTGGTACTCGACATCACAGATCTTCCCGAAGATGTCACTTTTGTCTTCGTTGAAGCGCTCGACTATGCAACCAACCTGACGACGTACACTGTGAATATCAAAACGGGTGAGGTGCTGCATATTGCCGGCGATTACGCCTCTGCTGAATATCTCGTGAACCTGATGAACACAGGAGCGGCGGAGGATATCGTTGTTCCGATGCAGGGTATCGTTACTGACATCTACAACGGTACGATCTATGCCTCTACGGTTGAACCGGTTAAGGGTACCCCGATGGGTATGGCTGTGAAACTGTCTGACGAAGCTGCGCTTGCAGAGATTCATGTCGGCGATACGTATGTGTTCGCAGGCAAGGTTGCAGATGACAACGGCTGTCCGACGCTCACCGATGCAGAGATCACCTTTGTCCTCTATATCAATGAAGACTATGAGGAAGATGTCGGCGATGCCGTTTGGGGCAACGTCATCTATCCTGTAGTAGTTTATCCGTGGTTTGGCTTAGCTGAAGAAATCACCTTCGAGGACCTCTTTACCGACTCTTACAAGTATGTCGGCACGATCGTCTACTTTGAAGAGCTTGATGTTGCGAACGTAACCGAAAACGATGACGGCACCAGAACCATCACTTTGACTGACGGCGAAAACAGCCTTGATATCGTTGGATGCAAAGCCGGAGCGAATTCTGCTGCAGACGACGCTTTGGTCGAAGGCTTTTTCGTACCGATCCTCGAAAACGGTGCTTTGAAGCTTCGTCCGGTACAGGATGGCCTGAATGGATGGGTCACGTTCCTTTCGGATGAAGCGTAATCCATCATGACAATGAAAGGAGCGGCAGTTGCCGCTCCTTTTTCGTTTTGAATTTCATGTACGGTTACTGTAAATAGATTGCTTTTTCCCGTTTCGGTATGATCCTGCCGACACGCTGTGCACACGGAACATGTTCTTTCAACGCACGGAAAGCAGCATTTGCATCTCTTTCCGGGACAGCAACCAACAATCCGCCGGACGTCTGCGGGTCAAAGAGAAGATCACAGACAGCAAGTTCTGTATTTCCCGCATCGACAGCGTGTTCCGCATACGTGCGATTTCGATACATTCCTTCCGGCAGGATTCCGAGCCGCGCAAATTCCAAAGCTTTCGGAATCAAAGAAATTCCGCTTACGTCAATTTCGGCTGAAACATCCGATCCGCTGCACATTTCATACAGGTGTCCCAGGAAGGAAAAACCCGTCACGTCCGTGCATGCATGAACGTCATAATTCACAAGGACGTCTCTTGCGCCTTTGTTCAGCGTCGTCATCAGGCGGATCATCAGGTCATGCGTTTCCTGTTCCAAAAGGTCCCCGCGCTGTGCTGCGGTCAGAACGCCGATTCCGATCGGCTTTGTCAAAAGCAATACGTCGCCCGGATTGGCGCCGTGATTCTTCCACATTTTGTCCGGATGTACAAACCCGGTCACGGAAAGCCCGTATTTCGGCTCGTCGTCGTAGATGCTGTGTCCGCCGCAGATGATCGCGCCGGCTTCGGCGCATTTTTCATATCCGCCGCGCAGGATCTCGTGCACGGCTTCCTTTGGCATGGTTTTCGGTACGCACATAATGTTCAGCGCAAGCTTCGGCTCGCCGCCCATCGCGTAGATATCGGACAACGCATTTGTCGCCGCGATCTGTCCGAATGTATACGGATCATCCGCAATCGGAGGGAAGAAATCAAGCGTCTGTACAATCGCACGATCCGCAGATAACCGATAGACGGCGGCGTCGTCGCTCTTATCAAATCCGACGAGCAAATCCTCGTCATGCAGGGTCGGAAGATCGTTGAGAAGCTTCGCAAGGACGCCTGCGCCGACCTTTGCGCCGCATCCCGCGCAGTTTGCAAGCTTTGTCAGTTTGATATCTTCGCTCATTCTGACGCCTCCGTAATCTGTATCAAAATGTCGATCGTTCCGCCGCAGACCATGCCCTGATCGGCGGCTTCGCGATTGTTCATCTTGCAAGTGTAACGCTGTACGTTCGGTCCGTGCGCCATCATCTCTGTCGCTTTCTGAGAGGCTTCAAATTCCCCGAAACCACCTCCGATCGAGGAAATGATCGTTCCGTCACGTTTGACGATCATACGCGCACCTGCAGATCGAGGCGCGCTGCCGTGCTTTTCGATCAGAGTTACCATGGCGTATGGTTCGCGCAAAGAACAGATGACTTCACAAAGCGCGTGATCCCATTCGCTGCCGCGGTTTTCGGCATTTTTCGTTTGGATCATTTCGGCGACGATACAAACCGCGATCTCCTCGGGCGTTTGCGCACCGATCGGAAGTCCGATTGGGGAATGGACCGTTTTCAATTGGTCCTCGGAATATCCCTGCGCCATCAGATCCCGAAACACGACTTGGATCTTCGATCTGCTGCCGATCATCCCGCAGTACGTATACGTCTTTCGGAGAATCGTCCGAAGGCAGAGATTGTCGTCTTTATGTCCTCGTGTGACAATTACATAATATGTATTCGGATCATGGATCGTCCGGAGCGCATCCGAAAACGGCAGATTCAGGATTTCATCCGCATCCGGAAAACGTTCGGTATTTGCAAAGTCTGTCCGTTCGTCGATCACCGTCACACGGAATCCGACCATCTTTGCGATCTTTGCGGTATAAACAGAAACATGACCTGCGCCGCATAGCACCAGATGCGGCGGGGTAGTGATGCGTTCGATCAGGACATTGTCCCGCACGATCGGTAAATCCGTATTTGCGTCGATCGGTTGGATCAGCGAGTTTTCTCCGTATACGGTCTGGCCGTCAACGATCGCAGTTTTTCCCATACGTTCGCCTTCGATCGCAGTAAAGAGGTAGGGGGAACGACCCTGGCGGATCGCTTCAACGATATGTTTATACATTCGCATTTCTCCTTTGCAGCATCAGGATCGCTTCCAGCACGCCGCCGCCGATCGCGCGCGCCTTGTCGGAAACCGTATAGCAATGGTTCAATACGCCGCGTGGGTCGATGTCGCCGCTTTTCATGCCTTTGTGTACCGGTGTTCCGGTGGGCAACAGCCCGCGGATCACGCCGGGAATCGATGAGAAGATCGGTTCACCGTTTACCTCGGCAACCGGTTCGCCTCGTTCCACAAGGTCTCCGATTCTTCTCAGCTCGACAAATATGCCGTCCTTCGGCGCGCGCAGAACGCGTTCCGTTGTAAACCCGCTGATATTGCCCGGAATCCCAGTATTTGCTTCCGCGGCGCCTTTAAGGATCACGCGTCCAAGATCATGTCCGCGCATCGTTTCGATCACGGCATGGCAGTCAGCGCCTGCAGTAAAACCGGGTCCAAGCGCGATCACAATCGGCGCGTCTGTAATCTTCGTGCCGAGGTTCTTTTTCGCAAGGATCGCATCAATGACAACCTCTGGCTGCAGCGCATTTATGCATTCTGCTTCCGGATCGACAAGCACGGCGATATGGTTGTGCGCATGGATCGCTGAAATCGATCTGAGATCCGGTGCAAATTCGGCGGTAACGTCTTCAACCGTGAATGTTCCGTTCAGGATTGCTTCGGAAAAGCAGACGGTTCTGCGGATCGAGGTGGGATATAATAGATCCGTCATCACGATCTGGAACCCGCAATGTGCAAGCCGAACGGCTGCGCCGCTTGCAAGGTCTCCCGCGCCTTTGATCACGATCATGGTTCTGCCCTCCGGTATGCTATAATAGGATGTTCCGTTTGCCACGCTGTGATTGCGACCGGAACCGAAAACTGCTTTGCGAGCGATTCCGCTCTCTGTAACTGCTCTGCATCGTCCGCTTTGTTGATGACGATCCCGTCACAGCGCGGGTAAGTCGACAAAACGGTACGGATCATCATCTCCGTAACAGCATCATCAAGGGAAGCGCCGCAGATACCTGCAAACAGCTCCGGACGGTGCGCGGTATCTTTGATCGGTTTTCCGAGCCCGTCGATGCCTATGACGACAAGAACGGTGTTTGCTTCCGGTGGAATGACCGGTTCGTGTGATGCGTGCGCTTTCAGCGGCAGTTGTCTCGATCCATCGGCTTCGACCAACACGTAATCCGCATATCCGATCAGTTCCGAAAACGACTGTTCCGGCGTAGAAAGCTTCGTTCCGTCAACTGTACCTGTGGAAACGACTTCGCCTATCTGCAGTTTTTCGACAAGGCGGGGGAGATACGGATACTGCGGCGGACGAAGGATATGTGTGGAGGTACTGACGATTACGGATCCCTTTTTGCGCAGTTCTTCTGCAAGCGCGTACATCGTCGACGTCTTTCCGCCGCCGCCGATCAGCGCTGTAACGCCCGGTCTGATTTCAAAAAAGTCGCTTAACCTCTGCACATTACTGTCCTCGCTATTCTTTTTCAAGAATAACACATTCCACACCAAAAGTAAAGAAAGGGACTGCTGAGCAGTCCCTATGCGATAAAAGATTGATTGCATCAACGTTTTGCCGCTGTGCGTATGATGATTATTTGTCGTTCTTTTCGACCTTTTCGACCGTTTTGCGCGGAGGCTTGGCCCTGATCTTTTTAAGGTTTGCAAAGCGGGGAAGACCGTTCTGCAGCGGAATCTTCGGATCGCCCTGGATCAGCGGAAGCAGATAGTCAATGTACGGCTTTCTGAGTCCGTTTCCGCGGGAGTTGATCCACTCGCGCGGAACCTTGCGCTCAGTGTTTGCGCAGGCGTCAAGATCGATCAGCTTGATTTCGCACTTGTAGTTGCCGTCTTCATCCGTCTTGCGGCGGAAGCCGACCATCTTGTCGGTAATGCCGTGAACCGCGTATTCGACCGCAACGCGACCGGCTTCATAAGATTCCGAAATATCGGTCTGAGAAGCCGCATGAGACGCGCAGCGCTGCAGGAGGGAGAATTCTATGCCGCGGATCTTGGTATCCTGAAAATGATCTCTTAGAATGCCTACGAGCGTGTTGGCAAGACCGCCGAGCTGTTTATGACCGAAGCAGTCGATCAATGCGGATTCCGAACCGTATTCGGAGATCAGTTTGCCCGTTTTATCATGGATGCCTTCGGAAACGGCAATAATGACTTTGCCGTTGTCTTCATAGATTTCCCGCACGTCACTGATGAATTCATCGACGTCGAAATCGGTTTCCGGCAGGTAAATGAGGTCGGGACCGAATCCGGTGTAGGTTGCCGCCGCCGCGCTTGCTGCGAGCCAACCGGCATGACGACCCATGATCTCAACCACGCAGATCATCGGCTTGTCATAAACGCGCGCGTCGAGATAAAGCTCCATGCAGGTGCTGATGATATAACGCGCCGCGGACGGGAAGCCGGGGCAATGGTCGGTGCCGTAGAGATCGTTGTCGATCGTCTTCGGAACGCCCATGATGCGACATTCATAGCCGACCTGCTGCATGTATTTGCTGATCTTGTTGCAGGTGTCCATGGAATCGTTTCCGCCGATATAGAAGAAATACCGGATATCATATTTCTTGAAGACGTCGAGGATCCTGACGTAATCCGTGTCGTCTTCTTCGTAATTCTTCAGCTTGTAGCGGCAGGAGCCGAGTGCGGAAGACGGCGTATTCAGAAGCAGAGAAAGCTCATAAGCCGCTTCCTTGCCCATGTCATACAGCACGTCGTCGATAACGCCGCGGATGCCGTGCGCAGCGCCATACACTTTATTGATATGCGGATCGTCCAGCGCGGTGCGGATGACGCCGTAAATGCTTGCGTTGATAACTGCAGTCGGTCCGCCGGACTGTCCAACGATGCAGTTGCCGATCAGTTCGTTTTTCATATAAGCCTCCAGTTCAAAATGCCTGTATATTATAGCGAATCCCTTTGAAAAATGCAAGCAAAATCGACGTAAAATCAAGAGTTGAAAAGAATCACATGCCGATGATGTTCCTGACAATCCCCCAAATCAGAAGAATCCCGACAAATACCCAGCAAACAATTTCAACTGCGCGATTGTTCCGAAGTGCTCCGAATCGAATATAGCGGTACAGCCAATAACCCAGAAGCAGCAATAAAAAAGGCAGCATGCAGAACAGGACGGCATTGGAACGGAACGCATTGCCGAGATCAAGATGCATGATGTAAACGAGCATGCGCGTAACGCCGCATCCCGGACAATTCAATCCCGTGATCAGGTGAAACGGGCAGGGGATCCCGATGCCGGTCAGTTGATAGAATACAGCATAAGCGCAGCCGCCCAATAGAACAGCTGCGCCTATGATAACGATCTTTTTGACGCGATCCCGCATTATGCCAATGCAGCAACCTTATTCAGCTCGGACTGAATCAGGCAGTACACGACGATGCTGAGACCGAAGATGCAGAGAAGCAGATAGAGCAGGCTGGAGCTCTGCGGCGCTTCACCGTTCATCTGTCTGATCTTGTCGATCTTTTCACCCGCTCTGTACAGCCAGATATAACCGTAGATGCCGCAGGTGATGATGCTCAGCAGGATGATCATGCCGGCGGACTTATCTTCCGGCGTATTTGCGGCAACATTCAAATCATTGATGATGCCGATAAACCAAATGAGGCCGTAAATGCCGCAGGTTACAATCGAAAGGATCACGGCAACGGCGATATCCCGTTTTTTGATGTTGGCACGATATCCGCCGGTAACCGTATAGGTTTGATTCTGATTGTTCGTTTCTGCATTGCGCACAGGCTCTGCTGTTCCGGATACCGGCGCTCCGCAGTTTGCGCAGAATTTGTTTCCCTCAGGGACGTCTGCCCCGCAATTTGTACAAAATGCCATATTTCAACCTCCATTATTTTTTCTTATTCTACAACCCGGATACGATAAAGTCAATCATTTATGTAATGAATCAGTACCATTTATTTTTGCAAAACGACATAGAAAAAGTCGCGAGCAAAAACTCACGACTGAATGTGAAAGACCGCGAAAAGGACGCCAAAGCATAGAAAGACCGCTTAATGTACGTGCTGAATGGCTCGACAAACGGGAATGAATCTAACCGTTTCTCTATCAGCGACTTCCCATAAATATCTTCCAGTCAAAAAAAACGCACATCCCAAAACAGAGGACAGCATCATAACTACATATCCTGTTTTGTTATTACGCCTTCTTCAGTTTGTAAATCATTATTCTTCCCAAAGATTGTAATCATAATTCATCCTCCAAATCCCGAGCTGTCGTCGCCTTTACAAACGTGAATTTGTTGAACAATATCAAAGTTTCATAACGGCATCGATATCGCCTTCTGCATCCTCTCCTATCTCCTCAAAGCCGAAGGAAAGGTACAACTTTCTCGCCACTGTATTCTCTCGGTCATAACAGATCCAACAGTAGTCAGCTTTTCCGTGTGGAAAAGTCCTGATAAAATCCAGCCCGAGTCTGACAGCTTCGCGTCCATAACCCTTTCCCTGATACTCCTTATCGATCATCAGACGCCAAAGAAAGTAATTACCTTTCGAGATCTCCGGCGCATTTTTATCGTCACAAACCTCACCATAGTCATAAGCGAGCATCAGAAAACCGACCGGAGTGTCATCGTCATAGATCCCGAATGGGTAAACAGCTCCGGAGGTCTTGTTTCCGACATAAGCATGAACAAGACTCCACACGTTGCTTGCGATAAAACGCTCCTGTTCCTCTTCTGTGCTCAGTTCCATAATATCCCATACGTTATATTTGTTCAGCTCTTTCAAATGAACCATTACAATACCTCCACAAACTTCGATTTATCGAGGAGATTATATCACGACAATTCGCATGAAACAACAAGAAAACCTCTTTTGCCCTGGCAGACAAAAGAGGTTTCTTTGATGGCGGAGACGGTGGGATTCGAACCCACGGACCGGCTCATCACCAGTCAAACGATTTCGAGTCGTTCTCGTTATGACCACTTCGATACGTCTCCACATGTGTCTTTGGTAGTATAACGCATCAATTCAAAAAATGCAACAAAAATTATTGAAATCTGATCACACGGAAGAAATCTTTCAATAAAGATGAGCATTGCTCCTCCAAAACCCCGCCGATCGTTTCAATGCTGTGGTCAAACCAGTGATCGCCGAGATCGAGCCTTGATCCGCAGCATCCGCATGCCGGATCGAATGCGCCGTATACGAGACGGGGGAGCCGCATATGAATCATTGCGCCGGCGCACATGGCACACGGTTCCAATGTCACATACAGCGTGCAGCCTTCGAGGCTTCCGAGCTTTTCGTATGCATCCTTGAGCGCAAGCATTTCCGCGTGCGCCGTCTCATCCCTGAGGGATATGCAGCGATTGTGCGATTCGGAAACCACGCTGCCGTCTTTGATGACAACGGCGCCGACCGGAACTTCCCGTTCGGAAAACGCAATTTCCGCTTGAAGAATCGCAAGCTGCATCCATTTCCGATCATCCACGGCGGAGTACCTCCTCCGTATCGAAATCGGGATAAACCACGCGCGCAAGGCACAGGCCGTGTGCAGGCGCCGTTGCGCCGGCATCCGAACGGTTTCCGGATTCGATTGCTTTCAACAGATCCGTTGACGGTCTCTTGCCGCTTCCGATCTCAAGCATTGTTCCGACAAGAATACGCACCATATTATACAGGAACCCGTTTCCCTCGACTGTATAAGTCAAAAGATTCCCGTCCTTAATCCATTCCGACCTTGTAATCGTGCGTACGGTGTTTTCCATGGCGCTGTCCGAACACTTGAATGCATTGAAATCGTGCGTTCCGATCGCCGCGCATGCCGCTGTCTGCATTGCTTCCATGTCAGGCGCATAATGCAGGTGCAGGGAATACAATCGACGAAACACATCCGAATGCGGACCGAGCTGTACCGTATACGTGTAGACCTTTCTTTTTGCGGAGAATCGCGCATGGAACGACGGATCGCATTCCTCAGAATACAGAACACGAATATCGCGGGGAAGATGCGTGTTCATGGCAACGGCAAATTTATCCGCCGTCATCCTTGCCTCCGTATCAAAATGCGCAACCTGCGCTTTTGCGTGCACACCGCTGTCCGTTCTGCCGGATCCTTCGATGCGGATCCTATCTCCGGTCAGCTCAAACAGCGCTTTTTCCAACAATTCCTGCACGGAAACGCCGTTCGGCTGGACTTGCCAGCCGACATAGTCGGTTCCGTCATAGGCGATGATCATGCGTATCCGTCTCATTTGAACAATACCAGAATAACGATCAGCGATGCGACAAACAGAAGCGTGACAAGGATCGCAAACACGTCTTCTTTTCGGAATTTCAGCTGATGCATCCTTGTTCTGCCGTCTCCGCCGTGATAGCAGCGGGACTCCATCGCAATCGCGAGATCGTCCGCTTTACGAAATGATGATACGAAAAGCGGGATCAAAATGGGGATCATGCTTTTCACACGCTTGAATATATTTCCGCTTTCAAAGTCGGCGCCGCGAGACATCTGCGCGTTGCGGATCTTTTCGGACTCGTCGATCAGCGTCGGCACGAACCGAAGCGCAATGGTCATCATCATGGCAAGTTCATGTACGGGGAAATGCAGAAATTTCAGCGGCGAAAGAAGTTTTTCCAGTCCGTCGGTCAGCGCGATCGGCGAGGTCGTCAGCGTCAGCATGGATGCGCCGGCAACAAGCAAAACGATCCTGATCGAGAGAAAGAAGGATTGCAAAACCGCTTCTCCGGTCAGTTTCCAGAATCTGAGATCCAGCCACACATGTTCGCCCTTGGTAAAGAACAGGTTCAGAATGAACATGAGGATCAGCAGGAACCGGATCGGTTTCAGCGAGTTTACGATGTAACGCAATGAGATCTTTGAAAGCACAAGCTCGAGTACCAAGTACGCAAACGGAATCGCAAGAAACCAGATCTCCTTGACAAGGAACACCATAACGATATAGAGGATCATCATGGCGATCTTTGTACGCGGATCAAGCTTGTGGATGAATGAATCTCCGGCGACAAATTGTCCGAGTGTAATATCACGCATGCCGCATATCCTCCCGGAACCAATTCAAAAATGCTTCTTCCGTGCAGATCGTCGTCGGGATCCGAATCCCTTTTTCGTTCATTTCGATACAGATCTTCGTGATGCTCGGAACAGACAGCCCGATTTCCTGTAATTCCTGCGCTCTGCAAAATACGTTCTGCGGCGTATCATAGAGAAACAGACTGCCTTTTTCGAGAACAAGGACGTTCGTGGCATGATTGGCGATATCGTCCATCGAATGGGAAATCATGATGATCGTGCATCCCGATTCCGTACGCAGCTTTTCCAAAAGAGCAAGGATCTCTCTTCTGCCCAGGGGATCCAGTCCCGCCATCGGTTCGTCGAGCACAAGATATTTCGGATGCATTGCAAGCACGCCTGCAATCGCCGCTCTTCTGCGTTCACCGCCGGAAAGCTCGAACGGGGAACGGGAAGAAAACCGCTCGGGATCGAGCCCGACAAGCTGCATGGCGTTCGTGACGCGGTTCTTGATCTCCGCTTCATCGAGTTTCATGTTTCGGGGTCCGAATGCGACGTCTTCATATACGGTTTCTGCAAACAACTGGTATTCCGGATACTGAAACACCATGCCGACAAGGGAACGAACGGTCTTGCGCTCGTTCTTTTGCGACAGGTCATGTCCGTCAACGACGACGGCGCCTTTTTCACTCGGAAGCAATCCGTTGAGATGCTTGACAAACGTCGATTTTCCGCTGCCCGTATGCCCGATAATGCCAAGAAACATGCCTGCCTCAATCGTGAAGGAGAGATCCTTGAGCGTAGGAGCAAGCGGCTTGCCTCCCTGCGTATAGGCAAATGTCAAATGGTTGATAACAATGGACATAATTCCTCCGCAAGCTGCTCAGCCGTCAATACCTGATCCGAGAGCGCATAGCCCATCGATCGTAAAGAATCGCGCAATAAAACCGTTTCGGGCGGCACAAGATTGCTTTCTTTCAACAGGTCCGTATGCTTGAACACCTCTGCAGGTGTTCCGTCGAGAATGATTTTTCCGCCTTTCATCACGACGACGCGGTCGCAGCCTGTCGTTTCTTCCATATACTGTGTGACCATCAAAACGGTCATACCGTCTTTATGCAGCGCTTCAACGGTCTTCAGAAGGTCTGCGCGTCCGCTCGGATCGAGCATCGCGCTGGCTTCATCCAAAACAAGGATCTGCGGCTTCAAAGCAAGTATACCGGCGATCGCGATCCGCTGTTTCTGCCCGCCGGACAGATGATGCACGGCAGTCGACGCATACGCGGTCATGCCGACGGAAGCAAGCGCTTCATCTACGCGCGTACGGATCTCCTCCGGCACGATTCCGAGATTTTCCGGACCGAATGCAACATCTTCCTCAACGACTGTCGTGACAAGCTGGTTATCCGGGTTCTGAAAGGCGATGCCGACCTTCTGCCGGATCTTGAGAATATCGTCTTCATTCGATGTGGGCATGCCGCAAACCGTGACGGTGCCCTCTGTCGGCAGAAGCAATCCGTTTACATGCTTGGCAAGCGTGCTCTTGCCGCTGCCGTTATGTCCGACAACCGCTACAAATTCCCCTTCACGGATTTCGAGATTGATATCCGAAAGCGCAGGTGAGAATGCTTTTTCGTATTGGTATGTTACGTGATCGAATCGTATCATGCTTTTCTCCGCATAAAATATCAAGCTACAGTATACATTAGGTCTGTTCTTTTTTCAAGTGATTTGTTATAATCGAATCGGAGGTGGAACACAATGCTGACACGCCTGAAAAATGCCGATACCATTGTGACTTGTGATCTGTGCGATCATGTTTATCGGCATACCGATTTGTGGTTTGAAAACGAAATGATCGTTCAGATCGGTCCGTATGATCGCGTTCCGGATGCAGAATATGACTGTTCCGATATGATCCTGTATCCCGGGCTCATCAATGTTCATCACCATTTGTATCAGTACTTTACAAGAAACCTGCGAAAAGTACAGAATTACGAGCTGTTTGACTGGTTAAAAGCGCTTTACGGCGTTTGGAAGAATCTCAACGAGAAAACCGTTTTATACAGTTCCGCAGCCGGTATGGCGGAGCTCATGCGATACGGATGTACAACCTGTTTTGACCACCATTATGTATTTCCCGAGCATGCCGGCGATCTTCTTGCGGCGCAGTTTGAGGCGGCAGACGTTCTCGGCATCCGGATGCACGCTTCCCGCGGCAGTATGGATCTGTCCGAAAAGGACGGAGGACTTCCGCCTGATTCCGTTGTACAATCCATTGACGCCGTTATCGCAGACAGTGAAAACGCGATTCGAAGATTTCACGATCCGAGCCGTTTTTCCATGCGTCAAGTCGTCCTTGCGCCGTGTTCGCCTTTTTCCGCATCGGCATCGCTGTACCGTGAGAGCGCGGTATTGGCGCGCAGCTGTGGCGTCCGGCTGCATACGCATTTATGCGAAACCGAGGACGAGCAGGATTATACGCTTTCCGCATTCGGAATGCTTCCCTTTGACTATCTGGCTTCCCTCGGATGGACCGGAAAAGATGTATTCTATGCGCACGGAATACACTTCAACGATGCGGAACTGGATGCAATTGCATCCTCCGGAACAAAGATCGCGCATTGTCCCGTCTCAAATATGAAGCTTTCAAGCGGCGTGATGCGCCTGCCGGATATGCTGGAACGCGGGATCACGGTCGGATTGGCTGTCGACGGCTCCGCAAGCAACGACGGATCCAATCTGATGGATGAAATGCGAAGCGCATATCTTGTACACCGATTGACATGGGGCAATCGCGCGCCGAGCGGATTCACGATCCTGAAGCTTGCGACCTCGGGAAGCGCCGCCGTTCTCGGACGAAACGATATCGGCTCCATCGAAATCGACAAAGCCGCAGATTTGTTTGCGATCCGTAAGAATACGAGCGATCTTTTGTGCGCCGTCGACGACCCGATGAACCTGTTCGGAAATGTCGGGTACCACCGCCCGTGCGATCTTGTTTTTGTCAACGGTAAAATCACCGTTCAGGACGGTAAACTGACGAACACGGATGAACAAGCCCTGTGTCATCTGTCTGAAATCGAGCTTAAGCGGTTCCTGTCGTCCCTATAAAAAAGGATACCGCAATGGGTATCCTTTCGTTACATCAAGGTGACGTCGCCGCGGTCCAGTGCTGTATCAGTTCCGTCTTCAAGACGAACGATCAGGCGAAAATCGCTGTCGATGCCGACGGCAGTGCCGAATTGCATGCCGTCCGGCTCGGAAACGAGCACTCTTGACCCGATGCCGGTCATGCGATCGCAGTATGATTCAAAAAACGTGATCTCCGGCAGTTGTTCATAGTATCTCTTGAGCCGAAGCAGCAGTCGCTTCAGAAACCGTTTGCGAAGCTCCTCATCGGGAGGGACGTCAAACAGCGCCGTTGCCGTATCTGCAATGTTATCCGGAAAGCCTCCGTCCGGCGGGAACAGGTTGACGCCGATGCCAACCACCGCGTAACGAAAGCTGCCGTCCTGGTTCATTGCGCTTTCCACAAGAATTCCGGCGGCTTTTTTCTTGTTCACATATACGTCGTTGACCCATTTGATCCTGCAGTCGATTCCGAATTCCGCGATCGTATCGGTCAGAGCAACTGCGCTCATGCATGTAAGCACATACGGCGCAAGCGAAATGGTCGGACGTAGCAGGATCGAAACATATAAGCCGGTGCCCTTCGGGGAAAAGAACACGCGGTTCAATCGTCCGCGACCGTTTGTCTGCGACAGCGCGACGAGCACATATCCTTCCGGCGCATCGTTCTTTGCCAAAGCTTTGACAGACGAATTTGTAGATTTGACCGTATCGACGGTATGCACTTTATAGATAAGCGCCATCAGCCGAGAACCTCTTTACAAACATATGCGCTCGTGCTCGCGGAGAGCAGCGCACCGTAATCCAGCCCGAAGGAGACCGTATCGCCGACTTTATATTCGGGCGTGGCGGTGAAATCAAGCAGAAGATGATCGGAGCTTGCGCCTATGATCTCAATGCGCGGATCCAGCGGCGTCAATCCGTCGGTCCTGACGTCCTGCCGTCCGATCGCCGCAATGGCGCGGCGCATCATTCCCTTATCAACATATTCGACCGTTTCGCCGAACGCGTTTCGGCTGAGGGTGCCGATGGGGTAGGATGGCTTTGTTTTGCATTCAACGACCGTTGCGTCGAGCCGGAACGCATCCTGATAACAGCCTTCAATCGGTGTATAGGTACCGGGAATCATGCCGCACATCACGGATTCGCCGAGCCGCAGATGATTGATCCCCTTCGGCAGGGTTCCGTCAAGCAGCAGCTGAAGAGATGTGCTGTTTCCGCCCGAAATGACAGGGATAGGGAGAGAAAGCGCTTTGCGCAGACGCTCCGTCAGCGAAATCAGCGTTCCGAGATTCTCGCGGTCGGGGAGTACGGAACCGTAGCAGGTCAGGTTGGTGCCGGTTCCGTAAAGCTCCAGATGCGGACATGACGCAACTGTCTCCGCCGTCTTCAGAATCATCTCCCAGTCCCTGAAAAACACGCCTTCGCGAAGGTCTCCGAGATCGATCATCAGGATCACGCGATGCATTCTGTTAAGCTTATCTGCAGCTGCTTCCAGCGCAAGGATCGTGTCGATCTCGCTTTCAAGACTGATATCGGAAGCACGAATGATCTCTTCCGCTGATTCCGGCATTCCGATCCGAAGCATGAGCTTCGGAAGCGTTGAATCCGCGTGAAGCAGATTTTCAGCCCGCGAGTCCGCAAGCATATCGGCGCCGCTTTGGTTGATGCATTCAATCGCGGCAGGGTGCGCGCATACGACTTTCGATACGAGCGCAATCTGAACGCCCTGCCGGTGCGCGGCGTTCACAAGCGTTCTCATATTGTGCAGAAGCTTTTGTTTGTGAATGATCAGTTTCGGATTGTGTCCCATTGCATACTCCTTTTCAAAAGCCGCAGTGCGGATTCGGGATCCTCCTTGGAAAGGACCCCGATCGAAGCCATGATATAGTCATTGTCGATCAGGATTTTCGCCGTACCCGGGGAAGGCAAAAGCTGCATCCGGTTCTTGTTGCAGTCGGCGATCGTACGCAGAATGCTTTCATGATGCGGCAGTCTCGTCAATGCGCCGCCAGTTCCGACGACCCATTTGATCGCAGTCAGATCTTTTCCTTCCGCGATTGTTCTTCGTCCCTGCGGTGTATACAGATGCCGGAGCTTGCCCGCGTGGCGGTCCAAAGCGACAAGTCCCGCTTCAAGGCACAGACGTTCCGTCAGCTTGAACTGCGTATCTGTTTCAGGGATCGGCAGATATGCCTGCATCACGGCTTTCGTGTCGATGCCGAGCTCTTTGTTCAATGCATCCGTGCCGATTCGATCGACCAGATTATGCGCGTTGATGTAGAGCCCGAGATCGCCCTCGACGGTGCGTTTCGCTTTCGGCTCGGGGGACGTCATCATGGATACGATCTCCAAAGATCCGTCGGTGACCGAGTGCACATCCGTCGTTGCGCCGCCGATGTCGATCACCACGAGATCGCCGATCGCATCATACAAAAGCTGTGCGGCGAGCATCACGCTGCCCGGCGTCGGCAGGATCGACCCGTTTACCATGTCGCGGACGTGTTCCATGCCGGGAGCTTTGGTGATGTGCTTTTCAAACATCGCGTGAATGACTTTGCGCACGGATTCGACGTTCAGATCGTCGAGTTTCGGATATACGTTGTCCGCAATCGAAAGCGGAATATCATTTTCCTGCGCGATCTTCGTGATGATCGTTCTGTTTTGAATGTTTCCGCAGTAGATGACCGGCGTTTTGCGTCCGCTTTGCGCGATCATGCGCATATTATAGACCGCTGTTTCGCGCTCGCCGTAATCGGTTCCGCCCGCAAGAAGGATCAGATTCGGATGCGCATCTTCGAGATCGGAAAGGTCGAACTCGTTCATCTTGCCTGCGGTCGTCTGCACGATGATCGCGCCTGCGCCCAGCGCGGCCGCTTCACCTGCGCGAACCGTCATGTCACGAACCAGACCGTGTACGGTCATGCGAAGCCCGCCTGCGGCGGAACCGGAGGCAAGCATACGGTCGTATGTCAGGTTCTTTTCATCGGTATGCGAAAGAAGATCGTCAACGGCATTCCGAAGACCGATCCGTACGTCGCCGTCCAATACCGTGGTGGGGGCTTTGCCCTGCGCGATAAAGCGCGGCGACGTCGAACCGAGACCGTCGAACGCGTTGACGATCGTCGTTGTTGATCCGATTTCAGCTACCAGTACGTTAACGTGCATTCTGCTGTTCTCTTCTTGCGCGTTCCTTGACAAGGAATGTCGCAACATGGTTGCCGTGCGAACCGCGGCCGAAGCCGACGTCCGCGCCTGCGGCGCGCGCGCCTTCATCGGTGACCTGCGTGCCGCCCGCAACAAACATCAGTTTGTCGCGTACACCCATTTCACGGGCGATCCGGTCAACCTTCGCGATATTCTTGTAGTGGATATCGTCATGCGAAATGATGCACGATGCGAGCATTGCATCTGCGTTGGTTTCGATCGCTGCCTGCACGAGCTTCTCCGGCGGAACGGACGTTCCGAGATAGATGCACTCGATGCCGTACTTTTCGATGCCGCCGTGCTTGATGTTCAGGATCTCGCGAAGACCTACGGAATGCTCGTCGTCGCCAATGGTACCTGCCACGATGCGCATCGGTTTCTTGTCGATCGCATCCCAGAGTTCATCGTCGCTCAGCACGTCGGGAACCGTCGGGAGCTGCAGTTCGTCCATATTGATCGAGAATGCAACTTTGCCCTTCATTTCGATGCGGGTACCTTCGGCGCGGTGCATGATCTCGCGGTTGATGACCTCGCATTCGCAGAGGTTCATCCGTTTGCCGATTTCGAGCGCCGCCGCTTCTGCATGACGAACGTCGGTGGGGAAGAACATGGTCAGCATCACGGTGCCGTCCGCCAGCCATTCCATTTCGGGCTTGATGAGCTTTGCGTTCGGGCCGGCATAGTCCTTGACCTCGTCCATACGGAGGTAGACGTTGTCGGTTTCGTCAAGCTCGTCGATGTACTGGATCTTATCCGGGCATTCAAACGTGCATCCGCCGATGAGCTTCGAGGGATCGTCAACCGCCTCGGGATCGTACTGCGCGACGTTGTTGTAACCGTAGTGCGCGGTGACCGGCGCGCAGTAATCCGCCGCACGCTTGATGACCGTGCCGACGCCGATGCCGCCGTCGATCTTTCTGGAAATACCGTCGCCGTTGCGTTCCGGGAACATGCCGCTGTCGACAAAGAAGCCTTCTTCGACGGAATTGAAATACCCGCCGAGCTCGATCATATTTTCGAGGAAGAGGATCGCGCGTTCCTTCAGCTCGCGCGCTTTTTCGCGGAGATAGCCGTCCTTTTTGAGCTCGACCATTTCCATGAGACCGTCCATGCCGATCAGCGCCTGCTTGGCAGTGTCGCATGCTTCGATGTTGTAGATGTGCCACGGCACGTTTCTGCCTTCGTCCGGCGTGATCGTGCTCTGAATATCCGCGCTCGTGAGCTTCGAAATGACCATGTTCAGCACATGGGTCACGGTTGCTTCACGCGTCGACGCTTCGATGTATTTGGTGTTCATCTGCGCGCGCATACGGTACTCGTGGAACAGGTCGCGAAGCGCGACTGCGTACGGCAGGTCCATATGAATGCACGGACCGGGCGTTGCCGTCGGAGGGACGGTGGAGAGGCAGATGTTCTTTTTCTTCATGCCGACTTTTGCGGAGATCAGCGCGTTGATGCCGTGCTGCACCATCAGCTCAGGCATGACCTTCCAGGCATCGCGCGCAGTCGCGTTTGCGTTGTGCGCGCCGTCGATCTGCGCCATATCCGCCCACGCCATGATCTTCTTGGATTCACAGGCGTCAACGAACGAGCGCACCATATTGATGTTGCGGTAAATGACGTTGTACTGCGGATCCTGATGTGCGCCGTTGACGCCTTCTTCGGCAAACATGACGGCGATATCCGGACCGGCAACGCCGGAAACATAGCTGTGATAGTTGATCGGACGACCGACTTCATCTTCGATCATGTCGAGCGCCTTGCGCTGTGCGCGGACCTGCTTGCGTGTGACCGGAACGCCGCCGATGCCTTGCGGCGTGCCCTCGATCAGTCCGTCAAAGTGACTTTGTCCTGCGGTACGAATGACCATGATGTGATCCGCGCCGTGATGCGCCGCCATGCGCATGCGCCGAATATCGTCTTCAAACCTGCCGGACGCGATCTCCGTTGTGATAACCGGGATCGGCTGCGGGTCGATGTCGCCGAAATAGTGGGCGGGGGGAAGTCCCACGCTGTCTTTCAGCGGCTTGCTTGCGTCTTCATAAGTGAAGGGACCCATCTCAAGTCCCGGAACCGGCTCACGCCAGGTCCAGCCGCGGCGTCTGGGATGATAATGCTCGAGGTCTTTGAGGATCTCTGCAACGTCAATCTTGGTATCTTTATCCAGTTTATATTCGCTCATGCGTTTTCACCTCCGAACAGCGCTTCGGCTTCGTCCCAGCAGGACGTTTCGATCAGCTTGAGTCCGGCTGTGCGGACATCGGTACCGTCTTTTCTGGACATGCGGTAAACTACGTTGCCAGCGCCGTGCTCCATGAGATTATGCTCCATGCAGCCTTCCACAAGCGCTTTTGCTTCGAGAGAGGAAAAGCCCATGCGGAGAAGCACGCTGCGCTCGATCGCCGGAGTCGTATTCTCATAGCCGAGCTTGAGGAGCGGATCGATCAGCTCTTCGATCAGTGACCAGAAGCGTGTTTCAAGCTCTGCGTCCGAGAGATCCTTCAGATGTTCTCTTCTTGTTTCAAAGTCGTCGTTGCGTTTCATGCAAGATGCTCCTTTACAAATTCTCTGTTCGTCTTGGTTTCTGCCGCAAGGAAGTCGATATCGGCGTCCGTCGGGGTCTTTCCGGTCATCTTGATCGCGTTGTGGATCAGCGACGTGCGGAGGTGCGTCATATCCGCGGGACGCGCCTTGATCATCGACGGATGGGCGGGGAGAATGATGCTCTTGCCCGGGATCTCGTCTTCGGGATTACCGAAATGAATGTCGATGCCGTTCGACCGTGCAAAGCTCAGCTGCGCGTTGACGTGTTTGCCGGCGCCGGTGTATTCGGTCTCCTGTACCACGATGATCTTGTCCTTCGGCATTGTCTGTGAAAGCGCGAATGCGGCCGCGAGCGACGTATTGCCCGCGGGACCTTTTTCCATGCCTTCGAGCGCCGCCAGCATTTCTGTGGTGTAGAACACTTCGCCCTGGTTCACGGTCACATAGCGATCCATGTAGCGAAGCGGTCTTGCCGCGCTTCTCGGAACGTCGCTGCGGTCCGGCCAAGTCGAGAACGGCATGCCGAATCCGGTATGACCGGTCGTGAACGATTTCAGGTTAAACTGATGATCGCTTGCCATGTGCAGGCCGGACAGATTGACGCTTGCCGCGACGACCTCGGCTTTGCAGCCTGCTTTCAGAAGACCGCGCGCGGTACCGGTGAGGTTGCCGCCGCCGGCATTGGTGCAGACGACCATATCGGGGTCTCTGCCGAGCGTCAGCCGACACTGCTGTGCGATCTCATAGCCGAGCGTTTCGACGCCTGCGATACCGAACGGCGTGTACAGAGAAGCGTTAAAGTAATCGGTTTCCTCGAGCATGCGTAGGAACATATAGAACAGCTCCGGTCCGACCGTCAACTGAACGACCTCCGCGCCGAGCGCTTCGCACTTTCTCGCCTTCTCAATGATCTCCGGCTGACCGACGCCCTTGGAGTCGAAGCACTCCTGAACGACGATGCATTTTAATCCGGCTTTTGCGGCACACGCTGCGACGGCTGCTCCGTAATTGCCCGACGTTGCGGAGATGACGCCCTTATAGCCCATCTTCCGCGCCTGATAGATGCTTGTTGCGGCACGGCGGACCTTGAAGCTTCCGGACAGGTTGGACGCCTCGTCCTTGACAAAAATACGTGCGCCCATGCCTTCCGGCGCGCATGCGCGCGCAAGCGCAGTCAAATTCTTCAGTTCATAGATAGGAGTGTTGCCGATCTGAAACTCCTCGGTCTGGATCTTGCGCACGGCTTCGAGCGTGTATCCGGTCGCCGCCATCATCGCTTCATAATCGAATGCAATCGAACCGCTCTCGAACTTGTCATAGTCCATTCCGACGGCGCGCTTCATGATTTCATTTTTCCGTGCCATTACGGCAGAATAACTGTTGTCACGCATCGTTTCTACCTCCGAACAGAATGGTCTTTACGGTTTCTTCGATCTGATCCAGCTCCGGAACATAATCACCGAAATTGTGCTTGAAGGAGGGATTGACCGCACACATCGTGCCTTCGACCTTGCGGCCCGTTTTCGTGATGATCGTCACGGTGTCGCCGATTTCGGCGGTTTCGTTCTGTAAATGACCCTTGACCCACATTTCAAGCGGAACGTGGCGCGTGTCTTCGGGGATGTTCGTTGCGCGTTCTTCGGGCTTCAGAACATTGATATGGACCTGTACCCAATCGTTTTTCTTTGCCATGATAAACTCCTTATTTGTTCAGATAGTTGCGCATATCGCCCATGATCGCATGGGGAACGGGCAGGTCGATCATCGTCTTGAGACCCGGAGTTGCATTGAGCACATGCGGGATCATGTTGACGCACATTGCAATCGTACCGATGCCGCCGTTGACCTCCGGCTTGATCTGCATATTGACGTTCGGCGTACCGGTGAGCGTGATATAGTCGCCGGTGTAGGTTCCTTCGAGCTCCGGCTCGATCTGCTGCGGATGGATCATGTCGATCATGACCTTGTCGCCGATATAACCCTGACCGGTCATATTAACGCCCGCAACGTCGCCGGCTTTTGCAAAGCCGTAGGGAGACTTGCGGTCGACGGTCGTCACGATCGGCTTCATCTGCTGCTCAAAGCGGTCGATCTCGAAACCGAGCGCTTCGCCGATCATGCCGACAGACTCCGCAAACCCGACATGACCCGCAAGCGTGCCGTTTTTGCAGCCTTCTTCAAACTGTTCGACCGTGAGACCGACGCCCTGTTCTTCCATAACGGCGGGACCGAAGGGGGAGAGGGAGTTGACG
Organism: uncultured Clostridia bacterium; assembly: GCA_947168855.1. Lineage (GTDB taxonomy): Bacteria > Bacillota > Clostridia > Christensenellales > CAG-138 > UBA3792. The sequence goes on from CAMVNO010000001.1 coordinate 121,470, forward strand.
CGTTTGCACAGAACGTGTTCGACGTCCGTCATGCAGCCGGACAGGCAGATTGCCAGAAGATCCATCATCAGACCCGGGTTAATGCCCGTGCCGAGAACGGATACGCCTGCGCCCTTGGCGAGTGCGTCCATCTTGTCTGCAAGCTCGGGATTCTGCGCGCGAGGGTAGCTCATTTCTTCCGCTGTGGAAATGACGTTCACGCCCTTTTCGATCAGATGGCAGATTTTCGGGTATGCTTTCTTGGTGAAAGAATCGGTCGCGAGGATGCAGAGATCCGGCTTCGGATTCAGCGCCGCATCGATGTCGCCGATGACCTTAACGTCGCAGCGGTCGCCGCGCTCCACACCGAGCAAATCATAGATGCTCTTGCCCACGCGATCCGGATGGATATCGCATACGCCGGTAATCTCAACGCCTTTTTTGGTCAGCAGAACCTTCGCAATGCCGCTGCCCATCGCACCGAATCCCCAAAGAGCTACTTGAATCTGTTTCATATTGTTCCTCCTTCGATTTTGAATCAATGAACATTAAAAGATTATACAACGATTCGCGATTTCCTGCAAGAAAAAAGCGCCGTAAACGGCGCTTTCTAAACTATATATTTTATGACAGAGTCCGAATCGCGGAGACAGCTAGGTCGATTTCTTCTTCTGTCGTCGCCGGGGAGAAACTGAATCGAACCGTACCCTTCGGAAACGTCCCGAATGTCTTGTGTGCATCGGGCGCGCAATGCAGTCCGCAACGTGTCAGAATGCCGTATTCGGTTTCCAACCGGTACGAGATATTGCCGTTGTCTGCACTAAGAAAATCCAGAGAAATAACGCCCACGCGTTTCACGCTGTCCGCTGAGCCGAGCAGGCGAATATTCGGTACGGTTATGATCCCTTTGAGAAACCGCTCCGTCAATAACAGCTCATGTACGCGGTTTTCTTCCGGCTGCAGCGATTTCAGCGCCGCCTTTAAGCCGATGATTCCGGGCAGGTTCAATGTTCCGGCTTCCAGTCGATCGGGATAAAAACGCGGGATATACGCGCTGTCCGATACGGATCCAGTCCCGCCTGAAATCAGCGGATCGAGCCGGTCGGCAAATTCCGGGGTCACACACAATACGCCGAGTCCCTGCGGACCGAGGAGTCCTTTGTGCGCAGGCATACAAAGCGCGTCCGCCCCGATCCCGCGCATCGAGAAGGGGAAATGCCCGGCTGCCTGCGCCGCGTCAATGCACAGCGGAACGTCCGCGGTTTTAAGGATCGCAGACAGTTTTTCAATCGGCTGGATCATGCCGCTCACATTTGACGCAAACGTATGTACGCACAGGCGAAAGGAAGATAAATCCTCCGGCAGTTTTGTAAGGTCCGAAATACCGTCTTCATCGGCAGGGATCCGGATAATTTCCGCACCGATCTGGACAAGCGGACGGATCACGGAATTGTGTTCGAACGAGGAAACGAGTACCTTGTCGCCGGTATGCACAAAGCCCTTGATGACTATGTTCAGAGCAGCCGTCATGCCGCCCGTAAAGATCACACGCTTTTCATCCGGGCAATCAAACAGATCCCGGATCCGTTCACGCGTTTCGATCACGGATAGTCCGGCTTCCTGCGCTCTGATGTAACTCCCGCGTCCGATATTTGCGCATTCCTCATCGAGAAACCTTTTCATCGCATCCGAAACGCCCTTTGCCTTCGGAAAGCTTGTTGCCGCGTTGTCCAAATACACTGTTTTCATAAATATCGTTATCCTCGCTTGCAAATAACGCTTTATAGTGTTATTATATCATCAGATCATTATTCAAGCAAGAGAATAACACATAAAGGAGGAGAATCTATGGAAACGGAAAAGAAAGGATTTGCAGGTTTTATCAAGAGAAACTGGCTCGTGATTCTGACCGGTCTTGTGACCGGTGCGGCGGCGGTCGTTCTTTCCGCACTCGGCAATCCTGCCAACATGGGCTTCTGTATCGCATGCTTTGAACGCGATATCGCCGGCGCATTGAAATTCCATTCGGCCGGCGTCGTTCAGTATTTCCGGCCCGAAATCGTCGGTCTTGTTCTCGGCGCATGTATCATGTCCCTGATCAAGAAGGAATGGAAACCGCAGGGCGGTTCGTCGCCGTTTACACGGTTTGTGCTCGGTATGCTTGTGATGATCGGAGCGCTTGTTTTTCTCGGATGTCCGCTGCGCATGGTTATCCGTATCGGCGGCGGCGACGTCAACGCGCTCGTCGGTCTGCTCGGCTTTGTCGTCGGTATCGTGATCGGAACCTTCCCGCTGCGTTTCGGCTTTTCTCTGAACCGTGCTTATAAGCAGAATGCGTTCGAAGGATTGCTGTTCCCGATTCTGCTCGTCGTTCTGTTTGTTCTGTCGCTGATTCCGGAGCTTTTCGCAAAAAGCACGGAGGGACCCGGCGGCATGCATGCCCCATGGTATGCTGCGCTTTTGATTGCGATTGTCGTCGGCGCGCTTTGTCAGCGTTCCCGGCTTTGCATGGCGGGCGGCGTACGCGACGTAGTTCTCTTTAAGGATTTCCATCTGATCTACGGATTCCTTGCGATCATCGTTGCCGTTGTCATCGGAAACCTGATTACAAAGAGTTTCAAGTTCGGCATTGCAGATCAGCCGATCGCGCATACGGACGGGATCTTCAATTTCCTCGGTATGGCGCTTGTAGGCTGGGGATCCGTTCTTCTCGGCGGCTGCCCGCTGCGTCAGCTGATCCTTGCAGGCGAAGGCAACAGCGACTCCGCTGTCACCGTATTCGGCTTTATCGCCGGCGCTGCGGTTTCGCATAATTTCGGTCTTGCTTCAAGCGCAAAGGGTATCGGTAGCGGTCCGGTTCTTTGGGTCCTGATCGCAGGATTTGTGATCCTTGCGGCATTGTCCGTATTCAATACGAAAAGGAGGGCGTAACCATGATCGATGCAAGAGGTTTGAGCTGCCCGATGCCGGTGCTGATGGTGCAGCGTGAGGTCAAAAAGAATCAGCCGAAAACGATCGAAGTCCTTGTCGACAACATGACCGCTGTCGGCAATATCACGCGTTTTGCCGCATCGCAGCATTATACCGTCAAAACCGAAGAGATCGACGGCGAATATCAAATGACTCTGACAAAATGAACTATATCGCAACATTTTATACGCATGCGGCGGCGCTGATCACCGATCGGGGTCTTAAGCATAAAAAGATTCCTTCGAAACTCGCGCCGGTACCACGCGTACTGTCCTCGAGCTGCGGAACCTGCGTGATGTATACTGCCGAAGATCCGCATCTTTCCGATATGGATCAGGATGTGGAAGCGGTGTATGAAGCGACCGGAACGGGATATCGGGAATTGATGAGAAACGAATAACGAACGAAGGAGCGGTGTGATCCGCTCCTTTCGCATTTTTGGAAGAACGGTTCATACGATGTTGCAAGAATACGGAAAGCATGGTAAAATATAAAAAAACAAACAAGAGGCATTATGAACACATTCAAACGCATCGGCGTATTTGACAGCGGTCTCGGCGGACTGACCGTTCTCGACGCGATTTGCTCCGCCAACAAGGGATTATCTATCGTCTATTTCGGCGATACCGCAAGGGTACCGTACGGATCGCGTACGCCGGAAACGATCATCCGCTATGCGGAACAGGACGTGAGGTTTCTTCTGTCGAAAGGGGTGGAAGCGATCGTCGTTGCGTGCGGTACCGTCAGCGCGATTGCTCTTACCGAACTCAAAAAGAAATTCCCGATTCCGATCGTCGGCGTCATCGAACCCGCCTGCGACGCCGCCGCAAAGCTGACCAAGAGCAATCATATCTGTGTAATCGGAACCGAAGCGACCGTTCACAGCCAAGCATATTCCGACTATATCAATCAACAGTATCCGCATCTGAACGTTTCCGGGATCGGCTGTCCGCTGTTTGTTCCTTTGATTGAAAACGGCTTCCGGGAGGACGATCCGATCACGCTGATGACGGTTGAGCGATATCTGTCTCCGATCCGCAACACGGACATCGACACGCTGATCCTCGGCTGTACGCATTATCCGTTCCTTTCGAATGTGATCCAAAAAACACTCCCGGGCGTCCATCTCGTCAATATCGGCGTTGCTCTTTCCGAGGTGGTCGCAAATACGATATCGCTTCCGAACAATATCTCCGATAATATCGTAGAGTACTGCTTCAGCGACCGTGAAACCGGGTTTAAGCGGTTCGATACGGAACACCTGAAGAATCTGCCGAACGGTCCCATCAAGGCGATCAATATCGAATCCTTCTGACATTGACATAAACGAAAAACGCCCTCATATGCTTTACCAATAAGCAAATGGGGGTATTTTCTTGAACTGGTTCGAAGATCGCATCTGCGAGGAAGCATCTTATATCATCACGCACAAAGCTACGGTCCGTGACGCCGCCAAAGCTTTATGCATCGGCAAAAGCACGATCCATAAGGATGTAACGGATCGTTTGAAATCGATCAATCCGGGACTGTACGGAAGCGTCCGGGAAGTTCTGAACACCAACAAAGCGGAACGGCATCTGCGCGGCGGAAAAGCGACGCACGACAAGTATGCAAGTCTGCGTCAATGCGCGGGAGACATCACCGCGGACAGATAAACCTTTTGCGCGCCTGCCTGTTTCAGGACCTTCGCGCATTCATATACGGTGGCGCCTGTGGTAAAGACGTCGTCGACAAGCACGATCCGCATGCCTTTTACCATCGGATCGCAGCGAAAGCTGCCGCGGATGTTCCTGCGTCTCTGTGCAGGATCCCGGATCATTTTCTGTTCTTTTCCGAATCTGGTTTTGAACAGCAGGCGGGTCGAATAGGGAACGTTCTCTGCTTTGCTGAGATATGCGGCAAGAAGCTCGGTATGATTGAACGTTCTCAGCCACTTTTTGAGCGGATGCATCGGAACCGGGACAAGCATATCCGCGTGCCACTCCTGCGGAACGGACAGAAACTGCGTAAAGAATGCCGCATATTCCGTTTGCCCGTGTTTTTTGAAGCGCATGATGGCGGCGGCAAGTTCTTTGCTGTACTGCAGTCCGACAGTAAGACCGTCCAAAGGCGTCAGAAACGTCGGATCCGGACAGAGCTTCAGCTTTGATCGGCATGCGTCGCAAAGTCCGTCTTCACCGATATAATCCTCCTCATCGCAAAGATAACACTGATAGGGTCCCGGCATCAGCGTATCGGCGATAAAGGAGAACCGTTCTTTATTTTTCTCCGAAAGCGTCATATTCGATCAACCGTTCTTTCAATCCGGTATTGCGTTCATTCCGATGCGCATTGTTCACCATCCGAGCGATCGTTTCGTTTCGTCCGATTCCGTACACCAGACGCTTTGCCCGCGTGACCGCAGTATAGAGCAGGTTCCTCGTCAGAAGCGGCATCGGTCCTCCTGCAAGCGGCAGCAAGACAGTGCGGAACTCGGATCCCTGACTCTTATGGATCGTAATGCAGTAGGCAAGATCGATCTCTTCAAACTGCGCAAAGGCATACTCCGCGATGCGACCGTCGTCAAATGCAAGGACGGCAGTCTTGTCGTGATGATCTATCCGCAGGATCGTACCGAGATCACCGTTAAACACACCGGCGCCTTCTTCCGTGCTGCCGTCTTTTGTGTTTCTGCGCCACTCAATCTTATAATTGTTGCGGATCTGCATGATCTTGTCGCCGTCCCGGAACACCGTGTTTCCGGACGGATGCTCCGATTTATAAGGGGACGGGGGATTGCAGACTTCCTGCAGCAGCCGGTTCAGCTCAATTACACCGAGGGGACCCGTTTTCATCGGAACAAGGACCTGCATGTCCATCAGCGGGTCGTTTGTTCCGAGCCGGGAGGATTCTTTTTGGATCAGTTCAACCAGCCTTGTGCGGATGCGATCCGTATTCGGGATCTCTTCAAAGAGAAAATCCGAATCATGATCTGTTAGGATCGGCATCTTTCCGTTGTTGATGAGATGTGCATTGCGAACAATGTTGGATCGCTGCGCCTGTCTGAAGATTTCCGTCAGGCGGAAATACGGGAGCGTTTCCGACGCGAGCGCGTCCGCAAATACCGTACCGCATCCGACGGGCGGCAGCTGGTCCCGATCCCCGACGAGCACCAGTCTTGTGCGCTTTGTCAACGCCTGTAAAAGCGCATACATAAGCGGCGCGTCGACCATCGACATTTCATCAACGATCACCATATCGGCTATCAGAGGGTTATCACGATTGCGTTGGAATCCGTCTCCGGGAATGAATTCCAGAAGCCGGTGGATCGTACGCGCTTCGCTTCCGGTTGCTTCGGACATCCGTTTTGCGGCGCGTCCGGTCGGCGCGGCGAGTTCGACGGCATATCCCTTGTCCAGCATCAGATCGACAATGCAGCGGATTATGGTCGTTTTACCGGTACCCGGTCCGCCCGTTATGATCGATACGCCGTTGCTGAGTGCAAGCGTGACCGCTTTTTGCTGTTCTGCGGACAGTTCCATGCCTGCGTGCATCTGCCAGCGGTTTAAGTCCCATAGTTCATACACCGGGGGAGCATTCAGAAGCAGAAGCTTTTTCGCGATGTAATCCTCGTATTTGTAAAGATAGGGGAGGTAGACGGCATCAACGCCGTTGATTTCGCATCGGATCAGGTCGCTGCCGCTCTCCATCCATTCGATCGTTTCCTCGATGCGGTCAGTCGATGAGCCCAACAGTTTCGCTCCGCGTTGGATCAGCGTGTTGTACTCCAGAAACATGTCACCGCGTTCATCGCGCGCCTGTGTGAGACAATACCGGATCCCTGCCATGAGGCGCGCAAGCGAATCCTGCTCAAATCCGGCGACATGCACGGCGATCCGATCCGCAGTCAGAAAGCCGATCCCGTCAATGTCGTCGATCAGCTGATACGGATTTTCCTGCACCTTTGCAAGGCAAAGCTCACCGTACGTCTGCATCATGCGGTAAGCCTGTCCGACCGTTACGCCGTACGGCTCGAGGCTCAGCAATACGTCGCGAAGGAGCTTCTTCTCACGGAATGAATCCGTGATCATTTTTGCTTTTTTCGGACCGATCCCAGGGACTTCGATCAGTCTTTCGGGTTCCTTTTCAAGGACTTCAAGCGCATCCATGCCGAAAACCGATACGATCGCTCTTGCCATCGTCGGTCCGACGCCTCGTACAACTCCGCTTTCCAGATACTTGATGATTGCGCTGTTGCTGGACGGCGCTCTGCGTTCGCTTGATTCCACCTTGAACTGTGTTCCGAACTTCGGATGATAGATTTCCGAGCCGACAAAACAAACGCTGTCGCCTGCGTTGATGAGCGGAAGCGTTCCGACGCATGTCGTAGTCGTTTTTTCGTCGTCAAGCAGAAGCGACAGGACCGTATATCCGTTTGTCGCGTTTCGATAAATTATGGATTGTACCGTTCCGTTCAGCTCCATCGCAAAAAGCCTCCGTTTGAACGGAGGCGGTGTCCTTTAGAACTCAAGTCGCTGTTCGATATAGGAGCGGAGCTCCATGATCGGAAGACGGACCTGTTCCATCGTGTCGCGGTCACGAACCGTCACGCAGTGATCGTTTTCGGAATCGAAATCATAGGTGATGCACAGCGGCGTACCGATTTCGTCCTCACGGCGGTAACGCTTGCCGATCGAGCCGGTCTCATCGAAATCGACTGAAAAATGCTTGAGCAAATCGAGATAGATCTCATTTGCCTGCGCGGAAAGCTTCTTGGAAAGAGGCAATACGGCAGCTTTGAACGGTGCGAGCGCAGGATGCAGATGCAGAACCGTGCGCACGTCATTGTTTTCAAGCGCCTGTTCCTCATACGCGTTGCAGAGAACCGCAAGGACTGTACGCTCAACACCGAGCGACGGCTCGATCACATAGGGGATATAGCGCTCGTTCTTCTCGGCATTGTAATAGGTCAGATCCTTGCCGGAAGCGTTCTGATGCTGCGTAAGGTCGTAATCGGTGCGATCCGCAACGCCCCAAAGCTCGCCCCAGCCGAACGGGAACCGGAATTCAAAGTCCGTGGTCGCCTTGGAGTAGAAGACAAGTTCATCGGGATCGTGATCGCGCAGTCTCAGATTCTCGTCCTTGATGCCGATCGAAAGAAGGAATTTGTGGCAGTAGCTGCGCCAGTAATCGAACCATTCGAGATCCGTTCCGGGCTCGCAGAAGAATTCAAGCTCCATCTGCTCAAATTCACGTACGCGGAAAATGAAATTGCCCGGCGTGATCTCGTTGCGGAAGCTCTTGCCGATCTGTCCTATGCCGAACGGCAGTTTTTTACGTGTCGTACGCTGCACGTTTGCAAAATTCACAAATATGCCCTGCGCCGTTTCCGGGCGGAGATAAACCGTATTCTTCGCATCCTCGGTGACGCCCTGGAAGGTTTTGAACATCAGGTTGAATTGACGGATATCGGTGAAATTATGCTTGCCGCAGGTGGGGCAGGGGATCTGATGCTCTTCGATGAACGCCTTCATTTCCGCCTGCGTAAACGCGTCGATCGGCTTCTCAAGCGCAAAGCCGTTTTCTGCCGACCAGTCCTCGATCAGCTTGTCCGCGCGGAAACGCTCCTTGCATTCGCGGCAGTCCATCAAAGGATCGGAAAACCCGCCGAGATGACCGGACGCTTTCCATGTTTCGGAATTCATCAGAATAGCGGCGTCGAGGCCCACGTTATACGGGCTTTCCTGTACGAATTTCTTCCACCAGGCTTTTTTGACGTTGTTTTTCAGTTCGACGCCGAGCGGACCGTAATCCCACGTATTGCTGAGCCCGCCATAGATTTCAGAACCCGCAAATATGAATCCGCGATTCTTGCAGAGAACGACGATTTTATCCATTGAATAGGTGCTTTGTTCCATGGTTTTCTCCTCCGTTTATCTTTGTTATTATCATGCGAACCGGTTATTTTGTCAAGCTGTTTCATAAATTGCACATCAGATCGTAACCAAATACGATGATGCGTCATACAATACTGTAGCGACGCAAAAAACGTCGAAATCACATGAACGGAGGAACAAATAGAATGTTCAACAATCTCGGCGGAACCAATCTGACCTGGCTTCTCGTTCTGCTTCTGCTGCTCGGCGACAATGACAACGGTATGGGCGGCATTTCCTGTGATACGTTGATCTGGCTGCTTCTGCTCTCCCGCTTCTGCGGTGACAACGGATGCGGCTGCGGCTGCGGCAATCAGAATCGTCCCTGCGGCTGCAACGCAATGTAATTCAAAAACAGTTCTTTCATTATCGTCTCCTTTGTGATATAATACCCTCAAAGGAGGCGATAATGATGGTATTGCAGATCAAAGGCATGGGTTGCATGCATTGCGTGGCGAAGGTCACGAAAACGTTGGAAGCGATCGGAGCAAAAGTCGTATCCTGCGAAATCGGCAAATGCGTAATCGAAGGGATCAACGATGTCGACGCGATCAGGACCGCGATCGAAGGAATCGGATTTGAACTGATCTCCGCGGAATAATGGATCATATCGTTGTAGGAATGTCGGGCGGCGTCGACAGCTCTGTTGCTGCATATCTTCTCAAGCAACAGGGTTATGATGTTGTCGGCATTTTTATGAAGAACTGGGAAGAAAACGATGAAGACGGCGTCTGCACCGCAACGGCAGATTACGCCGATGTGCGCAGTGTTTGCGAGCAGATCGGTATCCCGTATTACACGGTGAACTTTGCAAAGGAATACCGTGACCGTGTGTTTTCTTATTTTCTGGATGAATACAGAAAGGGAAGAACGCCGAATCCGGACGTCCTCTGCAACTGCGAAATCAAATTCAAAGCTTTTCTGGATTTTGCACTGTCCACAGGCGCAGGTCTGCTTGCGACCGGGCATTACTGTCGGCTGAACGAGGACAAGCTGCTTCTGCGCGGCGCAGACCCCGGAAAAGATCAGTCGTACTTTCTTGCCGGGCTTACGCATCGTCAGCTCGAGCGCGTTGTTTTCCCGATCGGCGATCTATTGAAAAGCGAGGTTCGCGCGATCGCAAAGGAGCATGGCTTTTCCAACGCGTTGAAAAAGGACAGTACAGGCGTTTGCTTTATCGGCGAACGGAATTTCAAACAGTTTTTGATGCAGTATCTGCCCGCACAGCGCGGCGACATCGTAGACGAAAAAGGACGCAGGATCGGTTCCCATGACGGCTTGATGTATTACACGCTCGGTCAGCGCAGAGGTCTCGGGATCGGCGGCAAAAACGACGGGACAGGGGAGAGCTGGTTCGTGATCGGAAAAGATCTTGCGCGGAACCTGCTGATCGTACAGCAGGGGGAGCATGAAGAGCTTTATTCCACATCTCTCGATGCAAATACGGTGAACTGGATCGCAAGCGCCGCGCCGGGAAACGAGTTTTCCTGTACGGCAAAATTCCGGTATCGCCAGCCCGATCAGTCTGTTCGCGTGACGGTATGCGATTCGGGCGTACATGTGACGTTTGATCATCCGCAGCGAGCGGTTACGCCCGGTCAATGGGTTGTTTTCTATCAGGATGAGCTTTGCCTCGGCGGCGGTCCGATCGATTCTGTTGCCCCGCTGAAACCGATTTCAGTATGAACACCCGTTCCGTACAGATCACACCGCGTTTACATGCTGCTCTTGACATGCTGCGCGGATACAACACGGCGGCAGACATCGGTTGCGATCACGGCAGACTGACCGCGGCATTGCTTCAGAAGCAGATCTGTCGGTTTGTGATTGCATCCGACATCAGCGCGCCTTCACTTGAAAAAACGCGACAACTGATTTCGCGCATCGGGCTGTCCGATCGGGTCTCGTTTCGGGTCGGAGACGGCTGCAATGTTTTGAAACCGGGAGAATGCGACGCGATCGCCATGCTCGGCATGGGCGGTACGTTGATGGTACGCATACTCGAAGCCTGTCCTGTTCCGCTGATGGGGGCGCAAGCGCTTATCCTGCAGCCGATGCGCGCGCAGTACGATATTCGGCGATACCTGTTTGCGAACAATTACCACATCGTATCCGATCGAGTGATCAGCGACCGTAATCGTCTGTATCAGGTTCTCAAAGCTGTTCCGGATGATACGCCGGATCGGATTCCGAGCGGTTTTCCGCACAATTTCTTTGACGTCGGATATCGGTCCTTTGCCGATCACGACGAGCTGCTTCCGGAATTATGCCGCCAACAGCTCGAATGCCATAATAAGATGCTGCGTACCGCAATCGGTACGAGCGGAGAAGCCGTTATTCAACATAGAATTGATGCCTTGGAGCAAATTCTGCACAGCAGTTATTAGGAGACTGACATGAACCTGAACGCATTTTGCACAAAAATGGAGTCAATTGCACCAAAAGCCCTTGCGTTTGATTTTGACAACGTCGGATTGTTGATCGCTCCCGATCACGACGAGCTCAGGAAGGTCCTTGTCGCATTGGATCTGACTGTCGCAGTCGCGCAGGAAGCAATTGACGGCGGATATGATCTGGTTCTGACACATCATCCGATCTTTTGGGATCCGGTCAAATCGTTCTCGCCGACGGCGCATGAAACAGCGGCGGCATATCAGCTGATACGTAACGGGATCGGTCATTTTGCGGCACATACAAATCTGGATGCATGTTCCGGAGGCGTAAACGATGTGCTTGCGGAATTGCTTCTTCTGCAAGACGTCCGTCCGCTTCCGCCCGAAGACCTCGGAAGAATCGGCGCATTGCCGGCTCCGATGCGTTTTTCCGAATTTGCGGCATTGTGCGAAGACAAACTGCACTCTGCGGGACGCTTTGTCGGAGATCGCGACCGGACGGTTCGGACCGTTGCTGTGATCGGCGGATCCGGCGGCAGAGATGCTGCGTTTGTCAAAGAAGCGGGCTGCGACGTCTTTGTTACCGGTGAGATGATGCACGATCAGGCGTTGCTGGCGGAGCATATCGGACTGAATTGCTGTATCATGGGCCACTATGAAACAGAATTCCCTGTGCTGGAACCGCTAATTTCCCGTTTACAGACCGGTGAAAATGATGTACAATATGATTTAACACATACAGGCCGCGCGCCATTGCGCAGTCTATAAGGAGGAACCCGAAATGAGTAGACCGATTGCATTGCTTGCCTATCAGGAAGCCGATTTGGAAAAACAGCAGATCGAAGCCGATATCCGGACGACGGCAAACCGCGTAAAGCTGAACAAGCTTGCAAAATTCATCAAGCAGCAGCAGGCAAACCTGACAAAGCTGAACGAAGACATTGAATCATTCAACGCGTCGCTTGCCCGGCAGAATACGCAGTATACGGCGCTTTTGGACCGTCTTGATCTTGAAACATCCGAATTCGAGACGCTGAAAGGCGACGAAGAATGCACCTCAGAAGAAATGACGGAATTCCGCCATGACATTGAAAAGCTTCAGAGAGAAGCGAACAATCTTGAAAAAGAAATCAAACAGCTGTTCCGTTCTCTGGACGAAGCGGTTGTCGAATATCAAAAGACACGTCAGCAGGGATCGAAAGCAAAAAAGGAATACGATCAGCTGAAAGTCGTATGCCAAAAAGAAAAGGACGACGCGTCCATCGACCTTCTTGCGGCTGACCGCAAAATGGAAGAGCTGCAAAAAAGGGTCAATCCCTCTTTGATGGCGCGGTATCAACGGGTACGTCAGCATTACAATACGCCCGTCGTCGAGGTGCGGGACGGCAAATGCAGCGGATGCAATATGTCGCTGCCGAGTCTTGCCATTCGACGTCTCGTCAGTGAGGATATGATTCTCGAATGTGAAAATTGCGGCAGACTTTTGTACGCGGATAACGAATAAATGTTTTGACGGTGAGTAAGACAGACGATCGCGGCTCTTTTTAGAGGTGAGGAAAGTCCGAGCACCGCAGGGCAGGGTGCCGGGTAACACCCGGTGAAGGCGACTTCAAGGAAAGTGCAACAGAGAGATACCGCCCGTTTTACGGGTAAGGATGGAAAGGCGAGGTAAGAGCTCACCAACGGCATGGCGACTTGTCCGTTCTGTAAACCCCACCCGGTGCAAGATTGGAATGGGAGCATTCAATAGCTGCCCGCTACGCTCCTGATAATCGCTTGAACGGTTCGGCAACGGATCGTCTAGATAGATGATCGTCCTTTGACAGAACTCGGCTTACGTCTTGCTCACCGTCATTTTTATACTCGAAAACAGGAGGTGGAGAAAAACGGATCCCATACGGAACAGGGAAGCATATACGCGAATCCTGCGCGAGGAGATTATTCCCGCTGTGGGCTGCATTGAACCGATCTCCATCTCGTACTGCGCCGCAAAAGCGCATCAGGTGCTCGGTATGCAGCCGACCGCTGTCATGGTTTCCGTCAGCGAGGATATCCTGAAAAACGTCAAGGGCGTTATCGTTCCGAACACCCGCGGATTGAAAGGCGTCCGGGCTTCCGTTGCTGTCGGCATTATCTGCGGCGATGCCGAATCCGGTATGCAGGCGATCGAGTCCGTATCCGACGAACAGCATGCCGCCGTTGTGAATTTTATGGATTCGGTCAATATTGACGTTTCCTGTGCCGAAACGGACTGTCGTCCGTATATCAGCATCACGCTTTATGCACGTACGTCCTATTCCCGTGTCGTGATCGCCGGCAGCTACTCCAACATCGTCGAGATCATGAAAAACGGCGAGGCGTTGATGAAACGCCCGATCCTTACGTCAATCGACGATGAGCAGACCGATCGCTCCTTTATGAATCTGCACGACATTGTCGCATATGCAGACGGCATTGAGATTTCCGAGATAAAGGACCTTTTAGATATGCAGATCGACTATAATACGGCGATCTGCAAAGAGGGTCTCTTTATTCATTACGGCGCCGACGTCGGCAGAATTCTTCTGGACGATCACGATTCGGATCTGAAAACCGTTGCAAAGGCAAATGTCGCCGCCGGAATGGAAGCGCATATGAACGGCTGCAAAATGCCTGCCGCGCTCCTATGCGGTTCCGTCGATCAGGGCATCGCTGCTTCCGTGCCGATCGTCTGCTGCGCAACACGCCGTTCGATGGATGCCGAGCGAACATATCGTGCATTGATTGTATCCGATCTCCTGACTGTTTATCTGAAGTCTGTCGGCGTACAGTCTTCCGCAACCTGCGGTGCGATCCGCGCCGGCTGCGCCGCGGGCGCCGGAATCGCGTATCTTTTTGAAGGAAACCTGGATGCTGTTGAGCAAACTTTCCGAAATGCCGTTTCGATGAGCTGTGATATGGTCTGCGACGGAATCAAACCTTCCTGCCCGATGAAAGCTGCCGCAGCAATCGAATCAGGAATTCTCGGATATCAAATATACCTTCGCAAGAATGAAAACAATTGAACAGAACGGCAGTACGATCCATCGACTGCCGTTCTGTGTTATCTGCAATTATGGGTTCAGTCTGTAAAGCCTGCCGCTGTCGTTTTGTGCCACGACTTCTGCATTTGTATTGTAAAACGTGTAATCAATCTCATAGTTTCCGCGTTCCGCATTGGAAATCAGAATGTACCGGATCCCGTATTTCCTGAAAAGATCCGTATGCTCGGACGGGTATTCGTACATGTCGGCAACATCCGCTTCCCGTTCCGTTGTATCAATCCCGTGATAATACAGGAACGTACCCGTGCCGGTCACGATACTGCGTCCGGTCAACGGCGTTACGAGATTCCAATGATAGCTGTTTGCAAGGATCACATCATCCGGAGACGTGGTTTCGCGGATCATTTCGGCCAATTCCGTTTCGCTCTTTGTATAAACCTGATACTCGCTCTTGCATTCGCGAACGATTGTCATAACGGAGGAAACGGTCATCGTTGCGATCATCAGATACAAGCCGATCGTCAGCGCAGGCAGTGTACCGTGAAACTGCGCTTTTGCGGCACTTTTCCTGTAATCGACGATCCTTTCCCAAGTTGGTACGATCAAGCTGAAAAGGCAAAGTATGACTGTCAGCACTGTCGGCAGCAGGCCAATGGTAAGCGTTTGTTTCCGATATTGCTGAAGCCAGATGCAGAAAAGCAAGACGATCATCCATGCGGAAAACAGAAACGATGCGGTCAGCCGAACAAGCTGCCTGCGATCCGGGCGGGAGACGCGTGCAGCTCCGATACATAACGAAAGCATCAGCCCTGCGGAGAACAGGAGCGTCAGCGCCGTACCGATCCTGATCTCGAACGCGCTTGCGGAATCAAATGCAAGCTTGAAGAGGAAATACAGCAGGAATATGCCTGAGAGAAATGCGATACAGATCCTGTAAGACCGAAGCAGATCATCTGTGCGGTTCTTTTTGAGGATCTTATGTCTGATACGATGCACGACCGAAGAAATGAACTTTGCAGTAAGTCCGCAGGTAAACGCAAACCAGACAAACAGCAGCTTATTGTTGTCGTAGTTGTTTGGTTGAAACTCGATAAACTCTGCAATCAACCAGATTGCGACGGCTCCCGCGTAGATCTTTTTATCCCGTTTCGGCAGAACCAGAAACGCCGCCGGCATCAAAAGGAAGATCAATCCGAGGTTTTTGATGTAAAACCAGAGATATGAATCCGTTTCGTTCGCCCAATTGAGGTGTGCCCGGACCAGACTGCTTTCCGACGCCTGACGGAAGGTAAACAGAAACAGCTGCGGCGCAGCAAGCGCGCACGCCAGAATCCCGTACATCAGCCAAGCGAATGTTCGTTTTTTCTCAAAGCGGCACGCAAACAGATCCATCACGAACCAGACTGCGCTGACGATGCCAAGCGCAAGGAAAGAGTGCGTATGGATCATGGGAATCAACCCTGCAATCATCGCAAGCGGGATCGTGTTCTCACGTTTTTGTTCGAATGCGAACCCGTGCAGCAAATACAGGCAGGGGAAGAGGAATGCCCATCCGAACAGGGTTGCCCGCTGCGGAATCAGCATGTCAACGATGGGATTCACCCACCTCAGGCCCAACGCCGGAATATTGGTCGGCGTTTGATAAAACCCATCCAGAAGAACCTGCGATACCGTCTGACCGCGCGAACCAACCAGTTGAGAAAGCAACCCGCCCGATTTGGACAGATCAAAGAAATAAAAGAATCCGAGTCCGCCGCCGAAGAAGAACAGAATCGTCGCGAACACCGCGCGAGGTCTGCGCTTCAGCCATTGCTCAAAGAAGCGATAAACGCCGATTACAACGAGCACAAACGCATAGAATGCGGAAATGATATACGCCTGTCGAACAGAAGCGCCGAGCTGACAGAGCGACGCGCCGGATGTTTCGCAAAGGAACGGATAGTTTACGGCATGACCGGGGAAGATGCTGTATTGAGGCGGGAATGCCGATTGCTCCGCAATGCTTGTAATGAACCCCAGATGCATGGCAAGATCGCCGTAAGTGACCTGCCCGACCCATAAACTGCCGTCCGAATGCCGGTAAAGAATATGCGTGTTCAAAAGCGCAGCGCAAAGCAACAGAATCGGAACGATCAGAAACAGAATGTGCCAATCGCTCCCGATGCGATACGTATTTCTTTTCAGGCGTTTTTTCCGGAGGACCAATAGCGCGGCGCATCCGAGGGCAGATAAAAGCGTTGTGACCGCAGCAAGGATCTGTGCGGTCAACGTGAAGCCGACCATGAGCGCGAAGAGAGAGGGGAGCCAGGTCAGCATCAAAAGCCCGAGCACAAGCCCGAGCCAGATACGGTTTGCGAATTTGTGTTTTGCAAATACGATCTCTGAGATCGTAACGCCCGAGATCGCAAACAGCAGCGTAAACAGAACCGCAATGATCATTTGGTAATAAACAGGATCCCCGTAGTATTCGGTCCGCAATGCGCACAGATGGTCGCGCTTGCCTGCGTAATGTAAATCTCTTTGAAAGGCTGCAGCTCTTGTGCAAGCTCCTTCATGGCAAGAAGAACATCCGGGTCGGATCCGGAATGCGTGATAAAACAGCGATCCAAAACGATATCCGTGCGATCCTTGATCATGTTTTCAACGTATTTCAATGCGCTCCGCTTATAGGAACCCATATACTTTTTGCCGACGGTCATGGATCCGTACAGATCGTTGCGGACCATGATGCAGGGCTTGATGTTCATCAAGGAAGCGCCGAACTGCGCCAATCCGGAACATCTTCCGCCCGCATGTAGGTATTTTAGATCGTCCAGAATAAAGGACGCGCTGACCTTGTCGGTGATCGGCATGACCTCTTCGTATATCTGCTTTGCGCTCTTGCCCTGTTTGATGCGTTCGCCGCACTCGCAGACAATGTGTCCGCTTCCCGTCGAAAGACTTTTGGAGTCGATCACGAATACACGATCGTTTCCGAAAGATTCACCGGCAAGCCTTGCGTTGCTGCACGTGGATGACAATCCGCTCCCGAGCGCAACGTGAACGATATCGTACCCCTGATCGATATACGTGCGGAAAATCGCCTCGTATTCGTCGATGTTCATCGCGCAGGTGCTCGGCAGCGTATGATTCTTCTCGTAATTCTGATAAATATCGGTATGCGTGATATTGACGCCGTCGAGATACTCATTTCCGTTTATGCGGACGTGAATATGGACAAACTCGACGTCATAACGCTTCGCAAGTTCCGGACCGATGTCGCAGGAACTGTCTGCAATCAATTTAACTGGATTCATCGTAATCTCCTCCTTATGGAATCATACCATGTATTCCTTACGATGTCAATTTTGATTCGTACATATCCTGTCAATATGCCGAACAAATTTTAACCGAAACGTGCATAAAATGAAACAATCTTGTGAACTGCATTGACGAATCTGCCGAAATTGGATAACATAAACAAGAATCAAACAGGGAAGGGGGAATCGGCTTCCATGGCAAAGAATCCGTACACGGTACTCGGCGTCTCCGAAAGTGCGACGGACGAAGAGATCCGCGCCGCATATCGCAGACTGGCAAAGCAATATCACCCCGACCTCAATCCGAACGATCAATACGCCGCTGCAAAGATGAATGACGTGAACGTTGCGTATGATCAGATCAAAACCGCTGAAAAACGTGCCGCATACCGTGACGAAACCAGAAGGCAGTCCTATCAGCAGAATCCATACGGCACCGATCCCTGGCAAACCTATTATCGAACCGGACAGGGCTATTACGGCGGGTCCTATACGGGCGGACAGGGAACAGGCGGAAACGAGCCTCCTTTTGGCTGGAGCTCCATTTTTGAAGAATCCCAAAGAAGACGCTCCGCTACTTATCATTTTCGCATCATCCGGATTATCATGCTGGCGCTTGCTTTCCTGATGATGTTCATGTTCGGCAGATGCGTTTTGAGCAGTTTTGTCTATGCCTGTTATTATCCGATATTCGGTTCCTCGAATACGAATGGGAGCATAGACAACGCAAAGGTTTCGGAAATTGTTATGATAGGAGATCAGGATGAACTTTCGTAATCGTTTATACCGATTCATGCAGGGACGCAACGGCGTTGACGCGCTTGCAAGGTTTCTGAACAGGGTAAGCCTCGGCTGTCTGATCGTAGCGATCCTGTTTACTTTTATCTCATTGGTTTGTCTCCGGCGCGAAGCCGTGACTGCTTCGAGTGTTTTCAGGATTCTTTACTACGTTGTTTACGGAATCGGAATCGTGCTTGCGGTCCTGTGGATCTTCCGGGTCTTTTCCCGGAATGTTTCAAAGCGTCAGGCAGAGAACACGCGCTTTGAATACCGAATGCAAAAGATCCGCCGCAAGACCGCATCCTTGAAGCAGCGCTGGAAGGACCGCAAAACACTTAAGTATTTTCGGTGTCCGAACTGCAAACAAATGATCCGCGCTCCGCGGCATAAAGGAAAGATCCGTGTCACCTGTTCCAAATGCGGGCATATCTTTCTTACAAAAACCTGATATTGCGAAAACCTCCGATTGTGGTATAATAAATAAAACACGCCGGAGGTTTTTAATATGAGTTACGCAGATCAGGTCTATATCGAGAATTGCAAACGCATCCTGAACGAAGGCGTTTGGGATACGGATATGAATGTACGTCCCCGTTGGGACGACGGTACTCCGGCGCATACGGTCAAACTGTTCGGCATTGTAAATCGGTACGACCTCAGCAAAGAGTTTCCCATCATGACGCTGCGCAGGACCTACTGGAAATCCAGCATCGATGAACTCCTTTGGATATGGCAGAAGAAATCAAACAACGTTCATGATCTCGGAAGCCATATCTGGGACAGCTGGGCGGACGAAACCGGCTCGATCGGAAAAGCCTACGGATATCAGCTTGCGCAGAAACATCGATATTCCGACGGCGAGTTTGATCAGGTCGACCGTGTTCTTTACCTTTTGAAACACGATCCCGCAAGCCGCAGGATCCTGACCAATCTGTATAATTTCGAAGATCTTCACGAGATGCATCTGTATCCATGCGCATACAGTATGACCTTTAATGTGTCCGGGCACAAGCTCAATGCAATTCTGAATCAGAGGTCTCAGGACATGCTGACCGCAAATAACTGGAATGTTGTACAGTACGCGGCGCTTGTCCATATGTTTGCGCAGGTTTCCGGATTGGAGCCCGGCGAGCTTGTGCATGTCATAGCCGATTGCCACATCTATGACCGGCATGTGGAGATGGTGAAAAGAATGATCGAGCTCGATCCGTACGATGCGCCGACCTTCTCGATCGATCCGGATGTAAAGGACTTCTACGCGTTTACTGCACAGAGTTTCAAAATGCTAAACTATCAATACCATCCGTTTAACGAAAAAATCCCTGTTGCTATTTGATTATTATGCTTGCTGTTGTGAATGTAAATCCCCGATGGGGGATTGGAAATGAAAACCGTCTCTTGGCGCATATCCGAGCCGATATGCGTCGTTTCCGCAGTCTCACGACCGGGAACGCCATTATCATCGGAAGAAAAACGCTGGATACGTTTCCGAACGGAAAACCTCTGCCGAACAGAGAAAATATCATTCTGACCCATGATCCGGATTTTTCTGCCGAGAGCGCAGTCATCTGTCATACGCTTGAGGAACTGTTTTCCGTTGTGAAAGACCGCGATCCCGATTCCGTTTTCGTCTGCGGCGGAGAGCAGATATATCGGCAGCTTCTCCCGTACTGCAGCAAAGCGTTTGTCACGTTGACCTATTCCGACGCAAAGGCGGACCGGTATTTTCCGAATCTGAATCAGCTGCCGAACTGGATCCTGACTGAAGTCGGCGAAAAGCAGTATGAAAACAATATCGGATTCCGGTTCTTAATGTACACAAATACGGACGTTCAACCGTTTTAAAGCATGAAAAAAGCAGCCGGTACGGCTGCTTCTGGTGGAGGTCCTTCTCCAAAGGTCGAACACCGTCACCGGCGTCGCCGGGCGGATCCTCCGGAGGATCCGGCAGCGCATACCCATCGGCACGAGCGCCGGAATTGAGATCGACGGTAAAGGTATCGTCGTAGACGTAGACGCGGGAAACGTACACGTCGAAAAGCGTCTGACGAAACTCCGGATCCCGGACGTCGCCGGTGCGGATCACGCGGAGAAACGCGACGAACTCATCACGGTCAAACGCCCGCGACCGCGCCTGTTCCATCACAAGCCGCGCTTCGAGCCGCCTTTCCTGTTCTTCGAGCTCGACAAGGCGATTTGCCATTGACGAGCTTGCGACCATTTCAAGCGTCTTCAGGACGTTTGCTTTGCGCTTTCGGCAGTCCACGAGCTGCGCCTTGATCATTTCTTCTTCGCTCGTCTTTTCAAGCTCCGCCCGCATCATCGCATCCGCTTCATCGGCGATCCGGTCAATCTCCTCGTCTGTCATGGACGCCTGTACGAGCTCGGCGACGGCAAGCTCCAATTTGTCGCGACTGACGGCGCTGCGCGTGCAGCTCGTCGTCCTGCGCTTCCGCCCGGTGCACTCATAATAATAATATCGGACGCCGTGCCGCGATGTGCCGTACGCGCCGCTCATAAGCGATCCGCACCGTCCGCAAAAGACCTTCCCTGTCAGAGCATAGATCTCATCGGACGTCGCCGGCGCGTGCGCCATGTATTCGCGGCGGCGTTTCACCTTATCAAAAAGCTCGTCGTCGATGATGCGCGGCATGCCGCCCTCGATCCGGACGTCGTCATAGATGTATACGCCTTTATATCGCTCGTTATCCAGGAGCTTCTTGAAGCTCGTGAACCGCCACGGCTTCCCGGTCTTTGTCGTGATCCCGCGCTCGTTCAGATCTGCGGCGATCTCGTGCACACGGACGCCTGCAGCATACCGTTCGAAGATCTGCCGGACGACGGCAGCCGCGGGCGGATCGATCTCGATATGACCTTCGGCGTCGACGCGCTTGTACCCGTACGGAAGCGGACCGTTTGAAAGCGCGTGATCCGCATTGTACCGGTGCCCGCGAATGACGTCTTGTCGGAGATTCGCAACGTAAAATTCCGCCTGGCTTTCAAGCATTCCCTCGATCAGAATGCCGATCGGCCCGTCCGGCATATCCTCCCGCGCGTATTCAACCGTGATTCCCATCTGACGCAGGCGCGATTTGTAGATTGCGCTGTCGAGCCGGTCACGTGCAAAGCGGTCGACCTTGTATGTGACGACATGACCGAACGCGCCCTTTTCGGCGTCGGCGATCATCTTTTGAAACTGCGGGCGGTCCTCGACGGTGCCGCTGATCGCCTCGTCCGGGTAGACGTCAAGCACCGTCCACCCGCGACGGGCGGCATACGCCCGGCACTCCGCGACCTGCTGCTCGATGCTCTCTTCACGTTGGCTATGCGAAGAGAACCTGGCATAGATCACGCAGGCGCTTGCAGCCGTTTTTGATAGTTTAGTTCCCTTTCGCTTTTTCATATTCAGCCACCATCTTAAAGAAATCAGCTTCAGAGATATTCTGAATGGCAGATCCTTTTGATCTCCATTCATCTGCTTTTTTCATTTTACCGCTGCCGGCTTCATCCGTGTTCGGCGGAAATCCGGCGTCACCGACGACCAGAAACGAGGTGCCTTTTGTAACCTTATCTGCAGCAACTCCTCCATGATTCACCACATACTGACATGCTTCTGCTCGTGTCATTGATAACAGTTCCCCGGTAAAAACAATGCGTTTTCCGTATAACGGATTTTGTGGATCAACTGAATCGACGGTTGGCTTCAAGGTGTCATAATCGACTTGAATTTTGGAAAAATCGTAGTTTTCTATAGCAACTCGCTTTTTCTCTTCCGGAGATATCATAGAACGCAGCGCCGATGCACAAAGGATCGTCGTCTCTGCATCTGCGAGTGCACGGTGAGCAACCGGGACCGGGATATCAAGACGCCGAGCTACATCTTCCAAAGAGTAGTGCTTCAGATCTGGCAGACATTTCTTTGCAAGCGGAAGTACATCAAAATAATCGCTGCAAAAGAAATTGCCGCATCTCTCGGCAGCTGCTTTGAGAAAACGAATATCAAATCCGACATTGTATCCGACGACATCGCGGTAATTGATGTATTCCAAAAATCGTGGAATGATCTCATTTTCGGTCGGAGCATCTGACAGCATCTCGTTCGAGATACCTGTGATCTGTTCCACATTCGGAGGGATCGGAACTTCGGAACGCACCAATGACGAAAACCGATCAACGATTCTTCCGCTCTCGACTCTGACCGCGGCAATCTCTGTAATCCTGTCATGTTGAGGATTAAGACCGGTCGTTTCAACATCGATCCCAAAATAGTCAGAGGGGAACCGTGTGAGGCGCTTTCCGTCAAGTCCTTCAAAGGAAACGGAAAAGGATACGGGCATACTGATACTGCTTTCGGGCGTCTCTGTTACTGCTTGCGTATCGTGATGCCCAGCTGCTACGACAGTATCTTGTTCGTTGCTTTCAGGCACACGAGCAATAGGAGCGGGCGGCGCTTCTCGTTTTACTTGCGGTTCTGCATCTGCTTTCCGGTTCTTTTTCAAAACAATCGGGAGGATCAAAACCGCTGCAGCTGGGAGGATACAGAAAAATCCAATCACGATACCGAAGACGCCGCTTCCGGTCTCTCCGTCAGATATCAGACTGAACCCGGACGCGATCATGATGATGGAAAACAGGATTACAGGAACGGCTACAACAATCTGCCATGCTTTAATTCTCTTTTTCATGCTTCTATCTCCTATATTCTCGAATATCAATTACAGGGCATTCTTGCCCTCTTTTTTATCTCTTTTCTGCTTTTCAAGGAAGAAATCGATATTATCAAGAATCGTCTGCTTGTTCGCATCGGTTAAGCTGCGAAAATCAAGGATCAGACGCATTTCAAGCTCTGATGGTGAAAAGATAGAATCAGAATCGGGATATCCGAGAGTGGATAAAGGAACTTTCAAATACTGGCAAATAAGAACTGCACGATCATACGGAATCCGTTTGGGTGCCTTCTTTGGGTTCAGATACCCATTAGAAAAACCGCATGCCATTTCAAGTGTGTGGATTGAGATTTTACGATCGCTGCATAGAGATCTCACGATTTCAACATCTGACATAATGAACCCCCAAAAAATAATTTAGAAAAATTCCTAAATTGACTATTGACAAATTAGGGGATTCCCTATATACTGAAAAAGCAGTTAGGGAAATTCCTAATCCGATAGTCTATAGTATTGCTCGCAACAATTATTTTAGACTAAAATCTAAAATTCGTCAATAGATTCAAGGAATTTTCCTAACTGATTCGGAGGTGATATATTTGGTAAATTTGCAGATCTATGAAAACGTAGCAAAACGATGCAGGGAAAAGAAGATCACTATAGCAGAACTCGAAAGGCAGGCAGGGCTTGGAAACGCAACAATCGCCGGATGGAAAACGGGATATCCGAGGATTGACAAAATTGTTGCAGTCGCGCAAGTCCTCGATTGCACTGTCGGAGATCTGATCAGTGAGGAAATGACCGCATGAACGCGCGAACAAACTGCCCGAACTGTGGAGCGCCGAAACAGGCAGCCGAATGTGCAGGCCTGGCGCAAAGGATCACATCATCCTTCGGCATTGGATTCAATCAAATCAAAGATATCTTTGCTTCTTTCGGGGCAGCTTTTGCAGACATTTTTCGGAGGTAATCGGCATGAACAAGCGGATCCGCAAGAAGCAGCGCGAGCGTGCCAGACGCGACAGCGCCGAACGGTACAGGCAGAATCCGACAGCTGATGCGCTTCTCAAACATTACGAGCGATTCGGTGAGGTATTGACGCCAATACCGGAGGAGGTACAGGAAGCCATCGACACCGTAAACCGGTTTTTGAAGCAATTGACGCCGCCACATGGAGAACTGCAGAAAACACTCGATGCCGCATATCTATTCATCGACCATCTTGCGGAAACGATGCAGTTCGTAAGAAAGATTATCGCGGATGCGGTAACCGGCAGTTTTAGCAAGGGCGGGCGCAGCTCGTACCCGCCCGGACTGATAAATCAGAGGGAGGATGAAAGCGAATGAAAAAGCTTATTATATTCGATCCCGAGAACGAGAAACAGATAAGGTTCAGTTGTCAGCCGGATCCGGTTGACAAAAAGCCGGATCCGCCGTCAACCGGCTCAAACGTCACGCGGCCGGATTTCATGAAACAATGCTTGTGCGAACCGCGCAAGAAGCCGCAGTTCAATGCAGACGACGCCGAGGAGTTCATCGCAAGACGACTCAAAGACGCACACGACCGGAAAGAAGAGGTTTTTCGCAAGGACAACATGGACAGGGATCGATTCGATTTTGTGTATTCAGATCAGTATTACCGGCTGCTCGGTGAGGAGATCGCATATCGCAAGATCCTCGACTACTTTGCACAGTTCGAGCTTTGAAAGAGACGGAACATGGCAAACAAGATCAGAGAGTTATTCTTTCCTACACAGGAAGAACTTGATCAGCAAATGAAGCCGATTGTCGCTTTGATCCGTGAACAGGTTTCTCGTAAAGAGTGCTGCACCTGCGAAGCGTACACACGCGATGATCTATATCTTCCCGGATTTGTCACTGGGGGACCGATATGCAAGAACGGCAGATCTGCAAACGAATCATGCGACCTTTACAAAACAGACGATTACTGTAGGAAATTGCTAACGAACCCGCAGGAGCAGGGCCCGGCTTCTTAGAGGGCTGCGGTGAAGAGTATGCTACGCGCTGTCTGAGGTACTGCTCCATAGTGATAAAGGGCGGGCGCACCCCGCGCCCGTCCGAATCAAAGAACAAATGACCACAAGAATAAAGTTTAGGGCGGTAGGCCGGAAGGAACGCCGGAGGGGCTGCCGTAAGGCAAGGACGTTGCGAGTAGACGAGGGACGGTGGCGAAAAAAGAAGATGTGTTTTTCGCGGTGGCTGACGAGCCCATCGAGAAGGATGAAAGCATTAGAAGATCCAGTTACGGCAGGCGAGGAAAAGGGACACCCTCGCAAATCGAAAAACCGATAGGCGCGGCGCCGGCTACTGTCCGGAATGAGTGAATGATGATCCGCGCCATGGTGATAAAGGGCGGGCGCACCCCGCGCCCGTCCGAATCAAAGAATCATTCATCAACAAATCGGAGGGACACGAGATGATGAAACAGCAACGATACGTCTGCAGCAAATGCGGGCGGCGGATCAAGTATATCCGCACGAAGAACAAGAAGCTGATCCCGGTCGATTTCGATCCGGTGCCGTTCTGGCGGAACGAGAACGAAAAGGGACGGATCATCACGGCGAGCGGCACGACAATGTTCTGCGACCTCGAAGGAGCGCCGAACACCGAAACCGGCTTCGGGTACATGACGCACTTCGCCACATGCCCGGCAGCGCAGCGTGCAAGGAGGGACGCCGTATGATCATATTCAGATTCAGCGTGGGGACATGTAAGGGATGCGGGAAGCCGATCATCTGGATCCAGACGCCGGCGAAGAAATCGATGCCATGCGATCCGGGCGAAACGGCATACCGCAAGAATCCGAAGGGAAAAGACAGCATCTTGACTCGAAACGGCGAGGTTGTGCGCTGCGACATCATCGGCGCATTTCAGAATTACAGCGACGCGGACGGAATCGGATATGTGCCGCATTGGGCGACCTGCCCGAATGCAGATCAGTTCAGGAGGCGCAAGGCATGAACGTCGGCATGTATTTAGAGCAGCAATTAAAAAGAGTAGGGAATCAAATGTATGCAGAAGGGCGCTCGAGAGACTACGTCAGAGGATTCATTAGGGGCATGCGCTTTCTGAGTGAGACACTCAACAGCATTCAGGAACAAGAAAGACAGGAACGATCCGAACGAATTGCGGAGAAGCTGAAAAACACCAATTTCACGGTTTTGCTCGGAAGGGAAAGGGAATGAACATAGGCGAAGTGAACTGGAGACCGGACGGCTACACGCGCCGGTACATCGAGGATCATCCGGGGCTTCGGCAACCGGAAAAAATGTCGGCTTATGATCTCGCTGTGGCCGTAACGTACTGTATGACGTCGGAAAATCCGTATTCCGAAGAACTCTGCAGACGAGCAGGCATGTCAGCTCAATATGCCGGAGCAGATACGCTCGAACTCAAAACAGCGGTCGTCCGGAAAGCTGCAGGGCATTTCAACATGAAGCTGATGTAGGAGGTACGCGGAATGAATATCAACGTAAATCTGCCGTTTACTTTCTGTGCGGAATGCGTACGGCGTGAACTGAACGATGGGCCTATCTACTTAGGCGACAACATTGCCAGGTTGGACACACGCTGCAAGCGGGCGGGGATCTGCAAGAACGCGATCACGCTCTATCAGCAGCGCCTCGACGACGGGCGGCTGATCTATCCGGAGGAAAGCGAGGGAAAAGATGATCATCATTGACGTACCGCGTCCGGAAAAGTGCCGGGGCTGCCGGTTTATGTGCCTGAAGACGTACAACGAGCATTATACGATCGCAGGCAGAGCGATGCAGGTAGGACATGCATGCATTCTCGAAAATGAGGATCAGCACCTTTTCGAGAGGGAGGATGAGATCCCGGATGTGCGCCCGGATTGGTGCCCGCCGATCCTCGGCATTCGTGACGACCTGGCGGAAAAGCTCACGTTCGCCATCGCAAAGAGTAAAGCGCAGTTCGGTAAGATCGAGTATTTCGAAATCGGGCTGCCTCCGGGGGTTTTGTGACATGATCAAGATAGGCGACACGGTCTATACGACAGACGGCGTCCGGATCTATGAAAGCCGGGTAAGACAGATCATCTACACGACTGACAATGCAAGTCTCGCTTTTGACAAAAGAGCGATCGGAGATTCAGTTTTCCTTTCCAGGGACGAAGCGGAAAGGAAAATGAAAAGAATGAACGGAGGGCAAAACGATGCTGACACTGTTTGAAGCAGCTGCGAACATGGCGGAGCGGAAACGAGAACGCGAACGCAGGGAAGCGCTCGACAAATATACGAAGAACATTCTCGAAAAGATCATGAACGAACGCCGCGCCAAGCAAGAGGCAGTCCAAGAAAAGGCGGAGTGGAAACGAGAACGCGAACGCAAGGAAGCGCTCGGCGAACATACGCTCGAAAAGATCATGGAAAAGATCATGAACGAACGCCGCGCCAAGCAAGAGGCAGCCCAAGAAAAGATGGAAGCGTGGGAAAAGGCGGAAGCGTGGGATCGCGAGATCACATACGCGCTTGATAAAACCGGAGATCTCTGTACACTCCTCGGCGCGATGGTTGAGGCGGTGCGCTTCGAGAACGGGATCATCTGGATCAGACGTCCGGGCGAAGCGATCCAGCTGCAGGTCGGCGAGATCAGAGACGCCGCGGATCTGCGGGCGGCTTGCAAGAAAATGCTCGGATCCGTCTGCAAGTGCTGAAGGAGAAGACGATGGACGGAATCACGAAAGACAAGGTCAACGAGCGGGCGGTCAGGATCGCCGCAAAGGTCATGATGCGGGCGGGGCTGTGCAGGTACGATAGTCCGACGCAATGCAGAAAAAACGTTCATGCCGAACGAAGGCGACTGCGTCGGCTGCATCAAGCGTTTTCTGCTTGGCAAAGCAAAAAAGGAACTCGAACGGGAGGCAAGGGCAAAATCGACAGTCCGGCGCGATCCTCCATAAGAAAAAAACGCGCCGAAGCGCTGCGGTGCCCATGACGCAGCGATCCGGACGGTGCGCGGCGAAGCCGGGGAAATGTTCACCCCCGTTTTCCCGATCGTCGCGCCGTGTCCGGGACCTGCCCGCGAGGGAAACGCGGGATCCCGCGCACAGGTTTTTTCCAATGTCTTTCCTGTGCGCGGTACGGAAGCAAGCGACAAGCGATCCGAACGGAACGATGGGACACCGAACGGATCCAAGCGTCGCAGAAGGCGGGCGGCGGCACGAACCGCCGCCCATAGATAACCGGAGGTATGTATGGAAAGAATCGAGGGCATGCGGGCGGATAAGATCGGGCTGTTTCTGCTTGCGAGAAAATCCCTGCAAGTGCTCGATCGCCTGAAGCGAGAGGAAGCGGAAGGCGTCAGCAATACATATTCCCTGATCCGCGAGGAGGCGGAGCGTGTACGCGCCGAGCGCCTTGCAATAGAAAATCAACAATCGGAGGGCATCTAAATGGTACAAGAAATATACCAAATTCCTGTGGATCTGATCGATCCGCATCCAATGAATCCGCGGAAAGATCTCGGAGATCTCACAGAGCTTGTCGCATCGATTAAGCGCAGCGGCATCATGCAGAACTTGACAATCGTACGCAGCGCGCAAGAGCCGAATCGGTTTACCTGCCTGATCGGTCATAGACGCCTCGCCGCGGCTAAGCTCGCAGGGCTCGCAAACATCCCGGCAACGATCATAGATACCATGTCCGAGAAAGACCAGATCGCGACGATGGTAGCGGAGAACATGCAGCGAAACGATCTGACGATCACAGAGCAAGCGAGTGCTGTGCAACTAATGCTTGACTTCGGCGATGATTTCAGCACGATCGCCGATCGCACCGGGCTTTCGGAAAGCACGGTCAGACGCCGGGCGAAACTGAATAAGTATGACAAAAAAGCACTCGATAAAGCGTTCCGGCGCGGCGCGTCATTACTCGACATCGAAAAGATTGATCAGATCGAGGATGCGGAGAAGAGGGAAGAACTGTTGAAAGCTGCGGGGACAAAGAATTTCAACAACCTTTTCAAAGACTTCCGGGACAAGCAAGAGAGCAAAAAACTGATCGAGGAGATCTCTGCTATACTCGAACAGAACGGTTTCCGTCCAATATCAGAAAAGCAGGAAGAAGCATCACGCATCTATATTCAAAATCTATGGAATCTGAAAGCGGCAAAGGACGAGGAGCCGGTAAAAGATCCTGCAGAATTCAAGAAAAAGCTGCCCTCTGATGCGGTTCTGTACTATAAGACGGTTCTGGGATCATGGCATGATGAAATCGATCTGTATTACACATCAGAACAAGCTGATGCTGCAGAAGCCGAAAAACGGCAAGAGAAGGATCGTGTAGAAAACTGGATCAGATCCGTCAAGAGCATAAATACGAGATTTCACAACTTGCGCGTAGAGCATATCAAGAAAGTCATTTCAAAAGGCAAAAGAGAAAAGCCATTTTTTGAGAGTGTTCTTGCGGATCACGTAGTCAAGAGGTTAAAAGGAAGCGGCGTCAATTACGGCATTGACAGAAAATACGAATCAATTATAAGGGAGGCAAAAAAAGAGATAACCTCCGAGATGAAGCTCTACATCCTTGTAGCATTCGATCTTGAGAAGCAAGCGGAATCCGGCTGTTTCAGCGAATATTACGGGAAATA
Source organism: uncultured Clostridia bacterium (assembly GCA_947168855.1). Taxonomy (GTDB): domain Bacteria; phylum Bacillota; class Clostridia; order Christensenellales; family CAG-138; genus UBA3792. The sequence continues at coordinate 151,126 of CAMVNO010000001.1, forward strand.
TCACGAGAACGAAGATATTTCGAAAATCTATGAGCTGTTGGCGGAGGATGGATATCAGCAGTCGGACGCAGAGATCTCTTATTATAACGGTACGCATCCTGTGTACTCGAAAAATCCGAAGAGAGATGGCGATCACGAATGAGCACAGAGGAACGCATCAGAATTGCATTATGGGCTGGAACGCTTTTAGGGACGCGAAACGGAATGATCGAATACTACAAGGCGATCATGCACAAGGAACCGATCACCGGCAAGATCATCGGAAAGAGCATCGACGATCTTCAACGTGCCATCAATAGACTTCGCAACCTGATAAATGCGCCAGTGGATGGAACGGTAAACCGTCCATCATCAGCTGATGATGCACCGATATTCCGATCAGTGAAGGACGAAGATGATAGAAAGGAGTAATGATATGCCCGATTATTTGGATCCGGAATACGTCGAGCAGCAAGTTTTGCAGATCGAAGCGGAAAACAAGAAACTGCTTTTGATCGCTATCATTGTGATCGGCATCGCGGCGATCATATACATGGTCACAAAGTACATCCGATATAGAAACGCACGTAAAAAAACAATCTCTGATCTCCGAAAGCGTATCAAGCGATTAGAGAAGGAGCGGAATCACCTGCAAACGAAGCGCTGCATCGACGCACAGGAAAAGTGCGACATCGAGAGCGACTGCGAATGGCGCATCTCCGAAGCTGAGAAAAAAGCCGAGGAACGAATCAGAGCGGAGCAGAAAAAAACAGCCGCTGCAGAGAGCCGAACGCAGCAATCGGAGGACCTGCGCGAACAGATCGCGCGGGCGGCGGACAAGATCAGAGGGGAGGCGGTTGCATGAGACTGAAAAGCATCGGAAAGCTTTGTACGCAGCGCGCCGAAGTGGATATTCTGCAGAAGATCGAAAAAAGCGGTCTCGTCCGGAGATTCGTTGGTGACGGCAATGCATTCTATGAGGTCGGAGAGCTCGGCGACGCGGTGAACCTCGACATTATGCAAACGATCTTCGACGTCAAGAAAGAGGATCGGCCATATTGGACGTACAGCAACAATACGCATGTTGCGGATCCGCTTCTGGAGGACGAATACGAGGGTGAGGAGCAGCTTCAGATGATCGACCTGCGGCTGAAATGGCACGGGCTCGAACTGATACCGTTTTCGCATGCGGGCGGCATCTGCTTCATCGATGCGGACTACCTCGCGCCCCTGCGCGACGAGATCAAGGAAGGCGGCGTCGGCTTTTACAAGCGTCCGGCGCTGCAGGCGGTGACAGTCAAAAACGGAATGTGCAAGGCGATTGCCTGCATTGTGCTTTCATCGGTTCCGGACGCTGCCGTAGATGCTTTATATGAGATCTATCGTACGTTATCTCAGTACAGGGCGGAAGCATCCGAGACGGGCTTATTAGACGAATGATGCCATGCGTGCGATCATTAAGTATCCCGGTTCAAAGTGGAGAATCGCAAAATGGATCATTGATCACTTTCCACCGCATCACAGCTACCTCGAACCATTCTTCGGATCCGGGGCCGTGCTTTTCACGAAGGAACGAAGCAACATCGAAACCGTGAACGATTTAGACGGAAACGTTGTGAACTTCTTTGAGTGGATCCAGAAGGATCCTGAACGGCTTGCAAAGGAAATATACTGGATCCCGTATGCACGAGACGTATTCGAAAAAGCATGTGTTCAGATGGGATCTGAAAAAGACAGTTTTAATCGAGCCGTCACATTCTGCACACGAATGATGATGGGGTATGGATTTAGAACCAACGAAACGAAGGTCGGTTGGAAAAAAGACGTTCAGGGGAGAGAAGCAGCATATGCAGCTAAACAATGGTGCGAAATGCCTGAGATGATCATGGAAGCAGCTGAACGACTGCGCGGAGTGCAGATCGAAAACAGACCGGCTCTGGAACTGATCCAAAGATACAATTATCCAAATGTCCTTATCTATGCTGATCCTCCGTACATCATCAGCACGCGATATGGAAAGCAATACCGGCATGAAATGACAGACTCCGATCACGAAGAACTATTATACACGCTTAGAGAACATCAAGGGCCGGCGCTTGTATCAGGGTATGACAATCCTTTATACAACGAGATCTTAAAAGACTGGTATAGAGAAGAAATATCGACAATGGCACAGTCGAACACAAAAAGGCGTGAGGTTTTGTGGATGAACAGGGAATATAAACCCATGCAGAAACCATTATTCATGTAGATGAAAAAAGTTTGCGCAAATGCGCAAATGGGAGCCGCGTGTAGTGTTCGAGGGAGAAGCGGCAAAGACGAGAAAGTGCGGGCGTTCTCGTCAAATCATGGATCTGTGGCGCAGTTGGTTAGCGCGGCCGCCTCATAAGCAGTTGGTCCTCGGTTCGAATCCGAGCAGGTCCACCAAACCTTGTAACGGAAGTGCTGAAAGATGCACGGGAGCTACGCAAACAGAGTGCGCGTGGCAATAGCGCGAATGCGGTGGTGGGGCTGAAGCGCAACGGAGAAAGGAGGAAACAGGAATGTCTTATCGAGTAAAGCAGCGCACGTTTTCGGGCGTCGTTTGTGAACAGGAGATATTCTCTGTTTCCTCTTCGCGTCGCAGACGGTCAAAAAAGAGACTGCCGCAAATCAGATTCCAATCGGAGGAACAATACGAACAGTATAAAGCAGGGATCAGCCGCCGTCGTTTCGTGCAGCTCGTGAACTGCAACTTTTCGCCTTCTTCCTATTATTCCACTTTGACGTTTGATCAGGAAAATGAGGTACATACATTTCAGGAAGCGCGTAAAATCCGTGATCGGTTTTGGCGTCGCCTGAAATATATGTATCCGGACGCGGTTATTTGTATCGTGATGGGCCGCGGGAAAACGACATCGAGGATCCATTTTCACATGCTCTCTGAAGGCGTCGATCCGGACGATATAAAAAAGCAGTGGATTATGTACGGAGCCGTCGTAGATATCCGGCAGCTGCGCGAACACAATTATTATAACGGAATCGACTACGGGGCGGACTATACCGCGCTCGCCAATTATTTATGGAAACATTGGACACCAGAGCAGGGCGGGCATCGATATAAAATGTCAAAGAACGCCAAAAAGCCGGAAAAAGAAACGCCGACGCAGCCGGTCCGCGAGTATTCCGTCGAGCATCCGCCGCGTCCGCCGATCGGATATGCGTATGTTGAGGGATTCCAGACGGAATACGGATACATGCATTTCAAATATGTAAAGATACCGGAAAAGGACAAAAAACAGGGTTCACGCGAAAACCTTTTGAATCTTCCTTGTATATATGAAAAGTTTTGCAACGAAGAAAAGGAGAATGGAATCCGAAGGGTGATATCTCACCCGCAGAGCGGTCATTGACGTAGCCGTAGTAGAGCGGTGGACACCTGTGAGCTGCGGGGGCAAGTCACACGGAACCAGGACGTGAACATAGAGACATGACTTGTCCACACCGGTCACAGAGTCCACCAAGAGAATATGTGTCGGGCAGTGTCGGGCAACCCGCAGGGGTGTCCACACTGTCCACACACCAACGAAAGGAGTAAACATGCGAACGATCAGAAGACAGCACTACAAAGACTATGCATCCGACGCCTTCCGGGTGCTCGGGAAGTACGGATCAGCGGACGCATACCGTGAGCGCGTTCTTGCGGCAATCGAGCAGCGACGCGCAGATCTCGGCACGCGCATAGACGCGCCGATCGGCAGTCCTACGGAAGCTGCGATCATACGGGCAGAGGAGGCGATCGACGATGCAAAGGCAACGCTTGCGGACATCGAAGCTGCGGAAAAGGCGCTGCAGATCTGCGCGGTACGCGATCTGAAGCAGAACACGCGGATCGTGACGGCTGTCAAGGCAGTATATATGCTCGAGCGCGACCGGCTGCCGAGCCATCACGAGATCATGGAGACGGTGATCGCATGCTCGATCATTGTACCGTGCGACCGGGCGACGATCTACAGGTGGCTCGGATTCGCACGGACGGTATTCGCGCGTGAACGCGGGCTTCGCATCAGAGATTGAAAGGAGCAGCATATGAAAGACGATTACATCAAGCGCAGCGACGCGTACCGGATCGCGCTGCAATTCGGTTCCGATGTAGCAGCGCAAAAGATCACGGAACTCGACAGCGCTACTCTCGATCTTGACACAGGGGATAAATTCGAACCTTTCTATCGTGAACATGTTTTCAACGGCGAAATACAATGTCCGCATTGTTATAGCATAATACCATTCAAATTGCGTCAACAGATTATGTTGGGTGCACGAGAACGGAAACAATAACTATGCGAACAGTCGGTATTATAACGTGATATAGTGATAGTGGCAGAAGGATGATTGATGATCATTCGAGTGCCCTCCGAAGCTCCTCGGTACGTCCCAACCGAGGAGCGTTTTGTTTTGAGGTACACGATGGCAAATGATCCGGTGCGCATGACGTCGCGTGAGCTTGATGCGCTGCGCGAGATGATCAAGAGCGGGAATGAGAAACGGTTTTACGATTGGACAAAGTGGCAGATTGAGCGGGACTATGTGATGCGCTGCGATCGGCACGAATGCCAACAATGCAAGCGCCGGGGACGGTACAGACGCGCAACGATCGTGCACCACATAAAGCACCTGAAAGATCGCCCGGATCTGGCACTGTGTATGTATGATCCGGACACCGGCGAGCGGCAGCTTGAAAGCGTTTGCAAAATCTGCCACGAAGAAAACCATCCGGAATGGCAGCGACCGATTCAAAACAACCCGAGATTTACAACCGAGGAGCGTTGGGACTGACAACGATAATCCCCCCGTTCAAAAAACGGCTTTTTCGGCCGTCGAAACGGATCGTGCGGGTAGCATCCTCCGAGGTGCGCTTCGCGCGCGCGGTGGCGCGGAACAGGGCAAAACGGACAAAAAGGAGCGGAAAAATGAGCAAAAAAAGCCGAAAAACGCGCAGGCGAGAACTCAAAACGCGCATTTATGCCGTCCTTGAAGAACACGGCGCGAACGATGCGGTGCATGCGGACCGCGCCGAAGAATATCTCACGCTTTGGGACATCCGGGAGGATCTGAAAGAGGACATCGAGAAAAACGGGGCGACGCAGTACGATGCCAAGCGCGGCATGGACGTCGAAAACCGGAGCGTGTCTCTGATGATCCAGACGTCGCGACAAATGTCATCGCTCTATCAGCTGCTCGGCCTCGAAGAATTATCCGGACAGGGCTCAAACAATGACGAGCTATAAGACGCCGGTCCCCCCGGTTGTCGAAGCATACCTTCAGGAGATCGAATCCGGAGAATACCGGAACTGCAAACGCATCGATGCTGTCGCTCGGTATATCCGTCATGTTTTCGAGACCGAGGATCTGATCTTCGAAGCGTCGCGCTGCGAAAAGTATCTATCGCTTGAAAAGTATTTTCCGTTCGTTCTGTTTCCGTGGGAAAAGGCACAAGTCGCGCTCTGGCTCTGCACATACCGGCGTGACGGCTTTCCGAGATGGCCGACGCTGTTCGACTTCATGGGACGCGGAGGCGGCAAAGACGGGTTTATTTCGTTTATCGCATTCTGTCTGATATCGCCATACAATCCGGCAACCGGATATGACGTCGACATCTGCGCGAACAACGAATACCAGGCACAGCGCCCGCTGTCAGACCTTGTCGACATGATCACCCGATCAAAGGATAAGGCAAAGCTCGATCGATTCTATCACACAAAGATCGAGAGCATCAAAGGGCGCAGCAACGGCGGTACTATCATGGGCCGCACCGGGAATCCGGGCGGCAAGGACGGCATGCGTTCCGGCGTCGTGATACTGAACGAGGTACACGCCTATCAGGATTATGCGCTGATCAACGTATTCGAGACCGGGCTCGGAAAGAAAGACGATCCGCGCACCGGTATTTTTTCTTCAAACGGCGACGTGTCAGATGGGCCGCTTGACGATTATATTGCACGGGCGGATCGGATCCTGTTCGAAGGCGAGGACGACCGCGGCTTTTTGCCGTTTTGTTGGTCGCTTGACGATATATCCGAGATCCACGATCCGCTGAACTGGTACAAAGCGAATCCTTCAATGCGGTACCTCCCGGTGCTGCAGCACAGGATCGCGAATGAGTATGAGGAATGGAAACGCGAACCGGAAAATCATTCCTCGTTTCCGACGAAGCGCATGGGGATCCGAGCCGGATCCGCAGAGCAGAGCGTAACCGCGTACGAGAATGTGCGCGCGACGAACGTGAAGCTACCCGATATGTCGGGATGGACGTGCACAGTAGGACTCGATTATGCCGAACTCAACGACTGGGCAGCGATCAATCTGCACTTTAAGCAAGGATCAGAGCGTTTCGACCTATGCCATGCCTGGATGTGCGCAAACGGCAGATACGTCAACCGTATAAAACCGAATTGGAGAAAATGGGTTGACATGGGGCTTCTGACAGTTGTCGAAGATGCGACTATCACCCCGGAGCTGCTTGCGGAATACGTCGCGGAGATCTGCAATATTTACAACGTCGTGAGTCTCGTGATCGATCACTTCAGATGGACGCTCGTATCGCAGGCGTTTGAAAAAATCGGCTTCGATCCGGCTGACAAAAAGCGAGTAAAGCTCGCTCGGCCGTCTGACATCATGACAGTCGAGCCGGTTATACAGGACTGCTTCACGCGGCACCTGTTCAGATGGGGCGATAACCCGATGCTGCGGTGGGCGACGCAGAACACAAAGCGCGTCCGGTCGTCAAAGCGTATCGGTTCGGACACCGGAAACTATTACTATGCGAAAATCGAGTATCGATCAAGGAAAACGGACCCGTTTATGGCGTTGGTGCATTCCATGATCATGGAAAAAGAGATCGACAATGCGGGCGGCCCAGAGGTTCCGTTATTTGGCGCGATCGAGCTATGAGGAGATGAAACGTGAAGATTATTGACTGGATCAGATCAAAGTTCGCGCCGGGGCAGAGACAAGAGATCAGCACGCAAGATATCCCGGATGATATATGGAATCTCTATGAGGAGTTCAGGATCCGGGAGTTCGCTTTCTTTACCTGCGTGAACATGATCGCAAATGCGCTCGGAAGATGCGAATTTCGGACGTACAAAAACCGGAAAGAGGAGAAAAAGGCCGAGTATTACATGTGGAATGTAGATCCGAGCCGAAACGAGAACAGCACTATGTTCCTGCATCATCTCGTCGCCAATCTTTACCGGGACAACGAAGCGCTCCTGATCGTGACAAAGAACAGGGACAGGCGTGATGGTATAGTCGTCGCCGACGCCTGGACAGCCGGACCGCTTTATGCAAGCGTTCAGCGTGAGTATTCCGGCATTCGCGTCGGTGAAACTGTCTACAATAAAAAGTTCCTTGAAGAAGACGTCATACATATTCGGCTCAACAATCAGAATATGCGGGTGGTCGTCGACGGACTGAACTATTGTTTCGAGAAGCTGCTCAATGCGGTAGCAAACTCCGAAACATGGAAGAACGGGCAGCACTGGAAGGTTCACATTGATAACGTCGAGGGCGGAGACGGTGAAAAGGAAAAGAAATTCCGCGAGCTGATCAATGATCAGTTCAAGCCGTTTCTGAAGACATCCGGCGCGGTGCTTCCGGAGTTCAACGGATACAAGTACGAGAATGTCAGCGAATCGACGGGCGGTTCCGGAACACGAGACGTCCGGAGCATGATCGACGACATCTTTGACATGACATTTCTTGCGTTCGGGATCCCGATTGTGCTGATCGGCGGCAAAGTCGAAAGTACCAAGGATGCGAACATGCGCTTCCTGACGACAATGGACGCCGTCGCCGATCAGATCTCCGAGGAGATCAACCGCAAGAGATACACCTTTGACGACTGGCGCGCCGGCACATACCTCCGGATCGATACGTCAAGCATCATGCATTATGACATCTTCGAGAACGCCGCCGCGATCGAAAAGATCGTCGGATCCGCCGCGTACTGTATCAATGACATCCGCCGCGCAACCGGTGACGAGCCGATCCCGGAGCCGTGGGCGGACAAACACTATCTGACAAAGAACATCGGCACGATGGAGAACAGTTCCCGCGCGCTTGAAGATGAGAAAGGAGAAAAACCAGATGGCAAAGAAAATGTGGGATCTGAAGCAGAAAGCAGATGATCCGAAAACGCTCGATCTGTTCATCTACGGGGATGTCGAGGCAATCACTATTGATTGGGTAAACTGTACGCTCAAAGAAAGCGAAAACAGCGCAAACGCATTCCGCAAGGCGCTCGAAGAACACAGCGACGCCGAGCAGATCAATATCTACATCAATTCGTGGGGCGGATCCGTAGCGGAGGGGACGGCGATCTATAGTCAGCTGCGCCGGCACCCGGCACAGAAGACGGTGTATGTCGACGGCTTCGCATGCTCGATCGCGTCTGTTATCGCTATGGCGGGCGACAAAATCATCATGCCGAGAAACACGATGATGATGATTCACAATATGGCGTGGAGCGTATACGGAAACGCGGCAGAGCTCCGCAAAGCAGCGGACGATCTCGACGTGATCAACAAGTGCGGACAAAACGCCTATCTCGAAAAGGCGGGCGGCAAGCTTGACGAAAAGACGCTGTCTGAGCTCATGAACGCCGAAACCTGGCTTCCGGCTGATCGTTGCTTTGAGCTCGGTCTTTGCGACGAAGTCCAGGATCGCGATGCCGATATGAAGGACGCTGCGGAGGCGATTCAGAAGACGATGCAGCGGATCGAGCAGAGGATCGATACAAGCGAGGGACTTGCCGCGCAGCTGCGCAAGATCGTCGAATACACAAAGACTCCGGTGAAAGATCCGGGGAAACCTGCAGATCAGGCAACAAAGCCGGGCGGACTTTTCGCCCGGTTTTCTCATCAATAAAAACACCGAAGAAAGGAAAAGAGAAAACAAATGGCAATGATCAACAACGACAAGAAGCTTGAAGCTCGCAATGCGATTCGCGTCAAGCTGATGCAGGCGATCAAGGATAACAGCGAGGAAAACTTCGTTGCCGCGATCGATGAACTCATGGAAAGCGTGGCGGACGACGTCAGAGCTGAATATGAGGAGACCAGGAATGAAACGGATGCGCGGATCCTTGCAGAGCGCGGCGTCCGTCAGCTGACGTCTGAGGAGCGTCGTTTCTATGACGGTGTTCTGAAGGCGATGAAATCCGCGGATCCGAAGCAGGCGCTTTCGAGCGCGGAGCTGACGCTCCCGAAGACGACGATCGACGCCGTTTTCGAGGAGTTGCAGACGAGTCATCCGCTGCTTTCCAAGATCAACTTCCGTCCGTCCGGTGGCGCGGTCGAGATCATCACGAGCTCGAACGGCTATCAGAGGGCGGTATGGGGCGAGCTGTCAGCGCAGATCGTGACCGAGCTGCTTGCGGGCTTCAGCAAGGTAAACACGCAGCTCTTTAAGCTGACCGCGTTTTTGCCGGTTGTCAAGGCAATGCTCGATCTCGGTCCGGAATGGCTCGATAAATTCGTCCGCGAAGTTCTGGTCGAAGCGCTCGCAAACGGTCTCGAATACGGCATCGTAACCGGTACCGGAAAGAGCATGCCGATCGGTATGGATCGTCAGGTCGGCGCGGGTGTCACCGTCGTCGATGGCGTGTACCCGAAGAAGGTCAAGATCACGCTCAACGATCTCAGTCCGCAGAGCGTCGGAAATCTGCTCGGTCTGATGGCTGTGGATGCAGCCGGAAAGCCGCGCGAGATCAAGGACATCATCCTTCTCGTCAACCCCACGGACTATTTCACGAAGATCATGCCGGCGACCACGATCATGGGCCCGAACGGCGACTACAAGAACAATGTGACGCCGTACCCGATGGAGATCATCCAGACGAATGCGCTGTCTTCCGGGGATGCGATCATCGGTATCGCGTACCGCTATCTTGCGGTAGCCGGCACCGGCAAGGAAGGGAAGATCGAGTACAGCGATCATGCGCGCTTCCTCGACGACGAGCGTGTTTACATGATCAAGGCGTATGCGAACGGCTTGCCGATGGACAACGCCGCATTCCAACTGCTCGACATCTCCAATCTCACGCCGCTTGCCTACAAGGTCACCGCGGTCGACGCACGGACGCCGAGCTCTGACGCGACGCTTGGCAGCTTGAAGATCGGCTCGCTGACGCTGTCGCCGACGTTCGCGGCAAATACGACCGCATACACCGCGAGCACGACCAACACCAAGAACAAGATCGACGTCGTCCCGGCTGACGCAGGTGCGTCCGTCGTGATCACGCTCAACAACGCGATCGTCCCGAACGGGTCCGATCTGACGTGGAGCAGCGCAAACAGCGGTGTCAATACCGTTGTCGTGACCGTAACCGCCGAGGACGGCACTACGCAGAAGGCGTATACCGTCACCGTGACGAAGTCGTAACATGAGCGCGCAGGCACAGGCGATCATCGCGGACGTCAAGAACCATCTCCAGATAACCTGGAATGATAGTGCGACCGATCAAAGGATCGGGAACTACATCGAAAACGGGATCGCGTACCTGGATGATAAAAGAGGAGCAGCTGCGGACTATACCGTTTCCGGTTATCCGCGGGCGCTCCTCTTTGAGTACGTCAGGTATGCGCGTGACGATGCGCTTGACGTCTTCGAAACCAATTATCAAAGTCTGATCCTTGCGATGAGGCAGCAGAGGCAGGTGTCGGAATATGCGGAAAATTCCGTTTCGGCCGAGGAGTGATAAACAGATCTCGCAGACGTTCAACGATGGATTCGTAAAGCTCTATTCCGTACAGGATACCGCGGAGATCGGCCGCATGCCGGTTAAGCGTGAGACGCTTGTCGTGCAGCTCGATTATGAAAACCGCTCGGTCGGCTCGTCGCAGTTTTATCAAGCCGCGCAAGCGCAGATCAAAATCGAAAAAGTGATCCGGGTGCAGCGTCGTCCCGGCATCGATACAAAGATGACGGCGGAGCTCGAAGACGGTACGAAATACGACGTCGCCCGAGTGCAGCTGATCACGGATTGCCGCCCGGCGTCTCTCGATCTGACGCTGACCGAATACTCGCAAGCGGAAGATCAAACCGAGGAACAGGAGGACGATTAACCGTGTCAAGATGGTATGAAAAAATCATCGCCGCGCACACGCAGGTCACGGACAACGTCAGTCACTACGAGCGACTGAAAGGCAGCCGGTATTTCGTCTGGCAAGAAGAAGGCAGAACCGACTATGTGAACGACAACGGGCAGCACACGGAGAAAACAGTCCACGGATCGACGGATCTGTATACAAAAACAGAGTTCGATCCGTGGGCGGACGAAATCGAGGACGCCTTCGAGGCGGCAGGGATCCCGTATCAGAAAACGCTTGCCGGGACGAAAGAGCCGGAAAGCGGGCTGATACATCACGAGTGGACATGGAGCGTGCGAGATGGCAACGATGAAAATCAGCAGTGATATCTTCGCTTTCGACATCGACGAGGATGAGATCATAGAAGACATGCACGATGCGCTGTACGAAGGCGCGGGCATTCTGGCGGACGCGGTACGAGAAGAAATCGGAAAGATACCGGTAAACGATCAGCCATGGAAAGGCGAAAACAGCAGAACCACCAGAATCAGCACGCTCACGTCTTCGCAAAAGGAAGGGCTCCTGAACGGGCTCGGCGTCGCAAAGCACCGCGAGGAGGACGGATCCGTGAATACGCGCATCGGCTTCTCCGGCTATAACAGCCACGCGACAAAAGCGCATCCAAACGGAGAGCCGAACGCGCTTGTCGCCCGTGCGGTTGAATCCGGCACATCATTCCGCGCAAAGACGCCGATCGTCCGACCTGCAGTACGTAGAGTGAGGCAAGCAGCCATCGACGCGATGGCAAAGAAATTCGAAGAAAAACAGAAAGGAAGAATGCAAAAATGAGTAATCCTACGAGACCGGCAGAAGGCAGAGTCCGCACCGGTTTTTCTCATGTATTCGTTGCTCTTTTCAGCCGTAACGGCGACACCGTGACATATTCTCAGGGCGTCCGGCTCGGCAGAGCAAAGAAAATCGAAGTGTCTGCAACCGTCGCGGATGGCAAGTATTATGCCGACAACGGGCTTGCAGAAGGTGACGATCCGGTTTTCCTGTCCGGTACCGCAAAGGTAACTGTCGACGGCGCGTGGACGGAAGTGCGGCAGAAGGTTCTCGGTCTGAGCAGCACGCGCGAAGTCTCGATCGGAACGGGAGCATCCGCAAAGACGGTGAACGTCACGCAGTATGTTAAAAGCCAGAGTATCCCGGAAATGGGGATCGGCTTTGTCGAGGAATACCAGTCGGGCGGAAGCAAGTTCTACATTGCAAAGGTGCTGCGCCGCGTCAAGTTCAAGACGCCGGGAGATAACGCAGAAACCCGTGAGGAGTCCATCAACTGGCAGAGCGAGGAGATGGAGATGAACGTGTTCCGCGACGGTACTTCCATCGACAACTACAAAGATGAATCCGAGGAGCTTACCTCGCTTTCGGACGCGGTCGACGTCGTCAAGGCGATTCTGAGCATCGCATAAAAAACAACAAAACGCCCGTGCGGATGATTCGTCATCCGTGCGGGCGGATATTCGAGTATAGGAGGACATTGTAATGATCATCAACGGTAGAGACGTCGGATTTCGTCATAATCCGTACGCACAAGCAAGATTGAGAGCCGAACGGGACAGATTCGCAAAACGGATCGGGAAAGATCTGCAAAAGGACAAACTCGATGAAGCAGAAGCGCTCGAATTTGCGGCGATCACAGCGGAAGTACTTTCGGACGGTGAAGAGAAATTCCGGAGAGTCCGGGATCATGATTATGTTCCGAACCCGCTGACACGCGACGAATTTCTTTACACACTCGACGACGAGACGATGGCTGCGGTTATCGAGGAAACGAGGAAAGAGATGAACCTGAAGCCGGAGATTGAGGCAAAGAGCGCACCCGGCAACGGTAAGAAAACAAAAAAATCGACATCCGGTGGTGTGAAAGCTGGTACCGCTACATCGGGCAAGTGATCCTTCGGATCCCGTATGAAGAAGTGATGGTGACACGCATCGTGGATATTTTGTCCATGTATGCGTGTCACGGCATTTATACCGGGACGATGGAGCCGGTCACACCACCGGTCACAGACTATGACGAATTTTGGCGTCTACGCTGACGTCAAGAAAGGAAGACGGCAATGGAAAGCATCGGGCCGAGAATTGAGCTCAAAGGCGAAAAAGAATACAAAAAAGCATTAAGCGGGATCAAAGCGGAAGCAGCTCTTCTCAGTTCCGAGATGAAACGAGTCGCTGCAGAAATGCAGGGATCTTCCGACGCCCAGGCGGCAGCAACAGCGAAGGCGGACGTCCTGACGCGACAGATCGAGAACCAAAAGGCAAAGCTTGAACTTCTCGGCGGGCAGCATGATCTACTTACGCAAAAGCTTGGTGCAGCACAGGCAGCTCTTGAAGCTGCATCTGCAGAGTTCGGCTCGGAATCCATCGAGGCGGCGAGAGCGCAGGCAAAGGTTGATTCACTGTCTTCGGCGATCACCAAAAACGAAACCGAGACGAATAAAACAGCCGCGACGATCGCCACGATGACCGCGGAATATGACGGGATCACGGGCGGCGCGAAGGAAGCGGCGGACGCACAGGAACGGTACAAGTCCGGGCTAAAGCTTGTCGACGACGCATCGAAGGAAGCTGCTGACGCGCAAAAGCAGCACGCGGACGCGCTGTCGGATCTCGACAGCCGGGAGAAGCTTGTCGCATCGGAGATCGAGCTTGCGAACAGTAAGCTGAGGTCAAATGCGTCCGAGCACAAGAAGACGAGAACCGAAGCGAGCAATCTAAAAAAAGAAATTGATCTTGAAAAGGACAAATACAAGGAGCTTTCCTCCGCGCTGAACGATCAGAAAGCAGCCGTAGATAAAGCGAAAAGCAATTATGATCAACTGTCAAAGGCGTTCGGCGAGAATTCAGAAGAGGCGCAGCGGGCAGCTGAGGAATACCGCAAGCAAAAGAACGCGCTGAACGAGACGCAGGCAGCCGTCAATAACAGCAAGGCGAAACTCAATTCTCTCAACAACGAGCTGAAGGAAAATAAAAAGGGCAATTCGGAAGCCAAAGAAAAGGCGAAAGAATTTGCAAATGAACTTCTGAATGTTGCGGGATCCGCAGTAAAGGCGACTGGTAAGCTCGTCGGCTACACGGCGAAAGCTGCAGGCGCATTGCTTGCAGCCGGTGCAGCCGGCGCGACAGCACTTGCAAAGCAGGCGGTCGAAGCATACGCAAGCTATGAGCAGCTTGTCGGCGGCGTCGAAACACTCTTCGGCGCGGGCGGCAAATCGCTGCAGCAATACGCGGATTCGGTCGGCATGACCGTCGATGAAGCGTCCGAAAAATTCCAATCTCTTACAACTGCGCAAGAGCTCGTACAGGCAAACGCACGGGAAGCATGGAAAACAACCGGCATGTCCGTGAACGAGTACATGGAGAATGTGACGAGCTTTTCCGCGTCTCTGATCTCGTCGGTCGGCGGGAACACCGAACAGGCGGCAGCCGTTGCGGACATGGCGATGCGCGATATGTCCGACAACTGGAACAAGTTCGGATCCGAGCAGCAATCGGTCATCAATGCATATCAGGGCTTCGCAAAAGGGCAGTATAACATGCTCGACAACCTGAAGCTCGGATACGGCGGTACGAAAAGCGAGATGGAGCGTCTGCTTGCGGATGCCGAAAAGATCTCCGGTGTCAAGTATGACATCAACAATCTTTCGGACGTCTATTCTGCGCTCCATGTGATCCAGGGCGAGCTTGGCGTCACCGGCACGACGGCGAATGAAGCGGCGTCGACCATCAGCGGATCCGTCGCAGCGATGAAGGCGTCGTACCAAAACCTTTTGGTAGGCATCGCTGACGACAACGCTGATTTCGGTCAGCTCGTAAACGATTTTGCGGATTCGGTCATCACCGCGGTCGACAATATAGCGCCGCGGTTCAGCACAGCTCTCGCGGGCATCGGAACACTGATTGCAAAGCTTGCACCGATCATTTCAAGAGAGATTCCGAAGCTCGTGAGCACGCTTTTACCGCAGCTCGTCTCGGCGGCGAGCTCATTGGTGCAGGGCGTCCTCGCTGTCCTTCCGTCGCTGATTTCTATGGTCTGCCAAGTCATCAGCGACAACCTGCCGATGCTGATCGAAACGGTAATGTCGATCCTTGAAATACTCGGATCAAGTCTGATCGAAAACGCGGAGATCCTTTTCACAGCGGCGGGCGACATCATAAGTCAGCTCGTCGGATTTTTTGTTGAAAACAGCGGCGCCATGCTCGACGGCGCGCTCGCGCTGATCATGACGCTGTGTGATTCACTTCTATCTCCGGAAAATATCACGAATTTAGTCAACGCTGCAGTCGAACTCGTAACAAAATTTGTGAGTTTTCTCGGCGAGAACGCGCCGATGCTGATCGAAACAGCGGTCACTCTGATCTTGACGTTGATCACAGCGATCACGGATCCGGCGAACCTGGGCAAGATGGTCGATGCGGCGATTTCGCTCATTTTCGGTCTTGTCGACGGCATCCTCGCAGCCCTGCCCCTAATCATCGATCAGGCCCCGGTCATCATCGAAAATTTGGTGACAGCTTTGATCGAAAATGCCCCGAAGCTTTTATCTGCGGCGGTCACCCTGGTCGAAAAATTGATCGAGGGCATCGGCACGGTCTTATCCCACCTCTGGGAGGCCGGAAAGGAGATCGTACAAACGATCGGGCGCGGAATCGAGCAGCTCTGGCCCATCGTCAAAAATTGGGGCAAGGACGTCGTGAACAAAATCGGATCCGGGATCTCGTCTCTGTGGTCGACTGTCACGAATTGGGGCAAGGACGTTATCAACAAAATCGGATCCGGAGTCTCCTCGCTGTGGTCGACTGTCACGAATTGGGGCAAGGACGTCATCAATAAAACCGGATCAGGTATTACATCGCTATGGTCAACGGTCAAGAATTGGGGCTCAGATCTGATAAGTAAGATCGGAGAAGGATTAAAGGGTGCAATCGGAAGCGCTGTACAATGGGGCAAGGACCTGATCCAAAACTTCTGGAGCGGAATTGAATCCAATCTGTCGTGGCTGTGGGACGGAGTGAAAGGGGTCGCGGGCGGCATCGCTGACTTCCTCGGATTCTCCGAGCCGAAGAAAGGCCCGCTGTCAAATTTTCACACGTTCGCACCCGATATGATGCAGCTCTTTACGCAGGGCATTAAGGAGAACGACTACCTGATCACGGATCAGATACAAAAGTCGTTTGACATTCGCGGACTGATCGACGACTCGATGCAGCTTGCGACGATCTCGCCGATGGCGGCTGCACCGTCGAACAACGTCACAAAGACGGTCAATCTTGGCGGCGTCAAATTCGAGATCACCGCAAGGAACGGCACGAGTGCACGTGCCATCGCGGAGGAAGTAAAGAGTATGCTCTATGACGAGGTCCGCAACATGGAGGAGGTTTACGCATGAGCTTCTGGTATAACGGCATCAAGAGCGACGATATGCATGTGATCGTCGAGGAGTACCCGAAGCGCGTGGTAGCGAAGCGTAAAATGGAAAAGGAATCGGTCGCGGGATCCTCCCGCGACATCCTCTATACGCAAGACGCATTCGAAAACGTCACGCAGCTGTACAAGGTTTATATCTCAGCAAAGCATCGTCTGCCGGAGATCACCGCGCGAGCGGTCGCCTGGCTCATGTCAGCGCGGGATTATGTGCGGCTTGAAGACAACTACTTTCCGGACGTCTATCGCAAAGCGTTCTTTTCCGGTCCGCTTGACATCGAAAATCACTTCAACAATTTCGGCAAGTGCAAGATTGAGTTCGACTGCGATCCGCGCCGATTCTGGAAATCCGGAGAAAAGCGGATCGTCATGACAAACGGCGGCGCATTATATAATCCGTCGCCGTATGTAGCGAATCCGCTCCTGATCATCAGCGGCGCAGGTGCCGGATCGGTCACTGTGGGCGCGCGAGAGATCGAAATCAAGGAAACTTTCGACGGCGTGATGTATGTTGACTGCGATGACGCAAACGCCTTTTCTGACGCTGCAGAGACGCAGAGCGCAAATGAACACATCCACGTCGCGTCCGATGCGTTCCCGCAGCTGCCGTACGGAAAGAGCATTATCACATGGACAGGCGGCGTCACAGGCGTCGCAGTCGTCCCGAATTGGTGGAATATATGAGACCAATACTGTATGAAAGCACCGAGACCAATTTTGACACAAACGGTCTCGGCGTTCTGACCGATTGCGAATCCTGTTTTGTGGAAGAAGAACGGAACGGACAGTTCGTTTTGGACGCGGAATACCCGATCACGGGTAGATGGTTCAGGCAAATTGACCTCCGCCGTATCATCCTCGCGAAGCCGAACCTCGAACAGGAGCCGCAGCCGTTTCGCATTACGCGGGTGATCCCGTCATTCAGCGGAGGAAAGACCGTTGCGAAGATACACGCGGTGCACTGGTCGTACGATCTTTCAGGCGTTCCGGTGTTACCGTTTGCTGCCGAAAACCTCGCGGCTTCCGTAAACGCGATCAATGACGGGAAGCTGCTTACCACGCCTTTTACCCTGACGACGAACAAATCGGTTACCGGGCGAATGGATCCGGACGTACCGCATTCTTTCCGGTCACTCCTCGGTGGCATCAAGGGAAGTCTGCTTGACTGCTACGGAGGAGAGTATCGGTGGGGAAAATACGAGGTCGAGCTTCTGCAGGCACGCGGAGCAGACCGCGGTTTTTCGATTCGGTACGGTAAGAATATGACGTCGCTCGAACAGGAGCGGGATGGATCCGCCGTCTACACAGGCGTCTATCCATATTGGAAGAACCAGGACGGAGATTATATCGAGCTACCGGAGCGGACGATAAATGCCGCGGGCAGCTTCGACTATGAAAAGATCTACATCCTCGATCTGTCCGATCAGTTTGACGAAAAGCCGACAGAAGCGCAGCTGAGAGCACGCGCAACGCAATACATGCTCGACAACGGAATCGGTGTGCCGAGCATTCATACGAAAGTGACGTATGCGCAGAATCCGCGCCTTTTGGACGCCGTGCATCTTTGCGACACGGTGCAGGTGTATTATGACGCGCTCGGCGTCGAAGCGACGGCAAAGGTCATCAAAACGCGGTTCGACGTGCTGAAGGAACGATACGCCGAGATCGAGCTCGGGAATGCGAAATCTTCTCTTGCAAGCACCATCGTCGGAATCAACACATCGATGGACCAAGAACGTGCAGAGATGATCCTATACGCGCACGACATCAAAAAAGAGCTCGAAGAAACGATCGACACGCTGCGCGTATCGATATCCGATACGGCTGCCGGCGCGGCGACGCAGCTGCAGCTTGCGACCGATTCGATCATGGCAGTCGTGTCGAATCTCGACAAAGCCCTGACCGAGACGATGGACGCGAACAGCGCAACGTGGGCGTTTGTCGAGCGCGTACAAAGCGCGCTTCAGAACGCCGCAGACGAATCAAATGGTAAATTTGAGACGATCGAGCGTTATATCCGATTCATAGACGGTACGATCGTCATCGGCATCCTCGGCAATCTGATCAAACTGAAATTGATGAACGACGCCGTCTTTTTCTTTTCCGGTCAGGACGATACGACGGATCTCGCGAACGCGTTCGCGTATTTCACGAGTGAAGAATTGCACGTCAAAAAGCTGTCCGTTTCTGAATCGGCATCCATCGGGCATTGGTTTATCGGCGTCCTTGAAAATGACGATTTTGTGATCGATTACATCGCATAAGGAGAAAATATGCCGGCTATCTTAACGAAAAATGCAGTCTTCAATGTAATATACAACGCGAACGGCGGCAGCGGTGCTCCGCCGAATCAAACAGCGGCATGGGATATCTCCGATACAGAAGAAAAATCTGTTTTACTGAGTTCTAAAAGCCCTAAAAGGACCTATTACACGTTTTCCGGATGGGCATATACTGAAACCGGCGCGGTCGCAAAACAACCAGGCGACTACGTGTATCACGTTTTCAACGGTCTTGAAGACGAGACGTACGATCTCACATTATATGCGAAATGGTCGCACAATACAGCGTATGTAAACTATGACGCGAACGGAGGAAGCGGCGCACCGTCGAGACAGTCGCATTGGGAGGGTTACAACGTCACTCTGTCAAACAAGAGACCGACACGCTCCGGATATAATTTCGTCGGATGGGCGAAGAAGGCAAATGCTACGAAGGCAGCATATTTGCCGGGAGAGACGTACGCGCTCTATACGACAGTCACATTGTATGCCGTTTGGACGCCTGCAACATCGGAAGTCTCGGCGTCCAACGGTACGCTCGGGACGGCACTGACGATCAGCATCTCTCGATACGTCAACACCTACAAGCACGAACTCGAGTATTCTTTCGGCAACAGCACCGGAACGATCGCGACGAACGTCGATACGTCATATTCGTGGACGCCTCCGCTTTCGCTCGCCGCACAATTTCCGAGTGCAACAAGCGGTACATGCACGATCACCTGTAAAACTTTCAACGGCTCAACGCTGATCGGAACCAAGACAACGACGCTCACGCTCAACATTCCGGACACGGTCAAATGCGGAATCTCCGAGGTCACGCTTTCCGAGACCGTTTCCGGAATCGCTGCAAAATTCGGCGGATTTGTGCAAGGTCACTCGAAGGTCAGAGTAACGGCAACGTACGACACTTCAAATGCACAAGGCGCGACGGTATCTTCGATCTCAATCACGATCAACGGGCAAACGCTCACCGCAAACAATGCGGTCACGAATGAGATATCGAATTACGGGACGCTGTCGTTCTCGGTCACGATCACGGACAGCCGCGGGCGGACCGCGACATATACCGGCACTTACAACGTATATGCGTACGCGACGCCTACCGTCACGCATAGAGCGGCGCGGGCGGCAGCCACGCCTTCAAGCATCATCGTCGAGTATACGCACGGGATCTCGCCGTGCGGCGATCACAACGACAAGAAGATCGAGATCCATTACAAAAAAACGACCGAGCAGTATTACACGGAGATCCCGGAGATCACACCGAACGCATACAGCGGATCAGCAACGTATACGATCACAGACACGGATCCGAACGCGACATACCTCGTCAAAACCATTGTGACAGATGCATTCAATTCGGTATCTTTCGAGAGCAAGGTCGCTGCGACCGGAAACCGAATCGTTCACATTTCGGCACGAGGGAAGACGATCTCGTTGCACAACACGAATCCGGATGACGGAAAAGATCACGAGTTCAAGATCATGGTTTTTCACGAAGGAATTATGATCGGAACGCAGACGCTTACTGAAGCACAATTAACCGCGCTTTTGGCGCTGATATAGGAGAGTGACACATGAAATCTACGAAAGTGATATCATCGGATTTGCAGATTCCGGGATTTCCGGAAGTCGTGCATCTGAAACAGTACGACGCGAACACCAGGTATATCACGATACCGATCACAGACGGAGGATCCTCGTTTACGCTTCCGGACAACCCCGTTTTTATGATCGGTGCCCGGCTGCCTGATGGATCGAAAGTCCTATACGATAAGATCATCAATGCAAGTGCGCCGATCGGCGTCCTGGTCTCTGTGGATCCCGTCAAATGGACGGCAAAAGGCATCACCGGAGCGACGTTTACAAAGACGTCTTCCGGATGGAGCAAAGACGGATCGGATATTAATCTGGACGACTTCGGCGTATCGATCACGAAAGGCACACCGACAACCGGCGCGAACATCGTCGTATCGTCAGAAAACGCGGTGAACGTACTGAGCAGCGGAATTGAGATCGGGCTTGCACCGTCGCTTTCGATGATCGCGGGCAACGGTCTGATCGAGCTTTATATCGGGACAAACGACGAGCTGATTTCATCGTACTGCGCGGAACTGCAGATCCACGAAGCGGCGGCGGATCCGTACAGCGCCTTCACGTCTCAGAGCGTTTGCACGATCATCGCACAGATCCAGGCGTTCGTCAATGCAGAACTTACGGCGCACCCAGAATGGACGACAACAGTGCAGGACGGCTCGATCGGTCGCGAGAAGCTCACTCCAGATGTAGTTAAAGAGCTCGATAACAAAGCCAACAATGACGGCTCATACGATGATATGACGGTTGGCAACGCAAAGCAGTTGGTTTCCTCGGTCGGAATCGAAGGCCAAACGCCTTACAATTTCCGCACTTCGGGCGGCTCTACCGAAATCGGTGACCGAGAAGAACTGAATGCGGTTGTCGGCGGGACGGTAGCGTGGAATCAGTTGTTGAAAGAGATGAACTCTACGAATTATGTGGCAACAGCGGCTGGAACAACCGCGTCTATTTCGGACGGTGTTGCAACAGTTACGGCTGGTTCGCAGTATAACGGCATTATCTGCGCATCCGCGAACAGACCGTCCATTCCTACTGGTCACAAGGTTTTAGGAATGACGATGGTCAAATTGACAACGGCAATTGCTAATGCAATCGTTATGAACACACAGAATAGTGGAAACGTAGTCGCAGAAGCAACAACGGATTGGCAGAGGCTTGCGAACATTTGGAATTGGGATTCCACGAAAATTGCGGCTATGAGAGTAGTGGATTTCCGTTCTACTGGGTTTGATGCGTTTCAAGTCAAGAATTGTATGTTCATCGACCTCACTCTACTTCTCGGTTCTACCATCGCAAACTACATCTACGCGCTTGAACAGAGCAATGCGGGGTCGGGCGTTGCCTATTTCCGCAAACTGTTTCCGAAGTCCTACTACGCCTATAACAGCGGCGAACTCCTTTCCGTTCGGACGAATCTGCATCGGATGGTAGGGTTCAACCAGTGGGACGAGGAGTGGGAACGTGGCGGTTTGCCGAACGGCGTACCGGATTCTACGGTCAACAAGATTCGTTCAAAGAACTATTGCCGTTGTGTCGAAAATACCGTGTATTACGGTCGAATCGGTGGAACGTATTCGTTGACCGCATGGTTTTATGACGCAAATAATAACGTCATCGGAAGCGCGTCTGCGAGTAACAGGACATTCACAACGCCGAACAGCGCGTGTTATTTCAAACTTGCATTTGAAAGCGGTTATGGCACATCCTATAACGATGATGTGTGCATCAACCTCTCTTGGGACGGCGAACGCGACGGAGAATACGAACCATATCAAGAGTGGAACTATCCGCTTGATTCCTCGCTGACACTTCGCGGCATCTTGGAACTGGACGCTAACAACAATCTGTACGCAGACGGCGATACCTACGCCCCCGATGGGACGGTGACGCGCAGATACGGAATCGTAGATTTGGGGACGCTGACGTGGGCGAAACCTACCGCAACGGACTATATGAATTTCTCGTCGAACGGAATCAAAACTGTTGTGAAAGTTCCACCGTCTGCAGCCGAGGGATATAAGGGCATTATATGCTCTCTGTATAGTAGTGTGCCTGCGTCTGCCTTAACTGATAAATATATCTATATAACAAACGTTGGTCAAATCCGAGTAAAGGACACGGGAAACGCCTCGTTGACGGAAACACAATTCCGAACGCTTATGTCTGGCGTTTACTTGGTCTACGAACTCGCAACGCCCACAACCGAATCCTCAGACAAATATACACAGACGCAGATTGTCGATGATTTCGGTACGGAAGAGTTTGTCGATGCGGCTGTCGAAGCGAACGAGCGCGATGTGGCTGTGCCTGTCGGAAACAAAACGGTCTACAAACCCAATCTCCGCGCCAAACTGGAAATGATGCCCGATTCTCCCGATGGTGCAGGCGATTACATTATGCGCTCTGATGGTTCAAAACAGACTTGGGTTCCTCTGACCGAAGTTAAAGAACTGCCCGATGTGACTACCACGGACGGAACGTATGTGCTGAAATGTACGGTTTCGGATGGTACAGCAACGCTTACTTGGGTATCCGAATAAGGGGGGTGTCAACATGAAAATTAAAATTACAGCGCCGAATGGTAAGAAACTTCGTCATATCCCGACCGAACGACTCTATTCGGAAGTCGTGACGGATGAAAAGTATGCTGCGCAGTATGTTGTCGCTGATTCTGCGGATGACCCTGTTGTGCAGACGCTTGACGGCGTGACGCTTGACGAACGAGTATCCGATCTCGAAGATGCAGTCGTTGAACTCGCTGAAATGATAGGGGGTGAATGATATGGTAAAAATCTATGTTCGCAGAATCCTCGCCGGGAAAATGATGCTCGAAGATGTGCCGGAGCATTGGCGCGAAGCGGTAAGGGAGGCATTGGAAGATGAATCTGATTCTTGAATTTATCGCATATCTGCTCGAAATGGTAGCGATCCACTCCATCTTTGTATGGGGAGGGCAGGGACAAATGACACCGACCGTCTGCGAATCGTGGATTCGTCGCAGAGAGCAAGACACGGGCGGCGAAAGAACGGGCGGCAAGTATCGGACGTATGCAGATATTGCCGTTGACTTTTGGAAAAAGCAGGTCGAAGCAGGGTTCGGAAAAGTGCTGCGAGCGTTCGACTGCTCAGGGCTCGTCGTATATTGGCTGCTCAAAAAGAAGCTGATCGATAAGGACATCAACGCAAACGGTCTGTACGGGCTCTGCAAGCCGACCACGGAGCGAAAAGCCGGGTATTGGGTATTTCGTATCGCGAACGGCAGAGCGACACATATCGGCGTCCTGATCGACGAAAACACGGTAGTTCACGCGAAAGGCAGAGCGTACGGCGTCGTCAAAGAGAAATACAGTGATTCGTATTGGCACGTAATCGGGATCCCGAAAATGTTTGATTTTTCGGAACCGACGCCGGAGCCGACGCCCGCACCTGATCCTGAACCGACGCCGGAGCCGACGCCCGCACCTGATCCTGAACCGACGCCGGCGCGCACGAAATATGTCCGCGTGCGCGGCAAGAAAACGCGCACCGTACATATCCGTACAGCACCGAATAAATCCGGAGAGAGGATCGTCACAGCTCACGGAGGAGACACGTTCCGGCTGCTCGGCATTGCAGAGACCGAGCCGCACTGGTACAACATCGAATACAACGGTCGCACCGATGCATGGATCACCAACGTATCGAGCTACACGGAGGTCATTGAAAAATGAACGAAGTAATGCAGACGCTTGAAACCGTTGCAAAAATCATTGGTTGGCTGACGGTGATTATCGGCGGCATTGTCGGCGCAGTTAAGTATTACAGAAAAATGAAAAAGAAACTCGACGCAGTACTTGAAGCGATCACAAATCAATCCGAGAAGATTGATAAACTGACGGAAAGCGATATATCGCAGCACCTATCTATTCTTCGTTTGACGGTTATGACTGACAGCATTCCACTGTCTGAACGCATAGCAGCCGGGCGGGAATACATCAGTAAAGGCGGAAACGGTGACGTGAAAGAATACATCGAAACGCACCTTCTTCCATACGACAAAATAGTGAGAGAAAAGGAGACAGAAGAATGAAAAAAACCACAAAAAGAAGAATCCTGATCGTGACGGTTCTCGTCCTGATCGTGTCGCTCATGTGTGCATGCGCGCCGATTACGGAAGCCGTCGATGGAGTGACGCTCGGCGATCAGACACCGGCGCAGATCGTGACGGATCTGTTCACGATCGCGCTGCGCGCTGTGCTGATCGTGATACTGACGATCTTTGCAAAGATCGGAATCCCATACTTGAAACGTAAAGGTATTATGTGGATGGTGCAAATGATCGTCAAATCCGCAGAAAAACAGGGAGACACAGGAGCGATTGCGAAAGACCGGAAAAAGGAATTTGTCATCCGGGCGCTTGAAATGTTCGGAATCAAGCGAACGGAGCTGATCGATCACATGATCGAGGCAGCCGTCGAAGAACTTGATAAACTCGGTACATCAATCGCCGGAATGATCGATGATGGATCAGGAGATCCGACCGCTGAATAATAGGCAACGGCGACTATGCCGGATATGCAGACACCCCGCTTCGGCGGGGTGTATTTTTTATTCTTGAAAAAAAGATGTGCAGGGATTATACTATTTGACATAAAACAAAAGACGATCATGCGACCGTCTCTTGTATGCCATCACGGCAAATGTCCCGTCAGCCGGATAATGAATCCACAGCGTGTTCGACTTTGGAAACACTGAATTATTCGACTTCGGCGTATCTGGTGGAGCTTAGGGGATTCGAACCCCTGATCTCTACACTGCCAGTGTAGCGCGATAGCCAACTTCGCTAAAGCCCCGAACGCATTGTATTATACGGCATCGTTTGAAAAAAGGCAAGTGTTTTTTCACAGGAAAGTATTATTTTTATGAATAATACAAAAAACATCTTCCCGCTAAAAGAAAGTATGGTATACTGATTGCATGGAAAACACGTCTCGCAAACAAGTGCATATCGGCAAGGAATCGCTGTTTAAGCAGAATAAAGGAAAAACGCCTTTTGCTCTGGACGTTTTGTTTTTATCTCTCAAGCTTCTGCTGGTTGCCGTTCTGATCGTCGGCATGGCAGGAGTCGGACTTGTTTACGGCGTTCTGAAAGCCTATATCGAAACGACGCCCGTTTTTGATATTGCACAGCTGACAAAGAGCGACCGCACATCGTATCTTTATGATGTAAACGGCAATGAGCTGATGTCGGTTTCGGCGATTGAATATCGTGACTGGGTCGAACTCGAAGATATTCCCGAAATGCTGCGCAATGCTTTTATTTCGGTGGAGGATGTACGTTTCTACAAGCACAGCGGCGTCGATTTCAAACGTCTGTTTTCTGCCGCGCTTGAAATTCTCGGGAACAATAATTCCTCCGGCGGAAGCACGATCACTCAGCAGCTTATCAAGAATAAAGTCCTCGGTGCAGAACGCACCTATAAGCGCAAGGTGCAGGAAGCTTTTCTGGCGCTGCAATGCGAAAAGGTCATGCAAAAGGATGATATTCTTGAAGCATACCTGAACGACATCTATCTCGGCGGATCGAATTACGGCGTCAAAACCGCAGCAAAGGATTTTTTCAGCAAAGAACTCAATGAGCTTACGGTCAGAGAATGCGCCATGCTCGCGGGACTGACGCAGAATCCGTACCGCTATAATCCGCGTTTGAACTATTATTGGGAGTATTACGGCAGAGATCCCGACGCATATGAAACCTATACCGTAGCGAGAACGAACACCGTTCTTTCGCGTATGTATGAAAACGATAAAATCACCCGTGAACAATATCTTGCTGCGTTGAATGAAGAGGTTGCGATTAACCAGTTCTCCGAAAACTCCCGCATGTATGATCACGCTTATTTTGTCGAATACTGCATTGACGATGTGATCCGGCACTGGATGGAGCAGGATCATGTTATCAACAATTCTCAAAACCGGCAGATCTATGAGAATAAACTCAGAACAGGCGGATACCGCATCTATACGACGCTCGATCCGAATGTTCAGGAAACCGTTCAGCACGAACTCACATATTGGGATGATTATCCGAAGCTTGCCGATTCAAGTCAAAGCGTGATTACAGAGGTGATCTCTGACAGCATTACCATCGAAACGATTGAGCCGCAGGCTGCCGCCGTTGTCATGGATCAGTCAACCGGCGATATTCGGGCGATCGTAGGCGGCCGAACCGAACCTTCGATTCGCAAAGGTCTGAATCGCGCTACCCAGAGTTATGTTGAGGTCGGCTCCTCCATAAAGCCGCTCAGCATTTACGGCACTGCGCTTGACAACGGCGCTTCTCCGGCAACGATCATCGTAAATGCGGAAGGCGCGATAGAAGGATGGGGCGGTGAAAAGGGATATCCGGAGGGCGGACTCTCGAAAAAGCATTACGGTCCCGTGACCCTTCGTTACGGTCTTGCTCAATCGCTGAATGTTGTCGCTGCCCGGCTTCTGTTCTCCAAGTATGTCGGGATCGAACAGGCTGTCGAGTATATGACACGTCTGGGAATCCCTGAATCCCAGTTGAATGCCGACGGCCCGGGCCTTGCGCTCGGAACGAGCGGTATTACGCCGCTGCAGATGTGCGCCGCATATGCCGCCATTGCAAACAACGGATACTATAATGAGCCGTTATCCTTCACGAAGGTGACGGATAATGCCGGCAACGTGATCCTGAATGCGGATATGATCCGCGGCTCGCAGACAAAAGTATATTCCGACGCCTCAACGCCTTATCTTCTTGTCAGCTTACTGAAGAGCGCCGTTCAAACGGGAACGGGTTCCAATGCAGCGATCGAAGGGTATGAGGTCGCAGGGAAGACGGGTACCAATTCCGACTACGCCAGCATATTCTTTGCCGGTATGACCTGTAAATATACCGCTGTTGTATGGATCGGTCACGATTTTCCTGCAAATAAGCTTGAAAAGAACTCAAGCGGCAGCAAATATGCAGCCGTTTTGTGGAATCTGTTTATGTCAAAGCTTATGGAAGGCGAAGAGAGCAGACCGATCATTTCTGAAAATGAAGCGACGCTCGGACTGGTGCAAAGAACCGTCTGCCCGATCTCCGGCAAGCTTGCGACCGACGCCTGCATCCATTACCGGGAATCAAATAAGGATTTGAACAAGTATAAAACCGTCACGGATTGGTTCAGTTATGCCAATGTCCCGACCGAAACCTGCGATATGCATGCAACCCTGTCGATTTGTACGGATTCCGGATGCGTTGCAGGGAAGCACTGCGATCCCGAAAAAACAGAACAGCGCACCTTCGTTCTGTTGCGTCCCGGAAATCAGTTCTACGATCTCGACGACAGCGTTCTGAACAAACTTTTCGGCGATACTTGGGTTCGCACGGATCGAAGCGTACCGCAATTCATCATTGAATTCCCGGTTTGCACCATTGATTCTTCTTTCGATGCATTGAAGCAGAAAGGGGAGAGTCTCATCCAAACGGTTGAAGCGTTGATCGAAGAGGAAGGACGCATCTCCGAATCCGAGGCATCTGTTCTGGTCGGGCTTATCGAGCAAATGCAGCAGGCTTCGAATTTCGACGAATATCACACGGCATACGAAGCGCTTCTGCAGGAATACAACCGTTTGATAACGGCCCCGTAATTATGTACACGAGGTGAAACCAAGGCAAACTTTTCCGAAAAAAGCTTGCCTTCTTTGTATAGATTGATATAATGATACTGTGTAACGGAGGGTATATTTATGGCAATTAAAATTCTGATCTGTGACGATGAACCGGTCGTCCATGAATCATTGCATTTGTATTTTGAAGCAGAGGGGTACGAAGTCCTCGACGCATATGACGGAGAAGAATGCCTGAAAATCGCAGACAGCTCTGTTTCTTTGCTGATCCTCGATATCATGATGCCCAAGAAATCAGGGATCGAGGTATGCCGTGAGATTCGGAAATCTTCCTCGCTTCCCATCGTGATGCTGACTGCAAAGGGAGAGGAGATAGACCGTATCCTCGGTCTTGAGCTCGGTGCGGACGACTACATTGTCAAGCCCTTCAGCCCGCGTGAGGTTGTGGCGCGTGTCAAGGCGATTCTCAGGAGAGTCGAGGTAAAGGGCCAGTCGGCAGACTCGAATATTGTTTCCTACAACGGTCTGACGATTGATCTGAACAGCTATTCCGTTACGCTTCGCGGCGAGCACATCATCTGCACGCCGAAAGAGATCGAAATCCTGTATATGCTTGCGTCCAATCCCGGACAGGTATTTACGCGTGACACGCTCCTTTCGCGCGTATGGGGCTATGATTTCGCAGGCGAAACGCGCACGGTCGATACGCATATCAAACGCCTTCGCGCAAAGCTTGACTCCGAAGGACTCGGCTGGAGCATTAAAACGATCTACGGCGTCGGATATAAATTTGAGCTTGAAAATGCATAACCGCATATGAAACGAAGAGGAGAGGTATTTCGAAGAGCGTTTCTGATCTGTATCGTTCTGTTGATCATCGGAAACGTCGCGTTGGTTCTTGCCTACACATATTTCGGACAGAAAACATATATCGAACTTGAACGCAAATCACTGAATCAGACAGCCGACAGCCTTCAGGGATTGTTTTCTTTTGCCGATGGGCAGGAGTTTCCCAAGACCTCTTTGAAAGGGTATCTTGACATTATTTCCACCTCAAATGACGTATCATATATTCTGTTCGTACAGGGTTCCGATTCAACGGTCGATATCTATTCCAACCTGCAGGAACTTCCCGATTCGGAATATCTGCAGGATCTGTACAGCCGCCTTTCCTCCGGCGATTCCATAGAACGCGAGGATTACAGGATCTCTGCGCGGGTCAACGCGATTTGCGCAGGCCGTCAGGTATGTATCGGACAAAACGTTTATGCGGGCAGTTTCGTTCTGATCCGTCCGATCAATCGGATCAACATTGCTTTTGCACGTCTTTCCCGTTCCCTGTGGATTGTTTTATTGCTTCTGCTGCCGCTTTTGATTCTGACATCCTACTTTGCGGTCAATCAGATGCTGCACCCGATCACCGAAATGACAGGCGTTGCAAAACAGCTGTCCAAAGGGAATTATGACGTGCGTGCGAAGGATGACTATCCCGGCGAACTCGGGCTGTTTGCCCGTACGCTGAACAACATGAGCAGCGCGCTGTCCTCAACCATTCGGCAGCTTGAAAATGAAAAACGCCAGCTCGGTTATATCCTTTCCAGTTTCAACGACGGCGTTGCCGCAATCAATAAGCAGGGTGAACTGACGCATTATAATCCGGCTTTGATGAAAATGTTCGGCTCGGTTGATGTGCATTCCACCATGGACCTTGTTCCGGATCGCTCGATCTGGGAAGCTTTTGAAAGTGTAGTCGATTCGGAAGAGCCCCGCATGTTCCATTACAATCTCCCGGGTGATCGCGTTTTGTGGATTTCCGTTGTTCCCGTTCTTTCGGATTCGGAAGGATGCGTCGGCGCTGTCGGATTGTTCAAAGATGCAACCGAAATCGAAAAGCTTGAACGAATGCGGAATGAGTATGTTGCAAATATCAGCCATGAACTGCGCACGCCGTTAACCGCTCTGCGCGGACTGCTGGAACCTCTTTCCGACGGAATGATCAAGGATCCTGAAAAGCAGAATCAATATTATAATATCATGCTGCGAGAAGTGGAACGCCTGTCGCGCCTGATCACAGACATGCTTCAGCTGTCAAGGTTGCAAGCCGGTACGGAAACGATGGACATGACCATGTTCAATGTCAATGAGCTTCTGGAAGAGGTCATGCAAAGCTTCCAGACCGAAGCGAAAAAGCGCAGCATCCGCATTGAACTGGAAACGGAGGAATCGCTTTCCCCGGTACTGAGTGATCGGGATCGGATCGAACAGGTGCTTGTCATCCTGATCGACAACGCTTTGCGCTACGCAAAAAGCACGATCCGTCTTCGCGCTTCCGACGCCGTTCATGAGGTTATTATCGATGTTTGGGATGATGGGATCGGAATATCCAAAGATAATCTTTCCCGCGTATTTGAACGGTTTTATAAGGTTGACGCGTCGCGTAAGGACGGCGGCACCGGTCTGGGCCTGTCGATTGCTAAAAAGATCATGGATCAATTGGAAGAGCAAATCGAAGTCGACAGTGTGGAAGGGGAGTGGACCTGTTTCCGCTTCACGCTCAAAAAATATGTCAGCAACGCGATCCCACTCTCTTCCGTTGCCGATATTATCGTTTCTCCGGACAACAAATCATCAGATCAATAATATCTTTGAAACGCGCATATATAGGAACCTCTCTGCGTATGTTTTGATAACAACACAGGGAGGTTTTCTATGGAACACAAACATGTATCTTCAAAAACCGGTAATGCCCGGAAAGGATCCGGAAGGATCGGTACGGCTGTCTTTTTGATTGTATCCATCGTTCTGATTGCGGGTATTGTCGTCCTTTCGCCGCTCGGTGAATCCTTGATGACACACGTGATTACACCGATTGCTTCCTGCCGGTCCGCAGGGTCTGATCACAGCATTGTTTCCGCGCTCAAACAACAGGAGGATGTACAGGCAACGGCCTCGCCGAGCATTGTGCCGAATAGCAAGAAGCACGAAACGATCACGATTGAGGAGCGTCCGTTCTATATCCTGCAAATGGGCGCATTTACCGATGCGGCCGCTGCCGATCAGCATGCAAGCGAAATCCTGCGAATGGGTGCCGGCGGAACGGTTTTTCAGGACGGATCCGTTTTCAGAGTGTTTGCCGCCGCATATATGGACGAAGCCAGTCTGAAGAAAGTACAGTCGCAGGTTCGCGCAGACGGATTTGAGGCAACGCCGTATATCACGGAAAGCAGCGGACTGCAGATTACGCTTGACGGAGATCAGCAGGCTGTGGATCTTGTGAAGGATTCGATACGGATACTGTCAGACATTCCTTCCGAATTGTGCGAATTGTGCCTGTGCTACGATAAAGGTGAAATCAACGACGATAAACTGGTATCGGAGCTTGAGACAAAACGGGACGCATGCATGAACTCTGCAGCTAAAATGAAGGATCTGAACACAAGCGACATTGATCCGATCCGGAATCTGCTGCAAAAATATGAGCAAAATATATCGACTTTTTTAAAGGAACATGATACCATAAATACGGAAATGGTTTCCGGCGCGTTAAAGCGTCTTCAATTGTCGAGCATTATAGATTATATATTATTTTTTGATCGGAAATGAGGCAAAATGGATCGGGTTACGATTTACACTGACGGCGCTTGTTCCCATAATCCCGGACCCGGCGGTTGGGGCTGTGTGCTGATTTACGGAAAACACAGAAAGGAATCCAGCGGCGGCGCCGATAATACGACCAATAACAGAATGGAATTGACGGCCGCGATCGAAGCGCTGCGCATGCTGAAACGAAGCTGTCTTGTTGATCTTTATACAGACAGCGCGTATCTTTGCAATGCATTTGAAAAAGGCTGGCTCAGAAACTGGCGTACAAACGGATGGAAAACAGCGAACAGACACGATGTCGAAAACAAAGATCTGTGGGAACAGCTTGATGCATTATGTATAACGCACAGTGTGACTTTCCATAAAGTCAAAGGACACGCGGATAACGAAGAAAACAATCGATGCGATAAACTTGCACGAGACGCTGTCAAAGAAATCATCAGCCTGCAATCGAAACAATGAGCGAAAACCTCCTGAAACGCCGAAGCGGCGATCCGGAGGTTTTTTTGTAAAAGCGCAAAATATGTCGTAAAAGATGTCAATTTTGTAAACAACTATTCGTTAAACTTGTCTTTAACGAATAGTTGTGTTAGAATTATGACCGAAGAAAATGGATGATCCCTTATGATTTCGGAGGAAAATTATGAGCGAATATCAGGTTCAGAAAAAGCTCGACTATATTACGCGATTCAGAAATGTACTTTCGGAACTGCCGGATTTCTGTGCTTTGTATTTTCGCGCGGTTGAACCTACAACATCCGTATTGACACGATACGGTTACGCCGTCGATCTTCGGACATTCTTTCGGTTCCTGGTTTCCGGACAGATCGATCGATTTGCCGATAAAACCGTCAAACAACTGACTCTCTCGGATCTGGAAGCCCTTTCCTCCCTCGATATTGAGCTGTATCTGGAATATATTTCTCTTTACCGAAATCAAAACTCGAAAGGCGATGCCTTAATTGAGAACAATGAACGTGCGAAATCCCGCAAATTATCCGCTATACGATCATTGTTTAAGTTTTTATATAAAAAATCGTTGATCCATACCAACTGTGCCGCTTTGGTCGATACCCCGAAGCTCCATGAAAAAGCGATCATTCGTTTGGAAGCCAATGAGGTTGCCGATCTTCTGGATACCGTCGAACAAGGCAGCGGCATGACGTCTGCTCAGCGTCGATACCATGATTCGACCAAACTCCGAGACGTTGCGATTCTATCCCTTTTCCTCGGTACGGGGATTCGTATTTCCGAGCTTGTGGGTATCGACCTGAACGACATAGATTTTTCCAAAAATGAATTCGTAGTTACCCGCAAAGGCGGCAATCAGATGACCCTTGCTTTCGGTCCCGAGGTCTGTTCCGCGCTTCTGGACTATCTGGAAGAGCGAAAGACGGTCATTCCCCTTTCCGGGCACGAGTCCGCTTTTTTCCTGTCCCTTCAGAGAAAGCGAATCACCCCGCGTGCCGTGGAAAACCTCGTTAAAAAATACGCACAGATCGCTACGCCTCTCAAAAAGATTACGCCGCACAAGCTTCGCAGCACCTACGGAACCATGCTGTACCAGGAAAGCGGCGATATCTACCTCGTTGCAGATGTTTTGGGGCACAAGGACGTCAACACCACGCGCAAGCACTATGCCGCGATGAGCGAAGAAAAGAGTCATGAGGCTGCAAAGTACATCAAACTGCGGGAGGAAAACGCGGAAAATCCCGAATTGAGGCCGTCTTTTCCTGAACTTTGATAATTTGCGAACATTTGTTTGCATTTTGGAGAGGATTCTGCTATAATCGTTTCGGAGGTGATATCTTGAAAAAGATCCATGATGCGAAGGAAAAGATTTATCAGTTCATTCTTTCCGAAATCGATCGAAAAGGGTTTCCTCCGACGGTGCGCGAGATCTGCGACGGCGTCGGCCTCGCTTCCCCTGCCTCCGTGCATCGTTATTTGCGCATTCTTGCGGAAGAAGGTCTGCTCCGCGTCGATCCCAATAAAAAGCGCGCCTATACCGTACCGGATTACAGACGCGATAAGACGGCTTCCCTGCCCCTGTTGGGAAAGGTCGCAGCCGGTCTCCCGATTCTTGCACACGAGAATCGTGAAGACGTCTTCCCCGTCCCTTCCATGCTTCTTCACGGACTGCGCAGCGACGCTTTCATGCTGCGTGTCGACGGCGAAAGCATGAAAAACGCCGGTATTTGCGATCGCGATATCATCGTCGTTGAATTGGGAACGGTTCCGAAGGACGGCGACATCGTTGTCGCCCGGGTAAACAGCGAAGAAGTGACTGTCAAACGGTTTTTCCAAAAAGGAAAGGAGATCGAGCTTCGTCCCGAAAACGAGGCCTTCACCCCTATGGTTTATCCGATTGATCAGGTTGAGATCCTTGGCTGCGTGACAGGATTAATGCGCAGCTATTAATGCCGTCAAAACACTCCTTGCGGCAAGCACGGCATGTTCATATGTCAAAGCGCCCTGCAGATATGCCGTATACGGCGCGCGAATCGGACCGTCTGCAGACAATTCCGTCGTTGCGCCCTGCACGAACGTACCTGCTGCCATAATGACCGGATCCGCATAGCCGGGCATATCCCACGGTTCCGGCACAACAAAGCTGTCAATCGGCGCGGCTGCCTGGACTGCCTGCATAAACGCAATCATATCTTCTTTCCTGTCAAACATCACGGATTGAATGATATCGCTTCGTTCCGATTCAACGCCGGGCATCGTCCTGAGATGCAGCATTTCAAACAAAGCGGAAAACAGAATCGCACTCTTCAGGCATTGCATAACGGTATGAGGCGCTAAAAACAGGCCCTGATAAAACGGACGATAGGAAGCGGCATAGGAACCGATCTCCCGTCCGCAGCCCGGTACGGTCTGTCGGAAAGAAACTGCCTCTATCAGGTCTTTTCTGCCTGCGACATATCCCCCGGTCGGTGCAATTCCGCCTCCGCAGTTCTTGATCAGGCTTCCGGCCATCAGATCGGCGCCGACGGCTGTCGGTTCGACGGATTCCGTAAACTCTCCGTAGCAATTATCAACAAATACGATCACATCAGGACGGATCGAACGAACAAATTCGATCGCTTTCCGGATTTTGGCGATTGTAAGCGCCTCGCGCCAGGCATACCCTCTTGAACGCTGCAAATAGATCATTTTCACGGTTGGATTGTTCATCAGGCGTTCTGCCGCTTTCTCCTGATCGACTTCGCCTTCTTTCAGCGAAACTGAGTCAAACCGGATATCAAATCTCGAGAGCGCATTCGGCAGATTCCCGTTCAATCCGATCGCACTTTCCAGAGTATCGTAAGGAACGCCGGTCAGCGAAAGAACGGTATCGTTCGGTTCCAACGTGCCGGACAGCGCAAGAAAGATGGCGTGCGTCCCGTTTGCGATCTGCGGCCGTACGAGCGCGGATTCCGCGTTGAGCGCGTACGCAAAAACCTCGTCCAAAGCGTCACGTCCGATATCATCGTATCCGTATCCTTCCGTCGGCGAAAAATGTCTTGCAGAGATTCTGTTTTCCTGAAACGCCTTCAGAACGCGCTCCTGACAAATCAGAGCATTCTGTTCCGCACGGTCAAATGCCTCTGATGCGCGTCTTTCCGCTTCGCGGATCATTTCATTGATTTCCATTTAGTCTCTCCATAACCTGTTGTATCAGTTCCGTTGAAGACAATACCATTGGATCAAGCCAAACTGTATTTTTACTGCGTTTGAACCAAGTGATCTGCCTCTTTGCAAAATGCCGTGTATCGAGTTTTATTCGTTCAACAGCTTCTGTCAGCGATGCCGCTCCCGTGTATACGTCATACAGTTGTGCATATCCGATTGACTGCAGCGCGCGGCAGTTCTGCGGTGTGAATCCCCTGTCGAAAAACGAAAAAGCTTCTTCCTGAAGTCCCTGCTCCATCATCCGGTCGACCCTCTGATCGATCCGCTCATAAAGGAATTTGCGTTCCGTATTCAAGCCGATCCGTATCACGCGATAGGTATCGTCCCCCTGCTGTGCAGCCTCGAATGCACGGTTCAGCGCGGAAAATGATTGTCCGGTGATTCGATACACTTCCAACGCGCGCACGACTCTTTTTTTGTCATTCGGATGCAGTCTCTTTGCGGTTTCCCCGTCAACCGATCTCAGCGAGTCAAATAAGGCGAATGGATCGCTGTCATATTCTTTCTCGAGCGCATCCCGAACAGAGACGTCTGAAGGCGCTGAGAAACGCATATCGGAAAACACGGCGTCAACATACAATCCGCTTCCGCCTACAACAATCGGAAGCTTTTTACGCGATAATATGTCGTCGATTGCTTTTCTTGCAAGGTCGCGGAACGTAGAAACCGTAAAGGATTGATCCGTTGCCTCGACGCAGTCGATCAGATGATGCGGAATGCCCTGTCTTTCCTCTAAGGTCGGTTTTGCCGAACCGATATTCAGTCCGCGATATACGGCAACGGCGTCCGCAGATACGATCTCGCCTCCTGTGCGATTCGCGAGCGCAACGGATAATGCCGTTTTTCCGCATGCGGTGGGTCCGACAATGCATAGGACAACCGGAGATGTGCTCATACGATCCGTCGGAACATTTTTTCCAGTTCCGATTTTGTGATTCGCACGATCACGGGACGTCCGTGTGGACAGGTAAGCGGCATCTGACCGTTCAGAAAAGCATCCAGCAGTGAAGAAATCTCCTCCCTGGTGATCGCCTCGCCGCCTTTGATCGCATGCTTGCATGCCGTCTGCATCAATCGTTCCTTCAAAAGCTTCTGCTGAATATTTTTGCCGTATTCATCAAGAATTGTTAAAACGGCATGCAGGTATGATTCGCCGAGTATCTGCCCGTTCAAAACAGGGGTCTCGTTCATTGTCAATGTTGTGGCGCCGGACCGGATCAAGCCGTATCCGAGTTCGATAAGACGCTCCTGATTGGTTTCCCATGTCGAAAATTCGGAAGCTGTCAATACAATGTCTCTCGGAACAAGCAGCTGTTGAGAAGACAAACCTGTTTCACGCGAGCAAAGCTCATCATATAATTTGCGTTCATGCGCGGCGTGCTGATCGATCAAAAACAGATTGTCATCGCGTGTCGCGATCCAATACGTCTGAAACACGCATCCGATAAGATCCGTCTGCGTGTCGGAAAACAGCGGAGACGCGGGTTCTGATTTCTTTTGCAGTTCCGTCGGTTCTGTCTGCACGGTAAATTTCGGGACTCTCCCCTGCGTTCCCTGTGTCTGAAACGTGCTGAACGTGTTTTCATGATAAGCATACCGGCTGTTTTTGTCCGCATAGTCATGAAAATCAATACGCGGAGAAGGCGCGGCTTTACGATCCGGTATCGGATCTTCGGAAAAGCTCGGCAGTTTCGGCATGACATGATCAAATGCGGATTCGACATGTTTCTCGCTCGATCCGAGCGCAAGCTTTGCAGCAGCGGAGACCGCAGTAAACACGCGGTTCTCGTTTGCAAAGCGCACCTCGGATTTCGTCGGATGCACGTTGACGTCGACCTCCTGCGGAGCAAGAGAAAGATTCAGGACAAAGAACGGGAATCTGCCGATCATGAGCCGCGTATCATACGCCTGCGCAACCGCAGCGGAAATTGCTGCCGAACGAATCGAACGCCCATTGATAAACAGCGTCTGAAAGCTTCGATTGTTCCTCGAGATCTCAGGCAATCCCAGGTATCCTTCGATCTTGATATATCCGTTGTCGTAATGCACTTCGGCAAGCTTTTCCGCGACCGTCGCGCCGTAAACGCAGAATACGGCATTGTAAAGATTTCCGTCGCCGTAGGTCTCATAGACCGTTTTTCCGTCCGATTCATACCGGAACGAGATCTCCGGTCTTGCAAGGATCATTTTACCGATATAATCGCCGATGTATCCCGCTTCCGTCCGCGCAGATTTCAGGAATTTCAGCCTTGCGGGTACCGATGCAAACAGTTCCTCAACGACAAAGGTCGTGCCGAATACGCACGAACTGTCCTCTTCACTGACGACCGTACCGTTGTCGAGTAACAGCCTGGTTCCGACCTCCGCCCCTTTCGGACGCGTTGTCATGGTCACACGGGATACAGATGCAATGGAAGCAAGCGCTTCTCCGCGGAAGCCGAGTGTAAGCACGTGCGAAAGATCATCCGCTGTGGAAATCTTGCTGGTTGCGTGGCGTAAAAACGCATTGCGGCAGTCCTCACGCGCGATCCCGCAGCCGTTGTCGATCACGGTGATGCTGCGCATGCCGCCGTTTTCGATCCGAACGGTCACTGAAGTTGCGCCGGCGTCGATCGCGTTTTCAACCAGCTCTTTTACAACGGAAGCCGGGCGTTCCACAACCTCGCCTGCAGCGATCTGGTTTGCAACCTGCGGTTTTAATACATGAATGACCGCCATGGGTTATTCTCCTTTCAGCGCGTCCGTATACGAATGCAATTTCATAAAAGCGTCGATCGGCGTCATGTGTTCAAGGTCCAGTTTTGAAAGATCGTTCAGGATCGAGCGTTCCACTTTTGATTCAACAGTCGGCTGCTGTACCGAGGACTCGTTTGTGTCACGAACCAACAGATCGGACTGCTCCAGCTCTCTTAAGATCTCCTTTGCCCTTCCGATGACCGACTCCGGAAGTCCGGCAAGCTTTGCGACCTGAATGCCGAAGCTCTTGTCCGCGGAGCCGCGAACGATCTTGCGCAAAAACAGTACGTCGTCGCCGATCTCCTTCACGGTGATTCGATAATTCACAACACCTTCAAGCTTGCCTTCGAGCTCAGTCAATTCATGGTAATGCGTTGCAAACAGCGTTTTCGCGCCGCACAGGATCGGATTCGCAATATGCTCAAGAACCGCCCATGCGATCGACAAGCCGTCAAACGTGCTCGTGCCTCTGCCGATCTCGTCGAGGATCAGA
This sequence comes from uncultured Clostridia bacterium, assembly GCA_947168855.1. Lineage (GTDB taxonomy): Bacteria > Bacillota > Clostridia > Christensenellales > CAG-138 > UBA3792. The sequence continues at coordinate 189,679 of CAMVNO010000001.1, forward strand.
AGACTGTCCTTTGTCGCGTTGTTGATGATGTTTGCCATCTCGCTCATTTCCACCATAAACGTGCTTTGCCCGGAAGCCAGGTCGTCGCTTGCGCCGATACGCGTAAAGATGCGATCGACAATGCCGATTTTCGCTTCGTCGGCCGGTACAAACGAGCCGATGTGCGCCATCAGCGTAATCAGAGCGACCTGCCGCATATACGTTGATTTTCCCGCCATATTCGGTCCGGTAACGATCAAAAGTCGGTTATTCTCCAGATCAAGATTCACGTCGTTCGGAATGAAGCCGTTCTTCATAGCTCGTTCCACGATGGGATGACGACCGTTGATGATGCTGATCACAGGCGAATCCGCGATCGTCGGCATCACGTATTTGTTGGAGACGGCTACCTCTGCCATGGAGCAATAGACATCCAGCGCTGCAAGCAGTTCAGCATCCTGCTGAAGACGTTCTGTGCAGGCGAGCAACGCTTCACGCACCTCACGGAATAATTCTGTTTCAAGCTCCAGAAGACGTTCCGTCGCGTTCAGGATCTTCTTTTCAAGTTCCTTGAGTTCGGGCGTTACATAACGCTCGGCATTAGCAAGCGTTTGTTTGCGCTCGTAATAGTACGGAACATTAGCGGCAAACGATTTGGTAACTTCAATATAGTACCCGAATACCCGGTTGTATCCGATACGCAGTGTCTTGATACCGGTCGCTTCGCGTTCGCGCGCGGCAATCTGATCAAGCATGCCCTGACTGTCTCCGGATACGGCGCGCAGTTCATCCACTTCTGCGTTATAGCCCTTCCGAATCAGTCCTCCGTCCTTGATATTGACGGGCGGATTCGGATCGATCGCCGAATCGATCAGCCCGATCACGTCGTCCATCGGATCCAGATTGCGTACGATCGAGTCGATCGCCTCCGTCGGAATCCCGCAGAGCAGCATTGTGATCGGCGTGATCTGCCGAAGCGAATTCATAAGCGCAATGCAGTCGCGTCCGTTGATCGTTCCGTATGCGATCTTGCTTGTCAGACGTTCGATATCGTAAACTCCGTCCAGGTATTCACCGAGCATTTTCCTCGTACGTAAATCCCGCACAAAGGTATCAACCGCCTGTAAACGATAGACGATATCGTTTTTCGACTGCAGCGGACAGTCGATCCAATTGCGCAGCAAACGCGCTCCCATGCTGGTTTTGGTATCGTCAAGAAGATACAGAAGCGTGCTCTTTTTACTGCCGTTGAATTGCAGCGGCTGCGTGAGCTCGAGATTCCTTCTCGTGGACGCATCAAGCTGCATAAAAGCGGAACGGTTCAAAAGCTTGATCGAATGAATGTGAGACAGCGCATTTTTCTGCGTATCTTCAAGATACGAAAGCAACGCGCCGGCAGCTCCGACGGCAAGTGTCTTCCCTTCCAGTCCGAAGCCTTTCAACGATGCCACCGCAAAATGCTGTTTCAGCCGTTTTTCAGCCTGTTCCGGATGAAACCGCACATTCGCAAGCTTTTCGAGATAATACCCGGAACGGATTCTTTTGCTCAGATACTCCTGTTCGAACAGCTGTTCATTGGCAACGATCTCCGAAGGAGAAAGACGCGCCAGTTCATCAAACAGGATCGCTGCCGCATTGCTCCCGTATACTTCGCATGTATAAAATATGCCGGTCGAAATGTCGGAATATGCATATCCGATGCCGTTGGGCACATAATTCAGGGCAAAGATATAGTTGTTTTTGGAGCCGTCGAGCATCTTGTCCTCGATCACAGTGCCCGGTGTGATCACGCGCGTTACGGATCTGGTTACCAGTCCCTTCGCAAGCGCGGGATCCTCCATCTGCTCGCAGATTGCCACTTTGTGACCGAGAGATATCATCTTGTTGACATATGTATCCACCGCATGATACGGAACGCCGCACATCGGGGCGCGTTCCTCCAGACCGCAGTCACGTCCGGTCAGCGTCAATTCAAGAATTTTCGAGCCTTCGATGGCGTCATCAAAGAACATCTCGTAGAAATCACCGAGACGATAGAAAAGGAAGCAATCCGGATATTGCTGTTTTACTTCCATATATTGGCGCATCATCGGCGTCAATTCGCTCATTTATGTTCCTCCCGGGAATCGCACTCTTTGCTGCAGGTACTGCAGTTGCAATCGCACGGCATGGACATGATCGCTTTTTCCCGCAAAGCCTTGTCAAGCGCATCTTTAGCTGCTGCGAATTGTCTGTAAAGATCGTTCTGCGAAATCTGCGCGGACATGTATTCCACATCGTTCGTCAATCGAATCGCTTCCTGCGCATCGTAATCCGGATCCTGCAAAAGATCCATCAGCTGCTTGGTTTCGCTCTGATACGCGTCGATCAGCGCCATCAACGGCTGATCCGCCTTGACTTTCTCACTCAGTTCCAGATAGTGTTTCAGTTCATGCATCGATCATTTCTCCCAACAATGAATTCTTATTTGCTTTCGTGACTTTTACGGTGACATAACGGTTCAGAAGCTCTTTGCATCCGGGGAAATAGACCATCTTGAAATTCTGATATTTCCCATACAGCATGGTTTCTTCCCCGCGTTCATCGCATCCTTCCACGAGGACTTCACCGATATGCCCGATATATTTTAGATTGTTCTCAACGGTTTTTCGCGCCTGCAGTTCGTTCAATGCTTTTAACCGCTGCTTTTTAACGGATTCCGGGATCTGGTCCTCCATTCTTGCGGCGACCGTCCCCAACCTCGGTGAATACGCAAACGTGAAAGCGGCGGCAAACCCGACCTCCTCAACGAGCGACAGGGTATCCGAGAACGCTTCTTCCGTTTCGCCGGGGAATCCGACGATGATATCCGTTGTAAACTCGATATCCGGAACCAACTCGCGAAGGCGGGAAACGATAGACAGATAGTGTTCTCTTGTATATCTGCGGTTCATTCGTTTCAGGATCTCATTATTGCCCGACTGAACCGGAAGATGTACATGATGACATACGTTGCCCAACGAAGCGATCGCCTGCATCACATCTTCGTTCAGGTCCTTCGGATGTGAAGACATGAATCGGATGCGTTTTAAGCCGGGTACATCTGAAACATAGCGCAAAAGATCGGCAAATCGCATGCCTGCAGAACCGTCGTTCCCGTAGGAATTCACATTCTGACCCAGCAATGTGATTTCCGTGATGCCGGAGTCTGTAAGCGAAACAATCTCGTTTCGGATATCCTCAGGCTTTCTGGAACGCTCATGTCCTCTGACATACGGCACGATGCAGTAAGAGCAATAGTTATCGCATCCGTACATGATGTTTACAAACGCGCTTCTTTCGTTGTCGCGCAGTTTCGGCAGGTCTTCCGCGATTGCATCATCTGCGCGATCCGTCACGGCGATCCGTTCACCGTTCAATACTGCGCGAAGCATTTCGGGGAACCGATGCAGCACATTCGTTCCGAAAATCAGACTGACATGCGGAAACCGCTTCAAAAGCTTTTTTGCCATATCCTGCTGCTGCATCATGCAGCCGCAGATCCCGATGATCATCCCGGGGTTCGCGTCTTTCAGCTCTTTCAGCGCGCCGATATTACCCATCAGCCGCTTTTCCGCATGTTCTCTCACGCAGCAGGTATTAAAAAGGATCAAATCTGCTGTTTCTTTATCTGCGGCTTCCTGATATCCGATGAGCGAAAGCCAGCCCTTGATCGTTTCACTGTCGCGAACATTCATTTGACATCCGAATGTTTCCACAAAAAACTTCAGATTGCGCGCTCGGATCTCCTGAGACAGCGCTGAAGCAATTTGCTTTTGTTCCGTCAATTCCTGTTCCGAAATGAAAGAATTCGTCTTCATTCTGCAATTCTCCATAAAATATCAATTTATTATACACCACTTCACAGGATCATTCAAGAACGTTTTCATCGAACTGTTACAGATTTTTCCGTTCATATTTTTACGAACTTTGCAGAAATTAAGGGTATCAAAGCCGACAAGGAGGTGAAACACATGGCACGCAACAGCAACAGCAACACGTCTTCCGATTCCAAGAACAAGCTGCAGTCCTTCAAGAGCGAAGTCGCTTCTTCTTTGAATATCGACCTGAAGCAGGGCTATAACGGCGATCTGACTTCGCGCGAAGCGGGCAGCATCGGCGGCGAGATGGTGAAGCGAATGATCGCTTATGCCGAAAAGAATCTTCACTGAAGAGAAAGGAGAAACCAGTCATGAGCAGAAACGGAGCTTTGATTCCCGAAAGCAAGCAGGCGCTTCAGAATTTCAAGTATGAAGTCGCCAACTCTCTGAACGTTGATCTGAAGCAGGGCTATAACGGCGATCTGACCTCGCGCGAAGCAGGTTCGGTCGGCGGTGAAATGGTCAAGCGTATGATCTCATACGCCCAGAACAACATGAACGGATCTTCGTCCATGATGAGATAAATCCATACGGAAGATAAAATCGCCGAAGCACCGGCGATTTTATCAATTATGCGCAATTTGCTGCATCGTCTTGAATCGGTTTTGCGCTTTTTCCAACAACGCATTGTATTGTATCGTCGGGAGCGCCGAAATCTCTTCCGCTGCTTTGGAAGCGGCTTCCAGAATCTCTACCGTACAGCCGGACAGGATGCCTGCCATTACGCCGTCTCCGCTCTGTCTTACGCCGAATAAGTCTCCGCTGCCGCGCATATCCAGATCCTTCTGTGCGATCACAAAGCCGTCGCCGCTTTGCAGCATGATCTCCATCCGCTGTTTCGCCTGTTCCGTCATCTTTTGGGCAAGCAGATAGCAATGCGATTGCTTGTCTCCCCTTCCGACTCTTCCCCTGAGCTGATGCAATGTGGCAAGTCCGAAATGATCCGCGCCCTCGATCACCATTGACGTTGCCTCAGGTACATCTACGCCGACCTCTACGACGGTTGTGGAAATCAATATCGAAACGGATCCGCTTCGGAATTCGTCCATAACACGGCGTTTATCCGTTTCGGTCATCTGCCCGTGCAGCGTTCCGATCGCTGTATTCGGAAGCATTGCTTTTATCTCTGCAGACAATTCTTCTAAAGAAAGCCCCTCGTATCCTTCTGTCGGTTCAATCAAAGGGCATACAACATAAGCGCGTTCATTGTGTTCTGCGGATTCCGCAAGATGCCGATAGAGATCGTGTCGTCTTGCCTGCGTTACAAAATGCGTTTTGATCGGTTTTCGTCCCGGCGGCAGCATGTCGATCACCGAAAGATCCAGATCCGCATAGAGCAAAAGCGCGAGCGTCCGAGGAATCGGCGTGGCTGACATCACCATGACATCGGGGCAGAGGCCCTTTGTCTCAATCTTCGCACGCTGCAGGACGCCGAAGCGATGCTGTTCGTCTGTGATAACCAGACCGAGATCCCGGAATCTGACCGTTTCCGAAAGGAGAGCATGCGTGCCGATCACAACACGGCATTCACCGTTTGCAATCTGTGCCGAAAGGGTGTTCTTCTCCTTCGCAGTTAAACTGCCGGTATAAAGAACCGCATCCGGAAAGCGCTTTTTCAGCGTATGATAGTGCTGTTCCGCAAGCAATTCCGTCGGTGCAAGCATCACACCCTGTTTACCGTTTGCTGCCGCGATATATAACGCGTACTCCGCGATCAGAGTTTTCCCGCTGCCAACATCGCCCTGAATGAGGCGATTCATCGGCATATGCTCCCGCATATCCGATTCCACTTCGCGCAGCACACGCATCTGAGCTTCCGTCGGCGCGAACGGTATTGTTTTCAAAAACGTCGAAAGCGTATGATCCGTACGGAACGCGAATCCGTTTTTATATTCTCGTTCATGCTTTGCTGTACGAATCGCCGTAAAATACAGGAATGTCTGTTCGAAAGAAACTCTGCGTTTTGCTGCGTTCAGCGCATTAGCGGAAGATGGAAAATGGATCTCATGCAGCGCTGTTCGATAGTTGATCAGATGATACCGTGAAAGCCAGTCTTCAGGCAGCGTTTCGGAGATCTCGCATGTATCGAGGATTTCTTTGACAGCGGCATGTATCGCAGTCTGCGTCAATCCCTTAACCGATTCATAGATCGGTATAATTCCCCCGCCCGCTTGATTGATCTGCGGATTGTAAATCGCCGCGCCTCTTTTTCTGTTAACAACGCCGTTTGCGAAAATCACATCGCCGGAATGAAACTGATTCATCCGATACGGTTGATTCATCCATCGAAGCGTCACTTTTCCGCTTGCATCCGCAATACGAAGCGAGACGATGTACTTCCCTTTGTAATAGAACACCGTCGGATCTGCCTGTGCCGTTCCGCAGATCGAAACCCGTTCGCCATCCTTTGCGTCGCGGATCGGAATGATTTGTGTATAATCAAGATACTCCCGCGGATAAAACTCTAATAGATCCGTCGGCGTATGAATTCCAAGCTCTGCAAATAAGGCAGCGCGTTTCGGTCCGATTCCTTTGAGATCAATCAGTTCCATACAAAAAAGCCGCCTTCCGGCGGCTCGTATCCGTCATTCAACAGAAAGGTAATAATAGTATAACGGTTGACCGCCTCTTGCAACGATGAACTCCGCATCTTCGAATTGCTCCTGCAGATGCTCGGAAAGCGCAATCGCGTCCTGCTCTTCCACTGCATCGCCGAAATACAGATTGACGATCGGATCCTCAATTTTACGTTTTTCGATCATGCAGCGGATCACCTTTTCAACCGTCTGATTCACATCGGGAGAGACTGCCGCTATATCATTGTCGACGATGCCGATGATATCGCCTTCTTTGATATCATTGCCGTTATAATGCGTTTCGCGAATTGCGTAGGTCACCGCGCCGGAAACGATCTCGTTGATCGCATCCTGCATGTTTTCACGGTTTTCTTCCAAAGAAAGATCCGGATTGAACGCCATCGCTGCGGCAATCCCCTGCGGAATCGTCTTTGTCGGCAAAACGATCACATTGCATGAGCAAAGATTCTGCGCCTGCTGTGCCGCAAGAATGATGTTGGAATTGTTCGGCAGAACGAACACGTTCCGAGCGTTGCATTGACCGACCGCATTGACGATGGTGTCGATGCTGGGATTCATCGTCTGTCCGCCGGAAATGATCCGATCGACAAAGAAATTGCGGAATATGTCGTCGATCCCGTCGCCTGCGCTGACCGCAATGATGCCGTATTCTTTCTCGTTGCGTTTCTTTTGCTCGAGAAGCTGACGGTTCTGTTCGCGCATGTTCTCGATTTTCAAACGATCCAGCTCGCCGTACCGCATCGCAAACTGCAGGATTTTACCCGGGCAGTTGGAATGGACGTGGACCTTGACAAAGTCATCCCCCGCCGCGACAACAACGGAATCGCCGACGCGAACGAGATGATCGCGCAGTTTTTCAAGATCTTCCTCGGAGAAGCCGTCGATCAGCCGAACGATGAAAAACTCCGTGCAATAGCCGAATTCGATGTCTTCCGTAGAGAAATGATCGAGATTGGCTCCCTCTTCATCAAGTTCTTCCTCTTCCGGTTTTGTATCTTCCTCGATGTCGGGAAGATCCTCTCCCATCAGAACCGCCTTGAACCCGCGGTAAACGGTCAGAAGGCCGAAGCCGCCGCTGTCCACAACGCCCGCTTCCTTGAGAACGGGAAGAAGATTCGGCGTATTGTCGAGCGCTTCCTGCCCTACCTCAAGAATGTGATCGATAAAAGCTTCCAAGGATACGCCGGATGATTTCTTGATGAACGCGAGCGCATCCTGTGAAATCATGCGCGATACCGTTAAGATCGTGCCTTCTTTCGGGCGCAGAACAGCCTTGTATGCCGCATTGGTACCCGTTTCAAGCGCGTCGGCAAGCATCGACAGGTTGATCTCTTTTTGCCCCTTGCATACCTGCTGATATCCACGGAAAAGCTGAGAGAGAATAACGCCGGAATTGCCGCGCGCATTCTTCAGAGCGCCGAGAGAAACCGCGTCCATTACCTCGCCGACCGATACGGAATCCGGCATGCTGCGCAGGTCCTTGATCGCGCCCTGCATGGTCATAGACATATTGGTCCCTGTGTCGCCGTCCGGGACGGGAAACACATTCAGCGAATCAATATATGCTTTATTCTTTTCAAGATTGGCAGCGCCGCCTAAGAACAGATCCCGCAGAAGCGCGCCGCTGATACTGTGATTGTTCAATGCTCTAACCCTCCGAGATTCGCTTACTGTACGCGAATACTTTCCACAAAGATATTCACGCTGCGAACGGATACTCCGGTCAGATCCTCAATCCGATACCGTACGTTTTGCTTTGTGTTCTGAGATACCGCAGGAAGCGATACGCCGTACTGCAGCGCAACATGCAGCGAAATGTCAACCTGCTCGTCGTCGGTTTTTTCGACAAGAACACCCTTCTGCAGATTCTCTCTTCCGAATAATTCTACGATCGCATCGCCGGCGCTTCTTGCGCACATGCCGACAATGCCGTAATTTTCCACCGCGGCGTATCCGGCAATCGTTGCAATCAAATCTTCCGAAACGGAGATTGTTCCCATTTCATTCACGACAGAAATCGCCATGATAGAACCTCCTTTTCTATTCTATAATACTTACTGTAAATGATTCGTTTTTATTCTTCCCATACGCCGTTATGGAAAACTTCCTGCACGTCGTCGTTATCGTCGAGGCGCTCCAGAAATCTTTCGATCTTTTCGATCGTTTCGGCGTCGGTGATGTTCGTGGTGTTCTTCGGGATCTGTCCGATCTCTGCCGAAAGGAATGTAAACCCGAGCTTTTCCAAGCCTTCGCGAACTGCCGAGAAATCCATGGGTGCAGTATAAACCTCGAACGCGTCTTCCTGTGCGATGAAATCCTCAGCGCCTGCATCCAATGCCTGCATCATGACCTCGTCTTCGTCCATCAGCGCCGTACGCTCAATGACGATCAGTCCCTTTTTATCGAACATCCATGCAACGGAACCGGAAGCGCCCATATTGCCGCCGCTCTTCGAGAAGATGTGCCGCATTTCGGCCGCAATGCGGTTGCGGTTATCGGTCAGAACATTGACTATGACAGCGATGTTGCCGGGACCGTAGCCTTCGTATACGACCTCTTCGTAATCGACGCTGTTGCCGTCGCCGCTTGCTTTCTTGATCGAACGATTGATATTGTCGTTCGGCATGTTGGCTGCCTTCGCTTTCGCAATCACGTCGCGAAGTTTGGAGTTGTTTGCAGGATCTGCGCCGCCGCCTTCTTTCACGGCGATAGCGATCTCACGACCGATCTTCGTAAATATCTTACCCTTTTGTGCGTCTGTTTTTTCTTTTTTGTTTTTGATGTTTGCCCACTTGGAATGTCCGGACATATCAATTCCTCCTAATTCATCTCAATCTATTCAAAGAATCACAGCAATTCAGCCGCTGCTTCATCTAAAACAAATGTGGCTCGCGGGTGGAGTCTCAAAGCCGCCAAAGGCGATTCCGTGATGCTGCCTTGCAGCATTGTTTTGACCGCGGCGGAAGCGTCTTTTCCCGTTGCAACAACAATGGGATGCCTGCACTGCATCAGCACATTCAACCCTGCCGTAATAAACCTATCGCCGCCCGACACTTCCGTATGCGTTGCGGGATTGCTCGCAGCGGAACGGTTCATCAGAAGCGCGCCGTCATGGCGCACCGCAATCAGCGCGACGTCCAATCCGCCTTCTTCAAGGATCGTTTTCTCAAAGATCTGCGCCGTCTCTTCAGGTGTGTGATCGGAAGAGAAAGGCACGATATACTGGTCTTCGCTGATATCGGTTCTTGCAAACAGAGCTTTGCCAAGCAAATTGGCAATGTGCTGTTCGCCCGAGTCATCCGGTAAAAACTCAAGCAGCTGATAGACATGCGCGTCATTCCACGCAAGAAGACCGTTTTCGGTCATTGCGGAAAGCGATTCATATACCGGCTGCAGAGATTCATGACAGTCGACACCGACAACGCAGGGAGCCTCTGCAAGAATATGTGACGCGAGCAACGTCGCTGCGCATACGCCGACCGTTTTATGATCCGAATAAATCAGGACGCTCATTCTTTTTCTCCGGCAGCGCAGACCGACTCGATGAACAACAGAACATCGTTGTACACTTCCTTGCGGTTCGTCTCGTTCAGCATTTCATGACGTCCTTCCGGATACAGCTTCATGGTAACCTTATGTCCGCTCTTCAAAAGCCACTGGTTGACCTGTTTGACGCCTTTGCCCATATTGCCCACCGGATCGTTGGATCCCGCCAGCAGGAAGATGGGACGATTCGGAACGCGCTTTGCCCAGTTCAGATTGGAGACCTCCCCCAGTCCCGTAAACAGGTCGTAAAACGCGCACGAGGTAAACACGAAACCGCAAAGCGGATCCTCTACATACCGGTCGACCGACGCAGTATCACGGGAAAGCCAATCGAATTCGGTTCTCGGATCCTTGAACTTTTTATTGTAGCCGCCGAATCCGAGCTTGTTCAGCGTATCATTCGGAACATTGCCCTTTCCCTTTTTGATCGCGCTTTTCGCAATCATTTTCGCAACGGGGATAGCGGGATTGCCGCCTGCCGTTCCGGAAAAAACGAACGCATCAAAATCAACGCCCATCCGACCGGCATACGTTCTTGCAAGAAAGCTGCCCATCGAATGACCGAAGAGGATGCAAGCCATGGAAGGATGATCCTTCATCACGGCGTCATGCATGGTTTTGTTGTCTTTGATGAGATTATCCCAGCCGTTCTTGTCTCCGAAATATCCCTTCGGCTGATCTTTGCCGATCGATTTGCCATGGCCGGGAAGATCCATGCCGTAAACCAGGAACCCATTTTCGGCAAGAAACATGGCAAAATCATGATATCGTTCGATGTGTTCCGCCATGCCGTGAATGATCTGTACGCAGGCGCGCGGATCGTCCGGCGCCCAGATACGGTAGCGAACATCGCAGATTCCTGTCGCAGACGGGAACTTTTTATCACGAACAACAATGCCCATATGCATTCCTCCGCATAATATTGATAGTGTATCATACCACATATGCGGAAAAAGTGCAAGTCAAAGCTGGATTTTTTCGTCGGCAGAAAGCAGATTTGCGTCGCCTGGATCATGCGAAACAACGATGGCAAGCTTTGCCGTGCGAATCAGCTGCACCGCCTTTCGCTTATTCTCTTCATCCAGGCCCGCGAATGGTTCGTCCAGCAAAACGATATCACTTGAAAATGCGAATGCACGCGCAAGAGAAACGCGCTGCTTTTGTCCTCCGGAAAGAGAACCTGCTCTGATTTTCAGTTCGCTGCCCATGTTTAAATCGGTCAGAATTCTTTCCGCTGTTGTCATATCCGAAACAATCGCAACATTCTCAAGCGCAGTCAAGCGGTCAAGAAGGCGCGGTTCCTGAAATACAACTGAAATCTTCCGGCCATTGAGTCCTTCAACGGTGCCTTTATCCGGCTTCTGCAATCCGCACAGCACTCTGAGCAGCGTTGTTTTGCCGATCCCCGAATCACCGGAAATCAGCACCATGCCCGTATCCGGAATCGTTACGGAAAAATCGTTGAATACCCGCTTTTCGCCGAGCGTGACGGAGAGATTTTTAATTTCAATCATATTTCCGCCTCGCTTTCTTCAGCACGAGCCTGAACGTATACTCCATAATCACTGATAACAGGATCACCAGCAGCGTCCATGCGAACAGCTCCGGAATCTCCACATGAATCTTATGGAATTGCATCTGACGTCCTATTCCGAGTCTCGGCAAGGCAAGTATCTCAGCCGTTATGACTGCTTTCCATGCAAATCCGAGCGCCGTAGAAGCGCTTGCAAAGAACTGCGGCAAAACCTGCGGCAGCGTCACATAACGAAACTTTTTCCAAGGCGAGAGATAAATGGCTGCCATTTCGGACAGCTGCGCGCTCCTGTTTTTGATCGCTTCCTCCGTCGTCTGCCAAATCATGGGAATCACTACGATCATCGCAACAATAACCGGAACAAAGCCGGACACAACGGATACCAGCAGAATCAACGCAAACGACGTGATCGGCGTCGTTTTGATCAGCGAGCGCAATGGCTTCAAAAGCCAATCGCAGGTGCGGAAATGTGCGGTCAAAGCGGCCAACGCTACGCCGACGGCACAGCCCAAACCATACCCGCCTATGATGCGAAGCACCGTCATTCCGACCGATTTCCATCCGTTTTCGGAGAGAACGATCTCCTTCATGGAACGAAGCGTATCGAGCGGAGACGGCAAAAGAAGCAGTCTGCTGCCGACAAGCATCGACAGCAGCTGCCAAATCAGAATGTATACTGCAATGGGAACGCAGATTGATGCGATCTTACGAAGGATCTGCCGCATAGTAGAACGAATCGTCCGGCATTGCGCCTCCGATCGATTTCGGATTCGCATCAAAGAGCACCTTCAGCATTGCAGCGACACTCGCCTTCATCTTCGCACCCGTGACAAGCGTGATATTGCAGTTCGGAATGGCGCGCTTTGCAATCGGCTCCTTGCCGATAATGCCCTGCGCCACGACAACCGCCGCCGCGTTCTCTTCGGTCACGACCTTCTTGGCGGATGTTTCCGCATCCTGCAAAAACCGATCGACCTGATCCTTGTGCTCTGCAAGATAATCCGTACGAACGATATAGACGCCCTGAACGAGCTCCGTGTCGTTCTTCTCCGCCCACAGATCGTTGACTTTCAGTGCAACCCGGACATTCTCATTCTGTGCCGTCGCGATCGAGACGTGTGGTTCCGGAAGCAATGCAACCTCTGCCGAGCCGTCGCCGAGCTTTGCGATCAGTTCCGCGTTGTCGGCAATAAACTCCACCTTTACAGATTCGGTTAAGCCGTTTGCATCAAGAAGGTAACGAAGGATGTATTCCGGCGTACTGCCTTCTCCGGTGGACCAGACCGTCTTTCCGGCGAGATCTGCGATGCTGTTGATCGTATTTCCGTTCTCAAGCACATAGAGAACACCGAGCGTATTGATTGCGATCACATTGACCTTCCCCTCGGTCTTTTTGTACAAAACGGAAGCAAGATTGATCGGGACGGCGGCGATGTCCACTTCACCGTTTACGATTTTTGCCGTAACCTGATCGGGAGCGGTGAACAATTCAACGCTGTAACGGTCCTGCATATCCTGCATCATATACGCAAGCCCCATACCGGTCGGTCCGGCGAGCGCTGCAACACGGACGGGCTCTGCCGGCGCGGAAGGCTGTTCTGCGGCCTGTTGTGTTTTGGCGCATGCCGCAGCAGACAGCAGCATGATCAGCGAGAGACAAATGACAACGATTCTTTTCATGATTTCTATTCCTCCATCAGTTCTATTTCTTTTCCGTTTCTGCGGATTTTATGTTCTTTCTCCAGCGCATCGAGCGCGCGATAAAGTGTCGCGCGGCTGATGCACAGGGATTCGGAAAGCTTTGTATAACTCTTTACGGCGTATTGATGTCCGTTTGCTTCAGAGCTGATAAACATCATAATACGTGCCGCAACGGTATTCTTTGAAAACGCATCGAGACGCTTATTCAGAAAGCGGATCCTTCCGTTCAGATAACACAGATAATTCTGAAGAATCGTTCTGTTCTCTGACAGCAGATCAAGCATATCCTCTTCCGGAATGATCAGTACCCTCGCATGTTCTTTGCAGCAGATGTCCGTAACAAATGTTTCATCACCGCCGCAAAGCGAAGCCGCGCCGAAGAGATCGTTCCGTTTCAAGATACTCATGTGCATGGAACCATCCGTGCTTTCGCGATTTACTTCTGCACTTCCGCGCAGCAGGATCCCGATCCGATCGGTTGTATCGCTTTTGCGAAACAGGTATTCTCCCGGCACGTATTCTGCGATCGAAGCATTTGATCGGATCAGCCACGCACGGATCTGATCCTCCTGCACTCCGCGGAACAGCGCTGTCCCGCTTAATTGCCGCGCATATCGTTCCGCATCTGTGACTCTGCTCATAATACGTCATTTCCGTTTCATATGATACAGATATGTTAGCATTCATCTTGCTACTTGTCAACGGTAGAATTTAAATATATAATGGAATCATGAAATTGATCAGTTGGAATGTAAACGGGCTTCGCGCCTGCCTTGAAAAAGGGTTCGACGATTTTCTCCGTACGGAATCGCCGGATATCATCGCGCTGCAGGAAACCAAAATGCAGCCGGAACAGCTTACATATGCACCGGAAGGATATCACACGTATCTGTTCAGTGCGCAGAAGAAAGGCTATTCCGGAACGGCCGTCTTTACAAAGAAACAACCGCAAAATGTACGCCTCGGGATCGGCGACGCCCGTTTCGATGACGAAGGACGAACGATCACGCTTTTCTATCCCGGATTTACCTTTGTCACGGCATACGCACCGAATGCGCAGGAAGGTCTGAAACGGATCGAATTCCGTACGGCGTTTGAAGCCGCAATTCGCACTTACCTTTCTTCTCTTGCTGAAAACGGACCCGTCATCTATTGCGGCGATCTCAATGTCGCGCATCAGGAGATCGACTTGAAAAACCCGGGACCGAATCGCGGCAATGCAGGTTTTTCCGACGAAGAACGATCCATGTTCGGCGCACTTCTGGACGCCGGATTCTTGGATACTTTCCGTGTCAAATATCCCGATCTCACCGGCGCGTACTCTTGGTGGAGCTATCGCTTCCGCGCGCGGGAACATAACGCCGGATGGCGGATCGACTATTTCCTGGTTCGGAAACAGGATCGGGATCGGATCCTTGACGCCGTCATTTACAACAATGTGTTCGGAAGCGACCATTGTCCGGTCGGACTCATATGGGAGGGATCATGGAACTGATTCTTGCATCGCAATCCCCCCGTCGCCGCGAGATTATGGAGCTGATGGGGCTTTCCTATCAAACGGAGGTCTGTACCGAACCGGAACAGATCCCCGATGGTTTGTCGATCCCGGAAACCGTGATGCATCTTGCGGAACAAAAAGCCGCATTTGCGCTGCGTCTGCACCCGCACGCCTGTGTGATCGGCGCTGACACGGTCGTCGATCTCGACGGAGAAATCATCGGAAAGCCGAAATCACCCGAACATGCATTCCGTACACTCAAGCGGATGCAGGGGCGCACGCATATCGTTTATACAGGTCTTGCCGTTTTGAAAGACGGTTATGCAGATACTCGTTATGTCGCGACAAAAGTCCGTTTTCGCCCGATGAGCGAAGCGGAGATCCGCTGGTATGTTTCGACCGGCGAGCCGCTTGACAAGGCCGGGTCCTACGGCGCACAGGGATACGGCTCTGTTTTTGTGGAGTCGATCGAGGGAAACTACTTTAACGTGATCGGTCTGCCCTCTCCGATATTATACGAGATGCTGCTCAAAGCACAGGTTATTACGGAAGATCGTACATGAATACGCTTTTGGAAGATAAAATCGCTCTGCTTCCCGAGAAACCGGGCGTATATAAAATGCTCGATGATACCGGCGCCGTGATCTATGTCGGCAAGGCAAAGATCCTGAAAAACCGCGTGCGGCAATACTTTCAATCCTCAAAGAATCATTCGCCGAAAGTCCGCGCTATGGTCTCGCATATTGCCGATTTTGAGACGATTGAAGTACACAGCGAAGTGGAAGCTTTGTCGCTTGAAAGCAATCTGATCAAGGAATTCATGCCGAAATACAACATTCTTCTGAAGGATGACAAGCATTTCCCGTATTTTCGCATCGATATGCGGCAGGATTTTCCGCGTATTGAGATCGTCCGCCGCGTCAAGCCGGACGGGGCCACATACCTCGGTCCGTATATCGTCGGTCCCTCCGTGCAGGAGGAACTTCGCCTGGTTTATGATCTGTTTCCTTTACGGCATTGTAAAAAAAACATTGCGCATATGCAGGCGCGCGGAGAACGCCCCTGTCTTCTTCATCACGTCGGAAAATGCTGTGCGCCTTGCAGCGGTACGATCTCACGCGAGCAGTACCATGCGTATCTGCAGGAAGCGATCCGTCTTTTGAACGGAAGAAGCGGAGACCTGATTCCTTATTTATCGAAGAAAATGCAGGAAGCATCCGATTCGCTTGATTTTGAACGCGCCGCTCTTCTTCGGGACAAGCTGAAAGCCACGATGGCTCTGACCGAAAAGCAAGCTGCAATCAGCGCGAATGACCTGACTGCGGACGTATTTGCCGTCGATTCTCTCCATGATGCCCGTATGGTCTTTGCACTGTTTGTGCGGGGCGGAAAAGTGATCGGCACTCATGCGTTTCCTTTGGAAGGCGACGGCGACGACGCTCCCGCCGAATGGCTACATGCTTTTCTGCTCCAGTATTACGGGCAAGGCGGTATAGAGGTTCCCCCCGTCATTCTTCTGGCGCAGCCTTGTACCGACATGACAGAAATCGAGGAATGGCTGACCGACAAGAGACGCAAAAGAACGGTTTTGACCGTTCCGCAGCGTGGGATCAAGCATCAGCTGACCGACATGGCAATGCAGAATTGCGCCGCGTTGCTTGCAAAGAATGACAAAATCCGTACGCGCGAATGGGAACGCGGCGAGGGTGCGCTTGCGGAGCTTTCCGGTATTCTCGGTCTGGATGAGATCCCCTCACGGATCGAGTGCTTCGACAACTCGCACTTGATGGGAACCAACACCGTTGCTTCGATGGTCGTTTTTCGGGACGGCAAGCCGGATAAGGCGGCATATCGCCATTACCGGATTCGGTCCGAAGCGGACGGCGATGATCTCATTGCGATGCGTGAAGTTCTCACCCGCAGACTTTCCGCAAACGGGGAGTTGCCCGATCTCTTGGTGCTTGACGGCGGTAAAACGCAGCTGAACGTCGGCATCGAAGTGCTTTCCGAACTGAACCTCTCCCATATTCCGATCTGCGCGTTAGCTGAGTCGGATGAACTGATTTACCTCCCGGAACAGGACGACCCGATCCGTATTCCGAAAAACAGCGCGCCGCTGCATCTGATCGAACGTCTGCGTGATGAAGCGCACCGATTCGCGATCTCATATCATCGGAATCTGCGAAGCAAAAGCGCCTTGTTCTCGGTACTGGATTCGATCGACGGCATCGGTGAAAAGCGCAAGCGAATTCTGTTTGATACCTTTTTAACGGTTGAGCGGATCAAAGCCGCAAGCATCGAAGAGCTTGCAGCCGTAAAAGGAATGACGCTGCCTGCCGCGCAATCCGTTTATCTGTACTTTCACTCATAAGCAAAAGCCGGCTAATTGCCGGCTTTTTCGTTTTGCTGCAAGATGCATCATTCTGCCATATTCGGTTCGATCTGTTTCAGCAATTCGTCCGTTCGTTCAAGCGAAAGCAGTACGATTTTCTGATTCTCGGTATGCAGAACCAAGGCATCCTGTGCCCGCATTCCGCCGCCCGGGACAGTTGCTTTGTCAATCTTTTGTATTTCACTTATCGGTATATCAAACGGGATCGCCTTCTGAGACAGGTTCTGTGTACTGACGCCCCAAATACGATCACCGCTGATGACGCAATAGGAATGCTTGACTGCGAGCATTGCGCGCATGGAACGATACGCTCCGTAAACGAGATACAGAACGATCAGAAGGTAAACGAAACTGAACATACCGAATTCAAAGCTGCCTTTGAGCAGATACGGCAGAAAGAACAGAAAGATAATGATCGGTATACTTGCAGAGTAAACACCAAACGCAATTCGCGTCTGTCTGAGCGCATCCTTACTGCATGCAAATCTTTGTTCCATCTTCTAAAAAAGGAGCGCATTTCGCGCTCCTGTGTCCTTTCGGAATTATTCTTCTTCTTCGTCCTCGCGCTTTGCCTGCTCGATGATCTTCTTTGCCTGATCGGCGGGAACGTCTTCATAGCGAGTGAACTCGCTGCGGAAGGAACCGCGTGCCTGCGTCATGGATCGCAGGTCGGTTGCGTACTTGAACATCTCAGAAAGCGGAGCTTCCGCGACGATCTCGGTGCCGCCGTTCGAAGGCGTCATGCCGAGCATTCTGCCGCGGCGACGGCTGAGGTCGCCCATAATGTCGCCGACGTTATCGTTCGGAACCCAGATGTAGTAGGTGTAGATCGGCTCAGTCAGCGCGGGGCTTGCCTTGACGCACGCCGCCTTATAGGACAGTCTTGCTGCGCTCTTGAACGCGACTTCCTTGGAGTCAACCGGATGATACTTGCCATCGTAAAGCGTCGCCTTGATGCCGACCATCGGATAACCTGCAAGCACGCCGTGCAGCATCGCTTCGCGCAGACCCTTTTCAACAGCGGGGATGTATTCCTTCGGAACAACACCGCCGACGATCGCATTGACAAACTCGAAATCAACGCCTTCGGGCGCCGGCTCAAACCGCATCTGAACGACGCCGAACTGACCGCTGCCGCCGGATTGTTTCTTGTGTTTGCCTTCTGCTTCCGCAGTCGAGCGGATCGTCTCACGATACGGAATGCGCGGATCGTTGAGCTGCGCTTCGACGTTGCTCTTGTTGCGGATCTTTGCGCAGGTAACGTCGAGATGCATTTCGCCGAGACCTTTCAGAAGCACATCGCCGGTTTCTGCATTCTTCTCGATTGCCAGAGTCGGATCTTCCTCGAGGAGCTTGTTGAGACCTGCGATGACCTTATCCTCTTCTCCCTGCTTCTTCGCAGTAACCGCAAGGCTGATGCACGGTTCGGGAAATACGACCGGCTCGATCTTGACCGCATCGGATGCGTCGCAGAGCGTTTCGTTCGTGTTGGAAATCTGCAGCTTCGGGATCGCGCCGATATCGCCCGCATTGAGCTTATCGACGGCGATGGACTTTTTGCCGCGCAGCATCACAGGCGCCGTGGGTTTCTCGTTCTTTTCCTGATTCGCGTTGAACAGCGATACGCCGCCGTCAAGCACGCCGCGGTGAACCTTGACAATGCTGTACTTGCCGAACTGATCGTTGACCGTCTTGTAGATATGGCAAACCATCTTGCCGTCTCTGGTGAGCTCGATCTCTTCACCGTTCTTATACGCCTTCGGAAGCTTCGCATCCGCAGCTGTGGGCATATAATGAAGAATATAGTCGAGCAGCGTCGTAACGCCGATGTTGTTGAGCGCGGACGTGCAGCAAACGGGCGTGATGTCGCCGTCCAGAACGCCCTTGGAAAGGCCCATCAGGATCTGCTCACGGGAAAGCTCCATCGTCTCAAGATACTCCATCATGAGATCTTCGTCTGCCTCTGCCGCCGCTTCGGTCAGCTTCTCATAGAGCTCCTGTGCTTCCGCTTCGAGATTGCCGGGGATCGCGACTTCCTTTTCGCCCTTGCCGTCAAACATCTTGGCGTTCATATTGACGATATCCACATAGCCCTTGAATACGCCGCCTTCCATGATCGGAAGCTGGATCGGAACAACATTGACGCCGAACTTTTCGTTCACTGCCTGCATCGTCTTTTCAAAGTTCGCATTCTCACGGTCCATCTGGTTGATGACCATCATACGAGCCTTGTGCTGTTCTTTGCACATTGCCATCGTCTTTTCCGCACCGACTGCCGGACCGGAAACCGCGCTGATAACGATCAGCGCTGCGTCGCACAATGCCATTGCGGCTGTCACTTCACCGTAGAAATCAAAGAAGCCCGGGGCGTCGATCAGGTTGATCTTGGTGTTCTTCCATTCCAAAGGCGCAAGCGCCATATTGATGGAGATGGAACGCTTGACCTCTTCCGGGTCAAAATCCGTTGTGGGTGCATTGTTCGGGAAGCGATCAACGAGACCAGCATTATAAAGCATAGCCTCCGTCAGGGTCGTTTTGCCCTCGCCGCCATGTCCGAAGATACCGATGTTGCGAATCTCATTCGCGGTGTAGAATTTCATTTCTGTTCCCCCTGTTGGAATTTGGTGTTCAAAATTGAATCCGTTTACACGAATTAACCCAATTTAATCAATTAACTATAACACAGAAAATTCAATCTGTAAACCTAAACTTTCCATGAATTTGCATATTCTTTTTGAAAGTCCGTCAAAGCATCGATCTGTATGCCGATGCTCCTGAGCTTTTCGTTCGCAACGTATGCGTCGATCGTATCCGGAACGGCATAGACGCGCGCCTCCTTCGGCGGATGAACGGCAAGCTCCATTGCGCAAAGTGCCTGAATCGCAAAGCTCATGTCCATGATCTCTGCCGGATGTCCGTCGCCGGACGCAAGATTGACGAGACGTCCCTCCGCCAAAAGATACAGCCAATTCCCGTTTTCAAGGCGATAGCCCGTGATATTCGGTTTCATCGCTCGCGTTTCAACAGCGATCTGTTTCAGCCGCGCGACGTCGATCTCCACGTCAAAGTGACCTGCATTGCAAAGCAATACGCCGTCTTTCATGCGCTTCATGTGTTCTTCCGTGATCACGTCGCACATTCCCGTAACGGTAACGAAGACATCACCGATGCCTGCCGCATCCTCCATACGCATAACGGTAAACCCGTCCATCACGGCTTCGATCGCTTTGACCGGATCTATTTCCGTCACGACGACCCTCGCGCCGAGCCCTTTTGCACGCATCGCGACGCCGCGTCCGCACCAGCCGTATCCGGCGACAACGACCGTCTTGCCCGCCACGATCAAATTGGTGGTCCGATCAATCCCGTCAAACACGGATTGTCCGGTCCCGTAGCGGTTATCAAACAGATGCTTGCACTGCGCGTCGTTGACGTCAAACATCGGGAATCGCAGCGATCCGTCCTTCTGCATGGCCAGCAATCGATGCACGCCGGTCGTTGTTTCCTCGCATCCGCCGCGGATCTTCGGGATCAGATGCGTGAGCTTTGTATGCAGCAGGGAAACAAGATCTCCTCCGTCGTCAATGATCAGATCCGGTTCGCAAGACAAAACCTGCATCAGGCATTCTTCGTATAACTCCGGAGATGCCCCGTGAACGGCAAAAACGGATATGCCCTCCTTGACGAGCGCCGCCGCGACGTCGTCCTGCGTGGAAAGCGGATTGCTTCCTGTGACATACATCTCTGCGCCGCCGGCTTTCAGCACTTCGCACAAATAAGCTGTCTTTGCTTCAAGATGTACCGACAGTGCGATTTTCATGCCCTTGAACGGCTGTTCTGTACGGAATGCTTTTTCGATGCCGTTCAAGAGAGCCATATTGCGCCGTACCCACTCGATCTTATCCTGCCCGGAAGGATACAGGGATTCATCCTGAATATAATGATGTTTGGTTTTCATTCAGTCCTCCAGATATGCAATTGCCGCTTGCAGTTGTGTGTCAAGCTCATAAGGAATCCGGTCGATTGAGTACTGTTTTGCTTCTTCGGACAGTTCTGTGATCTGATCTGGCAGAATCCCTTCGTCCTGTACGCAGACTCCGTTCGGCGTATAATAAGCGTCAGTCGTGATTTTAATGTAACCCTTTGTTTCCGGGATCTCATAAAAGCTCTGTACGATTCCCTTGCCGTATGTTCTTGTGCCGATCAGGTACGCCGCCCCGTGATCTTTCAGCGCGCCGGCAACAAGTTCGCTTGCGGATGCTGAATACTCGTTTACCAGCAATACCATACGGATATCAATTCCGCTTTCATCGGTTTTGTATTCCGTGATATGACCGTCCCTCGTGCGAAGCGTGGTCACGATATAGTTTTTGGGCAAAAAGATGTCGGCAATATCAAGAGCGCTGTACAGCGAACCGCCGAGATTGTCCCGAAGATCCAGCACGAGATACATCATCCCGGATTCTC
This sequence comes from uncultured Clostridia bacterium, assembly GCA_947168855.1. Lineage (GTDB taxonomy): Bacteria > Bacillota > Clostridia > Christensenellales > CAG-138 > UBA3792. The sequence continues at coordinate 211,292 of CAMVNO010000001.1, forward strand.
GCAGCGCTTTCATCGCATCTTTCGTTTCTTCCACACAGGTTCCGTGAAATGTCTGGATATGGATATACCCGATTTTGTCCGTCAGCATACGGTAAGAAACGGCAGGCGTGTGGACCTCGCGCGCCACGATATCAAACGAAAGCGTTTCTTCCCCTCGCAGAATCACAAACGAGTTGGTTTCTCCGTCCAGGGCACGCACATTTGATAAAAATGCGGAAAGCTCGGAGCCGTCGTATGCGACGCCGTTGATTTCCTGAATGATGTCGCCCGGCAGCAATCCCGCTTCGCTTGCCGGCGTATTGCTATACACATCAAGAATCTCAACATTGTTGTTTTCATTGATCTGCGTCAGAATCCCGATCCCGACGAATGTGCGGTCATTCTGCTTTGTCAGCTCTGCGTATTCTTCCGCGGTATAGTATTCGGCATAGTGATCGCCTGTCGCCGCGGCAATGCCCTTCAGAACCGCTTCCGTGAGTTCGTTTTCATCTTCCTGATAATAGTAAAAATGATCGCGGATAATGTTTCTGATTTCTCTGACAGATTGAACAAGATGTCCGTTTTCGTCAGCGTACTTTGCTCTTACGGCTGCCCATGTTGCGACAAAAGTAAGGCTTGCCGTCAATAGAATTGCCAGCACAAAAGCAAGGACAATCCACACGCGCGTTCCAGCGCGGTTTTGATTGAATTCAGTTTCGGTTTGCGTTTGATTGATTTGTTCCATATGATTTATACCGTTAAAAAAAGGAGCTGTGAAACCGGATATGACATAATCACAGCCCCTGGTTCCGATCAGCGATCTGCCGTTAATCTGAATATGCCTTCAGAAAATCTGGGATCTGATCCGGTGTGCAGGATAGCGACAATACGAGCTTTATCCCGTGTTCCTCGGAAAAGGATTCGAGCCGTTCGAACATTTCCGCCAGAGAATCAAGACTGTGCTGCACGATATGCATAAAGCTGTCGATCACAATGTATTCAAGGTCATGATCCGACGCCGCGATCCCGCAAAGAAACCCGTAAAACATCTTCGGACCGGATAAGGCGTACTCCGTAGCGTTGATAAAACGTACAGACAAATTGAGATCGAACATATACCGTTCATCCTCATCAATAAAAACGACGCTCCCTTTTGCCTGTTCCGCAGCCTGATTTGCGATCTCCAGAATCTTTTTGGTCTTCCCCGACCCTTTTTCTCCGAAAATGAGCTGAATCAAATCCGCACCTCCGCTTTTTGTATTATTATATCTCATTCGGACAAATCATGCAAGTCCGATTCGGTTCATGACGTATTTCTTTCTCTCAAACATGTTTACGGTTCAAAAACCGAGTTTTTCCATCAGCGACAAAAAACTGCGCTGCGTTGTTTCTGCCTTGATTGTCTCTTTCAGATACATCGGGAAATCTTCTTCGGGAATCCGAAAAGCATCTTTCCAGTATTTGACTTTCGCATGGTTTTTACCGGTGTCGCTGAAAAAAGCATCCATGGAATACACTTCTCGTCCCTGCATCTTATCGAACGGAAGAATCTCCATTGTCAGCAGCGGCGAAACCATTTCGTAAATGAGGTACGCATCATCTTTTCCGTCCCGGTCCTGATCAATGCGATCGATCACCATTGCGTATCGCCCGCCCTGTTTTATGATATCGCCCGACTCGGCACGGTCCGCGTCCGTTTTGTTATCACGCGCGCGATCGTGTTCTCCGAGCGCCGTTACGGTCGTTTTCCCTGCGGTGCAAAGATTCAGCCCCGCCTGCTTATATGCCCAAACAACGCAGGCTGTGTTGTTCATTCCGTTATAGAATTCGACAGATTCTACTGTATCCTCTTCCGAATCATCTTCGGAAATCCCGAGTTTTTCACCCCATTTCGGATTTACGCCCCATTCCTGCGCCGCAATATATTCACCGTTTTCCTGATATCCGACGGAATATCCGTATTTGGCCAATGCGTTGATCAATGACACGCCCGCCGTGACCGCGCCTGCGCGTGTATAGATCCCTGCTGCCGTGACATTCCGACTGATCTCACGGTTCAGATTGTCGATGCTCGTTCCCCTTTCTCGCAGAAACTGTTTGAGCGATTGATGCAGATAATCGATTCCGTCCGAAAGGATCGGATACTGATAGCCGGATTCAACGATAACATCGATCGGCGCAAGAAGCGTGCCGTCCGCATCTTTCGTCCAAAGCGTATAGCTTCCGTCCCATTTGAACACGTGAATTGATTCGGAAGCGGACCCGTCATCCGCCGCGTCGAACCAATCTCTGGAATCCTCCGGAGGGGTCAATCCCGAAGCTGTAAAGCAATAAGAACGGATTTGCTTTTCATTCCTTGCAGCAGCTTCCACAACGGCGCCGCGCGTCCGGACCGAAAGATCTTCGTTTTCGTTCTGAAACGAAACCGGAACGCCTCCGATATCAAAAAAGAAAACGAGATCGTCACGGATCAGGATGAATGTATCTATCTTCAATACATCCGCTTTGGTATAATAGTCCAGTTCAACCGTACGGTTTTCCGGAACCGAAAGAAAAACGCTGTTTGCATCGAACGAATAGGTCCCTTCCCGTTCCTGTTCCGAAATGGTGATCAAGTACGTTCTGTCATTCCGCAGTTCAAGCGAAAACGGCATGTCTTCGATTGTCCATACCCCGATGTACGGATTCGGCTCCATCGTAGGCTCCGGAGTCGGTACAGGCGTCGGCGTAGGTTCATCCGTTGCTTCCGGCGTATCGCTCGGCGCCGGTGTATCGGTACTTTGTGCAGCAACAACAATCTCCTCTGCCGTCGGTTCTGGCGTAGGCGCCTTTGTCGGTATCGTTGTGGGCTCCGGAGTCGGCGAAACAAGCTGCCCGGTTTCGGTTTCCTCTTTCTGAATCACGGAACAACCGAGCAACATCGGAAATAATATGAAAACAATGATACTGAGGATCTTCTTTTGCATTGTATACTCCTCTCAATAATAGTATACATCTTTTCTGCCGTCTTGTCCACCACACAAAAAACCGGAGGAACACGCCTCCGGTTTCATCATACAATCAAAGATCATTCGGCTTTCATGAGGAATGCGCGATACGCTTTGAACGCTTCATAAAGATCCGCCTTTGAAATGATCTCCCACGGCGCGTGCATGGACAGAACCGCAACGCCGCTGTCAATGACCTCCATGCCGTATTCAGCGCAGATATATGCGATCGTTCCGCCGCCGCCCGCATCGACCTTGCCGAGCTCCGCGGTCTGGTAACGCACCTTTGCGTCATCCATCCACTTGCGCAGCTTTGCCATGTACTCGGCGTTCGCGTCGTTCGATCCGCTCTTGCCGCGCGCGCCTGTGTATTTATTGAAGCAGACGCCCTGCCCGAGGAATGCGCTGTTTTTCTTCTCAAACACGCCCGCGAAATTAGGATCGAAGCCCGCGCTGACGTCGCAGGAAAGCATGTGCGCATTGGTCAAAGCGCGGCGAAGCTTCAGCTCGGAATACTCGCCCGTGAGGTTCATGATCTCCGCAACCGTGTTCTCAAAGTATTTCGCATGCATGCCGGTTGCGCCGACGGAGCCGATTTCTTCTTTGTCCGCAAGGATGCAGCAGCAGGTCGCTTCCGGCGTATTCCTGACATCAAGCATCGCTTTGATCTGTGCAAACGCGCATACGCGATCGTCATGACCGTATCCGATGATCATGCTGCGATCCAAACCGAGTTCACGCGATTTGCCTGCGGGAACAACCTCGATTTCTGCGGAAAGAAAATCCTCTTCTTCGATCCCGTATTTGTCCTTGAGGATCTTCAGCATATTCGCTTTGACGGGTTCCTTTTCTTCATCTTTCAGGGGAATGCCGCCGATGATGACGTTCAGATCCTCACCGCCGATCGCCTCGGCAGCTTTCTTCTGCAGTTGTTCTGCAGACAGATGGATCAGCAGGTCCGAAATGCCGACAACGGGATCACTGTCGTCTTCACCGATCACGACATTCACAACCGTGCCGTCTTTCTTTGCAACCACGCCGTGCAAGGCAAGCGGAATGGTAACCCACTGATACTTTTTGATGCCGCCGTAATAATGCGTATCCAAGTAAGCGAGTCCGGAATCTTCATAGAGCGGATTCTGCTTGAGGTCCATACGCGGAGAATCAATGTGCGCGCCGATGATATTGAAGCCCTTTTCCATCGGTTTTTTCCCGACGATGAACAGCATGATCGCTTTTCCCATGCAATCGGCATAAACGCGGTCGCCCGCACGCAGATGACCGTTCTCTGCAATGATCTCTTTGAGATCGCGATATCCCGCCGCCTTTGCAAGGGCAATCGCACCGGTGACGCATTCACGTTCCGTTTTGCCTGCATCCAGGAAGGCCCGGTACTCTTTCGAGACGGTTTCGAGTTTTCTGAGCTCGGTTTTGTTGTAGGTATTCCATGCTACGGTTCGTTCCATACTTGCCTCCAGATTCTTTTTTCTGTATTTTAGCACGATTCGGCTCCCGAATCTACTGTTTTGCAAAGAAAAATGATATATAGTAATCATTCATGAAATCGCGTATACCCGCATTCGCCGTTGAACGCTCATCGAGATAAAAAAAGACCGCGAACGACAAGTCATTCGCGGCGGTATGGTCTGGGTGGAGAGATTTGAACTCTCGGCCTCTTGAACCCCATTCAAGCACGCTACCAAACTGCGCTACACCCAGATATCGGAACCGTGTGTTATATTAGCATTCGGTTCCGCGTTTGTCAAGAGCAAAATGCGGTTCTCAGGGTATGTTGATGGAATCCGTGACGGGGTTATCGGAATTCCCCATCTCATGCACCATGTCCTTTGTATGACCGAAAATGCTCAGGATATCGTTTTCGACATTCGTGATCCATTCCGAGATCGGTCCTTTCAAAATATTTTTACTGTTCAGATAATACAGCAGCGCTGCAACCAGTATGATGATCACAACAACAATTCCTATGATCTTATAAACATGCTTCATATGAAATCTTCCTTTCTGTTAAAAATATGCGCTCAGCCGATGTTCATTCGTTCCGTTTCGGAAATTGCTTTCTGTATCATCGGCTCAAAATCAACGAGCGCTTCGCTCTCTCTGAGTTTGTCTACCTTCGGTTTCGTGACAGGATGCTTCGGCACAAACACGGTGCAGCAGTCCTCGTAAGGCAGGATCGATGTTTCGAACGTCCCGATCTTTTGCGCTTTCTCTATGATCTCCTCTTTGTCAAATCCGATCAGCGGACGGAAAACCGGCATGCTGACCGCATCGTCTGTTACGCAAAGCGATTCGATCGTCTGACTTGCTACCTGTCCGATCGACTCTCCGGTGATCAGCGCCTGTGAGCCGGTATCCTTGGCGATTCGTTCGGCGATCTTCATCATCAGCCTGCGCATGAGCACGGTTGTTTCGGTTGACGGACATTTATCGTAAATGGTCATCTGGATCTCCGTAAACGGTACAAGATACAGATTGATGCGTCCGGCGTAACGCGAAACGAGTTTAGTCAGTTCTATGACCTTATCTCTTGCGCGTTCGCTCGTATACGGATAGCTGTAAAAGTGTACGGCATCGAGCATTACGCCTCTTTTGGCGATCATAAACCCTGCTACCGGACTGTCGATCCCGCCCGAGATCAGCAGCATCGCTTTCCCGTTGGATCCGACGGGCATTCCTCCGGCACCGAGAACTTCGCCCGTATAAACGAATGCGTTCGTTTGACGTATCTCAACCGAAACCGGAAGCGCCGGATGATGCACGTCCACGCTGAGATTCGGGTATGCCTCTAAAATATCATGCCCAAGTTCCCGGCAAATCTCCTCCGACGTCATCGGAAAACGCTTGTCCGATCTCCGCGCAAAGCATTTGAACGTCGGAATCTGTGCCGATTCGGCAAACGAGCGCGTTTCGGCAATTGCTGCATCGCGAATCGCGTCCCATTCTTTTGCGACACAGCAGGCAACGCTGACGGAATGGATTCCGAATACACGGCACAGCTTGTCCACAGACGCCGCGATTTCCTGTTCCGGAACGCCGTAAACAAAGATGCGTCCCTGCTCCCGTTCGACCGATGCGTGAACGGGATTCAGTGCCTGCTTGATCCGGTCCGCCAAAAGACGTTCAAAAAACGGTCGGTTCAGACCTTTCAGATGAATTTCCGCATATCGTACCAAAATGACTTTTTCCATGGATTATCTCCTTTGATATCTGCGCAGAATACGAAGCTGGTTTTCGATCACATCGGCGGCTGTGTCTGCTTCCTCCTCGGTGTTGAACGGACAAAAGCTGAAGCGGATCGCGCCTTCCTGTCTTGCGCCCGTAATGCCGACGGCGTTCAGAACACGGTTCTTTCCCTGTTTTTTGGCGGAACATGCCGATCCCGTGGAAACAAGCACACCGTACCGTTCCAACGCGTGCATCAGCACTTCCCCGCGTACGCCGAGGAAAGAAAGGTTCAGAATGTGCGGCGCGCCGTTTTCAATGGCCGGTCCATTCAGTAATACATCGGGCAGTGCCGAAAGGTTGCGATACAGTCTTGCTTTAACGCGCAGCATTTGTTGGTGCCATGCCGCTTCGTTTGCTCTGTAAGCATGCAGCGCGGCATCAAAGCCGAGGATGCCCGGCACGTTCAGCGTACCGCTTCGCAGGTTCCGTTCCTGTCCTCCGCCGATCTGACCGCCCTGAAAGCGGACGCCGCTGCGGACGTACAGAAAACCGACGCCTTTCGGCGCATGCAGTTTGTGTGCCGAAACCGAGTATAAATCAACCGGAATCCTCTGCATCGGCGTCTTCATGAACGCCTGCACGCCGTCCGAATGGATCACGGCGTTCGGCGAAAGCGCACGCACCTTTGCCGCGATCCGATCGAGATCGTTCACGCTGCCGAGTTCATTATTGACATGCATGATGCTGACAAGCGATGTGTCCGGCGTCAGAACCTCCGAAAGGCGGTCTATATCGACCGTTCCGTCTGAGCGCAGCGGCGCATACCGAACGGCAGCGTCATACATCTTTGCCGCTGTGTTGACGGTTTCAAAAACAGAAGGATGCTCGACTGCTGTCGTTACGATCGTCTTTTTGCCGTGAACACAGCGAAGCGCTCCGAAAACGGCGGCATTGTTCGACTCTGTTCCGCCAGACGTATAGACGATCTCATTCGGTGCCGCGCCCAATAAGGACGCCGCAAAAATTCTTGCATCCGTGACGCTCTTTTCAACCGAAAAAGCCGCGCCGTATGCCGCTGCCGGATTATAAAAATCTCTTGTCATCGCAACGCATGCCCGTTCCGCCGCCTCGTGAAGTGTTTGTGTCGTTGCACTGTTATCGAAATAGATCATTTTCTTTCTTTCCTGTCCGTATTGTATTATCATACTATTCCGAAAGCCCGATTTACGCAACCATTTATATCACAAGACCGTAAAAAAAACACATAAATCAAAAATTGTTTACATATTCGTCACTTCTATGTGAAATTTTATGTTATAATAATAATCGAATATATGAGAATATATTAGGAGGTATACATATGATTTGCAAGGAGTGCGGAGCATACAACCCCGACCACGCAACATTCTGCAAGGTCTGTGCTGCCAGTCTGAAACCCGACGCCGCGCCCAATGCTCCGGAACAAGAACAGCAACCCACCAAGCGGTTCAGCCGTCCGTCCTGGATTGTTCCCGAGCAGTCTGAGCCCGAAGAGAAGATCGTTGAGAAGCCGGCGGTCAATGAGGCAATTGAAGAAACCGTTGAGGAACCGGTCGCTCCCGTCGAGAAGGAAAAACCCGCAAAGAAAGAGCTTCCCGAACAGGAAGAAGAAACGCCCGCGCCCATGTGGACGCCTACCCGTTCGCGCAGAAAGCCGGAACCGATGATTCTTGAGGAGGATGACGAGGAGGAAGCTGAAGATCCTGCGGAATCCGAGGAGGAACCCGAAAGCATCTATAACGAAGAAGAAGCTCTTGAAGAAGAGGAAGATCCGTTCGAGTACGAACCTACCCCGCCGAAACGCAAGCAGCAAAAGAAGAAAAAGAACACCATGTTCACCGTTTTGCTGATCGCGATCATCGTCGTGATCGTCGGCATTCTTGTTCTCGGCGGTTATGTGCTGCTGAAGAATCAGCTGAATTGCGGCAACTCTGCTCCGAGGAACAACCCCGACGCGCAGCAGACCGGAACGCAGACGGAAGATCAGACCGTGCCTTCCGATCCTGCAACGACCGAAGCGCCTGCTCTTGATTCCAAGACCGCGCAGCTCCAGGAGCTGGTTGATCAGAACAACGATGATCTGGTTGTCATTACCGTCGTTGTTCCCGCCAATTCCACCCTTGTGATCGATTTCCCGTATCAGGACGATTATACGTTCCAGAATACAGAATCCAAGGAAATGATTCGTAAGGTCAAGATCCCGGTTGCAGTGTTCTATTCGAATCAGCCGCTCGAAGAATCTACGGTTGTCTTCCAGCCCGATATCACGATCAATCAGGCCGACGGCACCTCTTACAAGGTCAATTGCCCGACCTTCACGCGGACATTCCCGAAACTGAACATTACGATCACTGCGCCGATCCCCGAAGGCGAAGAACCCTTCATGGCGCCCGAGAGCAACATCGTTTCTCTGCAGGGTACGATCGACGATCCGTCGGCGGACGTCTTCATCAACGGCGTGCAGACAGTCGTTTACACCGGCGGCGTGTTCATGTATGACTACAAGTTTGCGGACGGTGTTTCGGAAGATACCGTGGACACCATCACCATTACCGCAAGCAAAGCCAATTGCGTCGGCGACACCAAGGAAATCCAGGTACATGCGTATAAATTCGTACCCGAACCCATGACGCTCGTCGTCAAAACCGAAGGCAACGCGCTTCGTACGGATAAGAGCGGCAAGCTGACCGTTACGGGCACGACGCTTCCCGGCGCAACGCTTACGGCCACGAGCGACGATGCGGCGAACATGCTTTGCGGCAGCGTCAATGTCGATGCAGAAGGTAATTTCTCTCTGCAGATCACGGCAGTCGATACCTTCTACGGTACCTCCGTCATCACTCTGAATGCCGAAAAAGAAGGCGCCGAAAGCGCTTCCACGCAATTCAAAGTCCTGAGAGCATGGTCCGACAGAGACACGTTCCGCAAGCATTACATCAAGAACAAGACATATCTTGAGGTTCCGAAGATCGACGACCTGCTCGCAAACATCAGCCTTTACGCCACGAATACTTACGGTTATCGTATCTCGGCAAAGGTTGTGGAAGTCATCACGGTCGACGGCGACACCATCGTCAAGATGACGAACAATAAGACAAACGAGACCTTGTATGTGCATAAGCTCAGCACAGAATGGAAGCCCGAAGAGAATATCGGTTCGCTGTATAATATCTGGTGCAACTTTACAGGCACCTATGCCGATACGGGATGCTGTGAGTTTGACGGCTGGTTCGTCAGAAAAGTCAAGTAATGCGCATCTGGGCGAAAACAATTCAACATCAAAAGATCAAGTCAGACGTCGTGCGGGAGTTCGCTCTCGCACGACCTTCTGATATAGAGGAATGGATGCCGATCCTCCATGTGCTTTGTCAGGCGCTTGATCTTTCGCGTCCCGTCATGCTTGAAAAGCACGTGCGGGAACTGGATCAGTTTTCACATACGGTCTTTCGCCAAAGAGATTTTATGGAACCCGTTTCATTCGACCGATTTGAAATCGAAATCTTTCCGGAAAAAACAAAGCATGAAATCATTTGATCACGTCCATACTAACGGCGTGAAAGGAGTGATTTCATGAATATCGTTGCCTTGATCCTGATGATAGTAGGTGCTTTGAACTGGCTGCTTGTCGGTCTTTTCAATTTCAATCTGGTAACATGGATCTTCGGAGCCGGATCGGTTATATCGATCATCCTCTACATTCTCGTCGGTCTCGGCGGGATTTGGGGCATCATCATGCTGTTTCAGCATAACGTCCGTAAAACGACCTTTATGCACGATGACGCATAACCCGATGAAGAAGCCTTCACGGCTTCTTTTTTTACTGGATTTTTTCAATGTAATCCGCTATAATAAATTATCATATAGGGAGGTCCTGCGGTATGGATTGGATGAAGGAAACAGACGATCAGCTGCGACGCGGCGCTTTTTTGATGGTGGAAGGCAATCCGATGACGATCGGCTGGGGACAGTTCGGCATCATTTGGAACAAACAAACCTTTTCCGTCTATGTAAGGGAAAGCCGATACACGCATGAGCTGTTAAGCCATACGACGACGTTTACGGTCAGTGTGCCGAAGAACGGCACATTACAGAAAGAGCTTGCTTTCTGCGGGACGAAATCCGGTCGTGATGTCGATAAAGTGTCCGCGCTGCACGCTTCGCTGATGCCTGCGCGCTTCGGCGGACAGGATGGTTTTTCCGGCTGCCGGTTCCACATTGAATGCAGAATCCTGTTTCGAACGGATCTGGACGAGCACCTGCTCGAAAATGAATCTCTCCTTTCCCGCTACTACGCGGAAGGCGATTCACATACCATGTATATCGGTGAGATCCTCGGTGTTTGGGAGGAAGCCGAATGAAACGGCTTTTATCCCTTCTTTTCTGCCTGCTGTTGCTGTTCGGATGTTCCGGCGAGCCGAAGAACGTCTTCCGCAATTCCGATTTTACGGCCGTTCTGCCGGAACCTTTTGCGCCGGTCGATTCGGTGTCGATGGTTTGTTTTGCGCCGTACGGCGATCCGCTCCTATCCAGTTCAATCACTTATTATGTCACGGAACAGAACTGGTACTTTGACAGCTTTACAAAGGACGATTATGAGGACGCTCTCAAAGCGCTTTGTCAGTATGAATCATTGACCGTCACGGATGCTCACACTTGCCGCGTTGACGGTTTCAAAGCTTACAGGATCTCCGGTAAAGGTCTGCTGGAACAGGGTACGCACGATCTGATCCTCTATGCCGTCAATGGCGGAAAAACATATTTCTTCACCTTACTCAATCGGGAAGGCGACGATTATATCGGTGCATTTGATGCCATGATGTCTTCCCTGCGGTTTACGGAGGGACAATGAAACAAATCGCTTTGATCACCGGCGCATCCGGCGGGATCGGTTCCGCAATTGCTGCAAAATTTGCTGTCTCCGGATATGCCGTTGTGCTGCAATACAATACAAATCATGCAGCTGTCGAAAATCTGATTGCATCTTTCCCGGCAGATACGGACTATCTGTGCCTTTCCTGCGATCTTACCGACAGCGATGCGATTCAGACAATGGTATCGGAGATCCATCGGCGGATCGGGACGATCTCCATACTCGTCAATTGCGCAGGCGTCGCCTTAAAGCAAAAGCTGTTTTCCGAAACAACGGACGCGGAATACCGCTTGATTTTCGATACGAATGTGCGCAGCATGATGCAGTTGACGCGGCTTCTCTCCGAGGATCTGCGTCGGAATCACGGCGCGGTCGTGAACATATCTTCCATGTGGGGTGTTTCCGGCGCATCGTGCGAGGTGCTGTACTCTGCGTCCAAAGCCGCTGTGATCGGTTTTACCAAAGCGTTGGCGAAAGAGCTTGCGCCGTCCGATGTTACCGTGAATGCCGTTGCGCCCGGGCTGATTCAAACAGCAATGAATCAGCATCTCTCCAAAGCCGATCTGGACGCGTTTTGCGCAGAAACGCCTCTGAATCGTCTCGGTACGCCCGAGGATGTTGCCGAAGCCGTATTTTATCTGGCAACGGCACGGTTCGTCACGGGTCAGGTTCTTTGCTGTGACGGCGGGTATACCATGTAACAGAGAAAATACAAAAGGCGGTCGGATTACCGATCGCCTTATGTTTTTGCGTGGTTATGCAATCAGTCCTGCGCCTACGATTCCCGCATCGTTTCCCGCGGATGCAACAACGATCTCCGGACATGTTTCAAAGAAGCATTTCCGTTCTACATCCTTCCGCAGCGGATCAAGCAGGAAGCTGCCTGCACCGCTGACGCCGCCGCCGATTGCGATCCGTTCCGGATCGAGCAGATTGATAATCGAGGCGATATAACTGCCGAAATCGTCGATATATTGACGGAACAGATTCAGCGCTTCCTCGTTCCCCTGTCTGGCGGCTTCGATTACATCCTTTGCGGACGCTTTCCCGAAGGCAGCACCGTCTTTTCCGAGGCGCGTGGCAGAACAATACGTTTCGGCACAGCCGTCGATCCCGCAGGAGCAATGCCGTCCGCCGTTGCGAAGCACCATGTGCCCCGGTTCCGTGCCGTTCCCGCGGCCGCCGCGGAACAGCTCGCCGTTCAGGATCAATCCTCCGCCGATTCCCGTTCCGATCGTGATCAGCATTGCCGTCCGGGATCCCTGTAATGATCCGATCCGATGCTCCGCAAGCGTCGCCGCATCCGCATCATTGATCAGATTGACGGATTTATTTAACTTATCGGACAGCATCGCCGCCAGCGGCGTATGATGAAACCCGAGATTATGCGCATCAATCACGACGCCGGTCTCAGGCGAAACGCTGCCGGGGACCGCAACGCCGACGCCCGCAATCTCATTCCCGGGAATCCCCGCCTGCTCCAAGATCTTCCGGTACAGCGCTTCACAAGCGACAATCACGGCTTCGGTACCTTCTCCGCGCGGGAATTTGACAGAGTCCTTTGCAATCAGGCGATTGTTTTCGTCGATGACGCCGGCAGCGATGTTGGTTCCTCCGATATCATAGCCAAATCGCAGCATCACTCTTCCACCGCCCTTTCCACGGCAAGCGCAAACTGATCGGCGCAGGACGTGCTGCTCGGACCGCAGGTATTGCCCTTCAGAATCTGAACGAGCTTTTCCCGTTCCATGCCCTCTACGAGCTTACCGATCGCTTTCAGGTTTCCGTTGCATCCGCCCGTAAAGACGACGTGATAAACCTTTCCATTGATCAGATCAAAATCGACCTTGGAAGAGCAGACGTTGTTGACCTTCATCGTGTAATGCATTCCCATTTCTCCTTTCTCATATGCAGAATCAATTTAGCCATAGGCTTTTCTATTCCGTATGTAACCAATGCGGCAACGATCCCGGCAATCACCAGTCCGGTAATCGTAACGGTCCATTGCTTCGATGCGCCGCCGGCAGCAATGTCTGCCCCGCTTTTTGCGCCGAACGCCGTACAGAGCTTCACGATCAGCCATTGGTGCCAAAGATACAGGTTATAGGAAACGGCCGCAATCGCTGCAAGTACGCGATTATCCAGGATCCTGCGGATCGGTCTGATCGAAATCGCGGCGCCGAGCAGGAATACCGTGAATACAAGCGACAGAATCATTCTGTTCTGCATTTGCCAGACCTGCTGATGCGCAGCGTCTCCCGAAGCGGCACAGGCTTGAAACAAACGGATCAACGCGTACAGCGCGGCGACGGCCGCGATCGTTCCGAGAATCGACGGGATCGCCTTATGACTGACGCGCTCGGCGTACCAGACATACAGGTGCGCCGCCATCATTCCGTTTGCGAAGACCGGCAAAAACGTCAAAAACCGATTGACCATGATCCGCGATTCGCCGAGCGCCGGAGAAACGGCGATCGTAAACCAGATCCCGCACAGCACCATGGTCGCATATACGAGAAGCGGTCTTCTGCCAAACGCTCTTGCAAGCAACGGAAAGATCAGATAAAATGCGACCTCAATGCATACCGTCCACATGACCGCCGTGATCGCCGTGAACAGATAGGTATCGTTGAACAGCATCTGTGTAAAGGTCAGATGCGTCAGAAGATCCTTCAGCGCGAACGACGCCCTGCCTTTGTACGCTCCCGTTGCCATGGCGACCGCAAACATGACGATCACCGCAAAGAGATAACTCGGCACGATCCTGGCGAACCGTTTTTTGAAAAAGGTTTTGACCGGATCGACCGGCGTGCCGCAGAACGTGTGTCTCGCATACGGCAGATACAGCACGAACGCCGACAAGAGCAACATCAGATCGACGCACAGATATCCCACGCGCCGCATAACGTCCGGATTGACCTGCTTCACGCCTGCCCACGCAAGAAACGGCGTCTGATAGACGGGCATCAGCCATGTCTGCTGCCAGAAATGAAACCACAGCACGCACAGAACCCCGAGCGCGCGAACGCCGTCCAGCACTCCGACATGCGTCGTATCGACGGAAAAAACCGACGTCCGCAATTCCTTCATACCGATTCCCTCCGCACCGAACGCCGCGCATATTCCCGCAGGATCGCTGTGATCTTCGGATCGCCTTGCGTTTCGGCAGCCGCCGCATCCTCGATCGCCTTCGGATTCTTTCCCTTTTCAAAGCGCACGCGGAAATCAATGACGCTGTCCGAAAGCTTTGAAAGATCGGTTTGTCCCGTCAGCAATGCCGCAAAGGTTGCGGCGATCAGATAGTCGCCGTACGGCGAAGCATGCGATCCGTCGAACCAGTAGAGATCGATCTCCGGATGCTCCGTGCGCAGCGCTTCAAACAGCTCCGCGATCGGCGAAAGAAGCGCATGATGCTTTTCTGCAAGCGTACGGTAAATGCCGCTGATCAAAGGCGCTTTCTCCGGTTCGTCCCGCTTTGCCCATGTCATGTACAGCACCGGCTTCGTTCCGACGCGCTCGCACAGATTGACGAGTTTTTCAAGCGGCGGCTCCGTTTCCTCGATCGGCGGGATCGGATGTCCGAACTGCTGGATCACGCAATAATCATACCGACCGTACAGAAGCGCAAACCGCACGGAAAAGTACTCTTCGCAATGCCAATCCAGCCTGCGGTTTGAAAACGCAAGCATCGTGACGTCCGTCTGTTCGCCTGTAAGCGCTTCGCACATCTTCGCGAACAGATGCGGCATGTCATTGAAATAGGTATGGCTGTTGCCGATAAAGAGTACCTTCAATGCAAAATCTCCGTTTTAATCCCACTCGATCGCGCCGATGCTCTCGAGATACGCTTCGCTGTAGTCCATGTAGTCCTCTACAAAGCGCATGCAGTACATCTTCTGCTCCTCGAACGATTTCTGCATTTCCGCAAACAGATACTCGAACGCCTTGTCGTCGTCATAAACCTCGCCGTCGTTGACGCCGTTCTCTTCCATGAAAGTTTCGTCGAGCTCGACGATGCGATCCAGCATCTGATCAAAGACCTCTTCCTTCAGGATCAGGAAATCTCCCTGCTCCATGAATTTCTGTTTGATAAACTTTTTTGCGTTTTCCACGCTGTATTCCTGTTCCATATGGACCTCCGTATTGTTGATAACCGGATTATACCACAGTTTTGCAAAGGTTGCTACTGTTTCGCATCAATTTTTTGCGGCGTCCACAAACCATCGTGCGCCCTCAAAGAACAGAAACCGCTTTCTGCCGTTGATCAGACAGGTATACCGCACGCCTCGCCCGCCCGCGCCGATACAGACGGCGTGCCGCTCGTCCAGAATTTTCTGGATTTCAAAGCGGCGGCCGTCCTGCCAATGCACGATGTGCGGACTTGTATGTCCGCTTTCGTCCGTATAGCTTTCGACTCCGACATATACCTTCATGCTGTCCCCATAATGCGAACATATGTTCGTATTATCATTATAGCACATTTTCGGCTCTTGTCAACGCAGGAATAATCGGATATACTGTTTTTATGAAACGATTGCTGACAATTCTGCTCATCCTGCTGTTTCTGATCGGATGCACCTATGATCCGACGGAACATGAGGACACAAAAAAGCTTGACCTGTACGCGTTTTCAATCGGGAAGGCGGACGCGCTTCTCGTGCGCACGCTTGATGCCGCGATCATGATCGACGCCGGCGAGCACGGAGACGGCGAACGCCTTGTCGAAAAGCTCCGGGAACTCGGCGTCGAAAAGCTGGATTTTTTGATCCTGACGCATTTCGACAAGGACCACATCGGCGGTGCGGATACCGTGATAGAAAACCTCCCGGTCGATCGCATCGTGCTTCCGGGATACGAAAAGGATTCCAAGCAGTATTCGCAGCTGCTTGCGGCTTTGGCGCAGACGGACGCCGAGGTCTCTTACCTTTTGCAGGATCTTTCTTTGACCTTTGGCGAACTGGAACTTTCGATCTGGGTCTCCCCTGTTCCCTTTGACGGCAAAAGCGACAACGAGCAATCGCTGATTACAAAGATCCTGTATCAGGGAAAATCCTATTTGTTTATGGGCGACGCGGTCGGAAAGGAGCTTGAAAAGCTGGTGTTCGGAACGCGGAATCTGACCTGCGATGTGCTGAAGCTGCCGCACCACGGCGTCTATGATGAAAACACGTTTGCTTTGATGGCGGCCGCCATGCCGTCCCATGTCATCATTTGTGATTCCGTAAAGAATCCCGCCGATGCGGAAACGCTGCAGGCGATGGAGCTCGTTGACCCGGTCATTCTGCAGACGAAGGCCGGCGACGTGCATCTGACCGTATCCGAGGGGGTCATCAGGATCGGTGAATAGAAACAGGATCCGGCAAACCGGATCCTGCTTCATTTTTGGGATTACAGGATGTAATCGGTAATGCAGTCGTACCAGTGGACGTAAGTCTCGCCGTCGACAGTGATGCGCTCGTTTTCGGGAAGGAGCTCGGTCCAGGGACGTTTGTAGCTCTCCTGCAGCCAGTCGTTGCGGTTGAAGCGTCTCCAAAGGATCGTTTTTCCGCTGCGGTCCAGATACTGCTCGGTCACAACACCTTCCTCGTACGCGCCTGCATCGATCACGCAGATCGTATCGTAGGTCTTTCCGTTGATCGTGACCTCGTAACGGCCGACGACGTCGAGCATGAACGGCTGTTTCGCGGTCGTGACCTCGCTGCCCCGCTTTTGGATCAGCCCCTTCGGCGCGATATGCGTCTCGTTTCCGCAGTTATCCTCGCCGAAGCCCCAGCTCTGCAGAAATTCGTCTCCGTCAAGGAAGGTATAGAGCTTTTTTACGCCGTCCTCAACATGACTTTCCGCAAGATACCGGCAGTGCGTATCGGTCAGCTGCGCGACGAACCGGCGCTTTGCGATGTCCGCGCCGTCGATTTTGTTGCATTCCATCGGATCGTATTCGACCGTCTCGATCTCAATGCCTTCTATCCCGTGGACTTCGGCTCTGCCCGTGACCTCCATATCGCATTGTTCAGTACGTTTGCGCTTGGGAAAATCATACATCGCCCAACTGAGCTTTTCGCCGAGCTTCGGTACGATAAACCAGCCCATGATCTCTTCCCAGCAGACCGCAAACGGTTCGCTGTCCGTATTTGTGATCTGATAATCCGGCATAAAATCCGGCATATAATTACGATTGCTCTTCATAACGGTTTCTCCTTTCGGTTTTTCGGGGTACAGTTCCCTGAACTGCTGTTTTGCATGGTGAAGGCGGCTTTTGACCGTGCCGACCGGAATCCCGAGCCGGATTGCGATCTCCGCCTGCGGAAGGTCCTTAAAATAGCTGAGATACAGGATCTGCTTGTCGGTATCGCCGAGACGATCAAGCGTTTCATGCACGACCGTCCGTGTCGTAACGCCGTGGATTCCGGTCGTAAGCGCCGTTTCGTCAAGTGATTCCAATGTGATCTCCATACGCTTTGCCTTTGCACGGAAATAATCGTTGCATTTGTTTCGCGCAATGCCCAGGATCCACGGCTTGAACATAACTTCGTCGGAAAGTGTGCCCGCGCCGCGATACGCTGCCGTCAGGACCTCCTGCAGAAGATCTTCCGCATCCTGCAAATTCCCCACGCGGAATTTCACAAAGCGTTCCAGCGGCTGCATCACGCCTGAAACGAGCGTTTCAAAGTCGATCATGTTCTCACCTCTTTTCCATCATTCTCAAGACGTCTTCACCTATCAAGTCGCAAAAAAAAGGCGAAAGGTTCATAAAAACAGAATATATTATTTGAGTCGATTATGATTCGATCCGGTCGACGCGAACAAAAGCGTTCTGGATCCAATCGAATACAAGCCGGAACATGCGATCAAAGTCGTAATCCTCCGGAAGCTCCGTCACGGAAAGCACGATCCGGTCCTTCTCCGAAGCGATTGAACGAAGTTCCCGTTTTGTAACGGCAAAGACGCCGCTTTCCAGATAATGCAGATTCTGCAGCAGAAAGAATATGCTCTTGCAGGAATCGCGAAACTTCTTCCGGTTCTTATCTCTGTCGGCATGAATATACCGATGGCACAATTCGTGGTAGAGGTTCCCCAGACTGTATTTCACATAATTGATCTCGTCGGCTCGCGTCGCATTCGGGAGATAATCGGTCAGGCAGCCGAACAGGTCTTTCGTCGTATGCGTGAGCTGACAGACTTCCAGCGGATTCCAGCGTTTCAGCTGCTCTCCGCCGCAGATAAAGCCGCAGGACTTTTCATATCTGCCGATCCGTTTCAAAATGCCCTGATAAGTCTTCATGTCGTCGACCGTCATCCTGTCAAGAACGAGCATGATGTCGATGTCGCTGTCCGCATGGGCTTCGCCGCGCAGATAGCTTCCCTGCAGTCCGACATACAGAAGTCTGTCGCCGAAGGCGGTTTTACATTCCGGAATAAGCCGGTCCAGATACGATTGAAGCTGAAGCATGTTTTCCTCCTTTTGGAGTTTGTAATATGCAAAAAGCAAGTCTTTCGACTTGCCTTTTGCTTGGAGCAGGTAACGGGACTCGAACCCGTGATCTCAGCTTGGAAGGCTAATGTGTTACCGCTACACTATACCTGCACGTGGTGCGGACGAAGAGACTTGAACTCATACGCCTATGGCACCGGAACCTAAATCCGGCGCGTCTGCCAATTCCGCCACGTCCGCAGAAAGGGCTGGTGACCCGTCGGGGATTCGAACCCCGGACACCTTGATTAAAAGTCAAGTGCTCTACCGACTGAGCTAACGGGTCATGGCTGGGGTGGCGCGATTTGAACGCACGAATGACGGAGTCAAAGTCCGTTGCCTTACCGCTTGGCTACACCCCATAGTTGCTTTTGAGCCGGGTCTTTCGGCCCGGCTCACGAGCAATGGGGTGGATAGTGGGACTCGAACCCACGACCTCCAGAGCCACAATCTGGCATTCTAGCCAACTGAACTATATCCACCACGTACGCTCTCGCAAGATCCGCACCCCCGAGGTGATTCCCCGGGGATGCGCATTGGCGCGCCTGCAGGGATTCGAACCCGGGACCTACGGCTTAGAAGGCCGTTGCTCTATCCTGCTGAGCTACAGACGCATCGCAGTTCCGAATTCATATTTTAACAGACGAATCCGAATCTGTCAATCATTTTTTCGTTATTTGCCGCAGCACTTTTTGTACTTCTTGCCGCTGCCGCACGGACACGGATCGTTTCTGCCGACCGTCGGCGGCGCGACAAAGATCTTTTCCGCACGGTACTGCTTGGTCAGCTCCCTGCGCTGTTCCTCGGTCCGGACGTTTTCCCATTCCGGCAGATTAAAAAGCCAGTCCGCCTTCGCGTTGTGCATATTGATGTACAAACGGTCGAAATCGAAATCCAACGAGACCTCACTGTCCTCGGTGAGCGCATTCAAGTCCTTTTCGCCGTCTTTGAAGCTCGTGTTCGCGCCGTCCAGAAAGCCTGTGAACGTAACAGGATCCATATCGAACTGCGCGGCAACCTCCGAAAGCTTTCCGGAAAAGACCGTCTCGTGGTTTGCGAGGATCTTTTTGTAGTTCTGCTTCTCCGCTTCAAAGTACGTACCCCAGAAGGCGTCGTATTCGTCGCGCGTCCGCTGTGACTGCGCAACCTGCTGCCATGTTTCGTATAAGCTCATAATCATTCCCCTTTCAAAAACGAATCAAATTGTAACAGATAGGTTTCATTTAAGCAAGCGTTTTTTTCAATCGTTTGCATGATATTCCGATTCCAAAGGAGCAAAGCATCCTCCCCTGTGTCTGTGTAGTACCGTTTTCTTCTGCCCTGCTGCGAAAAATCCATTTCGTCGTACATGCGCTGTGCGACCGTATTATGTTCGCGAACCTCGAGCGTCATCATCTCTGCGCCGAAGGATGCCGCAACACGCATGGATGCCTGCAAAAGCTGCTTTCCGTATCCGTTGCCGCGATGCTCCGGATGAATCGCAATGTTCGTGATGTGCGCTTCTTCAAACAGCACCCACATCCCGCAGTAGCCGATGATCTCTTCATCCTTTTCGAGAACGGTATAGTGCGCAACACGGTTTTTCAGCTCTCCCATCAGAGAGCGATACGACCACGGCGTGCGAAATGAAAGCGTCTCGATCTCGTATACCGGCTTTACGTCGCTTTTTGTCATTGCGCGAACCGTGATCATGCTTTCCACATCCGTTCTGCCTGCGAGAGCTTTAAGTAGAGCGGCGCGATCTCCTTTTCCCCTGCCCGCGCCGCAGCGATCCGCGCGACATTCGCTGCGGAAGGCAATTGCGGATCGTCCGTCGCCGTGCCGACCATGCGGCAGTTTTCGGGAAGATCCGACGCAAACTCGGCGATCACACAGGCGCAGGGCGGTTTGATCGATTCTCCGTTCCGATACAGCGCACCGTAGCCGTTTCCGTTGCGCGCGTCGATCAATGCACAGACCGTTTCGCCGCGATACGGGTACGCAAGCGTTTCCAGTGCGTCGACCGCGACGACCGGTTTATGATGCGCGGCGCCCAAAGCATTTGCCATACAGACGCCGATGCGCACGCCGGTGAACGAGCCCGGCCCGACGTCCGCTGCAAACGCGTCCATATCGGCGGTTGACAATCCGTGTTCGGAAAGGAGTGCTTCCACCGCGGGAAGGACTGATTCGGCATGTCTCCGGTCGGTGTCGATCACAGTCTCAAACACCTCGCCGTCGAGTAAAACCGCAACGGACGCGACGGCGTCGGTCGTTTCAAACGCAAGGATCTTCATGAAAAACCTCCTCATAGCGCGGTCCCTTCGGCACAATCGCAACGGTGCGCGCGTTGACGCCGGAGCCTTCGATCGTGACGTCAAGACGTTCCGCAGGCAGCGCTTCCGGCACAAGATTCGCCCACTCCATCAGAATCAGCGCATCCTCGCGAAGATAATCGGCAAAACCGATCGCATAGAGCTCATCCGCATCGGAAAGGCGATATGCATCAAAATGAAAAAGCTTCGGTTCGGTCGGATATTCGCAGACGATGGTGAACGTCGGACTGGACACATGCCCGATCCCGAACGCCCGCGCAACGCCGCGCGCAAACACGGTCTTGCCGGCGCCGAGATCGCCGTACAGCGCGATAAAGCCGTGCTTACCGCATCGCAAAGCTACGTTTTCTCCGAGCGCAAGCATTTCGGCTTCGGTTTCGATCGTGCAGCGCATCAGAACAGTTTCCTCCCCAAAAGCTCCGCGGCAAAATCCGCATAGCAGTCATTCTCGATCGCGGTACGCGCGTCCTCCATCAGGCGCAGCGAGAACCGCAGATTGTGCATGGATACGAGCTGCGCGGCGAGGATCTCGTCCGCCTTGATCAGATGACGGATGTACGCCCGCGTGAAATTGCGGCAGGCATAGCAGTCGCAGCCCTCCTCGATCGGTGCAAAATCGTGCTCAAACGTCTTGTTCCGCAGCATCAGCCGTCCGTTTCGGGTCAGCGCAAGACCGTTGCGCGCGGAACGCGTCTGCAGTACGCAGTCAAAGAGATCGATCCCGCGGAGTACGCCTTCCAGGAGACAGTCCGGGCTGCCGACGCCCATCAGATACCGCGGCTTGTTTTCGGGCATATAGGGACGGATCGTGTCGAGCATGTCATACATGACGGGCTTCGGCTCTCCAACGGACAGTCCGCCGATGCCGTAGCCGATAAAATCCATCGACGCAAGCGTCTTGGCGCTTTCGATGCGCAGGTCCTTATATACGCTGCCCTGCACGATGCCGAATAGCGCCTGATCCTTTCGTGTGTGCGCCATCTGACATCGTTCCGCCCACCGGTGCGTGCGGTCCATGGCACGGACGGCATACGCATGATCCTTGGAGGGATCGGCGCATTCATCGAAGCACATGGCAATGTCCGCGCCGAGCGCTTCTTCGATTTCCATAACCTTCTCCGGCGTAAAGAAATGCTTGCTGCCGTCGATGTGCGAACGGAACATGACGCCGTCCTCGCGAATGTCGTTGATTCCGGCGAGGCTGAACACCTGGAACCCGCCGCTGTCGGTTAAGATCGGCTTGTCCCAATGCATAAATGTGTGCAGTCCCCCCGCCTCCTTCACGAGCTCGTGACCCGGTCGGAGATACAGGTGGTAGGTATTGCTCAAAATGATCTGCGCTTTGACGTCGTCGAGATCGCGCGGGGTCATTGCCTTGACCGTTGCCTGCGTGCCTACCGGCATATAGCAAGGCGTTTCGATCACGCCGTGCGGCGTATGCAATCTTCCCCGCCGCGCGCCGGTGTGCTTATCGACATGTAATAATTCAAAAGAAAACGGTTTGTCCATAATTCCCTCTTATTCAATAAACATGGCATCGCCGAAGGAGAAGAAGCGATATCGCTGTTCCACGGCGTGACGGTAGACCGCAAGCATCTCTTCTCGTGAGCAGAGCGCGGAGACGAGCATCAGCAGCGTCGATTCAGGCAGATGAAAGTTCGTGATCAGCGCGTCGACCGCCTTGAACCGATACCCCGGCGTAATGAAAATGCTCGTTTCGCCGATGCCAGGATGCACGACGCCCGCGTCGTCGGTCACGCTTTCGAGCGTCCGTGTCGTCGTTGTGCCGACGCAGACGATCCTGCCGCCCGCTCTGCGCACACGGTTGATCATGTCCGCTGCTTCCTGCGTGACTTCGTAGTGTTCGCTGTGCATATGGTGCTCCTCAACGTTTTCAACCGAGACCGGGCGGAACGTGCCAAGACCCACGTGCAGAAGAATATCGACGATCGGAATGCCTTTCTTGCGGATCTGATCAAGCAGTTCATCGGTAAAGTGCAGTCCCGCGGTCGGCGCAGCGGCGGAGCCGAGCGTTTTAGAATAGACGGTCTGATAACGCTCGCGGTCCTCCAACCGCTCGGTGATGTACGGCGGAAGCGGCATCTGACCGGCACGGTCGAGCACCTCTTCGAAAATGCCCTGATACAGAAGCCGGACGCGCTTACCGCCTTCAAGCGGAAGATCGCCGAGCACCTCAACGGACAATTCGTCGTTCACGCGGTAAACAAGCCCCTGCTTTGCACGCTTGGCGGGCTTACAAAGGCATTCCCAGTCGTCGCCCTCGATGCGGCGCAGCAGGAGAAACTCCATCGAACCGCCCGTCTCCTCACGCACGCCGATGATGCGCGCAGGGATCACGCGCGTATTGTTGCGCACGAGCACGTCGGTCGGAAGAAGCTTGTCCAGAATGTCCGTGAAAACGCCGTCTTCGATCTGATGCGTATCACGATGGTATGTCAAAAGGCGCGACGCGCTGCGTACGGCAGTCGGCGTCTGCGCGATCAGTTCTTTCGGAAGGTCATAATAAAAATCGCTTGTTTTCAATGGCTTGCCTCTGCATACAAAATCAATTATATTATACATACCGAAACGCCGGAAATCAAGGATATTCTCGGAAGATGGAGCGAACGCCTGAAAAAGGCATTGACATTCCGTTTTTGATTTGTTATAATGCGCAATGCGCGAGGAGATGTGTCCGAGTGGCTTAAGGAGGCGGTCTTGAAAACCGTTGACGTGAAAGCGTCCGTGGGTTCAAATCCTACCATCTCCGCCATTTTCTCGATATAGCACGCGGAAATACCCAAGTGGCTATAAGGGGCTCCCCTGCTAAGGGAGTAGACGGTCTGAAGCCGTGCGTGGGTTCAAATCCCACTTTCCGCGCCACGTCGCCGCGAACATAAACCGTTCGCGGCGGCGCTTTTATTTGCAAAAAGGACTCGTGAAATGAAGCTGTTTCAGCATCACAGCAAAACTGCAAAGCTGCTGACCGAAGGCAAGCCCTCCAAGGTGCTTGTCTCCTTTGC
Organism: uncultured Clostridia bacterium; assembly: GCA_947168855.1. Classification (GTDB taxonomy): domain Bacteria; phylum Bacillota; class Clostridia; order Christensenellales; family CAG-138; genus UBA3792. Next base: position 235,162 of record CAMVNO010000001.1, read on the forward strand.
GATGCCGATCTTTTTAAGCCAGTTGTTTCAGCAGCTTTACAACACGGCGGATTCCTTTATCGTCGGCAACTATCTCGGCAAGGAAGCGCTTGCCGCCGTCAATTCGTCCGGCAGTCTGATCTATCTCCTGATCAGCTTTTTTGTCGGCGCGTCCATGGGCGCAGGCGTCGTAATCTCACGTTATTTCGGCGCGGGCGATCTCGATCGCGTGTCCAAAGCGGTGCATACCAACGCCGTTTTTTCACTGATCTGCGGTGTCGTGCTTTCCGTGTTCGGCGTGACCATGACGCCGCATATCCTTCGCTGGATGGGCGTGCCGGACGACGTGCTGCCGAATTCGGTACAGTACCTCCGCTATTATTTCCTCGGATGTGTGCCGGTCGTGATGTACAATTCCATGAAAGGCGTCATGAACGCAGTCGGCGACAGCAAACGTCCGCTGTATTATCTGATCGTCTCTTCCGTGCTGAATGTCATTCTCGACTGGTTTTTCGTCGGCGTGCTTCATCTCGGCGTTGCATGGGCGGCGATCGCAACTGTCATTTCGCAAACAGTCAGCGCGATCCTCTGTCTTTGGCAGCTGACCCGCAAGGGTACCGTCTATCAGCTGCAATGGAAGAAACTGCGCATCGACCCGCAAAGCCTTAAACACATCGTCAAATACGGTCTGCCGACCGGCGTACAGAACTCGGTCATCGGATTTGCAAACGTGCTGGTACAGACGAACATCAACAGCTTCGGCTCGCTCGCCATGGCGGCTTGCGGCGCGTATTCCAGAATCGAGGGATTCGTTTTTCTGCCGATCATGAGCATGTCGATGGCGTTGACAAGCTATATCGGACAGAACCTCGGCGCGAAACAATACGATCGAGCCAAGCAGGGCGCACGGTTCGGGATCCTGATCTCAGTCGCGATGGCGGAAATCATCGGCATTATTCTGTTCTTTTTCGGCGGATTCTTTATCTCCACTTTCATCAATGACGCGGATCCGGAAGCCGTCACGGAGATCATTGCCATCGGCGCAAAACAATGCCGTGTGGAATCGCTGTTCTTCTTCCTGCTTGCATTCTCGCACGCCGTCGCGGGAATCTGCCGCGGCGCAGGCAAGGCGATCGTGCCGATGATTATCATGCTCGCGATCTGGTGCGTGCTGCGCATCATCTATATTACGGTCGCCATGTCGATCCGACACGAGATCATTCTCCTGTTTGCGGCATACCCGCTGACATGGTTCTTAAGCTCGGTCATCTATTTCATCTACTACAAAAAATCCAACTGGATCCACGGATTCGATTCATAAGCAAAAGCAGCCCGAGGGCTGCTTTTTCTTTCGTGTTACTTCGGATGTTTCGCATTTTCGGATCGCGTACTATTATAATCACCACTTAAGTTATACCAACACAATGGAACTGTCCTTCCTCTTCTGTATGGTTACAGGAAAGGGCACGATCGCCGTGCCCTTTCCGTATAACAGGATTCGCCGGTAATGTTCAATAATAAAACACCGCTTTATATTCTTCGATCCCATTCGCTCTTTCACGGATTACATCCGATGTTTTCAGTGTGATCTCCGTTTTGCTTCCCGACCATTCAACGGTCAGGGTGAACGTGTCTCCGAGTTCAGCGGGCGAATATCCGACCATGCAGTACGCAAGCTTCTTCCCGTCCGAGCGAAGGTACGAATCCGTCGAAGTCAGCGGATCAATCTCGCCGACGTGCTTAAGCTCCGTTCCGTTGATATATACCTTCGGCGGTTCGACCTTATCCGGGAATCCTTTCTCCGATTCGAACAGGATCCCGATCTCGCTCCACAGGGAATGCGTCTGAAATACAAGATCCGTGACGCGGACGTCGCCGAGCTTTTCATCGAACTGCCAGATCCAGTCCGCATCGTTATAGCAGGCGGAAAGCTCCATGCTCTCCCTGCGCCAAGCTTCATACTCGATGTCGCTTTGCGGAACGGTCGCTTTTCCTGTTCGCCATTCATAGCGGAAAACAATGCCGAAAACGGAGATCAGCGATTCCTGCGGCAGCGAATCTTCGACATACGGCAGATACGTGCAGTAGACGGCGCCGTCCGGGTTCTCGGCGTCGATGTTGCCGAGATACCAGAACTGACCGGTATACCCGTCGATCACCGGCCAAAGCCCGCGGTCGTATCGGTCGTAAGCCAGTCCTCTCGGATAGATCTGCGGCTCCGGACTGTGTGCGATCGTGAAATAGAGGCAGTTGTCCTTGACCGCGATCTCCGTCAGAATATCGTTCCTTGATCTCCTCCACAAAATGCAGGCGTTGCCGCTCGCGTTCCTTATAGTTCTGAATGATCTCGCGCTTGAGCATCTTGATCAAAAACGCTTCCGGCGACAGGATATCGAAGTGCCCGTACTGCTGAATGCGCCGGTAAAAATCGACGTATACATTCTGCAGCGCGTCCTCTGCATCCGTCGGATCGTCCAGATGGACGATCGCGTATCGGATCAGCGATCGGTGCGTTTTTTCATACACCTGTTCAAAGTAACTGTCTTTCATAGTCGTTTCACTTTCTGTAAGCACTTACACCCTCGTAGAGCACTGTAACGCGCAATCGGTTGCAAAAAAGAACACGATTTTCACCGTGTTCTTTCAGTATAGCGTTACGGATGCGGTTTTTCAATCGGGCGGTACCGGAAAACGGCTGCAGATTTCTGCTTGAAAGCGATCCCTCTGCATACGCGTCTTCTCCGTTCAACTGCGCTTGCGACGCCGGAACAGCAGAAAGCATCCGGAAGCAATCGCAGCGCCGATCAGCGCATACAGGATCGGCAGCAAAATGTCTTTCGCGCCGGTTTTCGTCTCGGAGCTTTGCGTCGGCACAGGCGTTGGATCGGGCGCAGGCTCTGCCGTCGGCACGACCGCAGGCTTTTGTGTCGGTACGGACGTCGGCTCCTGCGTCTGCTCCGGCGCCGGTTCCGGTGTGGATTCCGGCGGTATATAAGACGCAAACAGAGTCGGATCAATATTGTCGAACAGATCGCTTCCGGCGTCGACCGTTCCGTATGCCATTCCTAAGCGATTAACCGGATAAAGCCCTGTTTCGTCGTGTACATAATGAGCGCCGCCCGTTTGCGATCTATGCTTTTGAAAGGCGTCTCGCGCAACCTCCAGCGCCGTGCGTCCGCCAAATGCGGCGAGCGGTTTGTTCATATCCATCTCAAACTGATTTTCGGGATACAGATGCAGATAGCATTTTTTGACTTCCCATGTGCCGAATTGTTCGTATGAGCTTCTGTCATATGTCGGGTCGGCGGCAAGGCGGCAGGCGTCGACGATCGACACAGAAACGATCTTATGCTGCGGATGTCCGTATTCGCCGTTCAAATCGTGTGAAACAACAACGAGCGGTCGATATTCCCGAAGCATTCGCACAAAGGCAAGCGTCACGACTTCCGGCAGAAAGTGGTTCTCCAAGCCTATCGGGAAAACGTCCTCAAACTCCAGAAACAACGGATAATACACCGTGCCCATTTCCCATGCGCCCAAAAGCGCTTCCTGAACGCGAAGCCGCGCAGGTTTGGTGACGTACGCGATCGTACCGACGTAGCCCTGCTCTGCGCCGTAGGTCGGAACAATTCCGCCCATGAACAGCGTGTCGTCATCCGGGTGCGTTGCAACGACAAGATAATCCATCCCGTGCGGCGTATCCTTCCATGGGAAAAACGGCGGCGGCAGTGTCCCTTCGGAATACAGCGCAATACGCGTAATGGACATGCCTGTTCTTTGGGGCGTGATCGTCACGCTTGCCGTCTCCGGAGAAAGTGAAACGACCGTATCGTAGGTCTGTCCGACAGGCTCTTCGGAAAGCATCGTTCCGTTTTGATCCAGCTGCCGCAGTTCAACGTGATACGGCAGCGTATACCATTGAATACACAGATACGCCGGTCGTTCCGTTGCTTTCTCCCATGACAGGCTGATTGTCTCATAGGCTGCATACCTGACAAAATCGTACAAGTTATCAATTTTCAATCTGCCGTAAGCATCCTTATGTCCTTCGTCCTGGCGGATCGAAAGATAACTCGTCAGATCCTTTGCAGGCGTATCGGTATCCTCTGCAGAAGCGCCTGCAATACAGGACAGCGTAAGCAGCAGCACGATGAGCAGAAGAACGATTTTGTTCAGAAGGGATCTCATGCGGACCTCCGTCACGGTATGATGGATTATAATACCATGATTCGACAGGTTTGACAACGTAATCGCGCGGCAAATCGGCAGATAAACATAAAACGACAAAAAGAGAACACGGATTGTCGCCGTGTTCTATCAGTACAATGTTACGGTGCTTTGTTTCACCCGGCGGATTTGCAGAGACCGTTGCTGTCGACGCTGCGTTCGCCTGCCGGCAGCAGCTCCGAAACCGTAACAAAGCGGTACCCCTCCTTCTGCGCCTGTTCGATCAACTTCGGGAGATACGTTTCGATCTCAAATCCGTTGTTGTGCGACAAAATGATACTGCCGTCGGATAGCTTCGGCTGTACCGCTTTGAGGATCGTATCCGCGCTGCGTCCTTCCTTCCAGTCGACCGTATCAATGCTCCATTGCACGACCTCGTATCCCATATCGCGAACCGTGGAGACGACCGTATCGTTATACTCGCCGAACGGGGCGCGGAAGAGATTTGTTCGCTTTCCGGTCAGCGCTTCGATCTCATCGTCAAGAGAAGAAAGCTCTTTTTTGATCTCATCCGCGGAGATACGGTTCATGTGCGGATGCGTCATTGAGTGATTTCCGATCTCATGCCCCCGCGCGGCTATTTCCTTTACCATGTCCGGGTATGCTTTAACCCATACGCCGCACAGGAAGAACGTCGCCTTGATCCCGTATTGATCGAGCGTATCCAGGATGAACGGCGTCTTGTCGGCGCTCCACGCCGCGTCGATCGTCAGCGCGATCGCATGATCGTCCCGCGATACACGATACACGGGAACAAGGCGCGACATCACCGGGATGGCGTTCAGTTCGTAGGTGTCGATTGCCGTCATAGTCGGCGCGGTCGGTTCCGACGCCGATTCCTGCACGGAAAAATACATGATAAGACCGAGGCCGAGCAGCAGGATGCAGACGAGCGCTCCGATCCACACGCGTTTACTGATTACGATGACTTTCATTCTCAAATCCTCCGCTATCGAACTGTACGCTTGAACACAGAGGATTATGACGAAAAAGAAAAAGCCGGGGCGCTCCCGGCAAATGCGGCGGATCAATACGCCAATCGGCAGAAACCGTTGTTCAGCGGCAGTCGGAACGCGTCGTGAAACACCAGATACTGCATGCTGTAATGCCGCTCGCCCTCCAGTCCGCAGTCGATCGGTACCATCGCCTTGATCTCGTGACCGACGCGCTTTGCCGCCTCGTCGATTAAAAACGCGTATGCAGATGCGTCAAGCGCCATCAGCTCGTACACCAGCCCGTCTTCGCAATAGATGATATAGCCCATAGGCCGATCGTCCCGATATGCGATCATCACTTTGGCATGATCGATCGCATAATCCCGAAAAACAGTCAAAAGCTCGGCTTCATCCCTCGCTTCCATGCCGTCATGCGTTTGTTGCAGGGCATGATAAACGGCAAGCATGTCATTTGCCTGAAACTGTTCCGCAGAAATGAACGGCTCATGCGCACGCGACTCGTCCGATTGGATAAACAGGATATCGGCGCCGTTTCGGAACCCGAGGGAGGTATACAGCGATTCCGTGACCGGATGCAGATAACAGCAGGAAAAACCGCTGTTTTCCGCATGGTCGATCAAAAGTCTCATCAGCTGATGCATCAGTCCCTGTCTGCGATAGTCCGGCAGCGTGGCGACGCCTGCCACCAGCAATGCAGGGTGCATTTCCCCTTCAACGCGGATTTCGGTCGGGCGTCCGTGCGCCATGGCGGCGAGTCTCTCCCCATCAAACGCGCCGAAGGCATGTTCCGGACAAAACCGCTGATCGAAATAATACGCGGCGAACGCCGGTGCTTCCTCGAAGATGTCACGCCACACGGCTTCCGCCTGCGGAAGGTCCTTTGCTTCCAGTCTGCGAATGATCATAGCTGTCTCCCTCCCGCCGCGCGTGCATAAACGCTGATCACGATGCCTACGCAGGCAAACGAGGCAAGGATATTGGAGCCGCCATAGCTGATGAACGGCAGCGGTATGCCGGTAACGGGCATTGCGCCGAGATTCATGGCGACGTTTTCAAAGATGTGCGCGGCAAGCATGACGGTGCATCCGATCACCAGACAGCGACCGAAGGTATCGCGCGCAGTCAGCGCCGTATGCAGCCAATGAAACAGCAGCAGGAAAAATGCGATGATCAAAAGCATGGCGCCGAAAAAACCGACGCCTTCGCCGATGCCCGCAAAAATGAAATCCGAATGCCTGATCGGAACATATCCCGTTTGTATCAGGGTCCCTTTTGTAAAATAGCCCTTGCCCCAGAAACCGCCGCTGCCGATCAGCTGCTTTGCGTGCAAAACGTTCATGCCGGAGCCCTCCGGATTGCGCGAAGGATCCAAAAAGACGCGGATACGTTCCTTTTGCACTTCGGTCAGCAGGAACATCCAGCTCAGGATCGCGCCGATCCCCAACGCAAACGTACCGAAGATGACATAACGCCAGCGAATACGAACGCAGAACAGAATCCCCGCAAAGATGATCAGAAGGACCATCGCCGTTCCGAAGTCGTTTTGCAGAAGGACCAGCAGAAACGGGACGAAGAAATACAAAAACAGCCGGGCAAAATCAGCGAACCGGCTGATCGGACCTCTCCGGTCATAGATCTCCGACGCCGCTTTGGACAGCACGACGATCAGAACGACTTTCGTGATCTCCGAGGGCTGAAACGCACGCGTGCCGACTTCATACCATCCCAGCGCGCCGCGTGTATTCTTGCCTGCAACGACTAGCAGAAACAGCAGAATGAGACAGACGATATACGCGACCTTCGTAAAGGGCTTGTACTTTTCGTAATCGAAAACCGCAAGCGGAACGAGCAGAACAAGCGAAATCAGAATGTTGCCGATCTGTCTGGTGAAGAACTCGAAATTCAGGCGTTCATAAAACGCCGACAGCGTTGTTTCCGTACCGTCGAACGGATCGGTAAGCACATTCAGAAGCGTCACAAGACCGAACAGAACCAAGGCCGCTACCATTACGATCGTAAAGACATCGACCCTGAGAGGCGCCTTGGTTCCGACGGTTCTTTTTTTCATTTCACGATGTATGCGGAAAGCTTCTTGGGAGCTGCGTCGAGCTCCGCTTTCTTCTCGGCGAAGCCGGGCTTCCCGAGGAGCGCATACGTTGCCTTCTTGCCTTCTTCAACACCCGGCTGGTCGAACGCGTTCAGCGCAAGCAGCTCGCCCGCAAAAGCGGTCTGAATCTCGAACAGATACAGAAGCTCGCCGATCGTAAACGCATTGACCTCGGGAAGACGGATCGCGTAATTCATATGACCGCTCTTCATAACGGCATACTCGGTTGCCGTCTCCTCCGCCGCGATCAGCTCGTTCTGCGTGTGTCCGCACAGGAACGATACGTCCGGAATGTCAAGATAGCCGTCCGGGATCGGCATGGTCTTTCTGTACTTGTCGACGGAAAGGAACGTGACGACCTTGTCGAACGGACCTTCGGTGTACAGCTGTACCTGCGAATGCTGATCGGTTACGCCCAGAGACTTGACCGGCGTCTGTCCGGCATAGATCTCTTTTCCGTCGTTGCCGACGCGCTTTCCGAGCGATTCCGCCCAAAGCTGCGCATACCAATCTGCAATGTATTTCAACGAATCCGCATACGGCATCAGAACATGAATATTCGCGCCGCGCTTCATCGCCGCAACCTGCAGCGCCGCCATCAGGTACGCCGGGTTTTCAAACACGTTGTCGTTCTGCGTGATCTCGTCCATATACGCAGCGCCTGCAAGCAGCATGCGGATGTCGATGCCGCAGACCGCCGCTGCCAGAAGACCCACCGGGCAAAGCTCGGAGAAACGTCCGCCGACGCCGTCCGGCACGTAGAACGTCGTGAGGTTTTCGCGCTTTGCGATCTTGATCAGGTTGCCCTTGACATGATCCGTCGTGGCGATCAGATGCGTGGAGATGTCCTCGCCGAGCGTTTTGTGCAGGATATCGCTGACGATCAAAAGCTGCGACATCGTCTCCGACGTGCTTCCGGATTTTGTAATGACATTGAAGCAGGTCTTTTTGACGTCGATCACGTCGAGTAACGCGTTCATGCGCTCGGGGTCGACGTTATCCTCGACAAACAGTCTCGGACCGCCGCGTTTTTCTTTCGGCAGATCGTTATAATGCAGATGCGAAAGCGCCTGCTGGACCGCGATCGGACCCAACGCGCTGCCGCCGATGCCGAGCACCACGAAATTGTCGAACTTTGCGCGTACATTCGCCGCAACCGCTTCGATTTCCTTTACGATCTCGTTCTGGTTGTGCGGAAGCTCACGCCATTTCATCTGGTCGCGTTTTTCATGCATCGCCTTTGCGGCAGCGTCCAGCGGAAGCGCCTTGAGCTCGTCCGTCGTCAATCCGCGCTCGCCGAGGGTCTCCTGCATCATGTTGTTGTAGTCAATCGTGATCCGCATTGCTTCGCGATCGAATCCCTTGTTTTCCATATGCATACCTCCTATGAATTTATGATATGATCCAACGCATAATAAGCGTCTTTCAGCTCCGATTTGTCACGGTACATATCGCTGTACGCCTCCAGGATCACCGCGCCGGAAAACCCCTTCTTAAGAAGCGCGTCGGTCAGACGTTTGAAATCGTATCCGCCGCGCGGCGGCAGGCAATAGCGCGGGTTTGCTCCGGAAAGATCGCAATCGCAGGCATGTACCGCAAGGATGTGCTCGCCGAACGCGTCGACAAACGCCATCGGGTCGACGCCGGCGCGTATCGACTGCTTGATATCCAGCGTGTGATATAGCGGCCGCTTGATCAGCGAACGGATATTCAGACCGATCTCCGGCGTGGGCATGATGCTGTAGCTGACATTTTCGAGCGTCAGATGCAGTCCGTGGTCCTCCGCCATATCGGAAAGCGTATCGAAGATCGGCGCAATCCGTTCCAGCTGCAGATTCTTGGCAACACCGTTCAAAACCACCGGACCGTGCATCACATAATGATCCGCGTGAAGGCGCTCGCCGGCCCGAAGAACAAGCTCATATGCCTTCATCGCGTCTGCGCGCTGCCGCGGATGCGGTGTGAACAGCAGAGGCTCGTACTGAAGACTCATCGGATGGATCCCGATCACGGAAATGCCGGCGTCCTCCGTCTCCTCCGCAAGGCGGTCAACAAATGCGGCGTCATATTCGCAGTAGCTGTTCAGATAGTATTCTGCATTCTTTACGCCCCAGGTCCGAAGCAGCGCAGGCGCGTCCTCCAGCATCAATGTGTCAAAAAAGCTTGCCGTAGAAATTCCCGTAATAACCATCTTGCCCTCCATAATGATTGTACCATTCTTTTGTCAAGATAGGAAGACAAAAATATAATTTGGCATGCAAAATTTATTTTTCCGCATACGGTTTTTCTGTTTACAAACGGCGGAAAACAATGTATTATATATAAGACGAGTTATGCGGTTTTCTCATAACAAATAGACGAATAAGGAGATTTCACATGATCGATCTTACCATGAATCGCGACAACCTCGCGCGTTCGATCGAACGTGCACGCGAAAAAAACATCATCATTCCGACCTTTGCTCAAATGGAGGATCCGACAAAGATCCCCGAAAAGATCCAGGATAAGCTCAAGGACGTCGGTCTTTGGGATGTGAATCCCTTGAACCTCTTCCGCATCACATGGAAGAACAACCCCGTGGAGAAGGGCGGAGACGGCAAGTTCGGCGGCGTCAACTATATCGAGCTTCCCTCCTCGCTGACCGGCGTCAAGGCGCGCATCGTGCTTCTGACCGGCAAGTGGTTCCCGACCGGCTGCCACAAGGTCGGCGCGTCCTTCGGCTGCCTTGTTCCGCGGCTTGTTACGGGTCAGTTCGATCCCACCTATCACCACGCGGTCTGGCCGTCCACCGGCAACTACTGCCGCGGCGGCGCGTTCAACTCAAAGCTCCTTGCCTGCGATTCCGTGGCGATCCTGCCCGCGGAGATGTCCAAGGAGCGCTTTGACTGGCTCTCGAAGATCGCAGGTCAGGTCATTGCCACGCCGGGCTGCGAGTCCAACGTCAAGGAGATCTTTGACAAAACCTGGGAGCTTCGCAGAGATCCTTCCATGATGATCTTCAACCAGTTTGAAGAGATGGGCAATCCGCTCTGGCACTATAACGTCACCGGCAGAGCGATCTATGAGGTCGTGGAAAGCATCCTCGGCGAAGAAGACCGGTTCGCGGGCGCGGCGTTTACCAGCGGTTCCGCAGGCACAATGAGCGCAGGCGATTTCCTGAAGGAGAAATATCCGGAATCCAAGCTCGCCGTCGGCGAGGCGCTGCAGTGCCCGACACTCCTGAACAACGGCTTCGGCGGTCACCGCATCGAGGGCATCGGCGACAAGCATGTGCCGTGGATCCACAACGTCAAAAACACCGATATGGTCATCGCGATCGACGACGAGGACAGCCAGAAGCTCCTCCGCCTCTTCAACGATCCGGTGGGTCTCAAGTACCTTCACGAGGTCGTCGGCGTACCGCAGGAGACCGTTGAACAGCTTTCACTTCTCGGCATCTCCGGCATTGCAAACCTGCTGTGCTGCATCAAGATGGCGAAATACTACGAACTCGACGAGCACGATATTCTCGCAACCGTCGGCACCGACTCCGCGGTCATGTATCAGAGCCGCATCCGCGAGCTCGAAGAAGAGAACGGCGCGTACACCGAAGCGATGGCCGCCGCCGACTGGGCGGAGCACCTTAAGGGCATCCGCACCGACACGATGGAAGAGCTCACCTATGAGACGAGAAAGCGCGTACACAACCTCAAGTATTACACCTGGGTCGAACAGCAGGGCAAGGATGTGCACGAGCTCAATGCGCAGTGGTACGACAAGCATTATTGGACCGATATGCATGCGCAGGTCGACGAGATCGACGAGCTGATCAACGAATTCAACGAAGCGACCGGACTTTTGAAGAACTTATAAGGATGAACCCATCAAAAGAGTCTGTTTTTGACAGGCTCTTTTTTTGTGCAAAGATTGACGAAATGCACAGTTTCCTGTAAAATGACGGTATGGATGGCAATTTGCATGCAGGGCACCGGGAACGTATCCGGGAAACATATCGGAAACAGGGCATGAACGGCATGCCGGACCATGTCGTCTTGGAAATGCTGCTGACGTATGTCATTCCGCGCAGAGACGTCAACGAACTGGCGCACAGGCTTTTGAATACGTTCGGCTCTCTGACCGGTGTGTTGGAGGCTGACCCGCTTCGTCTTGCGGACGTGAGCGGCGTCGGCGAAAAAACAGCGTTGTTTCTGCATTCGCTGTATGATCTGCACCGTCGGCTGATGATCGAATCCGCCGCAACGCTGAACGGCGCCGTGCGGCTCGAAAACCCGGAAAGCGCATGCCGATATGCGCTTGCGCTCGGAACGGGCGACCGGTACGAGACGCTTCGGATCATTTGTCTCGATGCGAATATGACGGTTCTTCATACGGAAACGCTGCAGGTCGGTTCGCTGTCACGCGTCAGCTTTGAACCGCGGCGTGTAATTGAGACCGCGATGATGCACAAAGCGCGCTATCTGATTCTCACCCATAACCATCCGTCCGGCATTCTGATCCCCTCCGACGACGATATCACGACTGCAAGGATGATCGCAGAGGTCGGATCCAAGCTTGAAATCGACGTGCGGGATCAACTGATCCTGACCAAAAATGCCGCGTACAGTTATCAGTACGACCGTGTCTTTCTGTACAGCACGCCTGCGGTCTGTCATGTTATGACATTGGAAGAGTACAATGACACGATTTATGCCGCTCACAGCAAGGGTAAGCTATCATAGGGAGGACTCTTTATGACATATAAATGCAATTGCCGCGTACCGAACACCGAAAACTGGTCTGTGATCAAGATCTCGGGACGGGATTGGATCGTTCGCTGTTCCGAATGCCGACAGGTATGGCATACAACCGCAGCCTATGCCGCCGATCTTCCGGAGAAGCCGATCTCGCCGTATGAATGGCGCAGGCTGATTCATACGCCGGATTACCACAAGGGTGAGGATCCGATCGAGGGCGAGCCGGACAGCTATCTGGACCCGAATTTTGAAAGCGAATTCAACAAGAAAGAATCGTGAAAAAAGAACTGTTTCGCACAATCAAATACGTTCTGATCGCAGCTTCCGCCGGTTTGATCGAAATCGGCAGCTTTACGCTGATGAACGAGTTGCTGCATTGGAATTACTGGGTCAGCTATCTGATCGCGCTCATTCTGTCCGTACTTTGGAATTTCACGATCAACCGCCGCTACACGTTCAAAAGCGCCTCAAACGTGCCGAAGGCAATGCTGCTTGTCTTTGCCTATTATTGCGTCTTTACGCCGCTCTCAACGCTTTTAGAGCACTGGCTCACGACGAAACTCGGCTGGAATGAATATCTGGTCACCGCGATCAATATGATCCTGAACCTTGCGACGGAGTTTCCGTTTCAACGGTTTGTGGTCTTCCGTAAGTCGATCGACACAAACGATCTCGCTGCAAAGGAAGCCGCTGCAAATCAAGCCGAAGCCGAATAAAGAACGAACAGCACCTATGATTCGGGTGCTGTTTTAATCTGATGTCTGATTGTGCTTTGCGATATATGCCTGTTTTTTGCGTTCATCCTCCGCTTCCAGCGATTCGCCGTTATGGATGCCGCCCAGATACTCCAGATGATGTCGGATCTCATGCCGCAGAATCCCGCGCAGAAGACTCTTGGTTTCCGCAGCGTCTGCATTCGGATAGACCCGATCGAAAGAGCCCTTATATAATACAATCTGTCGGATGCCGGAATAAAACTTATAGTGTCCCATAGTATAGAGATCATTCCCTTTGGCATAGTCCGGGATCACAAAATCTTCGGAAACGACGACGCCGCCGGACAGCTTCCGGAAGAACTCCTCCGGCAGCTCATCCAGAAGCTCCGATACGATTTGTTTGTATTCTGCAAGGGTGAGCATCGTCCCGTCCCTTTCTCTGCCGGATAAAGGATTCAGAAAGTCCGGTCTTTTTATTTGAGTGTAGTACGAATCCCCGATGCTGTCAATGATTTCGTTTCAAAGCAATATAGCTCTGACGCGGCTATGGAAAAGTGATGTGTTCCGCCTCGCGCGAAGCGCACATCACCCGGCGAAGCAAAACATCACGTCTGAAGGACGCATCACGTTCCGCGACAGCGGAACACATCGTTGAAAAAGCGCCTTTTGTCGGCAGACAACAGGCGCTTTTTTCATATGAAAGGCCTCGTAAAAGTACAGGCTGAACGCTCTGAAAAGCTTCAGCATATCTTTCTGACAGTTCTCCCCTGTCAGCCAGCCATCAAATGACGATCCGGAAAACCGGGATGGCGTCAGTTAGCATGCATGAAGTTCTCATATTCTTTTTTGACTTCGTCAATATCATATCGGATGACGCTGTCAAAGCCCGCACTTTGCAAAAGATACCGGACGAACAGCGCTCCCAGATAGTAGCCGGTATCACCGTGCCCTTCAAAGCTGACCCAATCGCCGAAATAACGCTGGTTTTCATTTGTCATGCTTTTCAGGTCATCATAAAACGAACGCTTTATCAGCTCCGCATGCCGATCGCACCATTCCTTCCAGTCACTGCCGTATTGATGAAAGTACCCTTTGTTTCCCAGTACCTCCTGTTCGAAGACCATCGCTGTGCCTTCTGTAAAAAGCTGCCAGAGAAAGCGATCCGGGAGAGACTCCGTCTCAATCCGGAGCGTTCCGTACTGGGAGTGATAAACATGACCCAGCTCGTGCACGATCAGTCCCGTCATGGCGTCCGGGTCGCCCCAGTCAAGCTCCATGATCTTTTCAATGCCAAGCAGAACAGTCGTCCTGCCGCCGATCGTTGTGACCCATCCCGCACCGTTGCACAGTCCGAGATACAAAACAAGATCTGCATCCACGGTTTTATGAAACACGTTTTGGATCTTCCCGTCCAGTTGATCCGCGATCATATGGAAGGAGTCGATCGCTTCCTTACGCCCGGGAATATCCCAAAGAACGGAATCCAGGACAGGCATGAAGTCTTTTTTCCAGGAAAACCCCGCGTTGACGCACTCGCGCATATCTCCGAGACACAGTTCCTTTGCATTCGGTACGCAGGCGTCCATATAAGCTTCCCATTTTTCGAGATCAAAATGTCCGGAATGAAACGCCGCAAGCATTTCCTCCGAGGTGTCGATGACTCTCATTTTATTCTTTTCATTTCCCTTCATGTCTTTTTTCCACGGAACAATTATACCATGCAGTATGATGAAAAACAACAGGAACCTCTTTTGCCTTGGAAGACAAAAGAGGTTCCTGTTCTGGTGCGGGAAACAGGACTTGAACCTGCATGAAATTGCTTTCACACGGACCTGAACCGTGCGCGTCTGCCAATTCCGCCATTCCCGCGTATTATGGTGGATGGGGATGGATTCGAACCATCGAAGTCTGTGACGGCAGATTTACAGTCTGCTCCCTTTGGCCGCTCGGGAACCCATCCACGTAATACCGATATCAAGTTGTCAATGTCGTGTTGGAGCCGGCGATCGGAGTCGAACCAACAACCTACTGATTACAAATCAGTTGCTCTGCCATTGAGCTACGCCGGCAGAAAAAGTGGCGACCCGAAGGGGGCTCGAACCCCTGACCTCCAGCGTGACAGGCTGGCATTCTAACCAACTGAACTACCGGGCCACTCCTTGGTGGGCCTTCAGGGACTTGAACCCCGGACCAATCGGTTATGAGCCGACCGCTCTGACCAACTGAGCTAAAGGCCCTTGTTTCCTGAAGGAAAAATGGTGATCCCGAGGAGATTCGAACTCCTGTAGCCGCCGTGAAAGGGCGGTGTCTTAACCACTTGACCACGGGACCACGCATCAAGCCGTTTTGGTCGGGGTGAGAGGATTTGAACCTCCGGCCCCATGCTCCCAAAGCACGTGCGCTACCGGACTGCGCTACACCCCGAAACTCACACGAACTTCAAACGGCTTGATTAGAATACTACATTCCGAGATAATTGTCAACAACTTTTTTCTTGAAATACCAATTTCATTTGAAAAACTTGAAGAAATTCGCCACCGGCTCCAATACATCGTTCAATCTTTGTATGCCGTTGTTGAGATCCTCGAAATTGACGCTGTTGATATGCTGCATTGCTTCATCCGCGTTCCGAACCAGCTGATCGAGTCCACCGGCAGCACCGTATACCTGTTTCAGCGTATCCTCACTGATATCTGCAATGCTTTGAAGTGATATCCCGAGCTTTTCAAATTCGATCTTGCTGAGATCCTGCGCAACGCTGTTTATGTTGTTACCCGTCTCAAGCACAACTTTGGAAACAGCCTCCACCTCTCTTACGACCGATCCGACGTTTACTGCAATCAAAATCAATCCGATAATCAGGATTGCGAGACAAGCCGCGGAAAAGATCATTCTGATGCGGTTAATCAGCAGGTTCTTTTTTTCAAATGCGCGCAGTTCGTCAAGCGCGCTTTTCAGTTGTTCTGCTTCGGTCGGTACCGGCGCAGCTGTGATGGGATTTGCTTCCATGGTTGAATCTCCTTCTTTTTATAATGAATCGGGGGAGGCATGCCTCCCCCCCCTTGATCAGTTCAGATCCGCGCGGCGCTCGATCAGGCGTGCAAGCATCTCTCTTGCCGCATCAAGCTTTCTGCGCTCCTCGTTGACAACAGCTTCCGGCGCTTTCGAAACGAATTTCTCATTCGAAAGCTTCCCTTCCGCGCGAGCGACCTCGCCCTTCATGCGCTCGATCTCTTTTTCGATCCTTGCGCGTTCCTCATTCAGATCTACAAGCGACGCAAGCGGGATATACGCTTCCGCTCCGCTGCAAACGAGATGTACGTCGGTCTTCTGTACGTCGCCGCGCATGTTTGTAATCTCAATCCGTTCTGCTCCGATCAGCTTTTCGAGCAGTTTCTCAACCGGTCCGAACGCTTTGGGATCCGGCACAATCAGCTTTGCCCGGATCTTCATGCCCATCGGCACCTTACGCTCGGCGCGGACGTTGCGGATCGCGCGGACCACATCCTTCAGCGTTTCCGTGCAGGCTTCTTCCGATTCGTAGCGCAGCGTATCCGGCGCTTTCGGCCAGTCGCAGAGCATAATCGTTTCTTCATGTCCCGGAAGGCGCTGATACAGCTCCTCCGTGATGAACGGCATGAACGGATGCAGCAGCTTCATGGACGTTGACAGCACATAGAGAAGCACCGACGAAACGCGCGCTTTCTCTTCGGCGTCGTCGCTGTAAAGGGACGGCTTTGCAAGCTCAATATACCAGTCGCACAGCGTGCCCCAGATGAAGTCGTAGATCTTTTCGGCCGCAAGGTTAAGCTCATAAGCTTCCAGATTCGCCGTCACGTCGCGGATCGTACGATCGAGCTGCGCGAGAATCCACTTGTCGACGATCGAGAGCTTGTCCTCGTCAAACTCCGGTTTCGTATTCTCGTCAATGTTCATCAGCACGAAGCGTGCGGCGTTGTAGACCTTGTTGCAGAAATTCCTCGCCGCTTCCACCTTTTCCGTGTAGAAGCGCATGTCGTTTCCTGCGGCGTTGCCGGTGACAAGCGAGAACCGCAGCGAGTCTGCGCCGTATTTCTCAATGATGTCCAAAGGATCTATGCCGTTGCCGAGCGACTTGCTCATCTTTCGTCCGAGGCCGTCACGCACGAGTCCGTGCACGTAAACCGTCCTGAACGGTTCTTCATGCATGACCTCCGCCGCAAACGTGATCATGCGGGAGATCCAGAACGTGATGATGTCATAGCCTGTCACGAGTGTGTCGGTCGGATAGAAATACTTGAGTTCCTCCGTCTCCTCCGGCCAGCCGAGCGTTGAGAACGGCCACAGCCCGGACGAGAACCAGGTGTCGAGCACGTCTTCATCCTGCCGGAGTTTGCCGCCGCAGTTCGGGCACTTTTCCGGCGCGGTCTCTTCGCAGAACATGCCGCCGCAGTCGTCGCAGTAATACACCGGAATGCGATGTCCCCACCAGAGCTGACGGGAGATACACCAGTCGCGGATGTTCTCCATCCAATGATAGAAATTCTTGTCGAACCGTTCGGGCACGAACTTCACTTTGCCGGAGCGCACCATGTCGATCGCGGGACCGGCGAGCGGTTTCATATCCACGAACCACTGTTTTGAAACGATCGTTTCGATCGTCGTATGGCAGCGGTAGCAGGTGCCGACGTTGTGCGTATAATCCTCGATTTTCACGAGGTTCCCGCTCTCCTCGAGGTCTTTCACGATGTTCTTGCGGCATTCGAAGCGATCCTGTCCGCAATACTTACCACCTTCTTCATTGACATGCCCGTCATCGGTGAACACGCGAAGCACAGGCAGATTGTGCCGTTTGCCGACCTCAAAGTCGTTCGGATCGTGCGCCGGTGTGATCTTCACCGCGCCGGTGCCGAATTCCATCTCGCAGTATTCATCGCCGACGATCGGAATCTCCCGGTTCACGAGCGGCAGAATCACGGTCTTGCCGATGATATCCTTGTAGCGCGGATCGTCCGGATGCACCGCAATACCGGTATCTCCGAGCATAGTCTCGGGGCGCGTGGTCGCGACGGTGATCGAATAGGACTTATCCGGTGCGTCGTAGCGCACATGCCAGAGATGGCTGTCCTGGCTCTCGTATTCAACTTCCGCATCGGAAAGCGCCGTCTTGCAGTCGGGGCACCAGTTGATGATGCGGTTGCCGCGATAGATCAATCCTTTATCATACAGGTTTTTGAATACGCGCACGACCGCACGGTTGCAGCCTTCGTCCATGGTGAACCGTTCACGCTCCCAGTCGCAGGACGACCCCATCTTGCGCAGCTGTTTGACGATCGTTCCGCCGTATTCGGCGCGCCACTGCCAGGCGCGCTTCAGGAATGCTTCGCGTCCGATGTCCTTTTTGGTGACGCCTT
Organism: uncultured Clostridia bacterium; assembly: GCA_947168855.1. Classification (GTDB taxonomy): domain Bacteria; phylum Bacillota; class Clostridia; order Christensenellales; family CAG-138; genus UBA3792. The sequence goes on from CAMVNO010000001.1 coordinate 253,273, forward strand.
CCTGCGCAAGCGCTTCGACGATCTTGACCTCGGTTGCAATCGACGCATGGTCCGTACCGGGAAGCCACAGCGTTTCAAAGCCGCACATCCGCTTATACCGGATGATCGTGTCCTGCAGCGTATTGTCCAGCGCGTGCCCCATATGCAGCTTGCCCGTGATATTGGGCGGCGGGATCACGATCGTGAACGGCTTCTTGTCGGGATTCGGCGCGGCGCGGAAATAGCCGTTCCGCTCCCATTTTTCATACCACGCATGCTCGACGCTCGCGGGGTCATAGGTTTTCGGCATTTCAAGATTCATTGTACCATCTCCTTCAAAATAATACGCTCACTTCGTCAAAGGACGAAGTGAGCGTTCGCGGTACCACCTTTGTTAAACAGACGAATCTGTTTCTCTCTTTGCCGATAACGGGGCATAGCCGGATGCGGTTACTGAATTCTCCGCATCGACTCAAAAGCGACCTTCTGCGATTCGCTACCGACCGTTCTTTCAGCCGCGGAACGGATCTCTGACGGACGAAGCGCATACTCCTCTTTCTCAAAGTCTTTTTATGCAGTTTATCACTTTTTTCACGAATGTCAAGCGTTTTATTCAGCGTTTGCCCATGCTTCCATCCGTTCATCGAGCAAATCAAAGTAGCTCGGTCCCCAGTGCAGATACTCTGTGAAGAACGTCACGAGATCGCCTTTGCTGCAGCGGTTGGTCAGGTCGAACAACTCGCAGAAGCCACCGGCGTATTTGAAGAAATAGATCGGCATATCAATGGCGTAATCATAAATGTCCTGAATATCATCTTCCTCGATTCCCCACTGCTCCAGATAATTGTAAATATCGTCATAGGAAGCGCCTTGCCCGTTAACCTTCAGTGAAACAATCGTCACAAGAATATTGCTGACATATTCGCCGGCGAATGATGCGATTGCCAGATCCATATTGTCGTAATCGTTGATCTTCGCAATATTCCATTCCATGTTTGTCGACCACGATTCCGCATAGCCGTTATTCTCGATCATCAGCTGATACTTCGGAATTGTGCCGAGCGCATACTGGTAGGTAAACTGATACATATGTCCCGGGAAGCCTTCATGCGCAAGCGTAGACATGCTGTAATCCTTTTTATCCTTGGGATTCGTAAGGATGATATTATGACGATAGCCGTCAAGCGTCGGCGTCAGATACGCCGCAGGCGAAAAGCTGTCCTGCAGCTCTTCGGGCACCTCAGTATAGGTAACCGTTACGTCCGGCATCGGCGGAACGATCTTCGGCATCAGCGTTTTAAGGTACGATTCGTCGGCAGCCAGCGAACCGGCTGTGATCTTTTTCCCTGCGTGCAGGTCATTATAGCATTTCGAACCGGTGTAAATAAATGTCATATAAAGTGAAGAATTGCATTCTTCAAGAAATGCGAGCTCCTCTTCCACCGTGCGGTTGTTCGACGCCTCCGCCTTTATTTTCCAGCAGTAATACGCATATGCATCGCCGCCCTGTTCATATGCGCCGATGCGCGCACGGCATTTCGGACGAAGCGCTTCAAGTCCGTCGTAAAGCAGCCGATACGCTTCGGCCCATGCGGTCCTGACCAATTCATCATTCCTTGCAATATAGGTTTCCCGCTGTTCCGGCGTGAGATAATCCTGCTCTGCCATTGCTTCCCGGAACGTCTTTTGCAAAAAACTCGTCTCCCCGCTTTCCGCAACCTTTTCAAGGTCCTCCAGTATGGTATCGAGCATCTTTTCCGTCATAAACAAGCCGCGGTTTGCACGCTCCTGCTCAAACGCAAGCACCTGTCCGAAGTAACGCGGCATATCGGCAAGCAGCGTCAAATAGTTCTTAATATCGGTTTCATCCTTGAACAGATAGAGTCCGAAAAACAGAGGCATGTTCATATGCAGTCCGACGTACTCGTCGAGCGGCTCGTAACAGTAGAACCAATCCTTTGATTCGATCTCCATATCGAAATAGCGGCAATAGGTGTCATACGCAAGCTGCAGCTGATCGGAGAGGAGGCTGCGATCTATCGTGTTCAGCTTCTCACGCCATCCGACGCATTTTTCAATCCATTCGTCGTTGGCTTCCTTCGTGAATTCGCCGAGCGTTACGGGAACGGTCGTCTCGTCGATCCCGAAGTTCGCTGGATTTTCGCAGTATTGATCCAAAGACGTAATGTCCGAGGTTGCCTGATCGAGGAACATTTCTTCGTCAAGCGCCAGAAAAGCCTCTTCCGCCTTTTTCTGTTCAGGCGTAAGCTCTTTCGGCGCTTCCGTAGGCTTCGCTGTCGGTTTTGCAGTCGCTTCCGCCTGTGCGGTCGTCTGCGGTTTTTCGCCGATCAGCGATTTTGTACAATTGATAAGTCTGCTCTGCAAGCCGCATCCGAAAAGTCCGAGCAGCAAAACGACTGCCAGCAGTATTGCGATCATTCGTGTGGAATTCTTCATTTCAGTCTCTCCTTCGGCGTTATTGATTCACGATCCGGCAGCCGCGGCGCGGATTCGTTTGATTTCACTTTGATTGGATGTCCGGTACCGTTCCTCCGAGCCGCCGGATCGCAGATGCAAAATCGTCCGGCAGCGGCGCGGTGAACGTCATGGTTTCGCCTGTGCGCGGGTGCACGAGCGTCAGGCGGTATCCGTGCAGCGCCTGACCGGTCAATCCGAGCTTCGGCGCTGCGGATCCGTATACCTCGTCTCCGACGATCGGATGCTTGATATACGCCATGTGCACACGAATCTGATGTGTACGCCCCGTTTCAAGCGAGACGTCCAAAAGCGTCTCTGTCCCGAATCGTTGTGAAACGCGCCAATGCGTGACGGCACGGCGCCCGTCCTCCGTCACCGCCATACGCTTTCGATCGGTCTTATGACGTCCGATCGGCGCGTCGACGGTGCCGCTGTCCTCCTTTAGGTTTCCATGAACAATGCACAGGTATTCTCTGTGTGCAGTATGCAGCGCAAACTGTTTTGCAAGCGATATATGCGCAGCATCGTTCTTTGCAACGACAAGCAATCCGCTGGTCATACGGTCGATGCGATGCACAATGCCGGGTCTTGTGTCGCCGCCTGCGCCGGACAGCGTACGGAAGCGATACAAAAGCGCGTTGACAAGCGTGCCGGACGGGTTTCCCGGCGCGGGATGCACAACCATCCCTTTCGGCTTGTTGATCACGGCGATGTCCTCGTCTTCATAGACCACGTCCAGCGGTATGTTTTCCGGTTCGGGCAGCAGACCTCCCGTCTCTTCGGGAACATGCACACGAACGACGTCGCCGGTTCTGATCTCCGTGTTTGCCTTGCACAGCTTGCCGTTCCGCTCGACCGCCCCGTCCTTGATCAGTTTTTGCAGTCTGGATCTGCTGAGTTCGGTATTTGCCGCAAGGAACACATCAATCCGCGGCGCTTCCGTCTCCGCGATCAGCAGGATCGTTTCCGTCGTCATGCGGTTCCTCCGTTTTCTCTTCGTCCTCCGGAATCAGTTCTTCAAAGCGCGATATTTTGTTTTTCCTGCGTTCCTTTGCCTTTTGTGCGGCTTCTTCGCGCGTCGGCAGGCGGAACAACAGACGGAATTCATCCTCGAAGCACTCGAAAACTCCGATTTTTCGGAAGAACGCTTCAAAAACGAGCAGAGCGATCGCGATGCAGATTGCGGAATCGGCGATATTGAAGATCGGAAAGTCGATGAACTTTGTGCAGATCATGTCGCGCACATATCCGAACACGATACGGTCGTACAGATTCCCGATCGAGCCGCCGACGAGAAGACCCGCAATCACCCTCGAAAGCTTCGGCATCTTCCTGCCGCTGCGAATTGTAAAGAACAGCAGCAGAAAGATAAAAACCGCCGTCATGGCAAGCAGCAGCCTGGACGCCCACGGATTCCCGCTGCCGAGTCCCCAGAGCGCCGCGTCGTTCGGTGTAAAACTCAGAACGATAAACGTACCGTCCTGCGGGATCGCATTCTGCTGTGCGACCGCGCTCTGTGACAGAAATGCGCGCAGTGAAGACACATCGTATAACGAACCTGTGTAGCCGAGCGTACCGATGACATGTGATGAAACGATCCAGTATTTGGAAATCTGATCCAATGCCAGTACGGCAAAAGCGATCCAAAAAATCAGCATTTATTCCTCCGTTTTCTTTGCAAGTTCATTCCTGTAAAGATTTTCATAATTCTCCTGCGCCTGCAGCACACGCTTGACATAGTTGCGCGTTTCTTCATACGGAATATACGCGATGTGTCCCTTGCTGTCAAGTCCGTATTCCGACAGCCACAGCGCCGCCTTGTTCGGTCCCGCATTATATGCGGCCAAAGCAACGGCTGCATTCTGATCGAAACGGTCCAGCTGCTGTCTGAGATAATAACAGCCGAACCGAATCGAAGTATCCGGATCGAACAGGTCCTCGACATGAAACGGCTCGCCGAGCGCTTCCGCGATCTCTTCTCCGGTGGCAGGCATGATCTGCATGAGTCCTCGTGCCCCCGCGCGGCTTACCGCTTCTTCCCGGAACTTGCTTTCGGTATAAATCACACCGGCGACGAAAGACGGTTCAAGGTCGTATTCTTCGCAGTATTTTTGTATCAGATCAATATGCTTCAATTGAAACCGCGCCCGCATAACCTGCGGCAAAATCAAAAACACGATCAGAGACGTCAGGATTAAACAAACCATGACCATAGCCAGCACGATCAGCGTTGTCTTTTGTTTTTTGCTCATGCGCGGTTCTTCCGCGGTCGATTCGCTCACTGCAGTTCCTCCCGTATCTGTTCAATCAGTATATCCGCTTCCTCCCGGAATGCGGCAATCGTCCCTTCGTTTCGGATCGTATATGTGGCAAGCTGTTCTTTTGCATCGTCCGGCATCTGCGCCCGAATGCGCGCTCTGATCGTTTCTTCATTCAGACGATCGCGCTGCATGACGCGGGTGATCCGGATCTCTTCGCTGCATAAAACCGCAATCGTGCAGGCGCAGAACGCATCCGTTCCGCTCTCAAACAGCAGCGGCACATCCCATACCGCGATCGGCGCGTTCAACGACCCGGTCCGACGAATCATTTCCCGAATCACATAAGGATGTACAATATCGTTCAGCGCGTTTCTCAACGCCAGATCGGAAAACACCTTGTTCGCGATATACGCGCGGTCCAGCGTCCCGTCCGATCTCACAGCATCGTTTCCGAAAAGCGCAGCCACATCCGGAAAGCATTCGGATGCCGGCGTCAGCGCGAAGCGGGCGATTTCATCCGCGTCGATGACCGGAATGCCGTGAGCGAAGAAGCAAAGTGCAAGCGTGCTTTTTCCGGAACCGATCCCGCCCGTGATACCGATAATACGCGTCATTTCGTTTCATACCAGCTTTCTCCGCATTTTGCATCGGCAACAAGCCGCACGGAAAGATCCGCCACGCCCTCCATTGTCTGCTGCATCAGCCGTTCCACCTGTTCCGTTTCTTCGCGCGGGGTGTCGACGATCAGTTCGTCATGGATCTGCAGCACGAGCTTTGCATTAAGCCCGCGTTCCTTCAGCGCGCGGTCGACGCGGACCATCGCAATCTTAATGATGTCCGCCGCGGTGCCCTGGATCGGCATGTTCATGGCAACGCGCTCGCCGAACTGACGCACGTTGTAGTTGCTTGCGGCAAGCTCCGGCAGCGGACGTTTCCTGCCGAACAACGTTTCGGCATATCCGCGCTCCTTCGCCCGGGCGACGCTCTCCTTCAGGTATGCCTGAACCTTCGGATACCGTTCGAAATACCGGCGGATATATCCGGCGGCGGTCGGAACCGAAATGCCGAGATTCTTTGCCAATCCGAAATCGGAAATGCCGTACACGATCCCGAAATTGACCGCTTTCGCCGCGCTGCGCTGTTCCGCCGTGACATTTTGCAGCGGAACATGAAAAACCTCTGCCGCCGTGCGCGCGTGGATGTCCTCACCGCTGTTGAACGCCGCAATAAAGCTTTCGTCGCCGCTGATGTGGGCAAGCAGGCGGAGCTCGATCTGGGAATAGTCGGCGCCGACCAGTACGTTCCCCGCACTCGGGATGAACGCCTTGCGGATCTCTCTGCCCTCCGGTGTACGGACCGGGATGTTCTGCAGGTTCGGCTCGGTGCTCGAAATGCGTCCCGTCGCCGTCACGCACTGCATAAATCTGGAATGGATCCGACCGTTCGCGTCGCGCTGCTTCAGCAGTCCCTCGACGAATGTGCTGTCCAGCTTCATAAGGAAGCGATACTGCAGCACATCATTGACGATCGGATGCAGCGGCGCGATCGCCTCAAGCGTATCGGCGTCGGTCGAAAAGCCCGTTTTGGTCTTTTTGCCGGACGGCAGACCGAGCTTTTCAAACAGGATCCTGCCGAGCTGCTTCGTGGAAAGGATATTGAACCGCTCCCCTGCCTGTTCATAGATCCGTGTTTCCAGGGCGGTCGCCGTTTCGGAAAACCGCGCATGCAGCGCATGCAACACGGCTTCATCCGTCATAAACCCGGTCTGTTCCATTCCGAACAGTACGTTCAGAAGCGGCAGTTCCACTTCACGCTCAAGCGTTTCAAGTCCGTTGTCCGCGATCTCGCGGGACATCCGCGGATAAAGCGAAAAGAGATGCGCCGGGCTAGCCTTTTCAACCTTGAGCCATGCACGGCACAGGACTTCATAGCTTTCGACCGGGCGGTTGCTCTGCAGCAAATAGTCTGAAAGCATCGCGTCAAAGCGCAGTTCGGGAAGCGCGTCGGCGGCAAAGCCGCAGCGGTGAAAGATCGTTTTCGCGTCGAACGCAAGCAGCGGTTTTTTGTGCGTAAGCAGAAACGCGCCGAGCATGCGGTACGCTTCTTCCTCGTCCATACACGCGTCAAACAGCGTTTCGCCCGCCGTCAGTACATACGCGCGGTCTGCGCTGCCTGCAAACGCAAGCGAAGGCGTACCGGTCACGGCGATCACATCGCAGGATTTCAGAGCATCGAGCGCAGCGCGCATGCTTTCCGGATCGGTGACCGCAACGGTCTCGACCGTCGGAACGCCGTCCTCCTGTGCCGGCGCTTCTCCGCCCGGCAGTTTATCGGCGACACTGTTCAGTTCCAATTCATAGAGCCTCTGCTTTGCGCCGCCCGTCTTTTCAAAATCGAACGAACAGTCGTCGAGCGTTTCGGAAACCGGCGCGTCGGTCGCGATCGTGCCGAGCCAATAGGAAAAACGCGCGTTCTCAGCTTCGTTTACAAGGCGCTCGCCGAGCTTGCCTTTTACCTCGGGCGCATGCGAAAGAACACCTTCGAGATCGCCGTATTCCGAAAGCAGCTTCAGCGCCGTCTTTTCGCCGACGCCGGATATGCCCGGAATATGGTCGGAGCTGTCGCCCATCAGGGCCTTCAGATCGCGCATCCGGTCCGGCGTAAGCCCGTATTTTCCCCGCAGCGCTGCGATATCAACGATCGAATTGTCTTTGGTGTAATATACGCGCGTCCGTTCCGTAATCAACTGAAACGAATCGCGATCGCCCGTTGCGATCAGCGTATCCATACCCGCGGCTTCTGCCTTTCGCGCAAAGGTGCCGAGAATATCGTCGCCCTCATAGCGCGGGCACTCGATCACTGCTACGCCCATACTTCGAAGAAGCTCCCGAACGACAGGCATCTGCTTTTTAAGGTCCTCGTCCGGCGCTTTTCTGCCGAGCTTATAGTCTGCATATTTTTCGTGCCGGAATGTCGGCTGATGCACGTCAAACGCAACGAGCACATGAGACGGTTCCTGTTTCAGAAGCTCCAGAAACTTGGTAAAAAAACCCTTCAGCGCGCCGGTGGGAAAGCCGTCGCGCGTGGTCAGATTCACTTTGAAAAATGCGTGATACGCCTGAAACAGCAGGCTGTTTCCGTCGATTGCCAAAAGCAGTCGGTTCATATTTCCCCTTTCCCGAAACGGCACGCCCTGGGTCGGGTGCGCCGTATCGGTCGTTCGTTCAATTGCAGCTCAAATCAGGCGCGAACGACGTCATAGACCATCGGACGGTACTCCGGCTTTGCGTCGGAATACGCAAACGCGCTGTGGAACATGTCAAGCGCTGCGTTCAGCTTGCTCTCGTCGTTCACATACATGATGCAGAGCGGTTCGTCCGCACGAATGAAATCTCCGAGGCGCTTTTTCATAACAAGACCGACGGCGGGATCAATGCTCTCTTCTTTTGTGGCGCGACCCGCGCCGAGCATCTGTGCGGCTGTGCCGATCCGCTCGGCGTTCATGGAGGAAATATAACCCGCGCGTTTCGGATAGACATTGAGGATCGTACGGACCTTGCAAAGCTCGTTGATCCGGTCGAGGCTGATATACGAAGGATCGCCGCCCTCAGCTTCGATCATCTGACGCAGTTTTTCGAGTCCTGCGCCCGAATGCAATGCAGATTCGAGCTTTTCCCTTGCTTCCACTTCGGACTCGGCAAGTTTGGAAACGCGCATCATATGAACGCCCAGAAGCATGCAGACCTCATACAGCGGATCGCCTGCCGGAATCTTGCCGGAAAGCAGCTCCACCGCCTCTCGTACCTCAAGCGCGTTGCCGACCGCAAGTCCCAGAGGCTGGTTCATGTCGGTGATGACCGCCACGCATTCCCGTCCGACCAGCTTTCCGATGGAAACCATCAGATGCGCAAGCTTCTCGGCTTCCTCGACCGTCTGCATAAACGCGCCGGTCCCCGTTTTGACGTCGAGAACGATTGCGTCCGTGCCGGCGGCAAGCTTCTTGGACATGATGCTTGAAGCGATCAGCGGAATGCTGCGCACGGTCGCGGTGACGTCGCGCAGCGCGTACATTTTCTTATCTGCGGGAACGAGGTTCCCCGTCTGCCCGATAACAGCAACGCCGATACGGTCTACGATCGCTTTGAACCGATCCATCGGCTGCTCAATGCAAACGCCGGGAATGGATTCAAGCTTATCAAGCGTGCCGCCCGTATGCCCGAGCCCTCTGCCGCTCATCTTTGCAACGGTCCCGCCGCATGCCGCGACAAGCGGAGCGATCACGAGCGTCGTCGTATCTCCGACGCCGCCGGTCGAATGCTTGTCAACCTTTACGCCGCGCAGGTCCGAAAGATCGACGACATCGCCGGAATGCATCATCGCCATCGTCAGATCGGCGGTCTCGCGATCCGTCATGCCGTTGAACACAACCGCCATCTGAAACGCAGACATCTGATAATCCGGGATCGAACCGTCCGTAAACCCGTTTACGATGTAACGAATCTCGTCGCCGGAAAGCGTGCCGCCGTTTACCTTTTTTTCGATCAGATCGACCATGCGCATACGTCAGTTCCTCCTGATTATGTTGATGGGATAGTATATCACAATTCTATGAGGTTCGCAATGTCTTTCCCGATCATCGGAAGTATCGAGCGATCAAATGCACGAAGGATCGACACGTCATACGATTCTTCGTCGGCGTCGCACGTGACAACACCCTTAAGCTTCGGAAAATCTTTCAGGAGCTTGTCCGGATCCGTTCCAAGTGCATGGACAAACAAGCAGCCCGGACGATCCGCATCGGATAGCCGCTCTGTAACGGCAGCGGACGCCCTGCCGGATCGGATGCTGTGCGCATTGAAGCAATCATCACCGACGATCACAAAGTCCGCTTCCCGAATCGCCGGACCGATACCGATACGATCAAGGATCATTTCCGTGCCGGCATGCAGTTTCCCGCCGACGGACGCAAGCGCAAAGCCGAGTCCGCCTCCCGCGCCGCTGCCGGGCGCTGCGGGATCGCCGCCGAGAAGCGACACTGTCAGATTGCGATCGGATCCGCAGTCGCCGATCCCTTCCGCATCGATAAGCGAAACATCCGTGTCATACAGCAGCGTCAGCTCGGTAAGCGCAACACGAGGATCGAGCTCCGTACGATCGACATGTTTGATCATCGGCAGCGTTTCCGGGCACGGTGTAACGCTGTTTCCTTCCGAATCCGTAAACCGGACGCCGAGTGCGGACAGCGCGCCGAGTCCGAGATCGGTACTCGCAGCATCGCCGAGCGCGATCCGGATCTTTCGATAGCCGAGGTCCATTGTTTTGCGAATCAGCATCCCGACTCCGAAGCTCGACCGCTTTTCGTTCGGCGGCGTCTGTTCCGTTTCGTGCGAATCGCCTGCGGCGTCCGCCGCTTCGATCACGGCTTCGAAGCCCGGAAGTATACCGACAAGCATTTGCTTTCGTTCGCCGTTTCCGTCTTCGCAGGCAACCGTTTCATATCGTCCGCCGCATCCGGCAACCAGTGCGCGTACCGTGCCTTTTCCGCCGGAAGCAATCGACAGCCGCCGTACGCGGAACCGGTGATCCGCAGCGGCAGTGCCGATCACGCGGGAAACCTGCTCTGCACCGATACCGTTCATCGAATCGGGCGCGATCAGGATCCGGAAGCCTTCGCTTTGCCGCATCGGAACCGTCGCTTCTGTCGGAATGAACGCCGCGCCGTTCTCGTTCGGTCGGATCGTTCCCTGCGAATCAATTTCCGCGAGGATCGGATACGGGCCGAAGCTTTCCAGATCGTTTGCCTGTACCAGAGGTTTTAAGAGGCACAGACGCGTCATCAGCGCGTCCAGCGAATGCAGCGTTTCTCCCGCCGCACGGGACTGTTTGATCCCGCCATAGCAAATAATGCAGATATAGACGGGGCTCTGCGAAATCGGATCATACGTCTCGCACGCTTCATAAAGCCCGGTCTTCGATGCGTCGGAAGCGAACGCGGCGGAAAGAGCAATCTTCCAGCAAGCACGCCGCGTTTCATCCGAAAAGTCAACGACCGGAAAGCGCATTCCGATGGGAAAATAATGCCAGATCATAGTTCATCCTCCGCTGCAATTTGCTTCAGTGCTTCTTCCGCCTGTTCCAGGCGTTCATACAACTCCGTTTCTTCTGCATTGAGTACGGAGATCGTCTCGTAGAGCTGCTGCATTTTCCGATAGTCGTTCGCTTTCTGCGCGTCGTTCAGGGCTGACTCCGCTTCCATTTTGGACGTGTCGTTTTGTTCGATCAAACGTTCGATCCTTTGGACCTCCTGCTTTGCCTTCGCACGCTGCAGTTTATTCTCTTTGCGTCGCAGGAAGAGATTATCCGATTCTGTTTTGTCGCTTTGCTTTGCTTTCTCCGGCTTCCGCTCTACGATGCGCTCAAACAGATTCTCTCCCTCATCCTGTTGCTCAACAAGCCCGTCCGGCGTCATCAGGATCACCCGGTCGGCGAGTCTTCTGACCATATACCGATCATGCGTAACGATCAGTACCGTCCCCGTAAACTGCTCCAGCGCGCTCTCAAGCATTTCCGCGGATGCAATGTCCAGATGGTTTGTCGGCTCGTCCAGGATCAGCACGTTTGCGCCGGACAGCACGAGCTTCAGAAGCCGGATCCTCGTCTTTTCTCCGCCGGACAGCGTGCCGATGCGCTTGTCGATATCGTCGTACTTGAACAGAAACATCCCGAGGTATCCGCGCAGCGTATTCCGTTCGATAAGCGGAAACGTTTCGTCCAGTTCTTCGATCACGGTGTTCGCGTCGTTCAGTTCATAGGTGTTCTGCGCAAAATAGCCGATGCGTACCCCTGCGCCGATCTTGTATGTACCCTCCGTCTGATGGAGGCTGCCTGTCAGGATCTTCAAAAGCGTCGTCTTGCCGCATCCGTTTGCGCCGATCAGACATACGCACTGCCCCGCCCGTATCATGCCGTTCAGATGTGAAAACAGACGCTGCTCGCCGAAACGCATACCGAGATCGTACAGTCCGATCACTTCGTTGCCGGTCGGCGCCGGCGTCGGAAATCGAAAGACGATGGACTTTTCATCGCGCTCGGGTTCTACCATATCCTCCCTGATGCGGTCGATCTGTTTCTGTTTGGAAGCGATCGTCACATAGTTGCGCTCCTGATTCCAGCGTTTCTGCTGTTCGATGATCCCCTCGATGCGGCGAATTTCCTTTTGCTTGCGCAGATAGTTTTTTTTCGCGAGCTCGCGCGCATCCATCTTGAGCTCCATATACCGCGAATAGTTGCCCGCCGTTCCGCAAATCCTTCCGTGCTGCAGTTCCAGCATACGCGTAACCGTATCGTCCAGAAACGCGCGGTCATGGGAAACGACCAAAACTGCGCCCTTGAACTGGCGCAGATAATCCGTCAGCCAACGAATCGCCGTAACGTCAAGGTTGTTCGTCGGCTCATCCAGCAAAAGCAGATCCGCCTGCGAAAGAATCGCACGGGCGAGCATCGCCTTGCTGATCTGTCCGCCCGAAAACGACGAGATCGAACGGGAAAGGTCCTCCTCCGGAAACCCGAGTCCCAGGAGCGCCGAACGCGTCAACGCACGGAACGTCGCGCCTCCTTCGCGCGAAAGGGTATCCACGATCGCCGCCTGTCTTTCGATCAGGCGGTCCCGGTTTGCATCGTCCTGTTCGAGCCTTTTCAGAATGCGCGTTTCCTCGGCTTCCAGATCCAGCAGCGGCCGGTATGCTTCGAGCGTAAACGAATAGAGGTCTGTATCGCTGTCGAGCTTCGGAATCTGTTCCACATAGGACAGCTTCGTTCCCTGCCGCATGCCGAAAGACCCGCCGTCGTACGGTTCCTTTCCCATCAGGATTCGCATCAACGTCGTTTTGCCGCTTCCGTTTACGCCGATCAGACCGACGCGCTCTCCCGGACGGATCTCAAAGGACACGTCCGAAAATAGCGTTCGGTCCGCAAATGTCTTTTTCAGGTTTTCTACAGTTAATAAAGCCATATCTCCAAGAGTATTATAACACATCTTTTTATGTTTGGAAATAATTTATATAAATTTCAAGATTATGTTGCAATTGGTATGCTATAATTACGTTGAGAAAGGAGTCGAACGATGGAGAAAGAGATCAAACTTCTTCCCGGGAAAAAGCGCAGATCCATGCCGGTCGCTTTGCGCGTCGTGATCGCATTGGCGGTTGCGGCTGTGCTGTGCAGCTTCGGGCTGTTTCTGCTTCTGCGTGATCATGAAAACTCTCCGTTCCCCTCCGCAAATACGGAATCCACATACCTGACGGCAAAAGAAGACTCCGTTTCTCTGCACGGCACAACGCCGGATCCTCTCGCTGCAATGCCCACATTGTCCGCGACTCCGTCGCCTGCGCCAACAGATAACCGAATCGCTCTTTCGCATTACTCAACGCTGCAATTAAACGACGATAACGCCGATGTCTCCGCGCTGCAGCAAAAGCTCATGGATCTCGGCTATATGGAAGCCGACGAGCCCGGAACGCTTTACAATGAATCGACAAGAAATGCGGTAGCACTGTTTCAGCGCGCAACCGATTCCGAACAAAACGGCATCGCTTCCGCCTCGCTGCAGGAAATGCTCTTTTCCGACGATGCGCAGGAATACCGGATCAAGCTGAACGATAACGGTTCCGACGTTAAAAGCATACAACGGCAGCTGAGAGACCTTGGGTACTACAACGATCGTATTACCGGTTATTTCGGTCCGAATACAGAAGAAGCCGTCCTGCAGTTTCAGTTGAAAAACAATGTTGAGGCAGATGGTCAGATTACGCGAGACGACTGGGATCTTCTGTATTCCGACCATGCCGTTCCCGTGGCAACGCCTACGCCGACACCCACGCCGACGCCGACCCCGACGCCTACGCCGAAGCCGACGAAGTCTCCGACGCCGAAGCCGAATAAGACTGCTACGCCGAAGCCGAACAAGACGGCTACGCCGAAACCGAACAAGACGGCTACGCCGAAGCCGAATAAGACGGCTACACCGAAACCGACTAAAACGGCTACCCCGAAGCCGAATAAGACGGCTACACCGAAACCGGCGAAGACGCCTACACCGAAGCCGACGAAGACGCCGAAGCCGACCAAAACGCCTACGCCGAAGCCGACGAAGACGCCGAAGCCGACCAAAACGCCGAAACCGACGGCTACCCCATCGCCCACGACCAGACCTTCTCATGACGACTCGAGCTACGCGCACAGCGTCGATGGTGTCATCCGCTGCGCGCAGAATCAGATCGGTGATCCGTATGTTCTCGGCGACGAAGGTCCCGATTCCTTCGATTGTTCCGGTCTTGTTTACTATTGTCTCACCAAGGCAGGTGTCAGCGTCAGCCGCCGCAGCGCGCATTCCTATTCCGAAAATAACAGCTGGACGCTGATCGACTCGACCGACAAGCTGAAAAAAGGCGACCTGCTCTTCTTCAAGAGCGATACAAGCGATCGCGTGAATCATACGGCAATCTATATCGGCGGCAACAAATTTATTCATGCCAGCGCCAGTAAAGGGCAGGTTGTACAGAGCTCCTTCTCCTCGTACTGGTATCGCAATTTTGTCTGTGCAAGGCGGGTATTCGGCTGATGGCGTGCAATATCTGCCCCCGCAACTGCAAAATCGATCGAACAGCTGCAACCGGGTTTTGCGGCTGTTCTTCTGTTGTGCGCGTTGCTCGTGCCGCGCTTCATTTTGACGAGGAGCCTTCCATCAGCGGAACGCACGGCAGCGGAACGATCTTCTTTTCCGGATGCAATCTCAAATGCATCTTCTGTCAGAACATGGTCCTGCAGAACGGCACGCTCGGAGAGGTCTTCTCCGTCCCCCGCCTTGCGGAAACCATGCTGAAACTGCAGGCGCTCGGCGCGCACAACATCAACCTCGTCACGCCGACGCCGCACCGCGAATCGCTCACGGACGCGCTAAAGACTGCAAAAGAGAACGGGCTTTCGATCCCTGTCGTCTATAATACGAACGCATACGAAACCGTTGAAACAATCCGCACATATGAAGGGCTCGTCGATATTTATCTTCCCGATCTCAAGTACGTCGATCCGCGGCTGTCATTGCAATTTTCCCGTGCTTCCGACTATTTCGAAACGGCGATCGAAGCGATCTCCGAGATGTACCGTCAGGTCGGACCCATGATAACCGACGAAAACGGGATTGCGGTAAAAGGCGTCCGCATCCGCCACCTTGTGCTGCCCGGCTGTGTATTCGATACGCGAAACGTGCTGAACGCGATCAGGGATCGCTTCGGCGTCGACTGTCCGATCTCGCTGATGTCGCAATATACGCCGATCCCCGAATGCAGGCTGAAACCGCTCGACCGTCCCCTGACGCAGCGCGAGTATGAAAGCGCGCTGGACCATTGTATCTCGCTCGGCTTTACGAATGTGTTCACTCAGGATCTGACAAGCGTCGGGCGATCCTTTACCCCGCCGTTTTCCGATCATGTCGACCTATGATTTGCACAGCAAAAAAGGAGCACCTTGGCTCCTTTTTATGATGCAAAGAACGATTCGAGATATTCCGCGACGCCGTCATTCTCGCACGATCCGATGATCAGATCGGCTTTTTCTTTGACGAGTGCGTTGGCGTTTTCAACGCACACGCCCGTGCCCGCCCATTCGATCATATCAAGGTCGAGCGTGTTGTCGCCGATCGCCGTGACCTCTTCCCGCGGGATGTTGAGCATCGCCGCAACCTTTTCGAGTGCTTTTCCCTTTGTGGACGAAACCGATCCGATCTCAATAAAACCGGGTTTTGAACAGAGAACGGAAAGGTGGTTCGGAAGCAGCGCACGGATCTCGCGGTACAATTCCTTTTCCTGTGCCGGATCGACGGCAAACAGCACCTTCGGGATACTGTCAAGCGGACGGAACAAAAGCTGCGGATCGACAATATACGGAAGGTTCAGAATGCTTGTATATTGCTTCGTAAAGGCGTTTTCGCGGCGGAATACGACCGTATCCTCCTCATAGATCTGCGCGTGAATGTCGAACGTGTCGGCGATCGCGAACGCCGTAACCACATCATCCGGACGCAGATAATTCACAAACAGGTGTTCGCCCGTTCTGCCGTCGCTGATCACAGCGCCGCCGTAATGGATCAGCGGACCGAAAACGGACAGCGATTCCCGGATCTTTTTTGTGCCGAGAAATCCCCTGCCCGTGGCGAGAACGACGGTCACGCCGTTGTTCTCCGCAAGACGAATGGCCCGTTTCAGCCGTTCGCTCGGGAGCTTGCCGGTCATGACCAGCGTATCGTCTATATCAAGTGCAAGGAGCTTCATTCTTCGAACTTTCCCATCTTCATCAATGTGCGGAACGCTTCATGCACTTCTCCTGCCATGTACAGCGAACCGACGGCAAGCGCCGGTTTATCTCCGCGCGCGGCAGTTTCGATCGCGTCGGCAACGGTGGAAAAAGGCGTTGCGTTTGCCCCGAACGAGCGGATCAGCGCGGCAAGCTCCTCGCTCGGCATCGCGCGGTCGTTATCGGGCGTTGCCGTATAAAACTCCTCGGCAATCGGCAGCAGCAGCTGAATCGACTGCGATACGTCCTTGTCCCGCATCATTCCCATGATGATCTTCGCTTTCCGATCCGGGAACAGACGCCGATAGGTATCCACCGTACCGCGAACGCCGTGCGGGTTGTGCCCGCCGTCGACAAAGAACGGCGGATCCTCGCGCAGCAATTCAAATCGCGCCGGCCAGACCGTTTCCGCCAACCCCTCGCGCAATGCTTTCTCCGAAACAGCGACGCCCTTTTCGCGAAGCAGTTCCACAGCATCAATCACTGTGGCGGCGTTTTTCATTTGGTATCTGCCCAATAGTCCGAGGCGCAGATCGCGATACGAGCGATAATCGAACGTCTGTCCGTGCAGATCATAGGCGCCTTCCCTGAGCGTGGACCGATCGACGATATGCAGTTGTGCATGATGCGCTTCACAGGCTTTCTCGATCACCGGAAGGGCGTTCGGATGCTCTCCGTAAAACAGAACCGTTCCGTCGTCCTTGATGATGCCCGCTTTTGCGCTTGCGATCTCTTCGATCGTATCGCCGAGAATGTGCATATGATCGTAGTCGATCGCCGTTATGATCGACAGAAGCGGCGTACGTATGATGTTGGTGGAATCCAGTTCTCCGCCGAGACCCACCTCGAGCACGACATAGTCGCAGTTCTTTCTGACATAGTATAAAAACGCGGCTGCCGTGATAACCTCAAATTCGGTCGGAGCGTTCTCCATGGTCTCGACGACCGGCGCGATCTCCGTAATGATCTCGGCAAGCTCATCGTCCGCGATCGGTTCGTTGTTGAACTGGATGCGCTCGTTGAACCGGTCGACAAACGGCGAAACGAACAGTCCGGTGCGGTATCCCTGCGCACAAAGGATTTTTGACAGCATCGCGCAGGTAGAGCCTTTGCCGTTCGTGCCGGCAACGTGGATAAACCGCAGCTGATCCTGCGGGTTTCCCAAAAGCGCACACAGCTCCGTAACGCGGACCAGTCCGAGCTTTGATCCGCGCCAGTACATGCCGTGAATATATGCGATCGCTTCCTCGTATGTCATGAATGATCTCCTCTCTGAAGCCACTTTTGAACAACCGGATACAGTGCTCTGATCACCAGGATCTGTATCACGGTCATGGCCGCAACCAGCCACAGCCGCCGAATCAGCAAATACGCCCAAAATGGCATGCCGCCTGTGAACCCGAGCAATTGAAACCAGAACGTCGTTAAGAACAAAGAAACCGCAATGTTGACCGGCACGATCGACAGTGTGATCGCAAGCGTCAGTTTTTCTTTTTTCAGCACATAGCGGAACAGGATGCCCGGAAGCACGCCGGACAAAACCGCCGAAAGCGCAAACATGGGATTCCACGCGTTGCCGGAATTGCTGATGAATGTGCCGATCAGATCGGATACGAGCGCGCACAGCCCGCCCCATATGGGACCGAGCGTGAAGGAACAAAGAAAAATCGGGATCTCCCGAAAGGTGATCCGGCTGAAATCCGGCAGATAAAATGTGAACGGATAAATCGAAAGCAGCACCGCCAATGCCGCAAACATGCCGGCAAACGTAAGCTCCCGCGTATTGATTCGCCGCATCTTATCCAACCTCCTTTTCTAAACCCGTTCATTATACAACAGTTCTTCACAAAACGCAAGAAAGCTCTCAAAAATGAGAGCTTTCCGATGTAAGCGTTTGGATCAGTCTTCCATCCTGCGGCGTTTGAGAACCAGAATGATCGCGATCGCGCCGAGACCGATGACGGCAACGATGCCGACGATCACTCCGATTACGATCAGCATGTTTGTTCGCTGCGCCGGGGCTTCATCTACCGTATTCTTTTCAGGATCGGGTGGAGTCGTCTGCGTCCCGGCTTCGCCCGATTCTTCTCCGATGACAGTCAGGGGCGAATCCGTCGTTTCCGGGATCTCCGCAACCGGATCCGAACCGGACTCCGGCGACGCATCCGGAGTCGCATCGGACGTCGGAGCAGTCGAGACGATCTTTCCTTCGGGCGTTGTGCCGGCAGGCGTCGTTTTTCCGATCTGATTCGAGGGTGTTGTGATCGGCATGGACGTAACGGCGGGTCCGGGCGTCACAATGCCGGTATTGTCGTTCGAAGGCTTTGCAGAAACGGCCGGAAGCTTTGTGGTAATCGGAACGGGCTGTCCGTTGTTGCTCGGCTTCGGCGTGGGGGTCACAGGAGCCGGCGTATCGACATCCGGCTCAAGAGGCTTGAACGTCTCCCCTGCGGCTCCGTCCGAAGGGATTTCCTGTCCCTCTGTATAGATGCCGCCGACCGACTGCGGTTCGAGGTAAAACGACATACTGTTGTAATTCTCACCGACGCCGGAATAACTGATCCCGTTGAATACGAAATCGGTCGCGCCTTCCTTTTCGATGCGGAATTCCGCCTGGAACCAGAAGCCCTCCGCCTCCGCTCCGTAAACGCTCAGGAAGGCAAACCGCATCTCGCCGGGTTCTACGATATTATGCTGAAAATCATAAACGGTTTTGTTTCCGATCTTCATGAAGGTTACGAGGTTTTCCTCTTTATCCTCAAGATTGATCGCTCCGAGCGTTACAAATTCGGGATCGTACTTCATCGAGCCGGAAATAGAATCCAGCCTTCTGCCGTCCGGAAGGTTCGGATACAGGTAGAAATTCACCTTAATGATATCGCCCGCATTTCCCTGCACTTTATCCGCTGTGAGCAGCATCTCGCCGAGCTCCGCGTTTCCCGCCGCTTCGACGGAAGCGACCGGAATCGCAAAAATCAAAATGAACACAATGATTGCAGATAACAAACGCCTCATAAATCATCCTCCGCATGGATCGTATTTGATGAAATGAATGTCCGGAAAGCCGGTACAGTCGACCGAAGCTCCAAAATTCAGCTTCGGATTATTATTCACTTTAGATTATAGTACAAAAACATGCGTTCGTCAAATCCTTATTGACAAAACCACGGTTTTTCCATATTATAGATAGGAATTCCAATTCTTCGGCGACGAATGCTGCTGTGCGGCATTCGTGTGACCGTACAAGGAGAAAATGATGCAGGTTTATAACACCATGACACGCAGGAAGGAGCCGCTTGTTCCGATCAGGGAAGGCGAGATCTCCATGTACGTATGCGGTCCGACGGTTTACGATTATTTTCATATCGGAAACGCGCGTCCGTTTGTCGTGTTCGACACAATGCGCCGGTATCTGGAGTATCGCGGATACAAGGTAAAATACGTGCAGAATTTCACCGATATCGACGACAAGATGATCAACCGTGCCAACAAAGAAGGCACGACGGTCAAGGAGCTCGGCGACCGCTTCATCAAAGAGTATTATCAGGACGCGGATGCGCTGGGCATCGAGCGCGCAACGGTCAATCCGCGCGCGACCGAGCATATCGGCGATATCATCAAGCTCGTCAAAAAGCTGATCGAAAAGGGACACGCTTACGCCACCGAAAACGGCGACGTATACTTTGCCGTACGCAGCTTCCCGGCCTACGGCAAGCTCAAGGGTCAGGACATCGACGACATGGAAAACGGCGCACGCATCTCCCCCACCGAACAGAAACGCGATCCTTTGGACTTTGCGCTCTGGAAGGGCGAAAAGCCCGGCGAACCGAGCTGGCCTTCCCCGTGGGGCAAGGGCCGTCCCGGCTGGCACGTGGAGTGCTCCGCAATGAGCATGAAGTATCTCGGCGAAACGTTCGACATTCACGGCGGCGGAATGGACCTCATTTTCCCGCACCATGAAAACGAGATCGCGCAGAGCGAAGGCGCAACCGGCAAACCGTTCGTGCATTACTGGATGCACAACGGCTATATCAACATCAACAATCAAAAGATGAGCAAGTCCCTCGGCAATTTCTTTACCGTGCGCGACATTGCCAAGGAATACGATCTGGAGGCGGTCCGTATGTTCCTGCTGACCGCCAATTATCGCAATCCGGTCAATTTCTCCCGCGAGCTGATGGAACAAACCGTTGCAAGCCTGAACAGGCTCTATACTGCGCGCGACCGTTTGTTCGATACGGCAATTGACGAATCCGCCGACGATTCCGAAGTAGTCGCGAAGCTCGATGCATTCCGCGATCGGTTCAACGAAGCAATGGACGATGACCTCAATACCGCCGATGCGCTCGGCGTGCTGTTCGATTTTGCCCGTTGGATCAACATTTTTGCCACCGGCGCGCATACCAAAGCCGCGATCGAAGCCGTCAAGGAACGTTACGCGGAGCTGAACGGTGTTCTGGGGCTTGTCGTTAAGGAAAAGAAAGAAGACTTCCCCGAAGAAGCAATCGCGCTTTTAGACGCGCGTAAGGAAGCAAAAAAGGCGAAGGATTGGGCGAAAGCGGACGAGATCCGCGAGCAGCTCAAGGCAATGGGCTTTGCCGTTGAAGACACCAAGGACGGCGCAAAGCTCAAAAAGCTGTAAGCCTTTCGATCTGCATATCATTACAACAAAGGAGAACACAAATGGGTTTAGGTTTACTTTTTCCGATTCTTCTGCTCGCGATGGGCGTATACGTACTTGTCGGCGCAATCAAAGGCAGCGGCAGGCTCTTTTCGATGGACAATTTCAAAGACGACTGCAAGGACAAGGCGAAGAAGATCATGCGCGCTTTGTATTTTGCGCTTGCCGCGATCATGCTGCTCATGGCGGCCGTGAACGGTTTGGAAACGGCTCTCTTCAGCAGCAAGCTCACCTATTACAAAGTGACCGATGCGTATAAGGACAATTTCTCCGATCTTCTGGAGGACGGTACGCTGACCTATACCGCAACGCAATCCGCCTCCGGCGGTATGTCCTGCATGGGTGCATCCGGCACCCAGCAGCAGGTGACCTACGGTCCGTATTCCGTGGATGATCAGAAGATGGATATTACCGAGATTTCCGCCTTCATCAACAAGGCGTATGAAGTCTATCAGAATGACACGGAAAAATTTCCTCGGGTAAGCGGCGGCTTGATGAGCTGCGGCGGAACCACCGTGGATTATTCGAAATACTATCGTCAAACGGAGCTGATCGACGACGCAGGGAACCCGGTCTATGCCGAAACCGACGCCGAGAATGCAGCCGGTCATGTCGTCTATCTGTCCTCGATCGGAAATGTGCGTTCCGATGTCAACGACGGCTCCTTCCTCTCCAAGCTTTACAATGTCCTGAGCATAAAGCTTCTGTCCGTTTTGAACTACGTATTTCTGGGGCTCGCTGTGGTAGGTTTGATCGCGCTGTTCCTGTGTACGCGCAAGTTTACCGACAAGGAAAAACTGCAGAAAGCAAGAGAGCAGCAGAGCTCCGGTTCTTCGATGCCTTCCAGTGCATTCGTATTTGATGAAGAAGAACCGAAAGCAAATTCGCAGAAGAAATAACCCGATTCCGACAAAAACGGCTGCCGCGCAGAAGCGGCAGCCGTATTATTTTATTCGGTTCAGAAGAGATCGCGCAGGATCAGATCGACAAGCGCGGTGAATTTTACGGTCGCTTTTGCCGCCGTTTCGGTAACCTCGGCATGCGACAGCGGCTGATCCAGCACCCCTGCCGCCATGTTCGTGATCAGACTGACGCCGACGACCTTCATGCCGCAGTGCGCCGCGCACATGGTCTCCGGGATCGTGGACATGCCGACCGCATCCGCACCGATGATACGCGCCATGCGGATTTCCGCCGGTGTTTCATAGCAGGGACCCGACATCATAAGGTAAACACCTTCCTGCATCGGAATCCCGTTGCGTATGGACAGGTCTATAAGCTTTGCGCGCAGGTCTTTGTCGTAAACGTTGCTCTGATCCGGAAAGCGCGGTCCGAATTCGTCCAGATTCTTCCCGATCAGCGGGTTCGAGCCGGACAGATTGATATGATCAGAGATCACCATCAAATCGCCCGCATGGTAGTTCATGTTGACGCCGCCGGCTGCGTTGGTCACAAGCAGCTTCCCGACGCCGAGCTTTTTCATGGTGCGTACACCGAGCGAAAGCAGCGCCTGCGGATATCCCTCATAATAATGGAACCGCCCCTGCATCGCAATGATCGTTTTCCCGTATTTCTCGCCGATGACAAACCGGTTCTTATGTCCGACGACGCCGGACACGGGATATCCCTCGATGTCTGCGTAGTTCACGAAGCGCTTATTGTCAAGCGTTTCCGCATAATCGCCGAGTCCGCTGCCGAGGATCAGACCGATCGTCGCCTTGTCCGCGCCCTGTTCCTTCAGCAAAGCGGCTGCGTTGTTGATGATGCTCATGATGTCCGTCATTTCAGTCCTCCCAGATATCCTTTAAGAATGATTCGCCTTCCCGCCAGGTTTCACCGGTCAGGTATTCATAAATCGTTGCGCCGATGTCGGAAAAACGGCTCCGCACGCCGAGGTTGACGCCGTGCCGGATGTGACGCCCGCAGATCAGAAGCGGAATGTATTCGCGCGTGTGGTCCGTTCCCGGGAACGTCGGATCGCATCCGTGGTCTGCGGTTACCATCAGGATATCGCCTTCCTGCATGGAAAGATACATTTCCGGAAGATGCGCGTCAAAGTATTCGAGCGCTTTTGCATAACCCTCCCAGTCGTTTCTGTGTCCGTAGAGCATATCGGTATCCACAAGGTTTGTGAAGATGAAATCTCCCGTTCCCGCGTCCAGAAACCGTTGTGTTGTGCGGATTCCGTCCGGATTGTTCCTGGTATGATCGACGGTCGTAATGCCTCTGTGACAGAAGATATCCTCGATCTTGCCGATTCCGACGACGTCCATTCCCTTTGCGCAAAGCCCGTCGAGAATTGTATCCTTAAAGGGCGCAACGGCATAATCCTTGCGGTTCTCGGTGCGCTTGTATTCCCCGTTCCCGCCGAGGAACGGTCGTGCGATCACGCGGCCGACAAGGTATTCGCCGGTGAGCATTTCGCGTGCGATCTCGCAGATCCGGTACAGCTCCGGCAGCGGAATGATCTCTTCATGTGCGGCGATCTGAAATACGCTGTCCGCACTTGTATAGATGATCGGTTTTCCTGTACGGACGTGCTCGTCGCCGAGCTCCTGAATGATCTGTGTGCCGCTGGCGACAACGTTGCCGAGCGTTCCTCTGCCGATGCGCTGCTCAAACGCGTCCATGAACGCCTGCGGGAAGCCGTTCGGATACGTCTTGAACGCTTCGTCCAGCGCAAGTCCCGCCATCTCCCAATGCCCGCAGGTCGTGTCCTTTGCATGCGTCTGCTCCGCGCATTTGGCATAGCTGCCGATCAGCTCTTCATCGCCCTTCGGCAGTCGACAGCCGTCGATGTGTGCAAGACCGAGCTTGCGCATATTCGGAACGTCGAGACGTCCGCGCTTTTCAAAGATGTTGCAGATCGTGTTGGCGCCGACGTCGCCGAAGTCTGCGGCATCGGGCAGCGCGCCGATACCGGCGCTGTCAAGCACGATCAAAATTGCTCTCTTTTTCATGTCGATACCTCTATTACGTATTTTATATAATTTTAGCATATCGGTATCGGTTCGTCAATCAGTTTAGCCACGGATAGATCTGCTTCGCTTCCGCCATAACGCGTCTGTAATGCTCCTCCCACATCGGATCCCCGATGATCAGACGCACACGTTCCGCAATGAGATAGACAAATTCGAGATTGCCCGGCGGATCTTTGAGATTCCTGCCGCGCAAGCCGAGATAGGAATACAGCACCTCGGGATCGGCTCGTTTCCATGCGCGTTCGATCGCATAGTGCATGGTACGCATAATCATCGGTTTCGTCGTGTTCATGCATTGTTCGAGATACGGATACAGTTCCTTCTTTGTCGTGGATCGCAGCAGCGGCGGCCGGGTACGGATAAACCGCGCCGCAAGAAAGATGTAGCGATATCCGAGCAGTTTTGCCGGTACGCACAATGCGCGCATCACCGCGTTGATTGTCGCATCCAGCAGCGCATCCGGGTCGCTGTACTTTGACCGCAGCGTTTCCTCCATTTCAGTCATTTCCTCCAACGTCATAATACTTCCCCCTTCTCCTTTAATCTGATATGATCTGCCGCACGAAACAAAAACGCCGCATTGGAAGGTACGCCGCGATCCGGTCGGACGGTATATCCGAACAGCCGTTCCAGCATGCCCGTATCGGCGCGTATCCATGCCGCGTCGATCGCATGACGAATCGCATGCTCCGCGACGTATGCGCTGATCCCGTAAATCATCGACAGAATGGAATAGACTTGGTTAATTGATTTGACGTCCGTCATGCTGCCCTGCGAAAGAATCAGTCCCAGCGCCGTTCTGAGATAATCGAATCCGTTCAGAAAGACCGGTACGCCGATCTGCCGCAAAAAGCGTGAGATCGTTTCTTCTGCACTGCCCTTCCGGCTTTTTCCGTTCGGAAATCGCGCGATCCGCGCCAATACCGCTTTCGGATCGCTGTCTTTCGAAAAGCAGAACGTCAGGTATTCCGGCAGGCGCAGGGATTCGATCGTTCTGTCGCTCAAAAGAAACAGATGCTCCGGCCACGGAACGGCGCATCTTCGTACTTGCGGAAGCAGGATCGAGACATCCTCGCTCAGCAGCGCGTCAAACGGATCGCGAAACAGCCGTTCCAGAACCTGCGCCGTGTTTTTCAGCGTATGCAGACGCAGCAGCCCCGTTTCTTCAGCTGCTTCCGCATATGCCCGTGCCGTTCTGCGATCGGCTGTCAGCAAAAGAACCCGCATCTGTCTCCCCCCTTTTACATCTCCATTCTGACCGATACAGCCGGAAATATCTACCAGTTTATTGTGTCGAAAAACGGTAAATTAATGAAAAACGACGGTATTACGGAAGAAGCTCGCCTGCCATTCGTTCGGCATACAGGCAGTATCCTCGTGTCGGGTGACTCAAAAATACATGTGTAACAACGCCGACAAGGCGTCCGTCCTGGATCAGCGGGCTTCCGCTCATGCCCTGCACGATACCGCCTGTCTTTTCAAGCAGTACCGGATCCGTGATCTCGATCATCATTCCCTGTGTTTCCGGCGAAGACTGTACATCAAGGCGGATCACGCTGACCGAATATGCCGAAACGCTTCCGTCCACGTCGGACAGAATATAGGCGTCCCCTCTGTGCGCCGTGCCGGAGGAAGCAATCTCAACAATGCGTGCATCCGGATCATGAAACGCGGTCAATCTGCCGCTGATCCCGAATACCGTGTTGCGGTCGACCGATCCGATCGCATCCGCGCGATCAACGGAAAACTGTCCGATCAGTTCCCCTGCGTTCTCGCCGTCGCCTTTTCTGACCCGAAGGATCGCCGCATCGGTCAAAAACCCCGTCGCCGGAGCAATGAGCACTTGTGTGTCCACATCCGCGACGCCGTGTCCCAACGCCGCAAATGCGCCGGAAGCGTTGTCATAGAACGAAAGTGTTCCGATGCCGGACGTGCTGTCCCTCACCCATGCGCCGATCCGGTGTTCTCCGTTTCTGTCCGAAGCCAAATCGACCGGGGCATGATACGTTTTCCCCTCACGCAGATAACGGAGATCACATGTCCCGTCCGCATCTGCGCAAAGCCTCGCAAAGGATTCGGAATCGGTAACCGTCTGCCCGTTGAGCGCTACGATCATGTCTCCCTCTTTTAGCCCTGCCGAAACTGCCGGACATACCTCCCCCGCATCGGTTTCTATCTTTTCAAAACCGACGATCTGCACGCCCTGCGCTTTCAGTACCACTCCGACCGCTTTTCCGCCGAGATTGACCGTTCTGCGGTGCGACGAAACCGTCACGGAACGCAGCGGCAAAAAGCCGAGCAGCGTGATACTCGCTGTCTGATCGGACGATTCCGCGATGCGCTCGTCGCCGCTCTCGCGGACAAGCCTTGCATTTTGTGTTTCGGCAGCGAGCGCCGGCGCCGAGAGATCCGTTTTCGGATCGACCGCGTTCGGCAGATGCAGTATCCGATAAACCTGCGGCAGACAATACCAGGAAAGCAGCACCGCTGCAAAGAGCAGGCTTACGATTCGTACAAAGCGTTTCATTGTGTTCAACTCCTTTTTCGATAGCGTGTGCCGGATAAACAAAAGCATACAAAAAAGACCTCCGTCGGAGGTCTTTTCGGAAACAGAATCAGGATCTTGCCGTTTGCAGGAGTTTTTTCGCGTGTTCCATCGCTGCGGCATCGTTTTCGCCGCTTCCCATGATCCGCGCGATCTCCTTCGGACGTTCCGCTTCGGTCAGTCTTCGCGTAATGCTGTGTGTTTTTTCGGCGTCGGAGAACTTGTACGCAACATACTGCGTGTCGGCATATGCCGCGATCTGCGGAAGATGCGTCACGCACAGTACCTGATGCTTTCGTCCGAGCGCCCGCATTTTCTCGGCGACCGCGTTTGCAACCATGCCCGAAATACCGGTGTCGATCTCGTCGAAAATCAGCGTTTCGATCCGGTCCGCGTCGGACAGCGCAGCTTTCATGGCAAGCATGATGCGCGACATTTCGCCGCCGCTTGCTACTTTGATCAGCGGCTTGACGGGCTCGCCGCGGTTGGCGGACAGCAGGAACATCGCAGAGTCGATGCCTGTCTCGGACAGCTGTTCCTTCGGGATCTCGGTAAACGCCGTTTCCATTGCGGCGTGCGGCATCCCCATACCGTTCAATTCCGCGATCGTTTGGCGCATAAGCTCTTTCGCCGCCGTTTTGCGCCGATCCGAAAGCTGTTTCGCCAGCGTGCCGAACCGGTCGACCGCAGATCGATATGCTTTTTCGAGCGCGTCGATCTGATTGTCGCCGTCGCTCAAAAGCCGATATTCCTTTTCGATGGCGTCACGGTATGCGAGGATCTCCGCAATCGTTGCGCCGTACTTGCGTTTGAGATTCTGGATTGCGGCAAGTCTGCTTTCTGTTTGTTCCAGCAGATCGGGATCGAAGCGGAACGCATCGCGCCCGTCGCGCAGCTCGTAGGCAACGTCCTCCAGCGAATAGTAGGATTCGTCGGTACGTTCGGAAAGCTTTCGATAGGCTTCGTCATACTCGCCGATCCGATTCAGCGCTTCCCGCGCCTCAGTCAGCGTTGACAGGGCTCCGCCTTCGGCAAACAACGCGTCATACGCCGCGTTCAATCCCTCGACGATCGTCTCCGCGTTGCGCATACGCAGACGATCGGCTTCCAGCTGCTCCTCCTCTCCGTCAACCGGAGAAACGGAATCGATCTCCTGCAATTGGAATCGAATCGTGTCGATCCGGCGTTCACGCTCTTTGAGCCCGTTTTTCAATACGGCAAGATCCCGCTCTGCAGAAAGCGCCGCCTGTCTTGCTTCCTCCATCCGGGTGATCAATCCGTCAGCATCGCTTTTCGCATAGGCGTCGATCAATTGAAGATGCGTTTCCGGATTCAGCAGCGACTGATGCGCGTGCTGCCCGTGCAGATCTACCAGCAAATCTCCGATCGTCTTCAACTCTGCCGTGCTGACGAGTACGCCGTTGACGCGGCAGACATTTCTGCCGCTTAGGGACAGTTCCCGGAATAAAACAAGCTCGTCGCCGTTGTCAAGCTGCTGCATGCGCAAATAATCATTTACCGGAGAATCCTGAGAAAGTAGGAAAGTCGCTTCCACGGACGCCTTGTCCGCGCCGGTACGAATGCTTTCGCGGCTGGCGCGCTCACCGAGTACGAAGCTGACCGATTCGATCAGAATCGATTTGCCTGCGCCGGTTTCGCCGGTCAATACAGAAAAGCCCGCATCGAAAGCAATGTCGGACTTATCTATCAAAGCAATATTCGTAACCTGTAAACGAGTGAGCACAATGCCCTCCGTTATTTCATCATTTTCTGGAACTTCTTGATAATGTCGGAAACGCTTTTACCTTCGCGCACGGCGACGAATACCGTATTGTCGCCGGCAATGGAGCCCGCGATCTCCGGCCATTTCATGGAGTCGATCGCTTCCGCGGCAACGGCTGCGCTGCCCGCCATGGTCTTTACGACGATCAGATTCCCCGCTGAGGTGATCGAAACGACACAGTTGCCGAACAAACGGATGAAACGTTCCTGCAGATCGGATTCCGCCTTTTCAACCGTTGCATATTTATACTTTCCCTCGCCTGTCAGCACCTTGATCAGACGAAGTTCTTTAATATCGCGAGAAACCGTTGCCTGCGTCACGTTAAAGCCCTGCGCGCTCAGCAAGGTTGCAAGTTCTTCTTGTGTTTCGATGTTTTCGGCAGCGATCAGTTTCAGGATCATTGCATGTCTTTTCGGTTTCATGACTCCATACCTCAGTTTAATTCAGTTTTTCCGATATCAATCGGAACAAATTCCGGTCGCGGAACGTCATCAGCTTCGTCACCTGCTCCGAACGCGTGATACAGATGCGATCGCCGCGTGAAACGGATCGGAACCGATCCCCGTCCGCAGCCAGTACCCCTTTCCCGTCCATGATCACTTCAACGGAAGAATCCATCGAGCACACGACGGGACGGAAATGCAGCGTGTGCGCGCAGATCGGCGTTACGACCATCGTCTCAAGACCGTCCGCAATGATCGGTCCGCCTGCAGAAAGCGAATAACCGGTTGCGCCGTTCGCCGTTGCAACGACAAGCCCGTCGCCGAACAGGTCGCCTGCGTTTTGTCCGTTGATCCCGAGCGAAAGCTTCATCACGCCGGAGAACGAATGCTTGTAGATCAGAAGATCGTTGAAGCAGTCGCGAAGATGCTCTCCGTTCACACGGACCGCAAGCATTGCCCGCTCACGGATCGTGTATGCGCCGTCCTGAAGCATGTTAAGCGCTTCGGAAAACGCATTCTCCGTCCACTCGGTCAGAAATCCGATCCGTCCGCAGTTCACGCCGAACAGCGGAAGTCCTTTGCGGCACGCGATCTGTGCCGTCCGGATGAAATTACCGTCGCCTCCGACGGCAACGATAACCGTATCATCCGGCACATTCGGGATGTCGTCCGCATCAAGCAGCGAGCAGGAGACGCCTTCCGCTTCGGCAATGTCCATCAGCCTTCGGCAAGTGGACATAAGCGATGCTTTTCCGATATGCACCGCAAAAACAAGGTGCATAACGCAACCTCCCACTTGTGAATATTACGAATCCATTATACAGTCGAACAATGAAAATGGCAAGAAAATTATGAATAAATTTTAACAGCTTTTGCCCAATAAATGGGAGTTTTTGACAATTTCGTGGATCGTTTCCGAGATTTTATGCAAAGATGCGTCGTTTTTGGTACTGCTTTTACGCATGTATAAAAGGAATTCGATATTGCCTTTCGGACCAGTAATCGGCGAAAATGAGAGCCCGTCGATTTCAAATCCGGTCTGGTCTGCAAAAGCCAGTATCTCGGAAATCACGCGCTCATGCACCGATGCGTCGCGAACGACGCCGTTCTTTCCGATCTCCGCACGTCCCGCTTCAAACTGCGGTTTGATCAGCGCAACGACTTCCCCCTCCTCCATGCTCGCGAACAGCGGCGGAAGGATCAACCTCAGCGAGATAAAGGAAACGTCGATCGACGCAAATGAGATCGGTTCCGCAAACCAGTCCGGCGTCATAAAGCGCGCATTGGTACGCTCCATCACCGTAACGCGCGGATCGTTGCGCAGGGACCAGTCCAGCTGTCCGTAACCGACGTCGATGGAATACACATGCTTTGCGCCGTTCTTCAGCATAACGTCCGTAAACCCGCCGGTCGATGCGCCGATGTCCGCGCAGACGCGTCCCTTGAGGTCGATCGGAAACACCTTTACCGCTTTATCCAGCTTCAATCCGCCGCGGCTGACAAACGGAATGGTGTCCTCGACAACGGCGATCTCCGCGTCGGCAGGGATTTCCTGCCCCGCCTTCTCGGCACGTACACCGTTGACGCGTACTTCCCCCGCAAGGATCAGCGCGCGCGCTTTCTCCCGGGAAGGACAGAGCCCGCGTGCGAGCATTTCCATATCCAATCGAACCTTCGTCATGCTTCCTCCATCAGTTCGTTCAGCACTTTCGTGACCGCTTCCTCCGTCAGCCCGTAACGCTCGCGCTGGCGCAAAACGGACGCCTGCGCAACAGGCTCGGTCGGCAGAGCAACCGAACGCACAAGGCAGGGATTGGCTGCAAGCGCGATCTTCTCTCCCAGCGAAACGGTGTTCTCCTCCATAACCAGAATGCGCGTGTCGTTGTCACGGAAATACGCAAGCATCTCCTGATCCAGCGGCTGCAGGAATCGCGCGTTGACAAGTCCGGTGCCGTTCTTCTTGGCGATCCATTGCGCAAGCGGCATCAGCGTTCCGTGCGCTACGATCACGGTTTTCTGCATCGGTTCGACGATCTCCCACTCGCCGAACCGGAGATTCGTTTTCATCGGAACGTCGGGGAGCGATCCGCGCGGATACCGGACAACGCTCGGAGCCTTGCCGGAGACCGCCATTTCAAGCATGGCGATCATTTCGCTCTGCGAAGAGGGCGAATACACAACAAGATTCGGCATGACCGAAAGGAACGCCGGATCAAAGATCCCCTGATGCGTTTCGCCGTCGGAGCCGACAAGCCCCGCGCGGTCGACCGCGATCACAACGGGAAGGTTTTGCAGGCAAACGTCGTGCAGAACGGAATCAAACGCACGCTGCAAGAAAGAGGAATACAGCGCGACAACCGGCCGCATCCCGCCCCGCGCAAGTCCGGCAGCCATTGTGACGGCGTGCGCTTCCGCAATCCCGACATCGAAAAAACGATCCGGATAGGTCTTTGCAAATTCCGTCAGTCCTGTGCCGCTCGGCATTGCCGCGGTGATCGCGATCAGTTTTTCATTGTCTTTCGCAAGACGGATCATCGTTTCGCCGAACACTTCGGAGCAGGTCTTCTGCCGCTCCGGGCTGACCTTTCCCGTCATCACCTCGAACGGCGCGATCCCGTGGAATTTCTCGGGATTCTCCACCGCAAACGGATAACCTTTGCCCTTTGTGGTGATCGCATGCAGGATCATCGGTTTTTTCAGTTCTCTGCATCGGCGAAGATATTTCACGACCTTCCGTACATCGTGTCCGTCGATCGGGCCGAGATACAGAATCCCGAACTCCTCAAACGGCAGGTTCGGCGCCAGAAACCGTTTTGCACGATTTTTGAAATGCTCCATGTGTCGGCTCAGGTATTTCCCGAAGCGACTCGTTTCCAGAACACCGGTCAGCGAGCGTTTGAACGCATTGTATGTGCGGTTCGTACGCATCGACGTCAGCGAATTCTTGAGCCCTCCGACATTCTTGGAGATCGACATCTGATTGTCGTTCAGAATAATGAGCAGCGGCAGCTTGTCCTGCCCTGCATCGTTCAGCGCTTCAAATGACAATCCGCCGGTCATGGCGCCGTCGCCGACGAGCGCAACCGCCATATGCGGGTCGCCGTTCAGCCGCATCGCCCGCGAAATGCCGAGCGCCGCGGAGATCGCTGTGCTCGCATGCCCGGTATTGAACACGTCGTGTTCGCTCTCGGAAAACTTCGGGAAACCCGATATGCCGTTTTCCTGCCGGAGCGTATCGAATGCATCCTTTCTGCCCGTCAGGATCTTATGCGCATACGCCTGATGCCCGACGTCGAAAATCAGCTTGTCGTTCGGGCTGTCAAATACGTAATGCATCGCCACGATCAGGTCGACTGCGCCGAGGCTGGATGCAAGATGTCCGCCCGTTTTGGAAACATGCTCAACCAAAAACGCACGCAGTTCTTCACAAAGCGCGGGAAGCTGTTTTTCGTCCAGCGCTTTCAGGTCTTTGATTCCGTTGATGGTATCCAGGATCGGATAGCTCATATCAGTTTGTTCGACTCCGTAATGATGTAATCAGTTGCCGCAGCGTGTCCGCCGCTTCGCCCGCATACGGCGCAAGGATCGTCTCCGCACGTTCGTATGCCTCTTGAATAAACCTGTTCGTTTTTTCCCGACCGTAGAACGTCACATAGGTCAGCTTGTCTTCCGCACGGTCTTTTTCCTCGTCAAGCAGATCGTCGGTCATCTGAAATAGCAATCCCAGCGATTCCCCGAACGCTCGCATTGCTTCCGCCTGCTCCGGCGCGGAAAGATACGCGCCGGCAACACACGCCGCACGAAACAGCGCGCCCGTCTTGTTCAGATGGATGCGCTCGAGCACCTCTGCGCTGCGCTCCGAAAGATTCAGGTCGTCGCTTTGTCCGCTGACCATGGCGTATGCGCCTTCAAGGATCGCGCGCTTGGCGCCGTCAAATCCGGTTTGCTCGCACAGCAGCAGCGCCGCTTTCGTCAGTAATCCGTCGCCCGCAAGAATCGCGTTGCCTTCTCCGAACCGGATATGACTGCTCGGTTTGCCGCGCCGCATTTCGTCGTCGTCCATTGCCGGAAGATCGTCGTGGATCAGCGAATAGCAGTGGATCATCTCCAACGCGCAGGCAAACGGCAGCGCGTCTTCCTCCCGCCCGCCGAGCATTTCGTTAACCAGCAGCAGAAGCTGCGGACGAATCCGCTTCCCGCCGTCCAGAAGGCTGTACGACATGCTCTCGTTCAGCAGCGGTGCCGAAGCGTCCTCCCCCATATAAGCTTTGAGAGCTGTTTCGATACGTTGCAGTCTCTGCATCAGGCTTTCTCCTTTTCCAGCTCGTTCAGCCGCTTTTCATACGCGTCAAGCGTCTGCGTGCAATCGCGGTACAGCGCTTCGCCCTGCTCGTACAGTGAGATCATTTCCTCGAGCGGGACGTTGCCCGTTTCGAGCTGCGAAACGATCGATTCCAGCTTTGCCTGCTTTTCTTCAAACGTCAATTCTTTCATTTGGCTTCCTTTCCGGTGATCTGTGCACGTGCCGTTCCGTCCGCAAAGCGAATCGACACCGTATCGCCCGTACGGATCTGCTCCGCCGTTTTGATAATCGTTCCGTGTCCGTCCCCGATCAGCGCAAATCCGCGTTCCAGCGTTTTTTGCGGACCGTACGCAAACAGACGTTCTTTTTCCCGCTCCAGGAAATGCCTCCGCTGCTCCAGCGCCCTTGCGCATTGCTGCATGATCGTCGTGCGAGCCTCGTCCGCTGCCTGTCGCCGCTGCTCAATCGTGCGGTGCACGCGCAGGCGTACCGCCTCGCTCCATATCAGTCTGCACCGATCGCGTTTTGTGCGGATGCCGTTCATGAGCGCGTTCGTCAATCGTCCGCCGAGCGCGGAAAGCGCCGTTCGCAGCGCATCACGTTCCGGCACGGCAAGCTCCGCCGCAGCCGACGGCGTCGGTGCGCGAAGGTCCGCCACATAATCGCTGATCGAAAAATCCGTTTCATGCCCGACCGCCGAGATGACGGGAATCGAGCATCGATGGATCGCTTCGGCAACCGGCGGCTCATTGAACGGCCACAGGTCCTCCATGCTCCCGCCGCCGCGTCCGACGATCAGCACGCTGCAGCGCTTTTCCGCGTCGGCACGGTCGATCGCATCCGCGATCTCCTGCGCCGCTGCAGTCCCCTGTACTGCGGCGGGATAGAAAACGATCGGCATGGACGGAAATCTGCGTCCGATCACGGTCTCAACGTCATGCCGTGCTGCGCCGCTTGCGCTGGTGACAAGTCCGACGGCGTTCGGCAGAAACGGGATCGGTTTCTTTTCGGATTCATCGAACCAGCCGAGCCCTTTCAGTTTTTCTTTGTACGCAGCGAACGCGGCATACAGAGAGCCGTCGCCCTTCAGGATCAGTCCGGTTGCCGTCAGCTGAAACCGTCCGTCCTTCTGATACAGGCTCGCTCTTCCCGCAAGCCGGACGTGCATCCCGTCCTTCGGAATGAATCGCAGCCCCTGCACGTACTGGCGAAACATAACGCAGTTGACCGAAGCAAGCTCGTCCTTCAGGGTGAAATACAGATGACCGGACGCATGCCGTTTCACGCCCTGCAGTTCCCCTTCCACCGCAAGCTCCTTGAGATTCGGATCGAATCCGAGCATCAGATCGACGTATTCGGTTAATTCATGCACCGTAAATACGGGCTTTACTGCTTCCATCTGGTCCTCCGATCCGCACCGATCAGCGCAACGCCCACGGCGTTATCCGAGGAGAGCTCCGGTCTTCCGAAATACAGCCTGCCGGAAAACCTCTGCCTGAGCATCGTCCGCAGAAGACCGGATGACGCAACGCCGCCGCAGATAAGGAACGGCAGATCGCCGTAAACTTTTGCGGCGTTTGAAAACATTTTGGAAAGCGTCCTCGCAAGGCAATCATACACGCCGTACGCAAGCTCCGCGTCCGGAACGGTATGCAGAAGCCTTTGCGCCGCAGTTTCCGCGCCGGAAAAGGAGCCGTTCGTTCCGGTCACCGCGCTCGCGAGCTTGACTGTTTTCCCCTCCGCCGTTTTCGCAAGGGCTTCCATATGCTTTCCTGCCGGGAACGGCAGTCCCAAAGCGACGCCGACGCGGTCAACGAACTGCCCCGCGTGAAGATCGGTCGAACAGCCGATCGTTTCGATCCGATACGGAGCATCCCGATGCGGTTCAACAAGAAGCAGATCGGTCGTTCCGCCGCTGATATGAACGGCGAAGAACCGTTCGTGATCCAGCAGCGCTTCATTTCCGAACAGCGCTGCGCGAATATGCCCGCTTTGGTGATCCGTGCGGATCAAAGGCACGCCGAGCGCCGCGGAAAGCGTTTCCGCCTGTCCGAGCCCGGGTAAGAATACCGGCATGTAGCTATCGGGCTTTGCCGTCGGCGCAGCGCTGACCGCAACGCAGACGACGCCGGATCGGTCGATCGAAGAAAGCATCTCGCGCAGCAGCGGGGGCAGCTGCTTCACATGTTGAAACACCCCTTCGGACTGCCGCAAACCGCGTTCTCCAAAAGCTACGGAAAGCATCGTCCCCTTTGAAAAGACGATGCTCTTTCCATCCGTACATGCGACCGAGGTGGTATAACAGCTCGTGTCTATCCCGATGCTCAGCGGTTCATGCATAATCAATGCGCCTTTGCGACGGCGCCGAGAACGCCGTTGATGAATCCCGCGGATTTTTCTCCGCCGAATTCTTTTCCGAGTTCAACCGCCTCATTGACGGTTGCGCCGACCGGGATCGCGCTTTCATACAGGATCTCGTAAACGGCAATGCGCAGAATCGAGAGATCGACCTTGGCGATCCGCCCGATCGACCAGTCCGTTGCGTGCTGTTCGATCTCTGCGTCGATCTCCTCCCGATGCGCGCAAACGCCTTCATACAGGCGATCCGAGAAAAGCGCATCTTCTTCGGAAAGGGCGCTGCGTTCGGACTGCTCCAACGCGTCTTCGATCGAATCCACGCCGCCGACCGTTTCCGCGTACAGCCGCTTCATGGCAATTTCTCTTGACAATGTGTGGCTCATGCGCGTTTCCCTCTGAACAGATTGCGGAAGAAATCCTTTACCGCGTCGAACCCGCCGCGATCGATCATGCGTCCGAAGAAGATTGCAAGGACGACAAGAACGCCCGCAAGCAGCGTCCACCAGCCGATCAGATAGATCAGCAATACGATGATCAGAGCAAGAATGCTTAAGATCACCGCCCATTTATGATCCTGAAAAAACTCCTTCATTTATCGTCCAACCTCCGTCCTGTTCGATTCGCTTCTTTTTGCCGGAAGGTCCGTCTGGTCGATCGTGACGTTCACGCTGCCGACAGACGTTCCGCATGCATCGAGGATCGCCGCATGGATCTCGTTCTGCAGCGCATGCGTCATTTCGACGAGCGACACAGCAGGCGCCGTCACGGCGCGCACGTCGATGCGAATGCTGCTGCCGATTGCGCTGACCTTTGTTTTGAAGCTTTTGACGTCATTTCGTTTCTTTAAGGTGCAGTCGGTGATCTGGGCAATTGCCGCAAACGACACTGCCGTCTCACCGAGCGCGTTTTTTTCCAGCAGGGCGCTCGTCCTGCGGTCCAGATATTTTCCGATCATGCCGTATAACACGATGATTCCGATTGCCATGAAAGCCAGCGCTGCTCCAATGAGGATCAGCGCCTCCGGCATCTGCCGGGCGGCGGAAACCAGTTCCCGGAGACGTTCCGGTGAAATCGGCCATCCGATCGCAAGCAGCAGAAGGCTCACTCCGAATACGATCGACAGGAAAGCAAGAATCCCGGATAGAATACCGACCGTTCGCTTCATGAATCGTTCCTCATCCATATGCTTGTCCGCAAAGCAGCGCCGAAGACGTCTTCGGCAACTGAATCACTTGACGCGGTTTTCGGGCTTCGGCTGTTCGGCGGGAACTTCCTTGGCAAACACGATCGAATTGACCGAGATATTGACCTGGACGACCTTCAGGCCCGTCATCGTCTCAATTGCGTTCTTGACTGCATTCTGTACGTTGCGGCAAACCTCCTGAATGCGGAATCCGTAGCGTACGATGATGTTCATATCGACCGCGCACTCAACCGAACCGACTTCGACACGAATACCCTTTGTGTAGTTCTTTTTGCCGAGTTTTTCGCCGATTCCTTCAAATGCGGTTCCGCTCATTCCGTACACGCCTTCCACCTCTGCGGCGGCAAGCGTTGCGATCGTTGCGACGACGTCCTCTGCAAATACGATCTTGCCGTCATTTCCTTCGGATTCGATGGTAATATCCTTATACTCGCTCATTTCTGTTCCTCCCATGCTTTCAAATTGCTATATACATGGGTAGTATACCATCTTTCTTTCGAAAAGTAAACCCGTCAATATGATTTCTCTTAGAGCGTCGTACTGATCTTCACGTTTTCGGCGCTCTTTCCCGTCTCGCGCAGCACGATGTCAAGGATCTGCGCAACCTGCTCGTCATTGAGCGTTTCGGTGCCGACGACAACGCTGATATTGCCTTTATGGATCGAAACGATTACATCCGAAAACCCCTTGGCACGGATCAGGTTTTCGACGGTCAGTTCCGTTTCCATTGCATTGACCAGTTCAAGCTTCTGCCGCTGCGCGTCGGAAAGCGTTTCCGTATCCGCGCCCTGCGCAACGATCGCGTCCAGGTATGCAAGCTCCTGTGTGCGCACGGAGTCGCGCTCGTCACGATAGGATGCGAAGAAATCCGCCTGCGTTTTTCCCTGTGCGGTAACCGGCGAAACCGCCTGCGCATTCTGCGTTCCCGTTTCCTTTGCGGTTTCCTTTCCTTTGTTCACAAGGATGTTCGTCACCACCGCAGCAGCTAACAGCAGGCAAAGCCCGACCGCCGTCAGCACGCGCTTATTCAGCCATTTCCCGTAACGTCGAATGAGTTCTTTCATCTTTTTCCTCCTGCATATCATTTTGATCAAGGTCCGTCAAAGGACATCTCAAACACCTCGATGCGATCGATCGGGATCCCCGTCGCCGCATGCACCGCAGCTTCGAGCTTCTGCCGAACCGAAAAATCCGATGCACCCTGCGCCACGACGATCACGCCGCGCACAACAGGCTCCTTCTCATACAGAATGATCGGCGCATGTCCGTTCCCCGTCTCGACTGTCGCGGGCTCGGTGACCTCGCGCAGTGAACGCGAGGTCTCGCTGCCTCCCGTACCGTCCGCATTCCTTACGTCCTCATCGGTCTGCCGTACAGTTGCGGTGACGATCTCCCCGTTCGTCTCATACGTTACAAGTACATCCACCCTGCCCGCGCCGCGGATCTGTGACAGCACATTGATCAGTTTCTGCTCGAGCGCATCGCGTTCGGCGGTCCGATTCGTGCTCGTTTCGGTCCGGACGTCCGCCTCCTGTGTTTTCCCCCTGCAGTCGATCCCGCTTCCGATCAGATAGAAAAGAACGGCGGCAACTCCGACAGCCGCATAGAGTGCATAGGTCAGTGCGGGATTCTTTTTCACCTGCGCCTTCCACCATGACGCCGCCGTTCCGCCGTCCTTCTTGTGCATTATAGTCCTCCCTTCAGCGCAATATGCCTGCAATCTGTTCCGTCAGCATCCGAAGAAACAGAAGCCCCATCGCTGCCTTCGCCGCTTTTTTCACGCCGGATGGCGGCAGCGCCTGCTCACATAGTGCAAGCACCATTCCGTACGCGGCAAGCGTCAGCACCGCCTTGATGATTCCGTCCATGCTACGCTCCTGTCCCGAGCACCGGGATCAGCATCATCAGCGCCATCGACACGGCGACAAGCTCCGAAAGCATCAGAATGTGCAAGGTATCGCCCATGCCCTTTAACAGCTCCGCATACGGCTTCCCTGCCAGCGGTTCGGTCAAAAGCGCAGATGCGCGGAGGCTGCATCTCGTCAAAAACACGGAGAACGCCGGTTTCAGCGCAACGGATATCAGGACGATGCATCCCGTCAGTCCCAAAGCATTTTTGACAAACAGCATACATTGATACGCCGTGTCGACGGATTCCGCAAGAAGCGAACCGATCGAAGGAACGCTTGCTGCGGCAAGCTTCGTCGTCTTCAAAAGCAGGTTATCCGCGTTCTTTGCCGCGATCGAACGAACTGCCGTCACGAGCATGTAAAAGGAGCACGCCGTAGCAAGCATCCATTTTGCCGCGCGCTGCAGCAGTCTCCCGACGGAATACAGCTGTCCCGCGCCGTTTGCATCAAGCACGAGCAGTACGCCGCCGATGACGGCAGACGGCAAAATACAGGTCTCGATCAGACGCAGAACGACCTCGGAGAGCAGCGCCTGCGACATCGGCAGCAGCAGCGCGGTATTCGCCTGCCCGGTCAGCGCCAGATACCCGACGACTGCCGGCAGCAGCAGCTCCGTCGTGCGTTCCGTTGTTCTGATCGCCGCAAGCGCCGTGCGGATCTCCGAAAGCGAGACGACAAGCACCGCAGCGGACACACCGATGCGTAATACCGTGCCCGCCGATTCGCCGATCGACGATACATCCGAAATCCCTCGCAGGACTGCGCCGAACGTCGCCAATCCGACGAACAGCATCATCCGTGCAAGCACCGACGGAACCGACGGCTTCAGCAGGGATAATAAATCCGTGTGCCTGAACGCGGTCTCGAACGGATCCTGCATTCCGGCAAGTTGTTTGAGTATTGCGGAGGGCAGAACGCCCGATTCCGTTCCGTTCTTCTGAAACCATGCATCCCATTCCGACAGGTCGATCGTTTCCATGAGCGCGTCGATTGCGTCCTGCGTCTCCTCCGTCTCCGCAAAGAGAAGCATCGGCGCGAGCAAAATGAGCAGCGCAATTATCGTCCGTTTCATGAAGCTGCCTCCCGGATCAGCGAGGCGCCGGTCTCGAGCATTGTTACGATTGCAGGCAGCGCGCAGGACAGAATCAGGATCCGCCCGCCGATCTCCAGCGCGCTTGCAACCGCCGACTGCCCCGCGTCCCTGGCAATATTCACACCGAAATCCGTCAGATACGCGATCCCGAGGATCTTTATGACTGCATGCAGCAGATCAAGCGAAACGCCGTATTCATTGCAAACGGCAAGGAGCGTTTCCGAAAACCCGGAAAAGCGGATGATTCCCTCGAAAAGCAGCAGAACCGCCGTTGCGCCGCCGATCAGAACCGCATACGAACGGCGTACCGCATGCATTTGGATGGCGGTCACGGAGCCGATCAGCGCAATCAGGACAAGGCGTTCCATATCAGTACAAAGAAAAAGTCTGCCGTACGGTTTCAAGCAGCGAAGCGATCATCGAGAGAACAAGCATCGTGGCAAGGACCAGTCCCGCAATTGCCGCAACGGTTGCAAGCTCCTCCCTTCCGTTTTGTCGGAGCAGCTGTACGATGACGGCGACCAGTATGCCGATACCGGCGATCTTGAATAGCAGATTGATGTCCATATCTCTCCTACAGCAACAAAATGGCCAATCCGGCGCCGATCAGCACGCCGGAAATACGAAGCACACGCGCCTGTTTTGCCTCTGCTTCCGCCTCGGCTTCCGCCCGTTCCAGCATCGGCGCAAGAGTTTGCGAGCGCAGCATCAGGTCTTTCCGTGACGCGGTCGACAACCCGGTCAGAAACATTCGCATTCCTGCCTGCACCGTTCCGAATGCTTGCAGACCGTCAAGCGCATACTCCGCGGCATCGGCTTCCGTGCACCCCGCATCCAGCCGGTCAAGGTAGGTGTGCATCATGGTCGAGAGCGTTCCGCTCATCTCCCCTGCGATCTCTTTCAGCGTACTGCTGCAGGTACCGATCCGTTCCGAAAACAGCTGCAGGTCACATCGAAGCGATCGGACTGTGCGCAGGTACGCCGTCTTCTTTGCTCCGAGCCGCATGCCGATCACACAGCAGAGACCGAACAGCATTGCGATCCCGACGGTCTTCACTGCGCGGCACCGTCCACGCGGTTTCCGTCCCCGTCGCATACGGATAGGCATTGACCGACGCCGTGCAGGATCACGATCCTGTCGAAAACATGTTCGCGCAGAAGCATCCGGATCGCCGGTCGCCGATGCATCTCCCCGAGCGACGCTCCGTGCGCGGTCGCAAGGACCGTTACGCCCTTCTCTCTTGCGTCGAGCAGTGCGGCGGCGTCCTTTCCGTTGTTCAGTTCATCCATTGCAAGAATGTCCGGCGACAGACCGGAGACGATTCGGACCATGGCGTCCGCCTTGGAAATGCCGGATATCACATCGGTTCGCATGCCGAGATCAAACGCGATCGCGCCTGATGCATCTCCGCTGAGCTCAAACCGTTCATCCGCCACGCCGACGCGGGATGCCCGCGCACCGTACAGTCCGTTTGAGTTGATGCGTATGAGGTCTCTCAGAAGTGTTGTCTTTCCGCAACCGGGAGGCGATACGAGCATTGTGGACAGGAACACATTACGGTCGAGCAGATATGGTATCATCGGCTTTGCACAATCCATGACCTCGCGTACGATACGCACGCAGATACCCGAAACCGAGGAAAAGCCCAGCACATTGCCTTCGGTCCGCACCATTCTGCCGGACAGTCCGACGCGGCAGCCTCCGACCGTGATGAATCCGTCTCTGCGTTCGTTCTCCCATGCATAAGCGGAATACGACGTGAGTTTTGCCGTCAACTGTCGGAGATCTTCCGAGTTGATCATGGACGCGCCGTTGTTGCCGTACACGATCCGGTCCGCGCCGTCAAACACAAGCTCCAGCGGCGCGTCGCGGCGCAGTCGGATCTCAAGAAGCGGAGTGTCGTCGTCCAGACGTTCCAGCACTTCGGCAACGCTCTTCGGCATCAGCGGCGTCCATTGTTTTTTCCAGTGTTCCATGCTCGTCCCTCCTGTGTTTATCTGTATGCATGGAACAACGAAGATATGAAAACGCCGTTCGGCAGCATCGGTCGAACGGCGTATCGGTTTTGGTTTTCAGAGCAGTTTTCGGAAGGCAAGCCCCGTCGTATGCGGCATATCGGGCGGATCCCTGCGAATCGCCGAGCGGATCAGCGACGCTGCTTCCTCTTTTGTTTCGATCGTCAGATACACCGCAAAGAAATCCAGCGGCGGCAGCGGTTTATCGCACAGATACAGCGTAACGCTGTTCAGCAGCGTGGAATAGCGGCGATCGCGGCAGACAAGCGGGAACGTCGCGCCTTTTCGGTCGGTCACGACAGGACGTCCGTCGCAGCGCTCGCAGCCCCTATTGCTTCTTGCCGGGCAGGACCTCAGCTGCATCAGCGGAAGCCGCCCTGCCGCAATCATGCCGAGAGGCAAAGCGCTTCCGAGATCGCGCATTTTCGGCAGGGACAGTTCAAACGACACAAACAGCGCCGCAACGCCCATGTTCCGATACGCTTCGATCGCATCGCTGTTAGTCACGTTGAGCCCGGATCCGCCGATCGGAACGAGTCCCGCCTCCCTTGCCATGCGAATCGCGCCGATATTCTCCGCAAGCGCATACCGGAGTCCTTTCTCCTTCAATGCGCGCAGCGTTTCCGCAATGTGCGGTTCTTCATCCGGATATACAAGGATCGGTATCTCGCCGACCGCGCGATCGCAAATGCAGTCCGGATGCGCAAGAAGCGCATCGACCGGCAGGCTGTAATATGCGATCGAGGGATCGTCATGAAATTGCTCGTATGCGGCAAACCGCACGCAAAGCTTCGGAACGGCATTTCTCGGTTTGTTCTGAATCGTAAGGTCCGGCTCACGGATCGCCCGATCCGGCGCCGCGGCGCGCGCTGCATACAGCTGTTCGAGCGCATTTCTGCGCAGCGCATTCAGCGAAGACGCCGGAAGCATCAGTCCGTTCCCGATCTCGCATTCGATCGTTTCAACCGCAAAGGGCGTGCCGCCCGTTTTGCGAAAGCTCTTCTGCACGGATTCCTCCGAGAGCGGCGTTCTGATCGCGGCCTCGGGAACGTCGCCCGTTACGGTGACGAAATGCGTCCCGTCGCCGACGGTCAGCTTCACAGGCGTGTTCTCCGAAATATCAACGTTCATGGAGATCGGCACGTCATTTCTCGGACCGCGATACAGCGCACGGATGTCGGAAAGCACGGACTGCGCGCGTCTGGCGTCCTCCTGTGTCCGGACGCCGAACATGCTGTGATTGCGTTTCCCGGTATAATAGCCTTCGGTAAAGCCCCCGCGCGAAAAGACGTCGCGCAGCATCTGTTCGGAATACGGTTCTCCGTCGCGCACGCGCCGGACGGCGTCCACCGCCGCGGCGACATACTCGGGTGATTTCAGTCGTCCTTCGATCTTCAGTGAGGAAACGCCGATCTCGCGATAGGCGTCATAGTGCGCAATGTGCGACATATCTTTCAGCGAGAGCGCGTATTCCGCGCCGTTGCATACAAACGGAAGCCTGCACGGCTGCGCGCACATGCCGCGGTTGCCGCTTCGCTCGCCGAGCATGGCGGAAAGATAGCAGATACCCGACGCGCTCATGCAAAGCGCGCCGTGAACAAAGCATTCGAGCTCGGCGTGGGTCTGCTCCCGAATGGCTTTTATTTCTTCGATCGAAAGCTCACGCGCCAGTACAACGCGGGAAAAGCCGAGATCTTCGAGCATTTTGACGCCGGAAGCATTGTGCACCGCCATCTGCGTGGACCCATGCAGGGAAAGCGTCGGGCAGATCTGCTTTGCGATCCGCATCACGGTGAGGTCCTGCACGATGATCGCATCCGCGCCGGATGCGGCGATCTCCCGGAGCGTTTCGGCGACGTCGCCGCGTTCTTCATCCCGCACAAGCGTATTGACGGTGACGTGGACGCTGACGCCGTGCGCATGGCAGAATCGAACCGCTTCTTTGAGACGTTCGCCCGTGAACTGCCCCGCGCTCCTTCGCGCGTTGCATGCGCCCGCGCCGAAATAGACCGCGTCCGCTCCTGCGTACACCGCGGCTTCCAGCGATCCTTCCGTTCCGACCGGCGCCAGTATTTCCGGATTTTCGGCATGTTTATGACTCATTGCATCCTAATTATACCGATCGCGCGCCTGTTTTGCAACCGCATTTTTCTCTTGCCAAGCCGCGCCCATTTTGATAAAATAACGTTAAGTTTATATGGGGGAAAGTTCCATGGAAGACAACAACTCGCAGATTCAGCAAATACAGCCCGAAGCGCAGTCCGTTCCCGCAAAAGCGCCGAAGAGAAAACGCCGCATCGGCGATCGCTCGGATGGCTACCGCCTGCGTTCGCTGCAGCCGATGTCGAAGGTCTCTCCGTACATCATGCCCAACCGTTCCGGCGCGAGCGTGTATTTTCACGAATCGATCGAGATCACCGAGGCGGAAAACTACATCCGCAAGAAGAGAAATCAGGGACTCAAGGGCTTCGGATTGATGCATCTGCTTCTTGCCGCATACGTGCGGGTCATCTCGCAGCGCCCGGCGGCAAACCGATTCATCTCCGGTCAGCGCATCTATTCGCATGCGGACGACATCATCGTTTGCCTGACCATCAAGCGAGACATGACGCTCGATGCGGAAGAAACCATTGTCAAGGTGCATTTCTCTCCGGACGACACTGCCGACGACGTTTACGCGAAGCTCCAGAAGCTGATCGACGAAAACCGCGAGGTAAACCCCGACAGCAATTTTGACAGCACGGCAAAGATCTTCAACTATATTCCAGGTCTGATGCTTAAAAACGCCATCTGGTTTCTGAAGGTCCTCGACTATTTCGGTCTGATGCCGAAGTTCCTCGTCGAGATCAGCCCGTTCCACGGCTCCATGTTCATTACCTCGATGGGTTCTCTGGGAATTCCGCCGGTGTACCATCACCTCTACGACTTCGGAAACATTCCGGTCTTTCTCTCTTTCGGCGCTAAGTATAAGCAATTGGAGCTGAAGCCGGACGGAACGACGGCGCAGCGCAAGTACATCGACTATAATATCGTCTGTGATGAGCGGATCTGCGACGGATTCTATCTTGCGTCGTCCTTCAAGCTTTTCAAAACATACTTCCGTAATCCGCATGTTCTGGACGAAAAGCCGGAAACCATCCTGCACGATGTCGACTGATCGGAAAAAACGAAACGTACCGCATATCGTAAACACCAAGATCCTCGAGTACGGCGCCATCGGACTCGTGATCTTGCTGTTTTTGGGATTGGCGATCTTGTATGG
The DNA here is from genome assembly GCA_947168855.1 of uncultured Clostridia bacterium. Lineage (GTDB taxonomy): Bacteria > Bacillota > Clostridia > Christensenellales > CAG-138 > UBA3792. Next base: position 297,919 of record CAMVNO010000001.1, read on the forward strand.
TCTGAAAAAACCGAAGCAGGGAGTCGACGAAGCGGATGCCGCTTCCACACCCGTGCCGACGGCGGATTCGTCCATACGCGGCAAAAACGTGCTCGATGCGATTGAGGATTCTTCATTCTCCCTGACATATCGGCAGGATCATTATGATCTGACGAGTGCAAACGGCTCTGCGATGGAGCTTCGCATGCAGTCCGATGATCGGGGTTTACGGGAATTGTCTGTAGTCACCCTGCTCTGCCCGGACCCGGAGGGAGACTCGGAAATCGAGCGCCTGCTGCGATCGGAAAACACGAAGACAACCGAAGCCCTTCGGGAATTGTTCGATCGGATCATGCCGGTCCTCCGCCGCACCGCCGCCGACAGCGATATCATCGTGAAGCAGTGCTCGAAGGTCGTCAAAACCGGCGAGGTCTATTCCAAACACATGGGACAGTTCACCGTACGGATCCAATCCGATCCGGAAGCGATTCCGCAGTCCGTTACAATTACGTTCATTCGCGATTCCAAATAATAAAGCTGCCGGAAACGGCAGCCGTTTTTTGAGGTTTTCTATGCGTCACATCCTGATCGTCGGACGCAACGGCGTCGGCAAATCCACCTTGATCCGCGCGCTGCTCGAAGCGATCCCCCTGCCGGTTTCCGGCGTCATCACACAAAAAGAACCGCCCCAAGCGGACGGATCCTGCCCCGTTTACATCCACACATACGGTATGCCGAGGCGTTACTGTGAGGAAAACCGCATCGGACTGTGCCGGGAAGGAAGCAGCATCGCGTTTCCCGAGGCGTTCGATCGGTTCGCGCAGACAATGTCGTTCCCGAAAAGCGGCGTGATCGTATTTGACGAGCTCGGCTTTCTGGAGAGCAGCGCGCCGCGCTTTACCGATGCGGTGCTTCGCACGCTCGACGATGCGCAGTTTGTCATTGCCGCCGTGCGCGACAAGCAGACGCCGTTTCTGGATGCGGTTCGCACGCATCCGCGCGCGGACGTGTTCAGAATTGATCCGAAAAACCGTGACAGCCTGCAAAAATCGCTTATAGAGGAACTGCCCGCGCGTCTCGGCGGGCAGCTGTGATCATATTTCGTCTTCCGATCGGATATCAATTCCCATCGATTGCTTCAGCCGCATGCGGTCCCAGAGCCCGTATTTTTCCGTGTTGGTGATCGCATGCATCATCTTGACATCGGCGTCGGGTACGATGGTACAGAGATACTTGATCAGGTTCTTTGCCTCTTCCCGCTTCGTTTTGCCTGCGATGTCGCAGTTCGGCGGAAGCACCGGCAGATCCAATTGTTTCGCAACCGACAGGCAATACTTTTCCGGCACATAGATCATCGGACGGATCACGGTAATGTCGCTTCTGGACAGGTACGTGATCGGCGCAAAGGTATTCATCCTGCCTTCGTACAGCATGGACATCAGGAAGGTTTCCAGTACATCCTCGCGATTGTGTCCGAGCGCGACCTTGTTGCAGCCGCGCTGCCTTGCCGCCGTATTCAATGCGCCGCGCCTGAGTTTGGCGCACAGCGCACAGGGCGAACGTTCCGCGCGGTATTCGAAGACCACCTTGCCGATCTCCGTCGGGATCACCTCAAACGAAATACCGACCCGTTCTGCGTATTCGCGAATCGGCGCTGTGTTCTGGTATTTCAGTCCGAGATCGAGCATGACCGCGATCACGTCGAATTTTGTATAGGAAAAGCGCTGATACAGCTTCATCGCCTGCATCAACAGCAGTGAATCCTTTCCGCCGGAGACGCCGATGCAAATCTTGTCCCCGTCTTCGATCATATGGAATTTCTCATCCGCCCGCCGGATACTGCCCAGAATACGTTTCATGTCCGATCCCTCTTTCAACGTATTATACCGTAATCTGACCTTTGTGTAAAGCGTTAACCTTGTGTTATAAATGTAAAGGATGCATGAAAAAAACGCGTAAAAGTTGCGGTTTCCTCCGATCTTTGCTATACTGATAGAAGCTGTTTGGAGGTATTTATGAGCTTTACGGATATTCTGCTGATCGGCATCGGGCTTTCGATGGACGCATTTGCCGTTTCCATGTGTCAGGGCGTTTCCATGCGGAAGCTGGATCTGCGCCGCGCTGCGCTGATTGCTCTGTTTTTCGGCGGATTCCAGGCACTGATGCCGCTTCTCGGCTTTGCGCTGGGATCGACCTTTGCCTCAGCCATTACCATCGGCCCATGGATCGCCGCCGCGCTTTTACTGATTCTCGGTATCAAAATGCTGATCGAAGGCATTCGCAACAAGGATGAGAAGCCGTCGGACGCCGGTACCGTCGGACGACTGTTTATTCTTGCGATCGCCACCAGCATCGACGCGTTTGCCGTCGGCGTTTCGTTCTCCATGCAGGAAGGGATCGTCTGGGCGGGCAGCGGTACCAGCATCTTCCTTACCATCGCGGTGATCGGATTGACGACGTTTGTTCTTTCGCTGATCGGCGTCTGGATCGGCAACCGCTTCGGTCTCAGATACCATCAGGCCGCCACGATCTTCGGCGGCGTCGTCCTGATCCTGATCGGCGTCAAAATTTTACTGGAAGCGATCGGGATCCTTCCGGATTTCCTCCGCTGTGACACGGTATCCGCCGCAGTCAATCTGCATATCATGTGTTTATGAAAAAAATTTCTCTCAAAAACATTCTCCCGGCCTGCCTGCTGGCTCTGTCATGCATTGTATTTACGGTTGTGACGGGATATGCGCTTTTTCTGAAGGAGCGTGTCGAAGGGCAGATTCCGGTTCTTCCCGAATCGTCCGAGGTGACCCGTTCCGCCGCTTTGCGTACGGCTTCTCCGCAAATGTCTTCTCCCGCGCCGACGGTCGAGCCGATCCCTGCCGTTGACACAGCAGATGAACAGATCGTCAGCTCTCCTTTTTGGTCGGATGGGATTCTCTTTGAAAACGACACATACCGCAGTCCGACGATGTCCGTTACCGTCAAAATGATCCGCGATTCGGAGATGTTTCATAAAAACCTGATCTATTATGTCGCCGACGTACACGTTTCCGACGTCACGCAGATTCGGACGGCCAGCGCAAGCGGCAGTTTCAAAAGAATCGGATTTGATTCGATGGAAAATACATGCAAACGCGAAAACGCATTGGTTGCCATTTCCGGTGATTTCTGCCCGGGATTTTTGATTCGCAACGGTGAAGTATATCGAAGATCGATCAAGCATAACGATATCTGCCTTCTTCTGAAAACCGGTGAAATGGTGATTATGAAGGGCAAAGAAACAAGCGTTAAGCGAATTATGGATAAGGATCCGTGGCAGACATGGGATTTCGGACCCGCGCTGATCGATGCCGACGGGAATCCTGTCCGGTCCTTTCTGCCGGGTGAAATCTCCGGCGGAAATCCGCGCAGCTGCATCGGTTATTATGAACCCGGGCATTATTGCTTTGTCATTGTCGACGGTCGGCAAAAGCAGTCCGCCGGCGTTACGCTGCGGGAGCTTGCTGTTCTGATGCATTCGCTCGGCTGCACGCAGGCATACAATCTTGACGGCGGCGCTACGGCACATTTCTTCTATCACGGCAAAGTGCGAAACAGCCCGAGCGGAGGCGGTCGCAAGGTCGGAGATATTGTTTACGTTGCTTTCGAACCGTACGGTGAGTCCCGGTTCTATTGCGGAAAGGCTGGTCTTACAAAATGAAACGAATCCTTTATATATTGCTCCCCGTGCTGCTGATTCTTCTTTGCGCATGCTTCCGGCAAACACCGCCCGAAGCTGCGGCGACGCCTGCCCCGACTGCGGAGCCGGAGCTCATAGAGGAGGACGAGCTGATCCTGATCACGCCCGTTCCCACCGACACGCCGGAACCGCCGACGCCGACGCCGGAACCGACGCCGACACCGACGCCTTCCCCCTCACCCACGCCGGGACCGTCTCCTGAGCCGTCCGGATTGATCGGCTGGAGCGTAGGCGGCTTTGTCCCGCGGGAAGAGCAATCCTCGACCGAAACGGAGTACATCGGTGAAAATCTGCACTTTACCGTATCTGCTGTTACCGATCACGAGCTGTTCCGGCATAAGTTGACCTACTACGTCACCGACATTTATCTGCGTGATATTCGCTGTCTGCGTACTGCGGCCGCAAAGGATTTCAAATCAAAAAACCGTGATACCGTCGCAAAAATCGCCAAGCGATCGGATGCGCTTTTAGCGATTTCCGGCGATATGTTCAACGCGCATAATCATCAGCTCGTCATTCGCAACGGCGAGGTTTACGATACCGGCACATACGACAAATGGGAAGTTTGCTTCCTGTACCTTGACGGGACCATGGAAACGATGACGGTCGCCGCCTACAAGGCAAACGGTCCGAGCAAGGAGGTCTGGCAGGCTTGGGAGTTCGGTCCTTCCCTGCTTGATGCAGACGGTCACGCACTGGATAAGTTCCCGTCTTCAAAGGTCAATCCGGTCAATCCGCGCTGCGCGATCGGATACTATGAACCCGGGCATTACTGCTTTGTTACCGTCGACGGACGGCAGAAGCACTCGACGGGTCTGGAACTCAGAGAGCTATCCAAACTGATGGAAATGCTCGGCTGTAAGCTTGCGTTCAATCTGGACGGCGGCGGATCCGCATCGCTTTACTGGAACGGCGGGATCTTCAGCAAGCCGTGCAACGGCGGACGCGAGATGGCGGATATCGTGTATCTGATCGATTACCTGGACGATGAACCTTCCCGGGACGTTGATCCCTCGCCGAGCGTTGATCCTTCTCTGTAAAACAAATGCAAACGGCGGTTCCGTTGGGAGCCGCCGCTTTTCTGTTTATTACAGTTTCATTTCCAGATAACGCCGATAGGTCGAAAACCCGACCGCTTCATAGAACGCCAAAGCTTCCCGGTTGAACTCCCACATATTGAGCTCGATCCGTGATAAGCCCTTTTCCTTTGCGTAAGCCCGAATGAACTCGATCATCTCCGTCCCCGCGCCGGTTCTTCTGTATGCCTCATCAACGCAGAACTCGTCGATATCGAGATAATCCCGTACTTTCATAAACGGCGTTTCGGGTTTGATCATATGGTGCAGAACCGCAAACCCGCAGATCGCACCGTCCCGTTCACAGACAACGATTTTCTGCTCGGGATCATTCCGGATGGTATCAATGTGATCCGCAAGCTCTCTGGGGAATCCCGGCCTGAAGAAATCCGGTCTTCCCGCAACATGCAGATCGTTGACTTGCTTTCTGAGCTCGTTTACCCGACCCAGTTCATGATCCTCTGCAAAACGTACCGGCATACCCTTTTGCTCCCCTCTGACACGATTTGCCTATTATTATTGCAAAAGGCATCTCCTTTTGCAAGCATTTTGTCCGGGAATACGTAAGAAATCTTCTGTCGTTGACGGCAGTCGATTCACGGAAAAAGGAGCTGCGCATACAGCTCCTGTCCGTGATATGCTGCGATCAGAGATGCCGATCAAAATAAACTGCAGAGCAGAGCAGCCAGTTTCCGATAGAAAGCATACGACCGAAGATGCGAAGCTCTTTCGATCCGACGATACAATTTCTTCATTTCCATGTTATTCATCACAAAATCTCCTTTCTTGTATCTGTCTTAGAGTATAAAGGAGATTTATGTCAGAATTGTCAGAAATTTATGAAGGAAACGCCAAAAAACAGCGATAAAAGTATGAATAAGTCTTGAATAAATTATGAACAAGGTGTAAAGTATAATGGGATAATTTATGTCTATATGCATATATGACGCATATTCTATCCGTTATGTTCGATATTACGCGTATTCAGGGGTGCTGCGGTTCAATCGGCTCTAAAACCAGACAAGAATAAAAGAGAGGCGATATCGCCTCCCCGGATCACAATTCGTATGCGGTTATTTTCAGTCAAGCAAGGCAAGGATCGCCTTGCATTCTTTTATGGTAAGATAGCTCGGCGCATCATGTCCCCGGCGTTTTACCTGCCGGATCTGAACCGAGCTGACGCCGTTCGTATAAGCGACTGTATCTTTGTTGTCAGAGATATAGTATGTTTCGCCGTTTTCGGTTTGTGCCTGATACTTGTCTGACAGTTCTTTGATCAGGGCGCCCTTGTCATTCGACCGGATCAGAACCTCAAGGTCGTATCCGTCGTTCTGGTACCGCGCGTCCCATTCCGTTTCACGCAGTTTGATCTTGCCCTTGGGCGATTCCGGAGAACCGATCAGCGCAATGGCTTTGTCCATCGAAAGAACGGATTCGATCCGGAATCCGGATGCTTGACGTCCGATGACGTATCGGAAACTGCCGGTATAGCACTCGTAATACGTGTATTCGGGGTTGCCTTCGGAATCGGTTTTCTTGCTTTCACAGAGCGCATAGACGATTCCGTCCGCTTTGCGGGACTCGATCACACGCTGGGACATGCCGGTCTGCTTCTTGCTGCGCGATACCTGCAATAAGAATGTCTCACCGTTTGCCTCATAGGTTGCTGCATATATCAGATTACTGTAGTTTACGGAGTAGCGCTCTCCGAGCTTCCAGACTCCGGATTGCTCGAGCACGCGATCCCGGGTATTTCCGCCGCAAGCTGCCAGCAAAAGGAGCAGCAGCAATGCCGCCGCTGCGCGAAAGATCCTTCGTTTCATCGAAAACCTTCCTTCACAATGATGATTTTGTATTATAACACGATCGACATCAATTGTCACCAAAAACATCCGGATCGCAAACGGTCGAAATGATATACAGAAAAAGTTGAAAATGATACTTGACAGAAACGGTCGCGTTGCCTATAATAGAAAAGGTCCGCCAAAGTAGCTCAGTCGGTAGAGCGACGCACTCGTAATGCGTAGGTCAGGGGTCCGAGTCCCCTCTTTGGCTCCACTGTCGAGGCGTAGCGCAGTTTGGTAGCGCGTTTGGTTCGGGACCAAAAGGCCGCTGGTTCAAATCCAGTCGCCTCGACCAGCAAAAAGCGTGATTTGGAAACAAATCACGCTTTTTCTATCGTCTTCTTTATCGGTCGATCGTCCAAGGCAGAGGCATTGTGAATTCCTCATTCTGTTCATCAAAGGGATAATATGCCTCGCGGTTACTCGGATCGTCAAACCGGTTGTAATCCTCCAGCACAGGCGAATACGTCAGGGTCCGGAGCGTTCCCGCCGTCTCGTCGATCTGCATCAATCGCAGGTATCCCCCGCCGCCGTCATGCAGCGACGCCTGATAATTGAACATCATCTGGTAAACGGTCCGATCCTCTTTTCCGTCCTTATCGTCATCAAACGTTTCCGGGAAGCAATAAGCGCCGTACTTGTGTCCGCAGAGGACCATATACAGATTCGGCGATTTTGCAACGACCTTATCATGCCATTTTTTGCCGTCGGCGGACAACGTCAGCTGTTTGGTATAGTAATCGTGCAGGCACAGAACGCCGATCCGATCCGGATACTGTTTGAACACGCTTTTCGCCCAGTCGATCGCCTTATTCGTCGGCTGAAAGCCCATGTACACAAACACATAGTCCGTTTTGCCTGCCGTAAGAAGGTCGTAATGCCCGCGGTTGTTTTCAAAGCTCCCGCCGTACCACGGTTTGTCCTTGTATCGCTTTTCGCCGAACACCTTGCAGAACGCTTTGTAGCCGACCGGATCGAGGACGTCATGATTGCCCGCCAGAACGCCGTTCGGGATTGCGTCGATCATTGCCTGTGCGGCGTCGGCGACCTGCCATTGCGCATCATCCTTCGGGTTGTTGACAAGATCGCCCGTGTGAATGACGTACCGGAGATCCATCTCCTCCGCGTGGTCGCGCAGAAAGGACGTCATTCCGTAATAGACGTCCGGAAACTGTTCGGAATAATGCTGCGGATCGCTTATCCACGCAATTGTGTAGACGCCGTTTCCTGCAAGATACGGCTGCGGCTTTTCCGTCGGATCGGCGGTCGGTAAGACCGCAGGCGCATCGGTCGGTTCCGCCGTTTGTTCGGGCGTCGGCGGAAGTGTCGCGACCGCCATCGCCGCCGCAGGCTGTTCCGAAGCGCTCTGAATGATTTCTTCCGTTTCGATCTCCGGCACGCCGGTTTCCTCCGGATGCGTCTGAACCGGCGCAACGCAGCCGATCAGAATCAGCAGACACAGAATCCACAGCGGAATCACACAAAACCGTTTCACAGCTTTTCCTCCAAGCCACTTTTCCGTATCGTACCACGATTGGAAAAGTCTGTCAATTCGGGCATGCCGGGTTTGACCGCGCCGCACGGCGGACAGACTATGAAGCGGAGGTGATTCTCTTTGCAGAAGGTGGAGATCACAAGCATCGACACGTCACGCCTGCCGCGGCTGAAGCCCGATGAAATGCGGGAATTGCTGATTCGTGCAAAATCCGGCGACGCAGAAGCGCGGGAGCGCTTTATCTATTCCAATCTTCGATTGGTCCTTTCCGTTGTACAGCGGTTTGCCGGTCGCGGAGAGATCGCGGACGATCTGTTTCAGGTCGGCTGCATCGGGCTGATCAAGTCCGTAGACGGCTTTGATTTGCAGCAAAACGTGCGTTTCTCAACCTACGCGGTCCCGATGATCGCCGGCGAGATCCGGCGGCATCTGCGCGATTACAGCGCCGTACGCGTGCCTCGTTCCATGCGTGATACGGCATACCGCGCGATGCAGGCAAAGCTCAAATTGACGGAAACGCTCTCACGGGAACCGACCGTCGGCGAAATTGCAAAGGATCTCGGCATTCCGGAGCCGGACGTGGTATTTGCGCTCGACGCGATCGCCGATCCGGTTTCCCTCTACGATCCCGTTTTCAACGCCGACGACGATACACTGTGCGTGCTCGACCAGATCAGCGATCCGAGGGACAGCGAGGCGAAACGAATCGACGCGATTGCCCTTCGGGAAGGAATCTCGCATCTTGGGGAACGCGATCGCAAGATCCTGAACCTGCGGTATTTTGCATGCAAAACGCAGATGGAGGTATCCAAGGAGATCGGTATTTCGCAGGCGCAGGTCTCAAGGCTTGAAAAGAGCGCGCTGAAGCAGCTTGAAAAGTACGTGCGCCTATGACTGCATTCGGACGATCTCGCGCTTGAGCCGCTTCATGATACGCTTTTCCAGGCGGCTGATATAGCTCTGCGAGATCCCCATCGCATCAGCAACCTGCTTTTGGGTGCGCACCTCGCCGTTCTTCAGTCCGAACCGCATATCAATGATATCCCGCTCGCGATCGGTGAGTTTTGCCAGCGCGTTCTGCAGCAGTTCAAGCTCAACCTCGTCGTCCATGTCGCGGCTCACAACGTCCGGATCCGTCCCGAGTACATCCGAAAGCAGCAGCTCGTTTCCGTCCCAATCGACGTTCAGCGGCTCCTCAAAGCTGACCTCCAGTTTCAACTTCGTCGTGCGCCGCAGATGCATCAGGATCTCGTTTTCGATACAGCGGGACGCATAGGTCGCAAGCTTGATCTTTTTCTCCGGCTTGAAGGTGTCAACGGCTTTGATCAGTCCGATCGTGCCGATGCTGATCAGATCCTCCGTCTGCACCCCGGTGTTCTCAAACTTTCGCGCAAGATAGACGACCAGGCGAAGGTTATGGACGATCAGCTTATCCTTCGCCGCTTTATCGGTTTCCACAAGCGCGATGCAGCGGGCTTCCTCTTCCGGATCGAGCGGCGGCGGGAGTCCTTCGCTTGCGTGAACGTACCATAAGATATCGTGTCTGCCAATGCGCAGCCGCACGAGCAGGCGTGCCCACATGCGGGAAAGCCATGCGATCATCTTTTATCCTCCAATCATACGGCAAAAGGGTTTCCGGCAGAATTGCCTGCGCTTTTCCGATGGGCGTCGGCGACTGCACGCAGATACAGTCCGCCGATGCGGATCCGAACGCGGGCAACGTGACGGATCCCGGGCGTTCTCCGTACAGAACGCCGCTCCCCGAGAGCTTTGTAAACGGAACCGGCAGCAGCGGGCGATCGACCGCCCGGTCGATCAGCAGCACGGGAAGCCCGGTAATCGGCTCTTTCAAAAGGTTCCCGCTGTCGATCAGCGCATCCAGGCGGTAAGTATGTTCAGAGAGCCGGATCACGACCTCTGTGTGCAGCGAGCGACTCCGCCGAACGGTCAACAGTCTCCGAAGCACATTCGGAAGCAATAGCGCCGCAAATGCCGAAAGCAGCGCCGCGCGAAGCGGCACGGTTCCGATCATGGTGCCGTCGGCATAGACGCTGCCGCCGAGCTGCAGCGTCAAAAGCATTGCGACCCCGCCCGCCAACGCTGCCGACAGCAGCAAAAACGGAACCGCTCTCCAAGCGCCGCACCGTCGAAACAGCGGCAGCGACAGCAAAAGAAAGCTCGGGATCTTCCAATACGGTTCGCGAAGAATCGGCATCCAGAACAGCGATACAAGCGCATAAGCAGCGCCGATCAGCGATACGGCAAGCGTCGGGAGCATCCGGAGCCGCACGCCCATCCATGCGCCCGTGATCAGATACACGCAGCAGTTCATCAGCGTGTTGTCCAAAAGAAACGGCTCGATCGTGATCTTCATGCGACACAGATCACCATAACGGTCATATCGTCCGTTCCGCCGCGGGATTCGGCGAGCCGGATCAGCGCATCGCCCGTCTTTTTGTCGACGGGCTCCATGGAGCGGATCGCAGACTCCATTCCTTCGGGCAGCGCATCCTGTACGCCGTCGGAGCACAGCACGATCCGATCGTTGCGCTTTAGCTTCAGCCGAATCACGCTCGGCTTCGCTTCGGCAAGGATCCCGCACGGAAGCGCTTCTCCCGAGATCGGGCTGATCTTGCCGTCCCGCAGAAGGAAACTCGGCGGTGCGCCGTATTTCAGCATCTCTGCCTCCCCGGTATTCAGGTCGATCGAAACGGCGTCGAGCGTTGCGTACATTTCCGTTTCGGTTTGCGCAAGCAGCATACGGTTCACATTCTCATACACCAGCTCCTTCTGAACGCCTGCATGATACAGCCGGAACAGCAGACGGATCGCCGCCTCGCTTTCGTTTCTCGCCTGTCTCCCGCTGCCCATGCCGTCCGAAAGTGCAAAGCACACGCGCCCGCCCGGAATACGGCATTCGCCGGTCGCGTCGCCGCTGACCGATTCCCCCGCCGTTCTGGATACCTGTGCCGTTGCATGCAGCGCGGCGTCCTGTTCAAAGCCGAACGAGACAAGGCTGTCGCCGCTTGTCACGCGAATGCACCGAAGCCGGAACCCGCACGCCTGCTCGATCTCCCATTGTACGGCGGAATGCCGCGTTCTGAGCGGGCGGCGAATGCTGACCGAGATCAGCTCCGAGCCGTCCGTTTCATATACGTCAAGCGCTTCGAGATCATATCCGGCACTGATGAGGCTGTCGCGGATCCTTCGTTCACGCAGTTCCGTATTACGGGATCTTCCGCGCATCTCCCGCGCGCTGGCGCAGAGCGCCGCCCCTGCTCCCGAGAGCTGTCGTTCGGCAAAGCTGCTCTGCGTACGCGCCTGACGGCTGACGGCGTCACGATTCTGCGCCTGTTGATAGGACAGAAGAACCGATGCGCACAGATCACCGAAGTGTCGGCAGTTTTCATCGATCGGATCGATCGGCTCAACACGATTGCCCTGCGCCGCCGCTTCGGCAAGCGCCGTGATCGCGTCCCGCATCAGCTCCGGATTTTTCCAGCAAAGTCTTCGGACCTCGCATCCGTGACAAATCGCCAGCGCGCCCTGTACCGTCCATTTCCGAATAACGTCTTCCTCCTCCGGCGCGGTGTGAAACATGCTCGAAAAACCGCCGAGGATCTTCCCCATGCGCTCCATTTCCCACGAAACGCGGCGTTCTGTCCGTTTGATACTGTCCGTTGCCGCAAGCTCCGTATGCAAGCGCGGATCGACATACTTCCGGAGGGACGTCAGCCATCTGCGCGGAAAAACCGTAAAGAACGCGGCGCCGCACAAAAGGTTCGGAATGCTCATTGCATATGCTTCCCGAACGGCAAAGGATCGGAACACAAGACCGGACAGAACAAACGCCCCGATGATAAACGGTTTCCCCTTCTCCCGCAGCGCGCCTGCCGTAAGCGCGCCGAGGGCTACGCTGCCGATCAGCGTCGGATCGGCGCCGGTATACAGCACCAGCATCACCGACCATAAAATGCCTGCCGCCGCGCCCGTGACGCCGCGCACCGAAACGGCGATCATTGTCACAAGAAGGATCATCGAGACCGGCAGCGACCAGCCGAGGAAAGCCGCATCCGATACGGCAAGCAGCAGCGCGCCGATTCCCAGCACGATCGCTGCCTGTTCCGTATCGGTGATGAGCCGTGCGCGGTTGATCGTTTTGACGGTCAGGCAGATCTGCCGAAAGCACATTGCCGACAGCACGGAAACGGACAGCGAGATCAGTCCGTACAGCCACTCCCGCGTACCGTAGATGACCGAGATCGGAAGCGTTGCGATCATGCACAGCGCGAAGATGATAAACCGAACGGTCGGACGGCATTTCTTTCGAACCAACAGTATGATACGTGTGATACCCCAGTAGAGCAGCGCTGCGGAAACGCCCTGCCAGTACGGCTTCGTGTCCGAAAACGCGCCGAGAATGATCCCCCCGATGATCGCCGCAGGCTCAAACCCGACAAGCTGACTGCCGAGCAGCAGTCCCAGCGGCAGCGGCGCATGCAGCCCGTGGATGCGTATCCGGGAAAGCAGCAGCGCAAGCAGGAATCCGCCGATGACCACAGCTGTGCCGATCAGCGATTCCGTTCTGTTTTGCGTTGCATTCTTCTTCGTTCGCATACCGAAATTGTAAGAAATCATACCCGTGTTTGTCCGGCGATCTGTGTCTTGGCGCGTTTCCTTTCCGTCGCTCGGATCCGTATTGTTTCGTCACTGGACGAACCCGTTCGGACCGTTTCGATTTGATTCCGCAGAATCATCTTGCCCGTTGGTGTCGGATATGTTATAATGCACAAGCAGAAACCCACTGTTTGTCCACGGAGGAAAAGGCATGACAAAGATCATCGCATTTGAAGGCATCGACGGCACCGGCAAAAGCGTGCAGATGCAGCGGCTGTCCGAAACGCTGAAAAGCCGCGGGCTGAAGGTTACGGAGCTTTCCTTCCCCATGTACGACACGTTTTTCGGCGAGATGGTCGGGCGCTATCTCTCGGCCAAGGATGGGATCGCTGCGAATACCGTGGACGGCAAAAGCATGGCGCTGTGGTTTGCGCTGGACCGGTTTGAGGCATTCAGGAATCTCGATTATTTCGATGCGGACGTGCTGCTGATCAACCGTTATGTGCTTTCTAACGCGGTCTACCAGAGCATTCGCGACATCGATCTCGACAAGCCGGATATCCTCGATTTCTGCCTGGAGCTCGAGCACAAGCATTTCGGAATCCCCGTTCCCGATCTGCATCTGGTCCTCGATATGGACACCGAAAGCGCCGCTGGCAACGTGGACAAAAAAGGCTTCCGCGACTATATCGGAAACGCGCGCGACGTCTATGAAAGCATCGACTCGATCCAATCCCGCGCGCGTAAAAAATACGCCGAATATGCACAGCGCATCCCGAACGTCAAGCTGATTCTCTGCACGGAAAACGGCAAGCTTCTCCCGATTGACGAGATCGCAAAGCGCATCGAAGCGGTCGTGCTGCCGCTTCTGAATCTGTAAACACCAAAATACAAAAGCGCACGGTTTTACCCGTGCGCTTTTTTGTTTGAACATGCACACCCGTCCTTCGACCGTTTGCTCCGAGTGGACCCTCAGCCGGTGACTCCGCGCAGGTGACCCCGCGGCACATCGTACATTCCGCTTAGTGCTGCTTCCGTCAGGACCTGACACGGTTCACGGCGTGCGATTGCACGGGACCCGCGCATCAACGTTCCGTGCTGAGACCGACCTCACAACAATTGGCCTCGGGACGGGGATTCGGCCTCGCTGTAGCGGATTGCGAGTACAGGGCACCGCTAACTCCCCGCTTAGTGCATTGCCTATTATAACCGCAACTTATTCTTTTTGCAAGAGGGAAATTGCGTAATCGAGCTCGGCTTTGAACCGCTCGCCGTCGGTTTCACAAAGCTTGCGCAGATACGGCAGCGCATCGGTCCTTCCGCGGTTTGCCGCGAGTACGATCGCCTGCCGCAAAAGTCGCTTCGGAGCGGCAAGGTTTTTGCCGATCAGTTTCTCCGCCTCCCTGCGATTTCCCATGAGGATCGCGACGGGATCGAGTGTTCTTTTGATCTCGTCCGGAATGGGAACCGTATCCTTCGGATTTTTCGGGCAGACCGTCTGACAGCGCATACAGCCCAAAAGGGACGGAAGCCATGCCATCGCGTCTTCCGGGATCGGATCGCCCTCCATATAGGTGTGCACGCAGCGTGTCCAATCAAACGCGTAATCGCCTTGAATTGCGCCGAAACAGACCGTTTTGCACAGTCCGCAGTGGTTGCAGACCTCCTGTGGCTCCCTGTGCGGCGTATACGCGACCGGTTCCGGCAGTTCAAGCATGGCGCCCTGCAGATTGAAATACGTGCCGTAAGGCGCAAGATACAGCAATTGGTTGTCCATGCGCGAACCGATGCCGTATGACGCAAGCTGCTCGCGGTACGGCGTTTCGGCGCGCTCCGCGCGGATCCCGTTTTCGTTCAGCTCCTGCAGCAGCCGCTTCATGGCGTGATAGGCGCGGTTGCTTGCCGGATAGTAGGACGCGGCAAGCGTTTCGTCGTCGTACGGCGCATAGGGATAGACGCAGATCAGCACCGCGTTCGCCCACGGATAGGTCTTGCGCGGATCATCCGACAGCGGCGCCGTGTTCGGATGAAACACGCCATCGTTTCGATGGCGTGTCCAGTTCGTATAAGGGGCGGCGGGAAGCAAAAATCCTTCCGCAAAGCCCGCGTTTTTGAGAAGCGCTCGGATATCCATTAAGCTTCCTTCGCAAGCATCTCCTTGGTTTTCATCAGGCGTGAGGTATTTCCGCGCTCGTTTTCCTCGAGCTTCATCTGGATGTCGTGGATCGCGGCGTCGAACTGCGGGATCATAACGTATTCGAGCGCGTTGACGCGGCGGCGGGTCTTTTCGATCTCGTCCGCCAGCCTGCTCGTTGCCTTCTCGACCTCGGCAAGCTCCAGCATCAGCGGAAGGATCTCCGCAAGCGCCTGCACCGCGCCGTCGAGATCGGCGCCGGTCGTTGCAAAGCCGTACGGATAGACAAAGCCGTCCTCCGTATCGAGCGAAAGCTTCGGCACCGGAATGGAAAGGATGTTCTGCTTCTGCATGTCGACCTTGATCGCGCGCGCCGGGTACATCAGCGCTTCTTCGATTTCGTTGCCGCTCATCATCGCGCGGGCAAGCACGAAATTCTGCATCGCGATCCCGAGCTTTTTCTCCGTTTCCAGACGCAGCGCCTTGTTTTTGCGTGCAAGAACGATGAAGCGACGCACAAGCTCATCGCGCTTATCCTTCATCATTTTGTGTCCGCGAATGGCGACCGTCCTGCGTTTTTTCAGGTTGCTTAGCTCCATTCGCGTGGGCTTATACTGCAGCGCCACAGCTTACGCCTCCTCGTAGTATTTTTCGATATAGACGTCCTTGATACGCTTGAGCTCGGACTTCGGCAGGATCCTCAAAAGCTCCCAGCCGAGGTTCAGCGTTTCCTCGATCGAACGGTTCGTGTAGTAGCCCTGCGAAACGTAGCGCGTCTCGAATTCATCGGCAAATTTCGCATAGAGCTTATCCGTGTCGGACAGCGCCGCGTCACCGAGGATAACCGCAAGCTCCTTTGCGTCCTTGCCGCGCGAATACGCCGAGAACAGCTGATTCATCGTGTCCGCATGATCCTCGCGTGTTTTGCCTTTGCCGATGCCCTTGTCCTTCAGTCGGGAAAGCGACGGCAGAACATTGATCGGCGGTGTCAGACCTTTGCGGTACAGCTCGCGGGAAAGAATGATCTGCCCCTCGGTGATGTAGCCGGTCAGGTCGGGGATCGGGTGCGTGACGTCGTCCTC
Source organism: uncultured Clostridia bacterium (assembly GCA_947168855.1). Lineage (GTDB taxonomy): Bacteria > Bacillota > Clostridia > Christensenellales > CAG-138 > UBA3792. Next base: position 313,879 of record CAMVNO010000001.1, read on the forward strand.
CGGCATGGACAGGATCGGGATCATCGTGATCGAGCCCTTGTTGCCGCGGATACGACCCGCGCGCTCGTACATCGTAGCAAGGTCGGTATACATGTAGCCCGGATAGCCGCGGCGGCCGGGAACCTCTTTGCGCGCGGCGGAAACTTCGCGCAGCGCTTCCGCGTAGTTCGTGATGTCCGTGATGATGACGAGCACCTGCATGCCGAGATCGTACGCAAGATATTCGGCGGCGGTGATCGCCATACGCGGCGTGGATATACGTTCGATCGCCGGGTCGTTCGCCAGATTGATGAACGTGACCGTACGCTCGATTGCGCCGGTCTCGCGGAAGTCGTTGATGAAGAAATCCGCTTCCTCGAACGTGATGCCGACCGCGGCAAAGACGACCGCGAACTTTTCATCGCTGCCGAGGACCTTTGCCTGACGCGCGATCTGCGCCGCAAGGTTCGCATGCGGCAGACCGCTGCCGGAGAACACCGGAAGCTTCTGTCCGCGGACGAGCGTGTTCAGACCGTCGATCGCGGAGATGCCTGTCTGAATGAACTCGGACGGATAATCGCGCGCGGCGGGGTTCATCGCCGTACCGTTGATGTCCATATGCTTTTCCGCAATCAGCGCGGGACCGCCGTCCTTCGGCTTGCCCATGCCGTCGAAGACGCGGCCGAGCATGTCGGGCGCGACGTCGAGCTCGATGGAGTGACCCAGAAACCGCGCCTTGCTGTCGGAAATGCGCAGCCCCTGCGAGCCCTCAAAGAGCTGGACCATGGCTTTGTCGCCGTTGATTTCGAGAACACGACCGCGGCGGATCGTTCCGTCCGCCTGTTCGATCTCAACCAGCTCGTCGTATTTTACGCCCTCGACGTCCTTCACCAGCATCAGCGGACCGACGACCTCGGAAATGGTTCGATATTCTTTACGCATCAGAACTGTCCTCCTTCCGTCAGCGCCGTGATCTGCTCGGTCATATCTTTCATGATCGCGTTGTATTCCTCTTCCGCCTCCGCTTCCGGCACGTATTTCAGCCTGCCGATGCGTTCACGGACCGGAAGCGCAAGCAGCGCCTTGAATGAAGCATCCTTGTCGAGCGCTTCCAGATTCTTTTCATAGTTGGTCATGATCGCCTTGAGCATCATGAACTGCTTCTTCGGCGAGGTGTAGGTATCGACCTCGTGGAATGCGTTCTGGTGCAGATAGTCCTCGCGGATGCTGCGCGCCGCTTCGAGTGTCAGACGATCCTTGAACGACAGCGCATCGATACCGACCAGACGCACGATCTCATCAAGCTCGCTCTCGACCTGCAGAAGGTGCATGGTGCGCGATACGAGGTTCGACCACTCGGTATTGACTTTGTTGTTGAACCACGGGGACAGACGGTCCTGATACAGCGAATAGGACTGCAGCCAGTCGATCGCCGGGAAGTGACGCGCATATGCAAGCTTGGAGGACAGTCCCCAATAGACCTTGACGATGCGCAGCGTCGCCTGCGAGACCGGTTCGGAAATATCGCCGCCCGGCGGGGATACCGCGCCGATCGCCGTGACCGCGCCGAGCCGTCCCTCGCTGCCGAGCGTCTTGACGCTGCCCGCGCGCTCGTAGAACTCCGCAAGACGCGACGAAAGGTACGCCGGATAGCCTTCTTCACCGGGCATCTCCTCAAGACGGCCGGACATTTCACGGAGCGCCTCTGCCCAACGGCTCGTGGAGTCTGCCATGATCGCGACTTTATAACCCATGTCGCGGAAATACTCCGCGATCGTAATGCCCGTGTAGATGGACGCCTCACGCGCCGCAACCGGCATATCGGACGTGTTCGCGATCAGCACCGTGCGCTTCATCAGCGACAGTCCCGTGCGCGGGTCCTTAAGCTCCGGGAACTCCATCAGAACATCGGTCATCTCGTTGCCGCGCTCGCCGCAGCCGACGTAGACGATGATGTCCGCGTCCGCCCACTTTGCAAGCTGATGCTGCACGACCGTCTTGCCGCTTCCGAACGGACCGGGAACCGCCGCGACGCCGCCCTTTGCGACCGGGAACAGCGTGTCGATGACGCGCTGACCGGTGACCATCGGCTCGTTCGGCGCGAGCTTTTCCGCATACGGTCTGCCCTTTCTGACCGGCCATTTCTGGAGCATCGGGAGCTCAATCCCCCTGCCGTCCTTCTCGAGCTTCGCGATCGGCGTGACGATGTTCGCGTCGCCTTCGAAGATCCATGTTACCTTGCCGGATACGTTCGGCGGGACCATGATCTTATGCAGAACCGCCTCGGTCTCCTGCACGGTGCCGAGCACGTCGCCGCCTCTGACCTCGTTGCCCACCTTCGCGGTCGGCACGAAATGCCAGAGCTTTTCATGATCCAGCGAATCGACGGTGATACCGCGCGTGATGCGGTCGCCCGCCTGCTCACGGATCTTGTTCAGCGGACGCTGAATCCCGTCGTAGATGGATTCGATGAGACCCGGCGCCAGCTCAACCGAAAGCGGCGCGCCGGTCGAATACACCGGTTCGCCGGGACCGATGCCGCCGGTTTCCTCATAAACCTGAATGGAAGCCTTATCCTCGCGCAATTCGATGACTTCGCCGATCAGATGCTTGTCGGATACACGAACGACGTCGAACATCTGTACGTCGCCCATGCCGCTTGCCACGATCAACGGTCCCGAAACCTTTACGATAGTACCTTGCATACTCTTTCTCCTGTTATGAATTGCTCAAAATATCCAGACCGACCGCCTTTTCGACGTTGTCCTTGATCGCCCGCATGCCGATCCCCTGCGTACCGGACGCGTCGGGGATCGGAATGATCGCAGGGTACGCCTCCCCCTGAAACTCGCGGATCGTTTCCTCGCATGCCGGGTAATATGTCTCCGTGACATAAACCGCCGCGTACCCGGTCCGGGCAAGCCGGTGCAGCGTTCTGTTCGCCGTCTCCCCGTCGGTCACGTCGTAGACCTCGATCCCGACCGCCTTAAACAGCAGGACGGAGTCACGATCGCCGATAACGGCGCATTTACCGTTCGCCATACAGCTTCACCAGCCTTTCGCGAATCACGCTGTCGCCGACGCCGTTGCGTTTGCCCGTGATGATCAGACGCACGGCTCTGCCCTCGCGCTCCTTCGCAAGATAATAGCCTATGATCGGATAGATCGTTTCGCTTTCGTATTTGTGCGCGGAAAGCAGCGAAACCAGATAGTTGTCCCGCGCCTTTTCCAGCTCGGCAATGCTGCCCGTACGCAGCATGGCATTGAGCCCCGCAAGCAACGCTTCCTGACACACGCTTTCGCCGAGGATCCTGTTCAGCGAATCAAAGGAAAGCTCATAGGCGTTGTACAGATCGCGATACTTCACGCCGCCCTCCGGCAGGATGACCTCGTCGAGCGTCTCGATCGAAGCGCCCATCGCACGAAGGCGCAGAAATGTCAGAACATTGTCGAAATCCGCCATCGCACGGAAATACTGCGAAAAGACCGGCTGCTTTTCGGTTTGCTTCAGCGCATGCGCAAGATACGCGCGGTCGAGCGTGATCGAGATCGCACGCGGCTCAACGCGGATCTCCAGCCGCTTTTCCAGCCGGTTCAGCGCATCGCAGATGATCTCCGGCAGGGCGCCGTACTGCTTCTCCTTGACGAACGCGGTCAGCGTCTCGCGGTCATAAAGCCCGCCGGGCGTAAACGCGCATTCACTTTGGTTCAAAAGCCGTGCCTTCAACAGCACCTTGAGGTTCTGCACGTCCGCACGCAGCAGGAAGAGATCGGTGATCGCGGGATTCGGAGACAGCTCTCTGACTTCCTGCATCGCATCGGTCATTTCCCGCTCGATCATCCGTTCAACGTCCGCTTCCGTCGCGTCGGACAGATTGCCGTAGCGAACGTCGGAAAGCGCGCGCATCGCATCCGAAACGGAGCCGTCCAGCATGCGCTGGATCGTCTGCGGCTCAAGAAGCCGCTTATTCAGCGCGGACAGTCTCGCACATGCGTATGCGTAACTCGGTTGCGGCATAGCGTTCTCCTCTCTTATCGAAATAGGATCTTTGCGACATTCGTTTCCTCGGCATTGCGAAGCTCATGAAGGATCGCCTTCATCGAGCAGTCTTTCTCATAGCCGTCGCCGTACAGAACGAACCCGGCTTCCGCTTCCGCGTCTTTTTCGGATAGCGTCACGGAAAAGGGCAGCGCCGCGATCGTGTGTGCAATCACGCCGCGATCCGCCTTTGCGGGCGATACAACATCGTTCTCCTTCGCTTCTTTCAGAAGGATCGTGCGGAACAGGGCTTCCCGCTTCTCATTCGACAACGCGAGCATTCTGTGATATGTCTCGGTGAATACGCTGTCTAAAAGCGCGCGTTTTGCGCGAAGCGTTTCCTTGCGTCCGTCGAGCTCGGCGCGCGTACGGCAGCCGTTCAGAATCACGCCGATCTGCTGTTCGCGTTCTTTCTCCGTGCGTTCGGCTCTTTGTGCGATCTCTGCGTCCCGGGATTCACGGATGCCGCTTGCGGAAGCCTCTGCGTCGGCAAGGATCTTATCGGCTGCTTCTTTCGCATCCGCTAAGATTCTGTCGATGAGGTTTGCTGCATTCTCGTTTCCCATACCTTGCCTCGTTTCTTATTTGATGCCGATGACGAGCAGGAAGGAAATGAGAAGGGACAGAACCGCGTAGGTCTCGACCATGATCGCCATGACCATGCCCTTACCGCTTTCGGTGGGCTTCTTGGCTACCATGTTGATGCCGGCGACAGCGACCTTGCCCTGATAGATTGCGGACAGCAAACCGCCGAACGCAATGGGAAGGCCGGCTAACAGATAGCGAACGCCGAGCGTTGTGGTCAGCGTGGAAACGTCGCCGCTCATCAGGCCGGACTGCAGCGCGATAACGACCGCGATCAGAAGCCCGTAGATGCCCTGCGTACCCGGAAGGAGCTGCAAGAGCAGGCACTTACCGGAAAGATCCGGATTCTCGGAAACAACGCCCGCAGACGCCTGACCCGTGATGCCGACACCGATCGCCGAACCGATACCTGCCAATAATGCTGCAATGACCGCACCTGCGGTGGCCCAAATTGCTCCCCAATTCATGTTGTTTGTTTCTCCTTTACCTTAATAGATTTTATTTGGTTACCTGAACGTGTTTTGTGTTATAGGAAAGCGGTCGGAATTCCTTTCCGCCGGATTCGTAGAACTTGCCGTAGAATTCAACGTACTGCAGTCTCGCGCAGTGCACGAACGCGCCGAGCGCGTTGATCGCGACGTTGAACGTATGCAGCGCGATTACGAGCACAATGCAGAGGATCGCGCCGAGAATTGCCAGGAAGATGTTCGACGAGCCGGTCAGCATGTTGCTGAGCATGTTGAACACCTGTCCGATGACGCCGGTCGCGATGCCGAGTGCGAACAGACGCGCGTACGACAGAATGTCGGACAGAACGCCGGTGATGTCATACAGTCCGCCGAGACCGCTCGTGATCCGCGAGAACGGGTTCTTTTTCTCTCTGCCCTTGAACAGAACGACCATCGCCGCGCCGACGGCTGCCGCGATCAGCGCAGGCATCGTGACCGCTTTCGGAAGCTCGATCGGACTTCCTGCCATGCTCGTAATCGCGGGCAGGAATCCGATCACCAGACCGAGGGTAATGAGCACCCAAGAGATCTGATCGAACACCGCGCTCTTCCAGTCGCCCTTCGAGAACTTGTCGATCGCGCCGACGATATACCCCGCAACAATGTGCAGAACGCCGAGTCCGAAGCAGAGTCCCAGCATCGCCATGGAGTTCTGCATCGGATCAATCCACGCGGGGAAGATCCCGATCCTGTCGAAGAACTGCCCGATGATCGTGAAAACGCCGCCGGATGCGTCGGTGCGCGTAATGCCGAAGAACGAACCGGTCAGCACGCCCCAGACGATCGTTGAAAGCCCGCCCCAGAACAGCACGCGCGAAATGCCCGCGCTCATGCCGGTCGGCTTTTTCTTTTTAATGTAGAGCCACGAACCGAGCATCAGCAGAATGCCGTAGCCGGTGTCCGAGAGCATCAGTCCGAACAGGAGAATGTAGAACGGCGTCATGTACGGCGTGCCGTCGATCGTGCCGTAAGCCGGACGCGAATAGAGCGTCTGGACCTCTTCGAACGGTTTGACGAACTTGCTGTTCTTCACCACCGAAGGCGGTTCCTCACCCTCGATCGGATCGCGCGTTTCGAAGCTGTACGCGTCGGTGACACTTTTGATCGTCTGCTCGGTCTTTTCGACCTCGTCTTCGCGGACCCAGCCTTCGAGTACGAACGCATGCGCCGTATAGCTGAGATCGCCGCGCGCCGAAAGCCGTTCGGCGTCGATCGTTTCCGCGTCCAGCGCATTCTGCAGCGTCTCGATCGTTTCGCCGTGCGCCTCGAGCTGTTTCTGCGTTTCCGCATACTGCCCGTCGATCTCCGCGATTCTGCGGTCGAGCGACTCGATCGCCTCGCGCGGCGTGCCCTGCATCTTCGGAAACACGTAATCCTGCCAGTCGATCGTTTTCAGGAAATTCTGTACGACGCGCGTATCGTCCTCCCTGCATGCGAGAATCGTCGGGACGGTTGCGCTTTCGTTCAGAAGCTCGGCTTCGAGGTATTCCTGTTCCCTGATGCGCTGTACATCCTTGGATGCGCACAGACCGACGAAATAATGCACGCGCGACGTGTTCTTTACGGAATCCATCGGAACGGTCAGCGCAGTCCACGGCTCGAGCGACGCACGCACAGAGACCGCCTTCTCGCGCTCCGCAAGAAGACGGGTCTGCGTATGCAGCAGCGTCTCGATCTCGTCCGTCGTCTCCGCCGCCTTCGGAACATATCCGCGAATATCGCCGAGCGTCATCTCGCGCTTCTGCGGGCTCAGAAAGCCCGCTTTTTTCGCATATGGCTTCACGGCGCTGATGGACTCGGAAAGTCTCTGAATGCGCGCGTTGATCGCATCCGTCTCTCCGTCCGGCGTATCGCCGTCGGCAAGCCGGATGATCTCAACCGTTCCGATCTTCTGCAGAGCGTTTAGGATTTCATCCTGATCCGATTTCAGCGCGACCAATGACAGGCGCTTCATCGATACGATCATACCGTTGCTTCAATCCTTTCCATCAAATATGCAATCGCTTCCGGAACGTGTCTTTCCGCTGCCGTGATCTGCCTTTCCGTTTCGGTCCTGGCTTTCTGCGTAACCTCAGCCGCGATCGCTTCGCCGTCCGTCTGCGCCTGCAGCAGCATTTCCGCCGTATTTCTGCGCGCCTGTTCGGCTTCCGCCGCGATCGTTTCGTCCGCTTCGGTCCTTGCTTTCGCAACGAGCTCTCTTGCCGCGCGGTTGGCTTCTTCAAGGATCGCGTCGGCACGGGTCTCCGCTTCAGCGATCCGTTCCATGATACTGGTCATACTATTCTCCGTTCCGATTGGTTATTTGGTACCGAACAGGCGATCGCCCGCGTCGCCGAGACCCGGAACGATGTAGCCGTGCTCGTTCAGTTTCTGATCGATGCATGCAACGTAGATATCCACGTCGTCATATACCTTTCCGACGGCTTCGATGCCTTCGGGCGCGGCAAGCAGGTTCACGAGGCGGATGCTCTTTGCGCCGCCCTCCTTGAGCACGCGAATGCCCTCGATCGCGGAATTTCCGGTTGCCAGCATCGGATCGACGAGGATCGCGTCGCGCTCTTCGATGTCGTACGGAAGCTTGCAGTAATAGCTGGTCGGCTTCAGCGTGTCGGGATTGCGATACATGCCGATGTGTCCCATCTTTGCGCTCGGGATCAGGTTCATCATGCCGTCCGCCATGCCCAGCCCCGCTCTGAGGATCGGAACGATCGCGATCTTTTCGTTCGCAAGCACCTTGAACGTGCTCTTGCAGATCGGCGTTTCGATCTCCGCGTCGACAAGCGGAAGATCGCGCGTGACCTCATAGCACATCAGCATTGCAAGCTCGCTGACGAGCTCGCGGAATTCTTTGTTGCTCGTGTTCTTGTCACGCAGTCTGGACAGTTTGTGCTGTACGAGAGGATGGTCGATTACGGTTACTTTCATACTTGCTCCTTCCCCGCCTCATAAGCGGTAATGATTCCGATCCGTCTCGCATGTCTGCCGCCCTCAAACTCGGTCGACAGCCATACGTCGGTGATTTCCAATGCCAAAGAGAGCGGAATTATTCCCGCTCCCATTGCCAAAACATTTGAATCGTTGTGTCTTCTGGTCATTTCCGCAGACTTGAGATCGCCGCAAAGCGCGCAGCGGATCCCGCGGACCTTGTTCGCCGCGATGGACATTCCGATTCCGGTGGTGCAGATCACAATGCCGCGATCGGCCTTGCCGTCGCGCACAAGCTCCGCAGCTGCGATGCCGAACTCCGGGTAATCGACGCTTTCGGTGCCGAAGCAGCCGCAGTCGATCACTTCATGTCCCTGCGAAATCAGATGTTCTTTGACGGCTTCTTTATATGCGTAACCGCCGTGGTCGGATCCGACAGACAGTTTCATAGATGTTCGTACCCCCTCCGATCATTCTGAATAATTATAACAAACGGACCGCTGTTTGTACAGAGGCGAATTGCAACTTTTTCGGAATCGGTCACACCGTTTCCCGGGAAAAGCCCGCCGCGCGCAGCAGCCGGTTCATAAACGCAAGTCCCGTCTTCCCGGTGTCGATCCCCTCCGCAAGGATCACGTCGCAGTGCGCGCCGACCTCCCGCAGGAGCGAAAACAGATTCGCGCACATGGTTTCCGGATCTTCCCGATCGCCGAGCGAATACGCATTCATGTTCCGGTAGCTTGCCATCGTCTGTTCCGTTCCGAGAATCGCCACGACCTTTCCCTCTGCTTCGCAGTCATAATACAGCGTGCGGATGCGCTTTGCGGCAGGTTTCGGATCGCCCTCCACAACGTGCACTTCGGCGTCCGGGGCGTAATGCTTGTACTTCATGCCCGGCGACGCCGCGACCTCGCGCTCGCCGAGCGGATTCAGGATGCTCGGCGCAAGCCGCACCGGTCCGATGACCGCTTCGAGCATTTCGCGCGTAACCGCGCCGGGACGCAGGATCGTCGGCTCGCCGACCAGCGAAAGCACCGTGGATTCCACGCCGTATCTGCACGGACCTCCGTCCAAGATCAGCGGGATCCGTCCGTCCATATCGGCAAGCACGTGTTCCGCGGTCGTCGGGCTGGGTCTGCCGGAACGGTTCGCGGAAGGCGCCGCGATCGGCACGCCGGATTTCTGGATCAGAAGCCGCGCGGTCCTGTCCGACGGCATGCGGACCGCAACGGTTTCAAGCCCTGCCGTCACCTCATACGGGACCTCGTCCGCTTTGTTGAAAATCAGCGTCAACGGACCGGGCCAGAAGGTGTCCATAAGCGTATTCGCAAGCTTCGGCACATGCGCCCACAAAAGCTTGACGTCGCTTTTTTTCGCAATGTGCAGGATCAGCGGATTGTCGTTCGGCCGTCCCTTTGCCTCAAAGATGCGGTTGACCGCTTCCCCGTCCATGCCGTTTGCGCCGAGTCCGTAGACCGTTTCGGTCGGAAACGCGACGAGCTCTCCGTTCCGGATGAGTTCCGCGCCGAGCGTCGTTCCGGCATCCTCCTTACGGACCGTCGAAATCACTTCCGTCTTCATGCGTCCGCCTCCCCGGAAAGCTGCGCCGCGCGTTCGGCGAGCGTCAGCGCGTCGATCATTTCATCCATGTCGCCGTCCAGAAACTGTTCGAGTTTGTAGAGCGTGAGCCCGATGCGGTGATCGGTCACGCGGCTCTGCGGAAAATTATAGGTGCGGATGCGCTCGCTGCGGTCGCCGCTTCCGACCATGCTCTTTTTCCGATCGGCAAGCTGCGCATGCTGTTCGGACGCAAAATGCTCATATAGGCGGCTCTTCAAAAGCCGCATCGCCTGTTCCTTGTTCTGCAGCTGGCTGCGTTCGTTCTGACACGCGACCACGATCCCCGTCGGAATATGCGTGATACGGATCGCGGACGACGTCTTGTTGACGTGCTGTCCGCCTGCGCCGCTCGAGCGGTAGGTATCGATCCGCAGATCGGAATCCCTGATCTCGATATGAATATCGTCGACCTCAGGCATGACGGCAACCGTCGCCGCACTCGTGTGGATGCGCCCCTGCGATTCGGTCTCCGGCACGCGCTGCACGCGGTGTACCCCGCCTTCGAACTTGAGCCGCGCATACGCGCCGCGCTTGCCTGAAACGGACAGAATGATCTCCTTGACGCCGCCGAGCTCGGTGACGTTTTCGGAGATGGTCTCGGTCTTGAAGCCGTGCCGTTCCGCATAGCGCAGGTACATGCGCAGAAGGTCCGCGCCGAACAGCGACGCCTCTTCGCCGCCCGTACCCGCGCGGATCTCCAGAATGACGCCGCGGTCGTCGTTCTCATCCTTCGGCAAAAGCAGCGCTTTGAGCGTATTCTCCTGCTCCGCAAGCGACGCTTCGAGCGCGGCAAGCTCCTCCTCCGCAAGTGCTTTCATCTCCGGATCCGTTGTATCGGAAAGCAGCGCAAGGCAGTCGCTGCGCTCGCTCTCGGTCTGCGTATACCGATCGTAAGCGGCGACGATCTCGGAAAGCTCCGCGTGCTCGCGCGAAAGCGCGGTATACGCCTCGCGGTCGTTTGCCGCGTCGGGCTTTGACAGCGCTTCCGTCAGAGCGTTATATCGTTCTTTGCATTTTTTCAGCTTCTCAATCATTTTTCTTCACAGCGATCACGCGCGGATGCCCGCCGTAATCATAGATGCATTCATACCTGTCAAACAGCGCTCCGACCGCTTCCTTCTGCGTGTAACCGATCTCCAGAAGCAGCGTACCGCCCGGCTTCAGATAATGCCGGTAATCCCTTGCGATCCGCCGGTAAAAGTCCAGTCCGTCCTCGCCGCCGTACAGCGCAAGCGCAGGTTCATACCGCAGGCTTTCGTCCGCTGCGTCCAGTTCCGCTTTTGTAAGATACGGCGGATTGGATGCGATCAGGTCAAACATGCCTTCGATATTCTCAAAAAGATCGCTCTGCACGATCTGTACCGATACGCCGTTTCGCCGCGCGTTGCGTTCGGTCATCGCAAGCGCGTCACCGCTGACGTCGGCCGCGGTGACCCGCGCGCCGCCCAAGACCGCAAGCGCGATCCCGATGCACCCGCTTCCGCAGCAGAGGTCCAGCACGTCGCGTCTGCCCTCCGCGAGCAGCGGCAGCGCCGTTTCCACAAGCCGCTCCGTATCCGGACGCGGGATCAGGACCGTTGGATCCACATAAAACGGCAGCCCGTAAAACTCCCACTCGCCGAGCACATACTGCAGCGGCTCGCCGGAAAGCCTGCGCTCGATCAGCCGGTTCAGAAGCGCAGCGTCCGTTTCGGTCAGTTCCTGATACGGCGAACGGTATCCGCTTGCCCGCAGCAGAAATACCGCTTCCGTGCGCGCGTTTTCGCCCGCGACCGGTTTCAGGATCTCCGCGATCTTCTGTTCCGCTCTGCGAACGATCATGTCTCCGGTTCCTCTTTTGTCTCCGGCTCCTCCGCCTTCTCCTGCGGCTCCGCAGCCGCTTTTTCGTCAAATTCCAGATCGCCCTTCGGCGGGTGCAGCGCCAGCTCAAACGACGCGATCGCAACCTCAAGCATGTCCTCGGTCGGCTCCTTGGTCGTCAGATGCTGCAGCGCCAGTCCCGGCGCGCGGGCAATGCGGCAAACAAGATTGTCGCGTTTTGCCGCCGCCTTCAGCACCTCATAGGAAACGCCGGCGATCGGCAGGATCAGTACGATGCGCGCGATGCGGAACAGGAACCGGTTCACGCCGCTTGCGTCGTGCCATGCCGTGAAACCCGGGATCAATGTGCACAGCGCGGATATCACGGTCGTCACAACGATGGAGACCGCCATGGTCAAAAACAGATAATTCGTGCCGCAGCGCGGATGCAGACGCGTGCACTTCGCCGCGTTCTCCGGCGTCATCGGAAGCTCCGCCTCGTAGCAGGCGATGGTTTTGTGCTCCGCGCCGTGGTACATGAACACGCGCTTGATGTCCTTGATCTTGGAAATGCCGTAGATATACAGAAGGAATATAATGAGCCGCACCAGTCCCTGTACGACCGCGCTCCAGACAGCGCTCATCTTGCCGAAGATCAGCTCCAGAAGCGAAATGATTCCGATCGGAAGCAAAAAGAACAGCCCGATCGCAAGGACGGCGGCAAGCAGGATCGCAGCGCCCTTCACCACATCCATGGCGGATTTATTGAAGCGCTTCGCAAGCCATTGCTCGAATTTCGACGGCTTCTCCTCTTCCTCGCCGAGCATCTCCGCCGCGCGTGTCGTGATGCTCATGCCGTCGGACAGCGCTTTGAAAAACGCGTATACGCCGCGTACGACCGGCCACGTCGGGAACGAGCCTTTTTTATATCTGGTTCTTTGATGATGAAATTCCTTTGCAAGCGAGCCGTCGCCGCGGCGCACGACCAATGCCGTTCCCTTTTCGGAACGCATCATGACACCTTCGATCACCGCCTGCCCGCCGATATCCGTTCGTTTCATTGTTTTCTTCCTTAACAGAACATTTTCAACTGTATATCTTACCACAAAATCGCATCGGTTGCAATGCAGTTTGCAAGGATTTCACGATTTATCCGCCGCATACGGTACGATCGCCCGGCATTTCTGCAGGTCCACTCTGCCGTCCGGCAGAAACGGAACGCCCTCCTTCCGGAGCAGCATTTCCCGAACCGGCGCAAAATCCCCGCCCGCGATCGAGCCGTCCGCCTTCACCACGCGATGCCACGGAAGCTCGCCGGGACAAACGCGCATCGCAAAGCCGACGAATCGCGCGCGCCGCGGATACCCGATCGCCTTCGCAATATCGCCGTAGGTGATCACCCGACCGTACGGGATCGCCGCAACAACTGCATATACGCTTTGAAAGAAGGAATCTGCCATATCTATTGAAACAACGCCTTTCCGAGCGCTTCCGTGCTCTCGTAAACCGGCACGCCGCAGCGCTGCAGGACCTCGCGCGACTGATGCCCTCCGCTTAAAAGGACGCACGGACAGCCGACGGCGTTCGCCGCTTCGACGTCGTGGTCCGTGTCGCCGATGAAGAGCGCGTCCTCAGGACGGATCCCGAGACGCGCCATGTAGGTCTTTGCACGGTCGATCTTCGAGACGCACAGGCTGTCGTCCTGTCCGAGGATCTCGGAGAAAAACCCGGCGACGCCGAACGCCTGCGCCTGCACGACCAGATCGTCCTGCCGCGTCACGGAAAGCAGCGTCTGCGCGACGCCTCGCCGCTTCGCCTCGTTCAGCATATCCGTTACGCCTTCGCGAAGCAGGCATTCCGAAAATCGCGTACGGTACCGAACCATAAACTCGTCGGCAACCGTTTCGAAGGATTCCGTCCGGAAGGTATAGCCCATTTTCAGATAGTAATCCCGGACCGGAAACGAAAAATGCGCAAGATACCAATCCCTTGTGATTTCACGCATGCCCCGCTCGCAAAGCAGTTCGTTTTCGATCGCAAGGCAAAGGTCGGTATCGTCAATGATCGTTCCGTTCCAGTCCCAGATCAGCAGTTTCGGCGTCATTTCCGTTTTCTCCGTATCTGTTTTTTGTCAGTTTACCATGTTTTATGCCGTCCCGCAAGCGGCGCTGTTTTTTATACTTGCGCCGACGAACCTTTCGGAGTATAATACAATTGATAAAAAATGGTTTATCGGAGGATTATCCATGGCAAATAAATCGACCGCGAAAAAGAAAGCGCCTGCGAAGAGCGGCGCAAAAAAGCCCGCGGCAACCGCACAAAAATCAACAAAAGGCGCGTCTCGGAAGAAAGCGCCGGAGAATCGTTCCCAGCATGCCGGCATAGAGATCTTCGGCATCATCCTGATCGCGCTCGGCGCGCTCTTCGCCGTCTATCTGTACAGCGGATCGGACGACTGGCTCGGCATGATCATATCCGGGTATCTTCTCGGCATGCACGGATGCGTTGCTTACGCGGTCCCCGTGCTCTTTGTGATCGTCGGGTTCTATCTGATCATCGGCGGACGCAAGAAGCCCGCGCGCGGCACGCTTCTCACCGCTCTGCTCGCGTTCTGGTTCATCCTTTGCGCGCTGCATATGTGGACCAGCAAATCCCTGTATGAGCTGAAGGCGTTCGGCACATCCGGCTGGTCCTTCGCCGACTATTTCAAGCAGTTCTTCGGGCAGTTCCCCGTCGCTTGGGTAGAAGGCGTCAGCCGTCATGTCGGCGGCGGTGTGCTCGGCATGATCCTGCCGACGCTTCTGTACGTGATCGGCGGCAAGCTTCTCTGCTGGGTCGTGATCATTGCGGGCTTTTTGATCTCCATCCTGCTCTGCACGGGCATTTCCATCAAGGCGTATACCGACGCGTTCGGCACGAAGGTACGCGAGAAGATCGCCGAGCGCGAGCAGTATGACGAGGATGATTACGAAGACTACGACAACTACGACGACCCGGAAGAGATCGAGCCGTCGTACAAGCCGTGGAAGAAGGGCTTCTCCACAACGATCGACGAGGAAGAGACGCCGCAGCGTAAAAAGCCCGCTCCGCACAGAAAGCCGAATCAGATCCCGTTCGACGAGCTGTTTGAGGTTCCCGAACCCGAGCCGCAGACCCCCGCGCACAAGCGTGCCGGACAGACAGGCGCGGCGTCCGGATTCGATCTTTTTGGCAAGGATACGCGCCCGGTTAAGAATCCGGAAACGGTTCTTCCGGAAGATGGAGAGGATGAGCTCATCATCACGCCCGCGCCCAGGACGCCGAAAAAAGCCGCTTCCTTCTCCGATCTGACCGAGCCGCTTGTGCCCGATCCGAAGAAAAAGGATCCGGAAAAGCCCGCAAAGAAACCGGCGGCGCAAAGCAAACAGGACGCGGACGCCGACATTCCGATCGTGGTTCCGCCCGCGCCCGAAGCGCCCGCGTATGAGCCGCCGTCCATCGACTGTCTCAACAAGCCGCGCGAGACCTTTGCCAAGAGCGCGGAGAACCCGACGGCGATCGCGCATCTTCTCGAAGAGACGCTCGCAAGCTTCAACATTGCCGCAAAGGTCATCAATATTTCCGTCGGTCCCGTCGTCACCCGCTACGAGCTGCAGCCCGCGCCGGGCGTGCGCGTGAACCGCATCACAACGCTTTCCAACGACATCGCGCTTGCGCTTGCCGCGCCGCGCGTGCGCATCGAAGCGCCGATCCCCGGCAAGGCCGCCGTCGGCATTGAGGTTCCGAACAAGGACGCCGCAACCGTGCTTTTGCGCGATATCATCGACAGCGACGAATTCATGAACGCGAAATCGCCGGTCACCATGGCGCTCGGCAAGGACATCGCGGGCAAGATCATCGTCGCCGATCTCGGCAAGATGCCGCACATGCTGATCGCAGGCTCCACCGGTTCCGGTAAATCCGTCTGCATCAACGACCTGATCATTTCCATGATCTACAAGTCCTCGCCGCAGGAGCTGCAGCTGATCCTCGTCGATCCTAAGATGGTCGAGCTTTCCGTCTTCGGCACGCTGCCGCATCTTTTGATCCCGGTCGTAACCGAGCCGAAGAAGGCGGCAAGCGCGCTCCGCTGGGCGGTCAACGAAATGACGGTGCGCTACAAGAAGTTCACCGAGGTCGGCGCTCGCGAGCTCACGCGTTACAATTCGCTGATGGACGATCCCAAGAAGAAAATCCCGAAGCTGGTCATCATCATCGACGAGCTTGCCGACCTCATGATGGTCGCGCCGGACGACGTCGAGGATTCAATCTGCCGCATTGCGCAGCTCGGCCGCGCCGCGGGCATCCATCTGATCGTCGCAACGCAGCGTCCGAGCGCCGACATCATCACGGGGCTTATCAAGGCGAACATCCCATCGCGCTGCGCGTTTGCGGTCAGCTCCGCAATCGACTCGCGCATCATTCTTGACGCGACCGGCGCGGAAAAGCTTCTCGGCCGCGGCGACATGCTCTTCCATCCGAACGGCGCCGGCAAGCCCACGCGTCTGCAGTGCGCATACGTTTCGGACGAAGAGGTCGAACGCGTCATGTCCGGCTTCAAGAAGACCGATACACAGTTCTCCGACGACGTTCTGAACGAAATCAACGACGAAGCCAAGGGCGGCGCGCAGGGCGGCGTCTTCGGCGAAGGCAAGCAGGAGGACGATCTTTTGGGCGAAGCGGTCCGTGTCGTGATGGAAAACGGACAGGCTTCGATCTCGATGATCCAGAGACGTCTGCGCGTCGGCTATGCGCGTGCGGCGCGTCTGGTCGATATGATGGAACAGAAGAAATACGTCTCCCCGTTCGACGGCAGCAAACCGCGGCAGGTTCTGATCACGCAGGCGGAATACAACCGCGTGTTCGGCGGCGGTGCGCCTGTTTCGGATGAGGAACCGGTTGAACCGGACGAAATGGATTTTGAGGAGGATACCGACGCATGAACATCGGCGTGATCTCCCTCGGCTGCGCCAAAAATCAGGTCGATACGCAGACCATGATGGGTTACCTGAGATCCGCGGGCTACACGTTCACCGGCGAGCCGTCTGAGGCGGACATCCTCATCGTCAATACCTGCGGGTTCATTACCTCCGCCAAGGAGGAATCGATCGACGCGATCTTCGAGATGGCGCAGTATAAGCAGGTCGGTCGCTGCAGACTGCTTGTCGTGACCGGCTGTCTTTCCGAGCGCTATCGGAAAGAGCTCACCGAGGAGATGCCCGAGGTCGATCTCTTCCTGGGCGTACGCGAGTATGAGAAGCTTCCCCGGCTGATCGCCGACAAGCTGAATCTCCCCTGCTCCCCGATCGGAAAGCCCGAACGTCTGCTCGTCACGCCGCCGTACCGCGCCTATCTTCGCATCGGCGACGGCTGCAACAACCGCTGCGCGTACTGCGCGATCCCGCTGATCCGCGGCGATCTCCAAAGCACGCCCATGGAGCAGCTTGTCGATGAGGCGAAAGCGCTTGCCGGCATGGGTGTGACCGAGCTTTCGGTCATCGCGCAGGACACGTCCGGCTACGGAAAGGACCTGTACGGCGAACCGCGGCTGATCCCGCTTCTCCGGGAGCTGAACCGCGTTGACGGACTCCGGTGGGTCCGTCTGCTCTATACCTATCCGGACACGGTCACGCCTGCGCTTCTCGATACGCTCGCGGAGGGCGAAAAGCTCGTTCCGTATCTCGATATGCCGCTGCAGCATTGCAATGATGCGATTTTGAAGCGCATGCACCGGCGCGGGAGCAAGGCGCATATCCAAAGCGTGCTGGATCATATCCGCAAAAACTATCCCGATTTCACGCTGCGCACCACGATGATGGTCGGCTTCCCCGGCGAGACCGACGCGCAGTTTGAAGAGCTCATGCAGTTTCTCCGGGATTACCCGTTCGACCGTGTCGGCGCGTTTGCGTTCTCACCCGAGGAGGGTACCGCCGCCGAAGCGTTGCCGGATCAGATCGCGGATGAGGTCAAAGAGGCGCGCCTTGCCGCGCTGATGGAACAGCAGCAGGCGATCTCGAAAGAACGCAATGAACGCTGGATCGGTCGTGAGCTCACCATGCTTGTTGAGGAGACCGGCATGGACGGCACCTACGGCAGAACGATCCGCGAAGCGCCGGACGCCGACGGCACGGTCTGCGTCGCGCCGAGCTACCGGCACGAGCCCGGACAATACCTGACAATCCGCCTGACCGGCGCCGATCCCTATGACATGATCGGAGAATGCTTATGAATACTGCCAACAAACTGACAATTCTTCGGATCCTTCTCATCCCGCTGTTCATTTTTGCGCTGCTGCTTCCGAACCTGTGGGAGGGCTTTGCGCCGTACAGCCATTGGGTCGCCGCCGTGATCTTTCTTGCCGCCGCGATCACCGATATTCTTGACGGCAACTACGCAAGAAAGCATCATCTCGTGACGGATTTCGGCAAGCTGATGGACCCGATCGCGGACAAGATGCTGATCGTCGCCGCGTTTGTCATGCTCTCCTGCACGACCGACGCCGCGCATCCGAAATACCTGCTGCATCCGGTCGTTACGATCGTCTTTATCGCGCGGGAATTCCTGATCTCCGGCGTGCGCCTGATCGCCGCGTCGAAGGGCGTTGTGATCGCCGCAGGCAAGCTCGGAAAGTGGAAAACGACGTTTCAGGACATCATCGTGATCGCGCTGCTGCTCTACGACGAATTCCCGTTCCTGTACCTGAACCCCTATCTCCGGTACCTGATCGAAGCGCTTGTGTACGTTGCTCTCGCGCTGTCGATCGTGTCCGCGATCGAATACATCATAAAAAACAAAGGAGCTTTGAACCTCAATGATTGCTGAACTGATCTGCGTCGGGACCGAGCTTTTGATGGGACAGGTCCTGAACACCAACGCGTATTTCATCGCAAAGGAGCTTGCGCCGTCCGGCGTCGACATGTATCACCAGATCGTTGTGGGCGACAATCCGAAGCGGCTCACGGAGGCGATCGAAACCGCGCTTTCCCGCGCGGACGTCGTGCTGCTTTCCGGCGGTCTCGGACCGACCGACGACGACCTCACCAAGGAGACCGTGGCAAGCGCGTTGGGCAAAGAGCTTGTTTTGTTCGACGACGAATGGGAGAAGCTGAAGCTGTGGTTTTCGTCCAAGGGCAGAACCATCGCGCCGAACAACAAAAAGCAGGCGATGTTTCCCGCAGACGCGATCATCCTGCCGAATCCGAACGGCACCGCGCCGGGCTGCATCATGGAAGCGAACGGCAAAGCCGCCGTTCTGATGCCCGGACCGCCGCGTGAGCTTCGCCCGATGTTTCAGAATCACGTCCTCCCCTGGCTGCTTGAAAAAGCGGGGCACCGCCTCTATTCACGCGAGATCCGCATTTTCGGCATGGGAGAATCGGATGTGACGTACCGGCTCGACGATCTCATCAAGCACCAGACGAACCCGACGATCGCGCCGTACGCCAAAACCGGCGAGGTCACGCTGCGCGTCACAGCCCGCTGTCAGAACGACGCCGAAGGCGAAGCGCTTGTGTTCCCCGTGATCGAAAAAATCAAGACGACGCTCGGCGACGTTGTGTACGACACGAACGGACACGAGCTTGCGGAGGTCTGCCATCATGCGCTGATCAAGGCGGGCAGGACGCTCGCCGTTTCCGAAAGCTGCACCGGCGGCAGACTCGCGGACGCGTTTATCAATTATCCGGGCAGCTCGGCGTATTTCATCGAAGGCGACGTGACCTACTCGAACGATGCGAAGATGCGCCGCCTCGGCGTCAGGGCGGAAACGCTCGACACCGTCGGCGCGGTCTCGGAGGAATGCGCCAAAGAGATGGCGGAAGGCACGAGAAAAGCCGCCGGAACCGACTACGCGCTGTCCACGACCGGCTATGCGGGGCCGGACGGCGGCGAGCCCGATAAGCCCGTCGGCACGGTGTTCATCGCGCTTGCGAGCGAAAACGGCACGATCGTGAAGCGGCTGAATCTGTTCGGCGACCGCGACCGCATCCGCCACGCCGCGATGCTCAACGCGCTCGATCTTTTGCGCAGAAATATCTGTACGAAATAACGGACATGTGATATAATAAACTATACGCAAGACTTGAAAGTGAGGAAGACGACATGTTGGAAAAAGAAAAAGCATTGGAAATCGCATTGAGTCAGATCGAAAAAAGCTTCGGCAAAGGCGCGATCATGAAGCTGGGCGACGCGTCGCGCGTGCCCGTTTCCGTGATCCCGACCGGCTGTCTTGACCTGGATCTCGCGCTCGGCGTCGGCGGCGTGCCGCGCGGCAGAGTAGTCGAGATCTTCGGACCGGAATCCTCCGGTAAAACCACCATCGCCCTGCACATCGTCGCGCAGGCGCAGAAGATGGGCGGCACCGCGGCGTTCATCGACGCGGAGCATGCGCTTGATCCGGTCTATGCCGAGCATCTCGGCGTGCAGATCGACGATCTCTACGTCTCTCAGCCGGACACCGGCGAACAGGCGCTCGACATTGCCGAAGCGCTCGCAAGAAGCGGCGCCATCGACGTGATCGTCATCGACTCCGTCGCGGCGCTCGTTCCGAAAGCCGAGCTCGAAGGCGACATGGGCGATTCGCACGTGGGTCTGCAGGCGCGTCTGATGTCGCAGGCGCTGCGCAAGCTCACCGGCTGTGTGGCAAAGACCAACACCGTCGTCATCTTCATCAATCAGCTGCGTGAAAAGGTCGGCGTCATGTTCGGCAACCCCGAAACGACGACCGGCGGCAAGGCGCTGAAATTCTACGCCTCCATCCGCATGGACGTCCGCCGCATCGAAACGCTCAAGGCGGGCAACGAAGCGGTGGGCTCCCGCACGCGCGTCAAGATCGTCAAGAACAAGGTCGCGCCGCCGTTCCGCACCGCCGAGTTCGACATGCTCTACGGCGAAGGCATCTCCAAGGAGGGCTGCATCCTCGATATGGCGATCGACCGCCGCATCATCATCAAGTCCGGCTCGTGGTTCTCCTACGGCGAGATGCGCATGGCGCAGGGCCGCGAGAACGCGCGCCTGTTCCTGAAGGACAACCCCGAGGTCTGCAACGAGATCGAAAATGCGATCAAGGCGCAGATCGAGGAACAGCGCAGAAAGGACGCCGAAGCGGCGGAAGCCAAGCGCCGCGCCCGCGAAGCAGCGCTGCGCGCCGACGACATCGTTCCCCCGCCCGCGTTCTGAGCCTGTATAACAAGAGATCCCGTACGGTTCTGTACGGGATCTTTTTTCACCGTTTTATTGCGACTGCTGAAACGGATTATCATTTTGCCGGTCCGAAAGAGATCTCGGACGTTGAACGTAAATCTGATGCGTTCAGCGCTTCTTCTGCAGCTTGGTTTTATTGCCCTTGGCGTCGACGATATAGGTGTTTTCGAGATGCGCCTCAAGGGAGCTGCGGAAATCGGCGATATAGACCTTGCGCAGGCGGTCGCGCTCCTCCGTTTCCTCCGGCGTCAGGCCCTCCGTCTTCGCCTTTCTCGCAAGCGCGTTGATGCGGTCGATGTGTTCCTGTTTCATGTCTGTTTCCTCCGTGTCCGTATTGTACACAACGCCGCCTGGTTTGTAAAGGTGTCAGCGAGATTTTACACGGAGTTAATTGACATTTGCCTGTTTCGACGCTAAACTACACATTATGAAGAAATACCTATTGATTCTTTTATCGACCGTTTTTTTGATCGCCTGCGGCACGCCTGTGCAGCAGTGGATTTCTGTGTCAACCCCGGAAACGATTGCTTCCGTCGCAGAACCGACTCCGGATGAGGATCCCGTAATCGCCGCGCCGACCGAAGTTCCGAAAACGCTTCCGCCCGTACCGACGCCCACGCCGGAACCCACGCCGACGCCGGAGCCCACTCCTGAGCCCACGCCGACGCCCATTCCCTTCGATGAAAACGAGGAAACGCTCATGCTGGATGCGCTCGCGTACGGCAAAGAGCTTCAAATCGTCTCCACCAGAGGCATAAAGCCCTCTGTTTACAGCAGTACGGATCCCGACAATCGAAAGTATATCTTCCCCTTCACGCCGACCGAAGGCGTGTACTCACACGAGTGGATCGTTCTCGATACGGTTAAAGCGGACGATCGTACCTTCTACCGTCTTCGTCCGATCGGCGCGAGCTCCGAGGGCTATCTTGACGTCCGTTCCGTTCAGGAAACTAAACTGACCGAACCCGAAAGCATCTATGCCGTCATGGTGCGTCCGCACGGCATTATGTACTCGGCGCGTACGGTGGAATCGGTAACTGCTGCGCATGCCGACTATACCGTCGTTCGCGTGATCGGTATCGACGCGGAAAAAAAGTACGCCGCCGTAATGAATACGGAAGGCAAAACCGGCTATGTACAGCTCGGACAGATCCGGTTTGTGGATGAAGAAACCTTCCTTGCCCTTTTGCATCAGTCCTGCGAGACTCCCGAGAGCGATTTCTCGGCCGAAGAGCTCGTTTCCGACGCGTACGAATACGTCGGAGAGCCGTATGCGGATTCGGCATCGTTTCTTTATGACATGCTGTGCGCCGAAGGACTTCATTTCAATGAGGTATATTACAAGTTCTATCAAAAGCCGCTCGATGACGAAACGCTGTACCCGAAGCACCTCTATGTCACGCAGATCTACAACTCCCTGCTCTTCAGGCTGTTCAACAGCTCCGGCGATCAGGTGACCTGTGAAGGCGAAGAGACCGAATGGCAGTATATCGGCGATTACGAATCAATCGAAGCGGGCGATCTTCTGTTCTTTGCGGATGACACCGGAAAAGGCGACGCCGTGATCCGCGACGTTGAAGTCGTGGTACACGGTCCCTATTCCGGAGACCTGACCGAATGCGGTCTGTATCTCGGCGACGGACGTATGCTGACCGTTCGCAACGGCGTTGTCACCGATGCGGAGATTGATCAGATTTCCGTGAAAAACTTTGACAGTGCAAGACGTATCTGCCCGTATGTTGTTGATGAGAAGGCGCATTTCATCGAATGCCTGATCTCTGCGATCTATGACCGTCTCGGTACGCCGTACAGCAATGCGCGCCGTATCGGCGACGAAGCGTACGACTGCTCCGGACTCATCTGCTGGCTCTTCCGCGGTTACGATTATCTGAGAGAGGCTCCGTCCGTGCCTGTTTTTGATCTGACCGCATCGGCCTGGGGCAGAATCCCCTCCGTGAGCAACGGAAAAACCCGGATCGTGTTTGCGGATACGGGCGTTACGCGCAAAAATAAAGAAGACTTTGCAAATCTGCAGCGCGGCGACCTTATCGTTTTGCTGAATGAAAAGCGCAACAAGCCCGGACATATCATGGTCTACCTCGGCAACAATACGGTGATCCATTCTACGCGGATCGACGGACGTTATCAGGGAACGCTCGTTGCGCGGTTCCGCCCGCATCTGCAATCATTGTATTCCGTATCGCGCCGCATTGAATCCATTACCCCGATCGGTTGATAAACACAGCGATCCCCCGGAAATTCCGGGGGATCGCTTTTTCTTTCGGTCTTTACGGATATGCAATGCGCGTTCCGTCGGAATACAGGAAGATCGCGCGAACGCCGTAACGATCAAGAAGTTCTTTGCTTCTCTCCTCCCCGAGCACAAAGCATGCGGTGGAAAGCGCGTCGCAAAGATCGGAGCGCGTCCCGATGATCGTGACCGAGGCGAGTCCGTTTGAGACGGGCATGCCCGTCTTCGGCTCAAGAATGTGATGATACCGTACGCCGTCGAGTTCAAAGAAGCGCTCGTACGTGCCGCTTGTCACGATCGCCGCGTCGTTCAACTTCAGTATCTCCTCGCTCTGTTCCGGCGTGCCGTTCGGATTGCGTATGCCGATCGTCCAGGAACTGCCGTCCTGCTTTGCGCCGATTGTGACGACGTTGCCGCCCATATTGATGCAGGCGCCGGCGACGCCCTGTTCACGAAGATACGCGGCGACGCGATCCGCAATATAGCCCTTTGCGATCCCGCCCAAATCGATCTCTGCGCCGTTTTTCAGCGTGACGGTGTTTCCGTCGATCTCGATGTTCCGATAATCGACGCGCGACGCCGCCGAACGCAGCGCTTCGCGGTCCGGAACGGACGGATCATCCGCCGTAAAGTCCCACAGCGCGGAGACCGGCGCGATCGTAATATCAAACGCGCCCCCGCTCTGTTCCCCGATCTCGACGGCGAGCCGCAGCAGCGCCGCGGTCTCCGGATGCACCTCGACCGGATTGCCGTCTGCGTGGTTCAGCGTCCAGACGTCGCTCCCCTCGACCGTTCTGCTCAGCACAGCCTCATAACCGGCAATGATCTTCATTGCTTCGTCGACCGTATCCTGCGGCGCGTACGCCGTGATCGTTACAACCGTATCACAGGCGATCCCCGCAGCGGAATGCGCAAGCTCCGTTTTGCAGCCGAAGAGCGGAAGCAGCAGGATCAATGCGCACAAAAGGATCCGTTTCACGCGCCGTTCCTCCTTTCATACCGTTCGATCCCGAAAAACGCCGCGCGCGCGGCGACGCCGAGCAGCAGTCCCGTCGCCGTTCCGCTGATGAACAGCCACGGCGCGTAGAACAGTACAGGCTTCCAGGAGATCAGCAGAGCGCCGACGAGGCATTGACCGAGGATGTGCAGGATACCGCCGACCGTACTCACCGGAACGGCGGAAACATGCGGAATGCGGTGCAGAAGAAGCATCGCCGCGACAGAGAAAATGCCGCCCGCCAGCGCATAGAGCGCGCCGACGGCATTCCCAAACAGTAGGGACGACAGCCCGACCTTGACGAGCATCAGGATCACCGTCTCGACCGGACGCATATAAAACACCGCGTAAAGCAGAACCAGATTGGACAATCCGAGCTTGATCCCGGGCACGGACGGCACCAGCGGGATCAGCGAGTCGATATAGCCGAGAATCAATGCGGCGGCGGCGAGAAGCGCCATTTTGGTGAGCGTGCGGATATTCATTGTCCGTCCCCCGCATACTCGATAAAGACCTTATGCGGTGCGCAGACGATCCACGTGCCGAGCGGGCGGGTCTGCACGGTCTCCGCGCTGAGCTTTCCCTGCTTCACGCATTCCTTATGCGGGCAGTTCGCTTGCTCCATCCACGCCTCGCCGTTCTCGACGCGAATGACGTTCTCCTCCTCCGCTCCGGTCGCTTCTTCCGCAATCTCTCCGTTTCGGATCACGATCGTACGGGTTTCCCATGCCGGGACCGAAACCGACTGTCCGTCCCCGTAGCGAATGATAAAGCGATCCGCCGCGCCGGTTTTCGGACGCAGAAGCAGACAAACGACGATCACGAGCGCAGCAAAAGCAATTGCCGCGCCCGTCAGAAGCCAGTTTTGTTTTTTGCGATCACCGGTCTTTTGTTCCATTGAGATCGTCCGTTCCTCCGTCTTGCCGAATGCGAAGAAGTTCATGCGCCGTTTTTGCGAGTCGGTCCGGATCAAACGGATCGCCGAGCCCCACGTATTCCATCATCTTCCGGAACGGCAAGCCGTTTCGGCGCAGCAAAACCGTGCGATAAGCGTCCCTTGCCGCTTCCGGATCCCTTTTCCCCATCAGATACAATTCCAGCGCCGCCGTCATGCTTGCCGCATAGCTGATGTAATAAAACGGCGACTGAAACGTGTGCGGGATCCGCGTCCAGGAGCGAGCCTCCGTGCCGAGCGTATCCAGCCCGAATTGTGCGCAGAGCCGTCCGTATTCCGCGTTCAGAGCTTCCAGCGTCGGTTCCGGCTGCGCATACGCAAACTGCTGAAACGCATCTTCTACACAGCCGTCAATCAGCGCATAGAGCGCGTAAAACAGCTCGGCTGTCTCCGCCGCTTCCGAGAGTTCGCCATATATGGTATCATATCGCAAAACGGTCAGCAGTTCAAGCCCCTGCGCGTCGATTTCGGCAAGATCGAGCGAGCCTGCCGCATCCGTGTCTTCCCCGTTCAGATAAAACGATGCGTAGTGTCCGAATTCATGGATCACCGTCGGAACGGTTTCGAAATCGCCGGTCCACGCGCTGAACAGAAACGGCGCGCCGTACGTCGCGAAATACGTCGTGAAGCTTCCCGGCATGCGCTTGAAATCGTTTCCGAGGTCATACATTTCGTGCGAGATCATGTATTCCCACGGCTCAGACAGCATCGGAAGCACCGCCGTCACCGCATCTTCCATGCGCTTCATCGTCGGTTCCTGTTCAAACACTGCGCCGTAAAGCGCGCCCGCGGCGCCGTAGAAATCGCGCTGCAACTTGATAAACACCGGCACAAGCGTTTCGCGAACATGTTCCGAAAGCAGCGCAGCGTCATCGGGCGAATAATCGCGGTCCAGACACGCATATCGGTATTCGGCATAGGAACCGTATCCGAGCGTTTCGCCGATCTCTCTGCGTACGCGGATCAGATCAAGACAGATCGCGCCCGCTTCCCGGTTGAACAAATCCAGATACGCCTCATACAGATCGGTAAACGCCTCCGGGGACAGCGTCGGATCGGACAGGATCTCATCTCCTGTCCAGGTCCTTCCGCCGCGTTCCAAAAAGAGACGGTCCGAAAGCGCTTCATACGCGCCCACAAGCGCGCGCTCCCGCTCGATCAGCGGCAATACCGAAAGATCGGAAAGCGCATCCTCCGCCTTAAGCGCTTCGATCGTTTCCGGGTCGTACCGGTCCTTCAGCGCAGGATCCTCCGTGAGCAGAAGCGCGGCGTCGACAAGAATGCAGGACAGCTCGCTGATCTGCAGGGAAAGCGTATCGTAGGCGCGCTTGTTTGCTTCGTTTGTCACATCCCGGCAATAACGGACATACGCGATCGCGGCGTCGGTCCTGAGCTTTTGATACGCCTCCGTTCTTGCGTCGAGCGTCTCCTGCGCGTGCCGTCCCGTCAGTTCGCCGTGTTCGATCCGAAACAGCATTTCCTTTGCCCGCGCAAGCTCCAGACCCGCGTCCGCGCCGGTATCGCCGAGTTCGGAAAAGGGCCGCGCGGTATGATACGCCTTTTCGGAATCATACGCTTCGCTGTGTTTGCAGCCGAATCCGCTGCAAAGGATCAACCCGATCAGCAGCAGGCACAAAAATCGTTTCATGGATCGCCTTTCCGGCGCGTCGACTCGTTCTGTTGTCGGCGCATCCGATACAGTTTACGCGGAATTCCCCGATTTTTGTATGCAAATTCAAGAATCTGTTGTCATAGCGCCGAAAATATGATATAAAGATAGGATAGTGAGGTAAGTTTATGAAAATTGCAGTATTGGCAGGCGGTCTTTCCCCCGAGCGCGACGTTTCGTTCTCGAGCGGGACCATGGCCGCAAACGCATTGCTCTCTCTGGGTCATCAGGCGATCCTGGTCGATCTCTTTTTCGGCTTGCCCGAATGGGACGGCAAGACCGATCTGTTCGCCGGCGCAAAGCCGCTTCCGCCGTTCCGTGTTTCGGAAGCGGAACCGGATCTCGATGCGCTGCGCAGTTCCCGCAAAAAGGGCTATAACGATTACATCGGGCTTAACGTGCCCGAGCTCTGCGAAAAGGCGGATATCGTTTATATGGCGCTGCACGGCGACTGCGGCGAAAACGGCGAGCTGCAGGCGTTCTTTGACGCGCGCGGCATCCGCTACACCGGCTCCGGCGCGCATGGCTGCCGCAACGCTATGGATAAATGGATCAGTAAGCAGATGTTTATGCAGGCGGGCATTCTGACCCCGCGCGGGCAGCTTCTGAAAGTGGGCGATCCGATCGATCCGGACACGTTCCCCATCCCCTGCGTCGTCAAGCCCTGCAACGGCGGCTCGTCGATCGGCGTCTCGATCGTCAACGACCGGCGCGATCTCTACGACGCGCTGAAGCTTGCGTTTTCCATGGAAAACACCATCCTCGTCGAAGAGTACATCAAGGGTCGCGAGCTGTCCTGCGGAATCCTCGGCGATACGGCGCTGCCGCCGATCGAGATCATTCCGCTGCACGGCTTCTATGACTATAAAAACAAATATCAGGCAGGCGCATCGCGTGAGGTCACGCCCGCCGAGATCGACGCGGAAACGACCGAACGGATCCAGAAGATCGCGCTGGACGTCTTCCGGCTCCTCGGACTCGAGGTGTACGGACGCATCGATTTTCTCTTGACCGGGAAAGGCGAAGCCTACTGTCTCGAGGCGAACACGCTGCCCGGCATGACCCCGACCTCCCTGCTGCCGCAGGAGGCCAAGGTCATCGGATATTCCTACGAACAGCTCTGCGACACAATCATTTCGCTGTCGCTCAATAAGTGATATGTCTGCACGGTTTACGATCAAAGAATTGCTCGAAGCCACCGGCGGGACGCTGTACGCGCCGTCGGATTTCGGCGACCCCATCGTCGACGGACTGACCATCGACACACGAACGCTCGTGCCCGGCATGGCGTACGTCGCGATCCGCGGCGGCACGTTCGACGGGCATCGGTTCATTCCGGACGCGATGGAAAAAGGCGCGGTTTTAAGCATCTCCGATACCGACGTGCCGTATCCGCATATCCGTGTCGACAACACCGTCCTCGCCTATCAGAACATTGCCAAAATGCATCGCGAGCGGTTTGATCTGCCGGTCGTGTGCATCACCGGCAGCGTCGGGAAAACCACGACCAAGGAAATGGTGAAAGCGGTATTGGAAACCACGCTCCGCACCCACGCGACCGTCGGAAACCTCAACAATCAGACCGGCGTGCCGACAACCGTTTTGCAGATTTCGGAAGCGCACGAAGTCTCCGTCATGGAGCTCGGCACGAACCACTTCGGCGAGATAGACGCGATCGCGCGCGTTGCCCAGCCTACGATCTGCCTGTTCACGAACATCGGCGAAGCGCATATCGAATTCTTCGGCTCGCGGGAGGGCATTTTCCGCGGCAAGACCGAGATGCTCAAACATATGCGTCCGGGCGGAACGGTCGTTGCAAACGGCGACGACGATTATTTAAGAAGCATCCCGAACGCGATCACGTACGGGTTTTCCGAGGGCGTCGACGTTCGCGCCGTCGAGCTTCTGGAAGACGGGCTCTCCGGCGTTTCCTTTACCGCTGAGCTGTTCGGAAAGCGCCTTCCCGTCCGGCTTTCCGTCGCGGGAAAGCACATGGTACAAAACGCGTTGGCGGCGCTGACCGTCGCGCATCTTCTGCACGTACCGGACGAAGCCGCGCTGATGGCGCTTTCGGCGTTTCAGCCCGGCGCCGGACGCTCGAGCGTCATTCATACGGACCGGTTCACGATCATCGACGGGTCCTATAACTGCAATCCGACTTCGATGGAAGCCGCGCTCGACGTGCTCAAGACCGCCGCGGGACGCAGGGTCTGCATCTTCGGCGATATGCTGGAGCTCGGCGAAAACGCGTCGGCGTTCCATGCGCGCATCGGCGCGTACGCAAAGCAGCTCGGGATCGACCGCATGCTGACCGTCGGCACGCTTGCAAAGAACGCCGCGTTCGATCCGAACGACGCGTATGCTACCGTCGACGCACTTCTTTCAGTCCTCCCCTCGCTTTTGTGCGACGGCGACACGATCCTCGTCAAAGCATCATTCGGCATGCACCTCAAAGCCGTCGTCGACGCGATCAAAGCAATGTAACGGATATGACAAAAGCCCCTCCTTTCGGGCGACACGCATAAGAAAGTTACGGATGGAGCAGTCAGATCGGCTGCTCTGTTTTTTGTTTGTCAAGCCGTTTGCGTCATGGATAGCGGTTCTTTTGACCTAATAAAAATATGTTGTAAGAAAACGCTTGACAAATTCCGGACTCTGTTATAATATAAATATGTTAATATAAATGTGTTTATATAAAATAGAAAGGCAGAGTTGACAAAGATGATTCTGATTGTAAATACCACTGCAGACACATCCGTTACGGACGAGCTGAAAAAAAGAATGTCAGAATGCACGACCGATTTCGAGGTCATCGAAGCCGAAAGCCTGAAGATCAGTCACTGCATCGGCTGTAATTACTGCTGGCTCAAGACGCCCGGGGAATGCACGATCAAGGATGATTATGAAATGATCCTCAAAAAGGTCGTACACGCGGACCAGATGTGGGTCGTTTCGGACACTGCGCTCGGCTTCATTGATCATAAAGGGAAGAACGTCTATGACAGGATGATCCCGGCACTGACGATGTATCTGAAGTTTTACAAGGGGCAGCTGCGGCACGTGCCGAGATATCAGAAGCTGCCGGATATTGGGCTCATCTATCTCGGGAGCGCAGATAAAGCGTTTTTGAAGCGTTGGAATGAAAGAGCTGCCCTGAACTTTATGCGAAAGTCACTGGGCGTGTTTGAAAGAGACGAACTGAAGGAGGCGGTATCATGCATGTGCTGATCATCAACGGAAGCCCTCGGGTCAAAAAATACAGCAACACGAATGCGATCTTAGAGAAATTCACCGAAGGATTGTGCGAAAACGGTACCACCTTTGAGCAGTACGAGATTTCCGACAAGAATTCCTGGGATCAGATCCGGCAATCCTATGACAGGAACACCATCATTCTGGTCGCGCTGCCGCTTTATGTGGAATCCATTCCGGGGCTTCTGATCGAATTCTTAGAGACGCTCACACCCAAAAGTGACGGATCGAAGATGGTCTTTCTCCTGCAGGGCGGATTCATGGAGGGCGTACAGCTTCGCTGCGGAGAGGCCTGCCTTAAGATCATAGCGGACAAGCT
This sequence comes from uncultured Clostridia bacterium, assembly GCA_947168855.1. Lineage (GTDB taxonomy): Bacteria > Bacillota > Clostridia > Christensenellales > CAG-138 > UBA3792. Next base: position 343,998 of record CAMVNO010000001.1, read on the forward strand.
CGGCTGCGAATACATGGGAACGCTCGTTAAGGGCGATAACTTTTGCATCCGTTTCTTTGAAGGAGAATGGCGGGAAAACATCACCGGCGCCTATGCGGACATGGGTCGTGAATTTGCTGCCCACGGAAATTTCAATTCCAAAGCATGCAAGAAGTTCACGGGGCCTGAGACAATTCCTTTCTTTGTGCGTATTCACGTCGGGCATATCTTGAACACGCAGGCAAAAACCGGCTTTGAACAGATGGCAGCGGTACTTGACTGTAACAAACCGCTTGACTACAAACCGTATTAACAGGAGATCGATATGGGCAGAAAAGTTCGGATCACGCGGGAGATGATCCTTGAGGCGGCGTATGAAATACTGGATAGGTCCGGGATCGGCGCTGTCGGGATCAAGGCGATTGCGGAAAAGCTCGGCTGCTCGACGCAGCCGATTTCCTGGGTTTTCGGCAGCATGAAAGAACTGAAAAAGGAACTGTTTCGCTATGCGAACGCAAAGATTTATGAAGCGCTTCCGGAACAGATGGCCGGAAAAAACGCGATCGACGCCTTCTTTGCTTCCGGTGTCCATTACATTTCCATAGCATGTGATCACCCGAACGTTTTTCGCTTTATCACCGTGGACGACCCGATGGATACCATAGGAGAACCGGTACGTGATAACAGAAGCATTTTTTCGTTTCAATTCGACGCATCTGCTGCGAATCTGCTTGCCGAGGAATATGACGTCCCGCCCGAGATCATCGACAATACCGTGAGGGATATTGTGATTTACGCACATGGCCTTGCAGTCATGATGATGCATGACAGCTTCAGACTGTCGAAGGAAGACGCCAGTAAAATGGCATATGATGTGGCCGTGAAGCTGCTTCACGTGATCGGAATAGATGTAACTGGTGCGTAGAGCATTAAAAACCGGAGAGAGCTTTTGCTCTCTCCGGTTTTTGTACCTTTTCTTTGAACCCCGATATGGTGTGTTTACTGTCTTATCGGCATTTCGCTTATGTAGTTTTTACTCTGATCCTGTTACTTCAGCCGTTTGACAGCCGCAAGCAGCGCTGTCACCCGGTCGGTCTTTTCCCACGGGAAATCCGGATTGCCGAAGTGCCCGTTCTTTGCCGTCTGCTGATAGATCGGACGGCGCAGATTGAGCGTTTCGATGATCGCTTTCGGACGGAGATCAAAGACTTCCTGCACCGCCTTTTCCAGCAGCTCGTCCGAAACCGTTCCTGTGCCGAAGGTATCCACACGCACGGAGACCGGCTTAGCGACGCCGATCGCGTATGCGACCTGCAGTTCACAGCGGCGCGCGAGCTTTGCGGCAACGATGTTCTTTGCGATATAGCGCGCCATGTAGCTTGCGCTGCGGTCGACCTTTGTCGGGTCCTTGCCGGAGAACGCGCCGCCGCCGTGGCGTGCGTAGCCGCCGTACGTATCGACGATGATCTTGCGTCCCGTCAAGCCCGAATCGCCCTGCGGACCGCCGATCACGAACCGGCCGGTCGGGTTCACCAAAACGCGGGTCTTCTCGTCAAACATCGCGGCGGGCAGCGCCGGGCGGATGACGTATTCGAGCATGTCCCGTTCAAGCTGTTCGTGCGTGACGTGCTCGTCGTGCTGCGTGGACAGAACGACCGTGTCGATGTGCACGGGCTTGTCGCCGTCGTATTCCACGGTGACCTGTGCCTTGCCGTCCGGGCGAAGATAGGTCAGCGTGCCGTTTTGCCGGACCTTGGTGAGCTTTCTGGTCAGCGCGTGCGCAAGGTCGATCGGAAGCGGCATTAAAATCGGCGTTTCGTCGCAGGCGTAGCCGAACATCATGCCCTGATCGCCCGCACCGGTGTCAAACGGATCGGCGTCAATGCCCTGCTTGCTTTCGAGCGAGCGGTCGACGCCCAAAGCGATGTCGTCCGACTGCGCGTCGAGCGCGACGATCACGCCGCAGGTGCTGCCGTCAAACCCGAATTTCGCGCGGTTGTAGCCGATGTCGCAGACGGTCTTTCGGACGATGCTCTGAATGTCCACATAGCATTCCGTGGTGATCTCGCCCATGACGAGCACGAGCCCCGTCGTGCAGGACGTTTCGCATGCCACGCGCGCGTTCGGATCCTGTTCGAGAATCGCGTCGAGTACGGCGTCGCTGATCTGGTCGCAGATCTTGTCGGGATGCCCGATCGTGACCGATTCACTGGTAAATAACGATTTTCTCATGTTCTCCTCTTTCCGCCTTACCGACAAACAAAAAAGCTCACCGAGATGAGCTTCTATTCATCTCATCTTTCAGCTAATGCTGCGGGAATTAGCACCTTGCAAATGCAGGTTGCCGGACTTCACAGGGCCCGTCCCTCCGTCACTCTTGATAAGGCTATTTTATTTTTCGATGTATTCTACCATCGAACCCGCTGAAATGCAAGCATTTTCTTTGATAAATCCATCGCCTTTTGCAATAAAAAAGGCACAGCGGATTGCTGCGCCCGTTTTTTGTCAAAGCATTACAGCTTTTTGCCGAGGAACAGGTTCAGAAGCGCCGCTGCCGTCAGCAAAACGATTCCGATAATCAGCACCGTCCATGCAAACGCATTGGAAAGGAACAGCGCCAAAATGCCGAACAGCAGGAAATACACGGCGGCAAAGATCTCGATCCAGCCGACGCGCTGCGCATAACGGCTGTCCACCTTGCCGGCATGCTTTTCCATCACATAATTGGTAATCAGCGCATACTTGCCGCGCATTGCAATCATGTAGCCGAAGAAACCGAACGCAAAAGCCATCAAAATCATAATAATACCGAGCGCTACATGCATGTTACCTGCCTCCTTTAATCGATACGGGTCGATTCTTATCCTCTTTTATTGTAAACATTATAACCGTGATTTGCAACAAAAAATCGAATTCTATGTTACAAAATTACGAACTTTTTCATTTTCGCCCGGAACCGGTACGGACTGCAAGCTTGCGCGCAATCAATTTGCAGCATTGTATTCTGATAACGGACTTGCCCGCAAAAGGTTGGCAGCGACAGATTTTCGTCGCGAACGCGTTTACAAGCGATCAGATAATCCGAGCGTGACCATGGTTCATGCGGGAAGCGCGCAATCTTCCTCTGTAACGAAGCGAAGCGGCAGCGGAACAAAACACAGCGACGACGTGGTACGAGTCTTGATAACGGACTTAACAAAAAGCGAGTGTTCATAGCATCCGTTATGAACACTCGCTTTGTGAAAGACCGCGTAAAAGGACACCATAGCATAGAAAGACCGCCTAAAAGATACACTTTAAGCAACTCGGCAAACAGGAAAATGTCAATATGATGCTTAAAGCTTTCTGCAGGTGAAATCGTCGAACATCAGACAGCCGTCGCCGAATATCAGCGTGAGCATACCGCCCTTGTAGCCGAACTCATCCTCGCCGACAGGATAGAGGCGGAAGGTCATTTCATCCCCATCGTCTATGGCATGGACATGAAGCTCTCCATCTTTCATGAAGACCTCGTCCACGATAAAATCGGCGTCTTCGGGGTGCTCGTATTTGCCGCAGAAGCTCTCCCACTTCGACTTGTCCGGATTCGGGATCGCGATATCCTCGATGGTTTGGATGGGCTTGGGTTCCTCGCCTCTTGCGATTGCCCGCATACCCTCGTAGAAGCCGCCGTAGCCCCTCTCGTCCTCGGGATAGCGGCAGCAGAGAAACACAAGCACCCGATCCGCATCCAGAAAACGCTCGTAATGGCTGACATATCCGGGCCAACCGCCGTCATGCAGAACGACGTGTCCCAACTCCGGGTAACTGTAAATATCCCAGCCGAAGCCGTAGCCAATCTCGTGATCCAGTGCCCAGCTCCCATGCTCCCCATTGTTCAGTTTTCCGGGAGAATACATGAGGGCCTGCTCTTCCGGCGTCAGCAGCTTCCCTTCCCGCAGGGCGCGGTCCCAGGCGAGCATATCGAAGACGTTGCTGTATACATAGCCGTCACCGGCTGATCCATCCAGAAATACCACATAGCTAAACTCTTCCAGCTCATCCGGAACGGAATATTTCCCGTCTCGGAGTACCAGACCGCGGGCAAAGTTCTCGAAGGGGATCCCGTCGACCCGAATGTGACAGACCCGTGTGGAAAGCATCCCGGCGGGTTCAAAGATTTCCTTGCGCAGGAAGTCCTCAAAAGGTATTCCGGAGACCTGCGCCACAATTTCAGCCAGCAGACAGTAGGCGGTGTTGGAGTATTCAAATTTTTCCCCCGGCGCGAACTCCGGCTTCAAACCGCTCTCCTTCAGGAAACGCACGCAAAGCGCATTCGTGGGGATCGTTTTATCGTCCTTGAAGGTTTTCATGGCCCACGACTCGTGATCGGGTAAGCCGCTGGTGTGGGTCAGCAGGTGGTAGATCGTGATGCCGGGATAGGGATTCTCCGGGAAGAATTTGGAAAGCTCGTCCTCCAGACGCAACAGTCCGCGCCTGCGCAGCAGCATAATCGCCGCTGCGGTAAACTGCTTGCTGACAGAAGCAATTTCAAATATGCTCTCTTCCGTGATAGGTTTCTTTTCCTCCGGATCGCAAAATCCAATCGCGCCTTTACTTACGATCTTGCCGTTTTCCGCATACAGCCACGTGCCAGTGAAAACGTCCTTTTCATGTGCTTCACGGACCATTATTTCCATTGCTGTTTTCTTATCCATAAAGATTCGTCTCCTCTGATTGCGATAAGTCGGGAGAATTATACCATAACCGCCCCCGCTATACAAGAAGGGACCTCTTTTTCTTGGCAGACAAAAGAGGTCCCTTTGTGGTGAAAGAACGCGTAAAAGTGTATCAGGGCATAGAAAAAACCGCCAGAAAGTACACCAGCAGCGGAGCTTGGCAAACTGGTATTTGTCAACTTGTTCGGTTTTGCCGAAAAGATCATTTCAGCGGCAGCACAGCGACTTCCTCCGCATCTTCATAATCGCTGTCTTTCTCACCGTTCGGCGCAAATCCAAATGAGGCGTACAGATGCCTGGCTGCTTCATTTTCCTGATCGTATGATGTACTCCATGTGTCTTCCTCTCCATCCGGAAATGATAGAACATAGTCCAAAAGAAGGTTCAGTGCATCCCTTCCGAATCCTTTTCCTTGAAATCTGTGATCGATCATAAATCGCCAAAGATAATAGCTGTGGCGATATATTTCCGCCATACCGTTGTATTCTTCGGAATGGTGTCCGATCATAGCAAATCCGACCGCTGTGTCTCCATCGTAGATACCGAAACACTGAACAAATCTGCCGCTTGCATTTACGGCATAAGCCTGAGCCATACTCACCGTGTTCGAAGCAACGTAGTCTTTCTGCGATTCATCAACTTCAAGCTCCATCAGATCAACGAAGTTATTGTCGTTCACCTTTTCAAGTCTTATCCCTTTGTTTTTCAGTTCATATCTGCCTGTCATTTTATGCCTCCTCAAATCCGGATTTACCGAATTCATTCTACCAATCGTTTTTTTGTCCGAAATGCAGTAAAAAACTTCTCTTTCCTCGGTAGACAAAAGAGATTTCTTTCATGTGAAAGACCGCGTAAAAGGACACCAAACCATAGAAAGAACGCCTAAAAGACATTCCTCAAACACTTTCAGAAAAAAACGTTATCCGAATTTATACGTTTTCCAAATCGAAGAAGTATCCAAGCGTATCGACAAGTTCGCCGTTATCGAACAGCTCTTTTATTGCAGCTTTATTCATCCAGATTGTCTTTGCTACTTCTTTCGTCGTCGCTGAGCGAAGATCAACTTCACCATCATAATCGAAGGACCAGACGTCGACGATATCAGAAAACCTGATGCCATTTACGACTCTGCCTATCGTGGAACAAACCAGTTTTCCATTGTTCGGCAATAGCGATAATCCCACTTCTTCCTTTGTTTCACGAAGCGCACCGCTCAAACTGTCTTCGCCTTTGAGCACCGAGCCGCCGACACACTCCCACTTTAGGGGATGCATCGGACGATCCGCGCTGCGTTGAGAAATCAAATACTCGCTTTTGCTGTTTCTGATCCAGACATGTACTACAAGATGATAATACCCGTCCGGGATAGTATCGCCGCGGATATGGTCGAGCCCGGTCAATTCTCGCCGTTCATTATACAAATCCCATATTTCCATAGAAAGCACCTCGTCAGACGATGATATTATACTGAAACGAAACGCTAAGTGCAACAAGAAAACCTCTTTTGCCCCGGTAGACAAAAGAGGTTTCTTTTCTGGCGCGCCTGGCAGGATACGGCATTTCTCCTTAAAAATAAACAAGGAAGAAATGCCGAGCACGCGGCTTTCGCCGCGTATACGAACCTCGGTTCGAATCTTCCATCATGTAGCCAAAGAAAAAACCCACCTCACGGGTGGGTTTTTTCTTTGGTACGAGTGTTGATAACGGACTTAGAAAAATGGCCCAAATTGTGACAGCCACATACCTATTCCAAGATTAGCAATTATTATATTTGTATTGGTTTTAGCTATTGCTCTTGATATGTTCAATAACCAAATGAATAGGGACAAACCCTTGATTTATGGCATGTTCTGATTCTTCCATGCTAACAGCTCCGCCCTTTATTATTCCTACTATCTCATGACTCAAGTTTAAAACGACACCGCCACTTGCACCGTGAAGAACACGACCGCTTACGGCATAAAATGAAGAACCCATATAATACTTTGTGCCTATAATATTACAAGTTTGGATTGTTACAGAATTACCTTTCAAGTATTCTGGATATCCTATCATGATGACAGTATCGCCTATTCTTAGTTTTCTACTATCGCCCAAAGGGAATACAAGCTCTGGATTTATCTTTTTAGTTGTTATGCTATAAAGTGCATAATCTATATTGTAATCAGAAGACTTATCAGTAATACCCCTGTCCGCAAAAGATAGTGGTTCTTCACCATATGATTCAATAGAAAAAACTCCGAAATGTTCTCCTTTCTCTGTAACATGAAAACTTGTCAACAGCCCATAACCAGGGCAAAAAAAGCCGCTACCTTGTTCTGTCGCATCTGCTGTAGATAGAATAAATACACTATTACGAATACAGGCATCAAATCTTTCAAGGTTTGTAATATCAAAATAAGGGGTTTGAAAAATCTCATTGTAACGTTTTGCATAAGATAAGTAAGTCAGATCTTTGTTGCCTTTTATCATACGCAAATAATTAATCTTTCCAATTAAAACCTGCGAAAACCAAGCTCGTATTTCATCTTCTTTATCAGGATCATTGATAATTCTTTTAATGTAATCATTCTTACAGTAGCCTTTTTCAACGAACTGTTTTGCAGTATTAAAAACCCCGTATATCCTACAATGGTGAAGTATAGCTCTTAATTGCTTGATGTAACTCCGACGGGGATTTAACCGTTCGTTCACTGTAATTCCTGTAACCTCTTGTCTGCAGGCTCTTGTTCTTAATGATATCTTTTTCGGATTAATTGCAAATGAATGCTTAGATAAAACACGTTTTATTTCATCTCCTAATTCTATCGTTCCATTATTATTATAGACAATTCCTTTATCGAATTCTTTATATGTTGAAAAAGTAATATCGTCTGCGTATCTGGAATAATGGCACCCTGTTTTCTTGGCAAGGCGCATAAGTGCATTATCAAGTGGTGAACATATCATATTCGTAATGATGGGAGAACACGGTGAGCCCTGAGGCAACCGTCCATTATAGCAAGCGATTTGGGCAATTGTTATTGCTGCTTCTTTTCCTATAGAATAAGGCGGTTTGATAAGCATTCCCAATATTCTACCGAAATGAATTTGATCGAAAAAATCTTTTAAATCAAGATTAAGAATGCTTTTCTTGCATAAATGCTTTTCTGCATTATCTACAAAACTTTTACCACTTACAAAACCATATACGCAAGGTTTTGGCGAATACATCGCAGATAGTATTACTGAAAGCTTTCTTTGAATACTTTTCAGCCGTTCATCTGGTGCACAGATTATTCGAAGCGAGCCATCTTTTTTGGGAATAGAAAAAGACTTGTAATTATTCTGAAGCCGAATTTTATAAAGAAAATATCGAAGACTTCGCTCCTCAATACTAAGCAGTTTAGCGACATCTTCACGAGTTTTTAATGAATAAAACGAATCAACTACAGACATCTGTTCCATCATTACTCCTTTTGAAAGGTCTGGGGAGAATTCTACCTTCTGAACGAAATGTAATTCCTAAGGACAATGATACAAAGTCCGACATGATCATTGCAGGGAACAATGTATAGCCATTGAACATATCCGTTGCTGTACAGCGCTAACGAAAAACAATTCTCCCCTTTCCTTTCTTTGCTATTATAACAAAAATGATTATTTCTGGCAATATAGCTAGAAAACGAAAATAGCATATTTCTATTCTTTCGCACATTCGTCTTTCGGACCGGATTCTGCTATGCTGTGAGCAGAAAGACAGAAGGAGGTCTGGAATATGGAAAAGTACATTACGGATGAGCAGAATGGGTTGGAGTATGAACTGGTCGGGGATTATTACATCGTCGCAGGAGAGGACGAGCCGCCGGCAAGACCGATCGGAGTATGGGGCGCACGGCGTCGGGACTTCTTGAAACAGCATCGACAAGGATTATATTTTGAGCTGCTGTTCTCCGGGAAGCTGAACGATCACCTTGCCGACGTCGAGGAGCAGGCGCAGGATATGATGTGGAATCTGACCGAGAAAATGAAGCAGGCGCAAGGCGTGACCGAAGACCTGAAACGAAGGGATCAGATGACGTGGGTCGGCACGGTCAACAATATCCGTAACCAAATCGAAGAGATCATAAGAAACGATCTGATATATGTATAATCCGAAATACAGGAACAGCCGCCGTTTTATCGGCGGCTGTTTTGCGCTTAATGGTGTCGCAGCGAAAGGTCTTTGCTTTTATAGATTCTCGTTCTTCAAGGCGTCGATTGGGTTGTCCTTTTTAAGCCTGTTCCGCGCGTAAAGCATCGTTGCAAACACGACGAGGAACACCGAACCGACCGCGATCGCGATGCTGTGCCATGGCACATAGAAGCCGCGTTGAAGCTCCTGTGCGACGATCCGGTGGATCAGGAACGTGACGCCGATCGAGACCGGAAGACCCAGAAGCAGCGCGCGCAGTCCGTAGATGGCGCACTCGTAGCTGAGCATTCTGCGCATGCCCTTCTCCGTCATGCCGATCGATTTCAGCATTGCGAACTCCCTGCGCCGCAGCATGATGTTCGTGCTGATCGTGTTGAACACGTTTGCCGCCGCGATGAGCGAGATCAGGATGATGAAGCCGTAGGCGAACACGTTGACGACGCCGACGATCATGCGGCTCTGTTCGCGCTCCTCCGCGATGTCTCCCGCATAGCCGTTATAGCGCCAATCGGCGTCCTTGATCCGATCGAGGATCGCCGTCGTGAAGCCCTTGTGGTCGGTGACCGCAAAGAACATCTGCGCCTGCGTCTCGCCGCTCAGAACCGTCGGATCGAGGCGCGAGAACGGATAAATGATCGACGCGTTTTCGGTCGGGATGCAGAAGTCGTCCGTCTTGACGAACGCGTCAGCCGCAAAGGTCAGCGTCTCGCATGCCTCCTCGATCGGGAGCACGGCGTCCGCCATTGCGATGTCGAGCGTACGGCTGTACTCGTTCTGCGCATCCATCACCGCATGCCAGTAGTCCTCCGGATAGTACGCGATCCGCGTTTCCGATGCTTCGGGATCGTAATCGTACTCCCAGATGAACCCGTCGCGGACCCGGACCTTTGGCGTCGAAACCGTTGCGGGCAGCGCGTCGGAACGGAACAGATCGAAGCGATACCGCTTTGAGCCGTTTGAGCTGTAAACGGTGTGCGTAATGTCGCTGTTCATCAGCACGCCGTTGGGGTTCTCGGAATCGAAATACGGTTCCGGATCGACGCCGCTTGCCCTGCACAGGTTGCGGAACGCGGCGTCCTCCAGATACAGCACCTGTACGGGCACAAACATTTTGCCGTCCGCCTCGGTGCGGCTGGTCGGAACGCTCTTGAACGCATCGGTCAGCAGCGCGGGATCGGTCGTATAGCCGTCGAGTTCGTAGCTCCATACATAGTAATACGCCGAGCGCGTGACGCCCTCATATGTACGCATTTCGCGCATCATATCGTCCACGACGCCGACCGGCACGTTCGCGAACACGTCGACGTTCGTGCTGTCGGACAGCGTTTTCACCATATCGGTGAGGTAGGCGCAGAACGACGAGGCGGAGATGAACAGCACCACGCTCATGAACAGGGAAATGACCGTCGCGCGGTAGCCCTTGCGGTTGCGCTTGAAGTTCTTCGCGCCCATCGTGCCCTCGAAGCCGAACAGCTTCCCGGTCAGCTTCGACGTTCTGACCTCCCGCGGCCTGATCTTTACGTCCGTGCTCTGCCGGATCGCCTCGATCGGCTGCAGTCTTGCCGCTTGCCGTGCGGGAACCGTCGCGGAAATCAGCACGGTGATGAGCGCGATGACCGCCGCGATCAGCAGCGCGACCGGATGCAGCACGAGGCGCATCGTAACCGCCGAGCCCGGCATGAGCCGCGTAAACGTGTCCTTCAACGCCCACAGCGTGACCCCGATGCCGAGGCAGCCGATGAGAAGCCCGACCGGGATGCCGATGCCCGAAAGCACCAGCGCTTCATAGCGCACGGATGCGCGAATCTGCTTTTTCGTCGCGCCGATCGATTTTAAGATGCCGAACTGGCGCGTGCGCTCGGAGACCGAGATCGAAAACGCGTTGTAGATCAGCGAGATCGACCCGAACATGACGAGCAGCACAAGGACGCCCGCAAGACCGTACAGCATGGTCGTGATCGTATCGTCGCCGAACGAGCCGTACAGGCGCATCAGCGAACGGTTGGACCCCCAGTTGTCCGAAAAGGTCTGCGCGCTCATGGTGCGCTTGAACAGATACGGATGCTTCACCGTAAAGAATACGGTATTCTCGCCCGTTCCCTGTCCCTTCGTGAATGCGCGAAAGCCCGTGCCGCCGACCGAGGGATCGAAGCTGCGGTAGACGCCGACGACGGTGTAGGTCATCGGGACCGCGTCGCGGACGGTCTCATCCGTCCACATCGGATCGTACTCGGACAGCGGTTCGCCGTTCGGATCGACTCTGGTTCCGATCGACAGCGTGACGGTTCTGCCGAGTTCAAATGCCGAAAGGTCCGCGACCTGCGATGTCGAAACAAAGCGCGACGAAAGGATCAGCTCATGCTCGTTTTCGGGCATGCGGCCCTCGACGATGCGCTCCGCAATCAGCGGCGCATCGTTCGATAGCGCGTCGACAAAGAGCGCGGGACGACCCGCCGTTTCCGGATCCTGCGCCTCATAACCAACCGTCTGCCACGACGTGACCACGTTCCGTACGAACGATTGTTTCCCGACGCGCTGCGCCTCCCCGTCCGAAAGACGCGTAAAGTATGCATGGTAGTTTCCGGCATCCTCTGCGATCACGCCGCGCATATAGCAGAGCCCGCTGTATGCGCCTTCGATGACGGCCGTTAACAGCGCCATCGAAAGCACGATGCCGATGATCGTGACGAGCGTGCGCATGCGGTTCTTTTTGAGCGCGCGCCTTGTAAAGGTATGCAGAATGTTCATGCCTGCGCCCTCCGGATGCGCTCGTCCTTTACGATCCTGCCGTCTTCGATCGCGATCACGCGGTCCGCCTGCAGCGCGATCTGCTCGTCGTGCGTGATGACGATCAGCGTCTGGTTGTATTTGCGGTTGCTGATCTTCAAAAGCTCCACGATCTCGCGGCTGTTTTTGGAGTCGAGGTTGCCGGTCGGCTCGTCGGCAAGCACGATCTCCGGCGCGTTCATCAACGCACGCCCGATCGACACGCGCTGCTGCTGTCCGCCGGACAGCTGATTGGGCAGATTATTTTTGCGATCCTCCAAAGCGAGCAGATGCAGAAGCTCGTTCAAGCGCTCCTCATTGACCTTGCGCCCGTCCATGCGCACCGGCAGCCCCATGTTTTCGACCACGTTCAGCACCGGGATCAGGTTATAGAACTGGTAGATCAGCCCGACGTGACGGCGGCGGAAGATCGCAAGCTGCTCCTCGTTCTGCGCGTAGACGTCCTGTCCGTTCATATAGACCTTGCCGGACGTCGGACGGTCAACGCCGCCGAGCGCATGCAAAAGCGTCGATTTGCCGCTGCCCGAAGGACCGATGATTGCAAGGAATTCGCCCTTCTCCACCGCAAACGATACGCCGTCCAGTGCGCGGACCTCGGCGTTTCCCGCGCCGTATATCTTCGTCAGGTTTTCGACCTTCAAAATCTCCATGAAAATGACCTCCTTCGGTTCTTCTGCTTCCATTCTACAAAAGAAAAGTGACAGTTTAGTGACTGTCACGGAAATTCTTTTGTTTTCCTTATAATACGGTTTTGTAGAACGTGATCGTAAACTGCGCGCCGCCTGTGTCGGCGTTCTTTGCTACGATCGTGCCGCCCTGTGCGGCGATCACCTCGCGCGAGAGCGCAAGCCCGATCCCGATGCTGTCATCCGCCGCGTTTTTGCCTCGATAGAAGCGTTCGAAGATGTGTCCGAGGTCCTCCGGATCAAAGCCCGCGCCGGTGTCGCGCACCGTGATGCGGCAAAAGACCGGGCTTTCCTCCGTCTGCACCGTGATGCGCCCGCCCTCCGGCGTATGCTCCATGCAGTTTTTCAGGATGTTGGAGAGCGCTTCAACGGTCCATGCCCGATCGATCGAAAGCACGGCGCCGTCGTCCTCAATTGCAAAGGCGATATCCTTCAATTCCATGCGGATTGCAAGGGGCCCCGATGCCTGTTCGATGAGCTCCTTTGCAGCGATCGGCTCCGGGCGGAACCGCACCGTTTCGGCGTCCAGCTTGGAGAGTTTCAAAAGCGTTTCCGTGATCCATTGGATCCTCATAAGCTGCTGTTTGAGCTCATGCAGATACCGAAGCCGTCTTTCGGGCGGAAGATCGTCCTCGGAAAGCAGCGACACAATGAGGTTCATGGAGGTCAGCGGCGTCCGAATCTGGTGAAACAGGTCTGCGATCGCGTCGGACAAAAGGCGCTTGTCGTCCTTCAGCTGCTCGGTCTGCTCTTTCATGTGAACGGTCATCTTGCGAATCTCCGCGGTTAAAATCGCAAGCTCGCCCTCCTCGCTGTCCGTGATCAAAATCTGATCCTGTTCGTGCAGTACACGGTCGACGCTTTTTGAAAGCGCTTCGATCCTTGCATAACGCCGGCGGCCGAGAAACAGATGCAGCGCGGTAAGCCCGCCGCCGAGCACAAGAAGCAAAACGCCGGCAAGCGGATGCACAAAGAAACCCGCCGCGGAAAGCAGAACCGTCAGCGCGGCGTCGATGATCCATTCGATTTTCAATTCCCGATTCCGAAACATATCAGTCCATGCGGTACCCGAGCCCGCGTACGGTTTTGATGATCTGCGGATTCTGCGGATCGTCGCCGAGCTTCACTCGAAGGCGCTTGATGTAGACGGTCAGCGTGTTGTCGTTGACGAAATCGCCCGCAATGTCCCAGATGTCCTCCAGAAGCTTTTCCCGTGTCATGAGCTTGCCGCGATGGTTCAGAAACGCCATCAGCAGCCGGAATTCCAGCGCGGAAAGCTTGATCTCGCCGCCGTCTTTTGTCACCACGCCGCGATCCGGATCGACCGTGACGCCGTTGCCGAGCAGCAGCACGGATTCCGCACCGCTTCTGCGCAGCACGCTTCTGATGCGCGAAACAAGCTCCCGCGGACGGAACGGCTTGGTGATATAGTCATCCGCGCCCATGTCGAGTCCTTTGACCACGCTGTTTTCATCGCCTGACGCGGTCAGGAAGATCACCGGAACGTCCTTTTCCTTCGCCGCTTTGCAGACGGGAAATCCGCTGCCGCGCGCAAGCGAGACGTCCAGCAGCACAAGATCGAACGGCGCCGCATCGATCGCTGCGATCGCCGGTTTTTCCGACGATTTCGACGTGATCGAAAAGCCCTCGCTTTCCAGAAACTCCGAGAGCGTCTCAACAATCGCCTGATCGTCTTCTACAAGCAGGATCCTCATTCCGCGCCTCCTTTCGATTGTTTAATTCTATCAACATCGACCGCTTTTCGCAAGTATTTCATTCAAAAGGGTCAAGCATAGCGAAAATTGCAGAGCAATCAAAAAGCTCACAATACTTTTTTCACATAAAGACAAAAAACAAATATTAATCGGAATACAGCCGCAACATGAGGCATTTTGCTTGAAGCGTCGTCAATAAGAGTTCACAATTGATCCCCTTGTAAGTCCGTTTTATTGGACAGCAAATGCTGTATGATGATAATGCCGTAGGAGGGCTACCCTTCCAGACGGCTGTTTACCGTACCGAGAAAGCAACTATTTTCATCGGCAGGTATTGGAGGTTTGGAATGCAGATTATTAAGATTCGGCAATCGGACGGAACGCTGCGGCGGTATCGGAACGCAGAGTTTATTCCTGCGTTCCTAATGATCCCTGAAGTGTTGCTGAACCGCACCAATCAGGAAATGATCACGCTCAAGCGGACGCCGCGGGCGCTGTTTACCGACCCCGAAACTATGCAGCGCGTGGAGAGCGACAACTTCCTGCAGGTTGTGATCGACGCGTATGCGTTTCTTGCGTGGCCGTATATGAATATCAAAGCGCGCATGGAGGATTTCTCCGGTTACGATCCGTTTTGGATCGTTGCACATGCCGCGCCGTTGTGGATCGGTGAAATAGAAAAACTTGGGTTGCTGCCCGGAGCAGGCGATTTTTATCGGCAGACGCTTCGTACTCCGGACGAGCATTTCGGATTTTCACCAGAGGCGATCGTGATCGCATATATGCAGACCGTCGTTCCGCGGGTGATGCAGAAACACGGTTTTGACAAGATGTACAAATACGTCAAGGACAACCGTTGTCACGAGGATTTCTCCGCGCGTCCGAGCTGGGCGAAAAAGAACTTTGAGATCCGCTGGAATCATCTGGACACGAGGCATCCAATCACTGATTCCGTGGAGGTCATCCATCTGTCGGGTCACTACACGCCGGATCTATGTGACAATTACGACGGCGAGATGGAAGACGATGTTTGGGACCGGATCGAAGCGGAGGCGTTCTGGAATACGCTTTCGGACGAGGACAAGAAGATCCTCTGGCTGCGCTGGAACGGCATGAAGCAGGAGGACGTGGCGAAAGCCGTCGGTCTCTCCACACACAGCGCCGTCAGCAAGCGGATACAAAGGATCGGAAGGGAGTTTGAGAAGTTTACCGGGAAGAGGTTAGGGTTCTTGAGAACAAAATGAAAAATGATAAGAGCAGTGGCATTTTTAGCATCTGCTATGCCACTGCTCAGTATATGCTTTACTATTCTTTATCTGCTTTCTGTTCTCTTACGATTCTTTCAGCTTCTCTTATTCCACTTGACATTAGCTTATGGTACACAATCTTTTTATCAACTTTTTTGTCGAACATAGTACCACCGCTGTCGAAAGCATAACGTACCTTTCTATCGGTTGCTGGAATCTTAAATTTCGTTTTGAAAATGGAGACGATATCATTAAAGGAGAAATACTCTACCCCTTTTTCTTTTGTGTACATTAACATTACAACAAGCATTTGCTCGTTAAACTTTGTTAATTGGGTGATATCACAATAATTATCAATATTTAACTCGTCGACAGATATTGATAAAAGCGACGATTCTACCGTTGGTTTTTGACCCCTACTCTTTGATGGTTTCTTTTTATTATCAGGTACACTGTGGACATAGTTCTCACACCAGTTTTTGCCTTTTTCCAATACACAGTAAGCTTTTCTTCCAGCCTTTTTCTCCTTTAGCTCGCGCAAGTAGCCCTTTCTAATATTCTGGATAAGCATTTGAGAAATATTACCCGGCTTGTTTTGCCGTTCGTTATCAAGCGCTTGTTCAATATCTTTTGAAGTAAACGAATCCAAGTTTTCATTGTACTGTAAATAATAGGCAACTCCCATTGCAACTTGGACATCTGTTACGAACTTTCTTTCCCGTAGGAACTCTGCTAAAGTCTCATATTTTTTCGTCTGAGGAAGTGATTCTGCTGGATTCGGTTCGACTTCGGGAAGAAGAAGAGAATCCTGTCCGTTTTCTTGTTGTTCATAGATATGTTGAGATTCAGGGACAACAGGCGAAACTGCTAAAATAGCTTGAGGTAACAGTTTAAAAAACTGTTCTCTTTCTCGCTCTATCAAATCGCTTTCACCTTCGATCTCAAATTCAATTGGTCCCATTTTGATGTGCAGTTTATTTGACACTATTCATTCCTCCTTACTTTAATAGCCCTGCTTTATAAAACAATTCTTCAAGACAAGTTCTATATACTTGCTTGATGTCATCAATATCTTTTTTTCTTGTATTGTACATTACCTTATGCGCAGCATAATTTCCAATTTCGCGTATTGTATTGTACTCTTTCTTTGAGCGAGAGAGGTTAAGGGTATTGTTACATACTGCATTAGCAACAATCTTTTCTAACATTGCATATTCCCCATTGGTTTTTATCTCGTCCTGTATCCCCAGATTCTCATATGCAAGGATTAGTGAGATTTCAAATACTCTCCGCATACAAACAGCACAAGCATCATAACAATAGTATTCATAGCTATGGTTTATTTGTTTAACTAGTTTATCAATAAACCCTCTTTTGCCGCAAAACAACATCTCGTCCAACAACGCTCCTTGTGTTTCAATCTCCTGTTCATCATTTAACCGGCAAGCATAGCGTTGCTTTATTCTGTCCTTTGCAGGATTAGTTAACAGATACTCTCCTTCTTTAATTCTACGAAAAGAACGCGATTTGGAAATATTCTGTTTTAATCTTGAGATATTAGAAATTGGAGCGCCGAGTTCTACGAGTATAGAAGTTACTTCTTGAAGAACAAATGTTTTTTTGTCTTGATAATATGACAGAAAAAAC
Organism: uncultured Clostridia bacterium; assembly: GCA_947168855.1. Classification (GTDB taxonomy): domain Bacteria; phylum Bacillota; class Clostridia; order Christensenellales; family CAG-138; genus UBA3792. The sequence goes on from CAMVNO010000001.1 coordinate 360,951, forward strand.
GCGAGTAACTCGATCTTCTCGATTTCAGTTTTCTTTAGTAATTCAGCCTTATCTGCAAACTGTAATAATTCCATCATTTCTCCTTCTTCTCTTTTTTGCGAAGGCATTATACCATACATTGTTCTTGTTGTCAATACAATTGTCTTTATTTACATTTTGCTATTTAATTAGATGAACCGTTCCGGCCTGCTCGTCGTGTAGCAGCTCGGTTTGAGGACGCATAATAATATATTATTGGCAAAAGGAACTATCCTCATTTCAAATCTTGTTTTAAGGTGAAAGGGCTGTTGCCGGTTAAGGGATGCACCGGCGACAGCCCTTTTAGAATACTGCGCTCACTTTTGACCTAGGAAATCAGAGTGGGCAGAACGGAGGTGAATCAGAGAAATCGTATCGCACCGGAGACGGGAAGTGAACCATAGGACAAAAACAGAATAGGACGGGAATCTTGGGAGTCGATCGAACGGTCGGCTCTTTTCTTTTACCGTCCGGAAAGGAGGTAGCGAAAATGAGCAAATTGGAGTTGATTCGGCTGAACGAAGTAGCGCCGCAGGAAGTGGACTGGCTGTGGTATCCATACATTGCCTTTGGCAAGGTCACGATCCTGCAGGGCGATCCCGGCGAGGGCAAAACCATGCTCATGCTGAACATGATCGCCGATCTGACACAGGGACGCAAGCTGTGGGAACAGGAAACGCCCAATCCCCCGTTGGTCTGCATCTATCAGACCGCTGAGGACGGGATCGCGGATACGATCGTTCCGCGCTTAACGGCAATGGACGCCGATCTCGGAAAAGTCGCCGTCATCAGCGAGGACAGGCAGTTGCTGTCCTTCACGGACGACCGGATCGAGCAGGCGATCCTCGCCACCGGCGCGAAGCTGCTAGTGCTCGATCCCTTGCAGGCGTATCTCGGCATGGGCGTGGATATGCACAGGGCAAACGAAGTGCGTCCGGCATTTCATGCTTTGTCGAACATCGCCCAGCGCACCGGCTGCGCGATCGTGCTGATCGGGCACATGAACAAAATGAAGGGCTCCGGCAGTCTGTATCGAGGGCTCGGTTCGATCGACATTGCGGGCGCGGCACGAAGCATTCTGCTGGTCTGTCAGCCGGACAAGCATCGGGACGAGGTGTACCTTGCCCATGTGAAGTCGAACCTTGCGCCGCTCGGAAAAACGCTGGTGTTCGTCCGTGAAGAAGATCGTTTCGCGTTTTCGGGAACGTGTGACGAGACGGCGGATGAATTATTGTCCGGCGGCGACAGCGAAGAATCCGGTGGCATGACAAAGGTTGTCCGCGCGACGATGTACTTGCAGGAGCTGGCACAGCAATGCGACGAGATGCCGAGTACGGACGTGTACGCCTGGATGCTGCAGAAAGGCATTTCCAAGCGCACGACGGAGGAAGCGAAAAAGCTGGTCGGCATTGCTTCCGTTCGGCACGGTAACCGATTGTACTTCGACCTTCGTCCGCTTCGGATTCCCTCGTTGGAAGAAGCGTAGAGAACAACGCCGCAAAATGATGCATACGACGTTTGCGGTGTTGTTGCGGCGGCAGAAACGGGTTGTTGCCGACAGGCAATGTCCCGCTGCCGACGCCCCCGCGAACGGAAGAAACGTGCGAAGAGCGCGGTTCGACGCCGTTCGCAAGCCCCCTGCAAGGGCACACAACCTACCGTGTAGGTATAGTGTGTTATACTGCTCGGCTCATACGAAGGAATGGACGGTCGGGAACCCTCCCTTCGGAGCAGTCGCGCCGCGTGAGGACGGTTCACAGTGCGAATCTCCGAGCGCGGCATGAGCAGAGCAGTATTCTTTCCCCCGCGGGGTGAGAACAACACCGCAAACGGCGTTATTCATACTTGCGGCGTTGTTCTGTAACGACCGTAGCGCTGCTTGCAGCACATCGTTATGGTACATCTTTTTGCTGCAAATTCAAATGTATAAACACAGAAAGGAAACCAAATCAATGCTGAAACAGCATACCAATCAAATCACCGTTGTGCATATCCTTCGGGATATGTTTTTGAACCCCACCTGCCGAAAGGAGGAAGCAAGATGCCGTATGCAATCCTGAGATTTCAGAAGGCACAGTCCGGCGGCGTTGCCGGGCGTGACCGTCACAATGAGCGGAAGAAGGAAGAATACAAGAGCAATCCGAACATCGACCGCTCGAAGTCGGAACAGAACTACCATCTGATCGAACCCGCCGGCAAATACAAGCAATGCTGCATGGAGCGCATCGGCGACGTCGGATGTCGCGTCCGCAGCAACAGCGTGATCATGGTCGAGGCGCTGATTACCGCGTCCCCGGAAATCATGGAACAACTGAACAGCGAACAGCAGCGGCAGTTCTTTGAAAGGGCTGCCGCTTTCCTGTACGAACGAATCGGTAAAGAGAACGTGATCTCCGCTGTCGTTCATATAGACGAGAAGACGCCGCACATGCACTTATGCTTCGTGCCGATCACCCAGGACGGACGGCTGTCCGCAAAGGAAGTCATCGGCAACAAAGCCGCCATGTGCAAATGGCAGGACGATTTCTACGATCGGATGCACGGCTTCTATCCGATGCTGGAGCGCGGTATCCCCGCGGCGATCACCGGACGGAAGCATATTCCGCCGTACCTGTTCCGATCCGCAGAGAACGTCAGCAAGTCCTACGACGCGGTGAGTAAAGCGTTGCAGAACGTCAACGTATTCAATGTGGGCAAGAAACGCGACGAGGCGCTGAAAGAGATCGGTCGCTACCTGCCGGACTACTACAAACTGATCGAACAGACCAAGAGCATCGACGGATATGTATCCGAGCTGGAACAGAAGCTTGCCGAGCAAAGGCAGAACACGGATGCAGAAGCCCGGCGCGTGCGGAACCGCGAGCAGCAGATTCGTTCCCTGAACGATCAGGTGTATGAGTACCAGCAGAAGGTCAAGCAATTGCAGCGCGAACGTGACAAGGCGCAGAAGATCATTGACGCGATCCCCGCCGATGTCCGTACCGAGATCGACAAAACTTTGAAGAAAGGAGCCAGACGTTATGACTACGAAAGATAAGAAACCGACCGGGCAGACGAAGCCGGTCATGATCCCGCTATCGAAGCTGCATTCGTTCCCGGAGCATCCGTACAAGGTGCAGGACAATGAAGAAATGGATCGGCTGATCGAGAGCATCGAACAGCATGGAATCCTGTCGCCGATCCTTGCACGTCCGATCGAGGGCTCAGACGGCGAGTACGAGATCATTTCCGGGCATCGCCGCTGTCACGCGGCTGAGGAAGCGTACCTTACCGCTGTGCCGACGATTGTGTGCAATCTCACCCGCGATGAGGCGGCGATTCTGCTTGTGGACAGCAATCTGCACCGGGAGCATCTGCTTCCGAGTGAAAAGGCGTTTGCCTACAAGCTGAAAGCGGATGCGTTGAACCGACAGGGGCAGCGAACCGATCTTATCACTTCGGGACAAATTGTCCCAAAGTCGGACGACAACCGTACCACGGCGCAGATCGGCGAGGAGTACGGCGAAAGCTACAAGACCGTACAGCGCTATATCCGGCTGACGAATTTGATCCCGGAACTGCTTTCCCTGATGGATTCCGGTAGGATTTCCTTCTCGGTCGGTGTGGAACTTTCCTATCTCAACGAGGAACAGCAGCAGGAGATCGGCTTGGACGCTGAGGTTCTCGAACGGACGCCGTCATATTCGCAGGCGGTTCGGATGCACAAGGAACAGAATCTCGGTACGCTGACGATAGAGCGCTTGCAGGACATCATGAACGAGGATAAGCCGAATCAGAAGGAGCATCTCTCACTTCCGATGGAGCGGATCTCCAAGTACATTCCCAAGGGCTACACGCCGAAGCAGGCGCAGGAGTATGTGGAAAGCGTCCTGAAACAGGCATACAACCGTCGCCGCGCCCGCGAGGAAGAGAGGTAACATCGTGCAGGCAACCGAAATCAAGATGCTCCGCAATATGGAGCAACAAGATCGGGAGTACGTTGTGAACGGGGTGCGATACATTGTCGCATCCCGGTTCCTCCCGTTCCGACCGAAGAAGGAAGCGCCGGTCTTTTTACGGGATCGGCTGGATCATTATCTGACAACCAACACGGCAGAATTGACATGCGCGGAGAATCGTTCTACGCTGAACGCGGAATGTGTATGTGCGGCTGTCGGAAAGGAGGCATATGCAGCCGAAAAAGAAAAAGGTTGAGGGCATTACCGCCCTCTACTGCCGACTGTCCAAGGATGACGGACAGGACGCGGAAAGCAATTCGATCTCGAATCAGAAGACGTTTTTAGCGCAGAAAGCAAAGGAGTACGGTTTGACCGATACCCGCTACTATGTGGACGACGGCTATACCGGCACGAACTTCAATCGTCCCGGCTTTCAGAAGATGCTGGAAGACATTGAGCTTGGCTACGTCACAACCGTCATGGTCAAAGATCTGTCCCGGCTCGGGCGTCATTACGTGGAGGTCGGCAATTACACGGACACCTATTTCCCCGATCATGACGTACGCTTCATTGCGGTCAACGACATGGTGGATTCCGACGAGGGAGAAAACGAGCTGGCGCCGTTTCGCAACGTCATGAACGAAATGTACGCGCGTGACATCTCCCGCAAAATCCGCTGTTCGCACCGCCTGCGCGGAAACATGGGCGAACCGCTGTCGCAGCCGCCCTACGGGTACATGAAATCGCCGGAGAACAAGAAACGGTGGATCATTGATCCGGAAGCTGCGGAGATTGTCAGAACAATCTTCCATATGGCTTTGAACGGCGACGGACCGGAGACGATCGCTCGAAAGCTAAGCGAACGCCATGTTCTTGTTCCAACGGCATACTGGGAACAGCAAGGAATCCGGCGAGGCGGAAAACGCTTGATCGAGGATAAATGTCATTGGAGAGTGTCGACGATCCAGAACATCCTTTGCAAGCGAGAATACTGCGGAGATATCGTGAATTTCAAGACGTATTCTAAGTCGTTCAAGAACAAGAAACGGTTATTCAACAACGAGGAAAACTGGGTGATCTTCCGTGACGTTCACGAGCCGATCATAGATCGGAACACGTTCGAGCTGGTGCAGCGTAAGCTATCCAATACCAAGCGGCGAAAGCCAAAGCCGGAGAACGGCGAGAAAAATATCTTTACCGATCTTCTTGTCTGCGCCGATTGCGGAAAAAAGCTATGGTACCATACGAACACGATCAACCCCGATATTCACTACTTTTCGTGCTCGAATTACGTCAAAGATACGAGAGGAACGTGCAAAACGCGCCACTATCTTCGCGCCGACGCGATCGAACTCATCGTCATAAATGAACTGAAACGCCTTGCGGCGCTGCTCGAATGCGACGAACAGGCATTTGCAACACTCTTGCAGCAGCAGTCCGAGAAGGAGCAGCTTGCCGAGAAGAAGCGGATCGAAGCCGATTTGCAGAAAGCGACCTCCCGCAGCGAACAGCTTGTCACGCTGTACGAAAAGCTCTATGAAGACAATCTGACCGGCAAGGTGATGGACGAGTGGTTCTCTCAGCTATCGCAGAAGTACGATCGGGAACGGCTGGCGGTAAAGGCGAAGATCGCGGAATATCGCATCCGGCTGAACGATCTGGACTTGCAGAAACGCGGATTTGAGATCTTCACCGCCGCGATCCGTAAGTTCATGGAGATGGAAACGCTGACCGCGCCGCTCTTGTGGGAGCTGATTGACCATATCGACGTGTACGAGACGGAAGGCACGGGCAAGAACCGGACGCAGCGCATTACGATTTGCTACCGCTTCGTGGGCTATCTTGAAATCCCGGTTCCCGACGATATTCTTTTAGCCCTCGACATGCGCCGCGGCGTTCGCGTGAACTACACCTCGAAAGCCGTCTGAACCGCCGCACTCCGGTTCGGACGGTAAAAAAGAAGAGTGGTGATAACGAAATCCGTTATCACCACTCGACATGGCGCGCCTGGCAGGATTCGAACCTGCGACCTACCGGTTCGTAGCCGGGCACTCTATCCACTGAGCTACAAGCGCATGTACACTATTGCGTACCTTGTTATTTTAGCGGGTCACCTATCAATTGTCAAGACCCGAATTGCGTTTTTTTCGTATATTTTAGGGGGACAGCCGCAATTCGACCGTCCCCTCTCCGTTTTATAACAGCTTTTGCGACTGACGATAGACGTCGCCGCTGCCGACCGTGATGACGATATCACCGGGAACGGCATGCCCGTCCAGATATGCGGCAATGTTCTCGAACGTGCCGAGATACTGCGCGTTGTGCGTTTCCCGATTGATGCCGGCAACCATATCGCGCGCATGGACGATCCCGGTGTCGACCTCTCTGCCGGGATAGATATCCGGCACAAGCACCTCGTCCGCGTCCCTGAAGCACGTGACATGCTCGCAGAACAGCGTTCTTGCGCGGGTGTAGCTGTTGCACTGGAACACGCAGAAGATCCTGCCGTGCGGCACATGCGTCGCCGCGGCGAGCGTTTCTTTGATCTCATTCGGATGATGTCCGTAATCGTGGAAGACCTTGACCCCGTTCTTCTCGCCGAGCAGCTCAAAGCGGCGGCTCGTGTTTCGGAAGCGTTCCATTGCGTTTGCGTACTGCGCAAACGAAACGCCGAAGAGCTTCGACGCGGCATAGACCGCAAGCGCATTGATCACGTTGTGCCGTCCGGGCACGCGAAGCTGCACTCTGCCGATCATCTCGTCATGATCGTACAGATCGAAGGAAGGATGTCCGAGCGCATCGAACGCAATCTGATCCGCATGAATATCGCCCTTGTTCAAGCCGTATGTGATCACGTTGCCGCCGAGCTCGGGAAGGAGTTCGCGCACATAGACGTCGTCCGTGCAGGCAAGGATCTTTCCTGTTTCCGGTACCAGCGCCAGGAATTTCCGGAACGCCGCGACGATATGATCGATATCGCCGTAGTAATCCAGATGATCGTCGTCAATGTTGTTGACAATAGCGATCGTGGGCTTCAGCGTCAGGAAGCTCTCGACATACTCGCACGCCTCGGTGATGAAGAGATCGCTCTTGCCGAGCCGTACCCCGCCGCCGAGAAGGTCCATGAATCCGCCGACATGCACCGTCGCGTCGAGGTTCGCCTCCTCGTTGACGAACGCCAGCATGGACGTGATCGTGGTCTTTCCGTGGCATCCCGCAACGGCGACGACCTCATGGAAACGGGCGGACAGCTGTCCCAGAGCGACGCTTCGCTCGAGCTCCGGAATGCCGTGCTCACGCCCGTAGACGCGCTCGGGATTGTCCGGCTTGATCGCAGCGGAATACACGATCAGATCGGCGTCTTTCGCCTGTTCGGCGCTGTGTCCGTAATATACGGTGATGCCGTCTTCCTCGAGGCGGTCCGTAAACTGCGTATGCCCGCGGTCGCTTCCGGTGATCTCGTGCCCCTGCGTCTTCAGTATGCGGGCGATGCCGCTCATGCTGCAGCCGCCGATCCCGATAAAGTGAATGCGTTTTGCTTCGTCCAGTGTTGCCGTCATATGCTCTCCCCGATCCAAATAATCTGCCTCATTATACGCGAATTCTGTCGGATTTGCAACCGTTCAGTTGTCCCACTTCAAGGTTTTTCCGCCGATCAGGTGCAGATGCAGATGCGGCACGCTCTGACCCGCGTCCGCGCCGACATTTGTGATCAGCCGGTAGCCGGTCTTATCAAGCCCGTTTTCCGCCGCGATTTGGCGCGCGACCTCAAACATATGACCGAGAAGCGCATCGTCCTCGCGCGAAAGCGCCTGCGCGCTTTCGATATGTCTTTTTGGGATCACCAGAATGTGCACCGGCGCCTGCGGCGCGATGTCGTGAAACGCGTAGACGCTCTCATCCTCGTACGCCTTTTTCGACGGGATCTCCCCCGCTGCGATCTTGCAGAACAAACACATAATCAATACCTCCTATTCGATAATGCCGATCGCGGTCGTTCCCTCCCGCGCGGTCAGTTTGACCCGAATCGTTTCGCCGCATGCGCCTTCGCACCGCACGCGGACATAGTTTCCGGTATAACCCGTTCCGTCGTCCTCCATGATGACGTCGACGGTCTTGCCGAGCTGTTTTTCGACAAACGCCTCCTCCAGCCGTTCGCCGAGCGCGATCAGCTCTTTGGTCCGCGCTTCCTTCAAAGCCCGCGGCAGATGCCCTTCCATGGCGTCCGCCTTCGTGCCCTTGCGCCGCGAATACGGGAACACATGGATGCGCGCAAAACCGATCTCCTCAACAAAACGCATGGTTTCCCGATGCTCCTTCTCCGTCTCGCCGACAAAACCCGCAATGATATCCGTCGTGATCGCAGCGTCCGGCATGCACGCCCGGATGCGCTCGACCGCGCTGCGGTATTCCGCCGTCGTGTAGCGGCGGTTCATGCGGGAAAGGACCGGGTCGCATCCGCTCTGCAGCGACAGATGAAACTGTCTGCACAGCGTGCGGCTGTCCTTTGCAACGGCAAGGAACCGGTCGGTGATGACGCGCGGTTCCAGCGAGCCGAGGCGCAGGCGCGTCAGTCCGGGGATGCTGTCGGCAAGCGTGATCAGATCGGCAAGCTCCGGCTTGTCCGGAAGATCGACGCCGTATGCCGAAAGCTGAATGCCGGTGAGCACAACCTCGCGATAGCCGTTCTCCGCAAGGGTCAAAAGCTCCCGTTTTGTGCTTTCGAGCGTCCGCGAGCGCAGCGCGCCGCGGGCAAACGGAATGATGCAGTAGCTGCAGAAGCTCACGCATCCGTCCTGCACCTTGAGCGTGGCGCGGGTTCGGCTGTCCCTCTGCGCGGAAAGCTCCTCAAACGTGCGGCGTTCAAACGGCGCCGGATAGCACGGCGCAATGTGTTCGGCAGCCGCCTGCTCTACGAGACGCACAATGTCCTTCCTGCCCTCGGTGCCGAGCACCAGCGAAACGCCGGGAAGCGCGGACACCGCGTCCCTTGCGACCTCGGCATAACAGCCGACCGCCGCAATCAGCGCGTCCGGATTCCTGCGATGCGCCTGGGACAGGATCTGCCGGGATTTCTTGTCGCTGACCGCCGTGACCGTGCAGGTGTTGACGATGTAAGCGTCCGCCTCGTCCTCAAACGGAACGACCGTATGTCCGGCGTTTCGGAACAGTTCCTCCATCGCCTGCGTTTCATAATGATTGACCTTGCAGCCGAGCGTATAGAATGCAACTTTCACGGCTCCACCTCATACAGAATCTGCGCGGTCATCGCCATGCCGGCGGTTTCCGTGCGCAGGATCCGCGTACCGAGCGAAACGGTCCTTGCGCCTTTGTGCACAAGCGTTTCGATCTCCGTGTCGGAAAAACCGCCTTCCGGGCCGATCACGATCGCGATCCGCGTTCCGCAATGCTCGCGCAGCGCGGTTTTCAGTGAAACGGTATGTTCGTTTTCATAGGCGGCGAAGACCGTATCGTACCCCGAAAAATCCAGCTTGTCCAGCGCGATCGGCGGCAGCACCTTCGGGATGATCCCGCGGCGGCTCTGTTTTGCCGCCTCTTCGGATACGCGCTGCCAGCGCTCAATCCGTCCTTCGTACGGCGGCTTCAGCACGACCACGCAGCGCTCCGACTGCACCGGCACAAACCCGCATGCGCCCAGCTCGACGCATTTCTGGATGATCGTTTCCATCTTGCCCGCCTTCGGCAGGCACTGAAACAGCGTGATTGACACGCACGGTTCCGTTTCAGCCGCGCGCCACGGCTCGGTTTGAAATACGACCGCATCCGACGAAACGCTCCGGATCACCGCGTCGCATTCCCTGCCGTTTCCGTCGCAAAGCTGCACGGCATCACCCGCGCGAAGGCGCAGTACCCTTGCGATATGCTTCACGTCGTCTCCGCGGACCACGGCGGTATTCGGTTGGATCTCCGTTGTAAAAAAACGATGCATGTTATCTGCACAGGAACGCGTTCCAGCCCTCCGCGCGGCTGTGTTCCGAAACCGTAAAGCCGCTGTTCCGTAAAGCCGCGACAACCTCGTCGACGCGCTCGTCGATGATGCCGGAAACGAGGAATACGCCGCCCGGCGCAACGAGGGGGCGCGCGATCGGCGCAAGCGCAATGATAACGTCCGCGACGATGTTTGCCGCAACGACCGGATACTGTCCCGCGATCTTCTTCTGAAGCCGTGAATCGGAAAGCACGTTGCCGATCAGAACCCGATAATGGTCCCTGCCGATGCCGTTCATCTCGGCGTTTTCATAGGCGATCGACTCCGCAATCGGGTCAATGTCCACAGCCATTGCCTCGACCGCGCCCAAAAGACGCGCTGCGATGGAAAGGATCCCGCTGCCGCAGCCAAGGTCAAGCATGGTATCGCCCTGCTTTACGGTCTTCTCAAGGAATTCAAGGCACATCCGCGTGGTGTGATGCGCGCCTGTGCCGAACGCCATGCCCGGATCGAGCTTTAAGACGATGCGGTCCGTTTCTGGACGCTCCTCCCACGACGGCAGAACGAGCAGGCGACTGCCGATCTCGAGCGGCTTATAATACTTTTTCCAATTGTTCGCCCAGTCCTCCTCATCGACCGACACCACGGTCACGAGCAGCGTGCCGAGGTCAAACGGATAATTGAGCGTTCTGAGCCGTTCGATCGCCGCCTTCGCGGCTTCAACGATCGGAAGATTTTCCGGGCAGTCCGCAACGTAGCCTTTCACGCAGGGCGTGTCCGTGCCGATCTTGTCCATATCGGCAAAGTCCCAGAAGATCGCCGCTTCACGCAAAAACGCGTATGCCTTTTCATGGCTTTCCTCAATGGAAAGCCCCGTAATACCCGCGCCGTTCAGCGCGGCGCAGACCGTATCGATCCCCGCGTCAGTCGTATAAACCGTCAGTTCCAACCATTTCATTCGTTCGTATTCCCCCGGCAATGCTTTCGTTATAGTATAGCACGGATTCCGGCTCTGTACAAGCGTTAAGTGCGCACGACCGAACTGTAATAATATATTACCGGAACGTACTTGTTCCGGTCTGATCAACAGGGTATAATTAAAATTAAGCTGTATGCTTTATTCCGAATTGTGGTTTGCCCGCGCGCGGGTAGGAAAGGAGTCCTATGAAAAAGAAACTGTTTTGTCTGGTTTTGAGCCTTTTGATGGTTCTTTCGCTGCTGCCCGGATTTGCGGGAGCGGAAACGGATCCGGAAGAAACGGAAGCTCCCTCCGAACCGGCTGCCGCTGTCAGCGAAAGCCCGGTCGTTCGCGGCGTACATAACACAATCATCATCGACGACGATCCGACCGACGGCTATGAGGGTGATTACGTCGTGATCTACAACCCGTCCACGACCGCATCCAACTCTCTCTCCACCGGCAACCTGACCGGTCTGATCGAAACGACTGTCGAGCCGAGCATCGTTCCGAATCCGGATATGCATGAACTGCCGGAATCCGAACTGCCGATCTGGAAGCTCGACATCGATTCACAGCTTGAAAAGCCGAAAGAGCCGTACAAGCGCGACCCGTCGCTCATGAAAGCATCGTCTTTCAGCGTCGGCGATACGAAGACGTTCGAAATCCTCGGGCAATACTCTCCCACCGGCAGCGACAGCATTGAGTTTGAGTGTCTCTACGTCGGCGAGCACTGCTATATCTGGACGCCCGTCTCCTCCGCGAACAACACCTATCCGCTGGACGAGATTGATTCCACCTATGCCAAGATGGCGGCGGACGAGTTCGATTCCAAGTTCGATCTGATGCAGTCCTCCTTCGGCGACCATGAAAACGGCGACGGCGACGGCAAGCTCCACATGCTGTACTACAACATCGACGAGGGCTGGAACGGCTCCGGCGGCTACGTCGCGGGATTCTTCTATGCGTACGATCTGTATTACAACAATCTGCCCATCCTGAACATCGACACCTATCCGGGCGTCTATTACAAGAATCCGAACAGCGGGAACGTCTATAAGCGGATGGACGATACCTACAACACCATGGTGCACGAGTATCAGCATCTGATCAACTACTCCAACACCAGCAACATGGATACCTGGCTCAACGAGTGCTTCTCCGCCGCAGCAGAGGAAATCTGCTATCCCGGCAGCTCCGTCGTCGACCGCATCCAGTCCTGGGAAAACTATTACTATTCCTCCAACAACGACTGGCTGAACCCGCCCGCGGAGTTCGAGTATCAGAGCAGCTTCCAGCTTCACAACGGCTATTCCATGTATAACTGGAGCAACAGCATCTCCGACGTGCTTGCGCTCTATGCGCAGGTCTCCTTCTTTGCGCAGTATCTCTTCACCCGGTTCGGCAATTCGATCTACCGGCAGATCTCCAATGCGTATACTTCCAGCGAAGTCAACGCGATCACCTCTGCGACCGGCGTGAGCTGTGCGGAACTCGTCAAGGCATTCCGCGTCGCGGTGACCGCCAATGCCGCGCAGGATCAGTACGGCGGCATCTACGGCTTCAAGGCGCAGAACGGCTACGATCCTTCCCAATACAACAACGTGCAGAATCCGTGGGATCTGCTGTCCCCGATCGTCTTTACCGGAAATGCTGCAGCGATCAAGGGCGGCGGCGCAATCACCGTCAAACCGATCGACGGCGTATTCAATCCGCCGTCCGACGCAGGCGAAAATCTGCAGTACATCGGCATCAAGCTCGCCTCTCCCTATACCGTGACCGCGATCTCCAACAACGAAGCGTGGGGCACCGTTTCGGTCGAAGACACCAAGATCACCTGCGTGCCCGCAGAGGGCTACTATGTGGCTGACTATGAGGTTATGAGCGGCACTGCGACCGCAACCATCCGTGACAATATCGTCCGCGTAAATCCGGAGAGCGACTGCACGATCAAGGTCATTTTCGCGCCGAAACCCAGCTATACGGTAACCTACATGGCTTCCGGCTCCGCGCAGGGTCAGGCGACCGCGCTGCATGGCGACACGATCACCCTGCCCTCGTCCGTGACCGTCAATCCAGAAGGCTGGACGTACATCGGCTGGACGGATACCGAGATCCCCGAGGAAACGGAAACGAAGCCCACTTATTTCGCGCCCGGCGCAGACTACACCGTGACCGCCAACGTCACGCTGTACGCCGTCTATTCCCGCATCGAGGAAGGCGTCGGCGCGCCCGTCTATAACCTGATCTCCGAAGCGCCTGCCGACTGGTCCGGCAACTACGTGATCACATACCGCACCGTCAACTCCACCTCGAGCCCGATGTACGTGATGAAGGGCGTATCGGTCAGCTCCAACGGAACCGCGATCGAGGGCAACTATAACTGCGATCAGTATGCGGTGACCGGCGCCGTTCTGGACGGCACGACGCTGAAGGACGTTACGGATACGTACGTGTTTACGATGGAGAAGCACGGCAGCTACTACTCCATACAGAACGTCGCGACGGGCATGTATCTCGGAATAAACGGTAACGATTATCTGGCAGGCTATAAGACCTACACATCAAGCAACTGCGATTGGACGCCCGGCTTCAGGACCAACGCCAGCAGCGCGAAGATTGCCAAGAGCAGCAGCTATCCGCTCATTTCAATGTACATCGACGGTCCGTATTTCTGGGCGGACAGCAGCAACAACACTGCCGCGCTCTACGTCCGCTTCTGGAAGGAGATCAACGGTGATGCGACCTACTATACAACGAATCCCGTCGTCACCGAGGAAGGTCCCGCGTTCATGACGCAGTCGTTGCTGCTGTCCGGAAAGATCGGCGTGAGATTCTACGTCCGTTTGCCTGAGATCGAAGGCTATGTGTACGAAGGCGTCGACTTCACGATTGAGGGCATGGACGGCGAGGACAGCTCGGTTGCGTTCTCCTCCGATCTGCCGACGAACACCAACGGCTACTACGGCTTCACGTACTATGTGGGCACGATCCAGATGGCGGATACCATCACCGCGACGCTGAACTACACGGTGGACGGCGTAGCGCAGACGCTTGTCAAGGAATACAGCGTCATGGACTACTTCGATGCGTTCGACGCCAATTATGAAGCGCATCCGGAGCTGTACTCCGATGATGTCGTGAACCTGATCAAGGCGACGGCGGACCTCGGTCACTATGTGCAGGCATATCTGGATGAAGCCAGAGGCGACGAATGGAATGTGCCGGATGATCATGCGGCGATGGAGAAGGTCTACACGACCTACACCGACGATGACCTTACGGATGCGACGACTGCGGTTGCGGCCTTTGCGGCCACGGCGCAAGCCGAAGAGGGTTCCACTCCCAACCTTAAGAGCCTGGGCTACGCACTGCTTTTGGACAGTGATACGACGATCCGCGTGACGTTTGCGCCGAGAAATGCAGCGACAGCCGAATACACGGCAATGATCGATGACAATTCTGCCGAAGTGAAAGAGATCGGCAGCATAAAGCGCATGGTCGAGCTTGCGAATATTCCGGCGCATAAGCTGAGCACGCCGCACACGTTCACGATCGTTACAGACAGCGGCACGATCACGCTGAGCAACCTGTCCGGTCTGTCCTATGTGCAGACCCTGCTGGCGCGTAGCGGGAACAACGAGAAAGCGGTTAACATGGCGATTGCGATTTACCGCTACTCGAAGTTCGCGAACACGCTGAGTGGCAACACGCACGAGGCAAGCAAGAAATGATCCGACTCCCGATCAACTGATTCGATACGGAAAGCCCGATCCGACAGCGTTTCGGATCGGGCTTTTTATAGGCAGGTTTGCGGCATTTGTCTTTCGTTTTGCAAATATCCGTGTCTTACACGGGCGTCATGTAACGCACAATGATGGGAATGAGCGAATCCGCTTCTTTCGGAGCGTAGCGAGGCGAAAGCGCAAGGTTCATGCAAGCGAACGGTTCGCGGATCCGGACTGCGGCAGGATCGTTTAATACCGCAAACGGGATCTCCGGCTCAGGACCGTACTGTGTCTGAAACAGCCGGGAAACGAAGGATTCCAGCCGGATCGGGCGATACGCCTCCCCCTCCCGCTCGCAGAACGGAGGCAGATCGGGGCGGGAAAACGGATCCCGCACAAGCGTCAGCGATTCGATCCACCGGAACGCAAGCGCAAACAGCAGATAGTTTGCCTCATCAAGCTGCTTTTGTTCGTAATAGCGTGAGAAGCGATCGCGCTCCGCCGGCGGAATGCCGAGTACGTTGTTCAGGACAAATCCGGGGCCGGGTCTGCCGATGCCGAGGTCGGCGTGCGCGTCGACGTGCACGACCGAAAAAGGCTTTTTGAGCAGTCCCGCATCCATACGTTCCTTCCAGAACGCCAGCGCGCCGTCGTGCGTTTCGGTGATGCGCCCCGGGATCGGATGCGTTTTGTCGAGCCCGAGTCCGTTCTCCAAAAATGCGATAACGGCTGCTTCCGTCCACGGAACGGCGCAGTCCGAGGACGGCCGTTTGCCCATCGGCGCGAGCGGACAGCAGTCGCTTAAGAAGAAATCCAGGTCGAGATCCAATACCCACATGCTGTTATTGTACCGTCGTTTTGTCCGGAAAACAAGTGATTTCCTTCTGTAATCGGCGGATTGTACTTAAAAATAATACAATTCTGACACATTTACATGCTAAAATTTTCAAAACGGTCAAGAATCAGGCGGAAAAAATGTTGCGACTTCGAAAATCCTTTGCTATAATATAGTTATCTTTGCGGAGGATTGGTATGAAGCCTGCTGCGATATTGGACATCGGCAGTTCGAAGGTGGTATGTCTTTCGGGCAGCGTTTTGGATAAAGGCGGCATTGTGGTACACGGTGCCGGTGTTTCCGGCTGCGACGGATATCTTCAGGATACCATCCCGGACAAGCAGAGCCTGCGCGATGCGATCGTCGATGCCATCCAGAGAGCAGAGCAGGAATCCCGCACGCGTATTCGCGATATTGCGCTGACAGTGCCGATTTCCTTCTCGAAGCTGGTGCTTTCGGACATGACGCTGACGCTCGGCGAGCATGCGCGCGTCGTCGATCCGACGGACGTGGACCGGCTGATCGATCTCTCCCTTCGGAAGATCGAAACACCCGAAGGACACGTGCTGATGCACAGCACGCCCGTGTTCTTTCTGGTCGACGGCATCTCCTCTTCGGAGCTTCCGCAGGGCATCGTGACCGAAGAGATCTCGGGACTGATCGCGCATATGTTCGTGCGCGAAGACTATATCGAAACGATCCAGAACGCGCTGGACGACCTCGGGATCGAGATCTCCATGTGCGTGAGCGCCGCCTTGGGGGAAGCAACGATGCTGATTCCCGAAGAGGAACGCGTACGCCCCGCCGTTCTGATCGACGTCGGTTACCGTCAAACGGACATCTGCGTGATCGAGAACGCTGCGTTGACCGGCATCGCGTCCATTCCGATGGGCGGATACCAGTTCGCTTCGGACCTTGCGTTCGGGCTGGACGTCACGCTGCAGTCTGCAGAGCAGGCAAAGCGCCGGTTTGTCTTCTCGCTCGATTACGGCGACAAAACGGAGATTCTTCGTTCCGAGACTGCGTCGAAGCGGGTGGAAAACAGCACGATCGCTTACATTATCGAAGCGCGTGCAAACGATCTTGCGGCGCACATCCGGGAGGAGCTCAATCATCTGCAGGTCAATCTGGAATCGCGCCCGATCGTGTATCTGTCCGGCGGCGGGCTCCTGATGATGCGGGGATCGCTCGACTTTCTCAAGAAAGCCCTGGGCTTTCCGATCAAGCGGGACATGCCGTGGACGCCGCGGCTGTCTTCGCCCAATTACTGCAGCGCGTTCGGCGCACTGAACTTTGTCCTTCGCGCAAACCGCGCAGAGGATCGCCCGGTGCAGCAGAAACCGGACGAAAAAACATTTCTGCAAAAATTGAAGGATTTCTTCACGAAATAAACAAAGGGGGAACCACCATCCATGTTTGAAACCAATGTAGAAAGCACCAACTTTGCTCAGATCCGGGTCGTCGGCGTCGGCGGCGCGGGCTGCAACGCGATCAACCGCATGGTCCAGTACGGTCTGCAGGGTGTGGAGTTTATCGCCGTCAACACCGATAAGCAAGCGCTGGCTTTGAGCGCCGGCCAGAAAAAGATCCAGATCGGTGAAAAGCTGACCAAGGGTCTCGGCGCGGGCGCCGATCCCGAAATCGGCCGTAAAGCGGCGGAAGAGAGCCGTGATACGATCATCGAAGCGCTCAAGGGCAGCGACATGATCTTTATCACCGCCGGTATGGGCGGCGGCACGGGCACCGGCGCGGCAGCGGTCATTGCAGACGCCGCGAAGGAGCTCGGCATTCTGACCGTCGGCGTTGTCACCAAGCCGTTCACGTTCGAAGGGCGCGTGCGTATGCGCAATGCGGAACAGGGTATCGAAACCCTGAAGCCCGCAGTTGACACCCTGATCACGATTCCGAACGACAAGCTGATCTCTCTGGTCGGCAAGTCCAGCCTTCCGGATGCGCTGCGCGTTGCGGACGACGTCCTCCGTCAGGGCATTCAGGGCATTTCCGATCTGATCGCCGTTCCGGCCATGATCAACCTCGACTTTGCGGATGTAAAGACGATCATGAAGGAAAAAGGTATGGCGCACATGGGTATCGGTTCCGCCGTCGGCGAAAAGCGCGCAAGCGAAGCCGCACGTCAGGCGGTCGAAAGTCCGCTTCTCGAAACCTCCATCAAGGGCGCTAAGGGCATCCTGATGAACATCACCGGCGGCAGCGATCTGTCGCTGCTCGAGGTCAACGAGGCTGCCGAGATCATCGCGGAGAACGCAGATCCCGAAGCGAACATCATTTTCGGCGCAGACATCGACGAGAGCATGGGCGACACGCTCCGCATCACCGTCATTGCAACCGGCTTCGATCGTGCAGAACCCGACAAGAGCGATCTCAAGATGGGCGGCTCGCCTGCAAGACGCAGCTTTACGGAGCCCCGTCTGTTCGGCGGACCGACGGCTCAGCCCGGTCCCGCATCCGCGCAGAACGCATTCTCCGCGCGCACCTATGCAGAACCCGAGAAGACGCCCGATCCCGTGATGCCGGAGCCGGAGCAAAAAACGGAACCGCTGTATCGCGATCCTTCCGCAGGCGTTCGCCGGGACTATAACGAGCGTCCCGCAAACAAGCTGGACATCCCCGCGTTCCTGCGCAAATAAAAAAACACCGGGCAGATGCGAACCATCTGCCCGTTTTCTTTTTATATCAGGAACCAAAGCAGGATCGAAGCCGCAAGCAGTCCGAGACCGATCCACGGCGGTCGCTTTCGATTGCGCAGAAACAGCGGCGAACACAAGAGCAGCGCGAGACAGTAAAGCGCGATCACCGCAGGATGCGGCGCCGGGATCTTCAGCCCCGGAACATCAAGGTTCTGCACGATGATCGAAAGATACTTTACCGCGCCGTATGCCGGATAGGACAGAATCGCCGCGACGTGCGGAAGGATTCCGTAAAGCAGGATCGAAAGAAATCCGAAAAGCAGGATCACCGGCATCGTCGGAATCAATAGGATCGAAAGCGGAACGGCGATCCATGCAAGCGTTTGGAAATAATATGCCGTCAGCGGCAGCATGCCGATCATGGCGGCAATCGCGCCGATCACCGCGCGGGCAATCAAGGTGTTTCGCAGCGGCTGCGGGAGCTTCTTTCGGAATTTCCCCGCAAACAGCACCATGCCCGTCATCGCCGCGAACGACAGCTGGAATCCGACCGTCTGATATGAGAACGGGTCGCATAAAAGCGTCATGGCAAACGTAAAGCACAAAACGGAAGGCATGTCCGCTTTGCGTTCACGTATGCTTGTAAGCCGCAGCGCGATCATCGTGAACGCCGCGCGAAGAACCGAGGCCGTGAAGCCCGTGACCGCGCAGAGAAACAGCAGGATCAGCGCAAGAACGCCGAACGACAGCGCCTTGCGCTCCGTACGGACCGATTTGTCGATCATGCCGACCAGGATCGTAACGTGCAGACCGGACACCGCAAACAGATGCAGAAGTCCGCTTTGCGCATACCGTGCATACGCCGCCGCGGTCATAGCCGTACGGTCGCCGAGCAGGATCCCGCGCGCTGCCGCCGCTTCATCGCGAAACAGCGCGTCCGCATTTCCCAGAAGATTTCCTCTGAGATTGGACAGGAACGCAGCAACCGGTCCCTCAGGCATTTCGGTCGGAAGCATCACAATGCGGACCAGAACGGCAAACGATGCGATCGGCAGCAGAAAAAACGCGCTTCTTCTGTGAAACAGAAACGCCGCGATCGGGATCAGGACCGCGCATACGGCTAGGAGGACCCAATCCGGTGCAAGCGATCCGAGGATCGCTGCAAGGATTGCGCCGAGCGCCGCGCCTGCCATCGGACGTGTATGAAACCACTGCTTTCTTTCCGTCATATGCACAGTATAGCAAACATACGGGAAACTTTCAACGATATAAGGAGGATCGGCAGATGAATACCCTTCGGGAGTACATTGATCGGGCAAAGAAGATCGTCTTTTTGGGCGGCGCCGGGCTGAGCACGGAGAGCGGCATCCCGGATTTCCGTTCAAGCGACGGCGTGTTCAAGGCAATCAAGGCGTACGGCGTGCCGCCGGAGACGCTGCTTTCGATCGACTTTTTCGAGGACTATCCGGAGATCTTTTACGATTACTACAAGAAATACCTGATCTATCCGGACGCCAAGCCGAACAAGGCGCACAAGGCGCTTGCAAAGCTGGAGCAGATCGGCAAGCTCAACGCGGTGGTCACACAGAACATCGACGGTCTGCATCAGGCGGCGGGAAGCAAGCACGTCTGCGAGCTGCACGGAAGCGTCTATCGGAATCACTGCACGAAATGCCGCCGGTTTTACCCGCTCGATCAGATCATGCAGATGAAAGGCGTACCCACCTGCGAATGCGGCGGGATCATCAAACCGGACGTCGTGCTCTACGGCGAGGGACTGGACAACAGCGTCGTGACCGATGCGATCCGGTCCATTCGCGAGGCGGACACGATGATCGTCGGCGGAACGTCGCTTGCGGTCTATCCTGCAGCGGGGCTGATCGACTATTTCCGCGGGGATACGCTGATCGTCATCAACCTTTCCCCCACCCCCCGTGACCGCGAAGCGACGCTGTGCGTGCACGAGAAGATCGGCGAGGCGCTGTCCTATCTTTTGGATTGACTTTCCGTAAAAGTCCGTTATAATGGGATACGGAGCGTTTCGGCTCCGATCAACGATATTCTGTATGACGCCCGACCTGCATCGGCGTCGGAAAGGACTTCATTCCATGAGCGAATGTACCCATGATTGCAGCAGCTGCGCGCAGAACTGCTCCGAGCGCACGGAGGAGAACGAATTCCTCGCAAAGCTCAACAACTATTCTTCGGTGAAAAAGGTCATTGCCGTGCTTTCCGGCAAAGGCGGCGTCGGCAAATCGCTGGTGACGTCTCTTTTAGCGGTCAACGCGATGCGCAACGGCGATCACGTTGCGATCCTCGACGCGGACATCACCGGTCCGTCGATCCCGAACGCGTTCGGCGTCCATGAAAAGGCGACCGGCAGCGATATCGGCATCTTCCCCGTCACATCAAAGTTCGGCGTCGACATGATGTCGATCAACCTGCTGCTCGAAAACGAGACCGATCCCGTCGTCTGGCGCGGACCGATCATCGCCGGAACCGTCAAGCAGTTCTGGACCGACGTCATCTGGAAGGACGTCGATATCATGTTCATCGACATGCCTCCGGGAACGGGCGACGTGCCGCTGACCGTGTTCCAGTCCCTGCCGATCGACGGCGTCGTCGTGGTCACCTCCCCGCAGGAGCTCGTCGGCATGGTCGTGCAAAAGGCGGTCAACATGGCGAACATGATGAACATCCCCGTGCTCGGCGTGGTCGAGAACTACAGCTATTTTGAGTGTCCCGACTGCGGCAGGCGTCACAACCTGTTCGGCGACAGCCATATCGAAAAGGTCGCGGAAGAAAACGGCGTCAAAACCGTCTGCCGCATTCCGATCAACCCGAAGCTTGCCGCCGCGTGCGACGCGGGTCTCATTGAGCTCTACGAAGGCGATTGGCTGAATGAACTGACCGCAAAGATCGAAACGCTATGACACACGAAGAACTGGCTCTCAGATATTTCACGGACGGCGCAAACTGCGCGCAGGCGGTTGTGATGGCATATCACGACGAGCTCGGCATCGACGAGAAAACCGCGGCGCGGCTGGCGTCCTCATTCGGCGGCGGCATCGGCAGGCTCAGAGAGGTCTGCGGCGCGGTGTCCGGCATGATGATGGTCTACGGGCTTTTGAAGGGCTACGACGATCTCAAGGATCCCGACGCGAAAAAAGCGCACTACGCAAACGTGCAGGCGCTCGCGAACCGGTTCCGCGAGAAAAACGGCTCGATCATCTGCCGCGAGATCCTCTCCGTGCGAAAGGACGAGCAGAACGATCCGAATCCCACCCCGCGCGACGCGCAGTTTTTCCATTCGCGTCCGTGTCTCGGCTGCGTCGCCTCCGCTGCAAGGCTTTTGGACGAAGCGCTGATCGAAGCATAAAACGGCATCAAAAAAGGACGGTTACCTCCGTCCTTTTTTCGTTATTGATTTGTCAGGCCGTTTCCGCAGGTTTGTCCGAAACCTCCGCGCCGTGCCTGCACAGGTAGCTGCCGACGATCATCATCACGCCGATGATCACCGATGCGGAATTGTCCAGCTCCGGCTTTGCAACATTCTCTGCGGTAACCCGGAAGATGCCGTAAACGATCGCCGCAAGGATCAACGTTCCGGTCGAAACGCAGATCGCGAGAATGCCGAGCCGCATCAGTTCCTTTGCGCCGTCAAAGGTAAACGGCGTACCGGCGGCAAGCTCATTTTTGAAATAGCGCTCCGCGAATTTCGCAACGACGGCTTCGCCCGCGCACATGATCATTCCGCCGGTCAATGCCGCATACAGGGTCGGCAGACTGATGTCCGCTTCCTTTTCCACCAGACCGCGGATCGTGGTTCCTAAAAGCTTGAATCCGCCTTCCGGGAAAACCGCAAGGCTGAGTAGACCTGCGATGCAGAACCCGCCGACGACAATGCTGAGAATGAAAACGATCGTGCTGAGGATCTTGCCGATCTTCGCGAACGTTTGCAGGATTTTCAATGATTTCATACAATTTCCCCTCCTGTTTGCTATAGATGGTATCATATCACGCCGGAGCAGGCGCGTCAATCAACCGCCGTTTGTTTTTTATCATTTGACTTTCCCGCCGTTCATGTTATAATCGAATTAACAGAAGTTGAAAGGAGACGTTTATGATTCCGTATTCTCAGTTGGACAAGTCCGCCCTTGAAGCAGAGCTTCAGACCGTAACCGAAGCATACGAAGCCGTCAAGGCGAAGGGACTGAAGCTTGACATGTCGCGCGGAAAGCCCGGCAAAGCGCAGCTCGATCTGTCGAATGAAATGCTTCGCGTGCTCTCCGACCGCGAAGATTGTCTGGACGGCGCGCTCGACGTCTGCAACTACGGCAATCTTGCCGGTATCCCGTCCGCCAGAAAGCTGTTCGGCGAGCTTCTTGATGTGAAGCCTTCCGAGGTTATTGTCGGCGGCAGCGCGTCTTTGCAGCTCATGTACAACCTGATCGCGACCGCGTTTACGCACGGGCTTCTTCACAGTCCCGAACCGTGGTCCAAGCGCGGCAAAACGCGGTTCCTCTGCCCCGCTCCCGGCTATGACCGGCATTTCCGCATCACGGAGTTCTTCGGCATGGAGCTGATCCCGATCGCCATGACCGACGAAGGTCCCGACATGGACGCCGTGCTGCAATGGATCAAGGATCCGACCGTGCTCGGCATCTGGTGCGTCCCGAAGTATTCGAATCCCGACGGCATCATCTACTCGAACCGCGTCATCCATGCGCTCGCCTCGATGAAGCCCGCCGCGCCCGACTTTGCGCTGATGTGGGACAACGCGTACTGCATCCACGAATTCGACGGCGACTACGTTCCTTTCCCGGATATCCTGAAGCTCTGCGCCGAATACGGCAACGCAGACATGGTCTATGAATTCGCGTCGACCTCCAAGGTCACCTTCCCCGGTGCCGGTATTTCGTGCATGTGCGCAAGCGAAGCGAACATCGCATATTTCCAGAAGACGCTGGGCGTACAGATCATCAGCTTTGACAAGGTCAACCAGCTGCGTCATGTGCGGTTCCTGAAGGACAAGCCGACGACGCTTGCTCTGATGAAAAAGCACGCCGAGATCCTGAAGCCGCGGTTTGCCGCCGTCTGCGACGCGCTGGACCGCGAGATCGTCGTCCGCGGGATCGGGCATTACAACCGTCCGAAGGGCGGATACTTCGTCAGTCTCTATGCCATGCCGCAGACCGCAAAGCGTACGCTGCAGCTCGTCAAGGAAGCGGGCGTGACGATGACGCCTGCCGGCTCCACCTACCCCTACGGGCAGGATCCGTTCGACAGCAACATCCGCATCGCGCCGACGCTGCCGCCGGTTGAAGAGCTCACCGTCGCGATCGACGTCTTCTGCCTGTGCCTGCGCATCGCGGCGCTCGAACAGCTTTTGAAGGCTGCTGCATAATCTTCAAAATGCTCCCGAAACCCTTTGACAGTTTCGGGAGCAATTGTTATAATATACATGAAAATCATATATAAACACGGGAGGAGATTCTATGGAACTGAAAGACCAAATTCTGCAAACCAAAGAACGGAAAAAAGGCTTCCTGAAAGCGATGCCCGAAGCGACGCGTACGCAGATCGACACCTTCACCAAGCTTGACAAGATTTCCAAGAACTATTGGGCGCTGATCGTTTGCGGCGTTGTTCTCGCATTGATCGGATACCTGATCGCCTGTCTGAGCACCACGGAAAGCCGTTGGATCATCAATCTCATTCCCGCAGCGCTGCTCATTGCCGTCAGCGTCGCCGCCGCGCTCTACATCAAGTCCCTGACAAAGAAAGCGACGAAGGCGATCGCGCTCGGCGCGCCCGACTATGTAGAAGAGCTTAAGGCAATCAACGCGCGTCTGCTCGGTCTCGAAAAAGCGGAAAAAGCGCGTGTTGAGGCAGAAAGACAGGAAGCAAGAGCGAAGGCGCGCGCCGAAGCTGCGCAGCGCGATGCGGAGCTTGCCTTGCAGAAACAGCAGGAAGCCATGCAGGACGCGGCAAAGGCCGGACAGAGCGCCGCTCCGCAGCCTGTGGAACAGCCCGCAAATCCCGAGGAATGATCGCATTCCCGGTACGGATCCGAACGACAAAGCGACCCGCCGGTTTCCCGGCGGGTCGTTATTATTGCGTGAAGCGTCTTACATCTGCGCAAGCCTCTTCGAGATCATATGCCCCTGGTAATTGACGTCCCCCGTGACCTCCTTGATCACGCGGATCTCCGGGGGCAGTTCGACCTGCTCATTCTTATCGTTGAGCTGCACGTCCAGGATCGCGCTGTTCGCGTTGGCCGGATAGGTATCGACCGTGCAGTAATGGCCGTGATAGAGGAAGCAGAAGCGCCGTTTGCTGACGGAACCGTATTCCGGATCGACCTCCTCCGTTTTGCGGAGATAGTCCTTCTGCGAGAGAAGCCGTTCGTTCTCAATGCGCTCGATCGGTGAGATCGGACGTTTTTCGGTATAGAAATAGGAGATCGCGTTGTTGGAAACGACCTTGCGCACGCGGCGTTCCGTGCCCTTTGCGCGCGCTTTGAGATACGTCTGCGTGATATTCTGCTCCACCGGATCGTACGGTGCGAGCACATTTTCGTCCACATACTCGATCAGGAACTTGCGTTCGAGCTGCGCCGGAGGGATCTCGCCGAGGATCGTGTAGACCTCGTTCATTGCCTTGCGGATCTTGTTGTCGAAATTGTACGAGTTGCCGATCACAACGCGATTCTTATGGCTGCGCCAGCACAGCAGCGTCGCGTCCTCCTTCTCCCTTGCCTGTTCCAGCGTTTCGTAGCGCGCCGCATTGTCGTAATTGTACGCAAACTCCGCGCCCTTCGACGAAGACACGAGGTGGATGACCGCGTCGTACGACGCAAGGATCTCCTTCTCGGTCAGACCGAACCTTGCGATAACCTGATTGAATTCTTTCTGCGAAACATATGCCCGGTCGTCCATCACGCCGCGGTCGCAGATGATGAGCACCTTGTCCTCCGGAACAAGCTCTGCCGCTTCCTGCGCAAGCTTCTCCTTGTGCAGCTGTGAGGATACGACAAAGTACTGAAAATCGAACATGGAAAGACAGTTCCCGAACGGCTTGATGCCGAATCCGCTGATCAGCTCCGTCGCTGCTTCCGGCACGATGAACACACGGTAGCCGATGCTGCTGAGCTCCTTCACCAGGCGCGAGGTCAGCGTCGTCTTGCCGCCGGCAGGTCCGCCCGTCAGAACGATTTTTTTGATGCTTTTCATGGATGTCCCTCCCGATCGGTTTAATACGGCACAGAACCGTCCGAATACAGTATAACACGATGCATCGCCGATTTCCACTCTTTTTTCAGACGCGTCTATCCTTACCGGACGGTCGGGACACGACGGGAATCGCGGACCGTTTCGATCCGGTTCACGATCCTCTCTCCTCCGATCGCAATCAAAAAAGCGGAGAAGAACCGTTCTTCACCGCCGTTGCTTTCCGTCGTCAATTCAGCTTCATGCGATCGTTCAGTCTTTGATAGACCGGGCGCATCCACGGTTCCGAGCACGCCTCGATCGCCTGCTCCGGCAAAAACCATTTCACGCCGCTGTTCTCGTCCTCCTTGATTCGCAGCGGTTCCGAATCGTCCGCGATCAGCAGGTATGTTCCGTTCAGGTGCAGATGCGCCGGTACAAACTTCCCGCGTTTCCGATGCGGATTCACCGTCAGCGTTTCGATCGACAGAAGCTGTTCCGACGCAGGACGCACGGATAAAAGCCCCGTCTCCTCCGCTGCTTCGCGCAGCGCGACCTTCAGAAGATCCCGCTCGCCGTCCGCATGACCGCCCGTCCACGCCCATGAATCGTAAATGTTGTGGTAAACCATCAATACACGGTCGCGCGATTCATTCGTGATCCATGCGGACGCCGTCACATGAAACAGCAGATTGCTGCGTTCATACACGTCCGCATAATGTTCCAGACAGGCAAGAATGACCGCCTTGTCCGTCAGTTCCTGCTCGTCTTTTGCGCAGTATTGTTTCAATGCTTCGTAGAATTCCATATTGTCAGTATACACGAATCTCATCTTGTCTGCAAGCGCACATTGGTGTATACTGAAGAAAAAGGTCGGAGGCGCTTATGGTTCACATCGGGAATGACTGGGACGCGCTGCTTGCGGACTATTTTGCATCGCAGCAGTATCAGGACTTGCGGCTGTTTCTTGCAGATGAATATCGCACGCAGACGGTCTATCCGAATATGTACGACATCTTCAATGCGTTGAAGTATACAAGCTTTGCCGACACGAAGGTCGTCATCATCGGACAGGATCCATACCACGGTCCCGGGCAGGCGCATGGTCTCTGCTTCTCCGTCAAGAAGGGCGTAGAACCGCCTCCTTCGCTCAAAAACATCTTTCAGGAGCTGCATCATGATCTTGGTATCACTCCTCCGAATCACGGTGAATTGACCTCGTGGGCGCGTCAGGGCGTGCTTCTTCTCAACACCGTGCTGACCGTGCGCGAGCATATGCCGAATTCGCACAAGGGACACGGCTGGGAGGCGTTCACCGATCGCGTCATCGAACTGCTGAACGAAAAGCAAACGCCGATCGTCTTCCTGCTCTGGGGCGCAAACGCGCGCAACAAGGCAAGGATCGTCACGAATCCGATCCACATCAAGCTCGAAGCCCCGCACCCGAGCCCGCTGTCCGCGTATAACGGCTTCTTCGGCTGCAAACATTTTTCCAAAGCAAACGCGTGGCTTGAGAAAACCGGTCAGACGCCGATCGACTGGCGTCTCGACTGAGCTGAAAAACTTTTATCAAAAAGCAAAAAAAGGATTGACAAAACCGACAATCTTCGGTATTATATCTCTTGCGTGCTCGGTTCGTCTAGTGGCCTAGGACACCGCCCTCTCACGGCGGTAACACGGGTTCGACTCCCGTACCGGGTACCAAGGAAGCCCCAAATATGGGGCTTTTTTCATGCCCCGAATGCACCGGGAGTGGAGTAACGAGCACAAGCACGTTTTTTCCTTCTTTTCGCCGTCTGGGAAATGATGCTTTCATCCAGGAAAAGATCTTCCCGTCCTTATGTATGATTGCTGCTACTACCCTGATCGTTTTCATTTCTTTTATCTCTGCTATCTCTGATATTATTGTATCTCAAATTAAGATTACAATCAAGGTTTGCAATACAGAATTGTAGGATAGCTTGTATTCTCAAGAAGTCTTTGTTTTTGCTGCCGTCGGCGTTCATGTACAGACGCCGGTTGACTTCGATCATGATGGAGCTGATGCGTTTATCCTTTTGATAAAAGCGCATCGGGACGAGCGTTCCTGCAAAGGGCGAATTGACTGCTACGGAATAGCCACGGGATTGCAGAAAGCGGATCGCAGTCTCTGTCAACTGATTTGGTGTATGGTATGGATCCGTGCCGATGCAGAAATCTGGACGGTTCGGATTCTGTTCCGGTTCGTACGGCAACGGCTTTGAAGGAAAGGAATGCCCGTCGATAATCAGGCAGCGTCCGGTTCTGTCAAGCGCCGATTGCACGGCTTCCGTCAAAGCAGCATGATGCGGATCGTACCAGGTTTGCAGGATGCGCTCGCGGGTCGCGGCGTCGATGGTTCGCAGGATCGCGCCGTCGTGGGTGCGGGTATAAACCGCACCCATTCCGACGGACGACATGGATTCCTGCACATCGTCCCGAAACCGTTCCGGATCGCAGACAAGCCGGCTGACGGGAAATACGACGGACGGATAATCTCCGCAGAACAGCTCGTCGCAGTAATGGTCCGTCATTTTCAGCAGCTCGTCGGCAAGGTCGATTTGGAAAGCATTGCGTTCCGATTCCGGGATCACTGTGGATGCGTGCGGGACGTGAATAACGACAGAAGATGGTTTCATGATTGTGTCCTCCTTTGGCTTTTCGCCTATTCGGAGTACACAAAAGCACCCATGGTTACCGACGGGTGCTGCAAATACCGATCATACCCATCAGTCAAGCTTTGGCACCTTACCCAATGAGGCAGGTTGTCGTGCGATCAACGAGCTTGTCTCTAACGCACTCTTTATAGGCAAGGTGATGATACCATGCACATCCGGGTTTGTCAACACCGGATCCCCTGCGGTTTGTGTTGCCCTTCATGGTTACATATGGTATAATTCAATTGACAAAAGAATGATCTGTGAAGGAGAATACCATGCTGCAAACCGGAATCAAAGGAAAGATCGAACTAACGGTAACGATAGACAAATGCGCCGGCGCCATCGGCAGCGGCGAGCTTGACGTATTCGCGACACCTGCGATGATCGCGCTGATCGAAGAGACGTGCTGGAGAAGCGTCGCGCCGTATCTCGGACCCGGCGAAGGAACCGTCGGCACTGCACTGAACGTCCGCCATGTCGCCGCGACGCCCGTGGGGCTGACGGTGATTTGCGAAACCGAGCTGACGCTTGTGGATCGCAGACGTCTGGTATTCGACGTCAAGGTGTATGATCCCCTCGGCTTGGTCGGCGAAGGAACGCACGAGCGCTTTGTCATCCAGTACGAAAAGTTTTTGAAAAAGGTCGACGAAAAGCGAAATCAGAGCAACGCCTGATTCCTTCTTTCATTGAAACGCAAAGGCCCCGAGAAACTCTCGAGGTCTTTTCTGTATGATTTATTCGTCGTTGGCATTTCTTGTTCCGTACCGCTTTTCGAACGCTTTCACGATCGGCAGGAGGTCGGGATCGTGCTTGGCTGTCGCTTCCGGATATTCAGAAAGACAACCGGCGCGAAATTGTTTTTCACCCTGTTCGCGCAGATTTGCGGGAATGCCGTAAAACGCCTCCGCGATGCTGCCAGTGATCGCAGCGAGCGTGTCGCTGTCGCCGCCGACGGAAACGGCGGTACGGATCGCGTCCTCGAAGGAAGTCGATTCGAGGAACGCTTCGATCGCCTGCGGAACCGTGCGCTGGCACGTCTCGTTAAACTCGTAGGTCGGACGGATCTCGTCAATGGTGAAATCGAGCGTGTAATAGTTCTCCTCGATAAAGGAGCGGATCTCCTCTTTGCTGTGCCCGGTACGCGCGAGGAAGATCGCGCACGCCGTCGCTTCCGCACCTTTGACGCCTTCGGGATGGTTGTGCGTGACGATCGTGACGGCGCGTGCAAGCGCTTTGACTTCTTCGAGCGTCTTCCCCGCCCAGCCGCAGGCGCTGACGCGCATCGCCGCGCCGTTGCCGAAGCTGTTGTATGGATGCGGGTTTCTCGCATACATCCATTCATAAAAGCGTCCGCCGTAGCCGCAGTTCGGATATTGCCGCCCGATTTTCTGCATCCATTCGACGGTTTTGTTCTCAAGCCCTTCCGCCTTGCCGTCGTTTTCCAGAATCGCCTTTGCAACCGCGATCGTCATGATGCTGTCATCCGTCGGAAAACACTTGCTGTTGAAGAGCGGAAACTCCTTGCTCCTGTGATTATGAAATTCGTAAATGGAACCCGCCATATCTCCGATGATTGCGCCTAACATTGTTTTCTCCTCCGTTCTGTTTTCCGACTTCATGATACGGCACAGGAAGCCCCGCTTGGTCAACTCTCAGGCGACAAAAGATTTACGCTCTCATCAGCTTTACGCGGAACGCGATCGTGCGCGGCGTCGGGAGGGTATCGAACTGGATCACGTAGGCGTTGTTGTCCTTGTCCAGATCGAGCACCGTTCCGGCTCCCAAAATCGCGTGCTGCACGCGTGTGCCAACCGGGTAAAGCTCCGGATCGTTTTGATCCAAAAGCCGCTGTTCGGCGTTGCGAATATAGTTCGACGCGTCGCGGATCAGTCCGTCCTGCGGCGGTTTTGTGTATTCCAGCAGACTTTGGTCGATATCGAGCAGGAACCGGGACGGATAGCGCGGCGAGCTGTCGATGTTGATACCGTCCGCTTCGGATAGATAGAGCCGCTTTTCGGCGCGGGTCATCGCGACGAACGCGAGCCGGCGCTCCTCCTCCATCCCCTCGATCGTCCGCACCTTACGCGACGGGAAAACGCCCTCGTTCATGCCGATCAGGAACACGTACGGGAACTCCAACCCTTTTGCGGCGTGCACCGTCATCAGCTTGACTTTGTCGCCCGCTTCGATCGCGTCCGTGTTCGTAAACAGCGCGACATGGCTCAGATAATGCTCCAGCGTGACCTCTTCGCCGCAGGTCGTCTCGTAGTCGTAGACGGACTGCTTGAGCTCGGCAAGGTTGTCCAGGCGCTCCTGGCTGCCCTCCGTGCGCAGCGCCGCCTCATAGCCGCTTTCGTCGAGGATCGCGGAAAGCACCTCGGACACCGGGCGATTGGCATAGGTTGCAGCGAATCGCTCAATGAGCTTGACGAACTTGTCCGCCTTGGTGCCCTTCATGATTTCATGGTCGAGATTTTTGAGCAGCGCGTCGTACAGGGTGCAGTTGTTCGCCTGCGCGTACTCCTCGAGGAACTTCATGCGGCGCTGTCCCATGTTTCTTTTGGGTGTGTTGACGACGCGGCGGAACGACAGATCGTCCTTGTACGCGATCATGCGCAGGTACGAGAGCGAGTCCTTGATCTCCATTCGCGCGAAGAACTGCACGCCGCTGTAGATCGCATAGGGCAGCTTCGCCTTCAAAAGCACTTCCTCCACCTGCCGCGTCAGATAATGCGCGCGGTACAGCACCGTCATGTCCTTATACGGCACGCCCTGCTCGTGCAGCATGTACATCTGCCCGACAACCCATTTTGCTTCTTCCTCGGCGTTTCGCGCGTGGTGGCACAGCACCGACGCGCCGTGCGGCTGCATCGAAACGAGGTCCTTTTTGATGCGGTTTTTGTTCTTCCTGATCAAGGAATTGCAGACGGCAAGGATCTCCGGCGTGCTGCGGTAGTTCTCGTTCATCATCACCGTCTTGGTGCCGGGAAACTGCGTGTCAAAGCCGTTCAGGTACTTGACGTTCGCGCCGCGCCAGGTGTAGATCGTCTGGTCCGGATCGCCGACAATGAACAGGTTTTTGTGGTAGCCGCACAGAACTTCCATCAGCTCGTACTGCAGGTCGTCGATGTCCTGAAACTCGTCGATCATAATGTATTCGAGCCGCTTCTGCCACTTCAAACGGATGTCCTCGTGCTCACGGAAGATGTACAACGTGAACTTGATGAGGTCGTTATAGTCCAGCCCAAAGCATTTTTTCTGCTGATAGAGGTAGCCGTAGAACAGGATATCGTTCGTGCCTACGGCGTTCAGATACTTCTCATGCAGCGCGTCGAGCGACAGGTTGATGAGGTCGAGATAGTATTCCGGCTTCTTGAACAGCTTCTGGATCTCGAACATATCCCGCGCGTTTGCAAACGTCATATCTCTGAGCGTCAGCCCGCGCTCCTCATAGATGATTCGCAGCATGTCGTCGATATCGGAATTGTCGAGCACAAGAAAGCTCTTCGGGTACTGCACGGCATAGCTGTCCTCCTGCAGAACCGACACGCAGAAGCCGTGGAACGTGTTGATATAGCCGGTGTCGTTGTCGCCGGTGAGGTTGTGGATGCGCTGCCGCATCTCGTTCGCGGCTTTGTTGGTGAACGTGACGCACAGGATATTGCCCGGCAGAATGCCGAAATCATTCACAAGATACGCGAACCGGTGGGACAGCGCGCGCGTCTTGCCCGATCCCGCGCCCGCAATTACGCGGATAAACCCCTCCGTCGACGTCACTGCCTCCCGCTGCGATTGATTCAGTTTCATTTCGTCCATAAGCGCCTCCCCGGCTCAATATCTTCCGTTTTCCAGTCTCCGCTGCACTTCTTTTTGCACATACGCAACTTCGGTATCCGTAAGATCGCCTCTGTCGATGCTGACGGAGGTCTCCCCGCGCCGCGCGGCGGCAAGGCATTCCTCGATCTTGTCCTCGACGACCATGTTGCGGTAGCCCATAAAGCCCATAAAGCTGTCGTTTCCAAAGCTCATTCCGGTTTCTCCTTCTGATTCGTATCGCCCTTTGGATTCTCAAACTTAAACACGACTTTGTTCTGCTCGTCAAGAATCAGATGTGCTTTGAAGGACTTCCCTGCCTTGCTCTTAAAGCCGGAGATCAGGCCGGTGTCGCGTTCGGTGATGAGCTTTCTGAACTGCGCTTCCGTCAAGGTTTTCTTGCAGATGGTGCCGACGGAGAATTTGCAGCCTTCCTTGTAGCCCGAACACCCGTAGCCCCAGCTCTGCTTTTTCATCGGCTTGCCGCAGACGGGACACAGCACCGGCGGGTTCAGTTCCGTATTCTGCAATGTCGGCGCTACCGGTGAAACGCCGATCTCCTTACACCAGACGGTGACGGTTTTCTCGATATCACTCTGAAACTTCGCTGCGTCCTCATTGCCGCGTTCGATCTCGTGCAGTCGCTTTTCCCATTTCGCCGTCAGCGCGGGCGATTTGATGGATTCCACCGTCAGCCCCTGAATCAGCCCGATGCCTTTGTCCGTGGCGGACAGCGTCTTCTTGCTGCGCTCCGCATAGCCGCGTTTCAGCAGCGTTTCGATGATCGCGTCGCGCGTCGCCGGCGTGCCGATGCCCGCCACGCTCGGATCGGCGAGGATCTTTTTGAGCTCCTCGTCTTCGAGGTCCTTGCCCGCGGAAATCATTGCCGCAAGCATCGTTTTGTCCGTGTAGCGCTTCGGCGGCTCGGTTTCCTTTTCCTTAACTTCATAGGTTCCGGACACCGTTTCGCCCTTCGTCAGCATCGGCAGGTAGTTTTCTTTGTCCTTTCCTGTCACCGCCATAAAGCCGGGTTCGAGAATCGTGCTGCCGCTTGACGTGAACGCCTCACCCTCCACGGTTGTGGTGACGTTGGTCCGACTGATGACGGCGTCTCCGTACAGCATACAGATCACGCTTTTGGCGATCAGGTCGTAGATTTTGGCCTGATAGCCCGTGAGCCCCTTGGGCTTGCTTGTCGTCGGGATGATGGCAAAGTGGCTCTCCACCTTCTTGTCGTCGAAATAGCGCCATTTTGTGAAGCTGCGCTTGCGTCCGTCAATCAGCGGCGTATAGTCCGGATTCTCCGCAAGTTTATCGAGCACGCGGTTCACAGTCGGCACCATGTCCTCGGTGAGATAGCGCGAGTCGGTACGCGGATATGTCGTCAGACCCGCGTCGTAGAGCGCTTGCGCCGCGTCGAGCGTTTGCTTCAGCGTCATGCCGAACTTGGCGTTTGCGTCCATCTGGAGCGCCGAGAGGCTGTATAGCTGCGGCGGATGCTTCTCCTCTTTCTTCTCGGATATCTCGGTAACAACGCCGTTCTTTCCGTTGATCTTCTTCAGAATGTCTGCAACGGCGTTTTTATCGTTGAATCGCTTGCTCTTGTGCGTCGCGGTATACGTTTCGCCCTTGTCGGTTTTGAACGTCGCTTCCAGCGTCCAGTATTTTTCGGGCTTGAAGTTGCGGATCGCAAGCTCACGATCGACAAGCATCTTGAGCGTCGGCGTCTGCACGCGCCCGATGCTCAGCACCTCGCCCTTGGCGTGCTGATGCAGCGTCATGGCAACCGTCAGATTGATGCCGACCACCCAGTCCGCAATCCCGCGCATCCGTCCGGCAGTCTCGATATTCTTCACTTCCTCATACGTTTTGAGCTTTGAGAACGCATCGAGAATGCCCTCCTTCGTCTGCGACGCAAAGCAGACGCGCTTCACCGGCGCCCTGCTTCCCGTCAGCTCGTAGATGTACGAAAAGATGACTTCGCCCTCGCGATCGAAGTCCGTTGCGTTAATGATATAATCGCTTTTCGTAAACATCCGCTTGATCAGCTCGAACTGCTTTTTCGTGCGCGCATCGAACGACGAGCCGTCCGTCCGCAGCCGCAGTTCGTACGGGTTCGGAAGAAACGGCAGCGGCATCTTTCGCCAGTTCTTGTAATCCGGATTGTAATCCGCCGCGTCCTTGAGCTGTCCGAGATGCCCGAAGCCCCAGGTCACGAAGCAGTCCTCTCCGGCGTAACGGATCCTTAGAAATCCGTCCTTTGCCTGCTGCGCCTTGACTGCCTTTTCATTCGACTTGAGTGCGGCGAACGTGATTTCCTTTCCGTTCGCCAGCGTGATCTTATCCAGCGCCGCAGCGATCTTATTGCCGACGTCCGGCTTTTCCGCAAGTATCGTGATCATATCATTCGCACCGTCCCTTTGGCATAATTGCCTTATCGGCATTGTACCATATCCGACATCGGTTGAAAAGAACAACAGCGCAATCAGTCATCAAATATCGCATCCATGATCTCCATTTCATCCAGGAAATCATCGAACTCCTTATCTTTCTGCGCACGCTGCATGCGGCGGTAGGTTCTGCCGTCTACAACGATCGTGCGCTCTTCATAGACGATTTTTCTGCGTCCGAACAAGCCACGCCTTTCAACCGGGACTCGTACTCTGACTCGATGTTTCATGTTCTTCCTCCGCCGAGGTCATTCCTTATCTTCTTCCGCGTCAACCTCATCCTGAATCCTGCACGGCATGCTGATCATAAAGGATACCGTACTGTAGTCGATCTCCTCATCGGAATCCGAGTAGTTATCCATGCAGTATTCGTTCTCGTCCTCAGCTGCATCTCGTACGCGGCTGCAAAGATCCTCGAGACCTTTATAGCACTCCAGATCGTCGCCTTCCCGACAGCACTGCTTCAGGAGCTCGTATTCCCTTTCCGTTACCGGAACGCTGACACTGACGTCTCCGCCGTCACCGTCGCCAAGACAGACGGTGACATCAAACTCCAGATGAATCTTCTTTTCTTCCATTATCCTTGTCTCCTTTATGCTTAATTGTGCTCATCGAAATAGTCCTCTGCGTCTTCATAATC
The DNA here is from genome assembly GCA_947168855.1 of uncultured Clostridia bacterium. Lineage (GTDB taxonomy): Bacteria > Bacillota > Clostridia > Christensenellales > CAG-138 > UBA3792. Next base: position 395,818 of record CAMVNO010000001.1, read on the forward strand.
AAAGAAATCGTCGTAGTGGTCATAGTAGAAGTCATCGACATGCGCGTAGTCGCTCGCGTTGTACGGATCGTCCTTCGGCTTTGACGTCGCCCTTGGCTTGCGCGATGCTTTGGGAGCAGCCGTCGTGCTCGTAACAGGTTTGCGTGTCGGCGTCGAACGATAGGTTCGCCTGCTTGTATAGGATGAACTCGTCGAATACGATTGGCTGCCGGAGCACGTGCCGACAAGGAGAAGCACCGCGATGATCAACAGCACGATGCCGCCGAATGAAATCCGATTGTTCATGGAAATGCCTCCCTTTCTTTGCGAATGGAACGGGATCGGAGGTGTGAAATAGGAGGTGTGTTCCGATCCCGTCCCCGTGGTACGGTTAAACCGTTACCCCCTGGTCATTCTGTTTTATCATCGCATAGAAGCGATCGGTGTCGATCAGCACGAAGTCGCGCGTGAGGTCGAGATCGCCGTGCCCCGCGAATACGGAGAGCATGATCGCCACCGCAAGCAGATGCTTGCAGAGCCCCGCGTACGGGCAGCCGCAGTAGGCCTCCTCGATTTGATTATCGTGAAGGCGGAACTCCAGCTCATACCACTGATTGCCCTCCACATACGCGCGCCCGACGCCGTTCCTTACGGAAACGTAGCCGATCTTGCCGGATCTGCAGTATTCCAAAGCACGCTCGAATATCGCGTGATCGACGTCCTCCGCGTTGTGCGGATCGTCCAGCGGGATCACAAAGCCGTCGCCGTAGATCACCTCGTCGTCCGGATCTTCGGACGGCTCCGCCGGCGGCAGCACCCATGCGCGGAACGCTTCCGGAGAAAGTGCGTTGCCGTTGTAGCTCAGCATTTTGTCCGCAACGGGCTTGTACGTCCCGTGTACCGGCGTCTGCGCAAGCGCAATCACGCGCTCGTAGTCCGATAACTTGATGCGGAACCGCGTCGTTACCGAGCAGACGACGCCGACTTTACCCGCAAGCTTGCCGCTGACAAACACACGATCGCCCCGCTTCAGATCGAACCGATCGTTGAAATACGTCAGCTTGTAACCGGCATCGTCAAACTCCACACGCACCATGGATTTCACCGGCGACTTCGGTTCCTCAATCGCCGGGATCGGCATATCCGGTGTTTTTATCATCTTGTCATCTCTGCCAAAGCCCATCATACGCATTTCTTATTCCTCCTCGTCGTATTCTTCATAAATGCTGTCGAAGCCGTTTTGCTCCGTTTCCTGTGATTCCTCGCTCCCGAACAGCACTGTGTAAGCCATTGCCATTTCGATACCGTCCAGTTCCCCGTCTCCGTTCAGATCGAACAAATCCCTGATACCGTTCATTGCGATGCTCCTTTCAGATCGCGTCGCGCATGGCGTATGCGGACGCCAGTTCTCTTGCGTACTGTCTCACATTGCGGATCCGCTTCTTCCCCGCAAAAACTGCTTTTTCGGGAAGTTCCCTTTCCCAATTGGATTCGCAGCGTGTTTCCTCGACGATGCGGTTGTAGATCGCGTCGTATTCGCGCATCTGCTCCCGCTTGCTCCTGCACCTTAGGTACGGATCGTAGTTATTTTCCTGCCACAGTTCATCGTAATCGTAGAAATCGACTTCCCTGACGGACAGGATCGCATCCTTGTGATCGTGCTTCACTCTCGGGAATGCTCTGGTTACGGAGGCCGCCTCCGCTGCCGTCTGTGCCCGAACCGAAAACGTGATCGGGATGTAGTATCCTTTTCCGACGTGTCCGCACTTTGCCGTCACCTCATAGTACCGCATTGGAAACCTCCTGATAAAGATGATTTGTATCGGGAAAAATCCTCTATTTCCTCTCTACACCTGTATTAAACCAAAGGATGTATCCGATAAATCGGACAGGAAGGTGTCTCAGATGAAAACGCATCAAAAAAGTGCTCCTGATGGAACGTTTTTTGAGCCAAATCTTAGAGTACTTTTTACTTATTCTTTTGAATAAAAACCGTCCAAAAATAGAGTGCGGAATGGAGTAGATCCGGATTCGGATGGGAAATGATGGGCAGAAACGGGGATTTTGACCTCAAAACGGGCCGATTTTGGCCCGTTTGGGTCGTTTTGAACCGTAGTGGTATTCGTACCGGGTACATACATTCTCTTGATCAATGGTTCCCGGAACATTTTCTCGCTGTTCGTTGCAATGATAAATTCAGCTTTTTTGTCATTTTCAGTTGTCAAAGTACGGTTCGGTTTTGCAATCAAATTCTTCGCCATCTATATGAAATCCTGAACCGGAGCTCATAAATCTGAACGCGAAAAGGATTTCGCCGTCTTCGCCGAAGCTGGTTTCACCTCGATACTTCATCGCGGCAAATCATATATAAAAATCGACTGTTTTCTTGTGAAATCGAATCAGGCATGGTATACTGTAGAAGATCGATACAAGAGCTCTGCCGTGAAAGAAGGATGCGCCATGAATCAGAATGCCGATACAACCGATTACAAAGCCGATGCCGAAGCCGTGATCGAGCAGCTCGGCGGACGCGATAACATCGAATCCATCACAAACTGCATGACGCGGCTGCGCGTCGTCGTCAAGGCGGAAGAACCGGTCAACGACGCCGGGATCCGTGCGCTCCGGGATGTGCTTGCGATCGTGCACGACCGTCCGTGTTCCTATGAAATCGTAGTCGGTCCCGGAAAATGCCGGAAATACGCCGACGCCTGCCGTGCGCTGGGATTCGGCGGATCCGACGGGTCCGTAGAGGATCCTCCGGATCCGAAAGCGAGTCGGGAAGCGAGCAAGATGAAGCAAAAGAACAACGTTGTCAAAACCGCGCTGAAAACGCTCGGCGATATCTTTGTGCCGCTGATTCCGGGTGTGATTGCTGCGGGACTGTGCGCCGGTTTTGCCTCGCTGATTGCGCAGGCTGTTCCGAATTATGAAAGCGTCCCCGCATGGAATCTTGTCTTCACGCTGCTCACGCTGATCAAATCCGCCTTCATGACCTTCATCACCGCATGGGTGGGCTATCGCGCCGCCGAGCGCTTCGGCGCAACGCCGATCCTCGGCGGTATGCTCGGCATGATCACCTCGCTGGACGGCATCAACGACATTGCTTTGATCCTCGGTCTGTCGAACGAAAGTGCGCCGCTGACCTCTGTTCTGCAGGCCGGAAAGGGCGGCGTTCTGGCGGTCATTTTCGGCGTACTTCTCCTGTCCTTTGTGGAAAAGAAGATCCGTTCCCGCATGCCGGAGCGCATTGATATGATCTTTACGCCGATCCTGTCCCTGCTGATCTGCACGGTGCCGTACATCCTTCTGATCATGCCGCTGTTCGGATATGTTTCAAGCGGGATCGCCTGGGTGTTCGGCAAACTGTGCCTTTCCGAAAGCGCGGTCGTCCGGATGCTCACGGGTTTTCTGTCCTCCGCGCTGTTCCTTCCGCTTGTCGCGACCGGCATGCACCACGGTCTCGTTGCGCTGTATACGGTGCAGCTTCAGGAGCTTGGGTATATCACGCTGTACCCCGCCCTTGCGATGGCAGGCGCGGGACAGGTCGGCGCTGCGCTTGCCGTTTACCGGAAAGCGAAAAAACCGGCAATCAAAAGCTGTGCTCCGTGATCTCCGGCGCGCTTCCCGCCGGGTTCCTCGGCGTCGGCGAGCCGTTGATCTACGGCGTTACGCTGCCTTTGGGCAGGCCGTTTATCACAGCCGGGATCGGCGCGGGCTTCGGCGGCGCTCTGATCATGGCTTTGCGCGTTGCATCCACCACCTGGGGACCGTCCGGTCTGCTCGGCGTCTTCGTCATGACCGAAGGTCCGCTCGGCGCGTTTCGCAGCGTATTGATCTATCTTCTGGGTCTCGTCGTATCATACGTCTGCAGCTATGTCGTTACATGGCTGACGTTCGGCGTCAAGGATCTGAATCCGGACCGCGGCGCAGATCGCGCATAGACCGTCTGCCGATCAATGAGATACAAAAAAGGCGCTTCCGTTTCTCGACGAAAGCGCCGTTTTGTTGTTTGCATTATACCCGGTCGATCACGCCGTCTTCCGTAAACTCCAGCACGCGGTCGCAAATCGAAAGCGCCGCCGGACGGTGCGTTACGATAACGACGGTCTTGTCCGTCATGGTCCGCAGGTTTTCAAGCAGCTGCTTTTCCGTCTCTGCGTCCAGCGCGCTCGTCGCCTCGTCCAGCAGCAGGATCGGGCTCTTTGAAAAGATCGCGCGCGCGATCGCTATGCGCTGCATCTGACCCTCCGAAAGCCCCGTTCCGCGCTCGCCGAGCAGCGTGTCCGCGCCGCGATCCAGCTCCGAAACGAACTCCTCCGCGCATGCGATCCGAAGGGCGTTTTGGAGCCGCTCATTGTCATACATCGCAGCGGGCTCGGCAAAGCCGACGATCTCGCGGATCGTTCCGCTCATCAGATAGTTTCCCTGCGGCACATACGCAAACATGCGTCGATAGGCGGAAGTCAGTTCGCCGCCGTCCCCGTGCCTGTCCGTATAATAACAGCTGCCCCTGTCCGGATGCATCACGCACATCAGCAGTTTCAGCGCCGTGGATTTTCCGCAGCCGCTCGTGCCCGTAAACGCCACATATCCGCCTTTTTTGATCTCCACGGACAGATTCTTCAGCACGATCGGCATCTCCGTTTTTTCGATCTCCAGCGCGTTGTCGGACACCGGATAATACGTAAAGCAGACGTCCTTCATTCCCACAGCGGAAAGCGTATCCATGTAAAACGCCGTGATCTCCGAAAGCGGCTTTGCGTCTGTACCGTCCTCCTCAAAGCGTTCCGCTTCCATCAGACGCTCCGCGCTCGCAAGCATGGCATAGTATCGGGGCAGGAACCCGGTGATGTTTGCCATCGGCGACTGCACTTGTGAAACAAGCTGCATGATCGCAGTCAGCGTGCCGAAACTGACCGTGCCGATCAGGATCCCGTATCCGCACCAGCCGATGCAGAGCAGATACATTCCCGTCATTGCCGCGCCGAGCCCGATGTTGCACAGATTGGAAAACCGGTTGCGGCGCATACGGGCCGCCTGATGCGCATGCATCTTCTCCTCGGCTCCCGCCATGGTCTGTTCTTCTGCCGCAAAGGAGCGAAGCATCAGCAGGCTTGCGATACGCTCCTGCAGGAAGATCCGCAGTCTGCCGTCCGATTCCTGTACGTTTTTATGCAGCCGCTTCATGACCTTGCGGAACAGCATCGTCAGCAGGGCAAGCACAATGCCTCCCGGAATCAGAATTGCCGCAAACAGCGGTTCCATCATGATGATCATCACCAGCGCGCTGACCAGCTTTACCGTCATGCCGACAAGTCCCGGGATGATATCTGTATACCCGTTTGCTACAACGACCGTATCGTTTGTCAGCCGGTTCATCCATTCGCCGGAATGAACCGCACTGATGCGCAGATAGTCTTTCCTGAGCAGCATCCCGGTCAGCCTGCCCTTGAATATGTTCTCAAAAGTCGACTTGGACCGTTCCGTCAGCCAGCGGACGACAGCGCGCAGCGCAAGCTGTGCTGCCGTCAGCGCGAGGATCAGAATCAGATACTGCCAGAACGCCCGTTGATTTCTGCCGACTGCAGCGTCCACCGCGCCGCGCAGAAAAAGCGCGTACAGCACGCCGGACCCTCCGAGCAATGCCTGTACGAGCGTCAGTGCAGCAATATACCATTTTCGGTTGCCGGGGACCGTAAAGAGCCACCGGGATGCGGACGTCTTCACGATCTTCTCATTGATCCTCTCATAGCTTGATACGCGATTTCCGCCGCTTCCGGATCCATATTGCAGCCGAGGCGCCAAAGGTCGACGACCCCGAGCAAACGTTCGATCAGCGTCACTGTTTTCATCATGACGGCACTGTCCGGCGGACGGTATATCTGTTGTAACATGGTCGAATACGCCTCGGCTTTCGAAACACGGCGGATCGTGTTTTGCCCGGCGCGTTCCAGAATGCAGATCGCCTTCAGCGGCACGGCGCAGTTGGTGCTCAGATGATGCTTTCCGTCCCACGGCGTTCCGTAGATCGTCGCCCGATCCTCCGAAATACGGATCAGCGGCTTATCGTCGTTGACCATGATCGCTTTTTCGCCGAGCATCTCGCGCCAAAGCCGCGTATGCGTGCTTTTGCCCGTTCCGCTTTTCGCGGTGAACAAATATCCTTCCCCATCCACCGCAATACAGGAACCATGCATCAGGATCGTATCGAACGACGTCATTCTTTCCGCGATCTTGCGGTAAACCGCAAGCTCCTCAAGCGCACTGTCCAAATATTCGCCGGAATTAAAATCTTCCCGTCCGTGCGCTTCGACCGAACAGGCGCGCTCCCTTTCGATATCGGACTGCGTTATCTCAACGGAAATATCCGCCGGGATGTCGTCCGTCCGGTACGCCGCGCAGCGTCGATGCACGCGCGTAAAGCGCGTGGAGATCCGTATGATTCTGTCAGCGATGCGATATGTTCCCGTCATATTCCCATTTGTAAAAACCGGGGGCGAAAACCGGTGTCTTCGCCCCTCGGTCTGTCAGATGATGATCGATTCAGTTCGCCATGTATGCATCCGCCGCGGCAGAATATCCGTAGATTGCAGCTGCAGCATTCGTCGCATTGGCGTTGTTCGGATATGCACTAAGCAGGACCTTTACATAAGCCAGTGCCGAAGCGGTGATTGTCGCGCTGCCGTTTCCCGTGGTAATGACGATCGTATGGGACTCCGAAAGCATATGCGCCGGAATGTTTGCGATCTGCACAGCCTTGCTCGTGCCGAGTTCCGTCACATTGATCGCGGTGCCATCCACCGTTGCAGTAAGCGTTCCGATGTAGCCGCTCGCGACCCTAAACAGAATGCGCATCTCCGTCGCACTGTCGCACACAAGTGCAAACGAGAGCTTTCTGAAATCCGGTGTACCGTCAGGCGTGCAGGAGAATGCAATCTCTTGAGCCACAGTTGCGATCTCGCCGGAATCATAGCTTTCCGTATAGGACTTGTCCATCTCGAAGTAATCGCCGTTCTCGCCGAACGTCCAGCCCTTCTGCGCCGCAAGGAACGCCTGCACATGATGACCGTAATCCGCGACAGACTCGATCAGCGTCTGCGTCTTTGGGTCAAACTGCGCCTGTTTTTCGTCGTAAGCCTTAAAGTAATCCTTAACGGCGTAGACCTTTTCGACCGTCTTTTCCGTGCCGTTCTGCGTATAGTGGAACGTCGCGGTGATCGGTTCCGCCATCATGACCGCGGTCACATAGCAGACGAACGCCTGGGTCTGGCTGCTCTTCTTTAACTTGGATGCGCTGTAATCCACGCGCTCCGTGCAGGTGCCGTGCGGAACGCTGAAGGTCATGTAGCTCGTGCTGTAATCCACGCCCTCGATCTCCGGCAGATCCATATTGAAGCTGACGCCGATCAGACCGTCCAGAATGAGGTTCTGACTCGCAAAGGTCGGCTCCGCCGCGGGCGCGTCCTCCACAAGCTTGTAGAGATAGACGGCGGCGGTGATATGCGAACTTTCTGCATAGCAGGAGAAGCAAGCGCTTTCTCCATTATAGTGCATATAGCCGCGGGTATTTTCGCCCTGCGCAACGGGAACCGTTGCGCCGTCGTCTTCAAACGTGATACTGAACTTACCATTATCATCAAGCTCGGTCTCGGTGCGCAGCCAGTTCTTTTTGTTTGTTTCGTTTCCTGCCGCATACAGATAGCCGCCCGTCACTTCGTCGTGGAACGCCCAATTGTTCCCCTCAGCCTCAAGCGTAAACTCAAATGCGAGCGCATCCGCCGCCGCGGTCGCGATCCAGCTCTCGTCCAGCGTCAGCGTCGTGCCTTCCACACCGGTCACCTTGTACTGTGCACGGTTGTTGGAAGTCTGGTTCGACATGAGATAGAGCTCATCCACAAAGAGCTCGCTCGCGATCAGGTACGTGCCGCCGTCGACGAGTCCTTCGGTGGAGGTCACGAGCTCATATGTTCTGGCTACGAGTTCCTTCCAGGTTGCAGTGAAAGTTGCGTCGTCCGTAAGCTCGATCTCGGTGCCTGCCGCAAAGACGTCGCCGTTATCCGCCTGCCAGCCGTTAAACACCTTGCCTTCCGGCGCAGTAAACGGGCAATCCGGAAGCGTATAGGGGCTGGTAACGTCTTCAATCGTCTGCGGCTCGCCTTCCGCGTCGCCCGGATTCAGCGTCACGGTGTAGGTCGTCTCGGGCGTCGGACCTTCGCCGTCCTCAGAGAAGAACTGGAAGGTGTAGATCGCCGCATTCGAGGTGTTCAGGGAATACACGGTGAAATATCCGCCGTAATACTCGATGTACTGCGCTTTGCCGCTAAAGTTCGCGGAATCGCACTTGATATAGTAGTTGTCTGTACCGGCAGCTGCGGTCTCAAGCTGGAAGAGCGTGTTTGCGCCCTGCTCGTCAACGAGCTGTACGTTGGTGCCGTCCGCTTCGAGATACTTGCCGTCGGCGGTCGCGAAGGTGTACTTGCCGTCGGCGACCGAGACCGTCAGACGGACCGCCTCGGCGGGCACCGCAAGGACGTTGTCGGTCAGCGTCGCGTCGGCAGCGACGAGCTCATGCTTCTTGTTGTTATAGAGGTAATCCTCGCCGGTCATGACCTTGCCCGCCGCCGGATAATAGATAACGACCGTGTCGCCGTTCTCCGGCACGCGCTTCAGCATCATGTCGGTGTCGTTGACGACGGGCAGATCCTTCCACTGTGCGATAAACGTCGTGTTACCGGTCAGCGTATAGGAATTGCCGGGCGCATACATGCCCTCGTCTCCATCGACCGTCCAGTAATCGAACTCCTTGCCCTCCGGCGCGGTGAATCCGCATGCCGGAAGCGTATAGGGGCTCGCGGTCGTTACGTTCGCCATCGTGCCGCTGCCGCCGTTCGCATCAAAGGAAACGGTGTAGGTTGTTGCGGGCGGCGTGTCGCCGTCCTGCGACCATGTGATCTCGATCTCATCAAGATACATTGCTCCGCTTTGGGAACGCATACCGATATACTCGTAATCGCCGGAGATCGTAAGCGTCGTTTTATTGTCCGTATCTCTCTTGTTGAATTCCAAAGACCCAAGCTTCGTGCCCTGCGTGCTGCTGTTGTACAGATCTGCAGCGGAAGAATACGCGCTGTTTTTGCCGTATATGTCGAGCGTTCTGCCCGCGGAAGTGTAGGTATTCCACGTTACGACAATCTTCGTCGCCTTGCCGCCGGAAACGGTGGTCACGATGCCCGAGTTATTGCCGCTGGTTCTCAACTGAATGGCTTCGTTTCCGCCAGCGGACTGCCCCGCGTAGACGGCGCCGGATGTGCCGGTTCCGGTCCATGTAGTGTAGTTTGTTCCGCTAACGCCGGTAAATGCAAGGTCCAGCTTATCCGCGACCGGCGCTTCCGCCATTGCAACCGTCGGCAGCATGGCAAGCACCATGCAAACCGCCAGAAGCAGGGACAAACATTTCTTACGATTCATAATTGGTTCTCCTCCTAATTCTCTGTATCCTCATTCCCCTTAAGGAAGTTCAGGCAGTTCGATGGGTCCATTGTCCGGCGTCGTCTCCGGCTCAGGCGTCGGCTCAGGCGTAGGCGTCGGCGGCGGGGTCGGCTGTGCCGTCTCGCCGGGCTTCGGCGTAGGCGTCGGCTCGGGTGTTGTGATCGGGATCTCGATCTCGAGCGGATCGTCGGTTGCGTCGGGCTCTTCCGTGTTGTCCGGCGCTTCGGTCACGATCGGCTCATCCGGGGAGGTCGGCGCTTCGGTCTCGATCGGCGCTTCCGGAGAGGTCGGCGCGGTATTCTCCGGAGAACTGTTTCCTTCGTTCGGGTTGACAGGCGTAACCACATCCTCGGTGATCGTTTCGCCCTCGTCGGGCTGCGGCGCTTCGCTCGCAGGAACGGTCTCCAGAGGATCGCTCGTTTGCCCGCTGCAGCTCTTGGAACAGCCCGTAATGCTCGCCGCAAGCAGCAAAAGGCACATAGCCCAGATCCATATGGTATTTCGTTTCATCATCATTGCTCTCCTTTAATAAGAATGGCGCGTTTTTCCGGTGCGCAGCCGTCCCGATTGATTCTGCATTCTTCTGAATATTTTAGCACAGAGAAGCATAAAGCGCAATAGGAAAATCGAACGGACGCCGTATTATTCCTTGTACACGACAATTGAAAAAAAGTGATTTTTTTCTTTTTATCCGAACAGAGATGTGCTATAATACCTTAACGGAGGAGTTATATGAAGCACACGAAACGAATCCTGTCTCTGCTGGTTGCGCTGCTGCTTGCACTGCCGTTCGGCTGCGTTCGGTATTCCGACCCGATCTCATCGCCGCTCACGCCGCAAAGCGAGATCGACGCGCCGGTTTTTACCCTTGCGCCGACCGACGCGCCTGCATCGGACGAGACCGATACGCCGGAGGAAACGCCTTCGGAGCTTTTGTCGCCTGCGCCGACCGATATGCCGACGCCGGAACCGACGCCTGTGCCGACGCCCGAACCGACGCCCGAACCGACCGACACGCCGTGTCCGGTTTCGGAGGACGGCAAGTATTGGACAAAGGACGAGGTCGCGCTGTATATCCACCTCTTCGGGCATCTGCCGAAAAACTACATCACCAAGAGCAGGGCAAAATCCCTCGGCTGGCCGGGCGGCGGATCGCTCGAGCCGTACGCCCCCGGGTGTTCGATCGGCGGCGATTATTACGGCAATTACGAGGGGCTTCTGCCGAAGAAAAAAGGGCGTAAGTACACCGAGTGCGACATTGACACGCAAGGCAAAAAGAACCGCGGCGCAAAGCGCATCGTGTTCAGTAACGACGGACTGATCTATTACACCGACGACCATTACGAATCGTTTACGCTTTTATACGGGGAGGAATGACATGGAATTCATCATCATTGACGGACGGCGCATGACCTCGGTCGAGGCGACCCATGCTTACCTTGCGCATACGCTGCGGCTTCCGGACTGGTACGGACGGAATCTCGATGCGCTGCACGACTGTCTCACGGATCTTTCCCGCGATGTGTGGATCGTTCTCATCAACGGCGATATCATGGACGAAGCGCTCGGCGACTACGCAAAAAAGCTGCGCCGCGTTTTCACGGACGTCGGCAATCTGCCCTATGCCTGCCGCTTTACGGAGCATCTTTCCTGAACCGATATGAAAACGCCGCCGGGATCTTTCCGGCGGCGTTTTGTGTGCTGCGCGTCAGTCTGCGTAAAGCAGTTCGTATTCAAAATAATCATCCTGCGAGACGCCGTTGATCTGATAGGGCCAGCCGTCCTCGTCCATCGTGAACGTGATCACGGCGGTCACACCCTCCAGCGTGCGAACCTCGGCAAACCTGCGCGACTCGTGAAAACGGGTCATGTACAGGATCGTTCCGACCGGCAGGGTTGCTTCTTTGCCGTCGATCGTGCATGGCATCTCTCGCTTCAGCTTCAAAAACCAGCCGTAATCGCCGAGGTGCTCTTCATAGTTTTTCAAGTCCTCTTCGCTCGGCAGGCTGACGGTAAGCCACTCATCGTCGGGCGTGAAGCTCTCGCCGTGGCAGGGGCGGCTTCCGGTCTGCGTCCCGAGCAGATCGGTGCCTTCGCTGCGGTAGAGAATGCCGTCGCTCCCGAGCCCGACCGAGATGCCGTCCAGCGCTTCCCCGCGAACGAACTTGCCCTTTTCGATGTGCAGCGGAATGGTGATATAGTCGTCCGATCCTGTGTCGATCGAAACGACCAGATCCGTATACGGGGTGGTCGGATCCAGGTCGATCAGCATCGCGTACATGAGATCGGCGCCGTCCTTCAGCTTGATTTTGATCTTGCCCGCCGTGATGGTCGTCCGGTTCCTTTTATAATCGAGCTTGAATGAGATCTTCTCCGCCTTGCCGTCTCCGTTCAGATCGAAGGTGAACATCCGCCCTTCCTTCTTGCCCTTCGGGTTCATCTTGAACATGTTGTAGACGACCGGCAGATCGGTCTTCTTGAGCTTTTGGGTCGGTTTGTAGCTCTGCGGCGCGCCGTAAACCAGCTGCGGCATGAGTTCCGGCGTCGGCTCCGGCGTCGGCGCTTCGGTCGGTTCCGGCGTCGGCGTCTCGGTGGGTTCCGGCGTCGGTTCGGGCGTTTCCGGGGTTGCCTGTGCGCTTTCCTGCAGCGCTTCCGCTTGCGGTCGGTCCGTCGTCGTCAAAATCGCGCCCGCCGACTCCTCCGGCTGCTGTCCGATGACGTTCGGATTCTCCGGTGCGCTGCCGGCGCAGGCAACGCCCGCCGCCATCATCAAGCATAAAATGATCGCTGTCATTTTTTTCATACCGATCCTCCGTTTCTCCCTTTCGGTACTGCCCGCCGTGCAAATGGCGCTCTTTTCGTATAGTATACCATGCCGGAAACTCAAACGCAAACGATTCGCTGCTTTCCCATATAACGGACAGGTGCTCCGGTATGCTGTTGCTGTAAGAAACAAACGGGAGGATAGAAACATGCTTGAACAGATTCGATACCGTTTTCTGATGCGGCGGCTCCAACGGGAAATTGCGCAGACGGTGCGCGGCAAGGCAGCCCCCGGACGCGCGGAAAAGATAAAAACCGCGGCGCTGACTGCTTGCAAAGCGTACGGAACTATTGTATAATACAGGTATGAGATCGTTGCCTCGCTTCTTTGCGTTATTCCTTGCGCTGTGTCTGCTGTCGGCGCTCGTCTGTTCATGCGCGGATACGCCGGAACCGGCTGACGCAGAGAAAACCGCATTGCGGGAAGCGCTCAACGCGGCGCGTCCGGAAACGCCTGCCGCCGGCAGTCCCTCGCTCGACGTGATTGTGATCGACGTCGGACAGGGCGACAGCATTCTGCTGATTTCGCCGGAAGGCAAAACGATGCTGGTCGACGCGGGACCCCCGGGCGCATTCGATCGCATCCGCGAAACGCTCGATGCGCATCATGTCGATTCGCTTGACGTTGTCGTCGCCACGCACCCGCACGAGGATCACATCGGCTCCATGGCGGACGTGCTGAACGCATATCCGGTCGGGACGTTCGTTACGATCCCGCCGACGCGGGAAATCCGCGCAAACGCCGTGGATGCGGCGCTCTCGGAAAACCGCTGCGCCGTCGTATACGCGGAGGGCGGAACGACATTACCGTGGGCGGAGAGCTGCACCGTGACGGTTCTGAACCCGGTGCCGGGCTATGCCGCGGAGCCGGAGGACCTCAACGACCGGTCCGTCGTTCTGCATGTGCGATACGGGGATACCGCCATTCTTTTGACCGGCGACGCCGAAGAGCTTGCGGAAAAGCGCATGCTCGACACCTTCCCGCGATCCATGCTCCGCGCGGACGTGCTGAAGCTCGGACACCACGGCTCGTCAAGCTCAACGGGCTTCTCGTTCTTCCTCGCGGTGGACCCGGATTTTGCGGTCGCCTCCTGCGGCGCGGGCAACGATTACGGTCATCCGCACAAAGACACGCTTTCGCTGCTGTATGATACCCATACAGCGTTTTACAGCACCGATACGGACGGCACCGTGACCTTCCGGTTGGACGGCAAAACGGTGTCCGTCGATCCATCTTGAAAGGAGTAGCCATGAAAACCTGTCCCGTTTGTCAAAAAGTCCTGACCGATCAGGCAAAATTCTGTTTTTTCTGCGGCGCATCGCTGCTGAATGCCGATGCGGAACCGGCCGTTCCTGCAGTTGAACCCGATCCGGAACCGGTCGAACCCGATGCCGTCGGGTCCATGCCGACCGAGATCCCGCTCTCGGAACAAGTTGAAGAGGAGCCGATCCTTGTGCCGGAACCGGAACCTGTACCGGAACCGGAACCCGTGCCGGAGCATGAACCCGTGCCGGAACCCGAGCCCGTGCCGGAGGCGGAACCCGAGCCCGTGCCGGAGCCGACGCCCGTTCCCGTCCAGCCGGAAACGGTCCAGCCGGAACCGGTCCAGCCGAAGCCGGAACAGCCGATCATGCTGGCGACCGATTCCCGCTCGCTGATGACCACGCCGGGATACATCTTCACAACGATCCTGTTCCACATTCCCCTCATCGGCCTGATCTTCATGATCGTCTGGGGATGCGGAAAAACGAAAAACCTTTCCCGCAAGCGCTTCTCCCTCGCCTGCCTGATTATGCGACTCATCGGATACATCGTCGTGCTTTCCGCCGCGGTGTTCCTGCTGATCTGCTTCTCGGGCAAGTTCCCGATCCTGACCAAAGCGTTCGCGGAGTTCTTCTCCTGAGACGAGGCTGTTGCAAATGGCGGCAGACCATTTTCAGCAGATAGAGAAACAATATCCTTGTAGGTAGAATGGGCGAGAAGGTCGCCCATTCTTTTGATTATTTGCTGAAAATCAGCCGACGTTTTCACCATTTCGCATACGTCAGTATAGCTCATGGCGAAAGCGCGGTTTCTGCCATCCATATCAACAACCTGTTGATGTGCCGCATAAATTGCGGCTCTTTTTTATTGCACTCCGATCATTCGTATGATATAATATTTGTAAGAAATTCTCGGAGAGGAACCTATGAAAAAACGGTATTGGCTCGCGATCCTTTGCGCCATATTGGCGCTCGCTCTGACCGTTGCGGCGGCGTCCGCCGACACGGGCGACGACTATAAAAAAATGACCGACGCGTCAGGTCTGCACGACGGCGATAAAGTCATTTTCGTCAGCGACGACGGCAATAACTATCAGGCGATGGCGACAGACTTTTCCGGCGTACAGGTAACCGTTACGGATAACCTGATCACCGAGCAGGACGGCATGCTGCCGCTGACGCTTTCCGAAACGGACGGCGGTTGGATCTTTGCCGCGGACGGCGGATATCTTGCGGTCATTGAAGGCGCGCTTACCGTCGTTCCAGATCAAGAGGACGCGGCGACGTGGTCCGTCTCGATCGCTTCCAACGGCGTTGCGACGATCTCCTGCGCAACCGGAAATCTGATCTTTGCCGAGCAGGACGGCGCCTATCGCTTCTTCTGCGGGGAAAGCGGAAACGAGATCGCTATCTTTAATTCGACGTTTGAAGCGGAACAGCATGCGTTCGGCGACGGTCTTTGGTGGTCGTTCAGTAACGGCAAGCTGACGATCGGCGGCAGCGGAGATATGCCGGACTTCTCATCATCTTCTGATCAACCGTGGGCGTCTCTTCGCAACAAAATAGCCAAACTCAAGATTCAAGATGGCGTGACAAGTATCGGTAATTGGGCGTTTTACTACTGCACGGGGCTTTCGGAGATCACGATCCCGGACGGAGTGACAAGCATCGGTTCGTATGCGCTTTACCACTGTACAGGGGTATCGGAGATCACGATCCCGGACAATGTAACCAGCATCGGCAGCAGTGCATTTGCCGAAAACCAGGGGCTGACGTCAGTTACGATCGGTAAAGACGTGATAAGCATGGGCAAGGATGCGTTCAGAAACTGCACGGGGCTGACGTCAGTTACGATCGGCAACGGCGTGACAAGCATCGGAGAGTATGCGTTCTTTTCCTGTACGGGACTTCAGTCGATCACAATCCCGGACAGCGTGACAAGCATCGGAAAAAGTGCGTTTGAATGCTGTTCAAGGCTGCAGTCAATTACGATCGGTAATGGGGTGACAAGTATCGGGAGCCGTGCGTTTGATAGTACAGGATGGTGGAGCGAGCAAAGCGACGGGCCGGTTTATCTCGACTGTATCTTATTAGGCGTAAAAACAACATGCGGTCAAATCATCCGAATCCAGGACGGTACAAGACTGATTGCAGACGGTGCTTTTTCCCAAAAAACACAGATCACAAAGGTCACGATTCCGGACAGTGTGACGATCATCGGTAAATACGCATTTTCCGGCTGCACAGGACTTCAGTCGATCACGATCCCGGACAGCGTGACAAGCATCGACGATTACACGTTTTACATCTGCACAGGATTGGAGACTGTGACTATCCCGGACAGCGTGACAAGCATCGGCTGCAGCGCGTTTTACGGTTGCACAGGATTTCAGTCGATTATAATCCCAGACAACGTGGCAAGCATCGACAGCTCCGCATTTTCCGGTTGTACGGGGCTTCGGTCGATTACGATGCCATGCAGCGCAAGCATCGACGAATATGCATTTTATAACTGCACAGCGATTACAAGCGTACATCTGACGGAAGGCACGGGGATAATGCCTTCACATAGCTACGAGAATAATCCGTGGTATAGCTCTCGGGACAACACGTTGACAATAACGTTGGACGAGGGCATTCAGAACATCAGCAACTATGCATTTTGCGATTGTACGGGACTGACGTCGATCACGATTCCGGATAGCGTGACAACCATCGGCGATGGAGTATTTTCGAGCTGCACAGGGCTGACAGAAATCACGATCCCAAACAGAGTGACAAGCATCGGCAGTTCCACGTTTTACGGCTGCACAGGGCTGACAGAAATCACGATCCCAAACAGAGTGACAAGCATCGGCAGTTCCACGTTTTACGGCTGCACGGGTCTGACGCAAATCACGATCCCGGACGGAGTGACAAGCATCGGTTCATATGCGTTTTACCACTGCACAGGGCTTAATGAGATCGCGATCCCGGACAGCGTGACAAGCATCGGGTATGGCGCGTTTTCCGGCTGCACGGGGCTTAATGAGATTACGATCCCTGACGGCGTGACAAGCATCGGTGAGTACGCGTTCTCCGACTGTACGGGATTAACATCGCTCACAATGCCCTGTAGTGCAGGCATCGGAAACTATGCGTTCCAAGGATGCACGTCAATCACCAATGTGGTTCTGACCGAAGGCACAGGAACAATGGTGGATTACACGGCCAACAATTATTTCGAATATCGTAATACGCCATGGTATATCTCTCGCAACAACACGTTGACGATCACGCTGGAGGAGGGCATTCAGAATATCTCCTATCAGGCATTCCGAGAAATCACGGGAGAGGTTTCTATCACAATTCCGGACTCTGTGACAAGCATAGCCGATCATGCGTTTTACAGCTGCACCGGTCTTCGCTCGATCACGATCCCGGACAGCGTGACAAGCATTGAAGGGTTTACGTTTTATGAATGCACGGGACTCGAATCGGTTACAATCGGCAGCGGTGTCACAAGCATCGGTAATTCGGCGTTTAGTGGATGTACAGCGCTGACGGAGATCACGATTCCGGACAGCGTGACAAGCCTCGACTATTCTGTGTTTTACAACTGCACGGGGCTGCAGTCGGTCACGATACCGTGCGTCGAAAATTTACGTTCCTCTGCCTTTTACGGCTGTACAGCAATCACCGACGTTCATCTGACCGAAGGCACAGGAATCATACCGGACAACTGGCCGCTGTTCAACGATATAAAATCGAATACGCTGACAGTTACGATGGATGAAGGAATCGAGAGCATCGGTAAATACGCATTTAGCCGCTGCACGGGGCTTCAATTGATCAAACTCCCGAACAGCATGACAAGCATCGGTGAATATGCATTTTCCGGCTGTACAGGACTGGAGTCGATCTCGTTCGGCAATGGTTCGATCAGCTTGGATCGCTATGCTTTTTTAAATTGTACGGCACTGACGTCGATTGCATTTCAGGGCAATACAAACTTAGGAGACAGAGCGTTTTACAATTGTACGGGGTTGTCGTCGATTGCATTTCAGGGCGACACTAACATCGGAGAATCTGCGTTTTACGGCTGTACAGAGCTGGAGTCGATCTCGTTCGGCAATGGCGCAATCACCATTGACAACTATGCGTTTAGCAGCTGTACAGGACTATCGGAGATCATAATCTCGGATGGCGTGACAAGAATTGGTGAAGGTGCGTTTTACAACTGCACGGGGCTGAAATCCGTCACACTCCCGAACAGCAAGATGAACGTTGACGGATTCGCGTTCTATGGTTGTTCCGCGTTGACAGACGTTTACTATATCGGAACGCCGACGGACAGGGATAACAATCTGACGATAGAAGAATCCAGCAACGGTCCGCTGCTGAACGCGACATGGCACTATGAACTGGCGTTTACCACGCAGCCGAAATCGGTGACGGTGGCAAACGGCAAGACCGCGACCTTCAAGGTCGTCGCAAAGGGCGGCACTGTCAGCTATCAGTGGTATTACTCGAAGGACAACGGCGCGAAGTGGACCAAGATGAGCGGAAAGACAAGCGCGAGCCTTTCCGTCAAGGCAAGCACGACCACGAACGGCTATCTGTACCGCTGCGTTGCCAAGAACGCCAAGTATACCGAAACGTCGAAGAACGCAAAGCTGACGGTTTCCGGCGTCAAGCCGAAGATCGTCGTGCAGCCGAAGGCGGCGACCGTCGCGTCCGGCAAGTCCAGCACCTTCAAGGTGGTCGCCGCAGGCTCCGGGCTCAAGTACCAGTGGTATTATTCGAAGGACAACGGGACCAAGTGGACGAAGATGAGCGGAAAGACGAGCGCAAGTCTCTCGGTTAAGGGAAGCGCCACTACGAACGGGTATCTGTACCGCTGTAAGATCACGAACACAAAGGGCAGTGTGACCTCGAAGAGCGTCAAGCTGACCGTTTCCGGCGTGAAGCCGAAGATCGTGGTGCAGCCGACGGCGGCGACGGTCAAGTCCGGCAAGACGGCGAAATTCACGGTCGTTGCGGCGGGCACGGAGCTCAAGTACCAGTGGTATTACTCGAAGAACGCCGGCAAGACGTGGACGAAGATGAGCGGCAAGACCGCGGCGACCTTGTCCGTGAAAGGCAGCAAGACCAACAACGGGTATCTGTACCGCTGCGTCGTCAAAAACACCAAGGGCAGCGTGACCAGTAAGAACGCGAAGCTGACGGTAAAGTAAGCTTCGAAAGACAGCAAAAGAGACGGGCAAAAACCCGTCTCTTTGTGTTTTGGCTGAATTACTTGATTTCGCAGGTTGCGCCGACTGCCTTGAACGCTTCGACGATCTTCTCTGCGTCTTCCTTGGAGATGCCTTCCTTGACAGCCTTGGGCGCGTTGTCGACGACGTCCTTTGCTTCCTTGAGGCCGAGACCGGTCTGCTCGCGGACGACCTTGATGACCTTGATCTTCTCCGGTCCGATGTCCTTCAGGATGACGTCGAACTCGGTCTTCTCTTCAACTTCTTCAGCTGCGGCGACGGGGCCTGCGACTGCGACTGCGGTTGCTGCTGCGGAAACGCCGAACTCCTCTTCAAGAGCCTTAACGAGTTCGTGGAGTTCCAAAACGGACATTGCCTTGATATCGGCGATCAGTTGTTCCTTATTCATGATATTTCTCCTTTAAAATTTTGATTTTTGATGTTTGTGTCGGTACGGCTATGCCGTTTCGGTCGTTACGCTTCCGCGGTTTCTGCGGCGGCGTTGGGATAGAGTTTCTTTGCGATCTGGTCGAGCACAATTGCAAGACCGGAGATCGGCGACATCATGCTGCCCAGCATGCGGGCGATGAGCACTTCGCGGCTCGGGAGATCTGCGATCGCTTCGACTTCCGCCGGCGTGGTGACCTTACCCTCAACGATACCGCCCTTGAATTCGCACTTCTTTGCCTTCTTAATGAAGTTCTTCAGCACTCTTGCAGGGGCGACCGCATCCTCGTAACCGAATGCGAATGCGTTGGTGCCGTGGAGCATATCGTCTGCACCTTCGAGTCCGAGCTGATCAAAAGCACGGCGGACACAGTGGTTCTTCAGAACGACGTACTCAACGTTTTCCTTGCGCAATTCGGCACGCAGCGCGGTATCCTCGGCAACAGTCAGTCCGCGATAGTCGAACAGGATAACGGACTTTGCCTTTTTGACCTTGTCCGCAACCTCCGCGACCTTTGCAGCCTTCATTTCGAGAATCTTTGCATTTGCCATGGTTGCACCTCCTTGTAACGTGAAAAGCCCTCCGTCGCAGAACGGAGGACTCGAAAACAAAAGGCGCTTTCTTGTCTACCTCGGCAGGATTTACACGCAATGCGACACCGGCTGTCTTTGGCGACGGAACTTAACCTTGGATATAATACACGCTCCCCACCGGTTTGTCAAGCATTTTTTGCAGATTTTTCCGGACTTTTTTCGTTTTTTCATGCGCCGCAGGCGCGATTCATGGCGAAGCCAATTCATGCCGAAGGCAATTCATGCGCGCAAGCGCAATTCATTGATCCGAGAACGGGGCGACGTCCTTGGCGCCCCGCCGCAATTCACGCCGGAAAGCTATTTTTACCGGATAAACCCGAGCCAGAAATCCAGCGCGTTATAGAGCATGTCGCCGGAACAGACCTGCACCGAGGCGTCGGTGCCGGAGACCATGGCGTCCCGATAGAGATCGCGGGCTTTCGTCAGCACCAGCACCGGGACGATCTCGTAATCGTCGCCGAAGATCACGTCAAGGTATTCGCAGTACTTTGCGCACTGGTCGACCTCTTCCTGCTCGATCCTGTCCTTCATCTTGAACTCGAGCGAGAACGCGTGGCGGCGCGTGACGAGCAGCACGTCGGCATAGATGCGGATATGCTTCGACTTCTTGATGCGCAGCTCAAAGACGATCTCCCAGTCGCCGCTGAGCTTTTCGGGATAGCCGAATTCCTTGAGATCGCGGAAAAGGTTTCGCATCGTCTGCCGCGCATCCGCAAACGAGTGGAACAGCCCGCGCGTGTCGTTGAGATTCCTGCCGATGTTCTCGCAGCCAAGCTTCAGAAGCCCCATGAATCGCGCTTCGTCCATCTCCAGAAACTCTTTGACCGACGAATAGAAGCCCGCAAACTCCGCAAGCCCGTAGTGCGGACGCGTCTGCGGGACCTGCGCGTGCCAGAGATACTCCTCGTCCTGCCAGCAGAGCTCCTTCATAAACGGCGACGCATACAGGAAATGGTTGACGGTCGAAGCATCCGCGCGAACGGCGCGTGCGATATCGCGCGCCTTGACGCCTTCCTCGCTCTTTGCAATGCACATGTAGATCTGTCGTTCGATCGGGTCGATCTTCGTCATAACCGCTCCTCCGTTTCCCGTATTGTACCATACGGAGAACGCAGCCGCAAGGCGGTTTCCGCAAAGAATTCTTTCACAATATGTGGCTTTTCTGCTTGTGTTTTCATACAAGATATTGTATACTAAAGAAAAACAGCGTGGAGGCGGGTATGCGCGTTTACTGTACGGAGGAATTCCATGCCGCGGGCGGCGACGGATCGTTCATTTTGGCAAAGGCGGAGGACGCGCTTTCCACGCTTCTTGCACGATACGAAGGCAACGTCCGGATGATCTATCTCGATCCCCCGTTCCGCACGGGCGAATCGTTCAAAATGAAGATCGGCAAGGGGAAACAGGCGCAGACGGTCGTTTTGTACGAGGACAAGCTTGAGGAAACGGACTATCTCGCATGGCTCCGCCGGATCCTTGAGGGCTGCCACCGGCTGCTCGACGCGCGCGGCTCGATCTATCTCCATCTCGACTACCGCATGTCGCACAAGGCGCGCCTTCTCCTCGATGAGATCTTCGGCGAATCGAATTTCATGAACGAGATCATCTGGGCGTACCGCTCCGGCGGTCGTGCAACACGCTGCTATCCCCGTAAGCACGACACGATCCTCTTCTACCGCAAGTCGAAAAAGGTCCTGTTCAATATCAAAGCCGTGGGAACGCCCCGCGGGCAGGAGCGCCGCAACCACATGAAGCGCTTCATCGACGAGGACGGGCGCGTGGGCTTCTCGATCCGCTCAAACGGCAAGACCTACACCTATTACGAGGATTCGCTGATCTATCCCTCCGATGTCTGGTCGGATATCGAGCATCTGCAGCAGAAAGACCGCGAACGCACGGGATTTTTGACGCAGAAGCCCGAAGCGCTCTTAAAGCGCATCATTGCGGCGTCCTCGGAGCCCGGCGATCTCGTCGTCGATCTCTTCTCCGGCAGCGGCACGACCGCGGCGGCTGCGACCAGACTCAAGCGCCGCTTTATCGCGGTGGATCAAAGCCCCGTCGCCTGCGCGCTGCTGCGTCGCAGACAGCTCGGCATCACCAGTGAACCGACGCTGACGGAAAACGCGCCGCATCCGCTGTCGATCCGTTATCCGGTCGATCAGACGCCCTGCCGCATTACGACGGAGCTCGCGGAAAAAGGCGGAAAGCGCGTTGTACAGCTCAAAAAAACGCATTTCTCCGGCAAGGACAGCGCGCCGATCTATGCCGCGACGGGTTTCGTGGACGGCAGCTGCTTCCATGCGGTGCACACGAACTGCGCGCCGAAGCTGCCGATCCAACTGCCGCTTCCGAAGGAGCAGACGCCGGTGCTGCACGTCGTCGGCGTGCACGGCGAACAGGCATTCTTCACATTGGAATAAGCAGACAAAAAAACAGCAGGAGGCGAAAACCTCCTGCTTTTGCTTACTTGAAGATGTCCTTCAAAGGACGTTTTTTGTTCTTCTGCACCACCGGCTGCCCGTCCAGCGCGGCAAGCTGCTCCAGCAGCTCGCGCGCCTGCGGCGTGACTCTTTTCGGCACTTCGACGTTGACGGTGACCAGAAGATCGCCCTTGCCCTGCTGCTGCAGCCGCTGAATGCCCTGCTCGCGAAGCCGGAACGTCGTTCCGATCTGCGTGCCCGCCGGGATGTTGTACTTGATCTGCCCCGTCAGCGTCGGCACGACGATCTCGCCGCCGAGCACCGCCGTCGTATACGGAATGTTCATGGTGAGCAGAAGATCGCTGCCGCGCCGCACGAACTGGGAATGCGAACGCACGGAGATCGTGACATACAGATTCCCGCGCGGACCGCCCTTGTAGCCGGCGTCGCCCTCGTTGCGCATGTTGATCGTCTGTCCGTCGTCGATGCCCGCGGGTACCTTGAGCGTCAGGCGCTTTAGCTTCCGCACACGCCCCTTGCCGCGGCACTCCGCGCACGGCTCGGAGATGATCTTGCCGGTCCCGCGGCACGCGGAGCACGGACGCGTGATCGTCGTTGCGCCGAACAGCGTGTTCTGCTGCATGCGCACCTGTCCCGTGCCTTTGCACGTCTGACAGCGCTGCGGCTGTGTACCGGGCTTTGCGCCGGTGCCGTTGCAGATATCGCAGACCTCTTCGCGCGTGACGCCGATCTCCTTCTCCGTGCCGAACGCCGCCTCCTCAAAGGACAGCGTCAGGTTGTAGCGGATGTCGTCGCCGGTCATCGGCGCGTTGCGACTCTGTGTCTGGCTCCCGAAGCCGCCGAAGATCGTGCTGAAGATGTCGCCGAAGCCGTCGAAGCCCGTCGCGCCGGTGAACGGATTGCCGCCGCCCATCGCCGGGTCGAACGCCGCATGTCCGAACTGGTCGTATTTCGACCGCTTTTCGGGATCGGACAGCACCTCATACGCCTCGTTCAGCTCCTTGAACTCCGCTTCCTTTGCAGCGTCACCCGGATGCAGATCGGGGTGACAGGTCTTTGCTTTTTTGCGGAACGCGCTTTTGATGTCCGCGTCCGAGGCGCTCTTATCGACCCCGAGCACCTCGTAGTAATCTCTCTTGCTCTCCATTCAGTACCTCACGATCGGGCAAGCGTACACTTGCCCGATCCGTTCCCTATGATATTGTTCTGTTTTCTCAGTCGACGACCGTGTAATCCGCGTCGACCACGTCGTCCTTCGGCTGCTGACCGGCGTTCGGATTCGGCTCCGCGCCCGGCTGCTGCTGCGCCTGCTGCTGATAGATCTTGCCGAAGACCTCATAGCTCACGTTCGTGCACTTCTCGGTCTCTTCCTTGATCTTCGCGTCGTCTGTGCCTTCAAGCGCTTTCTTGAGGTCATTTACCGCCGCTTCGACCTTTGCCTTGTCGCCCGCGTCGATCTTATCGCCGAGCTCCTTCAGCGTCTTTTCGGTCGTATAGACGAGCTGGTCCGCATGGTTGCGGTTCTCCGCCGCTTCCTTGCGCTGCTTATCCTCCGCCGCATAGCGCTCCGCTTCTGCGACCGCTTTCTTGATCTCGTCCTCGTTGAGGTTCGTGGATGCGGTGATCGTTACCTGCTGCTGGTTGCCCGTGCCGAGGTCCTTTGCGGAAACATGCACGATGCCGTTCGCGTCGATGTCGAACGTGACTTCGATCTGCGGTACGCCGCGGGGCGCCGGCGCGATGCCCGCAAGCTGGAACCGGCCGAGGCTCTTGTTGTACTGTGCCATCTCGCGCTCGCCCTGCAGCACGTGGACTTCAACGCTCGTCTGTCCGTCCGCCGCGGTCGAGAAGATCTGGCTCTTCTTGGTCGGGATGGTCGTGTTGCGTTCGATGAGGCGCGTGAACACGCCGCCGACGGTCTCGATACCGAGCGACAAAGGCGTGACGTCGAGGAGCAGGATGTCCTTGACCTCGCCGCCGAGCACGCCGCCCTGGATCGCCGCGCCGATCGCGACGCATTCATCGGGGTTGATGCCCTTGAACGGCTCTTTGCCGGTGATATTCTTGACCATTTCCTGGACCGCCGGGATACGGGACGAACCGCCGACGAGGATGACCTTGTTGATATCGCTGTTAGAAAGACCTGCGTCCGACATCGCCTTCTGCACACAGACGCGCGTCTTGTCGACGAGGTCCGCGGTCAGCTCGTTGAACTTTGCGCGGGTGATCGTGCAGTCGAGGTGCAGCGGACCGGCGGGTCCCTGCGTGATGAACGGGATGTTCACGTTGCTCTGGGTCATGCCGGAAAGTTCGATCTTTGCCTTCTCCGCCGCTTCCTTCAAGCGCTGCAGCGCCATTTTGTCCTTTCTGAGGTCGATGCCGTTGTTGCGCAGGAAGTCAGACGCGATGTAGTCGATCAGTCTCTGGTCGAAGTCGTCGCCGCCGAGGCGGTTGTTGCCCGCGGTTGCCAGCACTTCGAAGACGCCGTCGCCGATCTCGAGGATCGAAACGTCGAACGTGCCGCCGCCGAGGTCGTAGACCAGGATCTTCTGGTTGGTTTCCTTATCGAGACCGTACGCCAGCGACGCCGCCGTCGGCTCGTTGATGATACGGAGCACTTCGAGACCCGCGATGCGGCCCGCGTCCTTCGTTGCCTGACGCTGGCTGTCGGTGAAGTATGCCGGCACGGTGATGACCGCCTGCGTGACGGTCTCGCCGAGGTACGCTTCCGCGTCCTGCTTCAGCTTCTGCAGGATCATCGCCGAAATCTCCTGCGGCGTGTAATCCTTGTCGTCAATGTGGACTTTGTAGGACGAGCCCATCTCACGCTTGATCGAAGAGACGGTGCGGTCCGGATTCGTGATCGCCTGACGCTTTGCGATGGAGCCGACGAGACGCTCGCTGCCCTTGAACGCAACGACGGACGGGGTGGTTCTTGCGCCTTCCGCGTTGGGGATGACGACGGGATCGCCGCCCTCAAGGATCGCAACGCAGGAATTGGTGGTGCCCAGGTCAATACCGATAATCTTACTCATATTCTGATACCTCCGAATTCTTTGAAGATTTGATTTACTGTTTTCATTGTATGCAAACAAGCGGGAAATACTTGTTTTTGCCTTATTCAGAGACCTTCACCATGCTGTGGCGAATGATCTTTTCCTTTACCTTGTAGCCCTTCTGGAAGGTCTGCACGACGTTGCCGCTCTCCATGCCTTCGACCGCTTCGGTCATCACCGCGTTGTGCAGTTCGGGATCGAACGCGCCGTCCGACGGGATCTCCTCCAGCCCCTCCTTTTTCAGGATCTCGGCAAATTTCTTATGCACGAGCTTCACGCCGTCCGCCCAGCCTTCTGCTTTTTCGTCGCTCTCCGCGACCCGGTCGAAATCGTCCAGCACCGGCAGCAGCGCTTTGATGCAGTCGCGCTTGCCCTCGTCGTAGCTGTCCGCGCGAACCGAGGCGTTCCGTTTGCGGAAATTGTCGAAATCCGCCTGATTGCGCTGCAAAAGCGCGATCGTGTCGTCCAGCTTTTTCTGCAGCTCGTCGATGTGTTTCTTGACCGTTTCAAGCTCCTCCTGCGTCATGGTGACGGTTTCCGGCGCCTGCGCTTCGGTCTGCTGCTCCTCCGCGGCTTCGTTGACCGCTTCGGGCTTCTTCTCCGCGTCATGCGGCTTGTTCTTCCTGGAAGCCAAGTTCCTACTCCTCCTTCAAAAACGATTGCAGAACCGTACCGAGGTTGGTCTGCACATTCTTCAAAATACTCAGCACGCGCGCGTAGTCCATGCGGGTCGGTCCGATCACGCCGAAGCTGCCGACCGGCGTCCCGTTCACGCGATAGCTCGCGGTGACCACGCTGCAGTCCTGAAATCCTTTCTGCTCGTTCTCGCTGCCGATCGTGACCGTAAACTCCATGCTTGACGCCTTTTTCAGCATGCGATACATATCGTCCTTCTGTTCGACCGTCGCAAGGAACGTTTTCGCCTTATTGACGTCGCTGTACTCCGGATATTCCAGCATGTTCGTCGCGCCGGAAAGCTCAACCATGCGATCGCCCGACCGGTTCTCACAGATCGTCGAAAGGAGCGATTCCACAAAATCGGCGCGTTGGGACAGTTCGCCGCCGAGCTCACGCACGAGCTTTGACGAGACCGTCGACATCCGGCAATCCGAAAACCTTGCCGTGATCGCCTTACTGATGCGGTCCAGCTCCTCCGGTCCGATATCTTCCGGCACGTCGATCACCGTGTTCTGGGACACGCCCGCGTCCGTGACGACGACCGCCAGCGCCTTGCCGACCGTCAGCGGAATGAGCTGCAGATGGCGGAGCCGGTTCACGCCGATGTCCGGCATCATCACAACCGCCGTATAGTGCGTGATCTCCGACAGCGCCTTTGCCGTAGAGCGCAGCACCGCGTCGACGCCGTGCACGTGCTCGCGGAAATATCCATACAGGAGCTTGGATTCCTCGTCACTTAGGTGCGCGCGCTGCATCATCTGATCGACGTACAGGCGGTACGCCTTCTCGGACGGGATGCGCCCCGCGCTCGTGTGCGGCTGCGCAAGATAACCGAGCGTTTCAAGGTCCGCCATCTCGTTGCGGATCGTTGCGGACGACCACTTGCTGTTCTGGCTTAAAGACTTTGAGCCCACTGGGCTTGCCGAGAGAATGTACTCATCAACGATCGCACGCAGGATCTGCAGCTTTCTTTGATCCAGTTCCATGCGATCGTCTCCTTTCCTTTAGCACTCAATTCCTTCGAGTGCTAATCACTATGCATAAGGTACCACTATGATGCACAAAAGTCAAGTGAACTTCGGGGCAACAATGTGAAACAAACGTGAACTCTCGTCATGCGGCGCAGCCGCTATTCACGGCGAAGCCGATTCATGTTCCGCAGGAACAATTCATAACCGCAAGGTCAATTCGTGTCCGTAAGACAATTCAAGCCCCTGCGGGGCACGATAATCCTTCGGAACGATATGCCTGCGGCGCGATATGCCTGCAGCACGATATGCACCTTCGGTGCGCGAAGGAAACCTCATCCACCGCAAGCGGTCCCCCTTCCCCATGCTGCCCGCAGGGGAAGGCTTTTGGGGACGCACAAAAAAGGCTCCCTTGTGCAGAGGGTGCCGTCGAGTGCAGCGAGGTTGAAGAATTGTGAAACCCTACCGGAAAAAGTCGATCAACCGCCGTTCGCGGAAATCGCGCAGGACGGAATCAAGATGGTCCATGCCGAGCGGCGTGAGGCGCAGATACGCGGGATCGGAATGATCCCAGAAGCCGAAGCGGTCGTTTTTGTCGTAGGCTTCCCGATAGGTCTCGATCACGTCGCAGCCGAAGCGGTCAAAAAACGCCTTGCGGTCGATACCGGCGGTCAGGCGCAGACCGAGCATGACGGATTCAAACATCTGCTCGAAGGTGTTCGTGAGGATGCGCTCCGCACGCGGGAGCTTACCTTTATCAAGCTTTTTAAGATATACCGGAATGCTGTTTTCATTACTGAACCGCACCCAGAAGCCGTCCTCGACCATCGACGAATGCGCGGCGACGCCGAGCCCCAGATACGGCTCGTTGTGCCAATAAATAAGGTTGTGGCGGCACTCGAAGCCGGGCTTTGCAAAGTTAGAGACCTCATAGCGCCGATAGCCGAGCTCAGTAAGAAGCGCCATGCCCGCGTCCTCCATGTCGGCTGTGGCGTCCGGATCGGGCAGCGTTTCGCGTCCGGCGATCACGTCGTCATACAGCGGCGTGCCCTCCTCGAGGATCAGCGAATACGCGGAGATATGCGTGGGCTCGAGCGCGGCGACGGCGCGGATCGCATCGAGATAATCCGCCTGCCCCTGCCCCGGCAGTCCGTGCATCAGGTCGATATTGATGTTCGCAAAGCCCGCGTCACGCGCGGCAAAATAGGTCGCAAGAAATTCCTCATAGGTATGTACGCGCCCGATGCGTTTCAAAAGGTCGTTCTGCGTCGCCTGCAAGCCGATCGAAAGGCGGTTGAAGCCCGCGTCGCGTAGCCTTTTCAGCCCCGCAAGCCCGATCGTTTTCGGATTGCATTCAATGGAGATCTCCGCGTCCGGCTCGACGGGAAACGCGGTTTTGATCGCGTCGAGGATCGCGCAAAGATCCTCCGGAGGGAGGATCGTCGGCGTGCCCCCGCCGAAGAACACGGTTTTCACACGCGCGTCCGGGTACTTCGCCCGGGACAGCGCGATTTCCTGTTCCAATGCAGAGCGATACCGCCCCGCGGTTTCGTCGATCGGGATCGAGCAGAAATCGCAGTAGCGGCATTTCCGGATACAGTATGGGATATGTACGTAGACGCCGATCATCCGTTGATGCGCAGCACGCTCATGAAGGCGTCGCTCGGCACGGCGACGGAGCCGACCTGCCGCATGCGCTTTTTGCCTTCCTTCTGCTTTTCGAGGAGCTTCTTTTTGCGCGTGATGTCGCCGCCGTAGCACTTCGCCAGAACGTCCTTGCGGACCGCCTTGACCGTCTCGCGGGCGATGATCTTGCTGCCGATCGCCGCCTGGATCGGGATCTCGAACTGCTGACGCGGAATAACGTCCTTGAGCTTTTCGGCAACGGCGCGGCCCTTCGCATATGCGCGGTCCTTATGCACGATCGTGGTCAGCGCGTCGCACATTTCGCCGTTCAGCAAAAAGTCGAGCCGGACGAGGTCGCTCTTTGCGTAGCCGGACAGCTCGTAATCGAACGACGCGTAGCCGCGGCTTCTGGATTTCAGGCTGTCGAAGAAGTCATAGATGATCTCGTTGAGCGGCAGAACATAGTGCAGATTCACGCGGTCCGCTTCGATGTACTGCATGTCGACAAACGTGCCGCGGTTGTTCTGGCAGAGCTCCATGATCGTGCCGACGTACTCGGACGGGGTCATGATCGTGGCTTTGACGATCGGCTCCTCCATGTAGTCGATCTCCGCCGGGTTCGGCAGGTTCGACGGGTTGTCGATGACGATCTTCTGTCCGTCGAGCGTATAAACGTGGTACACGACCGACGGCGCGGTGGTGACGAGGTCGAGGTCGAACTCGCGCTCGAGCCGCTCGGTGATGATCTCCATGTGCAGTAGCCCCAGGAAGCCGCAGCGGAAGCCGTAGCCCAGCGCGGCGGACGTCTCATGCTCGTAGCTTAAAGACGCGTCGTTCAGCTTCAGCTTGTCGAGCGCTTCCTTAAGATCGTCATAATGCGCGCCGTCCGCGGGATAGACGCCGCAGAAGACCATCGAGTTTGCCTGCTTGTAGCCGGGCAGCGCTTCCTTTGCGGGGCGTGCCGCTTCGGTGATCGTGTCGCCGACCTTCGTTTCCGCCACGCTCTTGATCGACGCGGCGATGTAGCCGACCTCGCCTGCGGTCAGGCTGTCCACCGGCTTCCACGTCGGCGCGAACACGCCGACCTCGGTGACGTCGAACTCGCTGCCGCTCGCCATCATGCGGATGCGCGTTCCCGCCTTCACGGTGCCGTCGAACACGCGCACATAGGACAAAGCGCCCTTGTAGTTATCATAGAGGCAGTCGAAGATCAGGCATTTGAGCGCCGCGTCCGGATCGCCGGTCGGCGCGGGGACGGTGTCGACGATCCTTGCAAGGACCTCGCCCACGTTCTCCCCCGTCTTTGCCGAAATGCACGGCGCATCCTCGGCGGGGATGCCGATGACGTCCTCGATCTCCTTCTTCACGCGCTCGGGCTCGGCGCTCGGCAGATCGACCTTGTTCACGACCGGGAGCACCTCAAGTCCGTTGTCGACCGCGAGGTAGACATTGGCAAGCGTCTGCGCCTCAATGCCCTGCGTCGCGTCCACGACGAGCACCGCGCCTTCGCATGCGGCAAGCGCGCGCGAGACCTCATAGTTGAAGTCGACGTGACCCGGCGTGTCGATCAGGTTGAACATGTAGGTCTTGCCGTCGGTATGGTGATAGAACATGCGCACGGCGGACGCCTTGATCGTGATGCCGCGCTCGCGCTCGATGTCCATGGAGTCCAGAAGCTGCTCCTCCATGTCGCGCTTGGCGACGGTGTCGGTCAGCTCCATCATGCGGTCCGCGAGCGTCGATTTGCCGTGGTCGATGTGCGCAATGATCGAAAAGTTTCTGATGAGGTTGGGATCGAAATTCATGGTTTCCTCCAAACAGCCGGTCTCCCTCTGTCATTCTGAGGCAAAGCCGAAGAATCTTCGGATCCTTCGCTTTCGCTCAGGATGACAAATCCTGTTATGTAAACAGCGCCGTCTCCATAAGTACTCATTATTGTACATTACCGTTGCCAAAATTGCAAGGAGTGTGATACAATCGAAGCAAGCAAGATTCGGAGGTGGACACATGCAATACGATCTTAACGCCGTCGCAAAGCGGCTCAATGAACGCGGTTTTCTGGCGGACGTCTGCAAAACGCCCGAAGAAGCAAAGGAATTGATCCTCGGCTACATCGGCGAACGCTCCGTGGGCATCGCGGGTTCGGCGACCGTACGCGATCTCGGACTCTATGAAGCGCTCACGGAACGCGGCAACACGGTGTACTGGCACTGGAAGGTTGAAAAGCCGCTGGTCGAACAGACGCGCATCAATGCGATCGCCGCGGACGTGTATCTGTGCTCCAGTAACGCGATCACCGAGGACGGACGGCTGATCAACATCGACGGCACGGGCAACCGCCTTGCGGGCATCATCTACGGACCGAAGACGGTCATCCTCGCGGTCGGCAGAAACAAGCTAGTGAAGGACTACGATGAAGCGATCGCGCGCATCAAACGCGACGCCTGCGGACCGAACGCGCGGCGGCAGGGTTTCAAAACGCCCTGCTCGATCGACAACGTCTGCCGTGACTGCCGCCCGCCGGTACGCATGTGCAACGTGACCGCGATCACCGAATACCCCTCGCGCCGCCATCAGGCGTTCCGCATCATTCTGATCGACGAGGACATGGGTTTATGACGATCAACGAGTATCAGAAGCTTGCCATGACGACCCTGAACCCCGCGCTGTCCGAAAAAGAGGTTCTGCTGAACGGCGTGATGGGGCTTTGCGGCGAATCGGGCGAGGCGATCGACCTTGTCAAGAAATGGATGATGCAGGGGCACGAGCTTGACAAGGCGCATCTTGCCAAGGAGCTCGGCGACGTCGCGTGGTATCTCGCGGAGACCGCGACCGCGATCGGCTACGATCTGGAAACGATCCTTCAAAACAACATCGACAAGCTCAAAGCCCGCTATCCAGAGGGCTTCACCGCAGACCGCTCGATGCACCGCAAAAGCGGAGACGAGTGAAACCGCCGAACCCCGAATGTGTCATTCCGAGCCGCAAGACGATGCCAAGCAAGTGTCATTCTGAGGAGCGAAACGACGAAGTATCTTTATCATGCTTCACAAGATCCTTCGCTTCGCTCAGGATGACACCCAAGATCTGTACATACAAAACGCGCCGGAGGATTGCCCTCCGGCGCTGTTTTTTTGGCGTTTACGGCAGCTTGAGATCAAACGATGCGATCGGCTGCAGCGTCGTGGTCAGGTTGTAGCCGTCCAATCCCGCGCCTTCCGGCATGACCCAGTCTTCGCCGACCGGTTCGTCGTTGAACGCGGTGACACAGCGGAAGCCGAGGCGGAGTTCATAGCCCGCCGCCTTGACCTGCTCGTAATCCGACGGGAAGAACGGCAGGATGCAGGTGTACTCATCGGGTCCCATCGAATTGGGTTTGCCCGGGATGATGATCTCGTTCCCGTCCGTACTGCCATTCGGCGCGCAGGTCACCAGGAAGCCGGGAAGGCTTCCCGAATCACTGCATTGGACGAGGAATGCGTTTGCATAGGTAGCCACATACGCTCCGGGCATCGAAGCTTCGTAACGCGGCTTGAACCATTCTTCCGGTGCGGACTTGATCCGATAGGTCACGTAGACGCCGGTCTTGCGGAAACTCAACGTTTCTTCGAGCACCACGCCGTCCAGCGAAACGCGCTCGTTGTGTTCGCATCCGTTGCGGTCGATCAGCGTCAGCACGGTCGAGCCGGACAATGCGCGTTCGGTCACGATCGGCGCTGCGACGTCCGCGCCCGCCGAGGCGTCGAACTCAAAGGTATAGATGATGTTCGCAAGCAAGCCGATATGCGCCATATCGTCGACTCTGGCGTCGTAGATGCCGATCGTCATCGTGATCCGGACCTTCCCTTCGGTCTGGAACGGTTCGTCCAGATCGCATTCGGTTCCGAGCGTTGCGCCGTCTTCGGAAACGGAATCCGGGTTGATCCCCGTCCCGGGATTCAACTCGCCGGTCCTGCCGGTGTCGAGAACGGTATAGTACGCCTCGTCGCACAGCGCGTCCGTCCATTGCCCGTCCCCGGAACGGGCATAGGAAAAGCGCATGCCGTGATCGGTGTTGAGGCGCACGTTGAACACCAGCGTGCTCTCGTCGACCAACACCTCTTCGATTTCCGGCCGGATCTCACGGATCCAGCCCCAATCCTCCTCGGAATAGACCGGCTGCCCCATCTTCTGCCGCCACGCGTTGAGCTCCGCGGCGTCTTCCATCTCCGGCAGCATCACGAAGTGGGTTTCGCCGGTTTCCGGCTTGGCGGACGCGATCGCTTCCTCGATGTCGGGAACGGCATTCTGATTCTGCTCGCGTGCATCCTTGTCGTGCATCAGATATGAGCTCGGTGAATAGTAGTTCTTTGCGATGATCGTCGCCGCAGCCGCCGTGCCGATTGCAAGCACCAGCACCGCCGCCGCGATCAGGATCGCAAGCGTGCGCCGTTTGATCGGCAGCCGCAGCGCTGCGCGCGGCGCTTCCTCTCTCGTTTCGTTCTGCAGCGTGCGGACCATTCGCTGTTTGAATGTGTCGGACGCCGTGATATGGTCATAGCCCTTATAGAACTTGTTCATATGCTTCTCCTTCCATGATTGCCTTGAGTTTCTGTCTTGCGCGGGAAAGTCTCGACCGCGTCGTGCCCTCGCGTTCGCCGAGGAGCTTTGCGATCTCGCGGATCGTGTATTCCTCGTAATAATAGAGATACACGACGTCGCGGTCCTTTTCTGGCAGCTGCCGGACGGTATCGAGCAGCTCAAAGCTCTCCTCCGAATACGCTGCGGTGATCTCCTCATTCAGCGGAACGCTTGTGCGGTTTTTCGCCTTTCGCGCCTCGTCGATGCAGATGCGGATTGCGGTTCTGATCAGCCACGCCTTCTCGTGCTCGCGGCTGTCGAATCTCGGCTGCCGCCGAACGAGCCTCTCAAACGTGCTCTGCACAACGTCCTCCGCCTGCGCAATGCTGTTTACCCGGTTCAGGGCGATGCGCATCAGCATGTCGGAGTACGTTTCGACGATCCGCACGATCTCGCGATCCCTCGCTGCCTGCTTGTTTCTTTGCTCCATAATCTCTCCTTTCGCCGCTTCATTCCGGGTAAGGGCGCCCTCCCGGCGGGTGCTTGAACCCCTGCGGTCGTTCCGTGTTTCAACACTCACCCATAACACGGATAAACGGCGAAAAACGCTGCAATCATGAAAAGAAAAATCCGAGAGGGAAAGCTCCCCCTCGGATCCTATCGGATAAATGGCTTATTCTTCGTCTTCGTCGTCGTCATCGGAGAAGGAGAAGATGCTGCGGCGCTTTTTCTTGGGCGCGGGCTTCTCTTCCTCTTCTTCGTCGTAATCCTCCTCGTCCTCATCGACTTCCTCGATGCCGAGCATGCGCGCGAAGAACCCCTTCTTGCGCGGCTTCTTCTGCTCCTCTTCCTCGTAATCCTCCTCGTCGTCCTCGGGCTCGGGACGCGGCGCGGGCTTTACGGGCTTCTGCGGCGCGCGCTGCGGCTCTGCCTGCGGCTTGCGGACAGGCTGCTCGCGGCGCGGCTCGGCGACCGGCGCGGAGATCGGCGCGGGCTCGGGTTCGGGAACGCGAAGTTCCGGCGCGACGGGTCTCGGATGGATGTCGAGCTCTTCGCGGTTGCCGTTGATCATCTTCATATAGTCGTTCAGATAACGCTGCACGTCGGCAAGGATGTCGTCCGCATAGGCGCGCGCGCCGTTGCAGATCGAATCGGCGTTCTCCTCCGCCGCCTCTCTGAGATCGTCCGCGCGCTTCACCGCCGCCTGATAGATCGAGCTTTCGGTGATCAATGACTCGTATTCGGCGACCGCCTGATTGTAGACGTCCGCAGCAGCCTGCTGCGCCTCGTTGCGCATATCGTCCGCATCCTTCTGCGCTTCCGCAACGATCTGGTCTGCCTGCTCGTTCGCGTCGCGAAGCGTGTTCTCCTTCTCCGCGATGATGCCGCTCGCTCTTCTGATATCCTCCGGAATCGTCGCCTTGAGATCATCCAAAAGAGCCAGGAGCTCGTCCTCGTCCACAATGCGGCGATTGCCCGCGTTGTTGAATCTCGGTTTCGGGCTGTCCGCCACGAGTTGTTCGATCTTCGAAAGGATGCTGAAGATTTTCATTGTCTGTACGCCGTTCATTTCTGCCTTGCCAACCTTTCCCGTAAATAATGATAATTGCACTGCGGAACCAACCCTTCGATGGAACCGCCCATTTCTCCGATTTCACGCACATTCGAGCTTGACAGGAACGAATGCGCGGGATTTGCCATAAAGTACACCGTGCGGATCTCCGGATCCAGATGCCGGTTCACCGCGTCGATCTGGAATTCGTACTCGAAATCCGTGATCGCGCGAAGACCGCGGATGATGTACTGCGCGCCGATCTGCTTTGCATAGTCGACCAGCAGCCCCGAGAACGAACCGGACCGGACATTCCGGAAGCCTTCCGATTTGATCATGCGGCCGATCATCTCAACGCGCTCGTCGATCGAAAACACCGGCGACTTTGCGCTGTTGTTCAGCACCGCCACATATACTTCGTCGAACAGCCCCGCGGCATTTTTGAGCACGTCGAGATGTCCGATCGTAAACGGATCGAAGCTCCCCGGATATACAGCGATCTTCATATTCCGTCCTCCTCGATCAATGAATACCCGCACTTGCCGAACCGCTTGGTCCGCACAATGCGATAGATCCCCGGTTCGTCCTTCGGCGCGAGCGCCGCCGCATGCTCCAGCACGACGACCCCGCCCGGAAGGATCAGATGCGACACGAACAGCCGTTTCACCGCGTCTTCGGAAAGTCCCTCCCGATACGGCGGATCCAGAAACGCCATGTCGAACGCTTCGCCCGCCGAAGAAAGCCGGTCGATCGCCGCCGTGTAATCAAGGTTCATCGTCCCTGCGATCTCCGAAAACCCGAGCGCCGCGATGTTCCGCCGGATGATCTCGACGCAGGCGGGATTGCGGTCGTTCCACACCACACGCTTTGCGCCGCGCGACGCGGCTTCCAATCCGAGGCTGCCGCTTCCCGCGAACAGATCCAGCACCTTTGCGTACGGGATCCGAAACTGCAGGGAGCCGAACATTGCCTCCTTCACGCGGTCCAGCGTCGGTCGGGTTTCTAAGCCTTCGAGCGTTTCGATCTTTCGTCCGCGGGCGCTGCCCGCAATGATTCTGACCATAGAAACCCCTATATCTTGTATTGTGTATCCCATTTTAGCACCAAGGTATAGAAATTGCAATAGTTTTTGAATATTTTGTTAACATTTTTTCGATATATTATGTCCTGGTAAAATTTCGGTCAAATCCGACCAAAAGAATTGACTTTTTAACAGCGTTCTTGTAGAATTACCTTCGGAAAAAAGGGGGCGAAACTATGCTTCGCAGTACACATGCGGTCGTTCATCTGCCCGCATTCTTAAAAAACATCCGGCTTGCCAAGCGCAGGCTGAAGCCCGAAACGAAATTCATGGCGGTCATCAAGGCCAACGCGTACGGTCATGGCATCGTAGAGGTCGGAAAATATCTGGAGCAATCCGGCATCGTCGACATGTTCGCGGTCGCCATTCCGGAGGAGGGCGTGCGGCTTCGCGCCTGCGGCGTGACGCTGCCGATCCTGATCCTCGGCGTCACCGACCCCGATCACGTTCCCGTCGTCGTCGGCAACGAGCTGACCTCCGCCGTCTTTACGGCAAAGCAGGTCCTTTCCTTCGAGCGCTGCGCCGTCGCCTCCGGCAAGACCGCGCACGTGCACATCAAGCTCGATACCGGCATGCACCGCATCGGCGTGACGGACGACGCCATGCTCGAAGAGCTTCTGGACGCATTCGACGCCTGCCCGCACGTTTCGATGGACGGCGTGTTCACGCACTTTGCCAAGTCCGAATCCGATCCGGCGTTTACGCATCTGCAGGCGCAGCGGTTCGACGCGTTCGTCGCGAAGATTCGTGCGCGCGGCTATCACCCCATCGTGCACGCGGCGAACTCCGCGGCAACGCTCGATTTCCCGGAGCTGCAGTACGACATGGTCCGTTTCGGCATCGCGCTGTACGGCTACCATCCGGACGCCAGGCGCAGCGCAGGCAGCGGGTTGACGCCGGTGATGTCGCTGATCACCTACATCAGCAATCTCAAGACGATCCCGGCGGGCGAAGGCGTCAGTTACGGACTCCGGTTCATCGCCTCCCGCCCCACGCGTGTTGCCACACTGCCGGTCGGTTACGGCGACGGCTACAAGCGCTGTCTCACCGGCAAGGCGGACGTGCTGATCGGCGGCGTTCGCTGTCCGCAGATCGGAACGATCTGCATGGACCAGATGATGGTCGACGTTTCCGAGGTCCCGGGCGTCGCGATCGGCGACGAAGCCGTGCTGATCGGTCGGCAGGGCAACGAAATGATCACCGCCGACGAGCTTGCGGACAAGGCAAACACGATCTCCTACGAGATCCTGCTTTCCTTCAACGACCGCGTTCCGCGCGTATATGAAAAATAACCGAACCGCCGCCCTTTGGGACGGCGTTTTTTCTTGACGCGAACCGCTTGCATTCGCTATAATGAGAGACATGAAAGAACGGATAAACAGCCTGATTACGTGGCTCAAAAAGCCGAAAACATGGATCGCCGCCGCGATCGTTCTCCTGATCCTTGCGGCGGGCGTCGTGTCTGCGCTGATGCTGCGCCGTCCGATCGCGAAGTACAACGCCGACCGGGACGACGCGAAGCAGGCGTATTTTACGCACCTTGCGCTTGCGGCGGACAGCAACCGCATCCTGTTTGAGACCGGTGCGCTGCCCGAAGGGTACGCGGACGCCGAAGACGCGCTGCACTCCACCTCCTACGCCTACGCAACGGTTCTGGAGGTGCTGGAGGACGATTCGCACGAGGACGAAACGACCGAGAACGTTCACGTCGGGTCCCAGAAGCTTCTCGTGGAGATCACGACCGGCGAGTTCAAGGGACGCAGGCTTGAGATCATGAACTACATGAGCAAGCTTTTTGACAAGCACGCCGAACAAGGCACCTCGCTGCTCGTTTATCTGCTGGCGACCCGCAAAAGCGCGGCGGACGACGCGCCTTCCCTCTCCGTCTCGGTCATGAACTACAACCGTCAATGGCTGCTCTTCGGGCTTGCCGCGATCTTCCTGCTCGTCACGATCCTCGTCGGCGGGAAGGTCGGCTTCCGGTCGATCCTCGGGCTTGCGCTGACGCTTGCCGCCGTCGTCTTTATCCTCGTTCCCGCGCTGCTGCGAGGCTTTTACGCGATCCCGCTCACGCTGCTCCTCTGCGTTTTGATGACCGTCGTCTGCTTTGTGCTGCTCGACGGGCTGAGCCGCAAGACGCTCTCCGCGATCCTCGGTACGGTCGCGGGGTTCTGCGTTGCGTGCGTGTTCGCCGTGATCGCAAGCCGGATCGCGCATCTCGACGGGCTCGAATACAACGTTGCCGAGACCGACACGCTGATCCAGGCGAAATATCAGGGCACGCTGATCAACATCCGCGGGCTGTTCGTGTCCGGCATCATCATCTCCGCTCTGGGCGCCGTTATGGACGTTGCGATGAGCATCTCCTCCTCGGTCAACGAGCTCAAAACGGTCAATCCGGATCTGGGCTTTTCCGCGCTGTTCAAAAGCGGCATGCGCATCGGACGCGACGCGGTCGGCACCATGACGAACACACTGATCCTGGCGTTCACCGGCGGCGCGCTCGTCAACCTGCTTCTGATAAAGTATTACAGCTGGGATGTGAAGGCGATCCTCTCCGGCGACTATATCACGCACGAGGTCATCACCGGCATCTCCGGCAGCATCGGGCTGATCCTTGCCGTGCCGCTGACCGCGCTGATCGCCTCCGCCCTATGCGGGCGCATGCAGACGCCTTCGCCTCTCGTTCAGCCGATCGCGAACAAACCCGCCCGCAAGCAGAAAAAGAAATCCCGCTGACTGCGCCGTGAGCGCGTCGCCTGTTCCGAGCTCCAGCACCGCGCTGCGGAACAGCATATAATCCCCGATCATTTGAAAGAACAGCATCACAAAGGGCGCCGCAACAATCGCGAGCGCCTTTGCGTTTGCGTCGCGGCAGAAGAGCGCGCAGCCCAGCAGCGTCGGTGCGGCGATCAGCAGCCCCTGTTCAAGAAACAGCGGCAGCGCGTCGCAGAGCTTCCAGCCCAGAAACCCGCCGAACAGCGCCGCAAGCAGCGCGCCGAACGGATGATCCGTCGGGCACAGCGCCGCAGTCAGCAGGAAAAACGCGCACGGTGCAAAGCACAGCCGCACGGACGGCGTTCTGAGCGACGGAAGCCAGCTCAGTCCGAACACGACCGGCGCAAGGCACAGCAGCACGAGCTTTTCGTGCCGGAACAGCAGCGTGTCGAACCATCCGCCCGCCGTCAGCAAAAGCAGGATCAAAAGCGCGATCCGCGCAGTCCACATCATAAAAAACACATCCCCCGTTTTTTTCGGATAGGATGTGTTTTTGCTTGTTTTTTATGCGTTATTTCAGGCGCTTGCCCTCACCGTACACCGCAACGATGTCCTTCGGCTCGGCAATATAGACCGCGCGGTCGAAGCGCTCCCGCAGCGTCAGCCGTTCCGTGTCCGGGTATTCGCGGTCGTCGATGACCACGGCATGCAGCCGGTCGCCCTTTTGGAATCCGGGCTTTGCGCCGAAGCAGAGCGCCCCGGCGGTCGTGCCGAGATAATACCCCTCCGCCACGGAGAGGAACGGCAGCGTCCAGCCGCTTTCGATGCGCTTGATCTTTGACGCGCGAATCGACATCTGGATCACGTTCAGCATCGAAAGATTCGCGCCGCCCGCGATATCGCTGCCGAGCACGACATGGATCCCCTCGTCGAGCATCGTGCGGATCGGCGCCACGCCGCTCGATATATTCGTATTTGAATCCGCGCAATGCACCACGGTCACGCCGTGCGCCTTGATTGCCGCGCGCTCGCGCTCATCGCTGTAGATGCAGTGCGCCATCAGCGTGCCGCTCTTCCACAGCCCGTATTTTTCGTAGGTCTCCCAGTACTGTCTGCAGTCCGGATGCAGCTGCAGCACCCACGCGATCTCGCTTGTGTTTTCGGAAAGATGTGACTGCACCGGCAGGTTCCGTTCGTTTGCGATCTTTCCGAGCCATTCCATCAGCTCGTTCGTGCACGACGGCGTGAACCGCGGCGTGATGATCGGGCGGATCCTTGTAAACCGGTCGCAGGCGTCGAGCCAGCGCAGCGTTTCGCGCTTGCTCTCCTTCGTCATCTCGCAGTAATATTCGGGGCTGTTGCGGTCCATATTGACCTTGCCGACATAGCCCGAAACGCCCGCGCGCTCAAGCTCCTCCATCAGCACCAGCGTCGCGTCCGTATGAAGCGATGAGAACACGGATACGCGCGTCGTGCCGTATTCCACCAGCCGGTCGGCAAGCGCGCGGTAGTGCATCCGCGCGTACTCGGGATCGGCAAACCGCGCCTCGGTGCGGAACGTGTACGTGTTCAGCCAGTCCAGAAGCGGCAGGTCCATGCCCATGCCGAGCATCGGATACTGCGGCGCATGCAGGTGCATATCGCAGAACGACTGCAGGATCAGCGCGTCGCCGTAATCCGCAAGCTGACCGCTTTTGAACCGTTCGGGCAGCGTTTCAAACACGCCCTCGATCACGCCGTCGGCGTTCAGCACGATATAGCCGTTCCGAACCGCGTCAAGTTCGCCGAGCTTCGGCACGCTCAGGATGTTGCCGTGCAGCACGTACCATTGCGGTTCTTCGCGAAACGGCGTGTCGATGTCGTACAGCTCCGCGAGCGGGACCTCGACGGTCGTGAGACGCTCCGGATGCTTTGCGATGACCTGACTGCCGCCGACGTCGCCCGAAATCAACAGAAGCTCCGGAAAGAGGTCCTTCGGGAACAGCACAGGATTGCCGCGCCGGTCGTTGGCAATCGGCGCGACGATGCGCGTCGGGTCCCTGTAAAACGCGTCTAAAAGCGCGAGAACGGTCGTTTCGGTCACGCGGGGCTGATCCCCCACCGCGTACAGGATCCCGTCCGGATCGTTCTTTAACGCGTTCTCCGTGCCGATCACAACGCTCGACGCGATCCCGCGCGCGGGATCGGGGTTTTCCGCCACGCGGTACTCCATGCGCTCGGCGACCATGCGGCGCTCCTCCGCACCCGTCCGCAAAACAACGGTACGCGAAACAAACCGGTCCGAAAGCCGGTCATAGAGCTCCAGCGCGTGCAGGAGCATCGGCTTTCCGTCGATCGGATATGCCAGCTTGTCGCTGCCGAAGCGTTTGCCGCTGCCGGCAGCCGTCAGTACCAATGCAATTCTCATTTTCTGTACCTTTCCGAGGGCTTGCGGAAGACGTATCTGCCGCGGTACGGTTCAACGAGCTTCCCGTTCTCCACGACAAGCTCGCCGTTCAGGAGCACGTCGCGCGTGCGTCCGAGCGCTTTCATGCCCTCATAGGGTGAATTGTCGCAGGCGTGCAGGTTCGTCCTCCACGAGATCGTATGCGGCGCGTCCGGATCGAAGATCACAAGATCCGCGTCGGATCCGACGCGCAGCGCGCCCTTCTGCGGGAACATGCCGAACAGCCTTGCCGCCCGCTCGCTCATCAAAAGCGCCATCTGCTCGAGCGTGATCGCGCCGGTCTGCACCGCGTAGGTATAGACGAGCTCCGCGCGGTTTTGAACCCCCGCGCCGCCGTTCGGGATCTTCGTGAAATCGTCCCTGCCGAGCGCCTTCTGCGTCATTGTAAACGAGCAATGGTCGGTGCCGATAAAGTCGATATCCTTCTTTTTCATGCCGTCGAGGATCGCGGCGCGGTCCTTCGCCTCGCGAAGCGGCGGCGACATCACAAACTTCGCGCCGTCCGGATCGGCATAGCGCGAAACGTCGAGCGTGAAATATTGCGGGCACGTTTCGGCATAGACCTCCACACCGCGCTTCCGTGCCGCGCGGACCTCCTCGAGTCCGTCCGCCGTGGACAGATGCACCACCCATGCGGGAGAACCGGAAAGCTCCGCGATCCGCATCAGCCGCGCCACGCCCTCCGCCTCGACCGCCTGCGGTCGTGAAACCGGATGCGCGGTCGGATCGAAATGCCCTTTTGCCTTCTCCTCGGCGATCCGTGCCTGCAGCACATCGTAGTTTTCGCAATGCACGCCGATCACGCCGCCGCGTTCACCGATGTATTTCTGCGCGTCGTAGATCTGCCCGTCGTTCACCCGCATCGCGTCGTAGACCATATACATCTTGAACGAGCTGACGCCCGCCCGGAACATGTCGTCGACCTCGGCTTTGCGCGCGTCGTTCCATTCGGACACCGCCATGTGAAAGCCGTAGTTTGAGGAGCTCTTCTCCGCCTTTTTGTGCCAGAGATCGAGCGCGTCGTGCATCGTCATGCCGTGGTCCTGCGTCGCAAAATCGAGCACCGTGGTCGTGCCGCCGACGACCGCCGCCTTGGTGCCGGTCTCGAAATCGTCCGCCGTGACCGTCACGCCCAGATCAAGGTCGAAATGCGTGTGCGTGTCGATGAAGCCGGCAAAGATGTAACAGCCCGCCGCGTCGATCACGCGGTCCGCCGCCGCGTCGATGTTCGGCGCGATCCTTGCGATCGTTCCGTCCTTTATGAGAACGTCCGCCTGTTTCCTGCCGGTCGACCGTACGACCGTTCCGTTTTTGATCAGGATCCGCATGATTCTCGCCTCCGCACAAACTTTTACAAATATTATATTATCACAGTCACGTTGTTTTCGCAACAGAAAAAGAACCCCGAAGGGTTCTTAATCGTACTATTCCATACGGTACAGATCCATTGCGCGGAACGCTTACGTTTCCCGCGCCCTTTTTATCGGGATGATCTCCCGCTTTCAGACTTCAAACGCCCATTTGCCGCGCCGGAAGATCGGCACGATCCTGCCGTCAAATGTGACCGCGTCAATGTCCAGTCCCTCGTAGCCGATCATGAAGTCGACGTGCTCCATCGAGTCGTTGATGCCGAGCTTCCGGCACTCTTCCAGCGTCTTATCCTCGAAGCCCCGGATCGTGTCGGCAAAGCCCATGCCCAGCGCCAGATGGCAGGCGGCATTCTCGTCGAACAGCGTGTCGTAAAACAGCAGACCGGATTCGGCGATCGGGGAGTTCACGGGAACCAGCGCGCACTCGCCCAGATAGGCTGCACCCTCGTCCATCGAAATCATCTGCTCCAGCAGCGCCTGGTTCTTCTCTGCCTTGACCTCGACGGCCTTACCGTTTTCAAAGCGGACCGAGAAGTTCTCGATCAGCTCGCCGTTGTAGGACAGGGGCTTGGTGGCATAGACGATACCCTCCGCCTTGCCGCGCATCGGGGAGGTGAAGCATTCCTCGGTGGGAATGTTGGGGTTGAAGAATACGCCTCTGCCCTTGGTGCGGTCGCCGCCGCCCTTAAAGATGGCTTCGGGGATCATGCCGACGCGCAGATCGGTGCCGTTGTCGCCCCGGTAGCGGAGCTCGGCAATGCCGAGACCGTTGAGATACTCACAGCGGTCGTTCAGATCCTTATCGTGGGCTTCCCATTCCGCCACGGGATCCTCGGTCACGCGGGAGGTAAAGAGGATGGCTTCCCACAGCTTTTCGATCGCCCTCCCCTTCGGCAGTTCGGGGAAGAGCTTCTTCGCCCATGCCGCGCCGGGCACGGCCGCGATGCACCACTGGTATTTGTTTTCCATCTCGTCTTGGAAAGGCTTGACAATGGGCCAGCGTTTGCGATTGGCTTTCGCCATCTTTGCCTGGTTGATGCCCTTCAGACCGTCCGGATCCGAGGAATCCAGGAAGATCGTGCAGGGCAGCGTGTCGATGTAATGCCGAAGCCGTGCCTTCTCCCATTCCTCAACCTTCGCCATCGCGGTGACGGTCTGGTGACGGACATGCAGCTTCGCCAGCGGCTGATGTCTGAACTCCACCTTGACTGTCCGGGCGCCTGCCTTGTAGCATTCGTCCACCAGCAGCTCGACAAACTTGGGCTGGTCGAGTTCGCAGGCGATGCGAACATCCTGTCCCTTTTGGATGTTGACGCCCTTTCGGGCAATCAGCTTTGCATACTTGCGAAGTACGGTTTGTTTCATGTTGCATATCTCCTTTTTTATTACTGTTTTACTGCGCTGCGCCTTTCAGGTCTTTGCCTTTAATCAACGTCAAACAGTGTTTAGCCTCTTCCGCCTGCTCAGATGTGACGGCGTCTGGATTGCCGTAGCGAGCAGCGATATACACTTCACGCAGAGCCGCGTTCTCCGGTATTTTCAGATGTTCCGACGTGTTTTCCAACACGTCCTCCGAAGTGTCGCATGGGAATACCTTAACACCGGAAGAACGGATATACTGCAGATACGACCGGTACGCTTTACGGATCTTATTGACGTTTGTCGGGAGTGTCGACTCGCCGGTTTGACGGCGTGAATACGTTTCACGCGGCAATCTTTCGATGTGCTCGTGCGCAAGCTTTGCCTTCTCATTGCCTTTCTGTCTGCCGCGTATCTGTCTTATCGCGATATAAATCAAAGCCAATACCAAAATCGCGATCAGGATCCACAGCCAGGCTTCACTCGAAATGCGGACATGGGGATTTGTACCTGTTCCCGCATCGATGCTCTGACCCGGCTCCCTCGCGTCCCGCAGGTTAATCGGATCCTCGATTTCCTTGACGGCGTCAAAGTCTTCATCGGGAATAAAGACGCCGGACTCGTCGTTTTGCGGCGAAAACAGATGGATCAGCCAATTCAAAGCTTGCGTAATCTTCGCAATGATCCACGTAAAAACGGGTACCGCACCGCGCAGCAGGAAAAACGCGAAGATGAGGACCAACGGCAGAGCAACAACGTTCGCGGCGTCGACGAGCCGCATTTTTGCCGGAGCGCCGGTGCTCAAGCGCATGCCGCGCAGCGAGAACACTGTCAATATGAAGAAGAAAAGACCGAACACCTCTCCCCCGAAAAGCGTGTTGCCGTACCACGCCTCATTGCCGAAGTGATAGATGATCAGCAGGCACGTCAGGATCAGCGCGAGAACGAACAGCAGCCGGCAACGCCGTCTGTAT
Source organism: uncultured Clostridia bacterium (assembly GCA_947168855.1). GTDB lineage: Bacteria > Bacillota > Clostridia > Christensenellales > CAG-138 > UBA3792. The sequence continues at coordinate 440,479 of CAMVNO010000001.1, forward strand.
ACGTCGATGTACACGTCAAAACTCCCGACCGTCATATAAATCACATAGTAAACCCATGCTGCGGCGTGGATCAGTACGGTCAGTTCCGGCGTGCTCATGAAAAAGCTTATACCGGGCAAAAGGGCCAGGATAAAGCGCAGAAAGGCGTTGTTGATGCGTACGATCAGGAATCCGATGGCAAAACACGCACCGACAAGGATCAGCAGTTGGGTCAGCCAGGGCGCGATCATGTTTGACACCACGCCGTAAACGCCCTTTTCCGTTGACACATTATACTCTACGGAAAGTGTCAAAACAGCGAGCATGTAATAGTATAAGCTCATTTCCGCGCAGACGCGCATCGGAGCAAACAGCTTTGAAACACTGATCTTTTTCATTGCGCCGCCTCTCCCGTTTCATTCGGGATCATCACGATCGGTCTGCTGTCGACATGGCTTCCGAGGTAATCTATCAAAGCGTTTTCTTCCGGCCCTGCGGCAGGAGTAATGACGATATAGCGGCTGTTGCTGCGCCTGCGGCGTACGCAGCGGTCTATCAGGCTGCCAAAGCTCGTGAATCCCGCAAGCCTTGAGATACCGATCCTGCGAAGGATGTAAAACAGATGCTCCCTTCCCATCCCCTCATGCACGGACAGCAGATCGCCGTTCGTCATCAGCTCATACGGGATCTTCGCTTCTTCGAGCTGTTCACAGACCGTCCGGACAAGCTTGAGGCAGTTCTCCAGCTGCGGACGCAGCGAGCTGTACATATTCACCAGAATGGTGACGACGCGATCGCTGGTATAATCGTTTACACGCACCATCAGCCTGCCGGCTTTGGCCGTCTGCTTCCACGAGATCTGCTTCATAGGCTCGCGGCCCGTGTACTCACGGTAGCCGAGAAACATCGTGGGGTCGTCCATGATGAACCGCCTGACAGATACTTCTCCCATCTCGCCCCCGGAGATCGCAAGCTCCCCTGCACCGTATTTTTGGGACGTGCAGACGATCCTTTTATAGATTCTCCCGTTGCCCATGATCGGAAAAAGCCCCAGAAAATCGCCGGTCTCCAGAAAATACTGACCGAGATCGTGCATGCCCCGTCCGTTCAGCGAAAAACGCAGTTTCCCGCTGAATTGGCTGTGCGCCGGCAGGTAAAAATGATGCTTTACGCTTGTGCCCGCGTCATACACGCTGACATGCACCCGGCTGTATTCCTTATCCTCACAGACGGTCACGTCGTTCCCAAGATACAGCGTGAATCCCACGAACAGCAGCGGCAGCCGATACGGATTACGGACAGAATAATACAGCGTCGCCGTTTCGCCGGGTTCCACAAGCGTTGTATCCAGGTCAAACTCCACCTGAAGCTTGCGTTTGTTGCCCCAAACGCTGATGCCTTCGATTGCAAGAACGATTATAACGATCAGAAACAGTACTGTTGTAACCATATCACTCGAGCGGCACTTTGATGTCTTCTATCAGCTTTTCCATGAAGTTCACATTGTTGCTGTGTCTGCTGCTCGTGAGCATGATGCGGTGCGGAAGGACGTAAAGGGCTTCTTTTCTGACGTCTTCGGGTATAACGTAATCGCGGCCCTGCATTGCGGCGTAGATCTGGCTCGCGCGGTAAAGCGCAAGTGAACCGCGCGTGGATACGCCGTTGGTGATATTCTCGTCCGTACGCGTACGCTGAACGATATCCATGATATAGCCGGCAACGTCGTCGCTGACACGGATCTCCGCAAAGTCTGCACGAAGCGCCGCGATCTCTTCACTGCCGATGATCGGCTGTATATCCTCAAGAAGTTGCTTGGAGTCCGGGCGACGGAGAACGGAGATTTCCTGATCGCGGGTCATGTAACCGAGCTTCAGACGCATGAAAAAGCGGTCCATCTGCGCTTCGGGCAGCGGAAACGTTCCGTAGGATTCAATAGGATTCTGCGTAGCCATGACCATGTAGGGCTCAGTCATCTTGTAACTCTTGCCGTCGACGGAGATCTGCTTTTCCTCCATTACCTCAAGCAGCGCAGACTGGCTGCGCGGCGTTGCGCGGTTAATCTCATCGGCAAGAATGATCTGCGCGAAGAGCGGGCCCGGACGGAACTCGAACTCGCCGGTCTTCTGATTGAAGAAGTTGATACCGGTAAGGTCCGACGGCAGCAGATCCGGAGTAAACTGAATACGGCGGAACGCACCGTCTATACTGCGGGAAAAGGCACGCAGCAGCATGGTCTTTCCCGTGCCCGGCACGTCCTCCAGCAGAACGTGACCGGATGCTATGAGGCTGATCGCAAGCTGCTCGATCGCCTCATCCTTACCGATGATGATGCGGCTGCAGTTTTTCACGATGTCATTTCTGAATTTAACAAACGCTTCCGTATTCATTTTTATTCTCCTTAAAGCATTGATATATGATTATTCAGTATATGCTAGAATTGGAAATGCGTCAATATCAGTCTGCCGTATATTTGCTGCTTATCCGCACTGACCTGTCATTTTCTCTGCAGGTTCGCAAGAGAATTGCCTTGCAAAAAAGGATCCCGCGCAACAAGCACGGGATCCCTCTTCAGTGATTACAGTATAGCACGTTCGGCAGAGGAATTCAAGTCTTTCCTTTTTTGTCAGATACGGTTATGATAAGCAGGAAGCAGAAGCCGAAAGGAGAACGAAACATGCTGTATCACGCATCGCAGACGCCCGGGATCGCAATGCTTGAACCGCGCACCTCCAATGAGGGCGTGCCGCGCATCTATTTTTCGGACAAGCGCGAAAACGTGCTGGTGTATCTGTCCAACGCAGTTGAAAAGACCTGCCGCGAGGACGGGTTCGTCCATACCGGCAAGTGGCAGAAATGGGCGACCTACGGCTTCGCGAAGGACGGACTTCTGCATTTTTCGGAGTATTACGAAAACGCGCTTGCGGACACCTATGCAGGCGTGCAAAGCTATATCTATACGGTCGAGCCGTCCGAAGCCGTGATTCCGTTTGAGAAGATCCGCAGCTGCTTCTATGCCGAAACGCCGCAGCGGGTCGCCTCGTGCGAGATCGTGCCGGACGCGTTGGAAGCGCTCCTGAAAGCCGAGCGCGAAGGCAAAATCGTCATCACCCGTTTTTCCGAGCTTTCCGAACGCAAGCTCGAATGGATCCGCCAAACGACGTTCGACGAATACCGGAACGCTGCCGACGCGCCGGATTACCGGTATTTTCTCAAAAAGAAATATCCGTTTCTCGAAACCGAAGCATAAACAGCAAAAGTCCCGTGCCGAAGCACAGGACTTTTTGTTTGAGACAATTATCTCTTGGAGAACTGGGGCGCACGGCGGGCTGCATGCAGACCGTACTTTTTGCGTTCCTTCATTCTCGGATCGCGGGTCAAAAAGCCCGCTTTCTTCAGCGTGCCGCGAAGCTCCGGATCTGCGGAGAGCAGCGCGCGGGAAATGCCGTGACGGATCGCGCCCGCCTGGCCGGTCGTGCCGCCGCCGTAGACGTTCACGTTCACGTCGTATTTTTCGGAAAGGTTCGTGAGAACCAAGGGCGCACGGACGATCATCTTCAGGGTTTCGAGACCGAAATACTCCTCGATGTCACGCTTGTTGATCGTGATGTTGCCGGTGCCGGGGAGAAGACGAACGCGCGCGACGGACTTCTTGCGTCTGCCGGTGCCGATGTAAGCGATCTTTGCCATAGTCGTTCTCCTTTCCGATTACTTGAGCTCCAGCATCTCAGGCTGCTGTGCTTCGTGGTTGTGGTTCGGTCCTGCATAGACGCGAAGCTTCTTGAGCATCTTGTCGCCCAGCGGGCCTTTCGGCATCATGCGGCGGATGGATTCATAAACCGCGAACTCCGGCTTGGTCTGAAGCAGGGTGCGATAGTTGACCTCTCTGATTCCGCCCGGGAAACCGGTGTGGTGGATGTGGGTCTTCTGATCCAGCTTCTTGCCGGTCAGACGGACCTTCTCGGCGTTGATGATGATCACGTGATCACCGCAGTCAACGTGAGGCGTAAAGATGGGCTTGTGCTTACCGCGGAGAATCGCAGCAACTTGGCTGGACAGACGGCCAAGAACCATGTCCGTCGCATCCACGACATACCAGCTGCGCTCAACGGTTTCGCCCTTTGCCATATAAGACTTCATGGCGATTCCTCCGATATATAAATTTTGTAAATCTTTGCTGCATTCGGCGTTCTGATGTCGGGGCTGTGACGCAGTTCCACCCAATGGCACTCGGTTATAATAACAAAAAGAGCCCTGTCTGTCAAGCAATATTTTCAAGTATTTCGGTATATTTTTTTGCGCATCTGCGCAAATTAACCGTATCAAACCGGCGATCAGCCGTTCGGAGGTGTCTATGCCGCATCATACCGTTCTTTACCCCATCCATCCGCATGGCTGCGGCGGCGAAAAGCTGCCCGCGGACCGCGAAACAAGAACGCCGGAGCACCCGGAGAAAGGCGTGCGCCCGTGAAGCAGCCGTTCGACGCAAAAGCGTATCAAAAGGAGGTCGCGCGTCGCGCGCCGAAAAGTCCCGCCGCGCTGCAGTGTCTCAAGGCGTTCCTCGTCGGCGGACTGATCTGCGTGCTCGGGCAGGGCATCCACGACCTGGCGCTTCTGATCCCGCTTTCGGACAAGGACGCTTCCACGGTCAGCTCGATGACGCTGATCTTTCTCACCGCGCTTTTGACCGGTCTCGGCGTGTTCGACCGGATCGCGTCGTTTGCGGGCGCGGGCACGGTCGTGCCGATCACGGGCTTTGCGAACTCGATCGCCGCGCCTGCCATGGAATACCGCCCCGAGGGCTTCGTGCTCGGCGTCGGCGCAAAGCTCTTCACGATCGCCGGTCCGGTCCTCGTTTACGGGATCGGCGCTTCGATCCTCGTCGGTCTTCTCTCCCTGCTGTTCTGAATCGGCTCTCCCCTGTCCCGTCGCGTCATGTCCCTCGCGCGCGTTATGACTGACTGACGGGACGTCGCCCATTATCTTTTTACTATTATTATTTATTTCCCCCTCACCACACGGTGGGGGGTCCACCGTCACGCGAGGGAGGGGTCCACCGTCACACGGTGGAGGGGTACACCGTGACACGGCGCATGCCGTGTCGCAGAAGAAGCGGGATCGCTCCCGTTTCTGTATTTCGCGTTTTATGCGCGCGCTTTCAGCCGCTCGATCTCACGGCGGACGGAATCCACCGTTTCTCCGCTTGCGGTGTTCCAGTCCTCCCTGAGAATCGTGATCTCACGTTCGAGCGCTTCGATCCCACGATGATAATTGCCCGTGCGCTCGCATACCTGCGCGATCGCTTCCAGCGCGTCCACCATCCGCGGCGGCTTCTGGATCTCCATCGCTTTTTCGTACATGGCGATCGCCTGCTCGAATTGCCCTGCGCGGGCATACACGTCGCCCATGGACAGCCAGACCATCCACTCGCCGGCATACGTTTCGCACATGCGGTTCCAATGCTGCACGGCAAGATCCCGATTCCCCGCGAACCATTCGATATTGCCCTCATAGAGCGGCACGCGGAAGGTCATTTCGTGCTTTGCCATTTCCTTCACCGCTTCCCGCGCCTCGTCAAAGCGCTGGTCGTCGATCAGAAGATCCATCAGATACAGATACGCGCGTGATGCGTCCGGATGCGCCTTCAGGTGCGCTTTCCAGAACTCGATTCCCCTGTGATGTGTCCAGCAGTACCAGTCCGCGCCGCGTCCGCCCATGGCGTCATACAGCTCGCCGTACGCGATGCGGTTATAGGGATCGCGGCGGATCGCTTCCTTTGCGGCAAGCTCGGCGCGTTCTCTGCACTGCTTGGCAAGGTGGTTCTCCATGTCCGCAAGCAATGCGTAGGGCTTCGGGTTATCCGGCTCCTTCATGCCTTTCTCGATCAAAAACCGCCGTTCGGTCTCGACGACTGCGGGATCGAACACCTTGACGTCCCAGATCATGTTCTGGATGCGGTCCATGCGCGTGTCGTCGGAAAGCGCGAACAGCGCGTCGATCGTGACGCCGAAATATGCGGAGATCTCCGGCAGGAGGGAGATGTCCGGCAGCGTTTCGCCGCGTTCCCAGCGGCTGACCGCCTGCCCCGTCACGCCTAAGCTTGCCGCGACGGTCTCCTGCGTGAGCCCGCGCGCCGTGCGGAGCTCCTTGAACTGTTTTCCGAATTCCATTGTTGTTTCCTCCTGTTTCGTTCTGTACACAGGATAGCAAAACGGCGCTGCTTGATAAAGCGCGCCGTTCAAGAGTTCATTCAACCCGCAGTTGGATCATCCGCCGATCATCACGCCGGCGTTGCCCAAAAGTAGGAGACGCAGAACGCCGACAAGGATGAGATGCGCAGGATAGTAGATGTAAAACAGCCACTTCATGCCCTTCCAAGTGCCGCGCTTGCCGTTATAGAGCCGCAGCAGCGGGATCGACAGCGCGGTGCACAGCTGCAGAACGCCGTAGATCTTGTCAATGAAGAAGAAATAGACGAGCGCATACGCCGCCGTCCAGACCATCATCCAGATCATGCGCTTTGCAAAGCTTTCGCGCTTGCCCCAAAAGTACAGGATCGCCATGACCGCAATGCAAGACCAGTCGGAAGGAAAGCTGACCGCAAGGATCGGCACGAGCAGCAGGAACTTCAGCCACGTTTTGAGATCCGAATCAAAGAGGCGGATCGCCATCAGTCCCCAGAACAGCGACCAAATGACGCTCGTCTGATTGAATACGCTCTTTACAAACGGCAGGAAAGATATGCCGAATGCAAAGCAGTAGGCAAAATGCGAGATGAAGGCAAACAGCAGCAGCCGCAGGGCGTATTTTTTGAAATCGTGCGTATGCAGATAGCCTTCCGCAATAAAGAACCACATGATCGGCGCGGTGATGCGGCCGATCGCGTGCAGCGCCAGAAGCCACGGCATATGCTGGTATCCCGGGAACAGGATCCAGAGCACATGGTCCAGGGTCATCGCTGCGATCGCGATAAGCTTCAATGCGTTACCGGTCAGTCCGTGCGTCTTATCCATGCCGCAGCTTGTTCGTCTCCTTTCCCGTCTGTACGATCATGCAATCAGAAATCATGCCGGAATCCGTCGTGAATGGTCGGAACACTCGGATCCGGAACGTTCTCGCTGTAGCCGAACATCAAAGCGTCGGTCCACGGCCGCTGCGTATCGGTCGTCCCCTTCTTGTAATGGCGGTTCAGCGCCTCGCCCATGAACACCATGCCGACCGACGAGCCGCCGTCCATGTTGAACGCAACCGAGCAGTCGTAGTCGATGAACATCTGCGCAAAGTACGGAAGCGAGATACTGTATGAAAATCCGATCTGCCGTCCCTCGGTTGCAATCGCGATCCAGTGTCCTGGCTCAACCATGCCGATACCGCAGCGCGGGTTGACATGATCAACGCGATTCCGGAGCGTAGAGTCGCTGATCTTGCCGTTTTCAACCAGGATCGGTCCGAAACCGTAGGTGTCGCGCACACCGCGATCCATCAGCACGCGTTCCGAGCCTTTGCCCTTCGGGATCACGCTGAGCGACATGTCGTTCCAAATGACCAGCGTGTCTGCCTGTCTGGCGTTCCAATAGAATACGCCCTTGCGAAGCAGACAGCCCTTGAGCTCCTTTTCCGCCTGATCCAGATTGTCACCCGTAATCGCCAGAACCGCTTTCTCCTGCCGCGAATAGATCCAGGGCTGCGTAAAGGGCCGGACTCCCGAACGATAGCTGGAATAATCCCGCATACGGATATCCGCGACATAATAGATCAGCGGGTGATTCTCTTCCATCGTCGTATGGACCTCGCGAACATCGATGGAAAGAACGTTGTTTTTATACCACCAATGCCCGTTTTCAAAATCCAGCTCGTATTTCTCGCCGTCGCCCTCAAGATAGTATTCGTCGTCCGGGCGTGCCGTCGGCGCAGGGGTCGGCGTGGGTTCCGGCGTCGGTTCCTCGGTCGGTTCCGGCATCGGCACCTCCGTGGGCTCCGATGTCTTCTCCGGAGCGCGGATCTCGATCGGTTCTTCTGTCGGCTCGGGCGTGGGCGCTTCCGTCGGCTCCGCGGAAACAACCGTCTGTTCCTCCGGCTTCTTCGCCCCGCTCATCATAAACACCGACAGGACGATACCGACGATCAGCAGGATCAGGCAAAGAATGATCCTCGCCTTTGCGTATTTCGGCATCAAAAACCACAACGCAACCGCGCACGCAAGACCGATTGCTCCCGGGATCCACCAAAGCGGGAACTTGCTCGGCGTTTCTTCGTCCGTCTGCGTCGGTTCCGGCGTCTGTTCCGCGGTCGGTTCCTGTGTCGGCGCTTCCGTCGATCCCGCAGTCGGCTCCTGTGTCGGTTCCGGCGTCGGCTCTTCCGTCGGCTCGGGTGTCGGTTCCGGCGTCGGTTCCGGCGTCGGCGTCAGATCGCGATAGCCGGAGAAAGAATCCAAAGACAGGTTTTCCAAAAGATTATCGCCCGTCTGGTCCTCTCCGACCGTGCTTTTTTCCAGCTTGAACCGCAGCGTATCCGGCATATCTCTCCGATACACCCGCTGCTCGCGGTAGAGCTCATAGAGCATATCCGCAAACGCGTCCGCGCGGATTTCGTCGTATGCATACAGCAGCTGTTCACCCGAAAAAACCGTTTCGCCCGAATCGGACAGTGTGTAAAGCTTGCTGACCTTAAACGGCTTGCTATCCTTATCGCTTTTCTCGTCCTCCACCGTTTCCGCCGCCTTAATGACCGAGCGCGCTATGAATCCGTCCAGATATACGTCCTGCTCCTTGTCCGCATTGAGCGTAATGATAATCTTCGGGCGGCAGGTCCGGATCTCCGTCGTCAGCAGCTTCATCAGCGAGTTCTGCGTCAGTTTCAACGCAGTAAGCGACGAGCTGTCGGTTACCGTGTACGGTCTTTTTACGCCGATGCCGAAATGCGGCGCTCTTTGGATACCCATCCGCTGCAGCACCTGCATACATTGCGTGGATGTATAACCGTCGGCAGACATCATGTACACGACCTGCGCGGTAAGACCGTGTTCGCCGCAGAGCATCGGCAGAACGCCTCCGAGCTTGGTGAGTTCATCGCCCGGCTCATTCAGGATTACCAATATGTCGGCTCGCTTGCCCGTGTCCGGGAACGGCAGCAGGCTTTCATCCGAAGCGGGATAGCATTCGCTGATCGCCAGGAAGCGCGATGCGGTCGTCAACACCGCCTTGGCGGTTTTTTTGTCGAGCGGAACGCGAAGAAACCCGCACTTTGACATATCTCTGACCGTATCGATCAGGTGATTTTCCGCATCATAAAGCGTCAGCGTGTAATTCTGACTCGCCTCATAAAACTCGATAAACAGCGTGGACGCGCCGGACGGCACGGTCATGATAAGCTGTTCGTTCCGACGCAGCGTGACCGTCGTAAGCGGATCGTTGTCATACAGCTGCCGGACGTAGGATTTGGCCTCGTCCGGAACCGTGTATTCACATGGGAGCGCGCCTTCCGCCCGCGAATGTGTGTCTTCGGCAAGCGAAAATGCCGGAAGCATCATGACGAGTGCCAAAAGGAACAGCAGAAACCGTTTTGTCCGTTGTAATTTCATCATCGCATCTGAATCCTTGTCAATCAGAATAAGTAAAATTAATTATATCGTTATTTACAGAAAAAGTCAATTTTCGCGCGGCTTGCCGACACGTTTTTTCGGATGGCTCAATACGCGTTTTCGAGGATAAACCGATTCTCCTCCGGCTGCGCCTTCGGGTAGTCCCACCGGTCGAACCACGGCGAATACGTTTTCACCTCAATATGCCGGTCCGCCGGATAAAACGTCAGGATCCGCATATACCCGAGCCCCTCTTCGACATCGTCCTGCACGTTGAACATCAGCGTATAGAAGCAGCGGTCGCTTTCTCCGTCTTTGTCGTCGTCGATCCATTCCTCATGCCGCAGAATGCCGTCGTAGTGTCCGCACAAAAGCATCTTCGCGCCGGGCGTGTTTCTTACGATGTGTTTCAAAAGCTCTTTCGTCTGCCCGCTGTACGTGTTGTCCTGCTGCAGTCCCTCATGCGTCACAAACAGGATCACGGCGTCCGGATGCGCTTTGACGGCGGAGGAAACCCATTTCCACAGGTTCGGACTGTTCATCCGGTAACCGAGCCCGAACACCAGGAATTCGTCCCCGCCCGCCGTAAAGGTCTGATAGGCGCACTCGCCGTTCTGGAAGAACTGCCCCTCCTTCCGCGTCATCATCGCGTACGGGCGCTCATAAAAGAGCTTCTGTTTCATTTCGCTGGAAATGTCGTGATTGCCGCTCACGATCATGCCCGGGATCCGATACAGGAGCGGAAGAAGCGCGATCGAGGCGTTGTCCCACATAAACTGGGAACAGCCGTCCACCACATCGCCCGTGTGAACGAAGAACACGATGTTCTGCGCTTCCTGTTCATTCAGGATCCAGTCGCGCATGCCGTTGAACACCTCGGGATAATGCCGGCTGAGGTTCTGCGTATCGCTCATCCACACGATCGAAAACGGCGTCGGCTCCGGTCCGTTCTGCCGCGGTGTCGAAACGGGCGTCGGCTCCGGCGTATCCGGCAGCGCCGGCGTTTCCGTCGGTTCGGAGGTGGAAAGCTGAACATGCTCGAGGACCGTCTCCGGCGTCGGTTCGGCGGTAGGCGCTTCGGTCGGAACCGCGGTCGGGACGGGCGTTGCCGCCGTCTCTTTCGGGGAGAGCCCTTCGCAGCCGAGAAGCGGAATGCTCATCAGCAGAACCAGACAGGCTGCCGTCAATTTTTTGCAAATTTCGCGTTTCATGTCTTGCATTATAACAGGGAACGACCGACTTGTCTACCGAAATTCCGATGATCCCGTCGAATCGTGCAGGATTTACACCTTCCTTACAACTTATTCTCAATGATTTGACATTTTGGATGCATTTGTACGGTAAAATATGCCTATCAAAAACACGAGGCTGCCTTATGACGTATCTTCAAACCGCGCTTGCTTTTCTGCCGTTTTCGGCGATCGCAGCGGCGATCCTGTATCTGCCGCTCGCGATCCTCCTGCATGTGAAGCGAAAGCCGTATCCGTTCATCCGGCATTTTGTGAATTATCTGCTGATCGGATACCTGATCGCATTGATCTATGTGACGTTCTTCTGGGCGTCCACGGACATCCCGCTGACGCTCGATGAGCGTCTGCATCTTCTCCCGGGCGATTCGTTCCTCTACGCACTGCAGTGGGACGACGGGCTGTGGTCGAGCCAGATCATGTGGAACGTTTGTCTGTTCATGCCGCTCGGCGGGCTGCTGCCGTGCGTGTTCTCCCCGCTCAGGAAGGGCGCATGGAAAACCGTGCTGATCTGCTTTTTGCTTTCCCTCTGCATTGAGTTTCTGCAATTCTTTATCGGACGCGTAGCGGACATGGACGATCTGATCTGCAATACGCTCGGCGGCGTCTTCGGACGCGCGCTCTATACCGCTGCGGCCTGGGCGTTCAAAAAAGTCAAAGCGTTCGATCCGATCCTCACCGATCACGCAAAAACGCCCGGGCACGTCGCCGCGTTGATTGCCATGATGCTGATCCTGATCGTGCCGACCGCGGTCGACCTTGTCAACGCAGCGCTGCCTTACGGCCTATTTCCGATCGCCGGCTGAACCGAACAAAAAAGCCGCCCGAAAAACGGACGGCTTTTCTTGTATCCCGAAAACCAGCCGGTTGAAAGAATTTCAACCGACCGAATGTCAGTTGATCGGCTCGAAGTCGGCGGCGCCGTGCTTGCACAGCGGGCAAATGAAATCCTCGGGCAGCTCGTCGCCCTCGTAGACGTAGCCGCAGACCTTGCAGACCCAGCCCTTTTTGCCCTCGGTCGCGGGCTTCGGCTTGACGTTCTTCTGGTAGTAGGTGTAGGTCATCGTTTCGACGCGGTTGATGACGCGCGCTTCGGTGACGGAGCAGATAAACATGCCGTGCGTGTCGAGGTCGATGTACTGCTCGACCTTCAGCGACATGAACGAATTGATGTAGTGCGGCAGGAACACAAGCCCGTTGTCCGAGCGCATCGGCGTGCAGTTTGCGAACTTGTCCACGTTGCGGCCGCTCCGGAAGCCGAAGTTCTCGAACACCTTGAACGGCGCTTCGATGTTGAGGCAGTTGACGTTCATGATGCCGGTCGACTTCACGACGTGATGCGTGTAGTTCTGCTTGTTGATGCAGACCGCAATGCGGTTCGGCTGGTTCGTGACCTGCGAGACCGTGTTCACGATGCAGCCGTTGTCCTTCTTGCCGTCGTTCGAAGTCACGACGTACAGACCGTAGCCGATGTTGAACAGCGCGGTGAGATCGTTCTTGTTCGCGGTCTCGCTGTTGCGCGCTTCGTATTCCTCGCAAAGCTCATTCGCCAAGCTCTCGATCTGCTGCTTGTTCTCGTCGTTCATCGCGCTCATGATCTTCACGCTTGCGTTGGTGTACTTCAGATCCTTGCAGGGTTCCAGAATGCCCTTCATGACCTTTGCCGCCATCGGCGCCCAGCTGCCGTTTTCGATGACGCCGATCGTGCGTTTCTTATAGCCGCGCTCGACGAGGTGCTCAAGGAAGGTCCGCATGAACGGGAACACGTCGGCGTTATAGGTCGTGGACGCAATGACAAGCTTGCCGTAGCGGAACGCGTCCTCCACCGCCTCCGCCATATCCTCGCGCGCGAGGTCTGCAACACTGACCTTCGGGCAGCCCTTCGCTTTCAGCTTGTCCGCAAGGAGTTCAACCGCCTTCTTCGTGTTGCCGTAAACCGAGGTATAGGCGATAAACACGCCGTCGCTCTCGACGCCGTAGCTCGACCAGGTCTGATAGAGGTTCAGATAGTAGCCGAGGTTCTCCTTTAGGACCGGACCGTGCAGCGGGCAGATCGTCTGAATGTCAAGATTTGCCGCCTTCTTCAATACCGCCTGCACCTGCGCGCCGTACTTGCCGACGATGCCGAAATAGTACCGCCGCGCTTCGCACGCCCAGTCTTCCTCAACGTCCAGCGCGCCGAACTTGCCGAAGCCGTCCGCGGAGAACAGGATCTTGTCCTTGGTGTCGTAGGTCATCAGAACCTCGGGCCAATGCACCATCGGCGCGGTCACGAACGCAAGCGTGTGTGCGCCGAGCGGAAGCGTGTCGCCCTCGCCCACCACAACGCGGCGATCCGCAAAATCGGTGCCGAAGAAATTCTGCATCATCGTAAACGCCTTATTGGACGCGACGATCTTTGCTTCCGGGTACTGATTCGCAAACGTCATGATGTTCGCCGAATGGTCCGGCTCCATGTGCTGCACAATCAGATAGTCCGGCTTACGGCCCGCAAGCGCGTTTTCGAGGTTGTCGAGCCATTCATGCTTGAAGCGCGCGTCGACCGTATCGAACACGGCAATCTTCTCATCCATCACAACGTAGGAATTGTATGCCATGCCGTTCGGAACGACGTACTGTCCCTCAAAGAGGTCGATCGCATGGTCGTTGACGCCGATATACAGCACGGTGTCGGTCACATGATTCAGGTTCATATCTTGTCCCCCTATGGTTATTTTTTACCATCTTAACACAAACCGCCCGCAGGTTCAACACCCGCGGGCGATTTTGATGCTTTTATTTGATGTTCTGCCGGCCGATCATTACATCACGTAGTCCGAAGCGTTGATGACCTTGAACTCGGGGTTCAGATGCAGCGCGCCGGTGATCTCATCCTTCAGGCTCTCGTCGCCGCCGATCGAAGCGACGTCCTTGGAGACCGCGCCGACCGCCGCTTCCTGCTCCTCGGTGCAGAAGACCTTTGCGCAGTCGGCAATGGTGAGGCGTTCTAAGATAAGCTCGCTCGGCACGTCCTTTGCGATGTGCACCATGGCGCAGTCGGTCACCAGGATCCCGTCGGCGTACTTTTCGAGCAGCGCCTTGTCCACGGTCGCGCGGACATGGTCCTCGATGATCTTGCCGACCTTCTTCTGGATCACGATCTCGTCATAGTGCGCGTCGACGTCCTCGAACGCGTCCGCAAGCGCCTCGGGCAGCTTGACGTCGCCGTTGACGTACAGGTATTCAATCGCGGGAAGGACCTCCGCCGCGTCGTCTTCCACGGTCAGATCACCGTTGATGTACGCCTTCGTTCTGAACTTTTTGAGAAACCGGCGGTTCATTTTCGCGTCGGAATTCACGAAAGCCGTCCCGTCCGGAACGATCAGGATATCCGTATCCTCCGAAAGCATCGGCACGACCGCTTCGGCGAGCGATTCCGCGATCAGCGCGGTCTTTGCCGCGAAGCGCACGTTCCGGTTGCGCAGCTTTTCCGTGTCGAGCGCAAGGTCGGTGAAGATCAGCCTGCGGAACGCCCAGTAGAGCGCGTTCTCCTTTGCGCGGAGCGGGAAGGTTTTGTCGATCTCCGCGTTGCGGCTCAGTTGAATCGCGCCGTCCGGATAGGCGCTGATCGAGCCGTTCACGCTCAGATTGTTGAGCCTGCCGGAGATGCTTTTCGGCATCGTGACCGCGCCGTTCACGTTGATCTGGTAGTATTTTTGAGCCGCTTCCGCAGCGTCGGCGTCGATATTCAGCACGCCGTTGACGAGCAGGATCACCGTCTCCCCGTCCTTCGGCGCGCGCTCCGCCGTCAGCTCGTACGAACCGTTCTGACTGATGACGCGTACGTTTTCGCCCGCGGGCACCTCGATCACGTCCGCGACGTTCATCGTCACGTTGTAGCGGTTGATCAGGTCCTTTTTCTCCGGCGTCACGATCATCGTCGCCGCGTTCACCGTGATCTGTTCATAGCTTTTCAGCGTTTCCTCCGACACGTTCCGCATGTCGCAGACCGCACAGTTTACCATCATCTTTTTCATGTTATTTTCCTCCGATCGTTATCTTTCGTTGATCCTGTCCGTATCATCCGGTTCCAAGGGTCGCATCAGTCCGCCGACGGTAAACGCGAAAAATGCTTTGTGATGCACTCTGATCTGCTTCTCGGAATCCGGTTTTCCCCGGTATTCAAAGGGGATCCGCTTCTGTTTCGTGCGCTTCATGTGTATAGCTCCTTTTTTAGCAGTTGCCTCGCCCGCGAAAGTTTGGTCCGGACGGTTGCCGGCGGCATGTGGAACAGTTCGCCCAGTTCCGCCGCGCTGTAGCCCTCGATATATCGCATCCGCATCAGCGTCTGCAGTTCCTGCGGAAGCCTGCCGAGAAGCAGGTACGTTTCCGTCTGCGCGTACCCGGATTCCTCCGCGCCTTCGCCCTCATAAAGGAGCTGCTGACGCTTGAGGAAGCGTGCGTTCCGCCGCATCTCGTCCAGGAACAGATTCTTTGCGGTGCGATAGAGCCAGGCCCGCTGCTCCTGCGGCGTCAGCGCCGCAAGCTGTTCGGCATGCTCCAATGCCCGCAGAAAGGTCTCCTGGGCAAGGTCCGATCCTTTTTCCGCGTCGCGGTACAGCATGGTACAGAATCGGGCAAGCTCTTCGAAATGCTGCGCATACAATTCGTTCATCGTTTGCCCTCCTTTCTCATGCCGTTCACCTTGATGACGAACAAGACGGTCAAAGTGTTTCAACTTTTTTGAAAAAAAAGATAAACCGCCCGGGATGCTTTATCCGCGGGCGATTGTTTCCTTGTTACGCGCCGAATACCCACAGCTTCAGGACGGCCGCCGCTTCGCGAAGATACATCCCGAACATATAGATCGGATATCCGTTTGATCCCGCAAAGCCCTCGGCGCGCATGCCCATGCCCGCCGCCATCCGTTCTGCGCGATAGAGATGATACGCGCTCGATACGAGCACGACGCGATCGGTCTTTCCGCCGTCCGCCCTGATGACCGCTTCGGAAAACGCGAGGTTTTCCTTTGTGGAGGTCGACCGATCCTCAAGCAGGATCCTTTCCTCCGCAATCCCGTGTTTCACAAGATACCGGCGCATGCATTCGGCCTCGGAGATATCCTCGCCCGCGCCTTGTCCGCCGCTCACGACCGTCTTTGTGCGGGGATTCGCCGTAAGATAGCGCGCCGCGCCCTCGAGCCGGTGTTCGAGCGTGATCGACGGCTCCGTTCCGTAGACCGCCGCGCCGAGCACGACGATATAGTCCGCGTCGGGCTCCGGCTGTTTTGAGGCGGCATTTATGATCGGGATCTCCACGATCAGCAGCGCGCAGAGCGCCGTCCCCATGAGCACCGACGCCGTGATCTTCAGCGGTTTTTTTCCGAAACGGAACACAAGAAGCATCGCAATCACGGCAAGCGGCGCGAGCGAAGCGATCCTGTAGCCCGCCTGCGGAAAGGTCCAGAGGAAGACGACAAATCCAAGCTCGACGGCGATGGCGATCCAAAGCATCCAATTCCGCTTCCACGCCGCAAGCGCGCCGAGCGCAAGGATGCAGACGGACAGGAACCGGTAGCGCGGATGGATGCCGAACCAGATCACGATCGCCGTACAGAGGATCAGCAGAAGACCCAATGCATGCCAAAGCGTGAAAGGCTGTTTTTTTCGATTCTCCGGTCGATTTGTCTGTTCCATACCGTTGCCCCCTGATGTGATAGCTGCAGTATACACCGCGGATGTAATCGAATTGCGTTATTTTGCGAAACAATCCATGAATACGCCAATGACCGCGCCGAAACGCGGTCATTCCGATCTGTGTCTTTATTTTGCGGAAAGCGCTTCGTCGATCGCCTTCGCCGCGATCTTGCCCGCGCCCATCGCCGAAATGACCGTCGCCGCGCCGGTGACCGCGTCGCCGCCCGCATACACGTTTTCGCGCGAGGTCAGCCCGTCCTCCGTGACGACGATCCCGCCGTGCGAATTGACCTCGAGCCCCGCCGTCGTATCCTTGATGAGCGGGTTCGGGCTGGTGCCGATCGCCATGATGACCGTGTCCACATCGAGCGTGAACTCGCTGCCGGGGATCGGAACGGGGCGCCGTCTGCCCTTCGCGTCCGGCTCGCCGAGCTCCATTTTGATGCAGCGCATGCCGGTCACAAAGCCGTTTTTCGGATCGCGCGGATCATCCGGATTGCTGTAGCCGAGGATCTCGACCGGATTGTTTAAGAGCCGGAAGTCGATGCCCTCCTCCATCGCGTGCTCGACCTCCTCGCGCCTCGCGGGAAGCTCGTCCATCGAGCGGCGATAGACGATATACACATGCTCCGCGCCGAGCCGCAGCGCCGTGCGCGCCGCGTCCATAGCAACGTTGCCGCCGCCGACGACCGCAACGTATCCGCCCTTCATGATCGGCGTGACCGGGTTTTCGAGGTACGCTTTCATCAGGTTCGAGCGCGTCAGAAATTCGTTTGCGGAATAGACGCCCTTCAGGGATTCGCCCGGGATGTTCATAAAGTTCGGCAGTCCCGCGCCGGAGCCGATGAACACGGCTTCGTAGCCCATTTCAAAGAGCTCGTCGATCGTCAGGGTCTTGCCGATGACGACGTTGGTCTGCACGTCCACGCCGAGGTCACGGAGCGTTTCAACCTCCTTTGCCACGATCCTCTTGGGCAGACGGAATTCCGGAATGCCGTACACAAGCACGCCGCCCGCGGTGTGCAGCGCCTCAAATACGGAGACCTGATATCCCTTCTTTGCAAGATCGCCCGCGCAGGTAAGTCCCGAGGGACCGGAACCCACGATCGCGACGCGATGCCCGTTGGACGCGGGCGCGGCCGCCTTTTCCGTGGCGTTGGCGTTGTGCCAATCGGCAACGAAGCGTTCGAGTCTGCCGATGCCGACCGGCTCGAATTTGACGCCCATCGAGCACTTGCTCTCGCACTGCGTCTCCTGCGGGCAGACCCTGCCGCAGACGGCGGGCAGCGACGACGTCTCGTTGATGATCTGATACGCGCCCTCAAAATCGCCCGATTTGATCTTCGTAATGAAATCAGGGATGTTGACGTTGACGGGACAGCCCGTCACACAGGGACGGTTCTTGCAGTTCAGGCAGCGATTCGCTTCCTCGACGGCGATCTCTGCGGTGTAGCCCAGAGCGACCTCCTGAAAATTGTGCGCGCGGACTTCGGGCGCCTGTGTCGGCATTTCGTGTTTTTTCGGATTCAGCGCCATTACGAATTCGCTCCTTTCAGCAGATTGCACGCCGTCTCATGCGCGTGACGTTCGAAATCAAAGTACATCCTGCCGCGGCTCATCGCCTCGTCAAAATCAACCTCGTAACCGTTGAAGTCCGGTCCGTCGACGCAGGCAAACCTCGTGATGCGCCTGCCGTCGCGGATCAGCGTCAGCCGGCAGCCGCCGCACATGCCGGTCCCGTCGATCATGATCGGGTTCATCGACACCGTAACGGGCACGCCGAACGGCTTTGCAGTCAGCGTGACGAATTTCATCATGATGAGCGGACCGATCGTGATGATCAGATCGAACGTCTCTCCCGCCTCGAGCAGTTCTTTCAGCGGAACGGTCACGTTGCCGTGCCTTGCGTAGCTTCCGTCGTCGGTCATAACGATCAGACGGTCGGAGCACGCGCGGAATTCATTCTCGAGAATCAGAAGATCCTTGTTTCGGAACCCGATGATCGAGGTGACCTCGGCGCCCTGTTCATGGAACGCCTGCGCCACCGGCATCGCGATCGCGCAGCCGACGCCGCCGCCGACGATGCAGACTTTTTTGATCCCGTCCGTATGCGTCGGAACGCCCAGAGGACCCACAAAATCCTGAATGCATTCGCCTTCGTTTTTGTGGTTCAGAAGCTCCGTCGTCGCGCCGACGATCTGGAAGATGATCTTGACCGTGCCGCGCGCTTTGTCGACGCCCGCGACGGTCAGCGGAATGCGCTCGCCCTCCTCGTTGACGCGCAGAATGATGAACTGCCCCGGCTTCGCTTTATTCGCGACAAGCGGCGCTTCGATCTCCATCTGCGTAACGGTCGGATTCAGTTGTTTCTTGCTTGCGATCCGATACATGAAACCGCTCCTCCCTGTATGTTGCTGTTGTTTATTGTAAACGATGCCGGGCGTTTTTTCAACCCCCCGCCGTGTTTTTTGTTTGACAATCCTGCGTAAATCCTGTATATTATTTGCGGGAATCATCCCGTAATCCGCTTGTTTTGCGGGGCGTGCGTATCCGCGGAAAGAGGTCTTTTATGAACCGAAATCTCAAGTGCCTGGTGTATGCCGCGCTGTGTCTGGCGCTTTGTATGGTGCTGCCGCTTCTGACCGGGCAGATCCCCGCGATCGGCAAGCGTCTTTCCCCCATGCATATTCCGGTGTTTCTGTGCGGGTTCCTCTGCGGATGGCCATGGGGACTTGCGGTCGGCGCGATCGCGCCGATCCTGCGATCCGCGCTTTTCGGCATGCCTGCCATGGGACCGGACGCGTTCAGCATGGCGTTCGAGCTTGCGGCGTACGGCGCGATCGCCGGACTTCTGTACCGGCTGCTGCCGAGAAAACCGTGGAGCGTCTATGTTTCGCTGATCGCCGCGATGCTCGCCGGACGGCTTGTCTGGGGACTTGCGAAATGGGCGATGCTCGGACCGTCGTTCACGCCCGAGCTGTTTCTTGCGGGCGCCTTCGTCAACGCGATCCCCGGCATCATTCTGCATATCGTGCTGATCCCGCCGATCGTGCTTGCGCTGAACAAAGCGGGGTTTACGGAAAACAACCGAAGGACTGAACCATGAAGACATTGTATCTGGATTGCAGTATGGGCGCGGCGGGCGATATGCTCTGCGCCTCCCTTCTGGAGCTCTTGCCGGATCCCGACGCGGCGATCCGGGACCTGAACGCGATCGGCATTCCGCATGTCGTATTCAAAAAAACCGTTTCGGTCAAGTGCGGCATCGCCGGCACGCATCTGTCCGTGTGCGTTGACGGCGAGGAAGAGCATGCGCACATACACGATCATCCCCATCATTCGCACAGCGATCTTGCTTCGATCGAAACGATCCTTGCGGGACTGCATGTTTCGGACGGCGTCAGGTCGGACGCGCTTCATGTTTATCGTCTGATCGCCGAGGCGGAGAGCCAAGTGCACGGGTGTCCCGTTGCGGACATCCATTTTCACGAAGTGGGCACGCTCGACGCGATCGCGGACGTCACGGCGTTCTGTGTCCTGACGGAACGGATCAAGCCGGACCGGATCATCGCCTCCCCCGTCCATGTCGGCAGCGGCACGGTGCGCTGCGCGCACGGCGTGCTTCCCGTGCCGGCGCCCGCGACGGCGTACCTTTTGAAGGAAGTACCGATCTACGGCGGCGAAATCAAAGGCGAGCTGTGCACGCCGACCGGCGCGGCGCTCCTCCGGCACTTTGTCACGCAATTCGGATCCATGCCGGCGATGCGCGTCAGCGCGATCGGTTACGGGATGGGCACAAAGGATTTCGATACCGCAAACTGCGTCCGCGCCATGCTCGGCGAAGCGGAAACGCGCGACACGGAAACGATCTTCGAGCTGTCGGCGAACGTCGACGATATGACCGCAGAGCAGATCGGCTTTGCGTCGGAACGTCTGTTCGAGGCGGGCGCCGTTGAGGTGTATACCGTTCCTATCGGCATGAAAAAGAGCCGTCCCGGCACGCTGATCCGCGCGATTGCAAGGCGTGACGAAAAGGACTCCGTGCTTTCGGCGTTCTTCCGGCACACGACGACGCTCGGCGTGCGCGAGGTCGAAACCAAACGGTATATCCTCTCCCGCACGGTTGATGCGAAAGAAACCGCGCTCGGCGCGGTGCGCGTCAAGCGTTCCGAAGGGTACGGTGCCGTGCGGACGAAAGTCGAATATGAGGACCTTGCTCGGATCGCAAAGGAGCGGAACATCACGCTTTCCGAAGCGGCGGCGCTTGTGAATAAGGAGATCGAACGGCATGGATGAGCATCGTCACGACACAGTACAGGAACGCCACGAGCATCTGCATCAGCACGCGAACACCAAGGACGTCATAAACCGCCTGTCCCGCGCGATCGGGCATCTCGAATCGGTCAAGCGCATGGTGGAGGACGGACGCGACTGCTCGGACGTGCTCATTCAGCTTGCGGCGGTGCGCGCCGCGCTGAACGCAACAAGCCGCATCATTCTGAAGGACCATCTCGAGCACTGCATCGTGCACGCGGTCGAATCGAACGATCAGCAGGCGATTTCGGAGCTGGAACAAGCCATTGATAAACTGATCCGGTAATCGCATCCCCCCGCGGGGCTTCCGGAAAACATATGTTTTTGATATACTCCCTGTGTAAACCATACAGGGGGTATTTTTTATGGCATGTTTTTTGGTTCCGATGACGGAAGCGATCGTCACCACGGTTGCGCAGAAGGTGATCGAGAAGAAGGAAAAGAAGGCCGGCGTTCAGACGGTCACGAGTGCAGACGGCTTCACAATGGAAAAAACGCCGTTCTCAAAGAAGCTCGGCTGGCTCAATAAGATGCTGTGGGGCGGTTCGGTTCTTCTGGCGTTTGAGCATGTGTGGCACGGCGAGGTCGTTCCGTATTTCCCGTTCCTGACGGCGGCGAGCGATCCGGCGGACGCGGCGGAAATGCTGCATGAGATGGGCACGGCGGGCGTGTGTATGGCGGCGATCGTCACGGTCGTGTGGATCGGCATGCTGGTCGTTTCGAAATCGCTCGAAAAGCGCGCGCTCAAGGCACTTCCCGCGACAAAATAAGTCGGTGCGCATATGACTTTACTCGTTACCGTATTTGCCGCGGCGATCACGACCGCGATCTGGTATAAGCGTCAGCCGGACGGCAGCATGAAGCTCGGCATCCTCTCCTGGATGTTCTGGGGCGCTTCGCTGATGTGGCTGATCGACGCGATCTTTGAATACGCGGAGATCGGTGCGGCGTATTTTACGCCGGAACCCGCGGATATGCTTAACGACCTGTTCCTCGGTCTTTCGGTCGTTGCGCTGGCGCTGATCATCTGGATCGTGATCCTTCTCATTTGGGATCCGAAGGGCGTGATCAAAGCAAAGCTTCTGAAAAAGAAAGAGAAATAACCAATCAAAAGGAAACGGGGATGTTAAGAAACTCTGATCGGCAGTTCTTAACATCCCCGATGAATTGCGGCGTTGCCGCATGAATTGGCTGCGCCATGAATTGCCTTCGGCATGAATTGTGACCAAAGGTCACATGAATGTTGATTTTCCGTACGGAAAATCTTCCTGCATGACGCCGTTCGGCGTCAATTCATGTGCCGCAAGGCACAATTCATGTCCTTTGGACAATTCACGGAGCGAAGCGAGAATGCATTGGGGCTGTTCAAAGCGTTTTTGAACAGCCCCTTTTGCATACCGCATAAAAGCCGCCGGTTTCGGGCATATTGACGGAAAAGGAGGCTTGTATGAGAAAACGAATCGGTAAACGGACGCTGCTCTTTCGAAGCGAGCCCAGGATCCGCAGCGCCGCTGCGATCGTTGCGAAAAACGAGGGCGACGGCGCTTTTTCCGGGATGTTCGATACGGTTCTCGAGGACGACAAATTCGACGAGGACAGCTTTGAAAAGGCGGAATGCAAGATGTTCCGCACCGCCGCGCTGCTTGCCTGTCAGAAAGCGGGACTGAACCCGGGAGATATCGACGCCATGCTGGCGGGCGACCTTCTGAATCAGCTGATCACGGCAAACTACGCCGCCCGCGATCTCGGGATCCCGTTCCTGGGACTGTACGGCGCGTGCTCCACGATGGCGGAATCGCTGCTTCTGGGCGGCGTTTTAAGCGACGGCGGCTACTGCTCGCCCGTTCTTTGCTGCGCCAGCAGTCATTTTTCCACCGCCGAGCGGCAGTACCGCTTCCCGCTCGAGATGGGCACGACCGCCCCGCCCACCGTGCAGCGCACCGTGACCGGCGCGGGCGCGCTGCTGCTTTCCACGCGGGACGTTCCGCTTCCCGTTTTTTCGCATGTCGCGCTGACCGCCGCCACGATCGGCAGAGTCGTCGATCTCGGCATCACGGACATGAACAATATGGGCGCAGCGATGGCGCCCGCCTGTCTCGATTCGATCATGGCGCATCTTGAGGACACGGGCTGCCGCGTCGGGGATTTTGACCTCATCGTATCCGGCGATCTCGGCGCGTTCGGCAGCGAAATGCTCCTCGATCTTGCAAAGAAATACCGGCTGGAACTTGCCGATCGGTATCTCGACTGCGGCGCAAGCATCTATCTTCCGGAGCAGGGCTTTTCCTGCGGCGGCAGCGGCGCGGGCTGTTCGGCGGTCGTGCTCGCGGCAGAGCTTCTTGAACGCATCGAACGCGGCGACGTGAACCGCATGCTGTTCCTTGCCACCGGCGCGCTGATGAGCCCGACTTCCGGCATGCAGGGCGAAAGCATTCCCGGTATTGCGCACGCGGTCGTGCTGGAACGGAGGGACTGATGCAGTATCTTTGGGCGTTTCTGATCGGCGGCGCGATCTGCACGATCGGACAGCTTCTTCTTTCCTTTACACGGCTCACCTCCGCGCGCATTCTCGTGCTGTTCGTGGTTGCAGGCGTGGTCCTCGGCGGGCTCGGAATCTATCAGCCGATCGTCGACTTTGCCGGCGCGGGCGCGAGCGTGCCGCTTTTGGGCTTCGGCAACGCGCTTGCCAAAGGTGCGATCGACGGCGCAAGGGAACACGGGATCCTGGGCGCGTTTTCCGGCGGGATCTCGGCAACCGCCGCTGGCATTTCCGCCGCGGTCCTCTTCGGCTGGCTCGCCGCGCTGATCTTTCGTCCGAAAACCAAATAAAAACGGCTTGACAGTCTAACGAGTGTTAGGTATACTCTACCTAACACTTGTTAGGTTTTGGAGGAGCCGATGGACACAAGGGAACGAATCATGGATACGGCGCTTACGCTGTTCGCCGATTCCGGATATGAAGCCGTCTCGATCCGGGACGTCTGCAGGGAGGTCGGCATCAAGGAAAGCTCCGTTTATTACCATTTCAAAAACAAGCGGGACATTCTCGATTCCCTGCTGAACCGATTTGAAGATCACGTAAACGCTCTGCTTGCGGTCTTTCGATCCGCATCGATGACCGGTGAGACACCTCCCTCTTTCGATTGGATGGATACGTACTTTTTCGATCAATACCTGTTCGATCCGTTCTGCAACAAGCTGATGCGGCTGATGATGATCGAACAGTTCCATGACGAGCAGATACGGGAAGCGTATGAACGGTGGCTGTTTACAGAACCGTACAGAATCGAAACGTCCGCGTTTCTGATGCTTGCAAAGGTCGGAGTGATCCCGGAAGCAGACGCCGCGCAAATGGGGCGCAACTATTATGCAAACATCACGATGCTCATTTTCAGGCATCTTTTGAACGGCGCTCTTACAGAGGAAAGAAAAGATGCGTTCCGCACGGAAGCGCATGCGTATATCAACACGATCATAAAGCAATTGGGAGGAAAGGAAAATGTCTGATATCGTGATCGTCGGCGCCGATTCCGGGATCGGTTATTATATGGCGCAAAGTCTTTTGGAACGCGGAAACCGGGTTGCCGTACTGGATATTCGGACAGAGCACATTTCCGCATTGACGGAAAGCTTTCCGGATCGACTGCTCGTTTTCAAGGCGGACGCCAGAGATTTGCAGTCCGTTTTCGAGGGTGTGCGAGAAGCATATGATCGTTTCGGATCCGTCGACATCGCGATCCATAACGCCTGCCTGTGCACATTCGAAAGCGAACCGGATACGGATATAGAGACCTATCGGAAAGTGATGGATGTGAACTTTTACGGCGCGCTGCGGCTTGCCAAGGCAGTTTTGCCGTTCATGCGGGAGGCGAAGCGCGGACGGCTGATCTTTACAAGCTCGGGCGTCGGCGTGACCGGGTTTAAGAACATTTCGCCGTACGCGTCGTCCAAAGGCGCGATCGAAGCGCTGGCAAAATGTCTTGCCATCGAAAACGAACGCTATGGGATCACGGTCCATCTGTTTCATCCGCCGCTGACCGATACCGGCTCTGCTTCCGGCTTGCCGATCCCGAAAGAGTTCAAGGCAAGCGCGCAGAAGGTCGGCGAGGGATTTGCAAAGCATATCCACTCGAAAAGATTCGTCATCTGCCCGAATGCGTCTCAGGCGTTTTCCATGTTTCTTTGTTATCGTCATCCGCTGCGATTCGGCAGGTTGCTGACCAAAGCGACGGAAGGCGCGGAGAACAAACAGCAGGGCGAATAGAAAAGTCGGAGAAAGCATTTGCTCTCTCCGATATTCTTTGTATTTGATTCTGTTCCCGATAGTATCGGGTTGGTTTTACTGCGTTTATCCTGCGCGGCGTTTGGCTTTTGCGCGCACGT
Organism: uncultured Clostridia bacterium; assembly: GCA_947168855.1. GTDB lineage: Bacteria > Bacillota > Clostridia > Christensenellales > CAG-138 > UBA3792. The sequence continues at coordinate 465,654 of CAMVNO010000001.1, forward strand.
ACAGGTACAGGAACAGCACCATCAGGATCTCGCCGAACATGCTGATAAAGAAGATCAGGTCGGTGTTGCCCGTTGCGGGACCGAGCGCGGAAAACGCGAACATCAGGAATCCCGCCAGGAACAGATGCGGCGTCTTCTCCTTGATCCACACGATGATCCCGACGATCATCATGGGGATGACCGTACCGAACGACAGCGCCATGCTGATCGTTTCCGCCCATTTCGGCGTGCCCTCGCCCGCCTTCATGCGCGTGACGTTTGCGATCGTTTCCGGCACGAGTTTGGTTGCCAGCGCCTGCGCGACGCCCGCCGCCATGATGAGCGCGGTGACGATCCAAAGAACCGTCATCACCGGCTTTTTCAGGTTCAGCGCATAGCCGCAGATCGGGAACAGCAGCGGAATCAGCAGTCCGTGCGCAATGAACCGCACCGGGCTGATCGCAGAAAGTGTTTCGGGCGAAAGCACGGAACCGAGCCCGATGATCGCCGCGTCGAGGATCAGTCCGAGCGTCAGGATGCCCGAGAGCAGCGCGACCTTGGAATGTTTCTTTGCGGCATGCAGGAACAGCAGCGCCGCAATCAGCGCTTCGCCCGCGACGATGCACCAGATCGTGACCGGGCAGATTTGCATCAAAAAGTCTCTCATGGCGTTATTTCCTGTTCTTTTCCTTGGCGCGCTTGTCGTTGATGATCTGCATATGCTCCGCGGTGACGAGCGTGACGTTGTTCTCCTTCGCCCAATCGACGCACCCCTTCAGCACGAGCGGCAAAAACACGCGCGGCACGTTCAGGATCGTCATAAGCGCGTCGTCGGTGAACTTGACCTTGTCGTCTGCGCGATCGGCGGCGTAGCGCACGGATTCCAGCGACTGCTTGCGAACGGCGAGCAGCTCCGCATGCATGCGGCGTTTCCGGTGAAACCAGAAATTCTTGGAATCGCGGTAGCCGTAATCGACCGGAAGCGGCGGGAAATCCTTCGCTTTGACGCCGTTGATGATCGCGTCGCTGTATTTCTTTTTCATCAGGATCCTGTCGACGCGCAGGATAAAGTGTGCGCCGAACTTCGACGTGATGCCGTTGAAATCGTGATACGGCGGCTCGTAGCCGTTGAGATTTCCCGGCTGATCGTTTTCCGCGCCGTCGAGATTGCGCATCCACGTGCATTCGATCGCCTGGATCGCGTCGGAAAGCACCATCGGGCGCCGTTCGCCGGTCTCCTCCTCGATCATACTCTTTTCGAGGCAGAACTTGCATTTCGGCATCTTATCGGAAGGCTTGTCCCCTGGCCAACTGAGCTTTACCGCTTCCTTGAACGATTTCGGATCGTCGTCGATGAAATTCAAAGCGCATCTGCCGTCGCGCAGGATGTTCTGCGCCGTGTTCGACGAATTGCGGCAGCACAGCAGCATGGCGTAATAGTCCTTGCCCGCCACATAGTACGGCTGCACCAGCGAATACGGTCCGAGCGTCGTGCTGCCGTCCTCGCACAGCGTGCTGATGATGACCGTCGGCATCGGGAAGTACAGCGACGTCTGGTAGAAATTGTCTACGATCCGCAGATTTTCAAAGCTGCTCATTCTTCTTCCTCACTTTCATTTTCCATCTTCATCGGCGTTCGCGTCGGTTGAAACGCCGTTGTTCTGCCAATTCAGGATCGTCCCTGCCGTGATGCGGATCTGCTCCTCGTTTGTGATCCGGGGCTTCCTGCTCCGCCCTGCCTCCCGGATAAAAGATCAGCCCGATCTTTGCCCCGCCCGGATCGAAGACCGGATTCCCGCCGATCGTCCGTTCCTCCGCGGTCCGGTCCGCGGAAAACGCCGCGATCGCGTCGTCGTCGGCATGATAGTAGCTTTCCGGATAGATGAGGCTCGCAGAAAGCAGCAGCGCAAGGATCGCGACCGGAATCACGATCCAAAGGAACCGTTTCTTCTTTTGTGCGCCGTTTTTTTCATGCGTCCTCCGGAATGACTGCGTCTTTGATCATTCTATGCAGTTTATCCGCCCGGAATCCATCCAGCCATTGCTCCGTCTCGTCCCGTGTGGCAAAAACATGGATCTCCCGGTCCGCGTAACAATCCAGAAGCGCCAGGATCTCCGGGCGCTGTTCCGTGCGAAAGCCTTTGACCAGTGCGACAAGCTCCGGGTCGAGCGTTTGTTCCGTCCACGGCATGTCCGGTCGGTTCTCCCCGACGCGCGACACGATCCCGTCCATGCAGGTCTGCTCGTCATAATCAAGGAAGATCAGCGTATCGCAGGCCGCGATCCGCGTTTCGACCGTGCGGCTGTAATTGCCGTCGACGATCCATGCGGGCTTTGCAAGAATTTCGGCAAGCGCCGCGTCAAATTCCTCGCGCGTGATATGCGTTCGGTCCGGCTTCCACCAGATGTTGTCCAAATGATAGAGCGGCAGTCCCGTCCTGTCATGCAGCTTCCGCGCAAACGTGCTCTTCCCGCTGCCCGGACAGCCGATCACGGCGACGCGGTTCATGCCAGCCTCATTCGTCATTTTCATCCTCGTCTTCGTCCTCATCGACCCAGTTCGGATCCTGCTCGACGAGCAGCCGCAGAATGCGCATGCGCTCCTTCTTGAGCACGGTCACGGTCAGGTCCTCATAAACGAAGCTGTCATAGAGCTTCGGATAGCCGCCGAGCTGTTCCACCGCCCAGCCGCCGACGGTTGCGTTGTCGTCGTCGAGGTCCTCTTCCTCTTTGTCGAACTCGTCAAGAAAATCGCTCAGGCGCATATCGCCGTCGACTTCGTAACGATTCTCGCCGACCTCTGTGAATTCCTCCTCGATCTCATCCGATTCGTCCCAGATCTCGCCCACCAGCTGTTCCAGAACGTCCTCCATCGTGAGGATGCCCATCGTGCCGCCGTATTCGTCGGTGACCACGACCATGTGGCTCTTCTTGCGGCGCATCGTGTCGAGCACGTCCGGCAGCGGCATGGTCTTATGCACATAGACAACCGGCATCAGAAGTGACTTGATCGAAACGTCCGGATCCTCGACCATGGCCTTATACAGATGATTCAGATGCAGAATGCCGACCATGTGGTCCGGCGTCCCGCGATAGACCGGAATGCGCGTAAACGGCGAAGCAAATGCGATCTTCATCTGCTTTTCGCGCGGATCGTCCAGGTCGATCGCCACAAGGTCCACGCGCGGCGTGATGACCTCGTACGCCAGCACCTCGTCGAAATCGAACGCCGACTGCAAAAGGTCCGCGGTGTCCTCGTCGACCACGCCCTCGTCCTCCACGGTGTCGAGGATCGTTTCCATATCGTCCTCGGTAACGGTGTCGTCGCTCTCCTTCTCCTTCCAGATGCCGGAAAGCAGCTTCAAAAAACGTTCCAAAAGCCAGATCAGCGGAAACAGCAAAAGCCACAGTGCGGAAATCGGCAGCACGACGAGCTTTGCAAAGCCCTCGGCGCGCTCCGCCGCGAAGATCTTCGGCAGGATTTCTCCGAACGTGATGATGAGAACCGTCATGATCGCCGTCGCGACCCACGCGCCGCTCTCGCCCATCAGCGCGATCGCCAGTACCGCCGCGATCGACGACGAACCGATGTTCACAAGGTTGTTGCCGATCAGGATCGCAATGAGCCCGGAATCGAACTTTTCGCGGAAGCGCAGCGCAAGCTTTGCAAGCCGGCTTCCCTTTTCCTCGGCTTCGTGCCTGAGCTTTATGGGATTCAGCTGCATGAACGCGATCTCCGCGCCGGAGAACATGGCGGACAGCACGATGCAAAGTGCGATCAGAATACAGCGCAGGGTGTTACTCATTGACTTCACCCCCTACGTCGTCCTCGTCGTAGATTTCGCCGACGAGCTCTTCAAGGATGTCCTCAACGGTCAGGATGCCGAGCACCTTTTTGTCGTTGTCCCGGACGATCGCGATATGCGTTTTTGCCTTGCTCATGCCGGCAAGCTGCTCGTCGATCGGCGTGCCGACCGTGACGTAATACGGCTTGTCCATCACGCGCGACAGCGAAACGTGTCCGCTGCGCTTCAGGTATTCTTTCAGATACTTGCGGATCTGCACCACGCCGACGATCGTTCCCTCGCGGTCCACAACCGGCAGACGGCTGTGATTCGTCTGCTCGATGATCTTCACGACCTCTTTCGGGTGCATGGCAAGCGACACGGTCTGCACGTCATTAAGCGGCACATAGACCTCGCCCACCGGCGTTTCCGTGAAATCCAACGCGGACTGCATCAGATCCGCCGTGTCCTCGTCGATGTCGTCCTCCTCGTCAAGCGTTTCGATGATGTCGTGCAATTCCTCCTCGGAAACGGTCGGCTCCTCCTCGTCTTTCACGCGGAACAGCTTTTTGATGCCGTTCGTCAGCGAGGTGAAGACAAAATTCAAGGGGTATAGAATGCGCATCAGAAACCGCAGAGATGGCGCAACAAACAGCGCAAAGCTCTCGTTGCACGCCTTTGCGATGGTTTTCGGGATCATTTCGGCAAGCAGAAATACGATCAGCGTGGTCACGAGCGACGTCGCCGTCGCGCCCGCGCTGCCCCAGTTTAAGCGCACGGCAACAAGCGCGGTCAAAGACGCGCAGCCGATGTGCATGATGTTGTTGCCGATCAGAATGGTCGTGAGAGCCGCGTCAAAGTGATCCAATATATACAGAACGCGTTTTGCCGATTTCGATCCGTTGTCCGCGCGGCTCATGATGCGGATGCGGTTGACGGACGCAAGCGAGGTTTCCGCCCCCGCAAAGTACGCGCCGCCGAGCAAAAGCACGAGGAAAAATACGATAAGTCCGATCACGCTCCGGAAATCGCCGGCTTTGATCTCATTTGCCGCTTCTTCCGAAAGCCATCGTATAAGAGGACTTGGACTACTGTCCACGAAAGTACCACCTGCCTTGTTTCATAGAATGAGGATATTATAAGCGATAATCGCAGAAAACGCAAGGGAAAAGCAAAAGAAAAGCGGCCGATCCGCAACCGTCTTCGAGGATTCTTCTTTGTCTGTCATTCTGAGGCGAAGCCGAAGAATCTTTAAGATCCTTCGGCATCCCTGCGGGATTCCTCAGGATGACAAAAAAGAAGATTCTCCGCAAGGAAAATCCACATAAACGTGCTCGAAGAGCACACATCACTTGCGCGGAGCGCAAACATCACGCCGCAGGCACATCACGCGCCCGCAGGGCGCACAGC
>CAMVNO010000002.1 GCA_947168855.1 uncultured Clostridia bacterium
GAATGACCATCGGTCGTCCGTTCCGCTGTTTTTTGCGGACGGGCAATGCCCGTCCCTACTCAGAATGACCATCGGTCGTCCGTTCCGCTGTTTTTTGCGGACGGGCAATGCCCGTCCTACAAATGAATTGTCCATGCGGACATGAATAGCGGCAGAGCCGCATGAATTGTGCTTCGCACATGAATTGACGCCTGCGGCGTCATGAAAGATGTATTGTATTCCAAGGAGGAATAAACGAATGATACCGAAAATGATGGATGCGATTGTCAAACCCGTTGCGGGCGTCGGCCTCGAACTGCGCCGGGTGCCCGTTCCGGAACCCGGTCCCGGAGAAGTGCTGATCAAGGTTCACAAGACGGCGATCTGCGGTACGGACGTGCATATCTATGACTGGACGCCGTGGTCTGCGGAGCATGTGAAACCGCCGATGGTGATCGGTCACGAATACGTGGGCGAGATCGCCGCGCTCGGCGCGGGCGTTACCGGTCTCACCGTCGGCATGCGTGTATCCGGCGAGGGACACATCACCTGCGGTCATTGCCGCAACTGCCACACGGGAAACATCCAATGGTGCAAGAACACGAAGAGCGTCGGCGTGGATCGCGACGGCGCGTTCGCGGAATACGTCTGCATTCCGGAAAAGAATGTCATCATTATTGACCCGCAGCTGGACGAGGACGTCGTCGCCTTCTTCGACGCGTTCGGCAACGCCACGCATACCGCGCTGATGTTCAACCTCGTCGGCGAGGACGTGCTGATCACCGGCGCAGGTCCGATCGGCGTGATCGCCTGCGGCATCTGCAAGTATGCCGGCGCGCGCCGCGTGGTCATTACCGATATGAACGAGTACCGTCTTGATCTCGCCCGCAAGATGGGCGCAGACGCCGCGGTCAACGTTGCCAAGGAAGATCTGCAGGAAGTCATGAAGCAGCAGGGTCTCGTCGAGGGGTTCGACGTCGGTCTCGAAATGTCCGGCTCGGGTGCTGCGTTCAAGCAGCTGCTTTCTGTCATGCGCAACGGCGGCAAGGTCTCGCTTCTGGGTCTCGGCAACGGTCCGATTTCGCTCGATATGAACCTCATCATCGGCAAGGGGCTGACGCTGCAGGGCATTTACGGGCGCAAGATGGACAACTGGCACCAGATGTCCTACATGGTGCAGGGCGGTCTCGATCTGCATCCGGTCATCACGCACCGCTTCCACTACACCGAGTTTGAAAAAGGCTTCGAAGCCATGCATTCCGGCAATTCCGGCAAGGTCATCTTTGACTGGACGAAGAAATAACGGAGGAAAAAACCAATGAAGAAAGCATACTCGATCTACCGCGAACAGCTTGACGCGATCCGCGAGGCGGGCACGTACAAGGAGGAGCGCATCATCACCACGCCGCAGGGAAGCCGCATCGACACCACGAAGGCAAAGTGCGTCGTCAACATGTGCGCGAACAACTATCTCGGACTTTCCGACAATCCGGACCTGATCGCCGCGGCAAAGGCGAGCTACGACGAGTGGGGCTTCGGTCTTTCGTCCGTCCGCTTCATCTGCGGCACGCAGGGCATCCACAAGGAGCTCGAAGGCCGCATCGCAAAGTTCACGGGTCAGGAGGACGCGATCCTGTATTCGTCCTGCTTCGACGCAAACGGCGGTCTGTTTGAGACCCTGCTCGGACCGGAAGACGCGGTCATCTCCGACGAGCTGAACCACGCGTCCATCATCGACGGCGTGCGTCTGTGCAAGGCAAAGCGTCTCAGATACCACAACAACGACATGGAGGACCTCAAGGCGAAGCTCGAAGAGGCGAAGGACTGCCGCATCAAGCTGATCGCAACCGACGGCGTCTTTTCGATGGACGGCTACATCGCAAACCTTCGGGGCATCTGCGATCTCGCGGAGCAGTACGACGCGCTCGTTATGGTCGACGATTCGCACGCGGTCGGCTTCATGGGCGAGCACGGCAGAGGCACTGCGGAATACTGCGGCGTGATGGGTCGAGTCGACATCATCACCGGCACGTTCGGTAAAGCGCTCGGCGGCGCGTCCGGCGGCTACACCGCGGCACGCAAGGAGATCATCGACCTCCTCCGTCAGCGCTCCCGCCCGTACCTGTTCTCGAACACGCTTGCGCCCGCGATCTGCGCCGCGACGATCAAGACGATCGACCTATTGGAATCGTCCACGGAACTCCGTGACCGCGTCCACGCAAACGCGAACTACTTCCGCAAGGAAATGGAAAAGCTCGGCTTTGACCTGCTGCCCGGTGAGCATCCGATCGTTCCGATCATGCTCTACGACGCGAAGGTCGCGCAGGAGTTTGCAAACCGCATGCTCGATAAGGGTGTGTACGTGACCGGCTTCTCTTACCCGGTCGTGCCGATGGGCAAGGCGCGCGTCCGCACGCAGATCTCCGCGGGTCACACCAAGGAGGACCTCGATTTCGCCGTCAAGTGCTTCGGCGAAGTCAAGAAGGAAATGGGATTATAAACGCTTCGCTTCGGTCGGTTGAAAACATTTTCAACCGACCGGTTTTTTGCGGCTTTCGTCTATAATCCTTCGGATTATGCGAGCGACGAAAGCCGAAAGGTGTCAAATCCGCCGCGCATGTCGCCGGATTTGACGGATTTTCAATGCTTGTCATCCTGAGGAATCCCGAAGGGATGACGAAGGATCTGGATCAAAAAACAGTCTCCGATCGGTTCGGAGACTGTTTTGCTTATCACGTTATTCTTCCGTTTCGTCCGGGGCGTATTCGAGGATGTCGCCGGGCTGGCAGTGCAGCGCTTCGCAGATAGCGATCAAAGTGGAGAAGCGGATCGCGCTGATGTGCCCGTTCTTCAGCTTTGAAAGATTGACGTTCGCGACGCCGACCTTTTCGGATAGCTCGTTCAAGCTCATCTTCCGGTCCGCCATGACGCGGTCAAGCCGCAGAATGATTCTTCCCATACGCGCACCTCACAGCGTCTCGTCGGCTTCCTGCTGGAGCTTTGCGCCGTAGCGGAAGATCATGCAGAGGAAGAAGACGACGAGCGCGGCAAAGATCGGCACCAGGTTCAGGTTGAAGCTGAAATTGCCGATGCCCGCAACGGCGGCGGTCGCAACGCCGGTGGCAAGGGAGCCCACCACGGCGCAGACGATCAGCGTCCATGCAAAGATGTTCATCCGCTTGATGACGGCCTCGTCAAAGGGACTAATACAGACGCGGAAGGCGTCGCAGAGCTTCAAAAACATCACGAGCGTCACGATCGCGCAGGCGGCGCCGATCAACAGGGCCGAGAAAGCCTTCAAAGTATCCCGGACGCCGAAGTTTTTGACCTTGTCGGGATCGTTCACGTGCACCGCGAGCCCGTCGTCCGTCTTTTCGATGGTCACGCCGTCGTGTTCCTCGGCGACCTTTTCATTGGCGGCCGCAAGCGCTTCGTCGATGCTTTTCCACTCGCTGCCCATCAGCGACTTGTTCACCTGCACGTTCACGTCGGAGCTGACGGACACCTGCACCGCATCCTTGGGCAGGGCGACGCAGGCGACGCCGCCGACCAGCAGCCCGAACGCGCCGATGGACAGCAGGACGATCAGGACGATCGAAACGATCTTGCCGATCAGCCCGATCTTGTTGACTTTGGTCTGAATGTTGTTTTCCATGGTTGTTTCCTCCGTTTGATTTCGTAAATTAATTAACGATTAACGTTAACTTCTGAACGCAGTATACACCATGATTTCACGTTTGTCAACACATATTTTATGAAAAACATTAAAATATTTACGAAAATGAAAACAACGGATCGCGCGGAGCACGGCATACATCCAAATACCTTCTCCTTGAGGAGAAGAGATAGTGACGTGCGACCTGACGCGCGACGGCACCGCAGCAACGGAGTGCCAGCGTAGTGTGTGCGGCGAAGCGTGAGCGGAGCCGGATGAGGTGGACTCGCAAAAAGCGTCTGAAGCGGACGACCGATGGTCGTCCCTACGGTAGGGACGTGCAATGCACGTCCGTTCTCGCATATGAATTGCCCTTTCACCCGCTTTTCGCATTCTTCACCATGCAGTCGATCGGGGCGTTATAGAGGCATGCCATGAGGTAGCGCTCGCCGGCGGTCACGTCGCCTGCGAAGCGGTCAAGCTGGCTTTCCACGTAGTCGATATGGTCGATTGTAAGAAGACGGAGCCGTTCGCGGATCGCTGCGTTGTCGATCCGTGACCCGTTTACCGAAAGGAACGGCAGGCTGTACATGGCTTTGATCGCCTGCTTCACGCTCTGCGCAAAGACCTGATCAAAGAAGGTGTCAAGATACAGGGGCTTTAAGATCGCGTCAAGTCCCGTCGTGTCCTCGCGCGCGTTATGACCGACTGACGGAACGTCGCCCATTATATTTTTACGATTATTATTTATTTCCCGGGTCTCTGTGAACCGGGGGTCCGTTCCCTGTGAACCGGAGGGTGGGTTCTCACGGAACCGGGGGGTCGGTTCTGTGGCAACCGGGGTCGGATTCGGAGAGACCGGCAGATGTTCCGTTCCGGATGGCAATCCAAGAAGGTGATATCGGTTCGTACCGCGGCGCATCTTGCCGGATCTGGATTGCTGACGGGTTGCCTCGGCATGGATCAGCCCCGATCGTTCGAGGTCCGCAAGCGTTCTTTTTACGGAAGATCTTGACATGCCTGTATGCGCCGCGATCGTCTCCATCCCCGGGAAGCAGACGCCGTTTTTGTCGCTGCAGAAGCAGAGGTAGGCGTAGACCGCGACGGCGTAGGCGGAATGACCGCCTTCAAAGATCGCCGCCGGCACATAAAAGGTCTTTCGCTTCGCCATCGTTCTGCCCTCCGTTTCTTCGCTTCGAGCATAGCACGAAAACCGTGGGCAATTTTCCCGGAATTTTGACACAATCTATGGGTTTGACAACGGCGCGGATCGGCGGTATGATGAGGATCACAGGAGGGGAATGGTATGAACATCGAAACGAAACGCGACGTTCTGGAGATTCTGAACATGCCGGAGACGGATTTTGCCCGTGACGTGCTGCCGAAAGCGCAGCGCGCGCGTGAAGCGCAGTTCGGCAATCGCATTTTTTTAAGCGGCATGATCGGCTATACGAACGTATGCAAAAACCAATGCCTGTACTGCGGCATGCGCGCGGGCAACAGCGATCTGAAACGCTTCCGCGTCGCGCCGGAGGACGTGATCGCGCTCGGCAGAAACGCCGCGGAACACGGATACAAGCGCATTTTCCTGATTGCGGGCGAGGATCCGAAGTACGGCTTCGACGGGCTTGTCCGGATCGTAAAGAGCCTCAAGGACGCGGGCATGTTCGTGTCGCTCGCGTGCGGCGAGTTCGACCGCGCGCAGTATGCGGAGCTCAAGGCCGCCGGCGCGGACGAGTATGTGCTGAAGTTCGAGATGTCGAACCCCGAGAGCTTCAACCGCATGAACCCGTCGACGACGTTCACCCGCCGCATGGAGGCGATCGAAACGATCCGCGGTCTCGGGCTTGCGCTCGCGTCCGGCAACATCATCGACTGGCCGGGGCAGACCGCGGACGAGCTTGCGGACGACATTCTGCTGATGAAGCGGCTCGGGATCAGCTGGGCGCCGGTCATTCCGTTTCTGCCCGCGATGAACACGCCGCTCTTTGAGACGCATCACCGCGGCAGCCTTGAAAAGCTCTATAAGGAGATCGCGATCCTGCGGCTGATGCTGCCCGCGATCCGTATCACCGCGCAGCAGCCGGGCGCCGATCTCAGAAAAGGGCTGTCCGATCCGGAGGCGAACGACTCCGCGATCCGGGCGGGCGCGAACCTGCTCTTTTACGATCTCTTGCCCGACCCGCTCGCCGCTGACTTCCGCGTGATCGATGAGCGGCATATCACCGGCCCGCAGCATGCAAAAGTGCTCTCCGAAACATACGGCTACGTGATCGACACCGACGCATAACAAAAAGGAGCCGGAAGAGGGATTCTCTGAAGGGTGGTTTTCAAGCGCATCCAAAAGCCTTCCCCTTGAGGGGAAGGGGGACCGCTTGCGGTGGATGAGGTGTGTGTTTCGCGCAAGCAACACCTCATCAGTCAACTTCGTTGCCAGCTGAATGGTCTCACATGGTCGCAGCGCGTCGCTGTTCGCTTCCTTCTGCTCCCTGTTTGACCCGCGCTTCCGATTCGCTTCTCCCCGCATTGCGGGCGCTCATCTCCGCGCCCCCTCAAGGGGAAGCCTCTCTTTTCGGAAGAGCGCACTTACTCACCACCCTGCGGCGGCTGTACCCTCCTGCGTCGGGACGTGCGCTTATGTAAAAAAGAAACCTTCCGGAAAGGAATTGTTTCCCGGAAGGATTGCACTAAATTTATAGCGACAAACCGGAATTTAGCTGCCATATGCAGCATTAAAATCCTCTCCGCCATTCAGCATTTCTATCAGGTCCATGAAACCTTGAAAGCCATGGGTTTCCAGCCATTCGGCAACATCATGCTTCGCGTTAAGGTAACGGAAACGCCGATCTTCTTTCGTACCCGAATAAAATTCTCCCGTCGTATCCATATCTTCATGTGCGACAATGTTTTTCCCGTTATCGGTCTGTTCTGCCCACGCTTCGGGTCCGTACTGTTCACGGTAGTCGTTTTGCAAGGCTATCCCCTCATCGAACCATGTCGGGATTCTGCGAAGCGCTTTACTTGAGAGTCGTTCGCGCATCTCCGCATGCGTAAGTTCATGCGCAAGAACGTCAACGGTCAAGTATTCAGTCGAAACGGAAATATAGCACTTCTTTACAGGGAACAGAACAGTCTGCGTATCGTGGTCTCCACCGAGCTTTGCAAGCAGTTTTTCATCGTCGCATATAATGATGACCGTGTGATCCAGACACGTCAATGATCCGAAAAAACCCATAACACGTGATTTCGCCTCGTCGATTAAGCGGGTGATTTCATCTCTGTTCCCCGAATAATACCTGTTAACATAAACATTGTCCGATATCTTTTCAAAGGAAGCCCTGCGGGAAACGCTCATGCGGTATCCGGTCGGATTGAACTCAAAAAACCAGACCGCTGCAGCTCCGATCAGAAAAACGAGCGAGAAGATCACGATTAGAATGACATTTTTCTTTTTTGCTTTCATCCCCGGATACCCTTCCTGTTTGCTAAACTCCGATTTGTCGCATTGATTCTATCACGGATTCCGATCAGACGCAACGAAAAAGCACAGCCGACAGAAACCAACTGTGCTTTTGAATACCTCCTTGACAAACCTCCTCTGAAGGCTCCTTTCGTGTTTTTGGGGTCATGCAAGCTTTTCGCCGTTGACGTAAAGCGCATATCCGTTTGTGACGACCGAGGAAAGATCGCCGTCAAATGATGTGATGTACGTGTCCGCTGTCAGCGTCCAGGTCGAGGTCGCGTCGAGCGTGACGTGCACCGTGCCGACCTCGCTCGAAACCGTTTCGCCCCCGGCGTTTGTGATCGCGCCCGAGATCGCGCCGGTAAAGGTCGATCCGTCGGTCAAGGACAGCGTCAGCTCCGAATCGCTGCCGACCAGGATCAGACCGGAAAGCGTCTGCGCCTTTGCGTTCAGCGTCGCGATGTTCTTTGCGCCGCTCCAGCCGTCCGCGCAGACCGACAGCAGAACGTTTGCGGGGTCCTCATTGGTGATCGCAACGGATTCGAGCTCGATCACCGCGTTCGTGTTCGTCACGTGGAAGACGTGCCCGGAGAGGGAGATGAGCCGCCCGCCGGTCATGGCAAACTGCGCCGTGCCGGTGTCCGCGTCGCCGGACATGGACTGATAGAGCATGATCGAATCGAGAAACGCCGCGTTGCCGTTGCGCTGCGTGTTGTTCGCAGTCAGCGTGCAGTCGGTAAGCCGGACGGTGTTCTTGCCCTCGATCACAACGCCCTCGGAGAGGTTCGAAATGAGCGCCGCATCGGACACCGTGATGTCCGCGGTGGAATAGATCGCGGGGGAGCCGAGCCCGTTCGAGGTGTATGTGCCGCGGTTCACAACCACCGTGCCGCCGCCGCGGTCGGTGCGGATCGGCGCCGAGGACTGCCCGGAGGTGGTGATCGTGAGATTGTTCGCGTAGGTCGTGCCGCCGCCGGTTGTCATGATGCCGCCGGAGCCGGAGCCGGTGGTAGTGATCACGGTGTCCGTGATCGTGACGGTCGTGCCGTCGCCCGCCGCGCCGTTTCTGCCGCCGTTGCCGCCGTAGCTGAACACGCCGTTTGCGCCGGAAGCCGCGGTTTCGATCGTGCCGCCGGTGATCGTGACGGAAGCGCCGTCCTTACAGAGGATGCCGGCGTTCAGCCCGTAAAAATTGCTTGCGTCGCCGCCGTTTGAATCGCCGGTCTTTTGCACCGTCGGGTTTTCAAGCGTGACCGCTTCGTTCGTTGCGATCAGCAGCGCGTTTTCGTTCGCTGCCGCGCTTGCGTAGGTCTTGCCGGACTGCGTCTCCGCCGCGGTGATCTCATTGGCGGCGGTGTAGCTCACGTCCGCCGCGCTGCCGCCGTGCCCGTCCTGCGGAGGCTGACCGTTGCCGTGACCGCCGTGATCACCGTGCCCGTCCTGCGGAGGCTGACCGTTGCCGTGACCGCCGTGATCGCCCTGCGGAGGTTCGCCCTGCGGGGGCTGACCGTTGCCGTGACCGCCGTGATCGCCATGCGGAGGTTCGCCCTGCGGGGGCTGACCGTTGCCGTGATCGCCCTGCGGCAGTTCGGGCATACCCTCAGACGGTTCGCCGAACGTCAGTCCGCTTTCGGGGACGTCGGCAGATGCGGCGGGGTCTGCGCTTTCCGCAGCGTCCGACTCTGCCGTTTGCGCAGTGTTTCCGTTTGTGCAGGCGAGCAGCAAAAGACATCCCAAAAGAAGGGAACAGGCGGAAATGATCCATTTATGTTTCATGATGATTCTCCTTTCTCGTAAGGCGCTTTGACCTTTTCTGCGTATATCGTATCCCGCGAACCTTATACGAGATTAAAATCGCAAAAAATGTCCTGAAAAAAAGATCCTCACAAAGCAGAGGATCTTTCAAAGCATTCAGATCAAAGTCACGCGCCGGAGGCGATAAACGAATATACGCAGTAGCCGATATAGCCCAAAAGCAGCAGACCGCCCTGCACGCGCGAGCCCTTTTTGCGCAGAAGCATCGGCAGAATCAGCGCGCTCATCGCGAGCAGCGCAAGCGGCAGATCGAGGTAGAGCGACTTCGCAGTAAACGCGACGTTGCCGGTGATCGTGGCGGGAAGACCGATGACGAGCAGCATATTGAACAGGTTCGCGCCGATGATGTTGCCGAGTCCCACGTCGCCGCGGCCTTTGATCGAGCTGGTGACGGTCGTGACAAGTTCCGGAAGCGAGGTGCCGAGCGCGATCATGGTGACGGCAATGACGCGGTCCGGCACGCCGATCGCCTTTGCCAGCAGCTGACCGTTTTCCACGAGCAGGTTTGCGCCGACGAACAGCGCCGCGGCGGAGACCACGAGCATCAGAAGCGCGCCCCACATGGGCATAATCTTTTCGGTCTCATCGTATTCCGCTTCGCCGTCGCTGTCCTTGAACTTGATCGAAAGGAACGCATAGACGCAGAAACCGAGGATCAGCACGATGCCGATCACGCGTCCGATCCGTCCGACATAGCCTTCGCCGATCGGCGGGGTTAAGAGCACAGATACGAACAGCAGCACGGCGGTCCCGACAAAGAACAGCATGCGCCAGCTGACGGAGTTTCTCTTAACCTCTTTTGTCGGACGGATGAGCTGACCGATGCCGGCGATCAGCGCCGTGTTACAGATGATGCTGCCGAGAGCGTTTCCCACGCTGATTTCGGGCGACTGCGCGCGTCCGACCGCCGCGGTGGTGGAGACGAGAATCTCAGGAAGCGTCGTGCCCAAGGATACGATCGTTGCGCCGACGACGATCTCGGGGATCTTCAATCGCTTTGCGATTGCGACCGCCGCGTCGACGAACTTATCGCCCGCAATGCAGATGAGCCCAAGCCCGACGAGGAACAGAACGATCGTCCAGAACAGGGAATCGGGAACCGAAAATGACATAAGAACCTTCCTTTCGCATGAAAAAAGAGCCTTTCATGCATGATGATAATGCATAAAAGTCTCGCACATTCCGACCGGCAGCGGGATATCCTCCGTGCTGACGCCGCAGGCCACGCTTTCGCGTCGGCTACTCCCTTTTATGAGGGTATTATATGTTAACTTTTTTCAAACGTCAAGAACGAATTGTGGCAAATACCGCGTATGTCTGCTATAATAGAGACTGGATATTTATCTATACGGAAAGGTGAAGAAGGCATGGACGTACAGAATCCCATCTATGTCACGGGGCACAAGAACCCGGATACCGATTCGATCGTTTCCGCGATCGCATACGCCGCGCTGATGAACGCGCTGGGGGAACGGCGCTACACGCCTGCGCGGCTCGGGACGGTCAGCGACGAGACGGCGCACATCCTCGAGCGCTTCGGCTTTCCCGCGCCGGAACGGATCTACAACGTCCGCACGCAGGTCAGGGACCTGAATTTCGACCGTCCGCCGGTGCTTTCCGCAGCGGTCACGGTGCGGCGCGCGTGGGAAACGATGCTGAAGGGCGAGGGCGAGGCGACGTACCTGCCGGTTGCGGGGGAGGACGGAAAGCTTCTCGGCATGGTCACCACCGGCGACATCGCGGCGTTCGATCTCGAGTCCTCGGAGAATCCGCATCTTACGGAGATCCCGCTTTTCAATCTGGTTTCGAACCTCGACGGGCAGCTTTGGGACCGCAACAGCGGCGTCACCGCGCTGTCCGGCAGGCTTACGATCGTCGTGCCGCAGATCGGCACGGGGGAGAGCGCGTTTTCCCGCGATATGATCGTTGTGACCGGAAACGATCCGCAGATCATTTCGAACGCGCTGAAAGCAAAGGTCGCCTGCATCGTCGTGTCCGGCGCGCAGATCGACGCGGCGCTTACGGAGCAGGCGCAGGAGACGGTGCTCATCACGACGCCGTTCGACGCGTACCGCGCGGCGCGGCTGATCATCCAGTCCGTGCCGGTCGAGCGCATCCTGCCGAAAACCGATCCGGTGGCGTTTCATATCTCGGACTATCTGGACGACGTGCGCGAGCAGACGCTGAAATCGCGCTTTCGGAGCTATCCGATCCTCGACGAAAACGACCGCGTGATCGGAACGCTTTCGCGCTATCACCTGCTGCGCCCGAACCGCAAGCAGATCGTGCTCGTCGATCACAACGAGGTCAGCCAGTCGGTCGACGGGCTCAACGAGGCGGAGATCCTTGCGATCATCGACCATCACCGCCTTGCCGACGTGCAGACCGGCGCGCCGATCTATGTGCGCAACGAGCCGGTCGGCGCGACCTGTACGATCGTCGCGTCGATGTTCCAGGAGCGCGGCGTCATGCCGAACCGCAGCCTTGCGGGGCTGCTTGCCGCGGGCATCGTGTCCGACACGATCTTCTTCAAGTCGCCGACTGCGACCGCGCGCGACCGCGTGATGGCGGAGCGCATGGCGGCGATCGCGGGCGAATCGCTCGACGAGCTCGGACGCGACATCTTCACGCCGTCCGCCACGCGCGACACCGACGCGAGAAAGATGCTGCTTTCCGATTTCAAGCACTTTATGATCGCGGGGCACCGCCTCGGCATCGGGCAGATCAACTGCATCGATTCGGCGGAGCTTCTGAAGCGGCGCGACGAGTTCATCGCGGTCATGGAGCAGGTCAAGACGGAGCGTGAGTTCGATATCCTGCTTCTGATGCTGACGGACGTTCTGAAGGAGGGCACGGTGCTGCTTTCCGTCGGCGATCCCGACACGGTTGAGGAAGCGTTCAACGTCAAGATCAAGGACAACACGGTCTTTCTGCCGGGCGTGCTTTCGCGCAAAAAGCAGGTCGTTCCGGCGCTGTCCGTACTCTGGGGGTAATTGGTATGCAGATCCGAATCAACGGTATTCCTGTCGAGGTCTCTGCAGGAGAAAGTCTTCTGGACATCGTAAGGCGGCTCGGGCTTGATTCCGCGAGCCTGAAGACGCGTCCGATCGCCGCGGACATTGCGGGCGAGGTGTTTACCCTGAACTACGTCCCGATGCGGGAGAAGGAGCAGGGCGACAATCTCACCACGTTCCGCATGCGAAAGGCGATCCGCAAGGGCGGCGGCGAGGTCAGGCTGATCCTCTACGGGGAGAGCCGCGGCCGCGCGATCTATGAGCGCACGATCATCTATATCTTCTTCCTTGCCATGCGAGAGCTGTTTCCCAAGGCGCACGCAAAGGTCAATTACGCGATCGGTCCGTCGCTCGACATCTCCGTGGACATGGAGCCGCAGTTCACGCCGGACGAGCTGGAACAGGTCCGCCTGAAGATGCGCGAGATCGTCGAGGCGGACTATCCGCTGATCCGCAAGCGCCTCGACATCGACGAGGCGATCCAGCTCTTTGAGCGCGACGGACAGGAGGACAAGGTGCGGCTTCTGAAGTGGCGGCAGTTCACCTATTTCGACGTGTACGAGCACGGCGACTACGCCGACTATTTCTACGGCGAAATGCTGCCCAGTACCGGCTACGCAAAGGTGTTCGACCTCCAGTTCCGCCCCGGCGGGCTGTTTCTGCTGCGGCCGTCGGAAGCGGACGCGGACGTTGCGACGCGCTATGTCTATATGCCGAACCTCACGAAGGTCTTCGCGCGGTCCGACGAGTGGGCGGACCTCATGCACTGCCGGTGCGTTGCCGACCTCAACGACATGGTGGAAAACGGCAGCGTGCGCGAGCTGATCCGCGTCAACGAGGCGCTGCACGAGCGCAGATTCGCGGAGATCGCCACCGCGATCGTCAACCGCGGCGCGCGCGCCGTTCTGATCGCGGGACCCTCGAGCTCGGGCAAGACGACGAGCGCAAACCGCCTTGCGACGCAGCTCCGGGTGCTCGGCAAGACGCCGATTCTTCTTTCGCTCGACGACTACTACATCGACCGTTCGCTGATCGAGCCGGATGAGAACGGCGAGATCGACTATGAGCACATCAACATGATCGACGTCGAGCAGTTCAACGTCGACCTCGAGCGGCTGCTCTCCGGCGAGCGCGTGGAGATCCCGCATTTCGACTTCAAGACCGGTTCGCGCGTCATGCTCGGACATTACGTGCAGCTTGCGGACGACGCGATGCTGATCATCGAGGGCCTGCACGGGCTGAACCCGCAGCTTCTGACCCCGCGCATCGACAAGAAGCTGATCTTCAGGCTCTACGTGTCGGCGCTGACGACCCTGAACCTCGACGATCACAACCGCATCCCGACGACCGACGTGCGGCTTCTCAGGCGCATGGTGCGCGATTACGAGACGCGCGGCGCGACCATCGAGCGCACGCTCGGCATGTGGGAATCCGTCAAGCGCGGCGAACAGCGCTGGATCTTCCCGTATCAGGAGAGCGCGGACGAGATCATGAACACCTCGCTCGTCTATGAGCTCTGCGTGCTGAAAAAGCACATCTATCCGCTTTTACGGGA
Source organism: uncultured Clostridia bacterium (assembly GCA_947168855.1). Taxonomy (GTDB): domain Bacteria; phylum Bacillota; class Clostridia; order Christensenellales; family CAG-138; genus UBA3792. The sequence continues at coordinate 13,482 of CAMVNO010000002.1, forward strand.
CGTCGATTCCAAGAGCCCGTGCTACGACGAGGTCAGCAACATCATTAAATTCCTGAACTACATTTCGGACGCCGCCGTGGAGGACGAGATCCCGCCCACGAGCATTCTCAGGGAGTTTGTCGGCGGCAATACGTTCTATCGCTGAGAGGAGGGCGCATGCGCAATACATTCGGTAAACTGTGCGTGATCATCGCGACGCTTGTGCTGCTGTTCTCCGCCGCGTTCTTCACGGTCGCGCTGATCCTCCGCGACAACGACGCCATCGAACAGAAATACAAGGAGCTGGACGTTTCGTCGCAGGTCGGCATCGACACGCCCGATCTTTCCCGCGCGACGACGGCGCTTCTGGACTACATGCGCGGCGACCGCGTGAACATCAAGGTCGAAGCCAAGGTCAACGGCGGGGACGTGCAGGACCTTTTCCACTATGAAAAGGAGATCGTGCATATGGCGGAGGTGCAGACGCTTTGGCTCGGGCTGGAGGCGTTCGCCAAGTTCGGCGCACCGACCGCCGCCGCGCTGCTGCTGTTCGGGTTTCTGCTCATCGAGCGCGGCAAGAAGCGCGCGATCCTGTCCTCCGGCATGTTCTGGGGCTGCGGCGTGTTCGGCGGCGTTCTGGCGTTTATGGGCGTCTGGGCGATCCTCGACTTTTCGAGCTTCTGGACCGTATTCCATTTCATCATCTTCCCGAAATCCCTGTTCCGCTATCTGTCCGCCGGCGCGACGGTGCAGGCGATGAACGAGCTGAATTGGGTGCTGCCCGCAGACAGCATCATGGTGAACATGCTGATGCCGGTCTTCCCGTCGATCGTGCTGCGCTGCGCGATCGCCGTGATCATCGAGATCGTCGTCATCGGGATCGTCGCCGTGTTCGTCCGCTTTGCATGGCGCAAGGAGGGCAAGCCCTCGCCGATTGCGGACATCGTGGTGATCGAGCGCGACGAGACGGAACCGATTCCGATCAAGGGACCGGACCTTGTGCTGTCGCATATCCTGCAGAACGCGCCGGTCAGCAAGCGCGAGGACATTCTGCGCCGCGCGAGAAACGGCGAACCGCCGGTGGAGGAGACGCCGTCCACGCCGGTCAGGGAACATCTGGTGGACCCGATCTATCCGAAGGCGGAGGAAGCGCCCGCCGACCCGCAGGAGCCGGAGGCGCCCGCGCAGCAGGAGGACTCCGACCGGGAGCCGTCCGTAAAGGAAGAGGCGGAGCCGTCTTCTTCGGAGGAGGCGTCCGGGTCCGACGCCGCGGAGGAAACGCATGAGCTATGAGACCATCGCCGCCCGAAAACAGGCGGCTTTGACGGAGCGCGGGCACGCGACGATCCTCGCGATCGAAACCTCCTGCGACGAGACCGCCTGCGCGATCGTCCGGGACGGACGCGAGGTGCTTTCGAACGTCGTGCACACGCAGATCCCGCTGCACAGAAAATACGGCGGCGTCGTGCCGGAGCTTGCGAGCCGCAACCACGTCGAGCGCATCGGCGCGGTCGCGGAGAAGGCGCTTTCGGACGCAAAGATGACGCTTTCGGACGTCGACGCGATCGCGGTCACCTGCGGACCGGGGCTGGTCGGCGCGCTGCTTGTGGGCGTGAGCTACGCAAAGGGGCTTGCGCTTGCCGGCAATCTTCCGCTGATCGGCACGAATCATATCCTGGGGCACATTGCCGCCAATTACCTGACCTTTCCGGACCTTACGCCGCCGTTTACGGCGCTGATCGCGTCGGGCGGGCACAGCCACATCGTGCGGGTGCACGACTACGACCGCTGCACGCTCTTCGGCAGAACGCGCGACGACGCGGCGGGCGAGGCGTTTGACAAGGTCGCGCGCGTACTCGGGCTGCCGTATCCCGGCGGTCCCGAGCTTGAAAAGCTTGCGAAGCAGGGCGATCCGAAGGCGTTCCGCTTCCGCTCCGCGTTCAACGAGCGCGAGGACGGCTTCGACATGAGCTTTTCGGGGCTCAAGACCGCGGTCATCAATCTTCTGCACACCGCGGAGCAGAAGGGGGAGGACGTGAACCGCGCCGACGTCGCGGCAAGCTTCCAGTACGAGGTCGTTTCGATCCTGTCGGACAAGGCGGTCCGCGCGGCGGAGGATACGCTGGTGCTTGCGGGCGGCGTGTCCGCAAACGCGGCGCTTCGGGATATGCTGGCACGCAAGGCAAAGAAAAAGGGCATCCGCTTCTGCTGCCCCGATTGGACCTACTGCACCGACAATGCCGCCATGATCGGCAGCGCCGGTTTCTGGCTTTTGATGAAGGGGCACAGGGACGGGCTCGACCTGAACGCGACCCCGTATCTGTCCGTTGTGTAAAAAGGAGCTTATGAAAGCATTCGCAAGATCGAAGGACATCAACATGCTCGAAGGACCGCTTTTAGGCAAGGTCTTTCTGTTTGCGCTGCCGCTGATGGCAACCAACCTTCTGCAGATGCTCTACAACGCCGCCGATATGATCGTTGCCGGCATGTCCGGCGTGGAGGGCGCGATCGGCTCGATCGGAACGACCGGCGCCATGATCAATTTCATTCTGAATATCTTCTCGGGCTTTGCGATCGGCACGAACGTCGTCGTTGCGCGAAACATCGGCAGAGGCGACAAGGAAGCGACGGAGCAGTCGGTACATACCTCGCTCGTCATGGCGGCGCTGTTCGGCGCGATCTGCGCGGTCGTCGGACTGTTCGTGAGCCGTCCGGTTCTGAAGCTTTTGGGCGACGAGGGGCATGTTCTGGAGCTTGCCTCGCTCTATACGCGCATCTATTTTGCCGGTGCGCCGTTCCTGGCGGTCTCGAACTACATGATCGCGATCCTGCGCGCCAAGGGCGACACGCGCACGCCGCTCTATATTCTGACCGCCACAGGGCTTTTGAACGTCGGCATGAATCTCTTCTTCGTGCTCGTTATGAAGATGTCGGTCGACGGCGTCGCCTATGCCACGGTCATTGCGAACGCCGCAAACGTCGTGATCCTGGGCATCGTTCTGATGCGCGATTCCGGCTGGTGCCGGCTCGAGCTCAAAAAGCTTCGCATCACCGGCACGGCGATGAAGGAGATCATCCGCGACGGTCTGCCCGCGGGCGTGCAGGGCATGCTGTTTTCGCTTTCGAACATGCTGATCCAGTCGACCATCATCGGCATCAACAACACGACCTGCCCCGGCGGGTCGGCGGTCATCGACGGCAACGCGGCGGCGACCAATCTCGAAGGCTTTGCGTACGTCGCCACGAACTCGGTCTATCAGGCGGCGGTCACGTTCACCAGTCAGCACCACGGCGCAAAGAAGTATAAGCGTATCGGCACGGTCATGCGCTGCTGCTATTTTGTCACCGCGCTCGTCGCAATCACTGCCGCCGCAATCCTTCTGGTCTTCCGGCATCCGCTGCTTTCGCTGTATATCCAGGACGGCAACGAGATTGCGTTGGAAACCGCATATACGCGCTTTTATATCAACATTGCGCCGTATGTCACGCTGGCGTTTATGGAGGTCGGATCGGGCGTGCTGCGCGGTCTCGGCAAGTCCACGCTGTCCACGGTCATTTCGCTGCTCGGCTCGTGCGTGTTCCGGCTTTTGTGGATCTATCTGATCTTCCCGCTGTGCCCGCAGCTTTGGATGGTGTATCTCTCCTATCCGATCTCGTGGTCGCTGACGGCGCTGACGCATTTCACGGTCTCGATGATCGTGCGGCGCCGCTGCATGCGCATGTATCCGGAGCCGGAGAACGTTTTATAACAGGAATCGAAGGAATCAAAAATGAAGACGAAAACACAATCGAGGCGAAGCATTCGCCGGATCGCAATTCTGATGGGCGGCATGCTGCTGCTTGCCTGCGGCAAAACGCCGGCGGCGCCGGCTGCGGAGGCGACGCCCGCTCCCGCGGCGGAAACGGAAAGCCCCGTTGAGGACGTGATCGCAGCAGAGACGGCAGCGCCGGTTACGCTGCCCCCGACGCCGACCCCGACGCCGGAGCCCACGCCGGCGCCGACGCCCGAGCCCACGCCGACCCCGGAGCCCACGCCGGAGCTGATCACGAACGAACGGCTGGATTCCGGCGAGTTCGACAGCTTCTATGACGACGCGCTGTTCGTCGGCGATTCGCTGACGCTGGTTTTTTCGCACCGCGTGCGCGACGTGCGCAACTCGGTCGACCCGAACTATCTCGGCAAGGCGAGGTTTATGGGCGTTACCAGCATGAGCGCAAAGCGCGCCAGCGAGAACCACACAAACGGCACCGTCTATTTCTCCTATCGCGGCAGAAGGGTCACGCTGCCGAACGGGATCGCCGAGGCGGCGCCCAAGAAGGTCTTTATGATGTTCGGGCTCAACGACCTCGCCGTGCGCGACTGGGATGAGGTGCTCGGGTATTTTGCAAAGATCATCGACGGCATCCGCGCCAAGAATCCCGACGTTGAGCTGATCGTGCAGGGCGTTCTGCCGGTGCGTCCGGCGTTCTACGACAAGGAGCCCAAGTGGTGCGATTTCAACATCGGGCTCGAACAGCTCTGCGTTGAAAAGGGCGTGGAATTCATCTCGTTCGCCGAAGAGCTGATGGACGAAAACGGCTATCTGCGCGCGGATTTTGCCGAAGGCAAGGCGCATCTGAACATCAAGGGCGAGGACGTCTGGGTGCGGTTTCTGCGCCGCTACGCCGCGCAGCGCATGCTCGGCAGCGTCGTCTTCGAGACCCCGTAAACAGCGAACAAAAGGGGATGTTCAGATATATCTGAACATCCCCTATGAATTGCAGCACGGCTGCATGAATTGCCTGTCGGCATGAATCGGCTTCGCCGTGAATTGACAACTTTGTTGTCATTGATGAAGGTTTTCCGTTCGGAAAACCAACCTTCATGACGGCTTTGCCGTCAATTCATGCGCCGGAAGGCGCAATTCATGTCCGAAGGACGATTCACGGAGCAAAGCGAGAATTCAAAAGAGGGTGTTCAGAAACAATAAGCTGTTTCTGAACACCCTCTTTTCGTATATCGGTTACATCAGCTTGCAGACGCTGTCCGCGAACGCGGCGGGGTCGTCGAGCGGCAGTCCCGCCACGAGCTTTGCCTGCGCAAGCAGCAGCTCGGCGTACTCTTTGAGCGTCTCGTCGTCGAGCCCCTCGAGCTTCGCGTAAACCGGATGGTCCGGGTTCAGCTCAAGGCGGAACGTCATCGGAAGATCCGCGCCGTTCGGCATCTGGCGCAGGACCTTGTACATCTCCACGCTCATGCCCTCGTCGCCGGTGAGGCATGCCGCGGCGTTTTTCAGCCGGTCGGTCAGCTTCACGTCCGATACCTTGTCGCCGAGCGCGTTCTTGATCCGCTCTAAAAGCGGCTTCGCTTCCTCGGCGCGCTGCTCGAGCGCCTTCTTTTCGTCCTCGGTATTGAGGTCGAGATCGGGATCGGAGACCGATTTGAACGGCTTGTCCTGATACGATTCGAGCACGCGCAGCGCAAACTCGTCGACGTCGTCGACAAGGCAGAGGATGTCGTAGCCCATGTCCGCCACGCGCTCCGCCTGCGGGAGCTTCTTGACCTTAGAAAGCGTATCGCCCGCGGCGTAGTAGATGTGCTTCTGCGCTTCCGGCATCGCGTCGACGTATTCCTTGAGCGTGACGTATTTGTCCTCTTTGCGCGAGAAGAACAGCAGCGTGTCCTTGAGGAAATCCTTATTCATGCCGAACTTGTCGTACACGCCGAACTTCAGCGTTCTGCCGAACGCCTTGAAGAATGCTTCGTAGTTCTCGCGCTCCTCGCGCTGCATGCGAAGAAGCTCGGAAAGGATCTTCTTTTTGAGGTTGTTTGCGATGGCACTCAGCTGCCGGTCGTGCTGCAGCATCTCACGCGAGATGTTGAGCGACAGGTCGGGGGAGTCGACCAGACCCTGCACGAAGCCGAAATACTCCGGCAGCAGCTCTTCGCACTGCTCCATGATCATAACGCCGTTCGCGTAGAGCTTGAGCCCGCGCTTATACTCCTTCGTGTTGAAATCGAACGGCGGACGCTTCGGAATGTACAGAAGCGCCGTATAGGAGAGCATGCCCTCGGTGTTGATGTGAAGCGTGGAAGCCGGCTCCTCGAAATCATGGAACGCGTCGCGGTAGAACTGCGCGTATTCCTCCTTCGTGATCTCGCTCTTGTTCTTGCGCCACAGCGGCACGCGGCTGTTCAGCGTCTGATCCTCGACGATCGTTTCGTATTCGTCGCTGCCTTCCTTCTTGCGCGAGCGCTCCACCTGCATTCTGATCGGGTAGCGGATGTAATCGCTGTACTTTTTCACGAGCGATTCGAGCCGGTAGGGTTCGAGAAACTCGCCGAAAGCTTCCTCCTCGCCGTCGTCCTTCAGCGTCAGCACGATCTTCGTGCCGATCGGCTCGTAGGTCGCGGGCTTGACGGTGTAGCCGTCCTCGCCCTCGGACTCCCAGACTGCGGGCTCTTCGCCTTCCTTATGCGAATACACCGTGACCTTCTTCGCCACCATGAACGCCGCGTAGAAGCCGACGCCGAACTTGCCGATGATGTCCACGTCCTCGGCGTCCGCATGCTCCTCCTTGAACGCCTGCGTGCCGCTCTTTGCGATCGTGCCGAGGTTTTGTTCCAGCTCGGCGGCGCTCATGCCGCAGCCGTTGTCCGTGATCGTCAGTGTCCGCGCAGCCTTGTTCGGCTCGAGCCGGATCTCGAACTGATCCTTATCCACGCCGGTTTCGCCGCGCTGCATGGCGGCGTAGTAGCGCTTGTCGATCGCGTCGGACGCATTGCTGATCAGCTCGCGGAGAAAGATCTCGCGGTGCGTATAGATGGAATGAATCATCAGATCCAATAGCTTTTTCGATTCCGTTTTGAATTGTTTCTTGCTCATAGTCTCGCCTCGAAAACTTGTTTTTAGCACTCTCGCCTTTTGAGTGCCAAGCATATGATAGCGCCGCGCATACAAAAAAGCAAGCCCTTCGGGGAAGAGTTTGCTTTGGTTTCACAATTCGTCGGAGCATGCTCCGCCTTGCGCCTGCGCGGTCCTCAGAAAGTCAGCGTCAGATTGTTCCAGCCCAGGGAATTCAGATAGTTGGCGTCCTTTGCGGTCTTCATCACCATGCGGATGCCGACGTGCGCGGTCGGATCGTCCGATTCATGCAGCTTCAGATAATGGATCGGGTCAAAATTCACGCAGTCGTCGCGGATGCGAAGCACGCGATCGCCATCCTCGAGCACCAGACGAACGTTGACGTGGTGCTTTTTCCGATCCGCGCGGAAGCCGTATGTTACGATGTTGACCGTCATCTCCTCCAGGCACAGTCCGATCAGCATGCTTTCGCGCGGAGAAAGCCCGCGCGACCGGCAAAACGCAACGGCGTCCTCCGAAGCGGCGATCGCATCCTGCTCGCTTCGGATCGACCGTTCAAAGCAGTTTTCCTCTGACGTGCCGAACGCCGGCTTCAGCATGCTGTACGCGTCGGCAGACAGCGTGATACGTCCGCGGTAACACCAGACGATGATCGAGAACGCGGCAAGAGCGAACAATTCCCCGCAAAGAAAGCCGAGCCAGATGCCGGTGATATCAAGGAACCGGCTCAGCACAAACGCGAACAGCGCGGGGAATACAAAATTCTGCAAAACGGAGATCAGCTCCGCAAAGCCGATGCGATTGACGCCCTGATAATAGTTCTTGAACGCAGAGTTCAGAGACGACGGGACGAGCGACAGAACGAAAAGACGAAGCCCCGACGCGGCGATCTGAACTGCTTCCGTGCTGTCGCCCAAAAACAGCGTGACGAGCGGAACGGCAACGAGCAGCGCGATCACCGTGACGGCAAGGTCAAGCAGGATCGCATAGAACGTCATCAGCCGCACCAGCTCACGTATGGATTTTCGGTCGCGATCGGTATAGAAGACGGAAGCAAGCATCATGGCAACGGAGCCGATGCCGGTGCCGAAGCAATAGCAGATATTTCCGATCGTGGAGATGACCGAGTATGCGGCGACGGCAACCGTTCCGTTTGCGGTTGCTTCCAGCAAACGGTTGAGCAGCAGCACCAGCAGCACGGTGCTGATCTGGTTGATGACCGTCGGGACGCCGTAGGAGAGAAGCTCTTTGAAAACACGCGGGCGCATCAGACGGAAGCGGAACCGGAACAAACAATCCTTCCGGAAGAAAGCCAGCAAGCCGATCGCAAGCGCGATGTAATAACTCAGCGTGGAGGCAAGCCCCATTCCGAAGGTGCCGCCGTGAAACACGAATACGTTCAGAAGATCAAAAATGATGTCCGAAACGGTCATGGCAGCGACCGCCGTGATCAGCCGCATCCGCTTGCCGGACAGCTGCAGAAACGGGACCATGACCTGCGCGCAGAGAAACGCCGGCGCGCCGAGGATAAAGCCTTTGATGTAATCCGTCGTCAGCCCGGCGACGGGGTTGTCCGGCGAAGGCGCGCCTGCGCCCAAAAGACGCGTGATCGGTTTCAGAAGGGAGAAGACCAGTATCAGTCCGACCGCCGAGATCGCAACGGTCAGGAACATTGCCGCAGTGTAACACGCGTCGGTGCCTTCGCGGTCGCCGTTGCCGATCGTTTTGCCGCAGACGATCTGCACGCCTGCGGAGATCATGCTGCCGAGCGCGGCGAACACCAGAAGCAGGGGCGTTGCGAACCCGTATGCGCTCATGGAATCCACGCCGAGAAATCTGCCGATCATAATGCTGTCGATCAGCATGCACAGCATTACGGTCATTGTCGAAACGATCTGTGTGACAAGCATTTCACGAAACAATTTTTTAATCATGACCCGTTATCCCCGCTGACAGGACTTTGTAATAATCATGCCTTACATTATATCACAAAGCCGCGCGGGAATCAACGCCGTTCGATCGTTCCTTTTTAGATTTGTTTCGTGTGGAATTGCGGACGCGTCGAACTGACGGCGTTACCCGTTGATCAGGTACGCCGCAAGGTTCAGATATCCGGCAAAGCAGAGCCAGAGAAGGTAGGGGATCTGAATCAGTCCCGCCCACTTGCGCACGCGGTAAAACGCGACGGTCATCCAGATCGCAAGCCCGAGCATCGCGAGGAGCACGAAGAACGCCGCGAGCCGAAGCTTCAGCGCAAAGAACAGCGGCGACCAGAGAAAATTCAGCACGAGCTGCGCGTAAAACGGGATCAGCGCGTCCTTTTTGCCCCACGGCTTCGCGTTCCACACGAGCCCCGCGCCGAACCCCATCAAAAGATAGAGGATCGTCCACGCGGTGATGAACACCCAGGGCGGCGGCTGCAGCGCGGGCTGGGGCAGAAGGGCGTTTTCGCGCATGCCGTTCATGGAGATCAGAGAGGACAAGCCGCCGACCGCGACCGGCAGCAGCGTCCACAGCAGATAGGAAAGGTCGATTTTTTGCTTCTTGTTCATGGAAACAGTATATGCGCCGAAGGATCGGCGCATACCGTGTTTTTGAAATTGTGTGATTGTGTGTTCAGAACGCGCGGTCGATCTCCGCTTCGGTTCTTTTTAGGATCGCTTCGGCGTCCGCGCCGGGCAGGTCGATGCCCTCCGCGCAGAACAGCGTGGCGTCTTCGACGCCGTAAAACTCCCTGCCGAGCGCCTGCACGTAGCCGAAGCCGTACGCGTGGCTGCGGACCGGACCGCCCGCCGTCGCGACATAATAGAGCTTCTTTGCGCGGCAGAGCGTGACCGGCACGTCGTCGTTCGGATACCAAAAGGTCAGCCCGACGACGTTGATCTGCTCAAAGTACTGCTTGAGCGCCGCCGGGAAGCTGAGGTCCCAATGCGGCGCGGCGACGACGATCGTGTCCGCGCGCAGAAACTGTTTGGCAAGGTCGAACATCGGATCGGAATAGTCGTTCGCCGCGAAACACGCGTCGCGCTTTAGGAGAAACGCCTCGTCGGCGTTCGGGAAGCCGAGCTCCTCCAAAAGGACCGTTTCGACCGGACCCGAAAGGTGCGAAAGCACGCGCCCGGCAAGCCGCCTTGTGCGCGATTCCTTCCTGACGCATGCGTCGATGAACAGGATCATGGCCGCCTCCCCGCGTTACACGTCGATGAACACGCGGTCCTTCAGCCGCTCCATCGCTTCCTCGACAAGCGAAGTCGGCAGGGCGACGTTTAGCCGGATGCAGTCCGGATCGCCGAAGTCCGCGCCGTTCTGCCAGATCACGCCGGCGCGCACGCCGCGCTTCAAAAGCTCGTCCATCGAAACGTGATGCGCCTCGCACCATCCGCGGCAGTTCAGAAACAGCATGTACGTGCCCTCGGGCAGGAACATCGAAACGCCGGGGAAATGGTTCTCCATGTAATACTTGACGTAGCAGAGGTTTCCGTACAGCACGGCGCGAAGCTCGTCCAGCCACCGCGCGCCCTCGGGACTGTACGCGCCCAGCAGCGCGTGCAGCGACAGCACGTTGCAGGAGTTGTAGAACGTCGCCTTGCCGCAGTCCGTAACGGTTTTATTGAGCGCTTCGTTATAGATGATGTGATACGAGCCGATCAGCCCCGCCAGACTGAACGTCTTGGACGGCGCATAGAACGCGATCGTGCGGTCTCTGGCGTCCGCGCTGACGCTCTGCGTCGGGATGTGCCGATGATCGCCGAAGGTGAGATCCGCCCAGATCTCGTCGGAAATGACGGTGCAGCCGCACGCGCGGTATACGTCCATGGCGCGTTCGATCTCGTCGCGCGTCCACACCCTGCCGCAGGGATTGTGCGGCGAGCAGAAGATGACGAGACGGATCCCGTTTTCCCGGATCTTTTGCTCCATATCGGCGAAGTCCATGCGCCAAACGCCCTGCTCGTCGCGCCGAAGCGGGCTTGTGACGACCCGGCGGCGGAGGTCCTCCAGCACGTGCAGAAAGCCGATATACGTCGGGCTGTGCACGAGGATCGGATCGCCCTCCTGCGTCAGCGAGCGGATCGCGGCGGAAACGCCGCCGAGCACGCCGTTTTCGTAGCCGATGTGTTCCTTTGTAAGTCCCTCGACGCCGTGACGCGTCCGCTGCCAGTCGATGATCGCCTGATAGTAACTGTCCGGCAGCAGAAAATAGCCGTAATTCGGATGCGAAAGCCGTTTCTGTACGGCTTCCACAATGCTCGGCGCGGTCGGAAAGCTCATATCCGCAACCCACATCGGAATGGGCCGCAGTCCGTCCTCGACCGTGACGTCGCGATAGGGGACGATGTCGACCGCAAGCGCGTCGCGGCCGCGCCGGTCGAGAATCGTGGTGAAATCAAACTCCATAATAACCTCCTGAGCAGGCAAAGCGGCGGGGGAATCCTCCCTCGCCGCCGAATGCCGTTATACCGTTTTTTGTGAAATGCCCTTGATGGAATACACGGTCCAGTCGTGATCCGAGAAGCTCAGCACCGAATCGCAGTACGGACACTTGATGCTTTCGTTGACCGACAGCGGCGCGCCGCAGTTCGGGCAATGCCGATCGGTAACGCCCTCGTGATACGCCTCGGTCATCTTGCCGATCGGACGCGACAGCGCGTATTCGTAGGTCATAAACTTCTCCTGCGTCTTGCTTCCGAGAACCACCTTGCCGGTTTCGTCGTCGACGGTGTAATCCGTGATGCGCGCGTAGATCTCGGCAATGATCACGTCCTCATTCTTGTCCTGATAGCAGCCTCGGAGATCGACGGACAGCACCGCCACGCGTTCGACGCGATTGGTGCGGTGCATCGCCTTCAGCTGCTTCATCTGACGGTCAAACTGCTGCCAGAGCGCGTCCGCAAAGTACGGGCGGATCGGTTCGACGTCGCGGTTGGTGCAGCAGTCCTGCATCTTGATGTACAGGTTCTGGAGCCATTCCTTGAGGTCCTCGGGCGAGAAGTTCGGATCGCGCTCCATGAGCGTCGAGATCGGCGCAAGCTTGGACGCGGCGGTGCGGGTTGCGCCGGGCGTTGTCGACCGCTTCGTCTGATTTTTGCTCCTGCTTACCGAAAGGACGATGATGACGATCACCACGATCGCTACGATGAGGAGAGGCGGAAAACCGCCCGAGCTCCCGCGGGAGGTGTAGCCGGAGGAACTGCTGCCCCAGTCGGAACTGTCCCAGTCGGAACCGCCCCAGTCGGAGCCGCCGCCGTAATCGCCGCCGCCGTAATCGCCGCCGCCGGAAAAGTCTCCGAGATCGGCGCTGCCGATGCGCGGCACGAGCACGAACGCCGCGATGAGCAGCACGGTCAGAAGAACCAACAGTCTTTTTTTCATACCAAAGCTCCTTTTTCGGCGGCGCAGACCGCCTTTTTTTACAGTATATCACGTTTTTTCGAGAGTGCAACACAAATTCCGCGGACCCGGGATGTCACAGAGTTGTTAAAAAATCGGAAACACCGCGCCGTGTCCGTTGACCGGCAGGGGCAGGCGTGATACGATACCGGTATCAGAAGAACGCGCGTATGCGCGAAATGAACGAGGATGCCTATGAAATGTAAAAACTGCGGAGCGACGCTGGACGAAGGCGCGCTGTACTGCCGCAAATGCGGAACCGCCGTGCCGCAAAAGCCGGAATCAAAGCCGAAGCGCGCAGCCGGCGGAAAGCGCGCAAAGACCGGATGGCTCAATCTCGTCTCTGCGCTGATCGACGGGATCAGGGCGTGGTGCGTCGACACGTTTGCAGCGGTCAAGGGCTGGTTCCAAAACCTCGGCAGGTCCGCATTCTTCCGGAACCGCAGGCTGCTGATGCTGACCGGCATCGGCGCCGCCCTGCTGATCGTGCTGATCATTGTGATCGCGTCCGCCGCGTCGTGCAAAAAAACGAAGACATACAAGTCGCCCGACGAGGTGACCGCCGCCGTGCTCGAAGCGCTTGAAACGGGCGACGGGGACAAGCTGTATGAAATGACGGAGCTGTCCGTCAAGGTCCTCGGCGAGCACACGGAGATCTTTGGCGAGGGCAATACGCCGGAAGAGGTCATGCGCGGCTATTACGAACGGCTTGCGGGCGAGCTGTATACGGCGCTCACGGAACAGCACGGAAAGGGCTTCCGGCTGAGCGGCACGTTTGAAACGACGATCATCACCGACGCGGCGATTTTTGAAACGAACCGCGCGCTCGGGCTCGAGGCGGCGCAGTACGCCGAGATCTCCGGTCCGCTTTCGGTCGACGAGGAGATCGCCCGGAATATCCGCATCGTCGCCGTCGAGCTGAACGGCGCGTGGAAGCCGGTGGTCGTGTATCTGTACTGATTTGACAATCCGAACGAAAAAGCCCGAAGCCGGGCTTTTTTTCTTGCCTGCGGGAGCGGTTTCCTGTATAATAAAATATCATGGATTGGTATGCGCCGACTGCGCGGAAAGGATCATCTATGCGGTTTGGGAAACGCTTCTCTGCACTTGCTCTCGCACTCCTGCTGATGCTGGCTCTCGTTCCGGCGGCGGAGGCAAAGACCGGCACGCTGGTCAAAAACTCCGGCACACGCCACGAGGTCTGCACCGCGCTTTCAAGCCAGGCGCAGGCGTACTATACCGGCAATTACACCTACGACGCCGTGAGCGCGCTTGTGGGCTCCGGCTCCGATCCGATGAGCAGCGCGATGTTCAGCCGGCTCAGTACGCTGATGCGTACGACCATGACAAACTCCGTCAGCTACAACTCGCTGACAAACTACTGGCCGAAGACCGACGCGAACAACGGCTCCAGTAATCCCGTCCTGTTCTATTCGGACGAGATCTCCGGAAACTTCAACCGCGAGCACGTCTGGCCGAAATCGCGCGGCAGCTTCAAAGAGACCAATGCCGGCAGCGACCTGCACCATCTTCGCCCGACGAACGCGGACATCAACTCGACCCGCGGCAACCTGACGATGGGCAATGTCAAGGGCGTCTACAGCACCTACAAGACAAAGGCGCTGAACGGCGGGACGGTCCTGTGGTACAACACGGACGCCGACGTTGTTGAGGTGCGGGACAACATCAAGGGCGACGTCGCGCGCATCCTGCTCTACGTCTGGTGCCGCTGGCAGGAGCCGAACCTCTATGAAAACGATCCGAACCCGACGATCGGCTCCGGAGACGACGCGAACGACGGCCTCAAGGTCATCGAATCGCGCGAGACGCTGCTGCAGTGGATGCAGCTCGACCCGGTCGACACGTGGGAGATGTCCCGGAACGATCAATGCGAGAACGTGCAGGGCAACCGCAACGTCTTTATCGACTACCCGGAATACGCATGGCTGCTCTTCGGACTGACCCCGCCTTCGGACTATCAGACGCCGAGCGGCGAGGCGATGAATACCTCGTCCTATACGGTCACCGCCGTCGCGAACAATGCCGCGTGGGGCAGCGTTTCGCTTTCGAACCGCACGATCACCGCGACGCCGAACACCGGCTATTATGCGGAGAGCGCAACCGTTTCGCCTGCGGGCGCGGCGACGCTCACGCAAAACGGGAACACCTTTACGGTGAGCAATCTCACCGCGGACTGCACCGTTACGGTCAACTTTGCGGCAAAGACCGCTTGTACCGTCTCATTTGCCGCAAACGGCGGCACGGGCACGATGGCGTCGCAGCAGGTCTATGCGGGCGAGGACCTCACGCTGCCCGCCTGCGGATTCACCGCGCCGGGCGGACAGCGGTTTGCGGGCTGGAAGTGGTCGCTTGACAACGCGGTCTATCAGCCGAACGCAACCGTCACGGTCAATGCGGACTGCACCTTTACCGCGCAGTGGCAGGCGCTTTCCTCCGACGCGGAATACGTGCTCGTGGAGACCGCGCCCGCAGACTGGTCGGGCGAATACCTGATCGTCTATAACGCGGGACCGTACGCCATGGACGGCTCGCTGTCGTCGCTCGACGCGACGAGCAACTATAAGACCGTCACCCTGTCCGATAAGACGATCACGGTCGCCGCGGACGAGAACGATTTCTATTTCACGGTCGAACCGAACGGAAGCGGCTATGCGATCAAGGCGGCGAGCGGCAAGTATATCGGCTGGGCAAGCAACAGCGGAAACGGTCTGACGAGCAGCGATACCGCGCTTCCGATCACGCTGTCGCTGAACGGGACCGACGCGAACATCGTCGGCTCCGCGGGCGCGTATCTCCGGTTCAATACACAGTCCGGACAGACGCGCTTCCGCTTCTTCAAGTCAGCCACCTATTCCTCCCAGAAGGCGGTCTCGCTCTATAAGCGTGTGGAGGTCACGCCGCCCGCGCCGGAGGAACCGGCGTTCATGACGCAGTCGCTGCTGCTCGAAGGCAAGATCGGCGTACGGTTCTACGTGCGTCTGCCGGAAGCGCTGCGCAATGGGAGCACGAACGTCCACTTCACGATCAGCGGCATGGACGGCGAGGCGTGCGCGGCAACTGAAGCGTTCACGTCCGATCTGCCGACAAACGCCAAGGGCTACTACGGCTTCACGTTCTATGTGGGCACGATCCAGATGGCGGATACGATCACGGCGACGCTGAACTACACGGTGGACGGCGAAGCGCAGACGCTTGTTAAGACCTATTCCGTCAAGGAATACTTCGAGGCGTTCGATGAGAATTATGAAGACAATCCGACCCCGTACGACGAAGTAGAAGGACTTGTGGATCTGATCAAGGCGACGGCAGACCTCGGTCATTATGTCCAGGCATATCTGGATGCAGTGCATTCCGACTGGAGCGTTGCGAACGGCGATCATGCGGCGATGGATAAGGTCTACGCGACAGACATCGATGCGTACCTTGATGAAGCGACGACAGCGGTTGCGAGCCATGCGCTTAACGTAACAGGCGGATGCTCTGACATCAAGAGTCTGAACTACGCTCTGCTTATGGACAGCGATACGACGATCCGTGTCACGATCGTTCCGCAGTCCGGCTTCACGGGCACGATCACGGCGACGGTGGACGGCGAAGCAGCCGAGGTCAAGACACTCGGCGCGAAGTACGCGGTCGAGATCGAGAACGTGCACGCGCATGAGCTGAGCAAGCAGTATACGATCGCGATCACGACGGGGAACGGCACGCTCACGATGACCGGCTCCGGTCTGAGCTATGTGAAGATGATGCTGACAGCGTATGCGGGCAACGATGTGGCGATCAACGCGGCGATCGCAATCTATCGCTACTCGAAGTTCGCGGACGTCGTGCACGGCAATTAAACGAACGCCGACAAGACCGACGGCGGCAGCCGCTGAACCCGGCGCCGCGATCTCCGCGCTGCCGCAGCTCAGGGACGACATGCCCGGACTTTCCGGAACCCCCCCGCTCTTGCATTTTCCGGCGGAGGATGATATACTATCTACAGTATCGGCGCAAGCCGAAAAATAGGAGGAGGAATCTTATGAAGAGTCTGAAAAAGTACATTGCCGAATTCATCGGCACATTCGTGCTCGTTCTGGTCGCCTGCGGCGTCGCGGTCGTATCCAAGTGCGAAGGCAATGCCGGCGTTCTGCTGACCGCGCTTGCGTTCGGCGGCGTCATCGTCGCGATGGCGTATTCGATCGGCAACATCTCCGGCTGCCACATCAACCCGGCGGTTTCCGTTGCGGTGCTGATCAACGGCGGTATGTCGTTCAAGGATTTCATCGGCTATGTGGTCGCGCAGTTTGCGGGCGCAACGGCTGGCGCTGCGGTGCTCGGCGCGCTGCTTCCGACGGGCTTTGCCGCGCTCGGCGCAAACAACGTCAATCCCGGCATCTGGCAGTCGCTTGTGATCGAGATCGTGCTGACCTGCATCTTCGTGCTGGCGGTGCTCGGCGCAACGAGCAAGATCGAGAACGGCAAGGTCGCGGGTCTCGTGATCGGCGGCTCCCTTGCGCTCGTTCATTTCCTCGGCATCTTCCTGACCGGCACCAGCGTCAACCCGGCGCGTTCCTTCGGTCCGGCTCTGCTGCAGGGCGGCGAAGCGCTTGCCTGCTACTGGGTATTCCTCGTCGGTCCGATGGTCGGCGGCGTGCTTGCGGCGCTTCTCTGGAAGTTCCTGAACGGCTGCTGCAAGAAGGAAGCGAAATAAGGTCTGATCAAAACAAAGGGGCTGTCCCAAAACGCCATGTCGTTTTTGGACAGCCCCTTTATGAATTCTCGCTTCGCTCCGTGAATCGTCCGAAGGACATGAATTGCGCCGAAACTGCGCATGAATCGACGGCAAAGCCGTCATGAAGGTTGGTTTTCCGAACGGAAAACCTTCATAAATGACATCATGGATGTCAATTCATGCCGAAGGCAATTCATGCACAAAGTGCAATTCATGGCGCAGCCGATTCATGCCGAAGGCAACAAACCGGGGCTTTTACAGCCCCGGTTTTGTCGTTCGATCATTGCACGGCAAACGTCATGCTCGTGAGGATCGCTTCGGTCTCGGTGCCTTCGGAAAGATCCACGCCCGTCAGCTTGATGCTGACCCAGACGCCCTCGGCGATCTCGCCGTAGTATTCGATCCAATTCATGCCGACGTTCTTATAGCTGCGTCCCTGCATCCCGATCCCGCCGATCGTGCGAGGCTCGAGCTCCGTCAGGTTTTCGAAGCTGTCCTTATAGAAGTCGATCTTCTCAAGCGATTCCTTACACTCGATCTTGAAATAAGACTGGCTGTAATCCGCCTTTTCGGCTTTCGGCGCGCAGTAGATGCAGGATTTCTGCGGGTGCCAGTTCTTCGTCGGGATCTGCGCCGTTACAAGGACGGTCGGACCGGAGAAGCCGACCTTCGTTTCCAGCGTGACCGATTCGGTCGGGTTCGTGCCCGCGGGCGTGCTGCTTGCGATCTTCGGGAAGCCGGAGATATCCGCTGCGCCGTATTCGTCGCTCGACATGCCGCTGATCACGAACGCGTTGCACGCGTAGGTGCCGTCGCCCTGATCCTTGAAGGTGACCGTGACGATGGTTTTGTCGCCGTCCGACCAGGTAGCGGACTGATACTTGCCGTCGTTGTTCTGCTGGTCGTGTCCCGCTTTGCCCACGGCCGCGCCGATCTCGTCGAACGTCAGCGCATAACAGAAAGCTGAGGGCATTTCGCTCATCCAGCGATACAGCCCCCCGAGCGTTGCGCGGTCCACAATGCCGTCGCTTGTGCCGTACGGCGCGCCGGGGATGACGGCTCCGGTGCTCTGCGCGGGCGCTTCGGTCTCCGCGGGCGCTTCGGTCTCGGCGGGCGCTTCGGTCTCGGCGGGCGCTTCGGTTTCTTGCGGCGCCTCTGCGGATGTGCCGGGCGTATGATTGAGCTGCATGGTGATCAGAACTTCGCCGTAATGGAACAGGATCGTTTCGCCGTCCAACCGCTCCATGGAATAGATCGGATAATCGGATACGGTGACATCGCCGGTATCGGTCCAGCCGATGGGCAGCTCCTGTCCTATCAGGATCAGCATGCCGGAATGATCCGCGTTCAGGGTCATGCTTGTGTCGGAGAGACCTGCTGTTACGAGCATCTCGTCTTCAAGGGTCACGTCCTCGGCCTGAAACCGACAGATCCCGTATGTTCCGGCGGTAAACGTCGGCGCCGGCTCCTCGGTGGGCACGGCGGACGCTTCCGCGGGGGGGTCGGGGGTCGCTTCCGTTACGGGAGCAGGCTGTTCCGGCGTTGTTTCGGTCCCTTTCTGCGCGCCGCCGCACGCAAACGTGCAGACGGTCAGAAGAAGCGCCAGAATCAGAATGAAAAAGCGTTTCATATTCTTATTTCTCCTTTGCTGTTCATACGGGCAGTTCGCCCTTAACCGGCATTATATCATACTGTGTCCGATTTGCAAGCGCCGTATGCGGTTTGACATCCCGCCTCCGGCATGATACAATGACCGCATCCCGAAAACAGGAGGAGCTTATGACCGATTATGAAGCTTTGATTGCGCAGGCGGAGGCGCTGATCACCGGCGTCCCGCACCGGATCGCGAACCTTGCGAACATCTCCGCGCTGATCTTCGACACGCTCGAGGACCTGAACTGGGCGGGGTTCTATCTTCTGGAGGGCGAAACGCTCGTGCTCGGACCGTTTCAGGGCAAGCCCGCCTGCATCGAGATCCCGGTTGCGCGCGGGGTCTGCGGCGCCGCCGTGCGCGAGGACAGCTCGCAGCTGGTTCCGGACGTGCACGCGTTTTCGGGGCACATCGCCTGCGATTCCGCGTCGCGCTCGGAGCTCGTCGTGCCGCTGAGAAAGAACGGCGCCGTGTTCGGCGTGCTCGATCTCGACAGCCCCTCGCCCGCGCGCTTTACCGAAGCGGACCGCGAGGGCATGGAACGGCTCGCCCGCGTGCTCGAACAGAATCTGTAGCCTCATAAAAAACAGGCGCTTCGGCGCCTGTTTTTTGTGTGCTTCGGGTTATGCTTCGGGGGTCGGTTCGGGCGTCGCTTCGGGCGTGTCGCTCGCTTCGGGCGTCGCCTGTTCGTCCTCGATGTAGGAGAAGACCTTGCGCATGGCGTACGGACCCTCTTCAAAGAGCGTCGGCGAAAGCTCGGTCAGGGAAAAATGCATGCCGTCGCAGGTGTGCGGGTAGTAGAGCCCCCAGGAGAAGCCCGCGCGGAAGAACGCGAGCTCATAGAGCAGGTAGTTCATCAGCGGCTCCGGCACGTTCTTTCTGCCGCTCTTCGCGCTGCCGGTGTAGGTGAAATCGTAGACGCGCCTTCCCTGATATTCGATGATGCCGTTGTAGGTCAGGTTGTCCGTGACCTCGCGGTAGATCTTGTCGCGGTTTGCGAGAATGTTGCGGTGGCTCGGCGTATACGCGTTGATGTCCACCGCGGTGCCGAAGGAGTGGTGGCTCACAAAATCCCCGGAGTTGACGAACCGTCGTACGGTCGTTCCGTTCATCTCCACAAGATCCGCAAGACGCACCGCGCCGGTGTCCAGCCTGCCGCCGTGGATGCGGATATAGGTATTCTCCATATAGCGTCCCGCCTGCTCAAAGTACGGCACGGCGTCAACGTGGCAGCCCCATTTTTTGCCGTTGATCACGGTGGCTCTGGCGTCATATTTTTTCAGCCAGTCGCCGTCGACCGAGATCCGCTTTTCCCCGGACTTGAAGGAGTAGCGGAACATGAATTTTTCCGGCGAGCCGAAAAACGCCAGCGCGGTCGTGTAGTTGCCGCGGAGGTTGTTGGGGAGAAGCTGAACCTTTTTGTCGGACGTGACCGTAAAGTTCGCGCGGACGAGATCGGCGCTGTGCCCCGCGGCGTCTTCCGCAAAGATCTCCAGCGTGAAGCTGCCCGCGGACAGCTTTTCAAAGCGCAGGTTTTCGGAGACGCAGCCGACGTCCTTTGAGAAGGTGAGGTCCAGAAGCCGGCATTCCGTGACGTTTTTGCTTTCTTCAAAGGTCTGCTCCGATTCGAGCACGACCTTGCCGCCGCTGTTTTTGACGCACGCATAGACGCGCGTAAGCGGCGCGATCGAGCGCACCGTGCCGTCGATGCGGAACGGATGTCCCTTCATGATCGGACCGTTCGGGTCCGGCATGGGCATGTCCGCCGATTCGATGAAGGTGATCGGCTCCGGCTCGGGCGTCGGCGTGGGGGTCGGTTCCGGCGTGGGGGTCGGTTCCTGCGTCGGCGAGGGGGTGGGCGGAAGCGTCGGAAGCGGGACTTCCGTAACAACGGGCGTTGCGACGGCCTCCGCGACGATCTCCGTTTCCTCAACGGGCGCGGGCGTTTCGACCGGCGCTGCGGTTTCTTCGGACGCCGGCGTCCCGGCAGGCCGATTGCACGCAAGCATCGCGCCTGCGAGCAGGATGATCAGAATGGATTTGAAAATCGGATGCTGTTTCATACCCTTTATTATAACACGGCGAAAAACGCCCTGCAAGCATGAAAAAAAGAGGGTGTTAAGAAACAACTTTTTGTTTCTTAACACCCTTTTCATGAATTCTCGCTTCGCTCCGTGAATTGTCCTTTGGACATGAATTGCGCCTGAGCGGCGCATGAATTGACGGCACAGCCGTCATGAAGGTCGGTTTTCCGAACGGAAAACCTTCCTAAATGGCAATGAAATTGCCAATTCATGCCGATAGGCAATTCATGGCACAGCCGATTCATGCAGCTGTGCTGCAATTCATAGGGGATGTTAAGAAATGCAGAACACTTTCTTAACATCCCCTTTGCTGCGGGGTTTACAGTTCTTCGAGCAGGGCTTTGAGCTCGCGGACGGAATCGCCGAAGACCTTCAGCGCGTCCTTCACCGGCTGCGGGCTGGTAAGATCGACGCCGGCGAGCTTCAGCTCGTTCAACGGATAGTCGCTGCCGCCGGTGGTGAGGAACCTGAGGTAGCCCTCGGCGTCGCCGGTCTCAAAGATGTGCGACGCGATCGCGACGGCGGAGGAGAAGCCCGTTGCGTACTGGAAGACGTAGAACGCGGTGTAGAAATGCGGGATGAACGCCCACTCATAGGCGATGTTCTCCGGCACCTCGGCGCCCTCGTAGTAGAGCTCGACGAGCGAACGGTAGATCGACGTCAGCTTTTCGGCGGTCAGCGGTTCGCCGTTCTGGTACGCCTCGTGCGCCTTGCGCTCGAACTCGGCGAACAGCGTCTGACGGAACAGCGTCGTGCGGAAGCCTTCGAGGAAGTGGTTCAGCACGTACGCGCGGCGCGCCTTGTCGGTTTCGGTCGCGAGGAGGTACTTGGTCAGCAGCACCTCGTTGACGGTGGAGGCGACCTCCGCGACGAAGATGCAGTAGTCGTGGTTCATGTAGTCTTGCGTGCTGTCGGACTTATAGGAGTGCATGGCGTGACCGAGCTCGTGCGCGGTGGTATACGCGTCGTCGAGCGCGTCGGTGTAGTTCAAGAGCACGTAGGGGTGCACGCCGAACACGCCGCAGGAGAACGCGCCGCTGCGCTTGCCCTTGTTCTCATAAACGTCCATCCAGTTTTCGGTGTACGCCTTGTCCAGAAGCTTCTGGTATTCTTCGCCGAGCGGCTTCGTCGCCGCCTTGACGAGCTTCTTCGCTTCCTCGAACGGCACCTTGAATTCGACGTCCTTGACCATCGGGCAGTAGAGATCGTACATGTCGATCTTCTCGAGCCCGAGCGCTTCCTTACGCAGTTCCAGATATTCGCGCATGGTCGGCAGGCTCTCGTGGACCGCCTCGATCAGGCTGTCGTACACGGAGACCGGAATGTTGTTGCGGAACAGCGCCGCTTCGCACGCGCTCGGGTAATTGCGCACGTTCGCGTTGAACTGATCCAGCTTGACGTTGCCGCCGTACAGCGCGGCGAACGTGTTGATGTATTTCTTATACGTGCCGAACATGGCGTTGAACGCCTCTTCGCGGACGGCGCGGACCGGGCTTTCGCGATACACGCCGAAATTGCCCGCGGTCAGCTGCACCTCGTTGCCCTCGGCGTCGTGGATCTTCGGCAGCTCCATGTCGACGTTCGTGAGCATTTCATAGGCATCGCTCGGCGTCTGCGCGGCGTCGCCGAGCATCGCCAGCATGCGCTCGCGCTGCGCGTCGAGCGTGTGCGCGCGGGAACGGGTGAGGTTCTCGATCGTGAAGCGGTAGGGCTTCATTTCGTCCGGCGCAAGGAATTCGGCGAGCTTCTCCTCGGGGATCGCAAGGATCTCCGGCTCAAAGAACGCCAGCATCGTCGAAAACTGCACGTACGCGTTCGTCGCCTTGCCGTCCATCTCCTGATGCTTCGTTTCGGAGCCGTCGGCGCAGCGGTGGAGGTTCGCGTAGATGTATGCCTTTTCCAGGCGCTGCGCGATCCCGTTGACCGTATCGACGCCTGCCTTGAAGCTCTCGCGGGAATTGCCGAGGGTGCCCTCGATCGCCGCGATCTTCGGAAGATCCGCAACGATCGCGTTCAGCTCCGCTTCCCACGCCTCGTCGCTTGCGTACATGTGTGTAAAATCCCACTGGAATTTCGGGTCCATGTCTTTTCTTGCCTGCATGTTTCGTTCTCCTTTGTTTGATCTTCTACCAGTATACCGCTTCCGGTCGGCTTTGTCCACCTGTCAGGGCGTTTTTTTCAGCGTGTATACCGTCGCTTTTCCGCGGCGGATACACACGATCGGCAGCCCGTACTGCCGCAGAAGCCGCAGGTCGTCCGACACGCTCTTGCGCTCGGCGGGAATGCCGCGTTCCGAAAGTTTCCAAAGAAGCTCGCGCATCGTGATCGTCTGACCGTCTGCAAGGTCTTGCTCCAGAATGTCCTTTACATACAGGATCTTCAGCTTGCCGTCTGTTCTCTTTGCCATGTCGGTTCCTCCTTTCCGGCTTTGCGGGATCAGTCTGACATATGATCTGTCCCATAAAACGGAAACGACGGCGGCGCGATCCGACGGCTTCTGCGCATTTTACAACTCTGTTACAACTCTATGACATCTTTGTGACGTTTTGGACGAATTTGCGTCGTATCATGGAGACGGACAAAACGGAAAGGGGCATGTTTTATGAAACGTACGGCGATCCTCCTTGCCGCGCTGCTGCTGACGGCGTGCGCGGCGCCCTCTGCGGACAAGCCTGCCGCGGCGCAGGCGATCTCATGCCCCGACAGTCCGATCCCGACGGAGACGTTCAAGGCGGAATCCGCTTCGACGGAGGAAACGGTGACGCTCGGCCGTTCCGCCTGCACGCCGGCGCCGGAGCTGATGCCCGTTCCCGCCGAGGCGCGGTTCCGGGACAAATTTGCGGATACGCCCGCGTACGGCGAGCGCAGCTACAAGAGCAGGTCCGTCGACGTCACGGTCAAGACCTATTCGGTCAGGGACACCTATGCGAAGATCGTCGGCTACCACGTCGCGGATATCTATGTCAAGGACGCGACGCAGATCCGCGCCGCTGCGGCGGGCGGCGATTTCGGCATGCGCTACGAAAGCCCGGTCAGGGAGATCGCAAAGAACGTCGGCGCGCTGATCGCAATCGACGGGGACACCTACGCGCGCGCGAAAAACAGCTTTGTGATCCGCAACGGCGTACTCTATCGCGACACGCCGATCGAGGATACCGACGTCTGCGTACTGTACCGCGACGGGCGTATGGAGACGAAGAAATGGGGTACGTTCACGGCGAAGGAGATCATCGACGCCGATCCGTGGCAGGTGTGGGGATTCGGTCCCGCACTGCTCGACGAAAACGGACACGCCGTGGAGATCGAGCATGCGCTGTCCGGTCATAACCCGCGCGCCGCGATCGGCTATTATGAGCCGGGGCACTACTGCTTTGTGATCGTCGACGGGCGGGATCACGACTGGTCCGAGGGGATGCGGCTTACCGCGCTGAGCCGTCTGATGGAGGACCTCGGCTGCAAGGCCGCCTACAATCTGGACGGCGGCGATTCCGCGCAGATGTACTGGAACGGCGAGATCATCAGCAAGAGCCGCAACGAGAGCCGCGTCATCAGCGACATCATCTATATCCTGCCGGAGGAATGACGTTTCGCGCAATCCGATCCTCTCCCCGACGAATGATGCGCGAAAAAAAGGAACCGCCCCGAAAAGGGCGGTTCCGGTTTTTGGGAGTTTATCCGAGAACGGCGCTGGTCTGCGCGCCGAGCGTCAGGACGGTGCCGGACAGCGAGGCGTCCTCGATGCCGATGAACGCGCGCAGCTCGGTGAAATTGCCGAATTGCGAGACGTCGATCGTCTGCGGCGAGCCGCTCGGGTTGTGCAGCACGAGAACGGTCTTGCCCTCATAGGTCGAGGTGAAGCCGCCGACCTTAGTGCCGTCGACCGACACGGCGTGATATTCGCCCCGCGCGATCGCCGGGTTCGCCTTGCGGATCATGATCAGCTTTTTATAATAGGTATAGAGCGAGTTTTCGTTTGCGATCTGCAGGTTTGCGCCCTCTTCGATCTGGCTCGAGTCCGGATAGGTCGTGCCGGTCGGATTCCTGACGGTGTCGCCGTCGCCCCAGCACATGGCGAGGCGGCGGTTCGCGTCGGTGTTGGCGCTGCCGCGCGAGCCGCGCATGCCGAGCTCTTCGCCGTAGTAGAGG
Organism: uncultured Clostridia bacterium; assembly: GCA_947168855.1. GTDB lineage: Bacteria > Bacillota > Clostridia > Christensenellales > CAG-138 > UBA3792. Next base: position 38,313 of record CAMVNO010000002.1, read on the forward strand.
AACGGCGATCCCGGACCGAGGATCAGGATGTTCGCCGCCATCTGCGCATAGCCGCTTGTCGTCGGCAGGTAGCCCGACGAGCGGTCCGTGTCATGGTTTGCGATGAACGGCACGAACATCGCGTCCGGATTCGTGCCCGCAACGGAGGCAAGGTAGCTTTCCACGTATTTGGCATACTTGCCCGCGTCGCCCTTCTTGGCGGCGGTTGCGATCATGCCTTCCGCCTGCGCAACCGTAAAGTTGAAGCAGTTGGTGGCGGGGTAGTAGCGATCCGTAATGCCGTCGCCGTCCCAGACCTCCGCGACGGTGTACATGCCGGGATATTCGGCGCGCAGCGTGTTGAGGTATTCCACCCAGAACGCGACGCTCGAATCGTGGTCGCCGAAATACGCGTATTTCGCCGCGTCGAAGCGGAAGCCGTCGATGCCGCGATCCAGATAATACCGCGCGAGCTTCAGCATTTCCTCACGCACAGCGGGGTTGTCGAAATTCAGCTCCGGCATACCGCCGTCAAAGTTGCACTCATAGAAGATGTCCGTTCCGGACAGCGCGGAGAACGTGCGGCCCCCGGGCGCGTTCTCTCCTTTTGTATAGTAGCAGTACCAGTCGTAATACGGGTTTGTCTTGTCCTCCTCGCGGTGCGCGACGGTGAACTGGCTGAACCAGTTGTTCGACCTTGCCGTGTGGTTGATCGGCAGGTCGAGGATCAGCTTGACGCCGCGCGCATGGCAGATCGCGATCAGATCGTCCAGATCCTCCTGCGTGCCGAAGCTCTTGTCGATCGCGTAATAGTCCGCAACGTCATATTTATGATAGGAAGGCGAAGAGAAGATCGGCGTCAGCCAGATGCCCTCGATGCCGAGGGACTTTCCGGAGTCCGGATCGCCGTCGTTCAGGTAATCCATGCGGTTGATGATGCCGCGAAGATCGCCGACGCCGTCGCCGTTCGAGTCGGAGAACGAGCCGACGAAGATCTCATAGAACACGCGCGCGTTGTCCGTCGCGGGGGAGGATCCCAAAAGCAGCGGATCGGTGATCGCATACTCCTTCGTCGCGTCGGCGTTTTCCGTTTTGCCGCCGCAGCCGAAGGAGAGAAGCAGCGCAAACACCAGCAGCAGGGCGCACATGGTTTTCAGGAACGGTTTCATAAAGCGACATCTCCCTTTTTCTCATATTCGTGATTATAGTATATTTTTTTGATGCGTTTGTCAAGAATACGCTTTTCTTACCCGGATAAACGTGCTATACTGGGGGCATGGAAAAACGAGTCGAACTGTATCATGCAGACGCGCTTCCCGATAAGCGCGCAAGAAAAAAGAAGCTGCTCGGCGTCATGCTCTGCATCGGCGGGATCGGGCTTCTTACCTGTATTCTGTTCTGCGCGTTCGCCACGCGGCAGAACAGACATGTCATGCTGCTGCTTACGATCGGCACGTCGGTCCTGACGGGATGGATCGTCATCACATTCCTGCACGGATCATACGGCAATGCCGGCGCCGACGTCCGTCATTGCGAGCTGATGCTCAGCGAGCCGCGGATCGAACAGCGCGGCAGCTTTCGGAAGACCGACGAGGTGCGGCTCGTCCGAAACGGCATGCACGTGCGAAAGGTCCTGCTCACGGAGGGCGATCGCGAGAGGATCCTTTCGGTCAGCGAAATGAAGGCGAAGGAGCTGCCGGACAGCTTTACCGGCACGGCGGAGACGGTGTACGACTACATTGTGGCATACGAGGCGGACGGCGATGATTAAGCGGATTTTGCGGAACTGGTACCGATATGTGCTGTGGACGCTGCTGTCCGCCGTCTTCTGGGCATGGATCTTCACGCTGCTGTTCTCCGCGCCGGTGAAACAGAAGGTCGTGCTGTATGCGGATCTGCCGTATCTCGACCGCAATGCGCTCTCGATCGAGCTGGAGCGGGACAAGCCGGAGGGGATCCGGATCGTGGACACGGCGACGTTCGACGATAAGATGTTCAACCAGATCGAGGTGCTCGACGGCGATCTGTATCTGATCCCGGACTCCGAGGCGGAGGAATACCTCGCGTCGTTCGCGCCGATCGACCGGGCGGATTTCCCGGACGCGACGTTCTTTGAATCGGACGGCGAGGCGTACGGGATCCTGGTCTATGACGAGGCAACGGGGCTGAACGTCGGCGGGGCGTATCTCTTTTATAAACCGCAGGAGCGCTGCTGGCTGTTTTTCAACAAGGATTCCATGCACATCGGCGCACACGACGACGCGGCGATCACGATCGCACGGCATTTTCTCAATCTGCAATAACACCGGAGGGACGACATGAAAAAGAGGTGGACGGTAATGCTGCTGGCTGCTTGGATGCTTTTGGGCTGTGCGGGAACAAGGATCGAGGTTGAAAACGTCATCCCGACCGAAAAGATCGGGGGCAGCTCGCTGTATGTGAAGAAGGTGGAGAACCTTCCGGACGATTTCATTCTGGGCATGGACGCGTCCTCGGTCATCGCCGAGGAGCAGAGCGGAGTAAAGTATTATAATTTCGCGGGCGAGGAGCAGGACGTCTTCAAAACGCTCGCGGAGAACGGGATCACACACATCCGCGTGCGCGTCTGGAACCATCCGTACGATGCGGACGGACACGGCTACGGCGGCGGCAACAACGACGTCGAAAAGGCGATCGGGATCGGCGAGCGCGCAACGAAATACGGCATGAAGCTGATCGTCGATTTCCACTATTCCGATTTCTGGGCGGATCCCGGCAAGCAGATGGTCCCGCTGGCATGGAAGGACATGAACGTCCGGGAGAAGGCGGACGCGCTCTATGCGTTCACGCGGGACGCGCTGAAGGAAATGAAAAAAGCGGGCGTCGCCGTCGGCATGGTCCAGCTCGGCAACGAAACGAACGGCGCGCTGTGCGGCGAGAAGAATTTCGAAAACATCGCAAAGCTGATGCAGGCGGGCGGCAAGGCGGTCCGCGAGGTTTATCCGGACGCGCTGGTCGCCGTGCATCTGGCGAATCCCGAACGCGTCGGCGCGTATGACGGCTTTGCAAAGAAGCTCGGGACGTTCGAGGTCGACTACGACGTGTTCGCTTCTTCCTATTATCCGTATTGGCACGGCACGCTCGAGAACCTTGCGAACGTGCTGAACGGGATCGCGGAGACCTACGGCAAAAAGGTCATGGTCATGGAGACCTCCTATGCCTATACCGGCGTCGATACGGACTTCTCCGGCAATACGATCTCGGACGAGACCTCGAATATCGTCAAGGATTATCCGTTCACGGTGCAGGGACAGGCAAACCATGTCCGCAATGTCATCGACACCGTCGCGCATGTGAAGAACGGCATCGGCGTGGTCTACTGGGAGGGCGCATGGATCACGGTCGGCACGGAATCGTGGGAGGCGAACCATGAAAAATGGGAGACCTTCGGCTCCGGCTGGGCGTCGAGCTACGGCGGCAGCTACGATCCGGACGACGCGGGCAGATACTACGGCGGCTGCGCGGTCGACAACCAGGCGATGTTCGATCCGGAGGGGCGTCCTCTGGAATCGCTGCGGGTTTGGAACCTCGTGCGATACGGCAACGAGGTCGAGCCGAAAGCGGACGCGATCCGCGACACGGTGCTGAGCTTTGACCTCAAGGGCACGATCGAGCTGCCGGAAACGGTCGACGCCATCCTGACGAGCAATGAAACGCGTCAGGTCCCGGTCGTGTGGAATGTGACCGAAGCCGATCTGCAGAAGATGTACGCGGGCGGCGTCAAAACCTATGATATCGCCGGAACGGCGGAGGGACTGCCGGCGCATGCCTATGTGTCCATGGTCAACTTCAACTATCTCAAAAACTACGGCTTTGAGGACGGCGCGCAGGATCCCTGGAAGACCGAGGACCGCGGCGGCGCGGATCAGCTCTATGTCGAGGAAAAGATCACAGACTCGTTGAACGGCGCGTACCATATGCATTTCTGGAGCGCAAAGAAGGATTCGGTCGATTTCTCGTTGTTTCAGGAGGTAACGGACCTGCCGGAGGGCGTCTATCAGTTCACGATCTCGATCATGGGCGGCGATGCGGGCGACACGGAGATCTTCTGCTACGCGCTCGTCGACGGCGTCGAGGTCGGACGCGCCCCGATGCGGATCACCTCCTACGGAAACTGGGACACGCAGACCGTCAAAGACATCAGGGTTGCCGCCGGACAGACCGTTACGGTCGGCATTTCCGTGAAGTGTTCCGGCGCCGGAAACGGGGCGTGGGGCAAGATCGACGACGCGCTGCTGAACAGCCAAAACTAAAAAAATGTATGGACAACAGACACATATTTTGGAGAATAATATATAAAAACCGGTTGACAACGAGCACAAATTTGAGTATATTATAGGTACATCATGGGATTGTGGGGCACTGTCCGAACAGGGCTTCTCAGTCTCGGATGAATGTCTTTTCATTCCGGTATTCGGCATCGAATATCAAATTGAATAGGAGGGAAATTATGAAAAGAACATTGGCTATTATGCTCGCACTCGTGATGGTAGTCGGTCTTTGCGCCTGCAAAGCGGGCGGCGGCGACCAGCCTGCAACCACGAGCACGGAGCTTGCCGGCACGTATGACATCACCGTCTGGGTCGGCGAGAACGCGGTCGATCTGACCAAGAAGCAGATCGAAGACTTCAACAACACGAACACCGACGGCATCAAGTTCAATGCGACGGTCAACGCGGTTTCCGAAGCTGATTCCGCAAGCCAGATGCTGAACGACGTTGATGCGGGTGCAGACCTGTACTGCTTCGCGCAGGACCAGTTCGCACGTCTTGTTACGGGCGGCGCTCTGAACAAGCTCGGCGATAAGGCTGCGGCAACGGTCAAAGAAGCAAACGATCCCAGCGTCGTTGCGGCGGCGACCTCCGGCGACACGCTGTATGCGTATCCGCTGACCTCGGATAACGGCTACTTCATGTACTATGATAAGTCCGTCATCCCGGAGGAGGACGTTGATTCTCTCGAAAAGCTGATCGCAGACTGCGAAGCAAACAACAAGTACTTTGCTTTTGAAGTGCAGTCCTCCGCATGGTACATTGCGTCCTGGTTCTTCGCGACCGGCTGCAAGTCCGAGTGGACGACTGACGACGACGGCAACTTCGTCTCCGTTCTTGACACGTTCAACAGCCCCGAGGGTCTGATCGCTGTCAAGGGCATGAAGAAGCTCGTTGACTCCAAGTTCCATCTGAGCTCCCACTCCCCGGACGAGTTCGCGTCCGGCGCGGCAATCGTTGTCGACGGTATGTGGGACTATGACGTTGTGAAGGGTTACCTCGGCGACAACATGGGCGTCACGGACCTGCCTTCCTTCGAAGTGGACGGCAAGGAATACCACCTCGGTTCCTTTAGCGGCTGCAAGCTGATGGGCGTCAAGCCGCAGAGCGATCCGGTCCGTGCGGCAGTCCTCCATAAGCTCGCGCAGTTCCTCACCGACGAGACCCGTCAGATGGAGCGCTTTGAAGCGATCGCTTTCGGTCCGTCCAACCTGAACGCGCAGAAATCCCCCGCGGTCCAGGCGAACCCGGGTCTTGCGGCGCTGCTCAAGCAGAACGAATTTGCGAAGCCGCAGGGTCAGATCCACGGCTCCTGGTGGGATATCGCAAAGGTTATCGGCGATGACGTCAAGGCGGCTGAAGATGAAGAAGGCCTCAAGCAGGCTCTGCAGAACTACTACGACAAGATCGCTGCTCTGTTCACCATGACTGAGGAAGAGAAGAGCGCGTGGGGCGTCATCGGCGCGATCTGCGGCACCAACTGGGATACCGACTTCCCGATGACCGAGACCGAAGCGGGCGTCTTCGTATCCGATGTGCTTGAACTCCATGCGGGCGATGAATTCAAAGTCCGTCAGGGCGCAAGCTGGGATGTCAACTACGGCGAGAACTGCGAAGCGAACGGCGCAAACATCAAGGTTGCGGCAGACGGCAAATACACCGTGAAGCTCGACCTCAACAACCTGACCCTCGAGCTGCTCGACGAGAGCGGCGCGGCGGTTGAAGCAGCACCCGAACCCGAACCCGATCCCAATGCAACTGACACCTGGGCGGTGATCGGCCAGATCGGCGACACCAACTGGGATACCGATTTCCCGATGTTCTTCAACAAGGAGAACAACCACTGGTATGCGGTCGTCAATATGAAGGACGGCGCAGAGTTCAAACTCCGTGCAAACGGCGATTGGAAGCTGAACTACGGTCTCGATGAGAACGGTGGGCCTACGATGGACGGTCAGACCAACTTCAAGGCAGAATCCGGCGACGGCGCATACGTCATCGATTTCATAGCCAATGAAGAAGGCATTGAGATCGGCTACGGCAAGAGCTCCTGGGGTGTTATCGGCAGCTTTGAAGGCAGCGGCTGGAATACCGACATTGAGATGACCGAGACAGAGCCGGGCGTGTATGTGTCCGCACCTATTGCGCTCAAGGCGGGCGATGAGTTCAAAGTCCGTGCGGACGGCACCTGGGACGTCAACTTCGGCATCACTGAAGAAGAACTCGTGATGGGCGGCAAGAACGTTCCGGTTGAGGCAGAAGGCAACTACATTGTCACGCTCGACTTCAACAACATGACGCTGACCTTTGCGCCGGCAGAATAATAATAAAGAGATTCGACACGATCCGAAAGTGTAAGGCTTTACCGGATCCGAATCGAACGGATTCCGGTTGGAGCCGCAAATGCGGCTCCAACCGTTCTTTTTCGGGAACGAGTTAACGAACCGACCGACCGCAGGGCATGCGAACGGCGGTTTCTCCTCTCGGTTATGATAAGGAGGGTAGTAAATGTATAAGAAAAAGATCGTCCCCGGGGTCGTGAAAACCGTGCTCGGCGCGATCATCGCGGGGATCTCGTGGCTTGTAGCTTCGGTTTTGATTCCGAAGATCAAGAAGTCGATCGTTTCGCCTTATCAATACGGCGAGGACGGCTTCTGGATCTGGGTGGTACTCACGGCAATCTTCGTGATCATCGGCGCGGTCCTGCTGTTTATGGGCATTCGCGAGATGATTCAGACCTCGCAGTATAACAAGAAGGTCGTACAGAGCGGCAACTACATTAAAAAGACGCATGAGAAGAACGGCGCTGCCGTGTTCTTCTCGAACCTCGGCAAAAAGATCGCAAAGTTTTTCGCCGGCATCGGCAAGGGCATTGCGGACATTGTCAAGACGTTTATCCACGGCGACTGGAAGACCAAAGTCTCCTATGTCGTCATGGGCTTCGGCAATATCACAAGAGGTCAGATTCTGCGCGGAATCCTGTTCCTCCTCTTTGAGATCGTATTCATCGTATACATGGTCCTCCCGCGCGGCGGCGCCTACTGGCTGTCCATGCTGCCCTCGCTCGGCAAGGTCGCTCCGAACCCGCACGGCGCCTACAATGAGGTGCTGGATCAGTGGGTAGCGACCGCCGGCGATCAGTCGTTCAAGATCATGCTGTACGGCGTTCTGACGATCTTCTTCTGCATCGCGTTCCTTTACACCTGGTACGTCAACATCAAGCAGAACAAGATCGCGGAAGAGATTTTGAAGAGCGGCAAACCGCTGAAGAGCGGCAAGGATGACCTGAAGTCGCTGGTCGACGATCAGTTCCATAAGACGCTTCTGGCGCTGCCGACCGTCGGCATCCTGATCTTTACGGTCATGCCAATCGTCTTTATGATCCTGGTCGCGTTCACCAACTACTCCTCGATCAACGACGGTATGACCAACGGACTGTTCCATTGGGTCGGCTTCGAGAATTTCAAGACCATGTTCTCCTGGGACGTCGGCGGCGTCAACTACTCCGCGACGTTCGGTGAGATCCTGCTGTGGACGCTGATCTGGGCGGTGTTCGCGACGTTCACGAACTACTTCCTCGGCATCCTCGTCGCAATGGCGATCAACAAGAAGGGCATCCACCTCAAGAAGGTCTGGAGAACGATCCTCATTATGACGATCGCGATCCCGCAGTTCATCTCCCTGCTGTACATCTCCAAGATGTTCAGCCTGAACGGTCTTATCAACGGCTTCCTGATCGACCTCGGCATCATCGAGCCGGCGCAGGCGATCGACTTCCTCGGCGGCAACAACCCGGTGCTTGCGCGTGTCATGGTCATCATCATCAATATCTGGATCGGCATCCCGTACCTGATGCTGATCGCAACCGGTATCCTGATGAACATCCCGGCGGACCTCTACGAATCCGCAAAGATCGACGGCGCGAGCGGCTGGAAGCAGTTCAGTAAGATCACGCTTCCGTACATGCTGTTCATCACCGGTCCGTACCTCCTTACGAGCTTCACGGGCAACATGAACAACTTTAACGTCATCTACCTGTTGACGGGCGGCGGTCCGACGAATCCGGCGGCGTCCGGCGCGGCGGGCAGCGTCGGCTATACGGACCTTCTGATCACCTGGCTGTTCAAGATCACCCAGAACGGTTCGTCGGCAGACGGCTCGCAGTATTATCTCGCTTCCGTCATCGGTATTCTCGTCTTTATTGTGGTCGGCGTCATTTCGCTCGTCGTGTACAGCGTCTTGCCCTCGGTCAAGAATGAGGAGGATTTCCAATAATGAAAACGCAAGAAAACACCGCCTCTATGAAGAGACATATGGGCTTGAAGGCTGCCTCGCGCATCAGCAACACCATCATCCACATCATTCTGGTCGTCATCAGCGTGATCTGGCTGATCCCGTTCATCTGTATCGTGATCCAGTCCTTCCGCGTACAGCCTACCGGCATGACGCGCTATCTGTTCGCAAACCCGGATGCCGAAATGAACGAAGGTCTTGCGATCAAGTTCGGCTTCGACAACTACGTCAATCTGTGGAAATCCGATTTCCCGAAATGGTATCTGAACACCTTCATCATCGCGCTTGTCGTCGCGGTGGTACAGACGGTCATCGTGCTGTGCATGTCCTACACGCTTTCGCGCTTCCGCTTTAAGCTCAGAAAGCCGATGATGCAGTTCATGCTGATCCTCGGCATGTTCCCGGGCATGCTCGCCATGATCATTCTGTATCAGGTCTTGAAGGACATCGGTCTTACCGGCACCAACGCAATCCCCGGACTGATCCTCGTGTATTGCGCATCGAGCGGCATGGGCTACTACGTATCCAAGGGCTTCTTCGATACGATCCCGAAATCGCTGGACGAAGCGGCGCGCGTCGACGGCGCGACCAGAGCGCAGGTCCTCTTCAAGATCATCCTGCCGCTTGCGAAGCCGATCGTCATCTACACCGTTCTGACGGCGTTTATGGGCCCCTGGGGCGACTTCGTATTTGCGAAGTATGTCAGCGGCATTACGCCGAGCGCATACAACGTAGCAGTCGGTTTGCAGTCCTGGTTGGCAACGACCACGATGACGAGCAACTACTACACCATGTTCTGCGCAGGCGGCGTGGTCGTTGCAATCCCGGTCGTGATCCTGTTCATGTGCCTGCAGAGATACTATGTGGAAGGCGTCACGGGCGGCGCGGTCAAGGGTTAAGCCCGAACTCTAACGAGAAGAAAAGGAGTACACCGATATGGCAAGTGTAAAACTTACAAACGTAAAGAAGGTTTACGATAACAACGTCGTTGCCGTACACGACTTCAACCTCGACATCAAGGACAAGGAGTTCGTCGTGTTCGTCGGTCCGTCCGGCTGCGGCAAATCCACCACGCTCCGTATGGTCGCGGGTCTTGAAGAGATCAGCGGCGGTACGGTCGAGATCGACGGCGAGGTCGTCAACGACCTGCAGCCCAAAGACCGCAACATCGCGATGGTCTTCCAGAACTACGCGCTGTATCCGCACATGACGGTCTATGACAACATCGCGTTCTCCCTGCGCCTCAAGAAGGTCCCGGAGGATGTGATCTACGCAAAGGTCACGAACGCCGCGGAGATCCTCGGCATCACCCAGTACCTGATGAGAAAGCCGCGCGCTCTGTCCGGCGGTCAGCGCCAGCGTGTTGCAATCGGCCGTGCAATGGTCCGTGACTCGAAGGTCTTCCTGATGGACGAACCGCTTTCGAACCTCGACGCAAAGCTCCGTAACCAGATGCGCGCCGAGATCATCCTGCTCCGTCAGAAGCTGGACACCACGTTCATCTACGTCACGCATGACCAGACCGAGGCTATGACCCTGGGCGATCGTATCGTCATCATGAAGGACGGCTATATCATGCAGGTCGGCACCCCGATGGAAGTCTTCGAAAAGCCGAGCAACCTGTTCGTTGCGGAGTTCATCGGCGCACCGAAGATGAACATTTTGAAGACGAACCTCGTCAAGGAAGGCAACCGGTACTTTGTCACGCCGTGCGGCGCGAAGCTCGAAGTCACCGGCGAAAAGGGAAAGCTGCTTGCGGATAAGGGCGTTCAGAGCGGAGAGATCCTGCTCGGCGCACGTCCGGAGCACATCCTGCTTGCAGACGGTCCTGCAGAGAACCACATCCCCTGCAAGCTCGAGGTCAAGGAAATGATGGGCAGCGAGCTGCATCTGCATGTGATCACCGAGGACGGTACGCGCTGGATCGTGCGTGTTCCGACCATCGATCTCAATCAGGAGCAGCGCGAGCACCTCGAAAAGAACGATGCGGAACTCTACATCACCTTCGAGGGCAAGGCAATGCACTTCTTCGATCCGGAGACCGAGAAGAACCTGATCTACGGCGAATAATAACCGGCGTCACACAAAAGCGGGCGGATTTCCGCCCGCTTTTTTCGTTGTTTCGCCTTGTTTCGCACGGCGATCCATGATACAATAAAATATCATACAAACGGAGGTTCTGCGCAGATGAAAAAGCTCAGCAACGGTTGGGAATTCACGCCGATGTGGACGAACGGCTTCCGCCTCGGCGAAGGCGAGGGAGAGCCGGTCCGGCTCCCGCACAACCCGCGTCCGATCCCGCAGCACTACGCCGGTCCCGAGGATTATGAGGGCGTGTACGGCTACCGCAAGATTCTTCCGCTCGATGAAACGATGCGTTCTAAGCGCCTGTTTCTGCAGTTCGACGGTGCGGCGCATATCGCAACGGTGTTTATGAACGGCAGGGAGCTTTTGACGCACCGTACGGGCTATACCGCGTTCCGCGTGGAGATCACCGACGCAGTCCGGCTTGACGGCACGGATCTTCTGGCCGTGCGGCTCGATTCGACCGAGAACCCGGAGATCCCGCCGTTCGGCTACGTCATCGACTATCTGACCTACGGCGGGCTGTACCGCGACGTATGGCTGGACGTGCGGAACCCGGTCTGCATTGCGAACGTGTTCGCGCAGACGCCCAATCTGCACACGCTGAAGGTGCAGACCACCGTTTCCGGCACGGCGACCATGCTCCGCCATCGCGTGCTGAACGCCGCGGGCGCGTGCGTTGCGCAGAATGCCGATGCGAATTCCGATTCGGTGGTGAAGGCGCCGGAGGACCTTTTCGTGTGGACGACGACCGTGCACGCGCCGGACGCGCTTCCGTGGACCACGGAGAAACCGAACCTCTACACGCTCGAAACAACGCTGTTCGATGAAGATATGCAGCCGCTGGACGTTGTGACGACGCGCTTCGGATTCCGCACCGCGGCGTTCAAAAAGGATGGCTTCTATCTGAACGGAAAGCGGACGTTCTTACGCGGGCTCGACCGCCATCAGGCGTATCCGTACATGGGCTACGCGGCGCCGGAAAGCCTGCAGCGCGAGGACGCGCGCATCCTCAAAGAGGAGCTCTGCGTGAATAGCGTGCGCACCTCGCACTATCCGCAAAGCCAATATTTCATCGACGCCTGCGACGAGCTGGGACTTCTGGTGTTCACCGAGATCCCCGGCTGGCAGCACATCGGCGACGAGGCGTGGCAGAAGCAGGCGATCGACAACGTGCGCGAAATGGTTCTCCAGTATCGCAACCATCCGTCGATCGTGCTGTGGGGCGTGCGCATCAACGAGAGCCGCGACAACGACGCGTTCTATGAAAAGACCAACGCGCTTGCGCATTTTCTCGATCCGTCCAGACAGACCTCCGGCGTGCGGTATCTCGTGAAAAGCAGCCTTTTGGAGGACGTTTACGCCTACAACGACTTCAAGCCGTTCGAGTTTTCGGACCCGATCCGCAAAAAGGACAGTATCACGCCCGATCCCGAAAAGGGCTACCTCATTTCCGAGCATTCGGGACACATGTTCCCGACGAAGCCGTATGATCCGTGGAGCAAGCGGCAGATGCACGCGCTGCGCCACGCGCGTACGCTCGACGCCGCAGCCGCGTCCGGCGAGCACGCGGGCTGCTTCGGCTGGTGCATGTTCGATTATCCGACGCACAAGGATTTCGGCTCGGGCGATCGCGTGTGCTATCACGGCGTGATGGACGCGTTCCGCAATCCGAAGCTCGCCGCGGCGGCCTACGCGAGCCAGGGCGACGAAACGCCGGTGCTTGCGCTCGGCTCGCCGATGTGCATCGGCGACTATCCCGCGGGCGAGATCGGCGAGATCTGGGCGTTCACGAACGCCGAACGCGTGGCGCTGTACAAGAATGACAAGCTGGTGAAGATCTTTTCGCCGGAGCCGTGGAAGGGTCTTCGGCATCCGCCGGTGAAGATCGACGATCTTATCGGGCAGCTTTTGATCAGCGAGGAGGGCATCACCGGCAAGAAGGAGGAGCTGCTGCACCGCGAGCTTTTGGCAGCGGGCAGGTACGGGCTCGAAAAGATGCCGCTTGCGGATAAGCTTCGCATGCTGTACTGCATGAAGCGCTATCATCTCACGTGGGCGGACGGCGAGGAGCTGTACGGCAAGTACGTCGGCAACTGGGGCGGCACGGCGACCGAATGGCGCTTCGACGCGCTGGACGGCGAAAGGGTGACCGCGTCGGTCCTGTGTAAGCCGAGCAAAAAGCTGCACCTCGAGGTCAAGGTCAGCGGCACCGAGCTCAAAGAGAACGGGGGATACGACGCCGCGGCGATCCGCGTGCGCGTGCTGGACGGCAGCGGCAACCTTGCGCCGTACGCGCAGCTGCCGATCCGTTTTGCGGTCTCGGGCGATCTTGGTTTGATCGGTCCCGATGCCGCGACTGCCGAGGGCGGCATGACCGGAACGTACGTGAAAACCGTCGGACACGGCGGCGAAGGCGTTTTAACGATATCCTCGGAGCAGACCGCTCCGGTTTCGATCCACTTTACCATTACGGAGGGAGAATAACAGCATGGAACGGGTTTTGAACTACAGGGTTGAGACGGAAAACGGCGCGCCGGTCACCGGCAGCGTAAACGCGGACGGCGTCGTGCATGTGATCGTGCCGCTGAAGGATGCGAAGATCCAAAAAGTGACGGCGACGGTCGCGCTGCCCACAGCCGAAACGACGCACATCTTCATGAACGGCTATCAGAACTGGACATACAGCCCGGAATACGACATTCACGGTCGTACGCGGGGCTTAAAGCACCTGCCGTGCTTTTTGCGCGGGGCGTTTCAGATCAACCGCTACGGCGACTACCATTTCGTGAAGTATCCGTACAAAAAGGGCATTACGCACGGCGAATCGTGGTGCTATCTCCGCGACGGCAAGCAGTTTCTGCTGTTCGGCTCGCTTGATGAGATCCCGGGCTATACGCTGTTCACGTACAACGCGAACAAGGGCGTGCTGACGCTCGAGCGCGACTGCAAAGGCATGAAGGCGGACGGCGAATTCCACGCGTTCGACCTCTATGTCGCCGAAGGCACCGAACAGGAGGTCTTCGACGGCTGGTTTGCGGCCATGGGCGTACGCCCGCTGACCGACAAGAAGATGTTCGGCTATTCGAGCTGGTACAACCGCTATCAGGACATCAACGACGCGACGATCACCGACGATCTCGTCGGCGCAAAGGCGCTGCTTCGTGAGGGCGATCTTTTCCAGATCGACGACGGCTGGGAGACGGCGGTCGGCGACTGGCTTGTGCCGGACGCGAAGAAGTTCCCGAACGGTTTGAAAAACGCCGCGGACGTGATCCACGATGCGGGCTTCCGCGCGGGGCTGTGGCTTGCGCCGTTTGTCTGCCAGAAGGGCTCGAGGCTCATGGAGGAGCATCCGGACTGGCTGCTTCTGCACGACGGCAAGCCGTGGTCGGACGGCTCGAACTGGGGAGGCTTCTATTCGCTCGATATCGACAATCCCGAGGTCGTCGCGTATGTCGGAAAGGTCCTTGATCGCGTGCTGAACGAGTGGGGCTTCGACCTCGTCAAGCTCGACTTTCTCTACGGCGCGGCGCCGTTCGGCACCGAGACCGAATCGAGAGCGGCGCGCATGTGCCGGGCGATGAACATCCTGCGCAAAGCCTGCCGCGGCAAGCAGATCCTGGGCTGCGGCGTGCCGCTTTGGCCGGCGTTCGGCATCGTCGAATACTGCCGCGTGGGCTGCGACGTCGGGCTCGACTGGAACGACACCAAGCTCATGCAGATCACGCACCGCGAGCGCGTCTCCACCAAGCAGTCCATCGAGGACACGACCTTCCGCCGTCAGCTCACCAAGCGCGCGTTCATGGGCGACCCGGACGTCTTCTTCCTGCGCGAGGGCAACTGCAAGCTCACGCCGGAGGAGAAGGAAAAGCTCTACACGGTCAATGCGCTCCTCGGCGGTATGCTGCTGACCTCCGACGCGCTGAACCAGTACACCGACGAAAAGAAAGCGCAGTTTGCGCATGTCCGCGATCTCATGGAACGCGCGACCGACGTCACCGTCGATGCGGACAACGGGCTTGTACTCAGATGGACGTTTGAGGGCAAGCAGAACGAGCTTCGCATCCTGTAAAGCATCACAAAAAACAGCGCCCTGCTTTTGCGGGGCGCTGAACCTTTTTGGAGCTTTTATTCTGCGTAGGTGGTCATGCGGCGGATGAGATCGAAGCAGAGGGTGAAGATATCCTCGCGGTTCTCGTCCATGACGTGCTCGATCACGACGTCGTTGACCACGCCGGTCATGCCGGTGCTGTAGTTGGTGATCATGCCGAGCGCGGCGTATTCGATGCCGAGATCGCGGCACAGCGGCGCTTCGGGCACGATGCTCTGACCCACGACCTGCGCGCCGAGCATACGGAGCGCGCGCGCTTCCGCGGCGGTCTCAAAGCGCGGACCCTCGAGGCAGGCATAGACGGCTCTGCCGGAGTACGGGAAGCCGTGCTGGCGGATGAGCTCTTCGAGCACGTTGTTCAGGGACTCACTGAACACGTTCTCCATGCCGGTGTGCAGCGCGGGACGATGCTCGCGCTCGAACGAGGAGGGACGCCCCTTGGTGAAATCCATGAAATCGTTGATGAGGCAGTATTCGCCGAGCCGCATGGAATAGTCGCAGGCGCCGACCGAGGTCACGCCGATCGCGTGGGTGACGCCGATCTGATGCAGCGCGTAGACGTTTGCGCGATAGTTGATGTCGCCCGGATCGTGCGCGTAGAGAATGCCGTGACGGCTCAGGAAGATGACTTCGTTGCCCTCTTTGAGCTTGCCCTTGAACACGACGACGTCGCCGTAAGGCGTGGAAACTGCCTGCTCCTTGTAACGGATCGGGAGCGTTTCGATATTGGTTCCGCCGATGATCGCGATTTTCATTTCGATCAGATCCTCCGTATCAAATTTGCGTCTCTATCATAGCACAGCGCCCGCCGAATTACAAGCGGGCGCGGCAATTTATTCGACATTTTCCGACAGAGAAGCGGCGCGGGACCGACCGCCTCGCCGTTGTCTGATTCAATTCACGCGCAGTACGATCGCTGATTCCGCATAGGACACCGCATGCAGCGCCGGCGTCAGCGTCACCCTCTGCATGGTCGCGATCCGGTCGAACGGAATGCTGCCGGAAAGATCGATGAACATCGTATAGCTTCCGTCGCCGTTGTCCCTGAGCCCGCCGCCGCAGTCGATCGCAAGATCGTCGTCGATCCTGACGTACAACAGGAGATTTCTGACAAACACGTTCTTTTGTTCTTCGCTCCAGTCGTCCGGCGTCGTGACGAGGATCTGAATGTCGTGCATGCCGAGGATATCGACCGTTCCGGGATTGATGACCTCCAGCCTGACGCCGTCCAGATGCACCGTGCAGCTTCGGACGCCGCGCGCGGGATCCAAGTCAAACAGCCAATCGTTGATTTCCGCATCGCCGGAGAGTTCGACCGTACCGTTTTCGATTGCAGCGCCGCGCGTCTTCATATCCCTGTACGCCCGCATATTGACCTGGACGGTACCGAGATCGACGTCAAGTTTGCATTCGGGGTCCACGCTGAAAAGCGCAGCCCAATAGCGGACGTGCAGCGTGAGATAACCGTTTTCGTCGATATAATCATCGAGCGTTTTGCCGTTGTCCGGGAAAAAACGGTATTCGTCCGGATTGCCGATATTCACATCGGCAACGGCACGCACGCCGTTCGCTTTGCAATGCACCAAGCTTTCTTCCCGCCATGCCGCCGCGGTTTTTTCATCATACGATCGGTGAAGATCATACCGCTCGTTGAATGACCGGATAAAGGCGTCGTCGACCGGACGGGCAACCGCTTCGATCCATGCGGGCAGCTCTTTTCCGTCTTCCAGCGTCAAAGTCAGTTGGTTTTCCGGCTCCGTCCCGTCCTCTGCCGCCAAAAGCGTCGGCAGCAGCGCGTCGGCGGGAAGCGAAGGACACCATGCATTCTCAAACAGGGGATAGCCGGACAGTCCTTCAAAGTCGATCCGAAGATAGATATCCCTTCCGTCAAAGAACGTTTCGCCGAGTGTTGCGGAGAAGCGTTCCCCGATCTCGCGCCAGTACGGCTCGTCGGCGGCATGGTTCACTTTGATTTCGGTGCGATTCTGCGACGCATCGACGATCATGCCGTCGATCTCCGGCACGGATTCGCGGTCCTTCGGATCGGTCCCGATGTAATCTCTCGGACTGCTCGGCGTAAACCACCCGAGCACCTCGGCACGGGCGGAGGGAATCGCCATCGTCACGCCGAAGACGATCAAAAGCGCGGCAAACGTGATCGCAGCGGGTTTCAGAATGCGCAGCGCGGGCTTCCGCTCCGGCGCGGCGCAGGCGTATCGCTTGACCGTGTCGTCATTTACGATCTGTTCCCTGATAATGGTTTTATATGTTTCCTGTTCGTTCATGTCAATCTCCTTTCCGTTCCCGCTCGGGAACCTCCTCACCCTGCGCCGACAGCAGCGCCCGAAGCCGCGCTCTGGTCCGCGACAGGCGCTTTCGCACGGCGTCCTCGGAAAGTCCGAGCAGCTTTGCGATCTCGTCGGTCGGGACCGAAAGCCCGTAGTACAGCGTGAACGCCTGATACGACAGAAGCGGCTCCGTGCGGATGAGATCCCAGATCTCCCGCTCGCGCTCGCGATCGAGCACGATGTCCTCGGGCTCCGGTCCCTCGGCGGGCATCTGCTCCGGGATCGGCGCTTCGGTCTCCTGCACGAGCGCCTTGTGCCGATAGAATCTCGCAAGCTCCTTCTTCGCAATGCCGAACACGTACTTTTCCGGCGCGCGGACGCCGATCCCCGTCATCTTGCGATAGAGCTTCCGATAGATCTCCTGCATGAGATCCTCCACGTCGGCGGCGGACCGGACGCGAGGGATCAGCCATCGTAAGAGCGCGTCGCGCGTGGCGTCATAGACGCGGTTGAATGCTTCGTATTGTTCCATAGATACCTCTTAAAACCGGTTTCACCCTATAAGAGCCCCGAAGATCGGAAAATCGGACATGGGTTTTCAAAAAAAGAACGCCTCCGGGCGGGGAGGCGGAAACGGACGCTATCTGCAGAATAATGGGATTGCCTCGTTAAGCGAGCGAAAGACAGCGTTCGGCGTGAAATCCAGATGCGGCACGGGGTCGACGAGGTCCGGCACGCAGACCGAGAAGAATCCGCCGGCATGCGCCGCCTGTAAGCCGTTCACCGAATCCTCGAACACGGCGGTGGTTTCGGGCCTGCCGCCCAAAGCCCCGCACGCAAGCAGAAAGATCTCGGGGTCCGGCTTGCCGCGCGAGACCTGATCGCCGAACGCGAACGCGTCGAAGTATTTGAGCGTATCCGTGCGGCGAAGATATTCTAAAGCAATATGCCGGCTTGTGCCGGTGGCAAGCGCGATTCCGATCCCATTCGCTTTCAGCGTGTCGAGCAGTTCAAAGAGTCCCGGTTTCACGGGGACGCCGTGCGCTTCGATCTCCTTTGTCATCCATTCGGTGACGAGCACAGTACATTCCTCGGGCGTGATCGCCGTGCCGAACAGTTCCGGGAACAGCGCAACAAAGCCCGCGTGGTTGCAGCCGAGCGTTCTGAGCACGTTTTCATACGGAAACGCAACGCCGGTTTCGGGTCCGACGTACTCTTCAAGCGCGCGGACATAGAGCCGTTCGGTATCGAACATCAGCCCGTCCATATCAAAGATCACATTTTCGATCATAATCGCCTCCGGATTTTCCCTTATTATACCGAAAACAGACGCGTTTTGCAACGTCTGCCGTTTGACAAGGGCATGCGGGGCATACTATAATGGAATCAGAAACACAGGGAGGACAGATCCATGACGATCCGTGAAGCGATCGACGCGCGGCATTCCGTGCGTCAGTATTTGAAGCGCCCGATCGACGGCGCGGTGCTGAATGCGCTGCAGAACGAAATTGCGGCATGCAATGCGGAAAGCGGGCTCAATATCCGCCTTGTGCAGAACGATCCGGACGCGGTCAAGGGGCTGTGGGCAAGCTACGGCGCGTTCGAGAACGCGGACAATTATCTGATGCTCGCGGGACC
Source organism: uncultured Clostridia bacterium (assembly GCA_947168855.1). Classification (GTDB taxonomy): domain Bacteria; phylum Bacillota; class Clostridia; order Christensenellales; family CAG-138; genus UBA3792. Next base: position 57,020 of record CAMVNO010000002.1, read on the forward strand.
CGATACGGACGACCTTTACCGCCTTGCGGGTTACTGGGGCGAACGGCTCGTGCTCTTTTCCGAAACGCTCGGGCTTTCTACCTGCTGGATCGCAGGCTCGTATAAGAAGGGACGCGTCAAAAAGACGCTGAACGACGGCGAAGCGCTTGCCGCGATCATCTCGATCGGCTATGCCGCCAAACCGGGCAAGCCGCACAGGAGCAAGACCTTCAAGCAGGTGACGGACGTTGAGGGCGACGCGCCGGACTGGTTCCGAGCGGGCGTCGAGGCGGCGCTTCTGGCGCCGACCGCGATCAATCAGCAGCGGTTCCGCTTTACGTTCCGGGACGGAAAAGCGACGGTCAGACCGCTTTCGGGACCGTATACGCTGATCGATCTCGGTATCGTGCAGTACCATTTTGAGATCGGCGCACAAAAGCCGATCGACATCGAACAATAAGAGGATCGGGAGAGGGGCATGCGGGTAAACAGCGAACAACAGCGGAACCAGATGCTGACCGAGCCGATCGGTCCGCTGCTGTTCAAAAAAGCGGCGCCGACGGTGCTGATCCAGCTCATCACCGTCATCTACAACACTGCGGACACGTACTTTGTCGCAAAGATCGACACGGCGGCGTCGGCGGCTGTGGGCGTCGTATTCTCGCTGATGGCGATCATCCAGGCGACCGGCGGCAGCATCGGCATGGGCGCGACAAGCCTCATCAGCCCCATGCTCGGGCAGAAGCGCGTCGACGACGCAAGCACGGTCGGCACGTCCGCGGCGCTGATGAGCGTGATCGCGGGCGCCCTGATCGGCGCGCTCGGACTCGTCTTTCTGCGTCCGCTGGTAACTCTGATCGGCGCGCGCGACGAGGTCGTGCCGTACGCCGTGGACTATGCGCGCTTTATCCTGATCGCCGCGCCGTTCATGACCTCGGCGTTCGTGCTGAACAACATTCTGCGTTCCGAGGGACAGGCGACCTATTCGATGCTCGCGATGATCACGGGCGGCGTGCTCAACCTGTTCATCGACCCGCTGCTGATCTTTACGTGCGGCATGGGCATCGCAGGAGCTGCGCTCGCGACGATGCTCAGCCAGATGACGAGCTTTATCATCATGGCGATCATCTTCTTCCGCGATCGCAGCATCGTCCGTCTGCGTCCGAAGTACATCGGGAAAAAACCATCGGTCTATCTGCATATCGTGCGCATGGGTGTGCCGACGCTGTTCCGGCAGGGCATGGCAAGCCTGTCGTCGGCGCTTCTGAATATCCAGGCGGCGCCGTTCGGCGCGGCGGCGGTTGCGGCGATCTCGATCGCGAACAAGCTCTATATGTTCGTGCGGCACATCGTGATCGGCGTCGGACAGGGCTTTCAGCCGATCGCCGGCTACTGCTTCGGCGCGAAGCGCTATTCCCGCGTAAAGAAGGTCTTTTGGTACGCGACGGTCTCCATGACGGTCATCGGTCTTGCGATCGCGGCGGCGGTGTTCTTCTTCCGCGAGCCGATCATGCGATGGTTTCGCGACGATCCGGAGGTCGTGCGCGTCGGAAGCCTGATGCTGCGATTCCTGTGCGTCACGATCCCGCTGATGGGCTTTTCCACCTACGTCAACCAGCTCTATCAATCGCTCGGCTTCGCGGTCGGCGCAACGATCCTTGCCTCCTGCCGGCAGGGCATCTTCTTCGTGCCGCTCGTGTTCCTGCTGCCTGCTCTTTTCGGCATCACCGGCATCGAGGCGGTGCAGGCGGGCGCGGATCTTCTGACCTTCCTCGTTTCGATCCCGTTTCTCATCTTCTTTTTCAAAAAACACCTCTCCGCCCCGGACGAGGCAGAATAAAAAAAGGCGGCCGGTCGGCCGCCTTTTCGTTTGCTCTTATTGATAGATCTCCATGATCCTGCCGCTGTTCCAGTAGTCCTCCATGATCTCCGTGATCTTCCGATAGATCGGGAAGCGCTTGAAGCAGTCGAACAGCTCTTTCGCCTGCCGGTCGATCGCGGCGGTCTCGTCCGCGGTCTTCGCTTCCAGACGGCGCATCCACAGCATGCACGTGAGCTTGTCGATACAGAGGTCCTCGGCGCATTCGACGTTTTTGATGCGGTCCGCGCCGGACTTGATCGCCGCGGCGATCTCGTAATACATGAAATGCAAGCCGGGGATCTTTTCAAGGTACAGCTCCGCCATCGCCTGCTCGCCCATCTTGTGATACGTTTCCGCCATCACGCGGTATACGTCGATGCGGTTCGAGTCGTCCTTTGTGCAGCCGAGGATCCGCTCGCCGATCTCGATGATCTCCGCGCTGCGGCTTCCGTCCGCGTTCTGCTCCTGCATGTCCTCCAGAATGCAGGTCAGGATCAGGTCGTTGTTCGGGTACTTTTCGAGCGCTTTCCGAAGATACGCTTCGGATCTTGCGGGATCCTTGCCGCCGCGTCCGCTTTCGATCAGGATTTGTTCGATCGCCGCGTCGAGCTTGCTCTGGTCGAAATCCAGCAGGTTATCGAGCGACGTGCCGAAGTAGATCGCAAGCTTCGGGAGCATGTCGACGTCGGGGCTACTGGCCCCCGTTTCCCATTTGCTCACCGCCTGGGAGGAGATGTGCAGGTATTCCGCAAGCTCCTCCTGCGTGATTTTCTTTTCTTTCCGTAATTCTCTGATTTTTGCTCCGATATTCATACTCGTTTCTCCTTTTGTGTTCCTGTAACCGGTTCGATATGATCATACCGGATCACCGCGAAAAAGTCCATATGAACTTATTCGGAGAATATACAACCACTGGTTGGATTGCTGCGCAAACGAACGGCGGTCAAACGACCGCCGTTTTGATGCTGTCTTATTTATGCGTTTCGTTGTATGCCTTGATGCCGAGCGCCAGAAGGTCCATCGCGCGTTCGAGCTTATCCTGCTTCAAAACGTACGCAATGCGGATCTCATTTTTGCCCTTGCCGGGGGTGGCGTAGAAGCCTTCGCCGGGGGCGAACATGACCGTGTCGCCGTTGTCGTCGAAATCGGTCAGAAGCCACTTCTGGAACGTGTCGGCATTGTCCACGGGCAGCGCCGCCATCATGTAGAACGCGCCTTCCGGATCCTTGACCACAACGCCGGGGATCTCTAAAAGCTTCTTAAAGCAGGTGTCGCGGCGGAGCTTGTACTCCTTGCGGACCGCCTCGAAGTATTCGGGACCGACGTCATAGAGCGCGGCGGACGCGATCTGATCGAGCGTTGCGACGGACAGACGCGCCTGGCAGAATTTCAGCAGGTTCTGCTGCAGCTCCTTGTTGCGGGTGATGATCGCGCCGATGCGCGCGCCGCAGGCGGAGAAGCGCTTGGAAACGGAGTCGATGACGACCGCGTTTTCTGCAAGCTCCGGGAACTGGCCGATCGTGGCGAGCTTTTCGCCGCCGTAGACGAACTCGCGGTAGACCTCGTCGCCGATCACGAACAGGTCGTGCGCCTTTGCAAAGTCCGCAATGGTCTGAAGCTCTTCGGGCGTCAGCACCACGCCGGTCGGGTTGCCGGGGTTGGTGAACATGATCGCGCGGGTGTTCTCGTTGTACGCGGCTTCGAGCTTGTCGCGGAACGCGTAGCGATAGCCGCCCTCGGGCGAGGTGGTGATCGGACGGATGCGGCCGCCTGCCGACTTCACGAACGTGTTGTAGTTCGGATAGAACGGCTCGGGGATGATGACCTCGCTGCCGGGATCGAGGATAGAAAGCATCAGCATCTGCAGCGCTTCGCTGCCGCCGGTGGTGATCAGAATATCGCTCTCCTCATAGTGGATGCCGAGCTTTTCATAATACTTCTGCACCGCCTTGATGAGCACGGGCATGCCGGGGGACGCCGCATACTCAAGGACCGGGTTATTGAAGTTTCTGAGCGCCTCGTAGTAGGCGGGCGGGGTCTCGATGTCGGGCTGACCGATGTTGAGGTGATAGATCTTCTTGCCCTTGTTCACGGCTTCCACTGCGTAGGGATGGAACTTACGCATCGGGGAAAGGTTGCATTCCAGCGCTTTCTGCGAGATTTTCATGAGCATGCCTCCGGGATTATTGAATGGATTATGCGTGCACCGCATACATCGAAATAGTATCACGCCCGCTGCGTTTTTTCAAGATGCAGCGGGCGTTTCGGGATATTATATTCTTGCGCCGCATTCGCCCGCGAGACGGCGTGCACCGATTGACGCTGATCGGACGCAATGCTATAATGAATCAAACGCAAAACGCGGAGATTCGTTTTCGCGATATGAATGGAAAGAGGGGGACATCGATGAAACAAAAAACGCTGAAGATCCTGCTTGCAGTCGTTTCCGTTCTGCTGGTCTGCGTACTGCTTGTGCAGGTGCTGTATGCGTCCGGTGTGTTCAAAGCCAAAGCGCAGCCTGCGGAAGCAGCAGAGCCCGCTTTTTTGGACGATCTGCTCGGCATGCCGCTGCACCGCGAGGGGTATACGCTCGAACAGGTGGTGATCCTGAGCCGTCACAACATTCGTTCGCCGATGAGCGGCAAGGGGTCCGTGCTGGACACGCTGACGCCGCACGAGTGGTTCTCCTGGTCGTCGAATCCGAGCCAGCTTTCGATCCGCGGCGGCGTTCTGGAAACGGAAATGGGACAGTATTTCCGTAAATGGCTGGAGTCCGAGGGACTGTTCCCGGAGAATTATCAGCCGGAGGACGGCGCGGTCCGCATCTATGCGAACTCGAAGCAGCGCACGCTTGCGACCGCGAAGTTCTTCAGCGCCGGGCTGTTCCCTGCCGCAGATACGGAGATCGAGCATCACGGCGAATTCGACACGATGGATCCCGTTTTCACACCGCAGCTGACGTTCGTGACCGATCAGTACCGCGAGGATATGATCAAAGAGATCAACGAGCGCTTTGCAGACGACATTGCGGGTCTTGCCGACAATTACCGGCTCATCGAGGACGTCATCGACATCCGGGAATCCGAGGATTGGAAGGACGGAAAAACGACGGGCTTTCTGACGGACGATTCCGAATTTGTGCTGAACGAGAACGCGGAACCGGGCGTGAAGGGCTCCCTGAAAACCGCCTGCTCCGTCAGCGACGCGCTCGTGCTGCAGTACTATGAGGCGGACGACGAACACGCCGCGTTCGGCAAGTCGCTGACGCAGGAGCAGTGGAAGGAGATCTCCGCGGCGAAGGATCTGTACGGCGACGTGCTGTTTACCGCGCCGGATATCGCGGCAAACGTCGCGCATCCGCTTTTGCAGGAGATCTATCGCGAGCTGATGACGCCGGGCAGAAAGTTCACCTTCCTGTGCGGTCACGATTCCAACGTCGGCAGCGTGCTCGCGGCGCTGGGCGTTGCGGAGTACGATCTGCCGGAAGCGATCGAGAGCAAGACGCCGATCGGCTGCAAGCTGGTGTTCTGCCGCTGGAGCGACGCGGCGGGCAAGAGCTATATCACGGTCGACCTCGTCTATCAGTCGGTCGGTCAGCTGCGCGGCATGCCGCTTCTGGACCTTGCGCACCCGCCGGTGGTGTTTCCTCTCGCCTTTATGGGGCTTCTCTATGACGCGGACGGGCTCTGCCCCGCGGAGAAGATGGAGGAGCGTCTGAAGAGCGCGATCGACCGCTACGACGAGCTGCTGAAACAATACGGGCTCTCGGAAGCCGCGTAAGGAAACTGCATTGAAAAAGCCCCGGAAAACGGGGCTTTTTTCATAGTCTATGGAATCAGTCGAGCTCCTTCAAATACGCCCTGCGGCGCTTGTGCTGGACCGCGTTGAAGCGCTTCCAGAGGTTGCGGATCTGCATGTTGTCCTCTAAGTTGAGGTTTGTCTCCGCGTACTCGGTCGTGCCGTTACTGAGCATGTCGCACAGCGCGGCGGCGATGACCGCCGGGATGCCGGTGTTGACGTATTCCGGCGCGACCGCGATGAGTCCCAGGTCGATGACCTTCGGTTTTTTGATCGCCTTCAGAAGACGCACGAGCGCGGCGGGGGTGAGATGTCCCCGGCTCTTCTGCACCGCCTTTGCGATCGACGGGAAGCTGACGCCGAAGCACACGACCTTGTCGTTCTCGTTCAGGATGCATACGACGTGTTCAAGGTCGATGATGAGCCGGAAATTGTCGATCATCATTCTCTTCATGCCGGGCGTGAACGGCACGGTGCCGTACAGTCCCTCGTACGCGACGTCCAGAAGATCGAACAGCCCGTCCTGATAGCGGTTGATGAAGTCGTTGACGTTCTTCGCCTCGCCGATGCGCAGGTTGTATTTTTTGAGGACCTGCTCCGAGAGCTTTTTGAGCTTCGCGGCGGTCTCCGGCGCGGGCGCGTAAAGCTTCGATTCGACCCAGTCGACCTCTTTTTGGTAGCCGCAGCCCTCGATCAGTTTGCCGTAGTATTCGGCGTTGTACTGCTCCTCAAAGGTGGAGAGCTGATCGAACCCCTCGACGAGCAGACCTTCGCGCTCGAGATCGGAAAAGCCCAGCGGTCCGCAGACGGCGTTCATGCCGTGCGCTTTCGCGAACTGCTCGACGGCGTCGAACAGCGTCTTTGCGATCTCGGGATCGTCGATCGCGTCGAAGCGGTCGAAGCGCACGCGTTTTTCGCGGTTCTTCTCGTTCGACGCGTTCTGGATGATCGCCATGATGCGCCCGACGATCCTGCCGTCGCGGTACGCGAGCCAGCAGCCGGTCTCGCAGGTGTCGTTGTAGATGAAGCTCTTGGAAAAGATCTTTTTTTCGTCGCCGTAGAGCGGGGGAACGAAGTATGGATTGTCCCGGTACAGATCGAGCGGAAAATTCAGAAACGCTCTCTGCTCCGCTTTGGTTTTGACTTCTCGAACGGTGACCATAGTACCTCCGGCTCAGACGCGGCGCTTGGCGTGGAAGCTCACGCCGACGCCGTTCGGTCCGCAATGGGACCCCGCGGTCGGGTTCGTGGTGACGATCTCAATGCTGAGATCGTCGCCGAAGCGCGCATGCAGCATGTCGGCAAGCTCCGCCGCGAGTTCCGGCGCGTCGGTGTGACCGATGATGAAATGATGCGCCTTGATGTCGTCGCCGAGCTCTTCAACGGTCTTCACAAGACGCTCCATCGCGTTCGCTCTGCCGCGCTCCTTGCCGATGCTGACCATCTGTCCGGCGTCGTCCATGCAGATGATCGGACGGATGCCCAAAAGCGTGCCCATCGTTGCGGCAATGCCCTTGACGCGGCCGCTGCGCTTGAAGAATTTCAGATCGTCCGCAAAGAAATACTGCGCAAAGTGATCGACCTCTTTGTCTGCCCACGAAAGGATCTCATCAACGGACTTGCCCGCCTTGTACATGTCGCCGATCTCGCGCACGATGTTGTAGCTCACGATCGTGATGCCCTTGGTGTCGATGTGATGGAACTTCCGCTCCGGGAACTCCTTTTTAAGCTCCTCGACCGCCTCGTCCATCGCGCGGAACGTGACCGTCATGGCGGCGGAGAAGTGGACGTAGAGAATGTCGTTGCCCTGTTCGAACTCCGGGCGGAAATAGTCGAGATAACGCTCCTTCGAAATGCCGCCGGTGGTGGGCAGCACGCCGTTTCGGAGGCTGTCGTAGAACGCGTGCAGATCGATCGTTTCGGGGTCCTCATAGGGCCAGAACGTTTTCGCGTCGATCGCGTACGGCATGGAGATCAGCTTGTAACCGTATTCCTTCGCAATCTCCGGGGTAAAGTCGGTATCGGTGTCGGTAAACAATGTCAGCATGGTTTTACTCTCCTACTAAGATATATTGGTGAACGGGCTGTCCGCCGTCGATGCGGATGACCTCCGTTCTGGGATACGCTTTGGTGAGCGCCGCAAAGAGCGCGTCGGCTTCCTCGGGCGCGGCGTCGGCGCCCGTGAGCAGCAGCAGCACGCCGCAGGCTTCAACGTGCATTTCCTTCGAGAGCTGCAGCGCCGTGTCGATCGCGTCGCGGTCATTGATGTAGATCGTATCGCCGATAAAGCCGATGAAATCGCCCGCGTGCACATGCACGCCGTCCTTCTCGGCGTCGCGGCTTGCGCGGGAGACGAAGCCGGTCGTGACCGAACGGATGATCTCGTCGAGCTCGCCGACGATCTCGTCGGGTTCGCCCGCGTTCGCGTCCATCATGGAGATCGCGGCGTAGCCCTCGCCGACCGTATGCGTGTTCAGCACGCGGACGTCGGAGGCGGTGTAGAGGTCCTTCGCCTGCCTTGCGGTCATCAGGACGTTGCCGTTGTTTGGGAAAACATAGATCGTGTCGGCATTTGTTTTGTCGAACGCGTCGAGGAAATCCGCGGTGCTCGGATTCATGCTCTGTCCGCCGTCGATCACGACGTCCGTGCCGAGCTCCCGGAAGGTTTCCCTGAGCCCTGCGCCCGCCGCAACTGCGACGATGCCGGCTTTCTTGCGCGGCTTCGGCACGGTGACGGTCACCTCGGGCAGCTCGGTCTCGTTGTGCTGCAGCGACATGTTCTCGACCTTGAGCGTCAGGAATTCGCCGTAACGCTGACAGCGGTTCAGAATGTCGCCGGGGCGCATCGTGTGCACGTGCACCTTAAGGATCGAGCCCTCGCGGAACGCGACAACCGAATTGCCGACGCTGTTCAGATACTCGACGAAGCCGTCAAGATCGAACGATTCCGGATCGCCCTTCGCGTTCTGCAGACGCAGCAGAAACTCGGTGCAGTAGCCGTAGGTGAGGACGCTGTCCGCGCCGAACGCGTCCAGGTCGGCTTTTTGCGTTTCGGTATGCGCTTCGGCGCGTTCCACGGCTTCGCCGTTCAACGAGCGCCGCATGCCCTCAAAGATATAAATGAGTCCCGCGCCGCCGGAATCGACCACGCCGGCTTCGCGCAGAACGGGCAGAAGCTCCGGCGTGCGGGCAAGGGACCGCTGCATTTCGCCGAGCAGATCGGAAAAGTACGATTCCAGCGTGGACGCGTCGGTGATCCGTTCGTTTGCGAAGCGCACGCCGTCGCTGAAAACGGTCAGGATCGTGCCTTCGACCGGCACGGGAACCGCGCGGTACGCCTCCTCGACGCCGCACTGCATGGCGTGCGAGATCACGGACAGATTCGCTTCCTTCACGCCCGCAAAGCCCTTGTTGATGCCGGAGAAGATGCGGGACAGGATCACGCCCGAGTTTCCGCGCGCGCCCAAAAGCATGCCGTGCGCGCTGCGGCTTGCAACGGTGGCAAGGTCCGCGTCGGGATCCCGGTCGACCGCGTCTGCGCCGGAATACACCGTTGCGAGCATGTTGTCGCCGGTGTCGCCGTCGGGAATGGGGAAGACGTTCAGGTCGTTGACCGCCTTGCGGTAGCAGCCCAGATGGTCTGCGCCGCTCGATATCATGCCGGCGTACAAAGCGCCGCTCAAAGTCATGGTCTGCATAGGCGGTTCTCCTCAGCTCTGCTCCGGAATGGATGCGGAAACGTCCACGATGTCGTCCAGCGAGCAATGCAGCACGCTGCAGATCTTCAAAAGCGTGTTGAGATGGACCGGCAGCCCCTTGCCGAGCTTGGCGATCACCGCGGAGCTCAGCTTCGTTTTTGACTGCAGGTCCTTTTTCTTCATTTTGCGGCTCAGAAGCAGCGCCCAGAGCCGATCATAACAAACCCGAAAGGATTCCGGTATCATTCGTTCCCCCTTGCCCGGCGGCGAAACGCTTCGCCGCCCGATCCGAAATTACACGGTCATTCTACCATCTCCGGCAATATATTGCAATGTTTTCTTTACATTTGTAAAGAAAATGCCTATATATAGTGTTTTCCGCCGCAAAAGGCGCGACTTGACAGAGGCGGCGCTTCACCCTATAATTAATATATAAAAAGACGGATACGCGGAAGCGTCCGCAAATATACAGGAGGTTGATACGATGTTTTGCAGCAATTGCGGAAAAAAACTGCCGGATGTGGCGAAGTTCTGCGACGTATGCGGCACGCCGGTCCGTGTTCCCGCGCCGAAGCCCGAGCCTGCGCCGGTTCAGATTCCGGAGCCGGAGCCCGAGCCCGAGCCGATTCAGATTCCGGAGCCCGAGCCCGAGCCCGTACCGGTCCAGATTCCGGAGCCGGAGCCCGAGCCTAAACCGGTTCAGATTCCGGAGCCGGAGCCCGAGCCTAAACCGGTCCGGATTCCGGAGCCCGAGCCCGAGCCTAAACCGGTCCGGATTCCGGAGCCGGAACCTGAGCCTGTGGATGAACCGCTCTTCCGGCCGGAGCCGGATCCCGTCGTGCCGGAGGAGAACCGCCCGCTCAGTCCGTGGGCATATTTCGGATACGGTTTTTTGTTCTCGATCCCGGTCATCGGATTCATTCTGCTGATCGTCTTCTCCTTTGCCGGCAAGAACGTCAACCGCAAGAACTTTGCGCGTTCCTACTGGTGCTGGCTCATTCTGGCGGTTGCGATCGTTCTGATCATAACGGTCGTTCTGCTGACCGGTGTTCTGCGCGGGCTGACGGAAACCGCCGCCGCGTGGCTCAATTCGATCGGGCTCGACTGGTTCGCGCGGTTTCTCCCGTAATCTGATCGGCTGATCGCGGGAACGGCAAAAGCCGTTCCCGCTTTTTTACATCTTCGTAACAGCGGAATGCTTTACAGTTCGACAAAAAACATGGTATACTGATACAAATCGCGAAGATCCGAAGACGATATGAGAATATGTGTCACACACGGACCCGTTCATTCGTCTTTTCTTACAGGAATACAGAAAGAGAGAACCCGATATGAAGAGAATCGCATGGCTGCTGGTTGTTTTGTTTGCGCTCACGCTCGTGCCGCGGAATACGGTGTTTCATGCCGCAGGCGAATCGGGGACGGCGGAACGAATGACGGCGGTCGTTGTCATGCCGGACGACAGAAAGGACGAGGCGTTTTTGCTGACCGACGGCTTTGCCGATACGCATGTGATCTTCCGGAAGGACAGCAAGGTCCGGTTTTCTTTTCCGGACGAGGCGGCAAACCTTGTTACCGTTTGGGAAACCATGCCGGACAGTGTAACGCTGACCTGCTTCGGGGGAGATGAAACACTTTCGGAAGCCCCGCTTGACGTGCCGTTTCTGTCGACCGTCACCGCGCTTCCGGCAGGAACGACCGCGGTCGAGCTCACGTTGACCGTGCCCAAGGGCAAAACGGTCTGCCTTTCCGACGTATATGCGTACACGGCAGGCGATCTTCCCGAGAGCGAGTATCAATGGCGGCAGGCGAAGCAGGCGGACGTGCTGCTCGTTGTGGGATTTCCGGGCGACGAATACCGGTTCTTCGGCGGTCTTCTGCCGAAGCTGATCAGCGACGGCGTCAACGTCGCCGTGCTGTACTGCGCCGACTACAGCCGCGCGCGTCTCGAAGAGGGTTTTGCCGCGCTCCGGTCGCTGGGACTTTCGACCTGCCCGGTGCGCATCGCGATCGACACCGAGCTTGCCGATCCGAAAATGCGGACATACCGAAGCCTGGACGGGAACGAGCTTCTGAGAGCCTGGAAGAAGACCGGGCTGGAAAAGGCGCTTGCGGAGCAGATCAAGCGGCTGCATCCCGCGGTCGTGGTTGCGCCGACCGACACGAAGAACGGCGTTTCCGAGGCATATGCGGTTTCGGAGATTCTGAAGGAGGTCCTGAAATCGCTCCCGGATCCCGTTCAGAAATTTTATCTTGCCGAATCGGGCGATAACGCCGTTACGATCGCGGACGAAGCGCTTCCGTATTACGGCGGGCAGAGCGCAAACGCGATCGCGCAGAGCTTGCTGGACAGCTTTCACTCCGTCGACTTCTTTGAATACCGGATCCGCACGGAGGGGACCTACCGGCTCGTCAAATCGCATGTCGGCGCAGACACGAAGGGCGATACGCTGCTTGAGCATGTGAAGATCACGCTCGATCCGCCCGCGCCGCCGACGCCGGAGCCCACGCCGGAGCCCACCGCAGCGCCGACCGAGGAACCGACCGCAGCGCCGACCGATACGCCGGCGCCGACAGCGACGATCCCGGCGATCGCGATCGAGGACGAGGAGATCGCAGCGGAAACGGCGGAGCCGACCGCGGCGCCGACAACGGCACTGCAGAAGCGCGGCTTTTTGTCCTGCGCGGGCAGGGAGATCACGCCTGCGCCGACCGAAGCGCCGACCCCGACGCCGACCGAAGCGCCTACTCCGACGCCGACGCCGACCCCGGAGCCTACTCCGGAACCCACGCCGGAACCCACCGAGGAGCCGACGCCGGAACCCACGCCCGAACCGACGCCGGAACCCGCGCCGGAGAAGTTCGCCGGTTTCTTCCTGGAGGAAGGCGAAGCGGAGCAGTTTACCATGGATCGCGAGAACGGGCATTGGACCTTCCGTGATCAGAACACCGACATTGACGTCCGCCGTGTTGCGGCAACGGATCTTTCCGGCGCGCCGGAGCAGTACTATATCGCGCATATCCGGATGCGGAAGAACCAGGTACGTTCCGGCTTCGGCAGCGAAACGAGAAGCTCGCAGACCTCCGGGACGCTCTACGGCATTGCACGGCGATACGGCGCGGTATTGGCGATCAACGGCGATTTCATGCTTCGCGACGATAACTCCGCGGTGCTGAAGAGCACGGAGCTAAGGGACGGACATCTGTATCTCGGCAAGAACAAGGGACCCGTCATCGCGTGGAACGGACGGGAGCTGTCCTTTGATATTTACGACAAGGAGACCTACACGGCAGACGAGCTGCTTGAACGCGGATATCAGGAGGTGCTCTCCTTCGGACCGATCCTGATGGAAAACGGCGAGGTGCGGCCGAATCTGAACAGCTATTCGCATTTTGACGCCAACTATCAGCGTTCGCGCACCGGCGTCGGGCAGGTCGAGCCGGGACACTTTGTTGTGATCGTCGTCGACAGCGAGAAACAGGGCGTTGCAAGAGGACTTCGGTTTGCGGAGTTTGCCGAGCTGTTCAAAAAGGAAGGCTGTGTTTCGGCGTACAATCTGGACGGCGGACAGTCCGTGGATATCGTCTTCATGGGCGTATACCTGAGAGAACGTCCTACGAGACGGCATCCGCCGGATTCCCTGCTGTTCGGGCACACCTTCGCGCTTCCGAAGGAAAGCGACCCCTCGCCGGATCGGTACGAATTCACCAAGGACGAAAACGGCAACGATGTGATCGTGCCGAAAAAATGAGCAGAACAAGGCACGGGAGAACAGCGCTCCCGTGCTTTTTCAAGCTTGCTTGTTTGTTCGGATGATGGTACAATACCATCAAAGGGAAGGGAGGCTTTTTATGCTGTACGAATACCGTTTGGAGACCCCCAGAGAGGGATTCATCGACATTACCGAACAGGTGCGCGACGCATGCAGACAGAGCGGCGTGTTCGACGGGATGCTGACCGTCTATTGTCCGCACACCACCGCGGGTGTAACGATCAACGAAAACACCGATCCGGACGTGAAGAACGATCTTCTGTTCGCGCTGAACAAGACCTATCCGGACCGCGCGGAGTTTCGTCACGCGGAAGGCAACAGCGCGGCGCACCTGAAGGCAAGCGTCATCGGCAGCAGCGTCACGATCATGATCGACGACGGCGAGCCGGTGCTGGGAACCTGGCAGGCGGTGTATTTCGCGGAGTTCGACGGTCCGCGCTCACGCCGGTTCACGGTCAAGGTCATGGGAAGCAGAGGATAATATCCGGAGGGAGAAGCATATGAAAGCATACGAACGGTTACTGAAGTACGTCGCCGTGCACACCACGAGCGACGAGGAGAGCACGACGGTCCCGACCGCCGCGCGCGAATTCGATCTGGCGAATCTGCTGGTCGGCGAGCTCAAAGCGATCGGCGTCGCGGACGCCGCGGTCGATGATATGTGCTATGTTTACGGCACGCTTCCCGCAACGCCGGGGTATGAGAACGCGACGCGGCTCGGCTTTATCGCGCATCTGGACACCGCGCCGGACTTTTCGGGCGAGAACGTCCGCCCGCGCATCATTGAAAACTACGATGGAAAAGACGTTGCGCTCGGCGATTCCGGCAGAGCCCTGACCAACGCGCAGTTCCCGCATCTGGCGGAGTTAAAAGGCAGGACGCTGATCGTCACCGACGGCACGACGCTTCTGGGCGCGGACGACAAGGCGGGCGTTGCCGAGATCGTCACAATGCTCGACGAGATCATCCGGGAGAACATCCCGCACGGCAGGATCTCTGTCTGCTTCACGCCGGACGAGGAGGTCGGCAGCGGCGCGGATCATTTCGACGTCGCACGCTTCGGCGCGGACTTCGGCTACACCTGCGACGGCGGCGCCGAGGGTGAGCTCGAATACGAGAACTTCAACGCCGCAGGCGCGACGTTCTTGATCCACGGCTTCAACATCCACCCGGGCGAAGCGAAGAACAAGATGATCAACGCGCTTCTGGTCGCCTGTGAGATCAACGGCATGCTTCCGAAGGGGCAGACCCCGCGCGACACCGAGGGCTACGAGGGCTTCTGGCATCTGACGGACCTTTCCGGCACCACGGAGGAGGCGAAACTCAGCTACATCATCCGCGATCACAATTTCGAGAGCTTTTCGCGCCGCAAGGAGATGCTTGAAAAGATCGCCGCGGTCATGAACGACACGTACGGCGCGGGAACGGTCGAGCTTTCGATCCGCGATCAGTACCGCAACATGAAGGAAAAGATCGAGCCGTGCATGCACCTCATCGAGAACGCGAAAAAGGCGATGGAGCAGGCGGGCGTCACGCCGAGGGTCCAGCCGATCCGCGGCGGCACGGACGGCGCGAGGCTGAGCTTCATGGGGCTTCCGTGCCCGAACCTCGGCACCGGCGGCTACGCCTTCCACGGTCCCTACGAGCACATCACGGTCGAGGGCATGGACGCTTCGGTCGAGGTGCTCAAGAATCTCGTCGCGCTGTATCGCGACTTCTGATCATCCGAAACGCAAAAGGAACCGCAAAATGCGGTTCCTTTTTTAACGCTTTCCGACCGGATCAGGGTAAACGGAAAGCGGGGGAGATTATGATTCGAACGTCGGGTTCGTGACCGTGCCGAGGAAGAGCACCGTGCCGTCGCGGGATTCGATCGCGTAGAGGAACGGGCGGGTGAGGAAGAAGTCGATCTTTGGAAGCTCCTCGGGCATCGCGCAGCTTTCGTTCATTGCGACCATTGTATACGCCGCGGCTTCGACGCCCTTCTCATCAACGCCGATGTAGGATTCCTGCAGCACGCGCGAGATGTACGCCGGCAGATCGCACATGCCCGAAAAGTCCGCGCTGTCCGTGAACGCGATCCCGATGCCGAGCGCTTTCAGCGTATCGTTCAGGTCGAACCGGCTCTGGAACTTGAACTTCGGAAGCTTCACATGCACATCCGCGCGGATCGCTTCGCCGTCCGAAAGGAGCGCGTGCAGCTTTTCCGGCGAGCCCAAAAGTCCGGAGAGCTCCGTGCCCTCGTCCGGCAGCACGAACGTCATCCGTCCGACGCGCAAAAGCGGGAGCGAATAGCGCAAAAACCCGTCGCCTTTGACGATCGACACGCTGTTGTCCGTGCGGTCCATATATGCGGCGGTCATTTCGCCGTCCGGGGCAAAGAACGTGTCGGACACGGTCGCGTTCTCATAGAACTCGTCGCACCATGCGTCCTTCAGATAGATCGTGTTGATCAGCACGGCAAGCGTTTCGGCGTCGAAGCGCATGGCGTCCTCGGAGATCCGGATCTTGCCGCGCGTGTGTTCGGTGATCCATTCTGCGATCCTCTTCGCTGTCCCGGACTGTGTAAAGTCCACGGCGTTTGCTTCGGAACGGTAGATCTCGCCGAGCGCTTTCAGGTATGCATCCGAAAACCGCACGCCGCCGTTCCGGTCTGCCATCCAGATCGAGTTTGCAAGCGCGAGCGAGCTGCTCTCGTCGTCGATCGAAAGCGTGTCCAGCATATTCGCGCAGACAGCGCGGAGTTCTTCGGGACTGTCACAGCCCAGAAGCTTCAGCATCGCGGTCTGCGTTTCGCCCTGCGCGCCTTCCGCGGTCATCGCAAGCGCAAGATAGACGCTGATCGGCGAAAGATTGCTGTTTTTATCGCCGAGAAGCAGCTTTGCGGCAAGCACGTCGGCAAAGCCCGCATAACCCGTGATCTCCGGAACGGGGACGTCCGGGACCTCCGGGACCGCTTGCGGTTCAGCGGTTTCAGACAGCTCGGGAAGCGGCGCGGGGGAGGGCTCGTAATGCTTTGCGCATGCGCAGAGCAAAAGCGCCGCGAACAGGATACAAAACAGTTTTTTCATGGAAAAGATTCCTTCCTTCGTTTGTCAATAATACCGTGCATCATGCCGTTCGGTTGCAAAAACGCCCCTTCCTGCCGAAGAGGCGTTTGACAACAGATCCTGTTATTCTCCCGTGCCCGGGTTCGTGACCGTGCCGATGAACAGCACCGTGCCGTCGTACGATTCGATCGCGTAGAAGAACGGGCGGGTCAGATGGAACTCCAGCTTGTCGAGCTGGACCGGCAGGAAGGCGGTCGCGCGCATCGAGACCATCGTATACGCGGCGGCTTCCACGCCGTTTTCATCGACGCCGATGTAGGATTCCTGAATGACGCTGTCGATGCAGCACGACGTGTCCGCCATGCCGGAGAAATCCGCCGCGGGCGAGAAGCTGAGCCTGAGCCCCAGCGCCTTCAGCACCTCGGTCAGCTCCATCTTGTCCTGGAATTTGAACTTCGGGATCCGAAGACTCACGTCGTACTGTTTGTCGATGCCCTGACGGAGCAGCTTGCCGACCGCGTCCGGCGTGCCGAGCAGCTTGTCGAGCGAAATTCCTTCATCCGGCAGAACGAACGTGACATAGCCGACGCGGTTCAGGTACACGCGATACGCCATCCAGCCGTCGCCGAACCGAACGGTCGCGTTCCTGTCAAAGCGGCGCATATAGTCGGCGGTGAGCTCGCCGTCGTACGCATAGAACGTATCCGGCTCGGTGCTCATGGGATCAAACGCTTCGCTCCAGCCGTCCTTCAGATAGATCGTATTGATCAGCACGGCAAGCGTCGAAGGATCGAAATTCAGCGCGCCGGGGCTGACGTTGATCTTGCCGCGCGTATGGCGGTTGATCCACTCCGCGATCTGCGTTGCGGCAGACTGCGAGCCGAATTCGACGACGTTCGCTTCGGAACGGTAGGTTTCCGAAAGCGTGTTCAGGTATTCCGGACGGAACGTGACGGTCTCGCCGTTGATCGTTTCCGACATCCACAGCGAATTGTGCATGTCAAGCGTGCTGTTTTTCTCGTCGACCGAAAGCGTTTCGAGCATCGCACCGCATATGCCGCGCAGCTCTTTGAGATCTTTGCAGCCCAAAAGCTTCAGAAGCTCCGCCTGCGTCTCGCCGCTTGCGCCTTCCGCGACCATGGCAAGCGCCAGGTAGACGCTGATCGGCGACAGGTTCTGGTTTCGCGTACCGCTCAGAATGGCGGCGGAGAGCAGATCCGAAAAATCGGTATACCCATTCACGGCAGGCTGTTCTCCCTGTATTTCATAGATCGGCTGAACGGGATCGGTCAGCTCGATCGGCTTGTCGAGCGATTGCCCGGGCTGGATCGGCGGATCCGCGATCGGTTCCAGCTGGATCGGCTCCTCGGTCGGTTCAGAAGCGGTCGGCTCCCCGGTCGGTGTTTCGCCGGACTGTCTTTCGGCAGGCGCTTCGGTCGGATCGGAATCCGGGACCTGCACAACGGGTTCGAGCACACAGGCAACGGCGGGAAACAGCAGCAGCCCGGAGAGTATGATACAAAGCATGCGTTTCATAGGCATTGCTCCTTTCCTTGTTTGCCAATAATACCGCTTAGCCCTCGATTTGGTTGCAGACGGGACGGCATTGCACGTCAATCGCCTGATAAAGCGCATCCGCACGCGCCGTGACGTCGTCATAGATCGCCTTTGCGCGATCATACAGATCCTGTACGAACGCCTCGTCCGAAAGCCCCTGCAGATTGATGCAGACGTTCAGCCATGCGCCGCGCGCCGCGGTCACGATCGAAGCGGCGCCTACGCCGAAATCGCTCGCGCAGTTCGGATTGATCCTGCCGGCAAGCTGCTCGAGCACCGTAACGGTCTTTTCGCAGAGCGTAAGCGTATGGAACGGCAGATTCGCCGCTTCCTTGGTCGTCTCCTCGATGGCGGCGCGGCGGGCGGCTTTCTGCTCGTCGGTTTCTTTCGGCAGGTGCATCGCTTCATACAGCTTGTTGAACGCGAGCGTATCGTCGTCGATCGCTTTTCTGAACTGCTCGATCAGGGGTTCGCCGACGGTTTTTGCGGCTTCGGCGTTCTTCCAGTGATCGGCGTATTTTTTCTTGCCGATGGTGAGGTTCGCGGTCATGACGGCAAGGGATGCGCCGCATGCGCCCAAAAGCGCCGCAACGGAGCCGCCGCCGGGGGCGGGGGCGTCGCTTGCAAGGACTTCCGTAAACTCTGTTACGGTGAGATCGATTAATCGTTCCATAGGTTCTCCTTTCCTGTCACGCGCACGCCGCGCTTGAAGACCGCGACTGCGCGATTGGTTCCGTAGCGATAGATGAGCCGGTCAAGGTTCTCGGTGTCCCACACGACGAGGTCCGCCTGCTTGCCGGGCTCCAGAGTGCCGATGCGCTCCGCCATGCCGATCGCCGCCGCACCATTCAGGGTCGCCGCGGTCAGCATTTCCTCCGGGGTCAGAAGACCGTAGAGACAGCCTGCCGTCATGGCAAACGGCAGCGAAAGGTTCGGGCTCGAACCGGGGTTCATGTCGGTCGCAACCGCAACGGGCACGCCCGCGTCGATCATGCCGCGGAAATTGCCGTACGGTTTTTTGAGGTAGAACGAGGTCGCGGGCAGCATGACGGCGATCACGCCGCCGTCACGAAGCGCTTTGATGCCTTCTTCGCCGGTTTCGGACAGATGATCGCAGCTCACCGCGCCGACGCGCGCCGCCGCCTGCGTGCCGCCGATCTCCCTGATCTCGTCGGCGTGCAGCTTGGGGATCAGCCCGAAGCGCTTGCCGGCAAGCAGGATCCGCTCGGACTGCTCGGCGGTAAACACGCCGTCGTCGCAGAACGCGTCGCAGAAATCCGCAAGCCCTTCTTCGGCGATCGCGGGGATCGCCTCCTCGCAAAGCCAGTTCACATATGCCTCGTGCTCCATCCCCTCCGGGAACGCG
The DNA here is from genome assembly GCA_947168855.1 of uncultured Clostridia bacterium. Taxonomy (GTDB): domain Bacteria; phylum Bacillota; class Clostridia; order Christensenellales; family CAG-138; genus UBA3792. The sequence continues at coordinate 76,102 of CAMVNO010000002.1, forward strand.
TGCGCGCCGAGGAACGTCGCCGCGACGTCGCCGAATTCCTCTTTGAGACGCCGGACCACGCGAAGCTGCTTCTTCTCCGTTTCGAGATCGAGACCGTAGCCGCTCTTCACTTCGACCGCCGTCGTGCCGTTCACCAGCATTTCAAAGAACAGCCCGCGCGTCTTTTCAAACAGCTCGTCTTCCGAGGCCCTGCGCGTTTCGCGCACGGTGGACAGGATCCCGCCGCCCGCCGCGAGGATGTCGAGATAGGTTTTGCCCGCAAGCTTCATCGCCAGCTCATACTCGCGCCAGCCGCCGAACACGAGATGCGTGTGGCAGTCGACAAGCCCGGCGGTGACAAGCTTGCCGCGGCAGTCGACCGCTTCGTCCGCGTTCGGCGCCCTGCCCGTTCCGACGGCGGTAATCACGCCGTTTTCTTCCGACAGCCAGGCGTTGTGCAGCATGCGAAGCGCGCCTTGCGCCTTGCCGCTTACGGCGACCGATCCGGTCGCCGTAGCAAGCTCTCCGATGTTGTAAAAGACCTGTTTCACAGCAGATGGCACTCCAGTACCTGTTTTGCGGCGTCGAATTTTTCGATCTGCAGATAGTAGTCCGCCGCGTCGACGAACGCCATCATCGGCGCAAGACCGATGATCTCGGTGCCGACCACGTGCACGCCGTAGCGCGCCGCCTCAAAGCGGACGAACTCGAGCACGCGATACAAAGGCGTCTGCTTATAGTCGCACATGTTGATCGAGACCTGCGCGATGTTGCGTTCCTCGAGCATGACGCCGAGCGCCTTGACCGCGCGGAAGCCGCCGTCCTTTTCGCGGATGATCTTTGCGATCTTCTTGGCGATCGAAACGTCCGAGGTGTCGAGGTTGATGTTGAACGCGATCAGGGGCTGACGCGCGCCGACGGCGACGACGCCCGCGGAGGGATGGATGCGGTTGCCGCCGAAATCGGGATGCCACTGATCCTCAAGTACCTTTGCCGCCATGCCCTCGAACTGACCCTTGCGGATCGCGGCGAGGTTCTTGCGGTGCGGCGCGGACGCGCTCTCCTCATAGAGGAAAACGGGCAGGTCCAGCTCGGCTGCGATGCGCTCGCCGAGCACCTTGGAGCGCTCCACGCACTCCTGCATATCCATGTCGCGGATCGGCACGAACGGGATGACGTCGACCGCGCCCATGCGCGGATGCTCGCCCTCGTGCACGCGAAGGTCGATCTTTTCGACCGCGTGCTGCGCAAAGCGGAACGCCGCTTCCATCACCTGATCGGGATCGCCGAGGAAGGTGAAGACCGAGCGGTTGTGGCTCGCGTCGGAGGAATAGTCGATAAGGGTGACGCCGGGAACGGCGCGGACGATGTCCGCAAACTCCTCAACGAGGTCGAGACGGCGTCCTTCGCTGATATTCGGAATACATTCCATCAATTTTGCCATAGTATGATCTCCTTTAATCCTTTAATGCATTCAGTACGGTCGCATGCACCAGCGCGTCGTCCGCAATATGCGGGATCGTGATGCAGTCGGTGCCATCGTTGTCGCGGTTGTACGCAAGACAGGTCTCGATCGCGTTCTCGTTGCGTGCCCACGCGCGCCGCGCGACGCCGCCCATCGTGTCCCACGGCATCGCCGAGGAAAGAATGCGGTCCACGCGCTCGCTGCCGTCAAGCACCATGCCGAAGCCGCCGTTGATCGACTTGCCGATGCCCACGCCGCCGCCGTTGTGCAGCGCGATCAGGCTCATGCCTCTGGCGGCGTTTCCCGCAAAGCACTGCGTCGCCATATCCGCCATGATGTTCGAGCCGTCCTTGATGTTGCTCGTCTCACGGAACGGGGAGTCCGTGCCGCCGGTGTCGTGGTGGTCTCTGCCCAGCATGACCGGTCCGATCTCGCCGTTTCTGACCATTTCGTTGAAGCGCAGCGCGATCTTCAGTCTGCCCATCGCGTCCTGATACAGGATGCGCGCCTGGGTGCCGACGACCATCTTGTTCTTCTTCGCGTCGCGGACCCAGACCCAGTTGTCGCGGTCCTGATAGCGTCGCGTCGGGTCGATGCAGTCCATCGCCGCCGCGTCGGTCTTGTCGAGGTCCTCGGGCTTGCCGGAAAGGCACACCCAGCGGAACGGACCGTAGCCGTAGTCGAAGAGCTGCGGACCGAGGATGTCTTCGACGTAGGACGGATACACGAAGCCGTCCTTCTCGTTCTTGCCGTTGCGGCAGATCGAGGTGACGCCCGCGTCGTAGACCGCCTTTAAAAAGCTGTTGCCGTAGTCGAAGAAATAGGTGCCGCGCGCGCTGAGCTCGTCGATCGCCGCGATGTGCTTCTTCAGGGACGCATTGACCGCCGCCTTGAACGCCTCGTGATCCTCCGCGAGCAGTCTGGTGCGCTCCTCAAACGAAACGCCGACGGGGCAGTAGCCGCCCTCGTAGACCGCGTGGCAGGAGGTCTGATCGCTCAGAAGATCGACATGGATGTTGTTGTCGATCAGGTAGTGCAGAAGATCGACGACGTTGCCGTGATACGCGATCGCAAGGGGTTTGCCTTCCTTCTGCGCTTCCTGCGCCCATTCGACACAGGTTTTCAGATCGTCGCTGACCTTGGAGACCCAGCCCTGCTTATAGCGCGTTTCGATGCGGGAATAGTCGACCTCCGCGATGATCGCGGCTGCGCCGGCGATCTCCGCCGCCTTGCCCTGCGCGCCGCTCATGCCGCCGAGACCCGCCGACACGAACAGACGCCCCGCAAGATCCTTGTCCTTCGGAATGCCGAGCTTGAGTCTGCCGGCGTTCAAAAGCGTATTGAACGTGCCGTGGACGATGCCCTGCGGTCCGATGTACATCCAGCCGCCCGCGGTCATCTGCCCGTAGTTCGCAACGCCCATCGCCGCCGCGCGGTTGAACTCCTCGGGCTTGTCAAAGAGTCCCACCATCAGACCGTTCGTGAGGATGACGCGCGGCGCGTTCTCGTGCGAACGGAAGACGCCGAGCGGGTGACCCGATTCGATGACGAGCGTCTGCGTGTTCGTGAGCTCCTTCAAATACTGCTTGATCAGCAGATACTGCATCCAGTTCTGGCAGACCTGACCGGTCTCGCCGTAGGTGACGAGCTCGTAGGGATAGAGCGCGACCTCGAAGTCGAGGTTGTTGTCGATCATGACCTGAAACGCTTTGCCCTCGATGCACTTGCCCTCATAGCAGTCGATCGGCTTGCCCCAGAGCCGTCCTTCGGGACGGAAGCGGTAGCCGTAGATCCTGCCGCGGGTCTTAAGCTCCTCCATGAATTCCGGGGCGAGCTCCTCGTGGAACCGTTCCGGAATGTAGCGCAGCGCGTTCTTGAGCGCGATCTCCATGTCGTGCTCCGAGAGCACGGAGTCACGCCGCGGCGCACGGCGAATGCCTTCGATAAAGGGCTTCTTTTCGGGAAGCCGGTCCAGCTTCAATACGCAGTCCATAACATCCTCCTTATAGTAATCAATGGAAATCGGGCAGCATCGTTCTGACGTCGTTTTCGATGGCGCCCGTGCGGATCAGCTTGTTCAGCGCTTCGATCATCGGATGGATCTCCTCGTCCTTTGCGTAGAACGGCACCACGGCGCGGACCTTATCGTATACGGTCTGCTGCGCCGGGGAAAGCTCGCAGGTCTTGCGGAGGTCGATGCCCTGCACCGCCGCCATCAGCTCAAACGCGAGGACGGAGTAGAGGTTATTCACGATGCGGCGGAAGTTGCGCGCGGCGGTCGTGCCCATCGAAACGTGGTCCTCCTGGTTTGCCGAGGACGGGATCGAGTCGACGCTTGCCGGATGCGCAAAGACCTTGTTTTCGGATACCAGCGACGCCGCCGAATACTGACAGATCATATAGCCCGAATTGATGCCGCCGTCGGGCGCCAAAAACGCGGGAAGGCCGTTACTTAGCGCCGGGTTTACCATGCGCTCCATGCGGCGCTCGGAAATGTTCGATAGCTCTGCAGCCGCCGCGGACATGTAATCCATCACGAGCGCGATCGGCTCGCCGTGGAAGTTGCCGCCGGAGATGACGCTCTCGTCGTCCAGGAACAGGATCGGGTTGTCGGTGACGGAGTTGAGCTCGGTTTCGAGGACCTTTTTTACGTGCGCAAGCGCGTCGCGCACCGCGCCGTGCACCTGCGGAATGCAGCGCAGCGCGTAGGCGTCCTGCACGCGCAGGTTCCGGTTCCGCTCCATCGAGGGACTGTCCGCCGAGATCGTGCGCATGTTCTTTGCGACAAGCGCCTGTCCCGCGTGCGGACGCACCGCATGGATGCGCGGGTCGAACGCGGAAAGAAGCCCGGTGAGCGCCTGCATCGTCATCGACGCCGTGATGTCGGCAAGCTGCGCGCCGCGGTTCAGATCGTACCACGCGAGCGTGCCGATCGCCGTCATGCACTGGGTGCCGTTGATGAGCGCAAGCCCTTCCTTGGCGAGCAGATGGAACGTCGGAAGCTTCGCCTTTGCCATCGCCTCCGCGCCGCTCATCCGCTTGCCCTTATACGTCGCTTCGCCGCGGCCCAGAAGCACCAGCGCCATATGCGCAAGCGGTGCAAGGTCGCCGGACGCGCCGAGCGAGCCCTGCTCGGGAACGACGGGCGTGACGCCCTTGTTCAGCATGCCGATCAGCGTTTCGATGATCTCGCGGCGGATGCCGGAATTGCCCTTTGAAAGCGCGTTTGCGCGGAGCAGCATCATCGCGCGGACGGTCTCTTCGTTGAGCGGATCGCCCACGGCGACGCAGTGCGAAAGGATCAGATTTTCCTGAAGCTGCGCGCTCTTGTCGCTTGAGATCGTGATCTTACTGAACTCGCCGAAGCCCGTCGAGATCCCGTAGACCGTGCGACCCTCCGCAACGATCCGATCCACCAGCGCGCGGGACGCGTCGATGCGCGCAAAGGTCTTCGGAGAGAGCGAAACGCGCGCATGAAAACGCGCGGCTGCAACGACCTGTTCGATGCGAAGCGACTCGCCGTCCAGGGTGACGTGACGAATGTTTTCTGTCAGATGATTCATGCACATTCCTTCCTGAAACAAGATAGTTTCGGTTTCGATAACCGTACTTATTTATAATATCATTTGCGCCGTACGGTGTCAAACCGGCGGGCGGTGTTTTCAACAATATATAATGCAGGCGCGTGTGACGGACGAGTGTTTATAGAATGTTCATGCTCTCACTGCGGCGGCTGTGCTATACTGAAGAATAACAACAGGGGAAGCGAGGAACGGCATGCTTATTCGGTTTTACAATGCGCGCATCCTGCCGATGGAAACGGCGGACGGAACGGTGATCGAAGGTGAACTCTGGGTAAAGGACGGCCGCATTGCGCTCGTCGGCGATCCGAACGGACGTGAACTGCCCGCGTTCGACCGCGAGATCGACTGTGAAGGGAACCTGCTTCTGCCCGGCTTCAAGAACGCGCATACCCACTCCGCCATGACGTTTTTGCGCTCGTTTGCCGACGACAAGCCGCTTTATCACTGGCTGCACGAGGACTGCTTCCCGATGGAAGCGCATCTGACCGGCGACGATATCTACGATCTCACCAAGCTTGCGGTGCTTGAATACGTGTCCGGCGGCGTCACCGCGGCGTTCGATATGTATTACCATGTGGAGCGCATCGCCGAATGCGCGCGCGACACGGGCTTCCGCTTCACGATCTGCGGCGCGGCGAACGATTACGGCGGAACGGCGGAATCGACAAAGCAGGATTTTGAACTGCTGAACCGCTTCGATCCGCTGGTCAACTGCCGGATCGGCTTCCATGCCGAGTATACGACGAGCGAACCGCTTCTTCGGGATCTTGCGGCTATGGCGCAGGAGATCAAGGAGCCGGTCTTTACGCATCTTTCCGAAACGGCGGCGGAGGTCGACGGCTGCATTGAGCGCACCGGCATGTCGCCGGTCGCGTACCTCGATTCGCTGGGCATGTTCGAGTACGGCGGCGGCGGGTTCCATATGGTCCATCTGCGTGACGGCGATCTGGAGATCATCAAACGGCGCGGGCTGTATGTCTGTACGAATCCGGGCAGCAACGTCAAGCTTTCGAGCGGCGTCGCGCCGATCGAGACGTATTACAAAGAGGGAATCCCGGTTGCGATCGGCACGGACGGACCGGCGAGCAACAACTGCCTCGACATGTTCCGCGAAATGTTCCTTGCGACGGGACTGCAGAAGCTGACCGTCGGCGCGGCGGCGGCGGATCCCGTGAAGGTGCTGCACTCGGCGTGCTCCGTCGGCGCAAAGATGATGGGGCTTAACGACTGCGATTGTCTCAAGGAAGGCAAGCAGGCGGATATCGTGATGCTGGATCTTCATACGCCGAACATGCAGCCGATCAACAACATTGCAAAGAACGTCGTTTACAGCGGCAGCAAGGCAAACGTCGCGCTGACGATGGTCGCGGGAAAGATCCTCTTTGAGCGCGGACGGTACACGTTCGACGTCGATCCCGAAGCGGTCTACGCAAAGGCGAATGAAATCATCACGAGAATCCGGAAAGCGGAAGGAAGATAACCATGGCGCACATTGAGGTTATTGCGGAGTATAACGAGCACGGGGCGATGCTTTGGGCGGACGCGTATCCCGGCGCATATTCGCGCGGGGAAACGGTTTCCGGCGCGCTGGAGAAATTTCCGAAGGCGCTGTCCGAATACGCCGCGTGGGCGCACGGCGCGCCGCTTCCGAACCTGGCGGAGTCCGATTTTGTCGTCACGCACGCCTATCAGACGGAGCTTCGGATCGACGACGCGGACAGCGACGTGCTGTTCCCGTCCGAACGGCTTCCGATGGACATGACCGAGTACACGCAGAAAAAGCAGCTTTGCATCCGGTCCGCGCAGGACTTCGAAAAGCTTGTCGCCTCGATCCCGCAGAAGGACCGGGCGCTTAAAAAATCCCGCCGCACGTTCTACGGCAAGATCCCGTGCTCGGCGCGGGAAATGGCGGAGCATACGAACAACACGCTCGAATACTACGCGGACGCGATCGGCGTTCCGTTTGAGAACGAGGGCGGACTCCTCGAAAACCGCAAGCGCCTGTTCCGCGCAATCGAGTCCGCACCGGACTTCCTTGCGCCGCGGGTCTTCACCGCGGGGGACGGCGAGCTCTGGACGCTGAAAAAACTGCTTCGCCGCCTGATCTGGCACGACCGCATCCACGCGCACGCGCTCTACCGCCGCGCGATCACGTTCTGGCAGAAGGAGCGCATCGCAAATCCGTTCTGTTTCTCGGCGGAAAAGTGAGCGGACGCGGGCGTTTTCAAACCGTAAAAATTACCCCTTGACATTTCGGGGGCGCTTCCTCTATAATGGGTAAGGTTAATTTGGCGTTATGCGCCATCACTATATTCGGAAGAAAGAGGTGTAGGATATGGTACGTACCTATCAGCCCAAAAAGAGACAGCGCAGCAAGGTTCATGGGTTCCGCAAGCGTATGGCGACTGCGGACGGTCGTAACGTTCTGAAGCGCAGACGCGCAAAGGGCCGCAAGAAGCTGAGCGCGTAAAACGCATCGGCAGGTATTTTATTTGTCTGAATTCTGAGACAGAGCGCTTGCGGCAGGCATTTCGCTTGCCGTATGTTGCTTTATAAGGGAAATCGTATTCGGTGGATCGGTCCTATTCTCTGAAACGGCATAAGGAATTCCGGTATACCTACGCGCGCGGGCGCTCGCAGAGCCTTTCGCTGTTCACGCTGGTATACGCGAAGAGCCGGAACGAAACGGTCCGCGTCGGCCTTTCGGTGTCGAAGCGGATCGGCAATGCCGTACAGAGAAATCGGGCAAAGCGCCGCATGCGCGCCGCGCTGACGCCGTTCATAAAGCACATAGCGGGCGGCTTCAACGTGATCTTCGTCGCAAGGCAGGAGGTGCTGACCGCGCCGTTTGAGGAGCTTTCCCGGCAGATGGAAACGCTTCTTCGCCGCGCGGAGCTCTGGAGGGACGAAGCGTGAAGCGGGTCCTGATCGCGATCCTGCGGTTCTACAAGCGGCATATCTCGCCGCTTCTGCCGAACGCGTGCATCTACACGCCGACCTGCTCGGAATACGCCATGGAAGCGATCGAAAAGCACGGCGTTTTCAAGGGCACGGGTCTTGCGATCTGGCGGGTCCTGCGCTGCAATCCATTTGCAAAGGGCGGATATGATCCCGTTCCGGAACCGAAAAAACACAAGGAGAGCATTTCATGAATTCATCCTTTTTCCTCGTCAAATGGCTGTTCATCGCGATGGACTGGGTCTATCGGCAGATGTGCGCGCTGTTTTCGACCGGCGGATGGGTCGTCGTTCTGACGATCCTTCTGTTCACGCTTGCGATCAAGCTTCTGACGATCTTTTCCGATATCAAATCGCGCAAATCGTCGATGCAGATGCAGGCGATCCAGCCGGAGATCGACAAGCTCAAGAAAAAATACGGCAACGATCAGCAGAAGCTTGCAACGGAGCAGCGCAAGCTCATGAAGGAGCGCAGGGTTTCCTCGCTCGGCGGCTGCCTTCCGATGCTCATCATGATGCCGCTGCTGTTCATGTTCTTTGCAGCGTTCCGCGCGTGGTCGAACCAGCAGACGCTCGATCTGATCCTCAAGATCGACGCGGGTCAGGGCGCGGAGACGTTCGCGGCGTCCCGCTTCCTCTGGATCACCAACATCTGGCGTCCGGACAACCTGAAGGCGGGCGGCACGCTGATGACCGGTCAGGAGTTCTGGAACACGTTCACGGCGACCAACAACATCAAAGACTTTATTTTCTTCTCCAAGAATGAAGCGGACCTGAGCCGCATCCTCTACGAGCTGCACTTCTTCACCAAGACGATCGCAGAGGACGGCACGGTGCAGTATGTGTTCGCGCAGGACGGCGGCGCAGCGTTCATGGAGGCGTACAAGACCTTTGTGGAGCCGATCACCGGCAATGCGGAGCTGATCGGCGGCGCATACGAGAAGATGTCCAACGGCTTTGCGATCCTGCCGATCCTGGCGGGCGCGACGACGTTCCTGTCCTCCTGGATCATGCAGCGCGCGCAGAAGATCAACACCAAGAAGGACGCCGACAAGGACGATCCGGCGGCGCAGTCGCAGAGCATGAACAAGATGATGATGTTCCTGATGCCGGCGATGTCGATCTTCTTCTGCTATCAGTATGACTCGACCTTTGCGTTCTACTGGATCTTCTCCAACGTTATTTCGCTGGCGATCACCCTGATCCTGAACGCGACGGTCTTCAAGAAAATGCAACAGGGAACTGTGGAGGTAATCAAAAAATGAGGAGTATGGAATTCTCCGGCCGCAACATCGACGAGGCGATTTTTCACGGTCTCAACGAGATGGGGCTGACGATCGACGAGGTCGATACGGAGATCGTACAGAAAGAAAGCAAGGGCCTGTTCGGCATCGGCGCAAAGAACGCGATCGTGCGTCTCACCGAGCGTGAAGTGCCCGTGGTTCCAAACTTCGAAGCGGAGAAAGCGGCGGCGCACGAGCGCAGAAACGACCGCCCGAAGCGTGAGAACAACGAACGCCGCGACCGCAAGCCGCGCAGCGACAAGCCGAAGCGCGACAACGGCGAACGCCGTGAGAAGGCGCCCGAAGTCCCGGCGATCGCGTACAGCGAGGAACTGGCAAAGGAGAACGACGCCGCGATCTTCCTGTCCGAGCTGCTGAAGCAAATGAAGATCGAAGCGACCGTCGAAGCGGCGGAAACCGAGGACGGGCTGCGGCTCAACATCCTCTCCGCGACCGACGGACTGCTGATCGGCAGAAGAGGCGAAACGCTCGACGCGCTGCAGTACATCGTTTCGCTGTACATGAACAAGGACCGCAAGGAGAACGGCTACCGCCGCGTTTCCGTCGACACCGAAGGCTATCGCACGCGCCGCGAGGAGACGCTCCGCCGTCTTGCCCGCAAGAACGCCGCGCAGGTCGCGCGGACCGGACGCTCCGTTGCGATGGAGCCGATGAATCCCTATGAGCGCCGCGTGCTGCATTCCGCGCTGCAGGGCTTCAAGGGCGTGACCACGCACAGCGAGGGCGAAGAGCCGAACCGCCGCGTCATCATCACGCCGGACAAGTGACACCCGAACCGACAGCCGCCGCAAGGCGGCTTTGCCTTTTATTGCCATGATCGAATCCTTTGACACCGTATTTGCCCCGTCCTCGGCGATCGGCGGCGCGATCGCAGTCATCCGCGTCTCCGGCGATCGGACGCGGGCGATCGCGGAAAAGCTGTTGAACAAACCCGTCTCTGACCGACCGAACCTGCTCCGGCATGTGCGCATCCTGCGCGACGGACAGACGATCGACGACTGCATGGCGGTCTTTTTCCGCGCGCCGCACAGCTACACCGGCGAGGACATGCTGGAGCTGCATTGCCACGGCGGCATGACGACCGTGCGGTGCGTGCTTTCCGCGCTTTCGGAGGCGGGCGGCGTGCCTGCCGGTCCGGGCGAGTTTACCCGCCGCGCGTTTCTGAACGGTAAGATGGACCTGAGTGAAGCCGAGGCGGTCATGGATGTGATCAACGCGCAGGCGGAAACCAGCCTGAAATCCGCGCTGGAGCAGCTTTCCGGCAGCGTCAGCCGGCGCGTACGCGCGGTGGAAGAACAGCTTCTGAACGCGCGCTCCTCGATCGAAGCGGCGATCGATTATCCGGACGAGGCGGAGGAGAGCGCTTACGCGTCCCTGCCCGCAGCATTGCGCGAGGCGGGCGAAACGCTTGCCGCGCTGATCGAAGAGGGCAGAAAGGCGCGCGTCTTACGCGACGGGCTGAAGCTCGTTATCCTCGGACGCCCGAACGTCGGCAAGAGCTCGCTTCTGAACGCGCTTCTGGGCGAGGACCGCGCGATCGTGACCGCGGCGGCGGGGACGACGCGCGACGTGCTGGACGAACGGCTTTCGATCGGCGGCGTGCCCGTGCGGCTCATCGACACCGCGGGCGTACGCGAAGCGTCCGACGAGGCGGAGCGCATCGGCGTGGACCGCGCGAAAAGAGCGCTCGAAACGGCGGACGCCGTGCTGCTCGTGCTGGACGGCAGCGAAGAACTGACGCCGGAGGACGAAGCGCTTTTCAAAGAAACGGAAGGGAAGACCCGCGTTGTGATCGCGAACAAGTGCGATCTCGGCAGGCGCATTCACGACGCGCTTCCAATAAGCTGCAAAACGGGCGAGGGGCTTACAGAACTGAAACGGCAGATCGAAACGATCGCAAAGCCTGCCGCGCAGTCAACCGCGGCGATCACCAACGAGCGGCATCTTTCGGCTTTGGAGCATGCGCTCGAGGCGGTACGGCACGCCGAAGGGCAGACCGAGCCCGACTGCATCGCGACCGATCTTTCGGAAGCCCTGCACGCGCTCGGCTCAATCACCGGCACGGACGTGGACGCCGAGGTCATCGACCGCATCTTCGCGCACTTCTGCGTGGGAAAATAATACGACAAAGAAAAAACGGCTCCTCGCAGGCATTCTGTAAAGGGGGATTTCAAAAGCACAGTCGATCGAAAACCGACTGTGCTTTTTGCATTGTCTTTCATGCGGTTCTATGATAAAATGAATGGCACAAATCGGGATTTAGGGAAAAGGAGAACAGATGACAACGCAGGATTTGTTCCGAATCGCAATGCACCAATCTGCCGAAGATATCGGATGCAGCACGGAAGATTTTCTTTCGGATCGCAATACGGTCGTTCCGTTTCAACTCGGATCAAAAGCAAAGAAGTATTACCGTCTTCCCATCGGATGCAATTTCATCTCCTATGGCAACAATGTCGTGGCATCTTCCACAGTGGAACTATTCGATCTTGTGAAAGAGTATGTGGAACGATTTGATTTCTACCATTGCTTTGAGACGCCGAATATGCGTTGGCTGAACCGGCGGCTGGAACCCTTGGGACAAACGGTTTGCTTTATGGCGGAGTATTATTTGCCGGATTTGCAAAAGCTCACGAAACTGCCATGTCCATACGAAACGCGGCTGTTGGAGAAAGCTGATTTTGAAGAGCTGTATGTACCGGAGTGGTCGAATGCCCTTTGTCGCGACAGAAAGCATTTGGACGTTTTGGGCGTCGGCGCGTATGACGGCGCCAAACTGATCGGATTGTCGGGCTGCTCTGCTGATGCCGAAGAGATGTGGCAGATCGGCGTAGATGTTTTACCGGAATTTCGAAAAAAGGGTATCGCATCCGCAATCACCTCGCGGCTGGCAATGGAAATTGTCGAGCGGGACAAGGTTCCATTTTATTGCTCTGCATGGTCAAATATCCGATCCGTCAGAAACGCTATCAAGAGCGGCTTTTTGCCGGCATGGGTAGAAATGACCGTAAAACCGTCCGCAAAGGCGGACGAAATGAATGCGGATCACGAATAACGATTTCGGTTTGCAGGAAACAAACAGATAAAGACCTTCCGAGAAACGGTTCCTTCTCGGGAGGTTTTTGTTTGTAAGCGCACGTTCCGCCGACGCATGGCGGTGAGTAAGTGCGCTCTTCCGACGCAATCGATCTTGCCTCCCCTGTGTAAGGGGAGGTGGCAGCCGAAGGCTGACGGAAGGGTTGTTGTGTTCAATCCCCAGTTTAACAACCCCTCAGTCTCGGCAAAGCCTCGACAGCTCCCCTTGCACAGGGGAGCCAAGCGATAGAAAAAAGACGGAGGATTGATGCGTTTCCTCCGTCAACTCATTATTGTTTGAAAACCACCCTTTAGAGAATAGCTCTTCGGAGCCGTTTTTTGTGTGTTTGTCAGGTCGTCGGGATCATCCACATGAACGGGTTCATGCGGTAGAAAAAGCCGGCAAGCGGCGGTTCGATGAGCATTTGTCCGAGCCGCGGCACGATCGTGAGGACGATCGGCGCAAGCAGGAAGAAGATATAGAGCAGCATCACGCCGTGCAGGAATCCGATCCCGCAGGAGAACAGCGGATCAAACCGCTTCAGCGTGGGCAAGCCGCGCCTGCCGTAGTCGATCATGCGCAGGATAAACCCGAAGAGCACGCGCAGCACGACGAACAGGAACAGCAGCGACAGGATATTCAGCACGACGTCGACGATCGTCTGATTGAAATAATCGCCGAGCGTGGTGATGCCGCTCGAAGCGTACGCTTCCCGGCGGATGTTCTTGCGGACTGCGCTGCCGAGCGGCAGAGGCAGTTCGGCGTTCTCGACGACCTCCGAAAGCGTATCGCCGTCGATCGAGGAGACGGGGTCGTGGATCAGCTCCACGCTCGTCTTGCTGACGAATTCATACCCCTCGAAATAGTAGAGCAGGCTGCTGTACAGCTTCTCGCTTTCCCGCACGGGCGAGGCGATCACGGGGATCAGCAGCAGCGCAAGGAAAAAGGAAAGGAGCGTCAACCCGATGCTCACGGCGGAATAGATGACCCCGCGATAATACCCTGCCAGGATGCACAGTCCCAGAACGACCAGGATCAGAATGGCAATGATCATTTCGGCTCCTTTCTGCGTCAGTCGAGCGTGACGCGATAACAGCTTTGTTCGGTCATGACGAGGAATCCGCCGTCGCCGTAGCGGAACGCCTCGATCGGAGAATACGACGAATCGAGGTCCATGAGCTTTTTCCCCGCATAGGAGAACTGCAGAAAATGATCCCGCGTAAAGACGCAGATGCTGCCGTTGAACAGGAACGCGCCGACAACGGGGGACGGCATGTATTTCTGCATGACGTTCGACCAAAGGTCGTCGGTCTCGGAAATCGTGATGAGCCGCACGAGGCTGTTTTCCTCGCCCTCCGCCGCCACGGGCAGGGCAATGAAATAGGCGGTCTCGGTTCCGGCGCGGAAATCGACGATCGTGCTGCCGTAAACCCGCACGCGGTCGCGCTCGGCGGAAAAGCCGCTTTCCTCGCGGTCGAAACGGATGATCGACTGCGTACCGACCATGAAGAGACAGCGGTCGGATAGATACAGATGATAGATCGTCTGGTTATAGAACGGCGAGGTGTAGTGGATCATGGAGCCGTCGTTGCCGCAGTCGTAGATACGGACGATGGACTCCTCGGTGAACTGTCCGACGTCCATTGTGGAGACCCACAGAAGCTCGGTCGAGCCCGTGTCGAGGAATCCGAATGCGACGACCTCGCTGTCCTTGAAGGAGATCTGGTTGACCGAGTGCATGGCTTTGTCGAGGATCAGGATGAAGCGCTCGTCGCGATCCTCGCCGGGATTTTTGAACAGCAGCGCCGCATAGTTCTTGCCTGCGCGCACGTCGAGGATCGTGCCGTTGGTCAGCGCCTTGGCTTCCTTCGCGCCCTGGATCATAAACTGGGAGCCCGCGTACACGATCGTCATGGATCCGGAGCTGTCGTAGCCCTCAATGCCGCCGATCGGATAGAAGGTCGAAGCGTCCTTCGCCGCGTCGTAAAGGTAGATGCGGTTCTCCGTGCGGTAGCTCAGACGATCGTCCTTCATGCGGTATGTGTATCCGCTGACGACGTCGGCGCGCGTATAGGTCAGACCCTTTTCACGGCGCCCGAGCAGGACGACCATCAGCGCAACGACGCCGGCAATGAGAATACCGGCGGCAAGCCCGAAGAACGCGAGCCGGGATACGGTCACCTGACCGACCGTCAGCTTGCGGTCCGCGCTGTCGCGTATGTATTCACGGATGCGTGCGCCAAGGTTGCTCATGCAGATAAGTTCTCCGGATCAGTTGTTTTTCGGGGCGCGGACCTTAAGCGCGCCGGGCAGCACACGGAAGGTCACGGGCGTGCCGTCCATACGTTCGCCGTCCACCTCGATGCGCGAAACCGGGTCGCACACGACCGACACCTCGGTCGTTTTGCGATAGGTGATAACGGGCAGACCGAGGTGCTTGCCCTTGATGAACTTCGGAAGCAGGCTCAAAAGCCGCAGGCGGTTCACGTCGTGCGCGATGCACACGTCCAGAAGCCCGTCGGACATGTCGGATTCGGGCAGCACGTTCATGCCGCCGCCGAAATGCGTGCCGACGCCCGCCGCCGCCATCAGTACGTTCCGCTCGATCGTGCCGTCCGGGAAGGTCAGCGTCGTTTTGCGAAGCTTCAGACCGAGCACCGCCTTGAGACAGCCGAGCCGATACGCGGTCTCGCCGTTTTTGCATTTCGGCTTGAATTCCTCGGTATAGTCCAGAACGTCCACGTCGAAGCCGAATCCCGCAATGTTGAAAAAGACCTGATCGTTCGCCATGCCGGCGTCAACGGTCCGGGTTTCGCCGTTCAGAAGAATCGCAAGCGCCGCTTCCGCATCGGTCGGAATGCCGAGTGCGCGCGCGTAATCGTTGCCCGTGCCGCAGGGCAGCAGCCCCAGAATGCGGTCGGTGTGCACGACGGACAGCGCGGTTTCGCGCAGCGTGCCGTCGCCGCCGACGGCAACGATCACATCGAAGCCTTCGTCGACCGCGGCTTTCGCAAGCTCCGTGGCATGACCGGGGTACTGTGTTTCGCGGACCGCAAAGTCCGCGCCGCGTGCGTTCAGCAGCGCCTGGATATGATCAATATACGCGCCGGCGCTTCCGCTGCCGGATGTGCGGTTGGCGATCAGACAATACCGTTCCATTGTTGCCTCCGTGCTCATTCATCCATACTGAATCAATCTATATTACCACAGATCGCGGAGCGGGTCAAGATTGCCGGGAAGGGCGATCGGACGGCGCATTGCAAACTTTTTGAAACATGAGCGTGAAAAACGGATTCTGCGCTTGCTTTCGCCGCGGGCTTGTGATATGATACCAAAATCCGGCGAAGAATGCCGATTGATTCGGCTTGCAAGGAAATAGATAAGGAGTAAGGAACATGGCACAACTGGAAAAACTTGAGGGGAACAAAGCAAAACTGACGATCACGGTCGATGCGGAAACCTTCCGGAAAGCATTGAACGAGGCGTACAAGAAGACGGCGGGCCGCTATGCGGTTCAGGGCTTCCGCAAGGGGCATGCGCCGCGCAAGGTCATTGAGACCTACTACGGCGCGGGCGTGTTCTATGAGGACGCATTTGAGCTCTGCTGGGGCGAACCGTACGACGAGGCGGTCAAGGAGCATGACCTGTTCGTGGTAGACCGTCCCGACGTCGATATCCTTTCCATCGGCGAGGACGAGGGCGTCACCTTCGTTGCGGAGGTCACCCTGAAGCCCGAAGTGACCCTCGGCGAATACAAAGGTATCGCGGTGCCGAAGGCAGACTATACTGTAACCGATGAGGAAGTCGATCAGGCGCTCGAAGCGGAGCGCGAGCACCAGGCACGTTTTGTCGACGTCGATCGTCCGGCGGAAAAGGGCGACCGCGTTCTGCTCGACTATTCGGGTTCCGTGGACGGCGAGAAGTTCGACGGCGGCACGGCGGAGGATCAGACGCTGGTTCTCGGCAGCAACACGTTCATCCCGGGCTTTGAAGACCAGCTTGTGGGCATCAAAGCGGGCGAATCCCGCGACGTCAACGTGACGTTCCCGACCGAATACCATGCGGAACACCTCGCGGGCAAGGCGGCGGTGTTTGCCTGCACGGTCAAGGCGGTCCAGATGAAGGAGCTTCCGGAGATCGACGACGAGTTCATCGGCGACATTTCCGAGTTCGAGACCGTCGATGCATGGAAGGCGGACAAAAAGGAAAAAATGCTTGCGGAAAAGAAGCAGCGCATGGACGCCATCCGTGAAAACGCGGCGATCAAGGGCGCCTGCGACAACGCGACCGTGGACATTCCCGCCTGCATGATCGACCGTCAGGTGGAATACATGGTGCAGGACATCAAGTATCGCCTTGCCGGCAGCGGGCTCGACTGGAACACGTATCTCCAGTATACCGGTATGACCGAACAGCAGCTTCGCGAGACCTATCGCCCCGAGGCGGAAGCGCGCGTCAAGATGCAGCTCGTGATCGAAGCGGTTTGCAAGGCGGAACAAGTCACGGCAACCGATGAGGACATCGAAGCGGAGATCAGGAAGTACGCCGAAAACGGCAACACGGACGTTGAGACCTTCAAGGCGCAGCTCACCGACGCGGATCGCGAATACTTTGCGGATCGCGTTACGGTCGACAAGACCGTGCAGCTGATCGTCGACGCGGCGGTCGAGACCGAAGAGAAAGCGGAGTAAATCCGAAACACAAATCCGTCAGATTCAGCGACATGTGCGGCGAAGACGACGGACCGAACCAAAATACCAATCCGTAAAATTCGGCGACATGCGCGGCGAATTTTACACCTTGCAGGACCGCCGCTCGCATCATCCGCAGGATGATAGGCGGTCCTGAAAAACCACTCTGTCAAAAGTCATTTTGACAGAGTGAGATCTTGAAGGAGGTATCGTATGAACCTGATACCGATGGTGGTCGAACAGTCCGGCCACGGCGAGCGCTCCTATGATATCTGGTCGCGCTTGCTGAAGGATCGCATCATCTTCCTCGGCGGTCCGATCGACGACGACACCGCAAATCTCGTCATCGCACAGATGCTGTTTTTGGAAGCGGAGGATCCGGACAAGGACATTTTCCTTTATATCAACAGCCCCGGCGGCTCGGTGAGCGCGGGATTGGCGATCTACGACACGATGCAGTACCTGAAGTGCGAATGCAGCACGATCTGCGTCGGGCTTGCGGCGAGCATGGGCGCGTTCCTGCTTGCGGCGGGCGCAAAGGGCAAGCGCAAGGCGCTGCCGAACAGCGAGATCATGATCCATCAGCCGAGCGGCGGCGCACAGGGACAGGCGACGGATATCCGCATCCACGCGGAGCAGATCATCCGCATCAAGGACCGCCTGAACCGCATCCTTGCAGATCGCACGGGTCAGCCGCTTGAGACGATCGAGCGGGACACCGAGCGCGACAATTTCCTGTCGGCGGAGCAGGCGAAGGACTACGGCATCGTAGACGAAATCATTGCACCGAGGAGATAACGAAATGGCAGGCACAAGAGACAGAGACAATTTCGATCGAGTACGCTGCAGCTTTTGCGGCAAGCAGCGCAGCGAGGTCCGCAAGCTCATTGCGGGTCCGAATGTGTATATCTGCAACGAGTGCGTCGAGCTGTGCCGTGAGATCGTGCAGGAGGATATGCGCTACGAGCAGCCGAACGAGCAGCAGTCCGCGTACGCAAAGGAAGACATCCCGAAGCCGCAGGAGATCGTGGCGGCGCTCGATCAGTACGTGATCGGGCAGCAGGACGCGAAGAAGGCGCTTGCCGTTGCGGTGTACAATCACTATAAACGCATCCGGCTGATGGGCAATAAAAACGAAGACGTCGAGCTGCAGAAGAGCAACATCATCATGCTCGGACCGACGGGCTGCGGCAAAACGCTGCTCGCGCAGACGCTTGCGAAGATCCTCGACGTGCCGTTTGCCATGTCGGACGCGACCGCGTTGACCGAAGCGGGCTACGTCGGCGACGACGTGGAAAACATCCTCTTAAAGCTCATCCAGGCGGCGGATTACGACATCGCCAAGGCGCAGATGGGCATCGTCTACATCGACGAGATCGACAAGATCGCGCGGAAGGGCGAGAATGTGTCCATCACGCGCGACGTCTCCGGCGAGGGCGTGCAGCAGGCGCTTCTGAAGATCCTGGAGGGCACCGTGGCGAACGTCCCCCCGCAGGGCGGCAGAAAGCATCCGCAGCAGGAATGCCTGCAGATCGACACGACGAACATCCTGTTCATCGTGGGCGGCGCGTTCACGGGCATCGACAAGATCATCCAGAAGCGCACGGGCTCTAAGCTCATGGGCTTCGGCGCGGAGGTGCGCTCCACGCAGCAGATGGACGTCGGCACGATCCTCAAGGACATCCTGCCCGAGGACCTTCTGAAATTCGGTTTGATCCCCGAGTTCGTTGGTCGTGTGCCGATCATCGTGACGCTCGAGAACCTCACCGAGGACGCGCTTGTGGAGATCCTCACGGAGCCGAAGAACGCGCTTTCGCGGCAGTATCGCCGCCTGTTCGAGATGGACGGCGTGGATCTCGTCATCACCGAGGACGCGCTTCGCGAGGTCGCAAAGAAGGCGATCGAACGCAAGACCGGCGCCAGAGGTCTTCGCGCCATCATGGAGGACGTCATGCTCGGCATCATGTACGACGTTCCCTCCCAGGAGGGCGTCAAGACCGTCGAGATCACGGCGGATACGATCAAAAAGCTCGCGCCGCCGCGGCTCATCCGGGACGGCGAACCGCAGCCGAAGCTGCCGTCGGGCCGCAAGACCCGCGCGAAAGCAGCCCCCGCGGTCAAAAAAGCGGAATAAAGGAACGGCAAAGCAGCCCCGAATGATCGGGGCTGCTTTTGTGTTACAGGGGGTTATACGGCGGGTTCCGTGTTCATCACCGTCTGCACGGCGCCCTGCGGATCGCCCTGCACCGTGACGTTGCGGTTCACCTTCGCGTCGTAGGTGCTTGCCTTCATGACGTCCACAAGGTCGAGCCCGGTGACTTCCTTCATCGTTTCGATCGTGCGGGCCAGCACGCTCGGCACGAAGCTTCCCATGGTGTCCACGCCGCTTGCGCCGTGACCGCCGTCGATGATCGTCACCTTGTCGATGGACTCCAGCGGCTTTGCGATCGACGCCGCCATCTCGGGCAGCGCTTTCACGATCATTTCCATCATTGCCGCCTGCCCGTACTTCCGCATGGCTTCCGCTTTCTTTTCGAGCGCTTCCGCCTCCGCAATGCCGCGGGCTTCGATCGCCGCCGCTTCCGCTTCGCCGACCGCCTTGATGCCTTCGGCTTCCTGCATCTTCGCGTACTTTTCGGCTTCCGCCTGTACGCGCTGCGCTTCGGCTTCCTTTTCGCGCTCGAATTTCTCCGCCTCCGCATGGATACGGCGGATCTCCGCCGCCTTTTCGCGTTCGAACTTCTCGGCTTCCGCCTTGCGCTGCCGTTCGAAGAGCTCCGCTTCCGCCTTCTGCTGACGGGCGAATTTCTCGGCTTCCGCCTTCTTCTTGATCTCCGCTTCGAGCGTCTGTTCGGTGACCTCGACGCCCTTGCGCTTCAGCTCGATTTCACGCTCCTGGCGCGCAATGTTCGCGTTCGCCGTGGCAACCTCGATGGTCTTGCGCTGCTCCTGCTGCTGGATCTCGTACGCCGCGTCGGCTTCCGCCTGCTTGAGATCCGACGCCTTCTTCAGCTCCGCTTCGCGAATCCGAAGCTCGTTCTGACGGGAGGCAATCTCGGTCTGCGCCGCGACCTGCGCTTCGTTTGCCATTCGCTTTGCTTCCGCTTCGGCGATCGCAACGTCGCGTTCCGCCTGCGCTTTCGCGATCGACGCGTCCTTCTGGATCTGCGACATGTTGTCCTGACCGAGAGCAACGATCAGACCCTTTTCGTCTTCGATCTTCTGGATGTTGCAGGAGATGATCTCCACACCCAGCGCGTTCATGTCGGTCTGCGCTTTCTGCTGCACCTCGTCGCCGAACTTCTTGCGGTCCGTGTTCAGCTCCTTGAGCTTGACGGTGCCGATGATCTCACGCATGTTGCCCTGCAGCGAGTCCGTGAGCGCCTTCGTGATCGCTTCCTCGGACATATTCAGGAAGTTCTTCATGGCGATCTTGATGCCTTCCGGATCGGTCTTCAGCCGAACCTTCGCGACTGCGTCGATGTCCACGCCGATGAAGTCGAGCGTCGGTACGTAACCGTTCGTCTTGATGTCGATGCTGATCTGCTTTAAGACCAGCGTGTCCTTTCTCTCCAGGAACGGCAGCTTGATGCCGGCGCGTCCGATCAGGATCTTCGGGCTCTTTTTGATGCCCGAAATGATGTATGCCTTGTCCGGGGGCGCCTTGACGTACCCGCTGACGATGATCGCGATCACAATGGCCACCGCTCCCGCGATCAGCCCGATGGTGAGGCCCGTGTGTGCTGCAATGAAATCCATGTTTCTCACTCCTTTTCTGTTCGGTCCTCTGTGTTCCGGCGGGGTGTCCCGCCTCTTGCTTACGGGACCATCTTACCGCAGCCGCCGCGGTTCCGAAAGGGACGCCGTCTGCAAAAGAGAGGCGCTATTTGCAGCGCGGGTGCAAAATAAAATGCCGTAATCCGCACGTTTTCCGCTTCACATCCGCGCGCGCACGGTGTATACTGTAGGTACAAAAAGGACGGAGGGATCACAATGGGAAGACGGTCTACCAAAGAGTATAAAAACATCTATCAGCAGAGCCGCGAGAACCGGGGGCTTTCCCGCGATGCGGCGGAGGAGGTTCTGACGTTCGTGTCGGCTGACCGCATCGAAAAGATCGAAAGCGGCAGGAGCGCGCCGCATCCGGACGAGGTCCTTGCGATGGAGCAGGGGTACGAAAACCCGGAGCTTTCCAATTATTACTGCACGCACGAGTGCCCGATCGGCATGAAGTACGTCCAGAAGGCGGAACTCAAGGAACTGCCGCAGTTGACCGTTGAGCTTCTTTCCGCGCTGCACGCGATGGAGTTGGAGCGGGATAACCTGATCGACATCTCTGTCGACGGACGCGTCAACGACTTTGAACGCAAGCAGTTCGACGTGATCCTCGGAAAGCTCGCCGCGCTCGACCGCGGCATCCGCGGCATGCGCATCTGGATCGAGCACGCGTTGTATACCGGCAAATTAGACGACGCGAAATAACGCTTCGCGTTTCGCCGAAATCAGGATTTCGGCGAGTTTGCATCCAGCGCCTATGGATCGGGATCGACCGGGCGGCGCAGGTTGAAAGGAGTCAAATCCGCCGCACATGTCGCCGGATTTGACGGATTTTCGTGGTATTTGTTCCTCCGGGAAGCGCGCCGAACGGCGACGCCGTTCGTTGCAATGTGCACATCTCTAAGCCTCCCTTGCACAGGGGAGCCGGGAAACAACGGACGACCGATGGTCGTCCCTACAAAGATATACAAGGGGACGCCGGCGCCGGCGCCCCTTTGTGATTCTGTCATTCTGAGGAGCACAGCGACGAAGAATCCTTACGACGCTTTGCAAGATCCTTCGCTTTGCAAGATCCTTCGCTCTGCTCAGGATGACACCCGGTTTATTTACCGCTGACTTTCTTTGCGAACGTGTTGTCGACCAGCTCGTTGAAATCCGGGCGTCCGGTCAGCTCGCCGTTGAAGTCGATGACGGAGAGCAGCCGTTCGTAGTCCGCCTCCTGCATGACCGGGTCCTTCTTCCACGAGTCCGTTTCGCGGTAGCTCTTTACAACCGCCATCAGGCTTTCCAAAGACGCGTCGGGGAAATACGGCTGCATCGCCTTTGCGGCGTCCTCGTTGCTTGCGGTCTCGATCCATTGCTGCGCTTTATAGATCGCCCGGAGGAACGCCTCGATGCGTTCGGGGTGCTCCGCGATCATCTTCTGTGACGCAAAGTAGCAGGTATACGGCACTTCGCCGGATTCGAGCCCGATATTCGCCACGATATAGCCCTTGCCCGCTTTCTGAAACTCGGTTGCGGTCGGCTCGAACAGCGTCACATAATCGCCTTCGCCGCCCTCGAACGCGCCCGCCATCAGGTTGAACTGGATCGAGTCGATGATCGTGCAGTTCTCGCCGTCGATGAGACCGTTGTTTGCCATGACCCACCGGAGCGTCATGATCGGCATGCCGCCCTTTCGTCCGCCGATGATCGTCTTGCCCAAAAGATCGTTCCAGGAGAAGCGCTCGGCGGGCTCCCGCGCGATCAGGAACGACCCGTCGCGCTTCGTGAGCTGTCCCACGATCACCGGATGGTCCTCCTTGCCCTCGTTCATGACATACACGCCGGTTTCGGGCCCGGCAAGGCACAGGTCGGCGTCGCCGGAAAGAAGCGCGGTCATCGCCTTTTCGCTGCCGCCGGAGGTTGTGATCTCCACATGGA
The DNA here is from genome assembly GCA_947168855.1 of uncultured Clostridia bacterium. Lineage (GTDB taxonomy): Bacteria > Bacillota > Clostridia > Christensenellales > CAG-138 > UBA3792. The sequence goes on from CAMVNO010000002.1 coordinate 98,858, forward strand.
GTCCTTCCTCCTCAAAGAAGCCCAGCGACATCGCGATATACTGCGGCGCGTAGAATACCGAGCGTGTGACCTCGTGCAGCTCAAGCGTGACCGTCTCTTGTTCTGCCGGCTTGCAGGCAAGCGGCAGCAGAAGAAGCAGGACTGCAAGCAGGATCGGAATCGTTCGTTTCATAAGTTCCTCCTCATTCGTTTTTCTGCATGATATGCCGATTGCAAAATTCGTGTGATTTTACGGGAAACGGGTTTACAAATCCGAAACCGGTACGGTATAATAATAAACGGAGGAATATGCTATGGAAAACAAAGGCGATACCATTCAATTTACCGCGCCGAGAGACGTCAAGACGGCAGAGGACGTGCTGATGACCGTCTATTCCGCCATGCGGGAAAAGGGTTACGATCCGGTCAACCAGATCGTCGGCTACCTGCTTTCCGGCGATCCGACGTACATCACCAGCCACAACAATGCGCGCTACCTGATCCTCAGAATGGAGCGGGACGAGCTCATCGAGGAGCTTGTGCGCTTCTACGTCGAAAAGCATTGAAGCAGCGCATGGTTGCGCTGGACGTCGGCGACAGGCGCATCGGCGTCGCGGTGTCCGATCCTCTCTGGATCACCGCGCAGGGCGTCGAGACGTACCGGCGGACCGAAAGCACGAAAAAGGACGTCGCGCATATTGTGGAGATCCTGAACCGCTACGCACCGTGTCGGCTCCTTTTGGGCTTGCCCATGAACATGAACGGCACGGTCGGCGAGCAGGGGGAGAAGGTGCAGCGCTTCGCCGAAGCCATTCAAAAGCAATGGGACGGCGAACTGCTCTTTTTCGATGAGCGCCTCACCACCATGGCGGCGCGGCGCGTGCTCGTGGACGCGGATATCTCGCGCGAAAAGCAGAAAAAGGTCATCGACAAGCTGGCCGCCGTGCTGATTTTGCAGGGATATATGGACTCGCATCCGAACGGATAGAAATTATCATGCGCCGCAGGCGCTATTCATGACCGCAGGTCAATTCACGGCGCAGCCAATTCATGCCGTCAGGCAATTCATTCGGTATATGAATCGCGCTTCGCGCATGAATTGCGGCTTTGCCGCATGGCACCGTAGGGACGGGCAGTGCCCGTCCGCACCTCTGTCATCCTGAGCGGGAGCGAAGGATCTTTACAAACAAATCATACAGGAGAAAACAATGGAAGAACAAAACACACTGGTTACCTTGATCGACGAACAGGGCAGGGAGGTCGAGTTCGATCTCGTCGCCACGTTTGATTACGAGAAAAAACGCTACGCCGCGCTGATCCCGATCGACGAGGTCGAGAATGTCAACGAGGACGAGGTCGTGATCCTCGAGGTCGTGAAGGACGCGGACGGCGAACGCTATCTGCCGATCGAAAACGACGTATTGCTCGACGAGGTCTTCAACGAGTTTCTGGAGATCCTCGACGAAATGGCGGACGGGGACGAGGAAGAGTAAACGGGAAAGCGTCATTTGGGGATCGGACGGCGATCCCCTTTTTCAACGGCTCAACCGCAGGGAGAGAGCAGATAACGACCAATCAACCGATACGCAACAGCCGGAAGCGGCGATTCAACCGACGGTTTCTGGAAAGCGCGGCTGCACTCTGCTATGCTGTTCCCGGCAAACGGAAGCTTCCGTCGGGAGGTAAAAATGGAAAACGTATTTAAAAACCGAAATTACCGGCTCACCTTTTTCGGCGCGCTCGTTTCAAACGTCGGCGCGCTGCTCTACAGCTTTGCGGTCAGCTTTTATATTCTGGAGATCACGGAGAACAACGCCTTTCTGCAGGGGCTGTATCTGGCGCTGTGCGGCGCGTTCAATCTGATCTTCACGCCGATCGGCGGCGTTCTGGGCGATCGGTTCCACAAAGGGAAGATCATGTTCGTCTGCGACTATCTGAAGGGCGGCGTGATCCTGCTTGCGACGCTTGCGATGATCCTGCTGCAAAATCCGGCGGCGCATCTTGTGATCCTGTTTGCCGCGGGCATTCTCGGCAATGCGATCGGCGGCGTCTTTTCGCCCGCAAGCGGCGCGCTTTTGCCGCACATCGTGGAGGAGCGGCAGCTGCAGCAGGCAAACTCCTATTTTACCATTATGCAGTCGCTGCAGTCTATCGTGGGCGTCGTGCTGGCGGGCGTGCTGTACGCGACGTTCCCGATCCATCTGCTGTTTCTGATCGTCGGCGTGTGCTACGTGGCTTCCGGCGTATCCGAGATGTTCATCCGCTATTCGCACGAGCGCAAGGAGGGAAAGCTGACGATCAAAAGCGCGCTCTCGGACTTCGGCGAGGGACTTCGGTATATCAAGGCGCAGAAGGCGCTGCTGGCGCTGATGGCGGCGATCCTGTTTATCAATTTCTTCTTCTCGCCGGTCGCGTCGAACTTCATTCCGTATTTTATCAAAACAGATCTGGCGACCGCGGAACACTATTTGCTTGACAGCCTGCTGAAGCCCGAGCTGTGGTCCTCGGTCCTGTCGGTGCTGATCGGGGTAAGCTCTATGGTCGGCGCGCTGATCCTGAGCGCGAGACCGCAGAAGGAAAAGGTCGGTCGATCGGTCTCCCGGTGGCTGTTCGGAATGGCGGTGATCCTTGCGCTGATGACTGCCGGATACTGGATCCTTGTCGCACGGGGCGTTTCGCTCAACGCGTTCCTGATCCTGATGACAGTCGGATGCCTTTTGACCGGCGTCACCATCGTAAACATCAACGTCCCGACCACGACGACGCTCATGCGCATTGTGGACAAGAGCATGCTCAGCAAGGTCAACAGCGTCATCAGCATCTCCTCGCAGGGGCTGATCCCGATCGCTTCGGTGCTCGCTGGCGCGGTCCTGCAGGGGTTCGGCAGCACGGCGCTTTTGCTGACCTGCACGATCGGGTTCTTCGCTACGGCGCTTATGCTCCTGTTTAATCGCAGAGTCGGGGAGATCTGAGTAATAATCACCAAAAAACCCTGCAAAATCTGCATTTTGGGTCTTGCAATCGGGGAATGACCTGTGTATAATAGGCAAGGTATCACGCACTCCCGCGGATCCGGCGTCTCGTGCCCTCTGGGTTAACGCCTGTGTTTGAAACGGGAGGAGGACAAACAAAAAACGAGGAGGTTTAATTATCATGTCCGTGATCTCAATGAAACAACTTTTGGAAGCAGGCGTCCATTTCGGACATCAGACCCGTCGCTGGAACCCGAAGATGAAGCAGTACATCTTCACCGAGCGCAACGGTATCTACATCATCGACCTGCAGATGACCGTCAAGAAAATCGAAGAAGCGTATTACTTCATTCGTGACCTCGCGGCACAGGACAAGACGATCCTGTTCGTCGGCACCAAGAAGCAGGCGCAGGAGAGCATTGAGCAGGAAGCAAAGCGCTGCGAAATGTTCTATGTCAACCAGCGTTGGCTCGGCGGCATGCTGACCAACTGGAAGACCATCCAGACCCGCATCGCGCGTCTCAAGAAGATCGACCAGATGGAAGCGAACGGCGATTTCGATCTGCTCCCCAAGAAGGAAGTCATCGGTCTTCTGAACGAGCGTGAAAAGCTCGAGAAGAACCTCGGCGGCATCAAGGAAATGAAGAAGCTCCCGGCAGCGCTGTTTGTTGTCGACCCGCGCAAGGAGCACATCGCGATCGCAGAGGCGCGCAGCCTCGGTATTCCGATCGTTGCGATCATCGACACCAACTGTGACCCGGACGAGGTCGATTATCCGATCCCCGGCAACGACGACGCGATCCGTGCGGTCAAGCTGATCGCTGCGAAGATGGCGGACGCCGTGCTCGAAGGCAAGCAGGGCGAGCAGATGACCGATGCGGCCGTCGAAGAGACCGAAGAAGAAACCGAAGAAGAAGCATAATCGGGAGGTACTACCATGAACTTTACCGCAAAAGACGTACAGGGACTGCGTGAGCGCACCGGCGCCGGCATGATGGACTGCAAGAAGGCGCTCGTGGAAACGAACGGCGACGTCGAAAAGGCGATCGACTTCCTGCGTGAGAAGGGCCTTGCGAAGGCCGCGAAGAAGGAAGGCCGCATTGCGGCGGAAGGTCTTGTTGCCGATTACCGCGAGGGCAATGTTGCCGCTCTGGTCGAGGTCAACTGCGAGACCGACTTCGTTGCGAAGACCGACCGGTTCAAGGATTTCGTCAAGATGATCGCAAAGCAGGTCGTGGAAGCGAACCCCGCAGATCTCGAAGCGCTGATGGCAAGCGAGATCGACGGTCAGACCGTGCAGGCGCTGCAGACCGCAGCGGTTGCGGAGATCGGTGAAAAGATCACGATCCGCCGCTTCGTCCGCATGGAAGGCGCAGTCGACACGTACATCCACCTCGGCGGCAGCCGCGGCGTCCTCGTGCAGTTTGCAGAGGAATGCGATCGCGAAGCCATGCACGACGTGGCGCTGCAGATCGCGGCGGCTTCTCCCGTCTGCGTAGACGTTCAGAGCCTCCCGCAGGAGTTCATCGACCATGAGCGCGCCGTCCAGCTGGCAGCCGCGAAGGAAGAGAACGCGAACGCCGCAAAGCCGAAGCCCGACGCAATCATTGAGAAGATGGTCGACGGCCGTATGCAGAAATACTATAAGGAAGTCTGCCTCGAGGAACAGCAGTTCGTCAAGAACCCGGACGTCACCATCAAGGAGATGCTGAAAGCAAAGAACGCGTCCAAGGTTCTCGCGTTTGTCCGTTACGAGAAGGGCGAGGGCATCGAGAAGCGCAAGGACAATTTCGCGGAAGAAATCGCGAACATGACCAAATAAGTTCCCGAATACGAAAAAGCACCGGTTTCCCGGTGCTTTTTCTGTTGCATGCATGTATTTGTGTACCCTGTAAGGATGGGGGTTAACTGAAATGAATGACGCCGTCGAGCTTATATTTCCGGTACCGTTTCGCAAACGTTGCGATGGAGCAGACGATCGGCTCGCCTTCCTTATAGCGCTTGCCGTTAACGGTCTGCGCGTAGCTGTCGGAGAAATAGACCATGCCGTTTTCGATGCCGTGGATGAACATCACATGTCCGTACCGCTTTCCCGCTTTGCTCGTGCCCTTCTCAAAACCGACGAGAATGTTCCGTGCGTGCGGATCCTCCCGCGCAATCGCTTCGAGCGCTTCCTGCAGCGTATACTGCTTTGCCGGGTATGCGGTGATCCGGTAGCCGCCGCTTGTTTCCGTTTTCTTCCGGTAGATATCAAACGCGCGGTTTCCGTTGCTGCCGACATACTTTTTATTGATGCCGAGCTTAACAAGCTGCAGTCCGACATAATAGCCGCACTTTCCCTTAAAGGATTTCCGGCGCGCTGACTTTTTCGCTTTTTTGTAGATCGAACGGATCTGTTCGATAAGGTCCTCGTTTTTTTCTTCATACGCGGCGCGCGCCATCACTGTCAAAATGTCCGCAGATGCCGGTCGTTCGATCAGCGGGGAGAGCAGGCAAAGCGCAGCCGTCGCGATTACGGCGAAACGCCTCAGTGTTTTCATACGATCCACCTCCTGTGAGCGGTATCGTAGCACACTTTTTTTCGCTTGTGCCGGTTTTCGATGTTTCTTTATAATGTGTTTTCAAAATATCCGATTGTTCATCCCGGTGTTACAAATTCGCCCAAATATCGCCGATTTTCCTTCACGGAACGGTCAAAAATGAAAGCGGCGCGGGGATCGCCCGCACCGCGCAAATCGACAGATTTTGCTTAAGGAGCCGGAGTGGAAGGCGCCGCCGAAGCGGCAGAAGAGTCGTCATATGCGTACACCTTGCGCAGGCCGTATTTCTTTTCGTCGTGCTTGTGGGTCACAAATTCGCTGAGGCAGAAATGCATTGCGTCGCTCGTTGATTTGTAATAATGCGCCCAATCGAAGCCGGCGCGGAAGAAGCCGAACTCGTAGAGCAGATAGTTCACGCAGGTCTCCGGCACGCCGTTCGGATCGCATTTATATGTGCCGTCATAGGTGAAGTCATAGTATTTCACGCCGTCCTGTTCGAGAATGCCGTTGTAAACGAGATGATCCTTGACGTCGTTGTCGATGACGGCGTGGTTCTTTTCGTTGTTCTTGTTCGGGTCCATCGAAGCATTCAGGTCGACCGCGGTGCCGAACGTGTGGTGACTGATCGCCTTCAGGCTCGACGTAAACCGCGAGACATAGCATCCGTTATACTCCGTAATCAGCGCAATGGCTTTGATCACGCCGGTGTCGCCGTTTGTGCCGTGCACGCGCACGGAGGTCGATGTGAGATAACGGAACGCCTTTTCAAAGTACGGCTTGGCGTCAACGTGGACAAACCACGTCGTCCCTTCGGGATAGCCCGGGATTTCGGTGATGTAGGTTTTTTCCCATTCGGGATCGGCAACGATATATCGGCCGTTCACCCACTGATAGCGATACAGGAAGCGCTCGTCCGAACCGAAGAATTTCAGCGCCTCCGGATAGGAATCGGGGAAGGTTTTGCGCGTGATCTGCTCCCATTCGTCGCCGAGCACATAGAAGCTGCAGCGGAACAGTTCAACGCCGCGCGTGCCTTTGACTGCCGCGGTGATCTTCAGCGTGTGTACGCCGACCAGCAGCTCGGAGAAATCGACCAGCGAGGAGAGGGGCGTTCCCTCGTCGTTCGCCGCGTCCGTCAGCGTATATACACCGGCGGTCTGCTGCCTGAAATGAACTGTTTTTTTGTACGGATACGGGTTTTTGTTGTTGTGGGAACAGGTGATCGTTACACTCACGCTGTCCAGCGGATAATTCGAATAGATCGTGCCGCCGATCGTATATGTGCCGCCGAGCGGAAGCTCTGCGCCGTCCTCGGGCAGCGGGTGTTCCCGGTCGGCAACGAAACGCAGCGAAAGATCCGGCGGCGGCGTCGCCTCCGTCGAAAGCGCAACGGCGCCTTCCTCGATCACCTCAATGCTTTCCGCACGGTCCGAGAGATCGGGATCGTCAAGCAGCGTCGCTGCTGCGGGACGCGTCAGAACGGCGATCAAAAACAGAGCCGCGCACAGCAGAATGCCCGTGAGCACGCCGATCAGGACGGTTTGCTTTTTAGTCCATTCGGGGATTTTCAAGGAAGGTTCCTTTCTGAGGGCTTCAAACGGTCGGAACGCCTCGACTCAATATCTTATTATACCATTTGAATTGCACAAGTTTGTCAACAGAGTGTGAACAATCCAAATGAAAAAACCCGTCCGGCTTGCGGACGGGCGTTTGTGCGAACAGTTAGCCTTCGACCTTGACGACGGGCGCTTCGGGCGCATTCTTCCTGATGCTCTCGATGCCCTTCAGGCAGCTTGCCTTTGCTTTGTAGCTTTCGCCGGTCGCGACGATTTCGCCGTTCTTTGCTTTCAGACGGAAGCGGAATTCGCCCGCCTTGTCCTTGTAAACTTCAAACTTCGGATGCTTTTTGACCTCGAAGCCTTCCACGGTCTGATCCTCGATCTCGCCGAGGCAGGACTTTCTGACGCTCTCAATACCGTTCATGCAGGCCTTTTCGGTGGTATAGATCTCGCTGACCGCGATGATCTCGCCGTTTCCGGCTTTCAGATTGAACTTGATACCGGACTTCATTTCTTTGACTTCAAACTTTCCCATGATCATGTTCCTTTCTGCTTTGAAATTTGACGGGCAAACGGTCCGCCGCGCGCATGTTCGTACCGATTCGGGCTTGTGCCCGTTTCTGAATTCAGTATAAACCCGACCGAAATCGTTGTCAAGAAAAACGGGCGTAAATTTATGCCCGTTTCGACAGTTTTCACAGACCGGAGGCGCGCCGCATACATTAGGGACAGAACCGCGAAAGGAGAGCTTGCATGCATGCGGATGTGATCAAAGGTCTGATGCTGCCCTTTGCGGGCACGTCGCTCGGCGCCGCGGGAGTGCTCGTTCTGAAAAGCGGTTTGTCAAGGCGGATCGGCGGACTGCTTTCGGATACGGCGGCGGGCATTATGGCGGCTGCCGCCGTGTTCAGCCTGCTGCTGCCCGCCATGGAACAGGCGGCGAACAGGGGAATGGCGCCGTGGCTTCCCGCATGTGCGGGATTTCTGCTCGGCGCGGGGCTTCTTGCGCTTTGGGATCGGTTTTCTGCGCGCCGGGAGCAGGCGGGGCGCGTTTCGCATTCTACGCGGATGCTGGTGCTGTCGGTCAGCCTGCACAACATTCCGGAGGGCATGGCGGTGGGCGCCGTGTATGCGGGACTGCTTGCCGGAGACGGGACCGTGACCGCCATGAGCGCGTTTGCGCTGGCGCTCGGGATCGCGCTCCAGAACCTGCCGGAAGGCGCGATCATCTCGCTGCCGCTGCACGCGGCGGGGATCGGTCGGGGAAAGGCGTTTCTGTACGGCGTGCTGTCCGGCGTTTCCGAACCGATCGCAGGCGTTCTGACGATCCTGCTCGCGCGGTTCGCCGTGCCCGCGCTGCCGTGGCTTCTGAGCTTTGCCGCCGGCGCGATGGCGTATGTGACGGGCTTTGAACTGCTGCCCGAGACGATGAAAGAGCGCCCCCTTTCGGGAACGCTCTGCGTGCTCGGCGGTTTTGCCCTGATGACCGGCATGGATGTTTTGCTCGGCTAAAGCGTCGACGTGTCAAACGGAACAAGACCCGCTTCCGTGAGCTTCAGCACGCGCGTCGCCGCTTCTTTGATCAGCTTGCGGTCGTGCGTGACCATCAGGATCGCGCCGCGGAATTCTCTGAGAAGCGTGCGCACCGCGGGCGCGGACAGCGGGCTCAGGTTTCGTGTCGGCTCGTCGAGCACCAGCACGTCCGCGCGGTCGAGGATCGCCTGTAATAAAAGCAGCTTTGCCTGCTGACCGCCGGAGAGAGCCCGGATCGGGTGCGACATCTCGTCGGTCGTGTACTTCATGCTGCCGAGGAAGATCCGCGCTTCGGTCACGGAATCCTTGTCCCCGCCCGGCGCGAGAAACTCGACCGGAAGCCGGCTTAAAGGCAGCAGATCGGAATAGACCTGCGGCATATAGAACACGTTGTATCCGCGCGCTTCGATCTCCGGCACAAGCTTTTTCAAGAGCGCCGATTTGCCGCAGCCGTTGCGCCCGACAATCGTAACGCGCTCCGGTCCCGAAATGCGCAGCGCGACGTTTTCCGAGAGCACGCGATCCCCGAGGGAAAGCGTTTCGGGACCGTATTCGAGCACGGTTTTTCCGTTTTTGACTTCGCCGCCGAGCCATTTCGGCAGGATCGCCCATTCGGCTTCCGGCGCCTCGGTCAGGTTTTCCTGCTCCTTTTCGAGCCGCCTGCCGATCGACATGACCGTATGCATCTTCTTTTTGAGCAGCCGACCGGTCGAAGGATCCTGCCGCGTGAGCGTTGCCTGCGCGTGATCGACGGCGTTGTAGATCGAAAGGTACCGTTCCTTCTTTTCACGGAACGCCTTCTGCTCGAACTGCGCGACCTGCGCCTGATGCTCGAACGCCGCGTCGCGCCGGCGCATGTATTCATCGTACGGAATGTTCGCCGCCGTCGCCCGCGGGATCTTCTTGCGCCGCACCATTTCAAGATGGATCACCGCTTCCGCCGTGCGCGAAAGAAGCACCTCGTCGTGCGAGATGTAAAGAACCGTTTTTTTGACGGAGCATAAAAACCGCTCAAGCCATGCGAGCGTATCGAGATCGAGGTCGTTGCTCGGCTCGTCCAGAAGGAGGACGTCGCAGTCGTTCAGAAGCAGCGCCGCAAGCGCGATCTTTACGCGCTCGCCGCCGGACAGCGTTCCCATCTGCTGATCGGAATATGCGAGGTCATAGGGGAGGTCGACGTCCTTCATCACGCGGGAAAGCGCCTTCGGGGTAAACGCATCCTCCCGGCAGTGCGCGCAGAGATACTCGTAAACGGACAGCGCGCGCTCCCGCTCGGGCAGCTCCTGCGCAAGATATCCCTTTGTGCCGGGGATGGACGCAGTCCCGGTGACCGTTGCATAGCCTTCGACGAGCGCGGGATCATAGAGCCATTTCAGGATCGTCGACTTGCCGTTGCCCTCCTCGCCGATCAGCGCGATCTTCGCGCCGTCCGGGACGGTAAAGGAAAGGTCCTCGACGATCGTTTTGACGTCACGGTCGATCGTGACGGTGATGTTTCTTGCCTGTATCGTATCAATCACCTCTCGGAAAAGAAAAAATCGCTCCGCCGCCGAAAATGCAGGGAACGACCCGATATACCGACCCGTGTCGGTTGATAAAAGGAGGCCGATCCGCTTTTCGACAACGCATGAAAACCCGAAGATCTCGGGTCAAGGTTCTCAAAAAATCGGATCAGTTGCGCATTCGCTCATTTGCCTCCTGTTGTTTTTTGGTATTGTAACAAACACGCGGCGCCTTGTCAAGCGCCGCGTATGGGTTCAGTCGATATCCGGTTCGAGGAAGCCTTCGCCGTACGCCTCGTCCACGGTGGTGAGCATCACGATCGCGCCGGGGTCGATGCGGTTGATGATGCGGCGCGAGGTAAAGACCTCGACCTTCGAGCAGACGCACATCATCATCTGATGCGGCTTGCCGGTATACGCGCCGCGCACGTCGGCAAGCGTTGCGCCGCGCTCGGTTTCCTCCATGATGGCCTGCGCGATCTCCTGCGCCTTGTCGCTGATGACGAGCAGCATGCGGCGCGTGCCCGTGCCGTACATCAGCTTGTCGATGACGGTGGTCGAAACGACCGTCATCAGCACGCCGTACAGCACCGCGTTGATGTTGCCGAACACCGGCCAGCCGAGCAGGATGACGATGCCGTCCACGGCAAGCGAGATCGTGCCGATCGACAGATGCGGCTTGAGCTTGCGGATGCTCATGATGATGAAATCCGTACCGCCGGTGGAGGAGCCGGGCATGTAGATGATCGCAAGACCGATGCCGGACAGCGCGCCGGCAAACAGCGCGGCAAGCAGCGGATTGGTTGCGGCGTCCTGATAGCTGCCCAAAAGCGGGACGATCACATCCAGGAACAGCGCAGAGATCAGCATGCTCTTGACGGACTTGAAGAAGAACACGCGCCCGAGAAGCCGGTAGCAGATGATCGCGACCGGGATATTGATGATCAGCGACATGAGACCGATGCCGAGGAACGGCACGTAGTGGTGGATGATCATCGCGATACCGGTGATGCCGCCCGGCGCGAAGTTGGCGTTTTCGGCGAAGAACGAAATGCCGACGGCGTACAGGAAGCTGCCGACGATGTCGTGCAGCAGGTCGCGCCCGATCGCCTTCCAGCCGAATTTCTTATAGTATCCGATGATGCTCTGCTTTTTTCTCGGAGCGAGTTCCGTCTTTTTTCGCTTCATGTCCTTCACCTCACAGGGAACTATGATAGCGGTTCCAAGTCGGAAAGTCAAGGGATTTTACACGGTTTTCCCGCTGTGTTTCAGCACGCGGAGCGCGTTGAGAACCGCTAAAAGCATCACGCCGACGTCGCCGAATACGGCGATCCACAGGTTTGCAATGCCCAGAGCGCCCAGAGCCAGGAAGACCGCCTTCAGTCCGAGCGCAAACACGATGTTTTCGACCGTGATGCGGTGCGTTTTCCGCGCGATGCGGATCGCGTCGATGAGCTTTGAAGGCGCGTCTGCGGGAATGATCGCATCCGCCGCCTCGATCGCTGCGTCGCTTCCGAGACCGCCCATCGCAACGCCGATGTCCGCGCGCTTGAGCACCGGCGCGTCGTTGATGCCGTCGCCGACGAACAGCAGCGTGCCGCCCTTCGGCAGCGTTTCATACAGCGCTTCGACCTCCGTAAGCTTCTGATCGGGCAGCAGCTCCGAGGCAACGCCGTCGAGCCCGAGCTCGTCCGAAACCGCTTCGGCAACCGCCTTTGCGTCGCCGGTCAGCATGATCTGCCGCCGGATCCCGAGCGAACGGAGCGCTTCGATTGTATCTTTGCTGTCTGCCTTCAGGGCATCCGCGATCACGATGCAGCCCGCATAGGCGCCGTCGACCGCGACAAACGCCTTTGTACCGACCGCTTCGGGGTCTGCGACGGAAAGCTGCAGCGAATCCATAAGCTTTTGATTGCCGACCGCCACGGCATGCCCGCCGACCGTTGCGGTGACGCCCTTGCCGGAGATCGTGTGCGCGTCGGAGACGTCCTCTGCGGGCTCGTCTGCGGCTTCGAGGATCGATTTTGCGATCGGGTGCGTACTGAACGATTCCGCCGCAGCGGCAAACTGCAGCACGTCCTCATTCGTAAATCCGTCGGCGGGGAGGATCTCACGCACGGAGAAGCTGCCCTCGGTCAGCGTGCCGGTCTTGTCGTAGACCACCGTATGCGCCTTGTTCAGCGCTTCGAGGAAGTTGCCGCCCTTGACGAGTACGCCCGCGCGGGACGCCGCGCCGAGCCCGCCGAACACCGCGAGCGGGATCGAGATCACGAGCGCGCAGGGGCAGGAGATGACCAAAAACGTCAGCGCGCGGTGGATCCATTCCGCCCAGTTGCCCGTGATGAGCGACGGCACGACCGCCAAAAGTACGGCGGCAATGACCACGACGGGGGTATAGACCCTTGCGAATTTCGTGATAAAGCGTTCCGTGGGCGTTTTGCGGTCGGCGGCGTCCTCGACGAGCCGGATGATCTTCGAAGCCGTCGATTCGCCGAACGCCTTTTCAACGCGCACCGAAAGAACGCCGTCCAGGACGATGCAGCCGGAAAGCACCGGATCGCCCTCGCACGCCGTGCGCGGGACCGATTCGCCGGTGAGCGCGCGCGTATCGAGCGCGGATGTTCCCGAAAGGATCACGCCGTCCAGCGGGATGCGCTCGCCGGGACGGATGAGGATCGTTTCGCCGATCGAAACCTCGGCGGGGGAGACGGTGATCGTCTCGCCGTCGCGAACGACGTTCGCCGTGTCCGGACGGATGTCCAGGATTGCGCGGATCGAATCCTGCGAGCGGTCGAGCGCGAGATCGGTCAGGAATTCGCCGAGCTGGTACAGCAGCATGACCGCCGCGCCCTCCGGGTATTCGCCGAGCGCAAACGCGCCGACCGAAGCGATCGTCATCAGGAACGCTTCGCCGAACACGTTGCCGCGCACGATGCCGCGGATCGCGTTCCAAACCACGTCGTATGCGGCGACCGCGTAGCACAGGAGAAACAGCGGAAGCTCAATGTAGAGCGGCGCCTTGCAAAGATGCGCGACCAATCCGCCCGCAAACAGCACGCCGCCGACGATCAGCCGGATCAGCATCGTACGCTTTTCGCCTTCCTCGTGCCCGCCGTGCTCGTGTCCGCAGCCGCAGGCGTCGCCGTGTGAATGCCCATGATGCGCGTGATCGTGATGATGTCCGCAGCCGCAGCCCTCACCGTGATGCTCGTGCCGCTCGCACGCGCCGTGATCACAGCAGCGCTCATGCTCATGTTCGTGCCCGTGGCAGCATGCGTCGTGCCCGTGCTCGTGTTCATGCTCGTGCTCGTGGCAGCATGCGCCGTGCTCATGCTCGTGTTCATGCTTGTGCTCGTGGCAGCATTCGCCGTGCTCGTGTTCATGCTCGTGATGGCGCTCGCTCATAAAAACCTCCGAAAATGCAATAGTTGCTCAAATGCTCAACTCTCTGCCGAAAAAAGAAAGCGCGTTATTCGCGCAAATGATCCAGACCGAGGTCCAGGATCTGTTCAACGTGTTCATCCGCGAGGGCATAGAACACATTCTGTCCCTCCCGGCGGAATCTCACGAGATTGGAGAGGCGCAGCGCCTTCAGCTGATGCGAGATCGCGGACTTCGTCATGCCCAGAAGACAGGCAAGGTCGCACACGCACAGCTCATGCACGCGGAGCGCCTGCATGATCCGCACGCGCGTTCCGTCCCCGAACAGCTTATACAGCGCGGCAAGGTCGATCGCCTCGTCCCCGTGTAAAAGCTTCGGGCGCACCGCATCCACGACGTCCTGATGAACGGATTCACATTCGCATACAGGCAAGCGTTCCATATCTTCCTCCAGTTTTCTGAACAGTTGAGCAACCGTTCAATTAACTGTATTATACCACATGATCCGCCGCTGTCAAGCGGATCGGGGCTGTTTTTTTCAAAAAACGGTGACATTCGCGGCGCGATATGATAGAATAAACTGAAATTGACCCGGCGGAGGCAAAGATGTTTCACTATACCAGAAAAGCGCAGTACCATGAGACCGATCAGATGGGCGTGATCCACCACGCGAATTACATCAAGTGGATGGAGGAGGCGCGCGTTGCGTTTCTGGACGCGCTCGGCTGCGGTTATGTCGACATCGAGCGCGAGGGCCTCGTTTCGCCGGTGGTCGGGATCTCGATCGACTACCGTCATCCGACGATGTTCTCCGACGAGGCGGAGATCGGCGTGCGGATCAATCGGTACAGCACCCGCATGATGGAGATCGGCTACGTGATCCGGAACGTCACGCGCGGCACGCTCGCCGCCGAGGGCGTCTCGAAGCACTGCTTTCTGAAGGACGGCGCGGTCGTGTCGCTGAAAACGGCGCTGCCGAAGCTGGACGCGCTGCTGTCCGCCTATCTTGACAGCGACGAAAACGGGAATGAATGAACGGAGGAGCCATGCGTACATTTGAATGCGACTACACGGAAGGCGCGCATCCGAACATCCTCGAAGCGCTTCTTGAAACAAATATGGAGCAGATGAGCGGCTACGGGTTCGATCCGTATACCGCCCGCGCCGCGGAGAAGATCAGAGCGGCGTGCCATGCGCCGGACGCTGCGGTGACGTTTCTTGCAGGCGGCACGCAGACGAACATGATCGTGCTCGATCTGCTGCTCGAAGCATACGAGGGCGTGATCTCGCCGAAAACGGGGCATATCAACGTGCATGAGGCGGGCGCGATCGAGTTCACCGGGCATAAGGTCCTGTCTCTCCCTGAAAACGACGGCGTGCTGGACGTCGACGCGCTCGAAGCGTACCTTAGGACCTTCTATGCCGACGCGACGCACGAGCACATGGTGCGTCCGGGCGCGGTGTATCTGACGCACCCGACCGAGTACGGCACGCTCTATACCCGGGCGCAGATAGAGCGCGTGCGCGCGCTGTGCGACCGCTATGAAATGAAGCTCTACGTGGACGGCGCGCGGCTCGGCTATGCGCTGGGCTGTCCCGAAAACGATCTGACCCTTTCCGATCTTGCGCGGCTTTGCGACGCGTTCAGCATCGGCGGAACCAAGCTCGGCGCGCTTTGCGGCGAAGCGGTCGTGTTCCCCTGGGAAGCGCCGAAGATGCTGATGACGCAGGTGAAGCGTCACGGCGGGCTGATGGCGAAGGGGCGTGTGCTCGGCGTGCAGTTTGACGCGTTCTTTACCGACGGGCTGTATGAACGGATCGGCAAAGAAGCGATCCGTCACGCGCGGCGCATCCGTGAAATCCTGCTTTCGAAGGGATATCCGCTCGCGTGGAATTCGCCGACCAATCAGCAGTTTATTCTTCTTTCCGACGCAGAGGCGGAGAAGCTCAGAGCATACGTCGGCTTTGATCTCTGGGGCAGGGCGGACGACGCCCATTGGATCGCGCGGTTCACCTCGAGCTGGTCGACGACCGACGCGGATACGGACGCGCTCTTTGACATGCTGCCGGATCGGGCGGCATTGCAGTAATCTATTCTTACGGAGGATAAAAACATGAAACGAATCACAGCACTTTTATTGACGCTCATTCTGATGCTCTCGCTGTTCGGCTGCATCCGGATCTCCTGCTCGGCGCCGATCCGCTACTCGAACGCGGAGCGGTACACCGCCGGCGACTTTACCTATGACGAATCCAAGGTCAAGAAGGTCGAGATCGAATGGATTGCCGGCAGCGTGAAGCTCCTGAACGCGAAGGGGACGCTCTCCGTTTCCGAGACCTGCGACAAGGAGCTTTCCGAAGAGCTGCAGATGCATTGGTGGATCGACGGCACGACGCTGAAGATCAAGTACTGCAAGTCCGGCGAAAAGATCTCTCTGTTCGATATTGACAAGAAGGACCTTACGGTCGAACTGCCGGCGTTTGCCGACCTCGAGATCGAGATCGCGTCCGGCTACGTGCAGGCGGAGCATATGCTCGATCTCGGCAAACTGAAGCTCGAGACCGCTTCCGGCGGCGCGGATTTCCAATTCCTGTCCGCAAAGGAAGTCAAGGTCGATTCCGCATCCGGCGGGCTGAATTTCGGGCAGGTCTCCGTCTCCGGTGAATTCGAGATCAACACGGCGTCCGGCGGTCTGGCGGTCAACGACATCACCGCAAACGAGATCGACGTCAACAGCGCGTCGGGCGATATTTCCCTCGGAAAGATCACGGCGGAAAAGGTGGATATCGACAACGCATCCGGCTTCGTCGTACTCTGGCTGCACAGTGCAAACGAAGTCAGGATCGACAGCACCTCCGGCGGCATTCGCATCAAGCTGGACGACAAGGAGGGCGGCGCAAAGATCAAGTTTGACGCCGTTTCCGGAAATTTCAACACCGCGCTTTCCGTTGTCAACAGCGGCGATCTCATGACGATCGGGGACGGACGGATCAATATAGAGATCAAGGTGGTCTCCGGCACCGTCACGGTCGAATAAGCATTGCTGAAAAAAGCCTCGCTTCTGCGAGGCTTTTTTACTGCCGAAATCCGGAACAACGTGCGGTAATGCCGGATAAAATGCGATTTGCTTGCAGCAAACCCGACTGCATGTTATACTTTCAAAAGAATAACGATGCGAAAGGAAACGGTATGACGGCGGATCGCGGACGAAACAGAAGAACGGCGGCACTGCTGATTTCGGGCGGCGTTTTGCTCGCGCTGTTTCTTGTGTCGCTGACGCTCGGGCGGTATCCCGTGCCGCTTTGGGACGTCGTCCGCATCCTGTGGCATCGCTTTTGGGCGCTGTTCGGTCTTTCGACACCGGTTGTATGGACGGACGCCATGGAGATCGCCGTGATTTCCGTCCGGCTTCCGCGCGTCGTCATGGCGTGTCTCGTCGGCTGTTCGCTTTCGGCGGCAGGCGCGACGTTTCAGGGTGTGTTCAGGAATCCCATGGCGTCGCCGGATATCCTCGGCGCGTCGAGCGGCGCGGCGTTCGGCGCGGCGCTGGCGATTCTGCTCGGCTGTTCCGCGCGGTTTGTCACGATCTTTGCGTTTCTCGGCGCGATCCTCACGGTCGCGCTCGTGTTTTTGATCAGCGCGCGTGCGCCGGGGCTCCGGGTCGTCAATCTGATCCTTGCCGGGATCATGGTGGGCTCGCTGTTTTCGGCGGGAACGTCGTATCTGAAGCTGGTCGCGGATCCTGCTAACCAGCTTCCCGCAATCACCTATTGGCTCTTAGGCTCGCTGTCCGGCACGCGGCTTGCTTCGATCCTGCCCGCCGCGATCCCGATGGCGCTGGGGCTCGTTCCGCTGCTGCTGCTCCGGTGGCGGCTGAACCTTCTTTCCCTCGGCGACAGCGAAGCGCGCGCGCTCGGTGTGAACACCGATCTTCTGCGTGCGGTGCTGATCCTCTGCGCGACGCTTGTGACCGCGGCGTCGATCTCCGTGTCCGGCGTGATCGGCTGGGTGGGGCTTGTGATCCCGCATCTTTCGAGAAAGCTCGTCGGCAGCGACAACCGCGCCCTTTTGCCGTGCTCCATGCTGACCGGCGCCGCCTTTTTGCTGCTCGTCGACGACGTTTCCCGGAATCTCCTTGCAACCGAGATCCCGATCGGCATCCTCACCGCCGTGATCGGCGCGCCGTTTTTCATTTATCTGCTGCTGCGAAAGGAGAAGACGCTGTGAGCCTGTTCGTTCGCGATCTATGCTTCGCATATAAAAACACGCCGGTGCTGGATCACATCGGCTTCAGCGCCGAATCGGGCGAGCTTCTTGCGATCCTCGGACCGAACGGCGTCGGCAAAACGACCCTGTTCCGCTGCATTCTCGGCGAGCAGAAGCGCTATACCGGCGCAGTCCGGATCGACGGAACGGACGCGCGCACGCTTTCCGCGCGGGAGATTGCGCACCGCGTCGCCTATATCCCGCAGACGCACGGGATGACGTTCCGCTTCACGGTGCGCGACACGGTGCTGATGGGCACGTCGCACACGCTGTCCCCGTTCGCTTCGCCGGGCAAAGCGCAGGAAAAGATTGCGCAGGAGGCGCTTACACGGCTCGGGATCGCAGGGCTTTCCGACCGCAGCTTTGATACGCTGTCGGGCGGCGAACAGCAGCTCGTTTACGTCGCCCGCGCGCTTGCGCAGCAGGCAAGGATCCTGCTGATGGATGAGCCGACGTCCTCGCTTGACTACGGCAACCAGCTTCGCGTCCTTTCAGCGGTGAAAGGGCTTGCACGGGACGGGTACACCGTGCTGCTCAGTACCCACAACCCGCAGCACGCGCTGTGGTACGCGGACCGCGTGCTTGCGCTGCATGACGGACGCGTTGCGGCGTTCGGGGAGACGAAGGCGGTTTTGTCATCCGCGCTTCTCAAAACGCTGTACGGCACGCACACGGAGCTTTATGAAACGCCGGGCGGACCGGTGATCCTGCCCGTTCCGGATGAAACAGAAGAAGGAGAAAAACAATGAAGAAGACGATTGCGCTGCTGTTGGCGGCAATGATGCTGATCGCTCTGGTCGGCTGCACAAAGACGCCGAACGCCCCGGACGCAGCCGGGACCCGCTCGTTTACAGACTCCGTCGGACGCACGGTCGAGGTGCCGAACGAGATCACGAAGGTTGCGATCTCCGGACCGCTGGCGCAGATCGTCGTGTTTGCGCTGTGCCCGGACAGGCTCGTCGGGATCGCGCAGAAATGGGACAAGACCGCGGAGCGGTTCCTTGCGACCGAGTATTATCAGCTGCCGGAGCTCGGGCAGCTGTACGGCGGCAAGGGCGAGATGAACCTTGAGACGCTGCTCAGTAGCGGCGCGCAGGTCGTCATCGACGTCGGCGAGCCGAAGGGCTCGATCCGGGAGGACCTTGACGCGCTCTCGGAGCAGACCGGCATTCCGTTCGTGCACATCACCGCCACGATCGGCACGATGGGCGAGGCGTATCAAAAGCTCGGCGAGCTTCTGAATATGCCGGAGGAAGCCGAGGCTTTGGCGACTTACTGCGACGCGCAATACGCAAGGATCACAGAGATCGCGGAGCGCGTCGACAAAGCGAACCTTTTGTACATCACCGGCGACAAGGGGCTGAACGTGATCGCCAGGGACAGCTATCACGCGGAAATCATCGACCTTCTCGGCAACAACCTTGCGGTTGTGGACAGCCCGTCGAGCAAGGGCACCGGCAACGAGGTCGATATGGAAAGCCTTCTTCTCTGGGACCCGGACGTGATCCTGTTTGCGCCGGACAGCGTCTATGCATCGGTCGGGAGCGATCCGCTGTGGAGTGAACTCAAAGCGATCCGGAACGGAACGTATTACGAGGTCCCGATGGGTCCCTATAACTGGATGGGCTTCCCGCCGTCCGTGCAGCGGATCCTCGGCATGCTCTGGATGGCGAAGCTTCTGTATCCGGACGCCGCGGATTACGATCTCTATGCCGAGGCCGCGGCTTATTTCAGGCTGTTCTATCACTGCGAGCTTTCGGAAGCGGACTATGACGCGCTTGTCCGGAATTCGGTCGGAAAACAGTAACGCGGACAAAGCCCCTTGTGATTCGCGCGCGCCGGTGATATAATGACCGTATCAACGATTCGGAGGAACACGATGCGGTATTCAAAGCTCGGAAACAGCGATCTGAACGTCTCCGCGGTCGCGCTCGGCACATGGGGGCTCGGCGGCGGCAGCGTATGGTCGGACCATGATTCGACCGAAGCGGAGGCAAGAAGCCTTTTGGACGCCTGCAGGGATCACGGGATCAACTATATCGACACTGCGCCGGTCTACGGCACGGGCGAAAGCGAACGGCTTCTGGGCGAAGCGCTCAAAGGACGCCGCCACGATTTCATCCTGCAGACGAAATGCTCCCTGAACTGGCGGAACGAGGGCGGCAATTTCCACTATTCGCGCGACGGCTACACGGTCAACAACGATACGCGCCCTGCGGCGATCGTCCGCGACGTCGAGGATTCGTTGAGACGCATGCAGACGGATTATCTCGATTCGGTGATCGTGCATTACGTATGCAAGAGCTTTCCGGTCTCCGACACCGTCGAAGCGCTCGAACGCTTGAAGGAGCAGGGCAAGATCCGCGCGTACGGACTTTCTAACAGCCAGCCAACAGACCTCGAAGCATATCAGAGCGCCGGCGGACACGTCGATCTTGTGCAGGAGTTTTTCAGCATCCTTTCGCCGTTCCATGGCAGAGAGTATTTCAAGGCATGTGCGCCGCACGGCACGACGTTTCAGACCTACGGCGTGCTTGAGGAGGGTTTTCTGACCTCGCCCGCGTTTATGGACCGCACGTTTTTGAAAACCGACATCCGCTCGCGCATTCCGTGGGTGCAGCCGGAGGTCAAGGAAGGACTGAAAAAGGCGTTTGAAGCCTGGGAGCCGATCCGCGCCGCGCACGGCTGCAGCTTCTCACAGCTCTTTGAAGCGTGGGCGCTTGCGCAGTATGAAAACATGAGCCTGCTTGTCGGCATGCGAAAGCCTCAAAACGTCGCCGATAACGCCGCGTGTCTCGACCTCGTCCTTTCTCCCGAAGAGCTTGCAATGATGGAGGAAGCCGCAAAGCCGATCCAGGTGGAAGTCCTCGATAAATAACAGAATAGCGCATTCTATTTCGCACCGATCGCCCTTTCGACCGGTGCGATTTTGTGTTACAGTATAAGCAAAGAAAGGAAGGGGAAAACTATGCTCGGATTCTGGATCTTTATGCTGTTGATGGACCTTTTGATCCCGCTTTTGATGATCGGGCTCGGAAAGCTCCTTACAAAGCGTCCGCCGAAACGGATCAACGGCGTCAGCGGATACCGCACGAAACGGTCTATGAAAACACAGGAAACGTGGGAGTTTGCGCACCGGCATTTCGGGAATCTGTGGTTCAAACTCGGGCTCGTTCTGATCCCGCTTTCGGTGCTGCCGCTGATCTTCGTATACGGAAAGGATATCGATCAGATCGGTATCGTCGGCGCCGTCGTTACACTCTTTGAGATCGTTCCCATGATCGTACCGGTCTTTTCGACCGAGCGCGCGCTGAAGGAGAATTTCGACGAGTACGGTAAGCCGCTTTGATGCATAGATCCGCGAAAAGCGTTCCGCTTTTCCGCGTGTCCACCTCATCCGCCTGACGGCACCTTCTCCTCAAAGGAGAAGGCCTTTGGGTGCGCGTAGGCAGAGGCTTCCCCTTGAGGAGAAGCTGTTCCCGAAGGGAACTGATGAGGTGGCATACTCTTTGATTCTTCTTGAGAAGAATCCTTCTGAATCATGAAGATCCTCCGCGCGGAGGATCTTTTTTTTATGCCTTTCGTTTGTCCCTTTGCGCGAGGATGACGCCCGCGGTGATCAGCACCGCGCCGAGCACGCCCATCCATGAGATCGGTTCGCCCAAAAGAAGCCAGCCCACGATCAGCGTCACAAACGGCGAGCCGTAGAGATAGTTGTTTGTGACGACCACGCCGAGCTCTTTGAACGCGATGTTCCAGAGCGCAAAGCAGACCGCGTTGCCGAGGATCCCGAGAAACAGCCAGCTTATGAGCACCTTCGGCACGGTAAAGAGCGGCGCAAGGTTCGGCATGCCGTCCGAGAGAAACATCAGCGGGATCGAGGTCAAAAACGCCCAGAACATGACGCGCCGCGTGACCAGGAAGCCGTCCATCGTTTCGGTATAGCGTTTGATGAGCACCGAATACACCGCCCACGAAATGCCCGCAAGCAGCGCCAGAAGGTCGCCGAGCGGGCTTAAGTGAAAGTTCAGACTGCCGTTCAGAACGACCATGACCACCCCGGCGATCGCAAGGAACGAGCCGATGAGCAGAAACTTGCCGAGCCGCTCGTTGCCGCGGGAAAAGATCGCGGCGAGGATCGCGGTAAAGATGGGGGAGAGGCACACGATGATGCTGACGTTCGCGGCGTAGGTATAGGTCAAGGCGGTGTTTTGCAGGAAGAAATACACGCTGCCGCCGAAGATGCCGATGAGAACGAAGATGCCCTCATCCTTCCATGAAAGCCGCCGGAATTTCGGACGCATGATCAAGAGAACAACATACGCAAGCGCCATGCGGATCGGCGTGATCTGCAGCGCCGTAAAGCCTGCGTTGAGCAGGTTTTTTGTCAGCACATAACAGCTGCCCCATACGATGACGGAGAACAGCGCAAAGATGTGTCCGAGAATCTTTTTTGAATTGCGCGCTTTGAGTTCCATGCATGCCTCATGCTTCGATTTATCCGAACGGGATTATAGCACAGCGCGCACGGTTCGTAAACACAAACCCGATAATATACAATCTCCCGAAAGCGGGAATCGGGCTTGATAAGTATGCGAAAATGGTTTATAATCATATTGTTATAAAGCATATAATGCCTGATTGCGGGTAAATCGCTGATCGGAGGACCATTATGACGCACATCCTGTTCGAAAAGAAGGGCAATATCGCGATCGCCCTGATCGACCGCCCGAAGGCGCTGAACGCGCTGAATTCCGAAGTATTGAATGACCTGAATACGCTTGTCGACACCGTGAACGCCGATCCGGAGATCCGCGTGCTGATCCTGACCGGCAGCGGCGAAAAATCCTTCGTCGCGGGTGCGGACATCGGCGAAATGTCGAACCTCACCAAGGAAGAGGGCGAGGCGTTCGGCAAGAAGGGGAACGATGTATTCCGCAGAATCGAAACGCTTCCGATCCCCGTGATCGCGGCGGTCAACGGCTATGCGCTGGGCGGCGGCTGCGAGCTTGCGATGTCCTGCGATATCCGCATTGCAAGCGACACGGCGGTGTTCGGTCAGCCCGAAACGGGACTCGGCATTACGCCGGGCTTCGGCGGCACGCAGCGGCTTGCGCGGCTCATCGGACCCGGCATGGCAAAGCAGCTCATCTACTCCGCGCGGAACATCAAAGCGGACGAGGCTTTGCGCATCGGGCTCGTCAACGCGGTCTATCCCTTGGAGGAGCTCAGACCTGCGGCGGAAAAGCTCGCCGAAACGATCGCGAAGAACGCGCCGATCGCGGTGCGCGCCTGTAAGCAGGCGATCAACGAGGGGCTCGAAAAGCCGATGGACGAAGCGATCGTGCTCGAAGAAAAGCTGTTCGGCAGCTGCTTTGAGACCGCGGACCAGAAGGAGGGCATGGGCGCGTTTTTGGAGAAGCGCAGGCACGAGCCCTATCAGAACCGGTAAATACGGACAGACGTCCGGACCACCTATACAAAAATCAATTCAGGAGGAAACAAACATGAAGGTTGCTATTTTCGGCGCAGGAACCATGGGAAGCGGCATTGCACAGGTCTTTGCGGCAAACGGACACACGGCGCTTCTGTACGCGACGAGCGTGGAGAGCGCGCAGCGGCATAAGGACAAGCTCGCGGGCTCCCTCAATAAGCGCGTTGCGAAGGGCAAGATGACGCAGGAAGCGGCGGACGATCTTTTAAGCCGCATCGTCGTGGACGAAGTCGCGGCGGCTGCGGATGCGGATCTCGTGATCGAGTGCGTGGCGGAGAACATGGCGGTCAAGAAGGAGCTTCTTGCGCGTCTCGACACGCTCTGCAAGGAAGACGCGGTCTTTGCGACCAACACGTCCTCCCTGTCGATCACCGAAATGGCGAAGGGACTCATGCACCCGATGGTGGGTCTGCACTTCTTCAACCCGGTTCCGGTCATGAAGCTCGTCGAAGTCATCGCAGGCGCGAACACGCCGACCGAGCTCGTCGAATGGGCAAAGAACCTCTGCGTTGAGATCGGCAAGACGCCGGTCGTCGTCAACGAGGCGCCGGGCTTCGTGGTCAACAAGATCCTGATCCCGTACTGCAACGAGGGCGTCTGCGTGCTGCAGGAAGGCGTTGCGAGCGCGGAGGACATCGACATCGCAATGCAGCTGGGCTGCAATCATCCGATGGGACCGCTGCACCTGGGCGACCTCATTGGCTGGGACGTCGTGCTGAACATCATGGACGTGCTCTACAACGAAACGCATGATTCTAAGTACCGCGCAAACGTGCTGATCCGGAAGATGGTCCGCGCGGGCAAGCTCGGCATCAAGACCGGCGAAGGCTTCTTCAAGTACACGAAGTAAACATAAAGGAGAAATCAGAATGGATTTTCGTCTGACGAAGGAACAGCTGCTGGTTCGCAAGATGGTTCGCGAATTCGCAGAAAACGAAGTGAAGCCGATCGCTTCCGAGATCGACGAGGAAGAGCGCTTCCCGGCGGAGACCGTCGAAAAGATGGCGAAGCTCGGCATGATGGGCATCTACTTCCCGAAGCAGTACGGCGGCGCGGGCGGCGACGTCTTGAGCTACGCGATCACGGTCGAGGAGCTCGCGAAGGTCTGCGGCACCACCGCGGTCATCGTCTCCGCGCACACATCCCTGTGCTGTGCGCCGATCTTTGAGCACGGCACCGAGGAACAAAAGATGAAATACCTGCCCGACCTTCTTTCCGGCAGAAAGCTCGGCGCATTCGGTCTCACCGAGCCGAACGCCGGCACCGACGCGTCCGGTCAGCAGACGACCGCGGTGCTCGACGGCGATCATTACGTGCTGAACGGTTCGAAGTGCTTCATCACCAACGGCAGCGTTGCGGACGTGTTCGTGGTGTTCGCAATGACCGATCCGAAGATGGGCAACCGCGGCATCTCCGCGTTCATCGTGGAAAAGGGCTTCAAGGGCTTCTCGCAGGGCAAGCATGAAAAGAAGATGGGCATCCGCGGCAGTTCCACCTGCGACCTCATTTTCGAGGACTGCATCGTTCCGAAGGAGAACCTCCTGGGCAAGGAAGGCGCGGGCTTCAAGATCGCCATGCAGACGCTGGACGGCGGCCGTATCGGCATTGCGGCGCAGGCGCTGGGCATCGGCGAAGGCGCGATCAACGAGGCGATCAAGTACACGAGCGAGCGCGTACAGTTCAAAAAGCGCATCAGCGCGTTCCAGAACACGCAGTTCCAGCTTGCCGACATGCACACCCGCATGCAGGCGGCACAGTTCCTTGTATACAACGCCGCGCTGAAGAAGCAGGCGCACGAGCGCTGCAGCATGGAAGCCGCGATGGCAAAGCTGTTCGCCGCGGAAGCCGCGTCCGACGTGACGCGCCGCGCGGTCCAGCTGTTCGGCGGCTACGGCTACACCCGTGAATATCCCGTGGAGCGCATGATGCGCGACGCGAAGATCACCGAGATCTACGAGGGCACGAGCGAGGTCCAGCGCATGGTCATCGCCGCGAACCTCGGCGTGAAGTAAGAAGGAGGGCAGAGAACATGAAGATTTTTGTTACCGTAAAGCAGGTTCCCGATACCTCCGGAACGGTCGCCGTCAATCCGGACGGCACGCTGGACCGCGCGTCCATGCAGACCATCATCAATCCCGACGATATGAACGCGGTCGAAGCCGCGCTGACTTTGAAGGACGAGCTCGGCTGTAAGGTCGTGGCGTTCACGATGGGACCGCCGCCCGCAGAGGGCATGCTCCGCGAGCTCATGGCAATGGGCGTGGACGAGGGCGTTCTCATCACCGCGCGTGAGTTCGGTGGCTCCGACACCTACGCGACGAGCCAGATCATCGCGGCGGCGATCGACACCTACGGCGTCGAGCCCGAGGACATCATCCTTGCCGGACGTCAGGCGATCGACGGCGACACCGCGCAGGTCGGTCCGCAGATCGCGGAGAAGCTGCATCTGCCGCAGGTCACCTATGCGGGCGAGATCCGAAAGGACGGCGACGTGCTGACCGTAAAACGCATCCTGGAGGACGGCTACATGACGGTCAAGGTCCACACGCCCTGCATGATCACCTGCATCAAGGAGCTCAACAAGCCGCGCTACATGAACATCGGCGGCATCTTCGAGTGCTACGAAAAGCAGGTCGTCACCATGACGTACGACACGCTGAAGGATCATCCGCTGATCGACAAGAGCACGATCGGACTTCTGGGTTCCCCGACGAACATCCTGACGTCATTCACACCGCCGCAAAAGGGCGCGGGCATCATGCTTCCGGGCGACGGAAAGGAAACGACCGACAAGCTCGCGGGTATCCTTGCCGCGAAGCACATCATCTGAGGAAGGGGGAACGGTATTATGTTTAACAGCAGCGAAATCGAAGCCTTCAAGAACGTCTGGGTCTTCTGCGAACAGCGCAATGGAGAAATGATGCCGACCACCTTCGAGCTGATCAGCGAGGGCAGAAAGCTTGCCGACGAGCTCGGCGTGGAGCTTTGCGGCATCCTGCTCGGAGAAAACGTCGACGGCATTGCAAAGGAACTCGGCACCTACGGCGCGGACAAGGTTTATGTTTACAATAGCCCGCTTCTCGCGACGTTCACGACCGACGCGTACACCAAGATCATCGTCGACGCGGTCGAGGAATTCAAGCCGGAGATCCTGCTCTTCGGCGCATCCACGATCGGTCGCGCTCTCGCGCCGCGCTGCGCGGCAAGACTGCACACCGGTCTCTGTGCGGACTGCACGCATCTCGACATCGACCTCAATAACTATCAGCAGTTCCTTCGCAAAGCTTCCACGCTTCCCGAGGACCGCATCGAGCGCACGAAGAGCGTCCGGCTTGCGGGCGCGGATCACTCCGTCGCGCGCGACCTTAAGATGACCCGTCCGGCGTTCGGCGGGCACCTGATGGCGTCCATCATCTGCCCGCGCTTCCGTCCCGCAATGGCGACGGTGCGCCCCGGCGTTATGAAGAAGCGCGAGAACCCGCGCAAGGTCGAACTCGTTCATCCCGCGTTTGACCTGAAGCCCGAGGACATCAAGACCGAGGTCGTCGAGGTTGTCAAGGCGGCAAAGAAGCTCGTCGATCTGATCGGCGCGGACTACATCGTGTCCGTCGGTCGCGGTATCAGTAAGGACGTCGAAAAGGGTCTTGCCCTTGCCGAGGAGCTTGCAAACGAGCTCGGCGGCGTGGTCGGCGCCTCCCGTGCCTGCGTCGACGCGGGTTGGATCGGCGCGGATCATCAGGTCGGGCAGACCGGCAAGACGGTCCACCCGAAGGTGTACGTCGCGCTCGGCATCTCCGGCGCGATCCAGCACAAGGCGGGCATGCAGGAATCCGAATGCATCATCGCGGTCAACAAGAACGAGACCGCCCCGATCTTCGAGTGTGCGGACTACGGCATCGTGGGCGACCTCTTCAAGGTCGTGCCCGAGCTGATCGAATCCATCCGCGCAGCCAAAGCGGCAAAATAAGAAACGATATACGTCCCGGGGGCAAACCTCGGGACGTGTTTTACTCATCTTCATAATAACGGAGTGTGCAGCAACATGGGAGATACTATCGCAAACAAAGAAGAAAAGCGAGTTTGGGGCATTCATTGCAGGGATGACGGTCTATTCCGTAAGGAAAACATCATTGCAATCGGATGGAAGGAGATAGGCGATCTAAGCGTTCTCGGCGCAGATCGTGAAGCATTCAAAAAACGGTATGCAGAAGTATATGCCGATGCAAGTAAGGGCAATATCGCAAACGGCGCGGGGATGCTGTATCGCTTTTGCCATGAAGCGCAAATCGGTGATTATGTCGTCTATCCTTCCAAAAATGATCGACAAGTGAATTTCGGTGTCATAGAGAGCGAGTATCATTACGATGGCTCACAGCCGGAATATGTACAGACGCATAAGGTCAAATGGCTGAAACAACTGCCGCGCACCTGCTTTTCCCAAGGGGCACTGTATGAAATCGGCTCGGCGCTTTCCTTCTTCATGGTGAAAAATTATGCGGATGAGTATCTTGCTGCACTTAACAAGGGGTTCAAGAAAGCCGATATAGTTGATGTTGAAGAAGTTGAAGTAACAGCGGAAGCTATTATAGAAAACACAAAAGACTTTATACTGAAAGAGCTTAGCCGACAGCTGAAAGGTTACGATCTTGAGGAGTTTGTTGCCGATCTCTTGCGGGCTATGGGGTATCGCACAACCGTGTCGCCGCACGGGGGAGACAGCGGGATCGACATTACGGCTTATAAAGATGAATTACCGCCGCGGATTCTTGTACAGGTCAAGAGTCAGGATGGAGACATCAAAGAAACAACGATTCAATCCCTGAAAGGCGCCATGCGCGAAGGGGATTACGGCTTGTTTGTCACGCTTTCGGACTATACGAAGAATGCAAAAGCATATCTTCAAAATACACCAATCATCCGGGGGATCAACGGAACGGAATTGGTGGACCTGGTGATCAAGTATTACAAAGATTTGAGCGAAAAGTATAAGCGGATCATTCCGCTGCAGATGGTGTATATTCCGGTTTCAAAAGGTTTATTTGAATAAACGCAGAATGACCGATTTTTTTCGGTAGGGACGGGCATTGCCCGTCCGTTTTTGATCCGCAAAAAGCTGGCGCTTTTCTGCGAGTACTCCTCATCCGCCTTCGCTGACGCTTCGGCACCTTCCCCACATCAGGGGGAAGGCTTTTGGATCGCGTAAGCAAAGGCTTCGCCCCCTCGAAGAGGTCGGAGAAGCTGTCAACGCAGTTGACTGATGAGGGGGATGAATTGCGCTGCGCGCATGAATTGTCCTTCGGACATGAATTGCGGCAAAGCCGCATGAATTGGCTGCGCCAAGAATTGCTCCTTCGGAGCATGAAAAAGCCCAACCGTGCGGTCGGGCTTTTGCGATGCTGTTGATCAGTCGATCATGGACTTCAGGTTCTCCGCAACCGTGATCGGGGCGGCGGTGGCTGCCTTGACCTGGTCGACGGTGAATTCCGGGTTGATCTCGGTCATCAGAAGTCCGTTTTCGGTGACTTCGAGGACGCACATCTCGGTGATGATCTTCTTCACACAATGCGAAGCGGTGAGCGGGAGACGGCACTTTTCGAGGATCTTCGGATTGCCCTTCGCGGTGTGCTCCATGCAGACGATGCAGTTGCGTGCGCCGACGCACAGGTCCATTGCGCCGCCCATGCCGGGCATACGCTTGCCGGGGATGATCCAGTTTGCGAGGTTGCCCTCCTGGTCAACTTCGAGCGCGCCGAGGAAGCAAGCGTCGACGTGCCCGCCGCGGATCAGACCGAAGTTCGTTGCGGAATCGATGAAGCCGCCGCCGAACGCCACGGATGCGACGTTGCCGCCCGCGTCCACGACATGGTACGGATCGTAGTTCGCGTCTTCGGGCTTCGGGGTCGCACCTGCGCCGACGATGCCGAGCTCGGCATGGATGACGAGGTCAACGCCCTCGGGAAGGAAGCCGGGGATCATGGTGGGAAGGCCGATGCCGAGGTTGACGACGTCGCCGTCCTTCAGTTCTTTCGCGCAGCGCTTTGCGATGAAAGCTTTGATTTCGTTCTTATCCATTACTTTCTTTCTCCTTCCACGATGTAGTCCACGCACATGCCGTAGGTGTGGATGTTCTCGGGCTCGATCTCGCCGACGGGAACGAGGTATTCGGTCTCGGCGATGACGACGTCCGCCGCGGTCGCCATGACCGTGTTGAAGTTGCGCATCGTGCCCTTGTACCAGCAGTTGCCGGCTTCGTCGCACTTATAGGTGCCGAGGAGCGCAAAGTCCGCATGGATCGGCTTCATCAGAAGGTACGGCTTGCCGTCGATCTCCTGCTTGCCGAGGCAGAGCGGGCTTTCCTCGATCAGCGTATCGACGCCGACGGGGGTGAGTACGCCGCCCAGTCCCGCGCCGCCCGCGCGGATGCACTCCGCCATGGAGCCCTGCGGGATCAGATTGACTTCCAGGGTGCCGGCGTTCATCTGTTCGCCGACCTCGGGCGTCATGCCGACGTGCGTTGCGATCACGCGCTTGACCTGGTGGTTGTGGATGAGCTCCGCAATACCGAAGAACTCTTCACCCATCGGACCGACCGCACGACCCATATCGTTTGCGATCAGCGTGAGGTCCTTCGTGCCGAGCTTTACAAGCTCCTTGACGATGGCGCGCGCCTGTCCGCAGGCGAGAAAGCCGCCGCACATAACGGTTGCGCCGTCGGGAATCATTTTCGCTGCCTCAGCGGCAGTGATGACAGGTTTCTTTGCCATGATTGTTCCTCCTTGTTGATTTCGGTTCTATCTTGGCGGATGATTATTTCATGCCGCGTTTGACCATTTCCGTGACGACGAAGCTTGCAACGTCGTCGCCGTACGTGCCTGCGCCGAAGCCCGCGTCGAAGCCCAGCTCCTTTGCAAGCTCGTGCGTGATGCGCGGACCGCCGCAGACCACCACGAACTTGTCGCGCAGACCTTCCGCTTCGAGAAGCTCAATGAGGTTCGTAAGGTTCTGGATGTGGATATCCTTCTGCGTGACCGTCTGCGAAACCAGAAGCGCGTCCGCGTGGACCTCGAGCGCCTTTTTGATAAAGTCCTCGTTTGCGACCTGCGAGCCGAGGTTGTACGCCTCGATCATCTCGTAGCGCTCCACGCCGTAGTGCCCGGCGAAGCCCTTGCGGTTCATGATCGCGTCGATGCCGACCGTGTGCGCGTCGGTGCCGGTAGAGGCGCCGACCATGACGACCTTTCTTCCGATGTGCTCGCGGATGTAGTCGTTCGTTTCCTCCATGCTCATCACCTCGGATTCGACGGTGATGACGTGGATGTCCTCGTAGTTGACGGTGTGCACGCAGCTGCCGTAGACCACGTAGAACGTAAACTCCTTGTCGAGCGGCGCGTGATACGTCACGTTCGGCTCGTCAAGCCCCATCTTCTTTGCGATCTGCCGCGCCGCTTCCACGCCGCGTTCGTCGTCCTTGACCGGCAGAGTAAAGCTCAGCTGCACCTTGCCGTCGTTCATCGTGTCGCCGTACGGCTTCAGCCGTGTGAGGTCGAGCGTGGTGTCGAACTCGATCTTATGCGTGTTGTATAATCCGCTGCTCATTCGTTTGCCACCTTGCCTTTCATGACCTCGATAAACGGGTTGAAGTAGTGCTCATCCTTGAGGACGACGCCATGAAGACCCTTGCCGCCGTCCTTCGGACGCTTGACGTCCGCGAAGATGCCGCGTTCGAGCGTGGTGAACAGCCCGAGCGTTTCGA
Source organism: uncultured Clostridia bacterium (assembly GCA_947168855.1). Lineage (GTDB taxonomy): Bacteria > Bacillota > Clostridia > Christensenellales > CAG-138 > UBA3792. Next base: position 129,838 of record CAMVNO010000002.1, read on the forward strand.
TCTCCTTCAAGAGCTCCGTCGCTTTCGTCAGCACCTCGTTTGCGCGGGAGCGGATGATGCCGCCCTCCTTGAAGGTGAGTTCGCTTCCGAGGTCCTTCATCGTGCGGAAGATGTACTGCGCGTTTTCGATCGACAGCGCGCGGTCGGACATGAACGGCGTGTGGATCGCCTCGGTCATCATGCCGAGGAGGTGCAGCTTCTGATTCGTCAGGATCGTGACCATGTTGAACAGCGCGTCCTGGATGTGTCCGCGGAAGATATTGCCGGTCATGTACTTGGTCGGCGGCATGTACTTTAACGGCGCGTTCGGGAAGATCTCGCGCGCCATCTCTGCCTGCGCCAGCTCATAGAGGAAGGTGTTCTCGACCGCAGGGTCCATTTCGAACGCGTGACCGAGACCCATCTGCTCCTCGCGCATACCGGCGCACTTGGCGAACGCCTCGTTCAGAAACTGTGACGCAAGGACCGTGTGCGCGGAGGTGATCGCGTCGTCGGTCGTCAGGTAATTGTCCTCGCCGGTGTTGATGATGACGCCCGCGTAGCCGTTGATGATGCGGGAAAAATACTGGTCGACGATCGTGCGCTGCATGTTGATGTCGCGGAACAGAATGCCGTACAGCGCGTCGTTCAGCATGACGTCAAGCCGCTCCAGCGCGCCCATCGCCGCGATCTCGGGCATGCACAGACCCGAGCAGTAGTTGCACAGGCGAATGTAGCGGTGCTGTTCCTCGCCGACCTCGTCCAGCGCCGCGCGCATCAGCCGGAAGTTCTCCTGCGTGGCGTAGGTGCCGCCGAAGCCCTCGGTCGTTGCGCCGTAGGGGACGTAGTCCAGAAGCGACTGACCCGTTGTGCGGATGACCGCGATGATGTCCGCGCCCTGCTTTGCGCCCGCCTTCGCCTGGATGATGTCCTCGTAGATGTTGCCGGTCGCAACGATGATGTAGAGGTACGGACCCTGCTTGTCGCCGAAGCGCCCGAGGTATTCGTTGCGCTTTGCGACATTGGTGTTGATCCGCTCCATCGTCGCGTCGATGTACGGCTGAAGGGCTGTACGGATCTCCGCTTCGGAATGCGCCGGAAGCTTTGTAAGGTCGAGCTCGCCACGGTCGATCGCTTCCGCGACGCCCTGCGGCGTAAGCCCGGTCTCCAGGATCGCCGTGCCGAGCATCCATGCCGCGCCCATCGGGAGCAGTGCGTTTTCGGTGAGATAATCCACGACCACGTTCGGCATGGGAACGTCCATGTCGTTGACGCCGTCGATGCCCAGAAGACGGCAGACGGTGCGTTCCACCGTGACGGTCGTGTGCAGGTCGATGAAGCGCTGCACGTCCGCGGCGACGTGCGCCGCGCTTGCCCGCGCCTCATTGACCAGATCAAAGTTCAGTCCGAGTTTGCTCTCCATAGGCGGTCCTCAGTGCTTGACGTGCCGCTCGTTGCGGAGAAGCTTGGTCGGCTCCAGATAGTGCTGCTTCGTGCCTTCGGCAACGTACGCAACGCCGGTCTTCTCGACCTTGCGCTTGCCCGTGCAGACGTCGCAGTGGCAGTTCTGCACGTAATGCTCCGGCTCGGTGTAGGACGTGATGACGCCCTCGAAGTTTCTCAGGATGACCTTTCTCGGCGTCTGCGAAATGAGATACGTCGGCATGACGGGCGTCTTGCCGCCGCCGCCCGGCGCGTCGACGACAAACGTCGGGATGCAGTAGCCGGAGGTGTGTCCGCGCAGCGCTTCCATGATCTCAATGCCCTTCGATACCGGCGTACGGAAGTGCGAAAGTCCGAGGGACGGGTCGCAGGCGTAGATGTAGTACGGACGCACGCGCATCTTGACGAGCCCGTGCACGAGCTCCATCATGACGTGGCTGCAGTCGTTGATGCCGGCCAGAAGCACGCTCTGGTTGCCCAGCGGAATGCCCGCGTCCGCGAGCATGGCGCACGCCTTTGCGGCTTCGGGCGTGAATTCCTTCGGCGTGTTGAAGTGCGTGTTGAGCCAGATGGGATGGTACTTTTTGAGCATGCTGCACAGCTCGGGCGTGATGCGCTGCGGGCATACGACCGGCGTGCGCGAGCCGAGACGGATGATCTCGACGTGCGGGATCGCGCGGAGCCTCTGAATGATGCTTTCGAGCACCTTGTCGCCGACCATCAGCGCGTCGCCGCCGGAAAGAAGCACGTCGCGGACCTCGGGATGGTTTGCGACATACTCGATGCCCTTGTCGATCTGCGCTGCGGGAACGCCGCAGTCGTTCTGCCCCGCGAAGCGGCGGCGCGTGCAGTGACGGCAGTACATGGAGCACATGTCCGTGATCAAAAACAGCACGCGGTCCGGATAGCGGTGGGTAAGACCCGGGACGGGGGAATCGGTGTCCTCGTGCAGCGGGTCGGCGTTTTCATAATCTGCGTAGTCAAGCTCCTCCGCGCGCGGGATCGCCATCTTGCGGATCGGATCGTAGGGATCGTCGAGGTCGATCAGCGAGAGATAGTACGGCGTGATCGCCATGCGGAGCTTTCCGAGCGTCTTTTTGACGCCTTCCTCCTCTTCGGGGGTCAGCGTCATGACCTTCTTGAGGTCGTCCAGCGTTTCGGCGCGGTGGGCTACCTGCCAATGCCAGTCGTTCCACTGTTCTTCGGGGACGTCGGCAAATAAACCGTTGCGGGTTTTCATAATAGATCTCCTTTTTCAAAGTCAAGTTTCATGCAGCGAGCCGGATGGGTGCGTTGTAAACGCACGATCGTAAGCGGCAGAGGAAGAACGGAAGGCTTCCAATCGTCAAATTCAGCGACATGTGCGGTGAATTTGACTCCTTTCAGTGCCCGCCGCCCGGAAATGCATCAGCAGTTCAGGCGGGCGCTGCAAAACGGTCTGCCGAAAAACACAGTTTTTCGACAGACCGAACCATTCAGCAGTATTTTTCGTCGAACAGTTTGCGGAGCTTCGCGTTCTCGCGGAGCACGTTCAGCGTGATCTCGGCGTGGTTCTTGGTGTAGCCGTTGCCGACGATCATGGTGACGTCCTTGCCGACGCCCTCTGCGCCCAACGCCGCCTTCGTGAAGGAGGTCGCCATGGAGAAGAAGTATACGAGACCGTCGTCGCGGACCGGGAGGATCGCGCTCATCTCGCAGGATTCGATGTTGACGCAGCAGATGGAGATGTCATATTCCTTGCCGCCGTTGACCTCGAGCGCCTTTTCGAGCACTTCGACCGGCTTCGTGCAGTCCGCCACGATGACGTCGGTGTAAACGCCGAGTTCAATGAGAGCCGGGACCTGCTTCGGGTTCCTCACGACGCCGACGACCTTGCCGTTTTTGCCGACCTTTTTGAGCGCTTCCCAACCGCAGAGCACGCCGGACTTACCGTTTGCGCCGAGGATCAGCACGGAATCGCCTTCCTTCGGGAGCTTTCTTGCCTGCGCAGGCGCGCCTGCCACGTCGAGCGCCGCGAGCGCCAGCGCCTCGGACATGTCGTCGGGCAGCTTCGCGTAGATCGCGGACTCAAACAGCACCGCCTGACCGTCGATGTCGACGCGGTCGATGTCCTTGTGGATCGCCTTGATGCGGTCGATCTTCAAAGGCGTCATGGACAGGGAGACGAGGGACGCGATCTTGTCGCCGACCTTGAGGTCAAAGTCCGGCTTCTTGAGGAGATCTTCGCCGATATAGGCGACCTTGCCGATGAACATGCCGCCGCTTCCGGTGACCGGATTCTGCTGCTTGCCGCGCTCCGCCACGATGCCGAGGATCATCTCGCCGATCTTCTGCTCGTCGCCGCCGCACGCTTCTTCGATCTGCGTAAACGATGCGGAGTCGATGTTCAGGGAGATGACGTCGCAGATGATCTCGTTGCTGTAGCGCTTGGTCATGTCGTTGTCGATCTTCCATGCCGCCTGGGTCAGAACGCCCTTCGGCTCGATGACGCGGTGGGTGCCGTACTTATTGCCCTTTAACTGTTCCATTGTGATTCCTCCTGAAATATATTTGATATATATTTTATTGATTTACTGACGCGGGGGCATCGAAAGGATCGCTCTTGCCTCGTCGGGCGTTGCGATCTCTCTGCCGAGTTCCTTTGCAAGACGGACGACCTTTTCGACGAGCTCGCCGTTAGAAGCCGCCTTGTGACCCTTGCCGAGGTACACGTTGTCTTCAAAGCCGACACGGACGTTGCCGCCCATGATGATGCCGGCTGCCGCCATCGTCCACGCGGATCTGCCGACGCCGGTGACCGTCCAGGTCGAGCCCGCCGGGATCTTATTGACCAGGAACGCGAGGTTGTCGACGGTCGCGGGCGTGCAGCCGGGAACGCCGAGCACGAAATTGAACTGCATCGGCGCGCCGGGGACTTCGCCCTTCTTCGCCATGTTGAGCACGGTGTCGAGATGCCCGATCTCGAAGCATTCGTATTCGGGCTTGATGTTGTTCTCGATCATGCGCTTGCCGAACGCGCGCATCGTGGGCATCGTGTTTTCAAAGACCTCGTCGCCGAAATTGCAGGTGCCGCAGTCGAGCGTCGCCATCTCGGGGAACAATTCGGTCGGCTGCAGACGCTCTTCGGGCGTCATGCCGGTTGCGCCGCCGGTCGACGGGATCATGATGACGTCGGGAAGCTCTTTGCGGATCGCATCCATGACCACGCGGAAACGTTCGCGGTCCTGCGTGGGGGTGCCGTCGTCCTCGCGGACGTGCACATGGATGATCGCCGCGCCCGCTTCATAGGCGAGTTTCGCTTCACGGACCATCTCTTCGACGGTGTAGGGGACGGCGGGATTGTTCGCCTTGGTGACTTCGGCGCCGCAGATGGCGGCGGTGATGATCAGCTTTTCCATATCGTCCTCCGATTATTTGTCCTGACTGTGATCGATGCGCTGGCAGTCCTTCGGCGTGACGCAGGTGCCGTGCGCGCGGCAGACCACGATCGGCTCGGGCAGCACTTCGGCGGCGGACGGGGAAATGTCCGGACGCGCCTGAATCACCTTGCGCGCTTCAAACGTCATTCCGCGGGAGGTGTTGCCGACGCGGTCGATCTCGCCGTACGCCTCGATGTAGTCGCCCGCGTAGACCGGCGCGAGGAACTCGATGTTGTCGTACGCGCAGAACAGACCTTCGTCGCCGTCGCACTTGATCAGAAGCTCGGTCGCAACGTCGCCGAACAGGTGCACCATATGCGCGCCGTCCACCAGGTTTCCGCCGTAGTGCGCGTCCTTCGCGCTCATGCGGAGTCGGAGCAAAGATGTCAGTTTTTCCATGTATGATTCTCCTTCACATTGATTTGCAGATAGATGGGGATCGAACGCCCGGAGCCGATTGCATAAAAAGGGCGCTGTCGGTCGAGGTTCGACCAATAGCGCTCCATGCTCTTTGAACATGACAGCACGGCCGCTTGCACGGCGATGCCAGAAACCGGATCCGGCGCATCCGATCTCTTCGGCGAACGACCCCTTTCCCGCACGAAACCGCCGGCTGCCGAGCCGATCGGACGGGTACCCTGTCATTCGCACCTCTATTGAAGACTCTATGAAATTCCGTAAGAAAATTATACCCGATTTTTGCGGTCGTTGTCAAGAATATTCCTATTGAAATAAACAGTAATGCGAAAATGTCAACGGGAAACGGCATTCTGCCGCGTAACATAGATATGCGCGATTGCGAACAGGATCGCAAAGCCGGCAAGCAGCCAGTGCCTGAGGAGCAGTCCGCTCAGCAGAAAGATGCATGCGGGAATAATGGCAAGCGAAAGCGCAAGCCCGGCATTTTTCACTTTCAGATACCGCGCAAACAGAACCCAGTATGCGGTGAGCAGTGAACCGTTTCCGAAAAGATAAAGCACCATAGCGAAAACACTTGCAAAGCCGAATTTCCAAACGAGCAGAGGCAGCCACATCAGAACGATGCAGGCGTACCGTCCGATCTGCTCCAATACATCCATCAGCCGGTTTGTGCAGCAGTTCTTTTCATTCCGGTTCTTTATCGCATAAACGATATTGGGTATGATCAGCAGGATGACGATGATCACGCCGAAAAGGTTGATCCAGCCGAATCTCATATCAATACGCCCGCTCGATGCGCTCTAAAATTTCCGGCTTCAGCGACAGCATGCGGCAGATGTTCAACGCATCCTTCGGACAGTCCGCTTTGCCTTCGACGCGGTAGAGCCCGTAATTCATGTGCCGCGCAATGACCGCAACGCCGTCCTCGTGCGCGGCGGCAAGCTCGGCTTTGATCCTGCCGGGATCGACGTCCCGGAGTCCGATGATCTGATAATGGATGCGGGCGTTTTCGGCAACGCCGTCGTAATGCGTCGCAAGGATCGAGATCGCGTTGACGCCGTTCAGATACCGCGTCACCGCCTGAACGATCACCGCGCCCTCGTCGGGGTTCGTGCCGCGCGCGAGCTCGTCGATGAGGAACAGCGAATAGCCTTGCTCCACCTCCGAAAGCGCTTCGTTGAACCGCACGATCTCCGAACCGAAGCCGGATAGTCCCGACTGCATCGACTGCGCGTCGTCAAACAGCATTCTGACGCTTTCGAGCATCGGGATCCGCGCCGCCTTTGCGCAGACGAGGAACCCCGCGTGCATGAGCAGCACGTTCAGCGCAAGCGTTTTCATCGCGACGCTCTTGCCGCCCATGTTCGCGCCGGTGATGACCGTCGCGCCGCGATCGGTCGCGATCGAAACGGGCACGAAGGCGCGTCCCTTCGCCTTCAGAAGATCGCAAAGCTCCGGGTTGACCATGTCGGTAAGCTCCAACGCGGTCTCCGTGATCTCGGGACGCACGCCGCCGTATTGTTTTGCAAACAGCGCCTTCTGAATGAGAAAATCCAGCCGTCCCGCGGCGTCCGCGTCCTTCTGCATGGCGGGGACATGGGGGAGGAGCGAAAGGCACATCGCCTTGCGGATATGGCGCTCCTCGGTCTCTTCCTCGGCGCAGACGCGCGCGCGTTCGGTCCGGATCGGATCCTTTTCCGCGTCCGGGACCTCGTAGAGCTGCTTTTCGAGACGCTTCTTTTCCGCGCGGATCGCGCGAAGCTCCTCGCTTGCGCCGTCCGGGATATAGAACCCGCGGGAGCGCGTGCGCTCCGGGTCGAGCACATCGAGCGCTTCCGAAGGATCGGAAAAAGCGATCCCCTCGGCGCGGACCGTTTCATTCATGGACGCAAAGAGCGGCAGAAGGTCCGAGATCCGCATGAGGAATCCCTTGAGCTCAAACAGCTCCACATGATCGAGCACCGCGCCTTCCGAAAGTCTCGTGACGGAGCCGCGGATATCCTTGAGCTGACACAGCACGAGCATGATCTGCTCGTACAGCGGACCGAGCCGGTCCGCCGCTTCTGCCGCGCGTTCCGTATTGTCGAGCTCCGTTTCCAAGGCGGCGCGTTCATCCGGCGCAAAGAATCGCAGCTTCCGTACGCGCTCCTGCCCGAACGGACTGCACGGATGCAGGCTTTCCGTCACATATTGAAGACCGATCTTTCCCTGATCGTCAAAGCCGATCGAGATCATTGAAGCGCCTCCTTTACATTGATAACCGGCACGTCAACCGCTTTTGACATTGCCTTCATAAACGCGTCCGCGTCGAACTTCCAGCCGTAGGCGGATACCGGATTGACCGTCACGCACAGCACCTCGGCCTTTTCGACCGTTTCCAGCGCGACGTTCCGGAGCGGGAGCTTATCGAGCGTATCCGGCGTGAGAAGGACCTTGCTCGGATCCTTCACCACAAGCCGCACGTTCCGCATCACGCCGCTCTTCAGAAGCGGCACGACCGAAGCGTCGGTGAGCGCGCCGGGAATCAGCGCCTCGCCGTGCGCCTTCAGCGTTTCGGCAAGCGGCCTGTCGCTTTCCGCGGGCACGGTTCCGACCTTTTTCAGATTCATGATGCGGAAGATGTTCGCGGTGTCCGCAACAACCTTTTCCATGCGCATGTCATAGCTTGCGCCGGTGCAGAGGATCACGCGTTCGGCAACCGTCCGCGCGCCGAGCGATTTCCTGCCCAGGGCGCCGTCGATGATCGTCTGTTCGGCGCCGAGCGAAAAGAACCGGTCCGAAACGGTTTTTAGCTGCGCCGTGATCGAAGGTCCCGCAAGCTGCACGCTGCCCGCGCTCCTTGCGCGGACGAGCACGACCTCGCCGAGCGGCGTCGGAATGCCGGTGGTATCCATGATTTCCTGCGTGACGTCGCAGAGGGAAAGCATGTCCTTTGCGGTTGCAAACAGCGTGCCTTCGGACAGAAAGATGCCGGGCTTTTCCGTGCCGGTCACGACGTCCGTGGACTCGCCGTCCCGTCCGATCGAGGTCAGCCCGAGCACACGCCCGCGCGACTGACCGAGAAGCCAGTTCAGCACGGTCGTTTTGCCCGCGTTTTTGCACATGCCCACGATGGACAGCGTCCTTGTGCGGCAGATGCTTTCGATCAGCGCTTTTTGCATCCGAACACCCTTTCGTATGATTCCGTATATTTTATCATACCATATCCGCAGCAAAAAGAAAAGAGCCAAACGGCACGTGCCGAAAACCGCGTTCGGTTGACAAAAGGACCGTTTCATATTATGATTTCATCACACGGAAAGGAGCGCGGAAGCATGAAGAAATCGACACAGCGCATCATCATCTTTGCATCGCTGATTGCGGCGATCGCATTGTTTGTGCTGTTTCTTTCCGATATTCTCGTGCCGTTCATCCGGATGGAGATCGCAAACGACGTGGAAGGCGCAAAAGCGCTGCTTGTCGACAAGGGCATCCTCGGATTCCTGTCCGTTGTGCTGGTCGAAGCGCTGCAGATGGTCGTCGTCTTCATTCCGGCGGAGTTCATACAGATCTCGTCGGGGCTCAGCTACCCGTTCTGGATCGCGCTGCTGCTGTGCGATTTCGGCGTGTGTGTCGGCGCAACGATCATCTATGTGCTCGTCAATACGTTCCGGTTCAGCAACAAGGCGTACGAAAAGAACGAAAAGAAGATCGAAAAGCTTGCCGCAAGGGTCAAGAAGGATCGCGGTACGCAGCTTCTTCTGTACCTGCTGTTCATCATGCCGCTGATCCCGTTCGGGGCGATCTGCTATTACGGCAGCTACCGCAAAATGAAATACAGCCGCTATATCTTCACCGTTGCGACCGGCGTCATCCCGTCGATCGTCACGTCCAATCTCATGGGGATGGCGGCGCGCTATTTCATCGGAAACGACCTGCCGCTCTGGCTGCTGGTCCTCATCGTGGTTCTGCTTGCGGGCGTTCTGCTCGCCGTACTGTTCCTGTTCCTCAACAAGGTTTTTCTGCGTCAGAATGCCGGCACGCCGGATTCGGTGTTCTATACCGGCTTCTTCGGCGCGCTGCACAGGCTTTACCGCGGACGGGTGCGTCTGCACGTCGACGACGCGCTGATCCGCGATCTTCCGACGCCGTACATCGCGCTCTGCAATCATCAGTCGTTCTTTGACATGTACTATACGAATCGCCTGTTTCAAAACGCAAAGGCGAATCCGTCGTACGTCGTCAACAAGCATTATATCTCGCATCCGCTGATCCGCAAGGCCGGCATCAAGGCGGGCGTGATCCCGAAAAAGCTGTTCTATCCGGATATCTCCGTGCCGGTGCAGATCATGCGCATGCTGAAAAAGGGCTATCCGGTCATCATTTTCCCGGAAGCGCGCCTGTCGGTTGAGGGGCGTTCCTATCCGATCGTCGACAAAAGCGCGACGTTCTACCGCCGTCTGAAGACCGACCTTGTGATCGTCAAGATCCGCGGTTCGTACTTTGCAAAGCCCAAGTGGCGCAAGCGCTTCTTCCGCACGGACGTCTCGGTGTCGGCGGAGCGCGTCATCACTAAGGAGCAGATCGCCGCAATGACCGACGTCGAACTGAACCGGCTGATCGACGAGGCGCTTGCGTATGACGCGTCGGAGGAGCCGATCGGCGTCTATCGGCAGAAGGACAAGGCAGAGGGGCTTGAAAACATCCTGTACCGCTGCGTCGACTGCGGCGCGCTGTATACCTTAAAGGGCGTCGGAAACGAGCTTACCTGCACCGCCTGCGGCAAAACGCACCGGCTGAACGACAACTACCTGTTCGAGGACGAGCCGTTCTCGATCGGCGCGTACTATGCGAAGATCGGGGCGCTCGAAAAAGCGGAGATTCAGGATCTGTGTCTTCAAACGGACGTCAAGACCGTCATCTATCACGATGCCGGGAAGTACAAGACCAAAGAAAAGGGGTATTGTACGCTGACCGGGGACGGTTTTTCCTATCGCTCGGAGCGCGATTCCTTCACGATCGGCTTCGATGCGCTGCCTGCGCTGCCGTTCTCCGTCAACGCGGAGTTTGAGACGTACCACAACGGAGATCTGTACTATTTCTATCCGGTCGAAAACCGTCGGCAGGTCGTGCGCTGGGCGTTGATCGTCGACCTTATGAAGGAGCTGCGCGATGGAGAAACCCAAGAATAAAACGCTGATCAATCTCTCGACAAAGACCTTTCTGCAGGTCGTGATCCTGCTGTTCGTGCTGATGCTCGCCGCGATCGTACTGACGTACGTCGTTCCGAAGGGCGAATTCGGCGTGAACGCGGACGGCACGGCGGACTATCTCGATTATCGGCCGATCGAAGGCGCAAAGGGCATTCCGGTCTGGAAAGGGCTTTTGGCGCCGGTCCTTGTGTTCGGTTCATCGAACGGACTGACGCTCATCATGCTGTCGCTGTTTCTCGTCACGGTGTTCGCCGCGTTCCAGGTTATGAACGACGTCGGCGGCATCCGCGCTCTGGTCGGCGCCGTCGCCGCACGGTTCCGGAAGCGCCGCGCGCTGCTGCTGTGCATGATCGCGCTGGTGTTCATGGCGTTCGGCGCGTTCCTCGGTCTGTTTGAGGAGATGCTTTCCATGCTCCCGATCGTGACCGCGCTGTGCGTGCTGATCGGCTACGACTCGTTCACCGGGTTCCTTGTGTGCATCATCGCCTGCGGCTTCGGCTTTGCAAGCGCGATCACGAACCCGTTTACGGTGCTTCTGGCGAGCGAGATCATCGGCGCGAACCCGATGGAACACATCTGGTACCGCATCGTCATCTTTGCCGTGATGTACCTGCTGCTGCTCGGCTTTGTGTTCCTGTATGTCAGAAAACTCAAAAAGGATCCGTCGTCGAGTTTGACGCTCGCGCATGACGAGGGGCTTCGCGCGGCGGGCAGGGCGGACGCGGCAAATCCCGTTGCGCCGCAGGATGAAAAGCGTATCCGCCTGACCTATATCGTATTCCTGCTGGTCTGTCTCGGGCTGATCATCACCTGCTCCGCGATCTCCGCGCTGCGCGATTACACCGTCGTCGTGCTGATCGCGTACTTCCTGATCTTCGGACTGCTGGCGGGGTTCCTGTCCGCAAAGGCGGTCAAGCCGGTCTTGAAAAGCTTCCTGCACGGCGTCGTCGGCGCGCTGCCCACGATCGTGTTCATCGCGCTCGCGTCCTCGGTCAAGTACATCTTCGACGAAGGCGCGATCATGCCGACGATCGTCCATTCGATCAACACGGTCGTATCCGGACACAGCCCGTTCATCGTGGCACTTGTGCTGTACGCGATCATCCTCGTGCTCGAGTTCTTCATCTCGTCCTCGACGGCGAAAGCGATCCTTGTCATGGGCATGCTCGCGGTCGTTTCCGTGCCGCTTTCTAAGCAGATGCTTGTGCTGATCTACACCTTTGCCGACGGCTACACGAACGTGCTGTTCCCGACGTCGCCGGTGCTTCTGATCTCGCTGTCCATGATCGGCGTCGACTATTTCAAATGGGTCAGAAAGAGCGTGCCGCTGTTCCTTGTGAACCTCGCGCTTGTCATTGGATTCCTTGCGCTCGGCATCGCAATTGCATATTAAGACGGAAAGCCCGTCCGTGCTTGACACGGCGCGGGCTTTTCCTGTATGATGAAAAAAAGGTCATTTGAGGGGGATCTATGCTGTCATTTCAGAATCGGTCCGGCTGCCTGACGCTGATGTTCGGCGAGCGGCAGGTCTTTTTCCATTCACCCGAACACCCCTTTATAACGGCGATCCGCCGCGAAAAAACGTATGAAGCAAACCGCGGCACGGTCAAAGAGACCGTGACGGAGGTCGAACGCGTTCCGCTGACCGACGTATCGCAGACCGGCGACACGCTTGTGTTCAAAAAGGACGGACACGGCGTTTCGGTGACGGTGACCGAACAGCCGGACGGCGTGCTTCTCACGTTCTCCGGCGAGGACGGCTTGGCGTATGAGTTCACGCTTCCCGCGATCGAGGGGGAAGCCGTATTCGGCGGCGGCGAGCAGTACCGGCAGACGAATCTGAGGGGCGAAACGGTCGTCAATTTCGTTTCCGAGCATATCAAGGCGAAGACCGTCATCGAAAAGGCGCTTCTGCCGCGCTTCCTGTACCGCGAAAAACCGCATGCCGCGATCGGCAGCTATGCGCCGATGCCGGTCTTTGTGACCGACCGCGGACGCATGATCCGCTTCGACACCGCATCCGACGGTAAATCGACGTTCGGCGCAGAACGTTATACCTTCGGATTCGACGCGTGTCCGAAGTCGCTTACGGTTGCGTTCGGCGACAGTTTCGATGCGCTGCTCCGGTCGCTTGCCGAGACCGTTCCGAACCGGCAGTATCTGCCCGACTGGTGCTTCGACGGCATGATCCTGGGCATTCAGGGCGGCACGCAGACGATCCTTGAAAAAACCTTCGCCATGCTCGACGCGGGCGCAAAAGTGTGCGGTGTATGGAGCCAGGACTGGTCCGGCGAAAACCGCACGGTCATGGGAAAGCAGGTGTGGTGGAACTGGGAGGTCGACGACAAGCTGTATCCCGATCTGAAAGGCGCGATCAGAAAGCTCAACGCGCGCGGCGTGCGCTTCCTTGCGTACATCAATCCGTATCTTGTGAAGGACAGCCGCCTCTATACCGAGTGCAAAGAAAAAGGCTATCTGATCACGCATACCGACGGCAGTATTTATCATATCAAGTCCACGACGTTCGACGCGGGCATGCTCGACCTCACGAACCCCGAAGCGGTCCGCTTTACGAAGGACGTGCTGATCAAGCAAAACATGCTCGAGCTCGGCGTGTCCGGCTGGATGGCGGATTTCGGCGAGTATCTGCCGGTCGACTGCGTGCTGCATCACGGCGATCCGAAGGAGCTGCATAACCTCTGGCCGGTCATCTGGGCAAAGCTCAACCGCGAGGCGGTCGAAGAGTACGGCAGGGACGATGTGATGTTCTTTATGCGCTCGGGCTACGTCGGCGTGCAGAGCTATGCGCCGGTGCTGTGGAACGGCGATCAGCACACCGACACAACGAAGGACTACGGCATGCCGTGCGTCATGCCCGCAAGCTTCTCGCTCGGCTTCTCGGGTGTGCCGATGATCCATTGCGATATCGGCGGGTTCTTCTCGTTTATGAAAATGAAGCGCAAGCCGGAGCTGTTCATCCGTTGGATGGAGATGTGCGCGTTCTCGCTTCTGATGCGCAGCCACGAGTCGATCCGTCCGTGGGCGAACGCGCAGTTCGACGCTGAGGAGGTCACGCCGCATACCGTGAAGCTCACCGGCGTCCATGCCGCGCTGAAGCCGTACATCAAACATTGCGAAGAGCTGGCGAGATCGGGACTGCCCGCCATGCGTCCGGACTTCTACGACGCGATGGACTACGGCGCAAGCCGCGATATGTACAGCTATTTCCTCGGTGAAGACCTGTTCGTCTGCCCGGTGATCGAGCGGCACGCAAAGACGCGGAAGGTGTATCTTCCGAAAGGCGAGTGGGTCGGCTTCTGGACCGGCAAGCCGTATGCGGGCGAAACGGAGTATACCGTGCCCGCGCCTTTGGGGCAGGGACCCGTGTTTTACAGAAAGAACAGCGCGTATGCGGACCTGTTCCGCCGCGCTGCGCAGGAAAACAAATAAAAACGGAGGGCAAGGAAGGAATGGAGCAATCTTACATCTCCCGTACCAGCGGGATCACCATGAAGGACAAGATCGGCTACGCGTTCGGCGACCTCGCAAGCTGTCTCGTGTTCGGACTGACCGCGGGGATTCTGAACTCGTTCTACACGGACGTTCTGAAGATCAGCGTTCTCGGCACGCTGATCATCATCGTGGCGGCGCGTTTGTGGGACGCGGTCAACGACCCGATCTGGGGACGCATCATCCAGGGCGCGAAAGCGCGTCCCGACGGACGTTATCGGCATTGGCTCAAGGTTTTCGCCGTGCCGGTTGCAGTCGCAAGCATTCTGATGTTTTTGAACGTCAGCGGATTCCCGGAATGGGCACGGTATATCTGGGCGGCGTTCACGTATGTGCTGTTCGGCATGCTGTACACCTGCATCAACATCCCGTACGGCTCGATGGCGCAGGTCATGACCTCGGACGATAAGGAACGCTCGGCGCTGTCCGTGTTCCGCTCGATCGGCTCGGTCATCGGCGGACTGCCCGCCATGCTGCTTGCCATGGTCTGCTACCGGAAGGTCATCGACGAGAAGACCGGAGAACAGCTGGTGATCAATAACATCAAGATCACCACGATCAAGCCGACGGTCGTTCTGATCGGCGTCTGCGTGATCGCGGTGTTTTCCGTGCTGTTCTTCTTCCTCTGCCATAAGATGACAAAGGAACGCGTTGTGACGCATCCGACGCCGAAACAGAAGGGCGAGGCGAAGAGAGTCATCCGCGCGCTTCTGAAGAGCCGTCCGTTCATGGCGGTTTCCATCGCTTCCATGCTGCTTTTGGCTGCGCAGATGTTCGGTCAGGGGTACAACCTGTATCTGTTCAACTGCTATTTCCACATGCCCGCGCTGAACATCCTGCCCGCCGTCTTCCAGTATCTGCCGGTTGCGGTGATCATGTTCTTTGCGTCGAAGCTCGGCAACCGGTTCGGCCGCCGCGAGGTCTGCTCCTACGGCGTTCTGTTCTCCGCCGCATGCTATCTGCTGCTGTTCGTTCTCTCCGTTTTCGGCGTCCGGAACATCTGGCTGTACCTGTTCGGCTGTCTGATGGGCGGCATCGGCACCGCGTTCATGTTCCTGCTGAACTGGATCCTTGCTGCGGACGCGATCGACTTTAACCGCGTGACCTACGGCATCGACGACGACGCGACGAGCTACGCGTTCTTCACGTTTACGAGAAAGCTCGGACAGACCGTCGCGACGATCCTCATCAACATTCCGCTTCTGATCATCGGTTACGACGGCGGTCGCATCCTGTATGAGAACATCACGACGAACAATCTGGGAACCATGTACAATGCATCGGTCCTGATCCCGGCGATCCTGTTCCTGCTGCTGTTCGTGTTCCTGCGCTTCGTCTATCCGCTTTCCAAGAAGCGCGTCGAAGAACTGCAGGTCGAAAAGGAAAGAATCCTGCGCGAAGAAAACGCGGCGTAACGATCCGAAACAAAACGGCACGGTTGAACCCGTGCCGTTTTTGTATGCTCTGTTGTGTCGTCCTGAGCGCAGGCGAAGGATCCTAAAAGATCCGCTTCGCGATCTCCAGGGCGATCCACAGCTTGTCGAGATCGTGGTTTGCGCCGTGCAGTCCGTCGTTTTCATAGATCGGCGCGTCAAGCACGTCGCCGGTGACCAGAAAATCATAGAGCTCGAAGCCGTAAAAATCGCACACCGCCTGTACGCCCGCAACCTCCATCTCGACAGCGAGACAGCCCTCCGCTCTGCGCTTTTCAAACTGGTTGCGCGTTTCGCGGTAGAACGCGTCGGTCGTC
This sequence comes from uncultured Clostridia bacterium, assembly GCA_947168855.1. Classification (GTDB taxonomy): domain Bacteria; phylum Bacillota; class Clostridia; order Christensenellales; family CAG-138; genus UBA3792. The sequence continues at coordinate 145,551 of CAMVNO010000002.1, forward strand.
CACACGCGCCCTTTGACGTACGGAAGCCGCAGCTCGTCAAAGATCGCCGCCGTTTCGTCCGCATGATTGACCTTGATATAATCCGCGGGCGGGGCGTAGTGATAGGACATGCCCTCGTCACGGTACGCCTCCGTCGGGATCACAAACTTGCCGGCGGTCGCTTCGCGGTTCAAGGAGCCCGCCGAGCCGAACATCACGAATTTCGTCGCGCCGGTGAGCCAGTTGAGCTCCTCGACGTCGCCGCCGGCAAGCGTCGCGCCGACGCCGCAGAGCACCGTCGCGAGCGTTTTTCCGCCGCATTCGAACAGATAGATCGGACGGTCGCCGTTCACGTTTCTGAGATATCCGGTTTCGCGCAGCGCAAAACGCGCCTGCATTTCCTCCAGGATCCTGTGCGAAAAGGTCAAAATGCAGACGTCGCAAAGATGCTTCTGCGGTCCGACGAACGATTCGACCGTGATCAGCGGCTCGGATTTCGGATCAAAGGAATCGGTGATCATGCTCAATACCTGTAAACCGGGAACTCATAAAATGCCGCAAGCGCCTCGAGCGTCTTTGCGTGACGTCCCTTGATCACCGCAAAGTGCGGTTCAAAGCCGTCCTGCACACTGTCCTCGACGATCTCGCGGGACGGGGAATCGGTTTTGATCACGACGCTCGTGCCGATGAACTGCTTCGGCTTTTCGAGCGCTTCGCCTTCGGTGATGAAGAAGCGGAACGATCCGTCCGGTTCTCTGCCGATGCGGAAGATCGTCGCGTCCTCGAACGCCTCGCAGCCGAAGTCCATCGCGGGACCGATCCTGCGGTTCGGATGTACGCCGACGACTGCGCCGGTGTCCTTCCGTGCGAGCGAGCACGCCGCCGCGCCGCAGTGCCAGAACGTGATCGTGTTTTCGTTCTCGTCGAGCGATACCGGATCGCCGAAGAAGACGGGGGAGCCGGAAAGCCGCATGCCCACCCACATCGACAGCGCGCCGTAAATATCCGCTTCACAAGCGGAGGCGACGCCGTCGTCGTTCAGCATCGACAGCACCGTGCAGACCGGCGTGCCGAACGCGGTGAAAAAGTCCGGCCAGCAGCGCGACGCCAAAGCGCCGACGCCGTTTTCGGTGATGAAATCGCTGTACGCCTTATAAAGTCTTGCGTGGTCGAGCCGGTTCTTTTCGGGCGTACAGTCGAGCCCGCAGGTGGCGCAAGCGGTCTTTTCAAGATACGGCTTGCATTCCTCGTCGGTATAGCCTTTCGCGCGGTCGATCAGCTCCCGCGCTTCGATCGAAACGAGCTCCGCGCCGAAGGTGTTCATCATTTCCGCATCGAGCGCTCTGCCGAAGCCGAAGCCCTGCGGCGTGTGCCCGATCGCGGCGACCTTCAGGGAACGCATTGCGTGCATCACGGAGGCCGCGGAGATTGCGGCGTTCAGTTCCCCGGTTACCCGCGCCTCCTCGGGCGCGCCGAAGACGTAGACGAACGAGCGGTCGTTGAACGCGCGCAGCGTGTTTGCCGCGGAGTACGCGCCGGTCAGCGAATTGAGGCGCAGCCGTCCGCCGTCGATCACCGGCTCGCGGAGCGTCCACAGCACGATCGGGCAATTGAAACGGCGCAGCACTTCGCTCATATACGCCGCGTTTGCAAAGGTCAGGTTCTGAAACACGATCAGATCGGGCGACAGATTTTCGAGATAGGCTTTCAGCGCGTCGATCGACAGCAGCTTTTCCGCGGGGCAGACGAAGCGGGGATCGAGCGCACGAAGCGCTTTGCACGAGCGGACGAATGCGTCCTGCGCGCTTTCCATATGAAACGTCGGCACGCCGACCGGAACGTAAACCGGGGTAAATTCCTTCATATCAATTCCATCCTCCGAATTATTACATGCTTTTAATCAATCATAATCCACAGCCGTCCGAAAGTCAATGCTATTTCCCTTGACAATTCGCATCTTTGCGGATAAAATTGATTTGATTAACAGAATGAATTAAATAAAGGAAAACAGGGAATTGGAACAGGATCTGAAGAAAATCGCGCTGGATATCCGCTGCGACGTGCTGCGCTGCATCGGAAACTTAGGCGTCGGTCACATCGGCGGCTGTCTGTCGGTCGTCGAGCTTCTGACCGTACTGTACTTTGAGGAAATGAACATCGATCCGAACGAGCCGAAAAAGGCGGGACGCGACCGCTTCATCTGCTCGAAGGGGCATGCGGGTCCGGCGGTCTACGCAACACTCAGTAACCGCGGCTATTTCGACAAGAAAGAGCTTCTGACGCTGAACCGGGGCGGCACGAACCTGCCGAGCCATTGCGACATGAACCGCACCGTCGGGATCGATATGACGACGGGATCCTTGGGACAGGGCTTTTCCTGCGCGGTCGGCGTTGCGCTGGGCAGTAAGCTCGAACACGACGGCGCGACGATCTACACGCTGATCGGCGACGGCGAAAGCCAGGAGGGACAGATCTGGGAGGCGGCGATGTTCGCGGCGAGCAAGAAGCTCGACAACCTGATCGCGTTCACCGACTACAACAAGCTGCAGATCGACGGCACGGTCGAGGAGGTCAACGGCATCGCGCCTTTGGACGAGAAATGGAGAGCGTTCGGCTGGAACGTGATCGACGTCGAGGACGGCAACGACATCGACGAGGTGCGCGCGGCGGTGAAGCACGCAAAGCTCGGCATCGGCTCCCAAAAGCCCACGATGGTGATCCTGAACACGAAGAAGGGCTGCGGCGTCAAATGGATCGAGGATCTCGGCGCAGGCAACCACAATACGAATCTTTCGGCGGAGCAGGCGGAAGCCGCCATCCGGGAACTGAGAGGGGAGGCATGACCATGGAAATGCGGGCGATTTATGCGGATTGTCTCGATAAGCTGATGCAGGAGGACAAACACGTCGTGCTTCTGGACGCGGACCTTGCGAAGGCGAGCGGTACGATCAAGCTGCGGGAGAAATATTACGGCACGCAGATTTTTGACTGCGGCGTTGCGGAACAAAACATGGCATCGATCGCGGCGGGGCTTTCTAGCTACGGGTTCAAGCCGTGGATCGAGAGCTTCACGCCGTTTGCGAGCCGCCGCATCTGCGATCAGATCGCGATCTCGATCGCGTACGCGAAGCAGAACGTCAAGATCGTCGGCACCGACCCGGGCATCTCGGCGGAGTTGAACGGCGGCACGCATATGAGCATGGAGGATATCGGCGTTCTGCGCTCGATCCCCGGGCTCGTGATCTTCGAGCCGGTCGACGGCGTGCAGCTCAAAGCCGCCATGCCGGTGCTGAACGAGTATCCCGGCGCGGTCTATGTGCGTTTGTTCCGGAAGGAGCTTCCGGATGTGTTCCCCGAGGATTATCAATTCGATCTGTTCCGGGCGGATACGCTCAGAACGGGCAAAGACCTTTCGATCTTCGTTTCCGGCATGCTCACGAAGGACACGCTGGAAGCGGCGGAAGCGCTCGAAGCGGAGGGGATCTCCTGCGACGTGATCAACATCCACACCATCAAGCCGATCGACCGCGAGGCGGTGCTTGCGTCGGCAGGGAAGACCGGCGCCGTGCTGACGGTCGAGAATCACAACGTCATCGGCGGACTGCATTCCGCGGTGCTTGAAACGCTTGCCGGGGAAAAGATCCCGGTCAAAGCGGTGGGCGTTCAGGACCGGTTCGGCGAGGTCGGCAAGCTGCCGTACCTTCGTGAGGTCACGGGGCTGACCGTGGAAAACATCATCAAGACCGCAAAGGAAGCGGCTGCGCTCAAATAAATCAGGAGGAATAAGTTTATGAAACTTGCAATCGGAAGCGACAAATCCGGCTTTGTCGTGAAGGAAGCGATCAAGGCGTATCTCTGTGAGGCGGGCATCGAATTTGACGACCTCGGCACCACGGATCTTTCCGAGGTCCATCCCTACTACCGCGTGGCGAGCGATGTTGCGCCGCTCGTGCAGAACGGTACCTATGAAAAAGCGGTCCTGATCTGCGGCACCGGCGCGGGCATGTGCGTCGTATCCAATAAGTTCAAGGGCGTTCACGCCGTCGCGTGCGAGGGCGTCTATTCCGCGAAGATGGCGCGCGCGATCAACAACGCGAACGTGCTGTGCATGGGCGGCTGGATTGTCGGACCCGAGATGGCGATCGAAATGGTCAAGACGTTCCTCGCAACCGAATGGTGTCAGGACCTGGAGGACTGGCGTGCGGTGAACATGCACAAGTTCTCCGCCGAGGTCAAAAAGATCGAGGACGGGATCTATGGCGCTTGAGTTTTTGTACCGCCAGCCGGTTGCGATCCGGTTCGGCGTCGGCAGCGTGAATGCGCTCGGCGGGGAAATCAAAAGCCTCGGCGCGGCGCGCTGTCTGGTCGTGTGCGACCGGTTTATGAGGACCGGGGTCGAAGCGATGCAGAAGGAGATCCCGGAGATCGCGGCGGTCTTTTCGGATGTGGAGGAGAACCCGCAGCTAAAAGGCGTCATCGAGGCGACAAAGCTTGCGCGTGAATACGGCGTCGACGCCATCGTCGGTATCGGCGGCGGCAGCACCATGGACACGGCGAAGTTTACGGCGGCGATCGCGCGGGAAAACGCGGACGCGCTTGCGTGCTTTACGGGCGAAACGCCGTTTCCGAAGACACGTTTTCCGATGATCGCGGTCCCGACGACCGCCGGCACCGGCAGCGAGGTCACGCAGGTCTCGGTCATCAGCCACGGCAGGGAAAAGAAGACGATCAACAACCCGGTCTTTATGCCGACGCTCGCGATCATCGATCCGGCGCTGACGGTCACCGTGCCGCCGCGCACGACAATGAACACAGGGCTCGACGCGATGGCGCATGCGCTGGAGGGGTACTGGAGTAAAAACCATCAGCCGATCTCCGATCTTTGCGCAATCGAGGCGGTGCGCCTTGTGCTCGAAAACCTCGAGACCGCGTACCGTGACGGATCGAACCTCAAAGCGCGCGAGAATATGTCGCTTGCGGCGCTTTTGGGCGGCATGAGCTTTGCGCTTCCGAAAACGGCAGGAAGCCATGCCTGCAGCTATCCGCTTTCAGAGGATTACCACCTGCCGCACGGCGAGGCGTGCGCGTTCACGCTCGACAGCTTTGTGCGCATCAATGCGGACGAGCGGCTTATGACGCTCTGCCGCTGCGTCGGGCTTTCCGGCACGGACGAGCTTGCGGAGCGCATCAAAGCATTGAAACAGCTTGCAGGGCTCAAAAGGACGCTTTCCGATCTCGGAGAAGTTGATCTTGATAAGCTCGCGCGCGATGCGGCAAAGCATCCGCTGATGGGCAACAACCCCGTGGCGATGGACGAAGCCGCGCTGCGGACCATGTTTGAAGCGCTCAGATGAAGGGACGGTTTCGTGACGTCGGCATGATCGCCGGCATGGTGATCGCGTGGACCGCGTATTACGCCGTCAGCAAGTACATGGTGGGCGTGACCGGCTCGCCGTACGCGACCGGCTTTTTGCTGCGTATGGCGGCGCTCGTGTTCCTCTCCGCACAGCTTGCGGCAACCGGCGGATTCAAGGAGCTGCTCCGGCAGGGCAGGGCGACGGTAATCCTCGTGATCATCGGCGTGTTCGGATTCCTTTTAGACCTCTTTGCAAACCTCGGCTACGCCGCGGGCGGCTCGCTCGGCACGGGCACGGCGCTTCTGAAAACCGACGTGCTGATGGTAAATCTCTTGACCGTTGCGATCTATCGGAAACGGCTCTACGCCACCGACTGGATCGGCAGTATTCTCATGCTGTTCGGCGTGCTGCTGGTGCTCGGGCTGGATTTTTCGGAGATCTCGTTCCGTCCGACGGATCTGTTCTTTATCGCGAGCGCGGCGTGCGTGACCGCGAACGCGTTCATCATCAAGGCGGCGCAGGACAGGCACGGACAGAAGGCGGATACGATCTCGTATTACAACAATTTCGTCGTGCTGCTGCTGTTCGCAGCTTTTGCGGTCTCGCGCGGAGATCTTGCGGCGCTGAAGCCAAGTGAAACGCCGGGCTTCTGGTGGCTTGTTGCGCTCGGCGGACTGGCACAGACCGGGATTTATTTCTTCTACTATCGGAACCTCAGACGGCATGAGGTCTGGATCGTCAAGCTCTTGCTTCTTCTGATGCCGGTATTGAGCTGCATCGTCGGGATCCTGTTTCTCGATGAAAAGCTGACGGCGTGGAAGCTCGTCGGGATCGGGGTGGTGCTTTTCGGCGCAATGATCATTCTTCTGCGCGGCAGGCTTCATCCGGAAAACAAACAACCGAAACGGGAGGACGCGTAAATGCGGACCGAAGGCGACAACATGATCGGACTCAAACGCCAGAACCGCGCCGCGGTGCTGCTTTCTCTGCACCGGTACGGCGGGCTTTCCAGAAAGCGCCTTGCCGCGCTGCTCGGGCTGACACCTGCGGCGATGACCAAGATCGCGGCGGAGCTGATCGAGGAAGGTTTGATTTATGAGGACGGCTCCGTGCGTTCCGACGGCGCAGGCCGGCGCGAGATCACGCTGCGGCTTGCGGATCAAAAGCTGTCGGCGCTCGGCGTTTCGATCGGGCTCGGGAAGGCAAGCGTGTCCGCCGTGCGGGCGGACGGGACCGTGCTGTTCTTTGAAACGGTTCCGCTGCCGATCCGCGCGCCTGCGGAACAGACGGTTCAGCTGCTCTGCAATCATCTGACGGAACAGATCCAAAGCTGCAAACAAAGCTTCGGCAAGCTTCTCGGCATCGGCATTGCGGTTCGCGGCGTCATCGGCGAGGACGGCAGGACCGTTAAATCCAGCTATGACGCGCTGGACGCGGAGGATTTTCCGATCTGCGACAGCTTTGAAAAGCACACGGGCCGTTCCACAGTGCTCTCGAACAATGTCCGCGCGCTGCTTTCGGCGGAGGCGTACCTGTCCCGGGACGAAAAGTCGGAAAGCATCTTCTTTTTGCGATGCGGGACGGGCATCGGCGCGGCGTTTGCCGTCGGCGACGAGATTTTGGAGGGTGACCGGCGGCAGTGCGCGGAGATCGGGCACATCCCGGTGATCCGGCGCGGCGGCAAGCCGTGTCATTGCGGCAAGTCCGGCTGCCTCGAAACGATCGCGTCTCCCGCGGCGATCCGTGAAGACGCACAGGCGATCCTTTCCGAAACGGAAACGCCGCTCTTATGGCAGATGACGAACGGCGACAGACATGCGGTCACGACCGGGCTCGTGCTGGACGCGGCGCGCGGCGGCGACGCAGGCGCGATGAAGATCGCGGACCGCGCGGCGGAAGCGCTTGCGGACGCGCTGAAAAGCGTCGTGTATCTCATGGACCCCGGCAAGATCGTACTGTACGGCGAGATCTTCGAGCATCCGTATTTTTGGTCGCGGCTTGCGGCGGAGACGGACGTCGGCGTGGACGCGGCGCATGCGGTGCCGCTCGAAAAGAGCCGCTTCAACGGACAGCTTGAACGCAAAGCGGCGGGACTTTTGTACACGATCCATTTTTATCGGAACGGAGGCATGACCGAATGAACGTGTTGGAACAGCTTCGGAAAACAAATCCGGACCTGAAGCTTTTTGCGGTGACCGATCCGGAGTTCGCGCCGTACGGGCGGATCCTGCCCTGCGCGGACCGGGACGCGCTGTCCCGTGCCATGGAAGCGACCGGCATTCCGGAAACCGGCAATCGGTACGTGGCAAGCGACCCCGCGCTCGAAGCGCTCGACGCGATCGAAACGGTGGGGAAGACCGTGTTCGGCGGCATGCCGGTTCAGGCGGGCTTCTGCAACGGCAGAGGCTGTACGCTGAACGCCGAGGAGTACCATAAATGCAGCGAGGTCAATTATTCAACGACCGGTCTCGTGCTGCTGCTTGCGCTGCCTTCGGATGTGCACGATCGTACGCTCGATTCGGGGGACGTCAGGGGCTTTTATCTCCCGCCCGAAACGCTTGTGGAGATCCATCCGCGCGTGCTGCACTTTGCGCCGTGCCGGATCAAGGAATCCGGCTTTAACTGCCTTGTCGTGCTCGAACGCGGCACGAATGCGCCTTTGGATGCGGTCGATCCCTCCGCGCCCGGAGAAGCGGGACTTTTATGGATGCGAAACAAGTGGCTTCTCTGTCATCCCGATTCCCCGCAGGCGCAAAAAGGCGCGTTCGTAGGGATAGTGGGGGAGAACCTGACGCTGAAAATCTGAAAGATCGGCACGAAAAAAGCGGGCGAAAAGCCCGCTTTTGCTGTATTCTTTTCGTCAGACCGGGATCGTCAGATCCTTGCAACGCCGCTGCGTCTTGCAGCCTCTGCGACCGCCGCCGCGACCGCCTTGCCCACGCGCGGATCGAAGGCTTTCGGGATGATGTAGTCCGGGGAAAGCTCCTCAGGGGAAATCAGATCCGCGAGCGCCTTTGCCGCCGCCATCTTCATCTCTTCGTTGATGTCGCTTGCGCGCACGTCGAACGTGCCGCGGAAGATGCCCGGGAACGCCAGAACGTTGTTGATCTGGTTCGGGTAGTCGCTTCTGCCCGTTGCGATGACCTTTGCGCCGCCTGCCTTTGCGTCGTCCGGGAAGATCTCGGGCGTCGGGTTCGCGCAGGCAAAGACGATCGCGTCGCGGTTCATGGTCTTGACCATTTCGGTCGTGACCGTGCCGGGCGCCGAAACGCCGATGAACACGTCCGCGCCGACGAGCATGTCCGCAAGACTGCCCGCCTTGTGCTCGAGGTTCGTGACCTCCGCCATCTCTTCCTTGATCCAGTTCAGGCCGTCCCTGCCCTTGTAGATCGCGCCCTTGCGGTCGCACATGGTAACGTTTTTAAAGCCCGCGGAAAGCAGCAGCTTCACGATCGAGACCGCCGCCGCGCCTGCGCCGCTTGTGACGACCTTGACGTCTTCCTTCTTCTTGCCGACGACTTTCAGCGCATTGGTAAGTCCCGCAAGCGTGATAACCGCGGTGCCGTGCTGATCGTCGTGGAAGATCGGGATGTCGCACTTTTCCTTGAGCTTGCGTTCGATCTCAAAGCAGCGGGGCGCCGAGATGTCCTCAAGATTGATGCCGCCGAAAGATCCGGAGAGCAGATACACCGCGTTGACGAACTCGTCCACGTCGTGCGTCTTGATGCACAGCGGGAACGCGTCGACGTTGCCGAACGACTTGAAGAGCACGCACTTGCCTTCCATGACCGGCATGCCGGCTTCGGGACCGATGTCGCCGAGACCCAGCACCGCGCTGCCGTCGGTGATGACCGCGCAGAGGTTATGACGGCGGGTGAGCTCATAGCTCTTGTTGATGTCCTTCTGGATCTCCAGACACGGCTGCGCCACGCCGGGGGTGTAGGCAAGGCTCAGATCCTCCTTGGTCGCCACGGGAACCGTTGCGATGACCTCAATCTTGCCCTTCCATTCTCCGTGCAGACGGAGCGATTCTTTTGCGTAATCCATATATGTACTCCTTCGGTTTGATTACTTTCTTGCGAGCACGGCTTTGACCTGTTCTTCGATGTGCGCGGCGGTCAGTCCGAAGCGTTCCTGCAGATATCCCTGCGTGCCGACCTCGCCGAACTCATCCTCGACCGCAACGCATTGGGCGGGAACGGGGCAGCGCTCCGCGAGCACCTCAAGGATCATGCCATAAAGTCCGCCGTGGCGGTTTCCGTTTTCGGCGACGACGACCGCGCCGCATTTCCTTGCCCATGCTTCAACGGCGTCCGCGTCGATCGGCTTCACGGTGAAGCAGTCGACGACCGCGCAGGAAATCCCCTGCGCTTCGAGAGAAGCGGCGGCCTTCATGGCTTCGTGGAGCATGATGCCCGCGGCGAAGATCGCAACGTCCGTGCCCTCTTTGAGCGTGACCGCCTTGCCGATCGGAAGCTCGGCGCCGTCCTCGTAAACCTTTGCGTACTGCTTTCTGCCCACGCGGATATACTTGATGCCGGGACGGTTGACGCACTGCTTCAATACGCTTGCAAGGCACGTCGGATCGGACGCGTCGATCACGGTCGAGCCGGGCAGCGCGTTATAGAGCGCCATATCCTCGAACGGCATATGCGTACCGCCGTTCATCGCGGCGGTGACGCCGGGGTCGGTGCCGATGACCGTGATGTCGTTCTTTGCGTAGCCGCCGGACAGGAAGATCTGATCGTAGATGCGGCGCGAGGCGAACGTGCCGAAGCTGTGGATGATCGGCTTGAAGCCCGCGACGGAAAGACCTGCCGCAACGCCCGCCATGTTCGCTTCCGCAATGCCGCAGTCGATCGCGCGGTCGCCGTGCGTTTTCGACCATTTCAGCGTGCCGGAGCAGCTCATCAGGTCGGCGTCGAGAAAGATGACGTCGGGATCGTCTTCACAAAGCCCGGCAACCGTCGCGCCGATCACGTCCTTGCAGAGACGCGGATCCATTTCACCGTTATAAACTACTTTCGTCATGTTTTCAGCCCTCCAATGCATCGAGCTTTGCCTTCAGCTCTGCGGTCCAGTTTGCAAACCGTTCGTCGGTGACCGGCATGCTGTGGTTCATTGCCGTATTCTCAACTTCGTCCACGCCGTGTCCCTTGATCGAATCGAGCACGATCGCGTACGGCTTTTCTCCGCCGTTTCTCGTGCGCTCGAGCGCCGCCGCGATCGCTTCCACGTCGCCGCCGTCGACCTTGACGGTGTCGAAGCCGAACGCTTCCATCTTGGCGACGAAATCGCCCATCGGCAGGACCTCTTCGAGATAGCCGTCCAGCTGACGCTTGTTCCAGTCGATCAGCACGACGAGATTCCCGAGCTTTTTCGCGCTCGCGAACAGGAAGGTCTCCCAGCATTGTCCCTCCTGCATTTCGCCGTCGCCGACGATCAGGAAGACGCGGCTGTTTCTGCCCTTGAGCTTGTTGCCGAGCGCAAGACCCGCCGCCTGCGACGTGCCCTGTCCCAGAGAACCGGTCGTCATATCCACGCCGGGGGTCTTGTTGCGGTCGCAATGGCTCGGAAGCCGCGTGCCGCCGCGGTTCAGCGTTTTGAGCTCTTCATAGGGGAAGAAGCCCTTCAAAGCGAGAGTCGCATAGACTGCAGGACCCGCGTGTCCCTTCGACATGACAAGATAATCGCGGTCCGGCCATTTCGGATCCTCGGGGTTTACGTGCATCTCACGTCCGTACAGAACGGCGAGCGCATCGGAAATGCTCATGACGCCGCCGACGTGACCGGAGCCGATCGAATGGATCGCTTCGAGCGCCGCCATGCGGATCTTGAGAGCAAACGCTTCGATCGTTTTTTTCTCTTTTAATTCCATAGCTTCCTCCTGTTTATTCTTTTGCGGCGAACCGTTCCGCCGCTTTCATACTCAATCAATTATTATATCCGATTCTGTTTCCGTCTGCAATGGGTTTCCGGATAATAATCGGTCAACCGACCAAAAATACGAGCGGTTTCCCATCGGATACGATCCTGCCGTTTTGTACGGCGCATTCCGCTTCGGAAAGCAGATCGCGATATGCGCCGTCCGAAAGCGGGACTTCGACGGACGCGGGGTTCCCGCGCATGCTGAACACCCCGACCGCTTTGCGGTCACCGAGCGTCCATGCCGATACGATCACGTCGTTTTCCCGCGCTTCGGGCGTATAGACGCCGTCCGCAAAAAGCGGATCCTTCTTCATGGCGATCAGCTTTTTCAGGAGCGCTTCATGCATCGGCTTGCCTTCCCGCAAGACCGGGTCGGGGTCGAACAGCGACGGGGTGTGATCCGCTGCCCATTCCTGCCCGCAATAGAGCAGCGCCAGGCCTTTCTGGAAGAAATTCCAGCAAAGCCAGTTTTCGCGGACCGTCGGATCGGGAAACAGCTCCGCCGTTCGCGGACGGTCGTGGTTTTCGGTATTGCGGAGCTTCACGTAATCCGCGGGGTAGGTGCTTTCCTGACGCTCGAGCGACTTGACGTACGCGGACAGCGGGAGTTTTCCCTCGGCATATGCGACATAATCTTCGTAGACGTCGTAATCGTAGCAGATATCGAACGCCTGATAGAGCTCGGAATCGGACAGCGCGACAAGCCCCTGCATGCGACTGTACCGGATGAATCCGTGCTCGACCGATTCGGCAAGCCAGATGCAGCCGGGACGCACCGACTCTGCGCGCTTCCGCGCCTCAAGCCAGAAGCCGAGCGGCACGAGCGAAGCGACGTCGCACCGGAATCCGTCGACATACTGCGCCCAGAAGCACAGCGTGTCAATGAGCTCGTCCCAAAGCGCGCGGTTTTCAAAATCGAGGTCGATGATGTCGCTCCAGTCGCCGACGTGGTTGCCGAACGAGCCGTCGGGCTTGCGGTAAAAGTATTCGGGATGCTCTTTGACAAGAACGGAATCCGGCGAGGTGTGATGATACACGACGTCGATCAGAACCTTCAGCCCGAGCGCGTGCGCCCTGCCGCAGAGGTGTACGAAATCGTCCATCGTGCCGAACTCCGGATTGACGGCGCGGTAGTCGCTGATCGCGTACGGCGAGCCGAGCGATCCCTTGCGCTTTTCCGTTCCGATCGGATGGATCGGCAAAAGCCAGATCGCGTCGACGCCGAGATCGCGGATGCGCGGCAGGTCTTCTTCGACCGCGCGGAACGTGCCGCCGAAATTGCGGACGAAGATCGAATACAGGGTCATGTTTCTGAGATGCATTGCAGTACCTCCGGTTGTTCAGAATTCTTCCGGCGCGTAGGAAAGCGCGAGTCTGAAAAGCTTCTGTCCTTCGCTTTCGCCGGCAAGCAGAAACGTATCGCCGACAAGCTCTTTTTTCAGCGTGATCGTTTCGTCCGGCCGCGCCTCGCGGGAATACTCGGTCTGCACACCGCAGAGCCTGCGCGCACGCAGCGCGGCGGGCATGCGGTCCTCCGCAAGATCGAAGTAGCGGGTGTTGTTCATATGTCCGTTCTGATCGATATAGCTGTAGGGCACCGTGAATGCGAACGTTTCCTCCGTCAGCGGCGGTTTCGGGGCGCGGGGGAGGGCGGTTTCCATGCCCGTCTGCATGCCGGGAACCAGAATGCCGCATTGCTCCGGAAAGACCGCCTTGCGCGTGTTCTGATCCATCAGCGCCCATAATGAGCTCGCCTCGATCAGCGCGTCTCCGCGTTTGTCGATGATCCTGTAATAACGCGGGAACAGCACGTGCTTCGGCTTTCCCGGCCAGGTGACGATCTTCACCGGTTCGTCGTAGACCGGCATCCGGCGTACGGTCGCCTGCTGCAGCGTTACGATCCAAAGGATCCCGCGGTCCAGCGTTTTTTCACGTCCCGCGCCGAGCAGGGCGGCGTGGTCGGTCGCCGCCTCCTGCAGAAGCGTAAACAGCCGCGACAGCCGCAGCTGCCGCTTGATGTCCGTATCGGAGTATGCGATCCGATAATCGCGTTCAAACGGTTCCGGCATATTCATGCGTTCACCATATCGTCTGCAAGGTACTTCATGAAATCGGGGATGCGCTTTTCCCATGCCGCCTCATTGTGCACCGCGCCGGGGATGACGTTCGCGGAGACGTCTGCGCCCGCCTGCGAGAGCAACTTTGCCGCTTCAAACATGCCCGAAAGCGCGCGGCGCTTCGGGTCGATCTCGCCGGTCCCCAAATCGAGCCAGATGCGCGTGGGTTCCGAGAGCGTGCGCGAGCGGATCAGTTCTCTGAGCTTTGAAGGCGAGACCCAGAGGCTCGGCGACAGCGCCGCCGCGCGTGAAAAGACATGATTGTATTCCACGGCGGCATAGAGCGACATCAGCCCGCCCATGGAGCTTCCGGCGATCATCGTGTGCCCGCGGTCGGGCAGCGTGCGGTAGTTCTTGTCGATTTCCGGCTTCAGAACGGTCGTGAACCAATCCATCGTGACCTTGCCGAGCCCTTCGACGTCGCCGACCGGACGCGGCGCGGAGAAATCCCAGGGACTGTACTCAAACAGACGGCGGAAGCCTTCCGGGTTGCATTCGACGGCGACAAGGATCGCCGGAAGCCCGGATTTTTGCAGGTATTCTTTCATGCCCCAGCTCTTGCCGTAGGTCGCGTGACGGTCGTAGAACACATTATGCCCGTCGAACATGTAGAGGACGGGATAGCGGCGTTCGCTTTTCTCATAGTCCTTCGGCAGATAAACATACAGTCGACGCGGTTTTTCGGTCGGGAGATCGGGAATCTGTATCTTTTGAACGAGGATCATAGGCGCTTCCTTTCCATACGGAGACAGATTTTGACTGACGTATTGATTATATAGCAGATTGCCCGCAACATCAAGAGAAAAAACGTACGTTTTCTTGACATTGTACATTGCAGTCTCTATAATGGGGACACTGAAAAACGCCGCGCAGGGGGAAGGAGAAACGCCGATGGAATGCTATTGTCTGTTCTGCAAAAGCGGACAGGAAGGTTTCATTATTGATTTGCTGAAACACAGCGGATATGCGGCGTATTCTCCGCTTGCGGTACGCAACAAGCCGGACGCCGGCGGACTCCGGAGGACGAAGGCGCGCCTGCTGCCGGGCTACGTTTTTCTGGATGCAGAAACCGAACCGGACTGGGAAACGATCCGACATTATTCCGGCGTGCTGAAGGTTTTGCGCTATGAGGACGGGAGTTGCGCGCTGCGCGGCGAGGATATCGCGTTTGTGAACTGGCTCAAGCGTTATGCGTGCGTGATCGACGTGTCCCAGGTCGTCAAGGTCGGCACAAAGATCGCGTTTGTCGGCGGACCGCTCGTCGGCATGGAGGCAAAGGTCCTGAAGGTCAACAAAAGCCGCAAGACGGTGCAGATCGCGCTCGGCGACGGCGACGCGCTATTCCGGAATATCTGGTGCACGATCGAATATCTCGAGGGCAATGCGGACCTTGAAATGCTGCACAAGTCGTCCGACTGAATCGAACGCTTCCCATAATCCGACAGAGACGGCTCTGCCGGTTTTTTGTCAAAAAAGAGATCGTAATGTCGAATGATATCGAATGTATTGACGGTATTGCGTAAGCATCTTATGATAAAAACAGAAAAAACGCGAATGAACGGAACAGCGCTGAGCAATCACATTCGGGTTGATCCATTTTATATTCCATAATAATATGTTGACGGATAAGGAGGGCTTGTGTATAATACTATCGTCTAGTATTATGCGATATTATGTGCTTGCTATATATAATATCGTAAATATTGATGGATTTGCGCTAAATATGCGAAAAAACGGCACAGAAATGCGGTCGGATCGATCTGGCGCATCGACCTTCGTACTATATCAGAAAGGATCAACAGCTTTGGAACAGGTTAGAAGGGACAGGAACGAAGTCGAAATCAATCTCGGGGATGTCTTTCAGATTTTGCTTTCGAAATGGATCTACATTTTGCTTGCCGGCGTACTCGTCGCCGTCGCAGTCGGTCTGATCACGCATTTCGTGATCAAGAAGAAGTATACGGCGTCCATATCCATGTATGTCTTTACGACTGCGGAGCAAAACCAGACGGGAACGATCAGTTACAGCGAACTGAATGCTGCAGACAACCTGATCAAAACTTATCAGGTCATCGTTAAGAGCAATTCCGTTCTGGACGTCGTTGCGGAACGGTTCAACGCAGAGCATCCGGAGCATGCGGCATGGAACATTCAGTCCTTGAGTTTATCGGGCATGACGTCCGTTTCCGTTCCGGATGGGACAAAACTGATCCGCGTGAGCGTTACGACGCGCGATCCGAAGCTCTCTGCGGACATTGCCAATACCTTTGCAAAATATATACCGGACCAGATCATTCGAATCACGAAAGCGGGCGGCGTTGAAATCGTTGACTACGCGACGGTTCCGAACGGTCCTTCCAGCCCGAATCTGTCGCGGAATATCGTGATCGGATTTGCGGCGGGCTTTCTGCTTGCCGCCGTGTATTTCGTGCTGCGCGCCTACCTGGATACGACGATCTATACCTCGGAGGAGGTACAAAAGGTCAGCCGCTGTCCGGTGATCGGAACGGTGCCGATGATCGTGGTCGGCAATGAGGAAACGACGCAATGGGAAGTCACGCTGCGGGAGGAAATCGTCAATGAGTAAGATTACATTCAGGCGCTCCGCAAAGGACCGCAAGCAGGAAGAACGCGCACAGATCCGGGAAAACCGAAAGAAGATCCTGACCGAAAACAGCGCATTTGCCATTCGCGAAGCGTATGTACAGCTTCGTACCAATCTAATGTACAGCGTTTCCTCCGTGGACGACCGCGGCTGCAAGGTCTTCGGCGTAACCAGCGCGAATCCGTCCGAAGGCAAGAGCCTGACGGCCTCGAACATTGCGGTATCGTTTGCGATGCTCGGGAAAAGGACGCTGCTCATCGACTGCGACATGCGTAAGCCGAACGTCGCGCGCCTTTGGCACATTCACACCAAGAACGGCTTGAGCGATCTGATCGCAAAGGTTGACGTGTGCGATGTCTACGGCGTGGAAGGGCTTCCGCTGTCGATCATTGCATGCGGTAAAATTCCGCCGAACCCTTCGGAAATGCTGGCATCCGCCGCGTTCCAGAACGCGATCGAACAATTCCGCAGGCAATACGATTACATCATCATCGACACGCCTCCGATCAACGAGGTCGCGGACGCGCAGATCGTTTCACGCGTGGTGGACGGCATGGTGCTGGTCATCCGTTCCGCAAAGACCAAGCAAAGGGAGCTTGCGGAAGCCGAAAGCACCCTTCAAAGCGCGGGCAGCCGGATCTGCGGCGTTGTCATCAACGACCTGAATCTCAAACAGGGCGGAAAATACGGTTACAAATACGGCTATAGGTACGGGTATAAGTACGGTTACAAGTACGGCTATAAATATGAGTATCGGTACGGTTATCGCTACGGCAATACGCCGGATTATGATGCGGACAGCGGGATAAGCGCGAGCCGGAAGCCGTCGAAGAAGAGCGTTTCCGCAGAGATCGACTTCCATGCGCACATTCTTCCGGGGCTCGATCACGGCAGCAAGGATCTGGCGAATTCGCTGGAGCAGCTTCGTCTGGCAAAGGCGGGCGGCGTCGATCTCATCTGCGCCACCTCGCATTTCTATGGGCAGCAGGACAGCGTAGAATCGTTCCTTGAGCAGCGCGCACGCAGCTGGCTGGAGCTGAAGAGAAATATGGAGGAGGGCAGCCCTCGGGTGATTCTCGGCGCGGAGGTACTGGCATTCGAAGGGATCGACCGCCTGCCGCATCTTGAGGATCTTTGCCTGATGGGAACAAACATCCTGCTTCTTGAAATGCCGTTTTCGCATTGGACGGACCGCCTGCTCGATTCCGTGGAAGCGGTGAGCGAACGGCAGGATATTCAAATCGTACTCGCGCATGTGGATCGGTATGATCGCAAACAGGTTGAATCGCTGATGAAGCTTGACCGTGTCAAGGGACAGGTTAATGTGTCGGCGCTGACCAAGCATTTGCAGAGCGGCTATCTGCGCGATTGGATCAAGGAAGGGAAAATCGTCGCTGTGGGAAGCGACATTCACGGAACGAAGACCGGTTATACCGAATGGCAGACGGTCAGACAACGGAATCCGGAGGAGTGGAAAACCGTCATGCAGGCGTGCGGAACGCTTCTTGAGAATCTTCTCTGACGGAACGCAGCAAAAGGGGGAAAAGAAGCCGAAACGAGCGGCGCGCGGCCATAGTCGCCCCGCATACGACGGCGGAGCACAGCGTATTTTGCAGTATGCGGAGTGAAAATCAGCACGCCGTATGCCGAAGGCAACGCAAAATACGCCGGAGACCATTCAGTAAGGAGACCCCCGATATGGAAACAGGTATCAAAAAAAACCAGACAATGCGTCCGAAAAAGCCGAATAAAAAACGGATCGTATTGTGGTTTATCCTTGGGATGTTGGCGCTTGCGCTGATCGGCGGAGGCGTCTATATCTGGTATATTCTGAAACGTCCGGACGTGTTTTTCGACACATCCGTACGTGTGGATGCGATACAGACGCCGGATGTGACGCCTGCATTCGAAATCAAATCCTATCTGCCGACGGAGGAACCGGGATCGACACCGATCCCTACGGCGGTCCCGACGGAAGGGATCCCATCGACCGCGGAGCCGGCGGAAGCGCCGCTGACCGGCATCGTCAACATTGCCCTGTTCGGGATCGACGCTTTCGAGAACGGAAAGTCGACAAGCGGTACGATGCCGCATACCGATGCAAACATGATCGCCGCGATCAATTTTGACTCCAAGGAGATCAGCCTGATCTCCATCGCGCGCGACTGTATGACGACCGCGCCGGGGCATACCGGCATCTATAAATTCAACGGGATCTTCAATGTCGGCGGCGGCATGAACGATCCGAAAGCCGGCTTTGAACTGAGTTCCCGCGCCGCGGAAGAGTGGTTGGACGGCGTATCCGTTCCGTATTATTACGGTGTGGATTTTCAGGCGCTGATCGATCTGGTCGACATGATCGGCGGGATCGACTTTGACGTGGATATCAGATTGAAGACGTTTGACGACCGTGTGATCAACCCGGGCAGACGTCATCTGGACGGCTACGGCGTCATGGCGTATATGCGCATGCGCAAAAGCGCGGACGGTCTCGATTCAAGCCGCACGGCGCGGCAGCGCAGAATGCTGATTGCGATCTTCAGAAAGCTCCAGGAGGAAGGCAAGCTTTCCATGGTCCCGGATATTTTGAAGACCATGGGAGACAATGTGTATACGAATACCACGCTTGCGCAGACGATCTCCCTTGTGAATTTCGCAAAGGACGTTGATCCGGACAGCATCAGCTCGTACAGCATCCAGGGAAGGATACGGATGAAATACGATTGGGCGTATGCGTTTATCGACCAGCAAAAGCGGATCGACATTCTCAAAGCGGTCTACGGGATCGACGCCGAGCCGATGACGGTCAATACGACGGTATATGAGGACTTTCTGCATGACAGCGGCTTCCTTGCGATCCAGCATCAGTCGATTGCAAAAAAGCTCTTTGCAGCCGTGCACGAGATCTCCTCGGACGAAGCGATGAGCGAGGAGCAGAAAGCGGCTTACGCCGAATGCTGGAAGGATTATCAGGACCTTCGGACGATGTTCGGGACCGTCGATCAATGGATACAGGCGCATTATGACGAGTCGGTCAAGCTGACCTATGAAGAGATAGAGCAGCGCGAGACCTATTACAGCGCGTTGAAGACGCTCGAGACAAAGCTCAGGACATCGGGCGACGCCTTGAATACGCTGTTCGGGAACCCGATCAAACTGAGATGGACCAACAGCATTGTCGGCTGGTATGATAAAGGCAGCGACATCAATGACGTTTATGTCGATTTCCGTTAACGGAGACGACCAAAGGATGCCGGAAGTTTCCCGGCATGATGCGGAGTGATCAGCATGAATCAACAAGAAACGAAACAGCACAAGAGCAACGGAAAACGGAAGATCCTTCTTTCCGTTCTCCTCGGCGCATACGATTTTGCAGCAGTCTGCGTCGCTTACTTCTTTGCGCTTTGGATGCGTTTTGACTTTTTCTATTCTCATATCGAAGAGAAGTACCTATACGCATTCAAACACTTTATTCTGTTCTACGCGGCGTTTTCCGTTCTGATTCTTTGGGCGTTCAGACTGTATAAAACCCTGTGGAGATACATCGGACTCAGAGAGCTGGTCCGCACGCTCAGCGTGTCGATTATGCTGTCTGTTATACACGCCGTTGCGATCTCGCTCATCTTCTGGCACCGCATGCCGGTTTCCTATTACCTCGGAGGCGCGCTGATTCAGGCGGGGCTGCTTATCGGGATTCGTCTTTCCGCGCGTCTGATCAACAGCTGGCATACCAGAAGAGCCCTCAGTCATACCGCCGTGAATCGCGTTATGCTGATCGGAGCGGGCAACGCAGGGCAGCTGATCCTGCGGGACATGCTTTCCAATCCTGGCACGCGGGACAAGGTCGTCTGTATTATCGACGACGATCCGAACAAGCGCGGCAGATATTTGGATGATGTTCCGATCATCGGCGGACGGGAGAACATCCTTGCCGCGGTGGAGAAGTACCGCATCGACAAGATCTATCTGTCGATCCCGAGCGCAACCGCAGAACAGAAACGCGACATTCTGGCAATCTGTAGTGAAACGAACTGCGAACTCAAACAGCTTCCGGGCATGTATCAGCTGATTACCGGACAGGTGACCGTCAGCGCGATGAAGGACGTCGCTGTCGAGGATCTTCTGGGACGCGATCCGATCCGTCCCGATCTTTCGGGCGTTTATTCGTTCATCAACGGAAAGACCGTTCTTGTAACGGGCGGCGGCGGATCCATCGGCAGCGAGCTTTGCCGTCAGATCGCGGCGCATCAGCCGAAGCGGCTGATCATTTTCGATGTGTATGAGAATAACGCTTATGACATTCAGCAGGAACTCAAGGATCGCTATCCCGAGCTGGATCTGGTCGTGCTGATCGGGTCCGTCCGCGACAGCCGCAGAGTATTCAAGGTATTCGACACCTATCGCCCGCAGGTTGTTTATCATGCGGCGGCGCATAAGCATGTACCGCTGATGGAGGACAGTCCCTGCGAGGCGATCAAAAACAACGTGCTCGGAACGTACAAAACCGCGTATGCCGCCATGGTGCACGGCTGCGAGCGCTTTGTGCTGATCTCGACGGACAAGGCGGTCAATCCGACCAACGTGATGGGCGCCAGCAAGCGCCTGTGCGAGATGATCGTGCAGTGCTTTGACGCAAAGATCAAGGCGGGCAAGGCAAACGAGATCCCGCAGCTCTTCACGCACGAAGGCTGTGAAAATGCGGACAAAGACGGGACCGGCAGCGTGTTCAGCAGCTGCAGAACCGAGTTTGTAGCCGTGCGGTTCGGGAACGTGCTGGGCAGCAACGGCTCGGTCATTCCGCTGTTCAAGAAGCAGATCGCAAAGGGCGGACCCGTCACGGTCACGCATCCGGATGTTGTCCGGTATTTCATGACGATTCCGGAAGCGGTCAGTCTGGTGATGCTCGCGGGCACGTACGCGCGTGGCGGTGAAATCTTCGTATTGGATATGGGCAGCCCGGTCAAGATCGATACGCTTGCGAGAAATCTGATCCGGCAGGCGGGACTGAAGCCGGATATCGATATCAAGATCGAATACACCGGTCTGCGTATGGGTGAAAAGCTGTATGAGGAGAAGCTGATGATGGAGGAGGGGCTCAAGAAAACCGACAATGAGCTGATTCATATCGGGAAACCGATCCCGATCGATCAGGATCTTCTCTTCCGAAATCTCAATACGCTGATGAACGCCGCATATGCAAACGACGATCATATCCGCGATCTTCTGATCGGCATCGTTCCGACGTATACGCCGGTGAAGAACGGCGCCGGAAGTCCGACGATCACGGTGTACAACGCAAGCGCTGAGGTTGATAAGGATGAGATCCATGCAGCGGGCTGAGAGCAAACGGCTTTCGAGCAGAAGGATCGCCTTGCTGATTGCAACAGGATTGGCGGCGGTGTTGATCTTTGCGCAGTCGGCGCTTCCGCAAAGCATTTCGGCGGATGAAAGCGGATGGTTTACGGATCACATCGTGAAACCGCTCTATCGGCTCATCGGCATCGAATTGCACGGGGATTCTGCGGTCCGCAAGTTTGCGCATGTTGCAGAGTTCACGACGCTGTCCGTTCTGTTGGTTTTCTGCTTTTACGGGCGGATCATGAAAAGCGCAGGCGTCGGCTTTACAGTCGCTTTTCTGGACGAAAGCATCCAGCTTCTGTCCGGTCGCGGCGCGTTGATCTCCGACGTCTGGATCGACCTGATCGGCGTTGCGGCAGGCTCCCTTTTGGGGTATCTGCTTTTTCGGATCATCCGCCGCCGGAAGACACCGACGCGGCAGGAATGATTATTGAGGTACACGATGAATAAGATTTGTTATACAGAGACTGTTTGAGGAGAATTCATGAGTACATTTTCACAGGATCCGCGTTTTCAGGGTATCAAACCGTTTGAGAGCAAAGTATGGCTTTCATCGCCGACCATGCACGGTGATGAGCAGCACTGGGTGGACGAAGCCATTCAGACGAACTGGGTGTCGACCATCGGCGCGAACATCAATGAGGTGGAAAAGCAGATTGCCGCGCGAATCGGCGTGAAATATGTCGTTGCGCTTTCCTGCGGCACGGCTGCGCTCCACCTTGCCACAAAGCTTGCCGGGGAAAAACTCTATGGACAGGCTCGTGTGAACGAGGGGACGCTGCAGGGACACAGGGTGTTCTGCTCCGACATGACCTTCGGCGCCACGATCAATCCCGTTGCTTACGAAGACGGGGATGCGGTCTTTATTGATACGGAGCCGGATACATGGAATATGTCTCCGGAGGCTTTGGAAAAAGCGTTTGAACTCTATCCGGAGGTACGTCTGATCGTCGTGGCGCATTTGTACGGCACGCCCGGAAAAATGGAAGAGATCAGGCGGATTGCGGATGCGCACGGCGCGCTGATCGTCGAAGACGCAGCGGAATCCCTCGGCGCAAAGTACAAGCTGAACGGCGAGTGGGTGGAAACCGGCACGCTCGGCGATTATAACTGCATTTCATTCAACGGCAACAAGGTCATTACAGGAAGCGCCGGCGGCATGTTTTTGACCGACAGCGAGGAGGATGCGAGAAAGATCCGCAAATGGTCCACGCAGAGCCGCGAAGCGGCGCCGTGGTATCAGCATGAAGAGATCGGCTATAACTACCGCATGAGCAACATCATTGCCGGCGTTATCCGTGGGCAGCTTCCGTACATGGATGAGCATATTGCACAGAAGAAAGCGATCTACGAGCGCTACAAAGCCGGGCTTGCAGACCTGCCCGTCAAGATGAATCCGTTCGATGCGGAGAAATCTCAACCCAACTTCTGGCTCTCCTGCATGATCATCGACGAGGACGCCATGTGCGGGCAGATTCGCGACAACTTAAAAGCAACCTATACGCACACGCCCGGGAAATCCTGCCCGACAGAGATTCTCGAGGCGATCGCCGCCTTCAACGCCGAGGGCCGTCCGATCTGGAAGCCCATGCATATGCAACCGATCTATCGCGATCACGATTTCATAACGATCAACGGCAAGATGCATCCGGGCTGCTTTGACGTCGGCGCGGATATCTTCCGCCGCGGTCTCTGCCTGCCCTCCGATAACAAAATGACGCCCGAGCAGCAGGATAAGATCATCGACATTATTCATCGATGCTTTCGCTGATTGGGGGAACGTATGAGTAAACATAAGCCATACGGTCCTTATGAACGGTTTGTGAAACGTCCGCAAGATTTTTTATGTGCATTATTCGCACTGATCATACTTTCGCCTGTTTTAATCATTGTGGCGATTTTGGTTCGCATAAAGCTGGGAAGTCCGATTCTGTTTACACAGGACAGACCGGGAAAAGACGGAAAGATTTTCAAGCTGTATAAGTTCAGGACGATGCTTCCGCCGAAGGACGGCGTGATTGATCCAACGCAGGATGCGGCACGCCTTACGCCGTTCGGGAAGAAGCTCCGTGCGACTTCGCTGGATGAGCTTCCGGAGCTTTTCAACATTTTGAAGGGCGATATGGCTGTCGTCGGACCGAGACCGTTGCTGGTGCAGTATTTAGATCGTTACAATGAGCATCAAGCGCGCCGTCATGAAGTTCGTCCCGGTTTTACGGGATTGGCGCAGGTGCATGGTCGAAACGCAATCAGCTGGGAAGAAAAGTTTGATTGGGATGTGAAATACGTCGATCATATTACTTTTTCAGGTGATTGGAAAATCATTTTTGAAACAATCAAAACCGTCTTGAAGCGAGAAGGCGTCAATAATGATAACGCAGCAACGATGAATGAGTTTATGGGGAGCGAAAAATGAACAGGCTGATTATCATCGGCGCATCCGGTCATGGGAGAGTTATAGCTGATATTGCTGAACTCAACGGCTATACCGACATTTTATTTTTGGATGATAATACGGCTGTTCAAGAATGCGGCGGTTTTCGCAGGATCGGGACAAGCATGAACGCGCCGGAAGGCGATGTTTTTGTTGCGATCGGAAATGCGGCTGCTCGCAAACGTCTGTCGGAGCATTACATGGACAGACATCAGCCAACATTAATTCATCCGAGTGCCGTTATAGCAAAAGACGTCCATCTTGGACCGGGTACGGCGGTCATGGCAGGTGCGGTCATAAATCCGGGATCAACAGTCGGCAGAGGATGTATCATTAATACATGCAGTTCTGTCGATCATGACTGTACAATTTCGGATTATGTGCATATTGCTGTCGGAGCGCATTTATGCGGAACGGTAGCGATCGGCGAGAATACATGGGTTGGAGCGGGAGCTGTCATCAGCAACAACATATGCATATGCAAAGATTGTCTGATCGGTGCAGGAGCCGTGGTAGTAAAGGACATTCTTGTCAGCGGCAAGTATCTGGGGATACCTGCAACTCTCAAAAGGGAATAAACCGTATATGAATATTTGGCTGATGAATCATTACGCGTCCAATATGTATCGCGATAAAGCAGGTCGTCATTATTGGTTCGCACAGCAACTGAAGGAACGGGGATCTGACGTCACGGTCTTTTGTTCGACAACACTTGTCAACGGCGAAGAATTGTTCAGTACAGGGAAGAACAAATATTCAGTGAAAGAAACCGATGGGATTCCGTTCGTATTTGTTAAAACCATTGCTGCGAAGGGGAACGGCTTGAAGCGCGTTGGAAATATGACGCTATTCTATAAAAATCTCATCCCGACTGCTCATGATTATGCAAAGGCACACGGCAAACCAGATGTGATCATTGCTTCGAGCGTCCACCCGCTGACGATGGTCGCCGGGATTCAAATTGCCAAAAAGATGAAGATCCCCTGTATTTGTGAGATCCGTGATCTGTGGCCGGAAGCCATTTTTCAGTTCGGTAAAGCAAAGGAGAGCAGTTTGCTTGGAAGGATTCTGGTCAAAGGTGAACACTGGATCTATAAAAAAGCGGATGCATTGATTTTTACCAAAGAGGGCGATACGGATTATTTGAAGGAAAAGCGCTGGACGACCGAACAAGGCGGAGACATTGATATAGAGAAATGCCATTATATTAACAATGGTGTTGATATTGCCGCCTGCGAGGAGCGAAGCAGAACAATGCAGTTGGATGATGCTGATCTCAACGATGCGGCAAGATTCAATGTCACATACGTCGGTACAATTCGACCGGTCAATAATGTAGGTAATCTTCTTGATACTGCAAAGATCTTGAAAGCAAACGGCGGTTATGATGATGTACAGTTTTTGATTTACGGAGACGGAAACCAGCTTCAGGAGCTCAAAGATCGTGTTCAAAACGAATATCTTAACAACGTGAAGCTGAAAGGCTTTGTTAACCGACAGTATGTCCCGTACATCCTGAGTAGATCCGCTGTCAATATGCTGAACTATGCGCAGAATCAGTATAACTGGACGCGCGGAAACAGCTCGAACAAGCTGTTTGAGTACATGGCGAGCGGCAAGCCGATTATCTCCACCGTTCATATGGGTTATTCGATCATCAAACGATACAATTGCGGTGTTGAACTCAATGAGGATACACCGGAAGAACTGGCAAAAGAGATTATGCGTTTCCATGATATGAGTGCTGAAGAGCGGGATCAGATCGGTCGCAACGCAAGAGAAGGCGCGAACGATTTCGATTTCAAAGTGCTTACAGACAAATTGGTTGATGTGATTGAAAGTGTAGTTTGATGCCGAACGTCCGGATGCTAAAATCATTATTAACTGAATATGGGTTGAGTTGGGCAATGAATCGAGCGCTTTATAGCGCGAAGCTGAAGCTGCTCGGTACATTGCCGTTAACGGAAAAAATGTTTGAGAAGCGGACGGGGTATCCGAAGCGCCTTGATATATTCAAAATTGATGTTTCCGCATTACAGGCGTTTTTACACGGACTCGTTGGTTTGCAGAAGACGGCTCTGATCAAGACTGCAGATCAGGCGGCAAGAGGAGTTATCAGCGGTTTTTCCTCTGTAGAGCTCGAGTACGGAATGCCAATCGATTGGCAGCTGAACCCGTTGACCGGCAAGCGCTGCGATGAAACAAAGAAGTGGTATCGGATTCCGGATTTCGATCGGGATCGCGGAGATATCAAGGTCACGTGGGAAGCATCGCGGTTTTCACATTTTATCACATTGAGCAGGGCATTCCTCCTGACCGGAGACAGAAAGTATTATCGAGCGTTTTCCGAACAGCTTGCGGATTGGTTAAAGCACAATTCGTATGGGTACGGCGCAAACTTCAAATGCGGTCAGGAATGCAGCCTGCGCATGGTCAACGCACTGCTTTCTTTTACGGTGTTCCGTTCCTGCGGGATCACAACCGATGCAGACGCAAGCAATATGCGGGATTTGATTGACCGCTGTTATCGCAAAGTCCTTGGGAATTTCTTCTATGCCTACCGCTGCATAAAGAACAATCATACCATATCTGAATTGATGGGGATGATTATCGGGGCATGGTGTTGTGAAGATCAAAAAAGGCTGGACCGAGCGTTTTCAATGCTGGACGGCGTGATTGAAGAACAGTTTGCGTCTGACGGCGGATATCGCCAGTTTTCGTTCAATTATCAGCGGCTTGCATTGCAGAATCTTGAATGTGTTCTGAGCATTGAAGAACGGATCGGAAAGAGCCTTTCCGATCACAGTAAAGAGTTGATCCGAAATTCGGCTCTTCTGATGTATCAGTGTCAAGATGAAAGCGGAGATATGCCGAATTACGGCAGCAATGACGGTGCGTTGATTTTTCCGGTCACATCCTGCGGTTACCGGGATTTCCGTCCTGTCATCAATACCGTCTATGCACTCTGTACAGGGAAGCAACTGTATGCAGATGGGACGCATCAAGAGGAGCTTTTGTGGTTTTCGTCAGGACGTTCCCTTGATGTGTTCGAACGGCAAGCCATCGCCAGAGCGTCCGCACAGTTTCCGGATGCCGGTTTGTTTACACTTCGGGGAGAACGTTCCTGGGCGATGATCGTTTCCAATGTTTACCGTTCTCGCCCGGCGCACATGGATCAATTGCATTTCGATCTCTGGATCAATGGTGTTAATGTGCTTTGTGACGGGGGGACGTATTCTTATGCGGATGAACTCGGAAAGCACCTCATCCAAAACGAGAGTCATAATACAGCGGTGATTGATGGAGTTACGCAGATGAATGCCAGAGGACCTTTTCTGATTTATGACTGGACAAAGCGACAATATATTTCACACGAAGCGCGGAAGTTCGAGGGAACGGTACTGTCCGAGAACGGCTATCTCCATACACGACGCGTACAGATGAACGGTAATGCTTATGAAATAACAGATCACGTTGATCGGGACTGCAGCATTGAGCTTCAAACGCCCTGTGATGTAACGATAACAGGCAGCAAAGCTATCTTAGCCTATCATGGTAAAGATATCTGCGAAATCGTGAGCGACGATATCATAAAACAAAAACCTGCTTTGCGGAGCTTGTTTTACTTACAAACGGAACCTGTCACACGCCTTGTTTTACAAGGGTGTGCAAATACAGATAAAACAACAAGGATCTTGGTGATCGAAGGAGACAAATAATGATAAATGTAATTGGACTTGGTTACATCGGACTTCCGACGGCGATGATGCTGGCGTCACACGGCGTTGAAGTCATCGGTACAGACTATAATAAAGAACTCGTCGCCACGCTGAACGCAGGCAAAATGACGTTCAAGGAAAAAGGAATAGACGAGCTGTTTCAAGAGGCAGTCGCTGCCGGAATCAAGTTTACAACGGAATATCAGGTGACGGATACCTACATCGTTTCGGTTCCGACGCCCTATGATAAATTCAGCAAAAAAGTCGATCCTTGCTATGTCGTTGCGGCGGTCAAGGATGTCATGAAGGTTTGTCCGAAGGGCGCGACGGTCGTCATCGAATCCACCGTTTCGCCGGGAACGATTGAAAAGTACGTCCGTCCGGTCATTGAGGCGAACGGTTTTACGATCGGCGAGGATCTGAATCTCGTCCATGCGCCGGAGCGCATCATTCCGGGAAACATGGTCTATGAACTGCTGCACAACAACCGCACCATCGGCGCGGACGACCGTGCGATCGGCGAAAAGATCAAGGAGTTGTACGCATCCTTCTGTCAGGGCGAGATCGTCGTGACGGACATCAAGACCGCCGAAATGACCAAGGTCGTGGAGAACACCTTCCGCGCGGTCAATATCGCGTTTGCAAACGAGCTGGCAAAGATCTGCCGCCACGACAACATGGATGTGTACGAGATCATCCGCATCTGCAATATGCATCCGCGCGTGAACATTCTGCAGCCGGGCCCCGGCGTCGGCGGACACTGTATTTCCGTCGATCCGTGGTTCCTGGTCGGCGATTATCCGTCTCTTGCCAAGGTCATCGACGAGTCGATGAAGACCAACGACGGGATGCCGGATTTCGTGCTCAACCGCATCTATGAGATTATGAAAGAAAAAGGCATGACCGATATCACCCGCGTCGGTCTCTACGGTCTGACCTATAAGGAAAACGTGGATGACATGCGCGAATCTCCCACGCTGCAGCTTCTGGAAAGTCAGGAGCGTCATCTGGCAACCGGGCTCAAGGTCTATGATCCGTTCATCGAGAAGGACGTCGTCGCAAATCAGTATCATGATCTGGACGAATTCCTTGCAGCGGTCGATTTCGTGGTCATTATGGTCAAGCACAACGAGATCAAGGAAAACATGGACAAGCTTGCCGGCAAGGTCGTTTTGGATTGCCACAACATTTGCAAACTGCCGGGCGTGTATCATATCTGAACCGAATGCTGAATGGGAGGAAACATGAAGCAGCTGTTTTTATCGGTGAACAACGGCGCCATGACGGTAGTAGAGACGCCGGCGCCGACAGTCAAAGAGAATATGGTCATTGTTGAGACTCTGTACTCCGTCGTAAGCGCCGGTACGGAACGCAGTTTGGCGTCCTTCGGCGGAAAGAATCTGATTCAAAAGGCAATGGAACGGCCGGATCAGGTCAAAAAGGTTACGGAGAAGATGTCCACGGACGGCATTCTCACTACGATCGAGAACGCGTTTGGTCGGCTGAAGGATCCCATGCCGATGGGATATACAGCTGTGGGAAGAATCACGGACGTTGGTCGCGGCGTAACCGATCTCAAGGTCGGCGACATCGTTGCCGAGGTCGGACAGGCATACCACAGCGAGGTGAATCGCGTTGGCAAGAATCTGGTTGTGAAACTCCCGGAGGAGCTGGAGGACATTCGTCAGGCGGCGTTCGGTGCGTTGGGCGGAATTGCGCTGGAAGGCATCCATCAGGCGGAGGTCATGCCCGGAGAGACTGTGGCAGTAATCGGGCTCGGACTGCTCGGTCATATCTGCGCGCGGATTCTCTATGCATATGGTTGCGACGTCATCGGATATGACGTCGTCGATAAGACGCTTCCGGAGACAAAACTGAAAGCGTTTATCAATTCGACGGACGACAGTGCTGCGGACATCACAAAATCCCTGACAAAGGGCCGCGGCGTCGATAAGGTTATCATTACCGCCGCGACGAACTCCAACGCTCCGATTGATCTTTCGCAGCAGATTACCCGCGACCGCGGCATTATCTGTATGATCGGAGTAACGCAGATGCATCTGGACCGTCGTCCGTTCTATGAACGGGAGCTGACTTTCAAGATCGCGCGCTCGTATGGCCCCGGCCGGTATGATCCTGCGTATGAGGAAGCAGGTTTTGATTATCCGATCGGTTACGTGCGGTTTACCGAAGGGAGAAACGTTGAAGAGTTCATCAGACTGCTTGCCACCGGTCGGATCGATCTTTCGGACCTGATCACGCATGTGTTCCCATTCTCGGACGCAGCCAAGGCGTATGAGATGATCACGGCAAATCCGAATCATGAACGGTATATCGGCGTGCTTTTGCAGTACGACGACAATCCGGAAAAGTGGAACAAGGTCATCAGAAGCGTTCCGACCGACAAACCCGCTGTCAAAGGGGACAGGATTGGATTCGGGTTGATCGGTTCCGGCAATTTTGCGCGCGTGACCATGCTTCCGGCGATGCTGGCGTCCGGACTCTATCGCTTCAGGGGACTTGCGACCACAGGCGGGATTGCAGCGGCGCAGGCGAACGAGGTGTTTCATTTCGACTATACGACAAACGATTACCGGGAATTGTTGAACGACAAGGAAATCGACATTATCGGAATCTCTACTCAGCATAACAGCCATGCAAAGTTTGTGATCGAGGCTCTGGAAGCGGGGAAGAGCGTATACTGCGAAAAACCGCTTTGCCTGACTTTAGAGGAGTTGGATCGCATTGAGGAGGCGTACCGGAAAGGCGACGGACAGCTTTTCTGCGGTCTAAACCGCCGACATGCGCAGCTGATCGCTGAGATCAGGAAAGAAATGAAGACGGATTCCATTCCGGCAGTTTACGATTATATCGCAAACGTCGGATTCATTCCGGAGAATCATTGGACGCAGGATGAGGCAAAGGGCGGCGGACGGATCATCGGAGAAGCTATTCATTTCGTGGATACCATCATGTATCTTGACGGAAGTGAGCTGACGGATCTGAAGGTGAGCTTTGCGGAAAATTCCGGTTATCCGAAAAAGGACAATGCGATCATCAATCTGCGCTTTGCATCCGGCGCAATCGGAACGATCATCTATACTTCTATGGGCTCTAAAAAGTATCCCAAGGAACAATTGCGCGTGTTCTCCAATGGGACTGTCTATGAAATGAACAACTATGTCAATATGACGAAATACGGCAGCGGAAAGAAAAAGGAGATAAAGCTGCGGCAGGATAAGGGCTTCGGAACGGAGTATCAGATGATTTCGGATGTTCTGAGGGGCACAGCAAAGAATACAACGGCGGAGGATGCGATCAAGGCGCATCGGATGCTGTTGAACGCGATCGCCCGGAGATGAGCGTGGTCTCATACCATTTGGAAAGCGGGAGAGTAAAAAGCAATTCATCTGTCGATACTCTCCGGAGATGAGGTAAAACTGTTGAACGTTTGTTTTCTTTTAACACATATTCCGAATCCTCGGATGAATAAACGTATTGAGGTGTTTAAGCAATTCGCAAAAACCAAAGTGATCTGCACCCGCCGTGCCAGCCAGAATATTTGGGAACCCGCGCAGGATGTGGAGCATATAATCTTTGATATCGACTTGCCGAGCGCAAAGCAGATTGTAAAAAGAGCGGTCATTTCGCATGGCTTTCGAAAGAGAGCCCTTGCAAAATTGGAAGAGCTGCAGCCTGATCTGATTTACACCGAAGGTCTTGATTCGCTGATGATCGCAGGTGCATATAAACAACGGCATGCGGTAAAGGTGTTCTATGAGGTCGCTGACCTTCGTGAGAATTACCTCACAAAACCAAAGAACCCGGGGAAGAGATTGCTTACAAATCTGCTTTTGCAAAGAGAGAAGAAGACATTTAAAAACGTCGATTTTTTGGTCGTAACTTCGCCGAAGTTTTATGAAATGCATTACAGGTCGCTGATTGATCAAGAACGGATGCTGTTCATTCCAAACGCGCCGGATCAAAACGTCTTTCATTCTTATCAAAAGAAGGGTGACGGGCGGTTTACAGTTGGATTCATTGGCGGCATTCGGTATTTGAAGCAGATGAAGATGCTGGTCGATGCAGCGAATGCGATTGATGCAGATGTGCTGTTTGCCGGAAGCGCTTTTAATCCATTGGAATTTGAAGAAATTAAAGCATATTGCAGTAGCATGAGCAATGTCGATTTCACTGGTCGATACAACTATGAAGCCGAGATCGCAGGGCTGTACGGAAAAGTAGACTGCGTCTATGCGGTTTATGACGCGGACAACCCGAACGTCAGGATCGCGCTTCCGAACAAGCTTTATGAATCCATTCTGTGCGAGCTTCCGATCATTGTGGCAAAAGGAACATATTTATCAGAGCTTGTAGAGGAGAACGGCGTTGGTATTTCGGTTTCGCATTTGGATGAAAAAGAACTGGAACAAGCGTTGCTGAAGCTCAAGACGGAGCCTTTGTTCAGAGAACAGATTGCCGATCATTGCAGGAAATGCCGCAAAGGGATTCTGGATATGCAAAAACCAGCGGAGCGTTTGAAAACGGCTGCAAAAGCGGACGAGGAGTGCGGCGGAAAAGGTTAAAACGTTTCATCTCAAAAAACGAAACGGATCTGACTGTTACGGCCGAGAAAAACCGGTGATAAGCGATGACCGGTCCTGTCAACAGATTGATAAAGATCTAAGCATAAACGGTATCGCATCAACTGTTGTTATACTTATGGGCAAAGATGCGAATTACAGGGACAGGATAAGTCTGTGATCTTCTTCTTGGCGTTGAATTCTGTAATATTGATTTGAAGCATTATTCATTTGTGAGGAACTACAGCGATGATCAATAAAATTTGTGTTCTGTCAGCATACTATCCGTCTGAAAAGGATCCGCACTATGCGTTTGTCGGGACATTGATCAATGCAATTGCAGGCATGGGGATCGAGTGCCATGTCATATCGCCTGTATCGAGTATCGAAAAAAAACATCGGGCGGTCTCCAGAACGGAGATTACGAAAAACGGCGCAAAGGTCTTTGTGCATTGTCCGAGGTTCATTGGATTTCCCAGCAAGAATAAAATACGGCTCACCTACAAATGGAATATTCAGTCGATGCGGCGAGCAATCAAAAGAGCGTTTGATAGTGAAGTGGGAAGCTGTGACGCGATTTACTCGCATTTTATTTATTCGGGGATCAATGCCGCATGGTTGTCCGGGAAAACGGGGATACCGGCATATGTGGCGATCGGAGAGAGCGGTATTCAGGATACAAAGCTTTGCCGTGCATTGTTCGGTGAAGACCTGTTGAATCATATCAGGGGTGTTGTTGCAGTTTCATCCGCGTTAAAAAAAGAAGCGCGAGATCTCGGTCTTTTCTCTTCTGAAACACCGATTGAAGTCTTTCCAAACAGCGCTGACGCTGATACGTTCAGACCGCTCGATCAGAATGCATGCCGAAAAAAGCTCGGAATCGGTGAAAATGATTTTGTTGTTTCGTTTGTCGGGGGCTTTATTAAGAGAAAAGGACTGGATAAACTTCAGGAAGCGGTTTCACGTCATCCGGATTGGAAATGTATTCTGATCGGTGCAGGAGATCTCCCGGTCACACTTTCAAAGGAACAGATCGCTTTCAGCGGAAGAGTTCCGCATGACAGAATTCCGGAATACATCTGTGCATCCGACGTGTTCGTACTTCCGACACTTGCGGAAGGATGCTGCAATGCAATTGTTGAAGCGATGGGGTGCGGATTGCCGGTTGTTTCTTCCGATCGCCCGTTTAATGACGATATTCTCGATGAATCAAATTCGATTAAGGTAAACCCGGAAAGTGTTGACGAGATAGAACGGGCAATCGTCAGGATGGAGCAGGATCCTGCGCTTCGCAAGCGTTTAGCTGCAGGAGCGTTGCAGAAAGGACAAGCTTTGTCTATTGTGAACCGTGCCGCAAATATCGTAGATTACATGGAGAAAAATCTATGAAGATGACGATCAGACTGCTGACGATCAGCAAGATCCTGTTTGTTGTATATCTGCTGTATGCCAATGTCTTTGGTGTAGTGTTTCATGTCAATGGGCTTTCTGAAGCATTACTGATCGTAACGTTTGTGTTGGCTATGATTTCCAGGAAGCTGCGTTTCCCGAAGAACAGCAGTTTATGGGCGCTTCTTGTTTTTGCTGCTTATATACTGTTGTCCGCTTTCTTTGTTTCATATAATATTACCCGCGCAGTCAGATCGATCATTTCCTTTATAGAGCTGTTAGGCGTTTTTGCACTGATCATCGTTTATTGCGAGCAGGACGGGAAAATCGATTTTGTACTTAATGCCTTTATCGCGGAAGGACTGATTACAGTACTGTACATGTTTTTTCGCGGTACAAACGCAGCCAGGATCAGCATTTCAGAGAATATCAATGTCAATACGATCGGGATCACATTGGCTTTTTCGATCGGTTTCATACTCTATTTCCTAATTGAGAAGAGAAATAAACCGTTTAAGTGGTTTATCAGCATAGCGGCTATAGCTGTCTTGCTGATCGGCATTATGTTGACGGTATCCAAGAAGGCAATCATCGGCGGAGCAGCGCTGATCATTTTATGGATCATACTGTGCTATCGGTTCACTTTTGCAAAACTGAAATTGTTCTGGAAAGTATTTATTTTTCTTGGATTGGTTGCAGTCGGGATCTTTGCATATAAATGGTACAAGTCGAATTATGCACACCAGATTGAAGTTTTGATCAAACGAATGGATGACCTATATGTAGGTGACAGCGATCAGGCGAGATTGTTGTATATCAAAGAGGGGTTCAGGATCTTTTTGACACATCCGTTCTTCGGCGTCGGATTTAACAATGCGCGGTATTATATGCCTAGAGAGACCTATACGCATTGCTTTTACTCGGAGTTGCCTGCATGTACAGGGATCATTGGCACGATCATTTTCGGATATGCATTGATTCAACCGTCTATGATGATCGTTAAATCGAGAAAAATCATCAAAAGAACTGATTTGTTCCTGAATACGCGAATCAAATACATCTTAGCGTTTTTTCTCGTCTTTCTTGCAGTTAATCTGGCGCAGATCTCTTTCTATTCAAGCAATCTGATGTATGTTCTCTCTGTTATAGCAGGATTTGCAGTATGTGTTTCATCAATAGAAGTACAGCCGGAGGATTCCAATGCATCCCATTAACGCACTGCTGAAAAAAGCCATCAAGAAAGGGGTATTCAAAAAGCTCCGTGATGAGTCGTATTTAAAGCTCCTGTACCGTGTATATATGGGAAAACCGTTGCACTTAACGAATCCCGTGACCTATAATGAAAAGCTGCAATGGCTGAAACTGTATGACAGGAATCCGCTTTATACAAAAATGGTAGATAAGTATGAGGCCAAGAATTATGTTGCGGATCGGATCGGTAAAGAATACATCATCCCTACGCTCGGCGTTTGGAATCATCCGGAAGATATCGACTTCGATTTACTTCCGGACAGGTTCGTTCTAAAGACCACGCATGATTCCGGCGGCATCATCATTGTTGATAAAAAAACAGGGTATGACAGAAATAAGATCAATCTGTTTTTTAATGAGCGTCTTTCACACAGCACATACGAGATACAGAGAGAATGGCCGTACAAGAATGTTCCGAAGCGGATCATTGCCGAACAGTACATGGAAGATGAAAAAACACACGAGCTGCGGGACTATAAGTTTTTCTGCTTCGATGGTGAAGTGAAAGCAATGTTTATCGCAACAGACAGGCAGAGCGATAAGCCGACGGCGTTTGATTTCTTTGATCCGGATTTCAATTGGCTCGACATTCGGCACGGGCATCCGAATGCCGAAATTAAACCGGAAAAACCGATCAATTTTGATCTGATGAAGCGGCTCTCGGCTAAGCTGTCCGAGGGACTCCCGCAGGTGCGCGTTGACCTCTATGAGATCAACGGCAAAGTATATTTCGGAGAGCTGACATTTTTCCATCACGGCGGCATAGTTCCGTTCGATCCGGAAAAATGGGATCGGATCTTCGGCGAATGGATCAAGCTTCCGGATCGGGTGCAAAAAGAGGGTTAACAGATGAGAGTAATGTTGCATGGAGCGGTGAATTTAAGTAATTACGGTGATTACTTATTTGCTGAGCTGTTTTATAACACGCTTCGGAAAAAAGGTATCGAGGCGGAGTTTTATACTCATCCGAAATATGGAATCAGCAGTTTCTTTGCAAAGCATCTTGGATACGAGCCGCTCACGAAGAATTTCCGTGAAATGGTTCAAAAATGCGATGCATTTGTTTTCTTTTCGGGCGGATATTTTGTGGAACCGAGAAAAAAAGGGTTCTTGTCTGAAACACATCATATTCATCGGTATTTGTATCCGGCTTCTTTGTTTGTGAAAGCAGGAAAGCCGATTTATGTTTTGGGCGTCGGAGCAGGACCGTTTGAGAATGCCTCGTTCAGTAAAAAGGCCAGAGAGATCCTTAATTATGCGACGGCTATTACAGTCCGGAATGAAGAGTCTCTGCAGTATTGCAAAGAGTTCGGGATAAATAACGATATTCAGGTAACGGCCGATACCGCCTTGGTGATCAAAGAGTTTCTGGATCGGGAAAAACAGGATGTACCGAGATTTGAAACAGAAAACGGAAAGAAGATGCTTCTGTTCCATATCGACAGCAATGCGGAAGTGACGGCAAAATTGAAGGAGATCGTTGTTCCGGCAACGATACGCTTTTTGAAAGCGCACCCCGATTATCAGCTGTATCTGGCTGCTGACGGGATAAAGCGTGATTCGCACTATCAGGAATATGAAACGATATTTGCGGGATGCGATCCGATTACTTTGAAATATGATGATCCGTGGAAATTGACGCGACAGATCGAGCGTGCGGATCTGATCATCACAACAAAGCTGCATGTCGGCATCGTCGGATCTGCACTGGGCAGGTCGGTCATTTCATTCCCGTTCGTCCCCAATAAAACGATACGTTTTTATAAGCAAATCGGCGAAGCAGACAGATGCGTCCCGCTGAAAGAGATCACAACGGAAAAAGCATACCAAATGCTTGAAGTATATCAGGATCGGATGATTACCGTTCCGCAGGAATTGGTTAATAAGGCCAAGCTGAATCTGGAATTGCTTCCCAAAGGATAGTTGATCAAAGGTCGCTTTTAGAATGAGAAAAAAGAAAGCACTCATAAATACGATATTTTCGATGCTGTTGGAAGTGATCACGGTCATTGCCGGATTTATCCTTCCCAGATTGTTCATCGGAACGTTCGGATCGGAAGTCAACGGGTTGGTGTCTTCGATTACAAGTTTTATCGGATACATCACGCTGCTTCAATCCGGCGTCGGAACGGTCGCTAAGGCTGCTATGTACAAGCCTCTGGCTAAGAAGGATCATGACAAGCTTTGCGTTATCGCAAAAACCGTAGAATCCTTTTTCCGGAAGATCGCATTTATTACCATCGCGTATATCGCCGTTCTTGCATGCCTGTTTCCGACGCTGATCGCGCCGGATGCCGGGTCTTTTTTGTATACGGCTTCGTTGGTGGTGATCATAGGCGTTAGCACCGCAGCGCAGTATTTTTTCGGTATTACGCACCAAATGCTGCTGGAGGCGGATCAAAACTCCTATGTCTATTCGATCCTGCAGATCGCGACAGTCATCATCAACACGGCGGTGTCCGTTGTTTTGATCAAAGCCGGGTGCTCGGTCCAGATCGTGAAACTGGGCAGTGCCGCTGTTTTTGTATTGCGTCCGCTGCTGCTCAGCATCTACACCAAGAGGAAATATAAGCTTTACGGCAAATATGAGGTCGACAATTCGCTGATCAAGCAGCGCTGGGACGGCTTTGCGCAGGCGATAGCATATTTCATTCATTCAAAGACCGATATTTTTGTGCTGACGCTGTTCGCCAGATTCAGCCCGAATGTTTCATTGAGCCTGGTTTCCGTTTACAGCGTTTATCATCTGGTCACGACCGGCTTGACGGCTTTTATCCGTGCGATCGAACGCGCAGTCACATCGGCGCTCGGCAATATCATTGCGTTGGGAGAGCGGGACACGCTTGTCAAGACGTTCCAAACATATAATAATTTCATGCATATTCTGTGCACGACTGTGTTTGCGACCGCAAGTATAACGGTGTTCAAGTTTGTCGGTATCTATGTCAAAAACATTACCGATGTGGAATATGTGCAATATGTATTCGGTTATATCATTATCGCGGCCGAGTATCTGTTCTGTTTGCGTTTGCCCTACACCAGCCTTATCAATGCGGCGGGTAAGTTCAAAGAAACAAGAACATCGGCAATCATAGAAGCGATATCGAATATCGTTGTTTCGGTGATACTGGTGACGAAATTCGGATTGATTGGCGTAGCGATCGGAACGTTTGTCGCTATGGCATACCGAACGATTTCCTTTATGATCTTTTTGCATAAAGATATTATCTGCTTAAGCATCGGTACACAGATCAAGAGGTATTTGCTTTCTTTTGTGATCTACGGGGCTTTGGTTTATGCAGCTTCGCTGATCAACATCGAAATCACACACTATATGTCCTGGATCCTTTATACGGGTATTACGTTTGCGGCGACCGGTGTGGTCACATTGCTGGTCAATCTTCTTGTGATGCGAAAAGAAACCGTTGCCGTAATCAAAACCTTCATCAGACGACTGCCCAAAAAACGGGCGGATTCCTGATACCCATTCGGACGGGGCAGAAAGAGGCATAAATATATGAAAAAAATCATGTGTGTTTTCGGCACGCGGCCGGAGGCAATCAAAATTTGCCCGCTCGTCAATGAAATGAAAAAACGGGCGGGGTTGCAGGTCGTCGTATGCGTGACGGCGCAGCATCGGCAGATGCTGGATCAGGTGCTGGAAACATTCGGCGTCGTGCCGGATTACGACCTGAACATCATGAAGGATCGGCAGACGCTGTTCGACATTACGACCAATATCCTGAACGGGATCAAAGCAGTACTGGAAAAGGAAAAACCGGATGTGGTACTCGTGCACGGCGATACCAGCACGACGTTCGTCACGGCGCTCGCGTGTTTCTATCTGCAGATTCCGGTCGGACATGTGGAAGCGGGCTTGCGAACGTACAACATTTACAGCCCGTACCCGGAGGAATTTAATCGGGAAGCTGTTTCGATCATCTCGCAATTCAATTTCGCTCCGACGCCGCTCGCACGCGACAATCTGCTGCGCGAGGGAAGAAAGGCGGAAAATATCTATGTGACCGGAAACACAGTCATTGACGCAATGCAGCATACGGTGAAAGCGGATTATTCGCATCCCGAACTGGATTGGGTGGGCGACAGCAAGCTGATCTTCATCACGGCACATCGCCGCGAGAATCTCGGCGAGCCGATGCATCATATGTTCCGCGCCATTCGCCGCGTCCTCGACGAGCATCCGGAGTGTAAGGCGGTCTATCCGATCCACATGAATCCGGTCGTACGGCAGGCGGCGGACGAGGAGCTCGGCGACTGCAAGCAGATCCATATCATTGAGCCGATCGAGGTTTTTGACTGCCATAACTTTGAAGCGCGGTCCTATCTGTGCCTGACCGATTCCGGCGGGATCCAGGAGGAGTGCCCGTCCTACGGCGTACCGGTACTGGTTATGCGTGATACAACGGAGCGTCCGGAGGGCGTTGACGCCGGGACACTGAAGCTGGTCGGCACGAATGAGGAGACGATCTACAATACCTTTAAGCTGCTGCTTGAAAACAAAGAGGAATACGAAAAAATGTCGCATGCGTGCAATCCGTACGGTGACGGTCATGCCTGCGAACGCATTGCGGACATTCTGGAAGAAAAGGAGTATACGCCCTGGAATCCGTAAGGTCTATAACGTGACGATACAGCCGTCGTTATCATTTACAAGCAATTCGTGTATCGGAGCATACAATGAATCAAACAGAACAAGTTTTACTGCAAGCCATTCAAAAATCGCTGTGGAATAAGGACATCACGTTTCCGGAGGATACCGACTGGGACGCCGTGCTAAAAGAAGCTGCACAGCAAGCGGTCTTAGGTACTGTGGAATGTGTTGCTCCTATGGAATTCCGCAATGAATGGAAACAGAGAAGCAACCATAACACGGCGCATTTCCTTCGAGTTTTGCATTATCAGTCGGGACTCTGCAATCTGATGAAGGCACATGGTATTCCTATGGTGATTCTCAAAGGTACCGCTGCGGCTCAATACTATCCTGTACCCTCGCAGCGAACTGCCGGAGATATTGATTTCCTGGTCCCGGGGGAATATATTGAAGAAGCGAAGATCATTCTTGCAGACAACGGATACGAAATTGAAGATGATCCGCAATACCCTCGCCATATTGATGTACGCAAGAATGGTATCTCTTTTGAAATGCACCGCTTTTTTTCTGACGGGGATAGTGACGTAGAGGTTGATCAATATCTGCTTGACGGGATATCTCGCGCAGGAGAAGGGATTATGTATGGCAGGTCGTTTCCAATTCTCCCATCCATGGAAAACGGATTGGTTTTGCTTACACATATAGCACACCATCTTCGTGCAGGATTAGGACTTCGCCAGGTGATAGATTGGATGATGTTTGTTGATAAAAACCTGGATGATGATGCTTGGGTAGACTCTTTCCAGAATACAGCAAGAATGACCGGGCTCGAAACACTTGCGTTAACCGTTACAAAGATGTGTCAGATGTATCTCGGGCTCTCGGATCGAATCAACTGGTGCAAAGATGCGGACAGCAGACTATGTGCGGAACTGATGGATAATTTGCTGTCCTCCGGAAACTTTGGGAAGAAAAGGGGGGCCGGGTTACAGGTTGAAAGTACGGTCTCACACCTTAATAGAAAGGGCTTCCGATATCTGCAGCAGGCTGGAGAACATAACTGGGAAGCATATCATAAACACAAATGGCTGAAGCCGTTTGCGTGGATTTATCAGATCGGCAGATATACAAGGCAAGGACTTCAGGCAAAGCGAAAAGGGGCAAAGATTTTTGAGAACGTTGATCGCGGAAAGAAACGAAGCGATCTATATCAGAAACTGATACCGGGACAATCAAAGGAATAAAACAAAAGCGCCGGACGGGATGATCCCATCCGGCGCTGTTGCGTTTTGGTGGTTACACTCCGTAGTATTCCTTATACCACTCCGCAAACTTGCGCAATCCTTCGCGAATGTCGATGGTGGGGCGGAAGCCGTAGTCGTCCTCCAGTCCCTTGCTGTCCGCGTAGGTCACAGGGACGTCGCCGGGCTGCATGCCGACAAGCTCGCGGTGTCCTTCAAAGTCGTAGTCTGCGGGCAGGACGCCTGCGCGAACCAGTTCCTCCTGCAGCGTGGAGATGTAGTCCAGGAGGTTCTCCGGAGTACCGCCTCCGATGTTGTAGACCGCGTAAGGGGGGAGGGGCAGACCGTCCTCGCCGGTCGCCTTTTCCGGCGCGCCCTGCATGACGCGGATCACGCCCTCGACAATATCGTCCACATAGGTGAAGTCGCGCTTGCAGTTGCCGTAGTTGAAGATCTGAATGGTCTTGCCCGCGACGAGCTTCTGTGTTGCGGAGAAGTAGAACATATCCGGACGTCCCGCGGGGCCGTAAACCGTGAAGAAACGCAGCCCCGTCGAGGGGATATTGTAGAGTTTGCTGTAGCTATGCGCCAACAGCTCATTCGACTTCTTCGTTGCGGCGTAGAGCGATACCGGATTGTCCACCTTGTCGTCGGTCGAAAACGGAACCTTCTTGTTGCCGCCATAGACCGAGGAGGATGAGGCGTAGACCAGATGCTCCACAGGATTGTGACGGCACGCTTCCAGAATATTATAGAAGCCGATCAGGTTCGATTCGATATAGACGTCCGGATGGTCGATGGAGTAGCGCACCCCTGCTTGCGCGGCGAGATTCACGACGATTGCGGGTTTGTACTCTTGAAAGACGCGGTCAACCAGCGCTTTGTCCGCAATCGAGCCCTTGATAAAGACATGTTTGACCGGTGAAGTCTCCGCTTCCTGCTCGACCAGCTTAAGCCGGTATTCCTTCAGCGCGGGATCGTAATAGTCGTTCATGTTGTCGAACGAAATGACCGTGCCGCCGGAGAGCTCTTTGAGCAGCCGCAGCACCAGATTCGCGCCGATAAAGCCGGGCGAGCCGGTCACGAGGATCGATTTGTTGTTGAGGTCGATGTGTACCTTTCCCATGGTTAGTCCCTTCTGAACAGGTCGCGCGTGTAGACCTTGTCCGCAACGTCGCCGAGAATGTGCTCATCGAAACGGTTGGCAAGGATTACGTCGCTTTCGCGCTTGAAGCGGTCGAGATCGTTCACAACCTCGGAGCGAAAGAACTCGCTGCCGTTTTCGAGAGTCGGCTCGTAGATGATGATCGGAATGCCTTTCGCCTTGATGCGTTTCATCACGCCCTGGATCGCAGACGCGCGGAAGTTGTCGGAATTCGACTTCATCGTCAGACGGTAGACGCCGACGGTGCGCGGGTTGCGTTTGATGATCTGATCGGCGATGAAGTCCTTGCGGACGGTGTTCGATTTGACAACAGCCTCAATCATCGTCTGCGGCACGTCCTTGTAGTTTGCAAGCAGCTGCTTGGTGTCCTTGGGCAGGCAGTAACCGCCGTAGCCGAACGACGGGTTGTTGTAGTGCCCGCCGATGCGCGGGTCCATGCAGACGCCGTCAATGATCATCTGCGTGTCGAGCCCCTTGGTCTGTGCATAGGTGTCGAGCTCGTTGAAGTAGCTGACGCGTACCGCAAGGTAGGTATTCGCAAACAGCTTGATCGCCTCGGCTTCGGTGAGATGCGCCAGCAGCACCGGGATGTTCTGCGGCGACTGTCCCGCGCGTTCCTCTTCGACTCTAGCGCCTTCGAGCAAAAGATCCGCAAACATCTGCGCTTCTGCTTTCTGCGTGTCGTCACAGCCGACCACGATGCGGCTCGGATGCAGGTTATCGTACAGTGCCTTGGATTCGCGGAGGAATTCCGGGCTGAAAATGATGTTGTTCACGCCGTACTTCTTGCGCACGGACTCGGTATAGCCGACCGGGATCGTGGATTTGATGACCATCAGCACATTCGGGTTGACCTTCAAAGTCCATTCGATCGCATCCTCGACCGCACTCGTGTCGAAGAAGTGGTTCTCGTCGTCGTAGTTGGTCGGGGTGGCGATGATGACAAGCTCCGCGCTGCCGTACGCCGCCGCCTTGTCGGTGGTGGTGTGAAGGTTCAGTTTGCGCTCGCCCGCTCTCGCTTCGCGGAAGAAGCGCTCGATCTCGTCATCCTGAATCGGACTGATGAATTGATTCAGCTTTTCGGCTTTCTTTTCGGTGGTCGTGATAGCGGTGACTTCATGCTTCTGCGCGAGCAGAACGGCAAGGGACAGTCCCACGTATCCGACGCCTGCAACGGTAATCTTCATGTTGTTTCTCCTTTGTTTTCCGAATTCTTTAGTCCCTGCGGAACAAATCCCGCGTATAAACCTTTTCTTCCACATCGTCCAGAACCGGATCGTAGCGGTTGGCGATGATGCAGCCGCATATCTTCTTGAACTTTTTGAGATCGTTGACGACCCGGCTTCCGAAGAATGTGCTGCCGTTTTCGAGCGTCGGCTCGTAGATCACGACTGTCGCGCCCTTCGCCTTGATGCGCTTCATGATGCCCTGAATGGAGCTTTGCCGGAAATTGTCGGAGTTCGCTTTCATGGTGAGTCGATAGACGCCGACGATCAACTCGCGCTGCTTCTTTTCCTGCGCCTTATTGTAATTCGCCGAAGCTGTATAGCTGCCCGCAATTTCCAGCACGCGGTCCGCGATAAAGTCTTTGCGGGTGCGGTTGCTCTCCACGATCGCTGTCATCATGTTCTGCGGGACGTGCTGATAGTTCGCAAGCAGCTGCTTGGTGTCCTTGGGCAGACAGTAGCCGCCGTAGCCGAACGACGGGTTGTTGTAATAGTCGCCGACGCGCGGATCGAGGCACACGCCCTTGATGATCGACGCGGTGGAGAGACCCTTGACCTCGGCGTAGGTATCCAGTTCGTTAAAGAACGACACGCGCAGCGCAAGGTAGGTGTTGACAAACAGCTTCGTCGCCTCGGCTTCCGTGTAGCCCATAAACAGCGTCTCGATTGGACTCTTGATCGCGCCTTGCTGCAGCAGCGTTGCGAAAGTATGCGCTGCTTCTTCGGTATTCGGATCGCAGCCGACGATGATGCGGGATGGGTAGAGGTTGTCGTACAGTGCCTTCGATTCGCGCAAAAACTCCGGACTGAAGATGATGTTGTCCGCCCCGAAGAGCTTGCGCACATGCTCGGTATAGCCGACCGGAATCGTGGACTTGATGACAATGGCGGGCTTCTGTTCCCGTTCCTTCGTGCTGTCCAGCACGAGGCGGATGACCGCCTCGACCGCCGAGCAGTCGAAGAAGTTTTGCTTCGGATCATAGTTGGTCGGCGCGGCAATGATGATATAGTCCGCATCCCGATAGGCGCTTGCGCCGTCGGTGGTCGCAGTCAGATGCAGTTCCCGCGTGCCTGCCTGTGCTTCAGCAAGGTATTCCTCAATGTATTCATCCTGAATCGGGGACACAAACCGGTTTAGCTTTTCA
Source organism: uncultured Clostridia bacterium (assembly GCA_947168855.1). Classification (GTDB taxonomy): domain Bacteria; phylum Bacillota; class Clostridia; order Christensenellales; family CAG-138; genus UBA3792. Next base: position 189,660 of record CAMVNO010000002.1, read on the forward strand.
ACTTTTTCGGGCACAATGTCTACCGCCGTGACGTCGTTGTGCTGCGCAAGCAGAACGGCCAAAGAAAGACCGACGTAGCCGGTTCCCGCGACCGCGATCTTATACGGGCGGTCGACGGAAACCCTTTCAGGTTCCGGCTTTTCACAAACGTCGTTGACGTCAAATTGCAGCACGTCGGACAACAAAAGAAATTGATCGATAGATGGGGTATAGTTCTGTGTTTCAATGCGCGAAATAAGCGCGCGGTTCATTCCGATCCGATCGGAAAGCTGCTGCTGTGTCATCTTCAATGCTTTTCGCCGTGACGCCACAGCTTTGGCAAGCAATTCAGCGGATAGTTTTAACATATTCATCCTTTCTCCGGTTCGGTCGATCAGCCTTCATAGCTTTGCGTATAACTCTAAACTCTCTTTATTATACCGAATGTCAAGGCAAAAAGCAACCTTATCGTTACAATTTCGTACGAACAATACGATTTTAAATCAAAAACATATGATAGGGTGTATCATATAATAACAAAAAGAGGCTCGATATACCTAATTCTATATGGAACATGAGGGTAAACGGATGAACCGATTCGATCCTATCGTGCAGAATTTGCTGCCGAGCGCAGACTTATCGAAAAGACAATGAACTGATAAAGACAGGCGTGATAACGCTTAACGATTACATAGAAGCTGCATGTGCTTTGCAGATAGAATGACCCATCAATCCTTTCGTAAAAGCGGATGGATTTCGTTTCCTCAGCATTATTTTCGCAAAAAATGCCGAACTTGTTATTTTCTGCACGACATGGTATAATACAATATTAACAGTCCAATACGGTCGTATGATCTGAGGCAGGAAAGCAATCATGAAGAAACGAAATGAAAAAAAGCATAAATTATCCAAGCGCACGCGGATGATTGTGCTGTGTTCCATTCTGCTTGTTGTGTTGGCGGGACTGGCAATCGGCGCAAGATATGTCTATAGGATCCTGAAACAGCCGGAAACGCTGTTTAAGGACGTTGCCGCAACGAGCATTCCGCAGGAAACGGCGATGGTTCCCGCGTTTGAATTGCCTTCGGATCGGATTCCCGCCGGTTATGAATCTCAAACAACGCCGGCTTCCGCAACGGCGCCGGAGACGCCGGCGAGCACACCGGCTCCCGAAGAGCAAAAACAGATCAATGTTTTGCTGACGGGCATTGATGCATATGAGGACGGCAGTACAACAAGCGGTTCCATGCCTCATACGGATGCGATGATGGTCATCACCATCAATTTCGATACGGACACCGTCGATCTCATTACGCTTCCGCGCGATATCTTAACGACCGCGCCCGGTCATTACGGCTTTTATAAGCTGAACGGCGTCTTCAACGTCGGACTGAACGGCAGATTCAACACCTCGGGAAAAGCGGGAGATCTGGCAAGCGGCTTTGAACTGACATGCCGTGCCGCGGAGCAGTGGCTGGGCGGGATTTCCATTCCCTACTATTACGGTGTGGATTTCAAGGCGGTCATTGATATCGTAGATGCAATCGGCGGCATTGATTATGACGTCGATCAATTGTTTCAGTCCATGAGCGGAAAACGGACATACGGTGTGGGCATGCGGCACCTGGATGGCGACGCCGTCATGGGATACCTGCGGATACGTCGGGCCGCAGACGGCTTGGACAGTTCCCGTACGGCGAGACAGCGCCGCATGATGGTTGCAATCTTCAAAAAGCTTAAGAACGAGGGGAAACTGTCGCAGATTCCGGCGCTGATCTCTGCAGCCAACAGCGGCATTTATACCAATGCGTCTCTTGCGCAGACGACGGCATTGGTCAATTATGCGTCAAAGCTGGATGCGGATAAGATTCAGACAAAAGCCATGTTCGGCGACATCGGCGATGTTGAATTTGACTGGAGATATGTATATATCGATCAGCAGAACCGGATTGATCTTATCAAGGAAGTATACGGAATTGACGCGGAGCCGGTCGGTATTTGCACAAGACAGTATGAGCGCTGGCTTCACAAGATCGGTTTTGCGACAATCAAGCGACTGCATCAGATAGAAAAGGTGCTGGCGGTCGTTCAGGAAAAGAAAAACGCGGGGGAAACGTTTACGGATGAGCAGATCTCGCTGTACACGGATTGCTATCTGGATTATCTGAACCTGCATGAAGCATATGAAGCTTATTCGAAAGAACTGGCGGATATATATGGCATAACGCCCTGGAGAGAGAAACAGAAGGATCGGAACAACTGGTCAGATGAAGAAAAACAACAGAATGAAACGCTTACCGAGAAAGAAACAGCCTATTATGACAATCTGATCGATCTGTCAAATCAGGCAAGGACGTCCTTATCGGCTTTGGCAAAATCGATTGGGTATCACAGCATCTCCTGGTTCGTCAATGAGCTCTGGTACAATGATCGGGATGTGAATGAGATCAGTGTAGCCTTCGGATAATCAACAGCTTTACTGCAGTCGGGCGGGAAACCGCCCGACTGTTTTGTATGGTGACACGGGACAGCGATTCCGCGGTCAAAAGGAGCAGATCCCTTCTTTGCCCGATCTGTTCGGGCAGTCTGCATGCGCCTCGAAAGACGTCTGAAACCGAAACCGCCTGCGTATTTTGCTTGAGCCGGTATCGAGCACCCGGTGATAAACGATTGACAGACCGCATGCGGGCGGATATAATAACGGCTGCCGGAGGGAAAGGGAACCGGCAGGGGAAAAAGCATGGGGAAGCAGTTCGCGGTCAGCGCCGTGTTTCGTTCGCTGAAGGGCTTTGTCAAAAAGAATACGGTCATGGTCATTGCGCTTGCCGCGGCAACGGTCACGATGTTCTTCGTGCCGCCGGACGGGGCGTATCTCGGCTATTTTGATTTCAAAACGCTGACCTGTCTCTTCTGCGTACTCGCGGTCGTCTGCGCGCTCAAAAACATCCGTTTCTTCTACGTGCTTGCGCGCAAGGTCGTGCAGCTGTTCAAAAACGCCCGCATGAGTGTGCTCGGTCTCGTCTACATCACGTTTATCGGCTCCATGCTGATCGCAAACGACATGGCGCTTCTGACCTTCCTTCCGCTCGGATTCTTGGTGCTGTCCACGACCGGCAAGGAAAAATACATGTCGTTTACCTTTATCATGCAGAATATCGCGGCGAACCTCGGCGGCATGCTGACGCCGTTCGGCAATCCGCAGAACCTGTATCTGTACACCAAATTCGAGATCCCGAACCTCGAGTTCATGCGGATCATGGCGCCGCCGTTTTTGTTCTCGGTTGCGCTGATCACGCTGTGCTGCATCATCTTCGTCAAGCCCGAGCCGCTGAAGCTCGACGACGAAAAGATCCGGCTGCCGGAGGGGCGGACGATCCTGTATCTTGTGCTGTTTGCGCTTGCGATCGCGATCGTGTTCCGCGGCATTCCGTACTGGGTGGGGCTGATCGTTATCCCGGCGGTGCTGCTGTTTGCGGACCGCAAGGCGCTTGCGATGGTCGATTACCCGCTGCTGTTCACGTTTGTGTTCTTCTTCGTGTTCGCGGGCAACATGGCAAGGATCGAAGCCGTCCGCAGCTTTTTCTCGGGACTCCTTGCGAAGAACACGCTGCTGTTTTCGGTCATCTCCTGCCAGTTCATCAGCAACGTGCCGTCCGCCGTGCTGCTTTCGCAGTTCACCACGAACTATCCGGATCTTCTCGTCGGCGTCAACATCGGCGGCGTCGGTTCGCTGATCGCGTCGCTCGCGAGCCTCATCACGCTCAGAGAGCATATCAAGAACAATCCGGGCAAGACGATGGCGTATATCGGAAAGTTTTCCGCCTTCAATTTTGCATTTCTGATTTTGCTTGTCGGGTTCATGCTGCTGCTGAAATGGATCGCGTAAGGAGGACGTATGGAGAGCATTTTTGAGAAGAAAAAAGCGCTTCGCAAATCGGTCACGACGCGGGTGAAGCTGCTGCCGGGCGCATACTGCGCCGCGGCAAGCAGAAGCATCGCGGAACAGGTGCTCGCCTCCGGGGAATACCGCGCCGCAAAGCGGATATTTCTCTACATCGGCATGCCGACGGAGCCGGACACCGCGGGGATCATCGAAGCGGCGCTTTCGGACGGCAAGGACGTTTACGTTCCGAAATGCATCAGCAGGACCGAAATGCTCGCCGTGCGGATCAAAAGCACCGCCGATCTCGTTCCCGGCGCATACGGCATCCCGGAGCCGGTCGACCTTTCCGAAACGATCGGACCGGACGCGATCGACCTGATCCTCGTTCCGTGCGTGTCCGCGTGGACGGACGGCAGACGCCTCGGACACGGCGCGGGCTATTACGACCGCTTTCTCGCGGGCAATGCGGACAAAACGCTCTGCCTTTGCTTTCGCAAAGCGCTTTCGCCCGACATCCCGACGGACGAAAACGACGTCCGCATGCACCGCGTGATCTTCGATCCGGAATCGCTCTGAACACCGACCCGCCCCAAAAGAATACAAAAGCAAATCGGAGAAAGCCTCGGCTCTCTCCGTTTTTTGTTTCTATGATCACAGGAATCTCATTCCGGGTGGATATTCGGATCGTCGCGGTCGCGTTCTGTCAGTCGATATTCCGGATGATGCCGGAAAAGAGGACGGAGTCGTCTCTGCCGGTGATAAGAAACAGGAACGGTCTGTCCAGAACAAAGTCGATCTCCTCGTCCGGTTCGGACGCGCCTTCCGCCACCGCGAGCGCCGTGTATGCCGCGCCGGTCACGCCCTGCTCGTCGATCTCCACCGTTGCGGCGTGTTCCGCCGCGCTCAGGTAAAGGTCGTCCCGGTCCGTCGTCAGCGGCGTAAAGTCCGCAAGGGCGGGATCCAAAGCGTCCGTCAGCCCGAGCGATCGGATGATCTCCAGAAGATCCGTCCGGCTTGAAGCTTTGAATTTCGGGACGGAAAGACGGACCAAAGGCGAAGACCATTTTTCGTTGTCCTCGGAGTATTTCGTTGCGGCAAGCAGCTCGGGATCGGCGGCAAGCGCATTGACGTCGACGCCTTCCTTCGGCAGGAAGAAATACATCGAGCCGCTGTCAAAAAGATTCAGACCGACCGAAGTGAACGTATCCGTCCGGTATACGCCGAGCGTGTCGGTTCTGTGCATCATGTCCGCGGTCGTGTCGCCGGTCGTGCCGTGGAAGACCTCCTGCGTTGTGTTGCCGGGCAGGAACAGTTCGGTCCATTGCGCCTTATAATAGATCGTCGAGACGATCTCCAGAACGGTCGCCGGATCGAGCTTCATTTCCTTGACATACTCGTGCAAAAGCCCGCCGGTATGTTTGTCCGTCCATTCCTGCAGCGCCTCGTCCATTTCCGGCGATCCCGGCGTTCCCAGGAAGGAGGACGCATAATACTGCTCGGAAAGACGCGCCAGCGTCTCGTCGTTATATTGATACTTTGCGTTCAGCCAGAGCGAATTCGCAAGAAGGCTTTTGAAAACGGGCGTGTCCGCATAATTGCCTTCCCACAGCGCGGAAACGTTGGATCGCAGGGTATCGATGTCGGGCGCGCCGAGCATGTCCAGAACCTGCTGCCGTGTATTCCCGTCCGAAACCTCCGCGAGCATCGCAAATGCGATATAGATGTTGATCGGCGAACAGACCGTGTTTTCCTCTTCGGCGGGAAGGACTTCCCGCATGATCGCCGCATAATAGCCATCGATCCCGTTTTGAAGATCTTCGGATGCTTTCACCTTCGTCCGGTACGCGTTCCACCAGTTCCAATGCTCGTCGCTCTCCACGAAGTCCTGCGCGCTGAGGTTCACGGCGACCGGCGCGGGATATGCCGCCGATACGGTTTTCACGCTGCCTTCCGTCTGTTTCCGATTCCTCTTTCCGAGCGCGGGGATCCCCACGATCGCACCGACCAGGAGCGCGGCGCAGGCGGCGACCGCCGTCCATTTTACCCAGACCGGCGTTTTGTGCCGCTTGTATTCCTTTGCTTTCCTGACGTCGTTTGCGTTGACGTCTTCCAACGCTTCAAACAGTTCTTCTTTCTTCATACGTCAAATCCCCTTTCGATCAGATGCCGTTTCAGTCTTTGCCGTACGCGACTCAGCGTCACGGACACATTGTTGGCGCTCGTCTGAAAGCGTTCCGCAATGTCCGAAACAGGGTCCGCGTACCAGTAGCGCAGAAGAAACATGTATCGCTGTTCCTTCGGCAGGTGAGAAAGAAACCGATTGATTTCATCGATCAGTTCTTTTTCTTCCCATCGGCGCTCCGTATCGTCGCTGCCGGATACGCATTCCGCAAGCTCATCCAAAACGACGTCGAAGCTGCTGCCGCCGCGCTTTTCCCGACGGAGTTTTCTGAATCGGTCAAACGCCAGATTCCTTGTGATCTTTCCGAGAAACACGGACAGCACGGACGGCATATGCGGCGGCATCGCGTTCCACGCATGGAGCCATGTATCGTTGACGCATTCTTCCGTATCGGATCTGTTCAAAAGAATATGATCGGCGATCGCGGTGCAATACGCGCCGTATTTCTTTGATGATTCCGAGATTGCGGTTTCGTTCCGGTCCCAGTAGAGCCGGACGATCATTTCATCATCCAAACCGGCTCGCCTCCTTTCACCCATATACACGACATCCGCAACAAAATCTTACAGCTGTTTTCAAAAAGATCGCTCAACGGTATAAAAAACGGAGCAGTCCGCCGGAAACTGCCCCAAACCTTTTCGGGAATATCTCCTCCTCGGCGATCCTTTCCCAGCCGTAAAACCGATACGCTTTCATGACAGCGGTCCTCCTTCGACCGGAACGGAAAGGTTATAGATGAATTCGTGAAAATCCGTGTCGGGCGAAAGCCATTCCTCCGCGCGGGAGAACGGCACAAGCACCGGCATCCGCGGGTGGATGTCGCGGATCGACGGTTCTGCGTTCTGCGTCAGAATGGAGAAGCAGGGGAGACGGTGTTCGTCCGAGGTGCGCAGATAGAGCCCGGCAAGGTACAGAGGCTCCCGGTCGACCGCGCCGATCGCGCAGCGGACCTTTTTGTTCGATTCGGTCTTTTTCCACTCGAAATAGCGTGACGCGGGGATCAGACAGCGACGTTCATCGATGCTCGAAACGAACAGATCCTTTTCCGGTGCGGTCTCCATGCGGGTATTGAACACCAGCATGCCGCGCGTGGGATGCGCAAAGCCCCATCGCATCGGGAACGCGCCGATCCTGCGGTTTAGAGCGCTCGGCGCGATGACCGGCGCAATGTCGGTCGGTCGGATCTCGCCGGACGTCTTCATATTGGCGCAGATCTTGCCGGACACGCGCAAAGCCTCGCGGATCAGCTCTTCGAGCCGTTCGTCCTGAATTTCCTGATAGATCTCATATCGTCCGCACATGCGTTTACTCCTTTCGCGTCGGCTCCAGCCGGTAGACGTCCGTGCGGCGCTGCCTCAGGAGCGGAAGCTGTTCGCGCACCTCGGAAACGCGGTCAAGGTCGAGCACGGCGATCAGAACGGACTCCGTTTCATCCGCCTGCATCAGCACCTCGCCCCACGGCGAACAGACGATCGAGTGCCCCCACGATTGATAGGACGCATTCGGATCGCGCGCGGGCGCCACGCCGACAGTGAAAACCTGATTGTCGACCGCGCGGCTTCTGAACAGCAGCTCCCAGTGCGCGGGACCGGTCGTCATGTTGAAGGCGGCGGGAACGAGGATCACCTTCGCGCCGGCGTCGACCATCAGCCGCGAAAGCTCCGGGAAGCGGAAATCATAACAGATGCAGAGCCCCATGGTGCAGAAATCGGTGGGAAAGACCGTCACGCTGTTTCCGGGCGAGAGCGTATCGGACTCGAAGAACCGCTGACCGCCCTTTACGTCGATGTCAAAGAGGTGCATCTTGCGGTGCTTTGCGATCTCGCGGCCGTCGGGATCGAAAACGTAGGAAGTGTTATAGACGCGGTCCCCGTCGCGCTCCGCGATCGAACCGCCGCAAAGGTATACGCGCTTCTCTTTGGCAAGGTCCGAAAGGAACTGCCAAGACGGACCGCGATCCGGCTCGGCAAAGGTCGGAAACCGCTTTGCTTCATAGGGACCGTTCCACATTTCGGGCAGCATGAACAGGTCTGCCGCGCCGTCCGGGATCGAAAAAGCAAGCGAGCGAATATGCGCATACGTCTCCTGCTTCGTCGCTTTCCCCATCAGTTGTATACTCGCGATCCGCAATTGCGCCATGCAAAATCCTCCGCATCGATGATAAATCTATTGTATCAGTTTCCGTCCCAAAAGAAAAGTGTCCGGCGGCAAAAGACAGCATTTTGCGAAAAAACGACTTACGGGTGTGTGTTTGTTGCGGCGCTTTTACGGTTTCATATGCTATTTATGAATATCATGCCGTTCTGTATAGACAATTCAATTCAGATCCGAAATGATATACTATGCCGTTTGATGCGACAAAACGATACGGAGGAGCGGTAACGATTGTGAACGGATCCTTGAGAATGGCAGAACGCGGCTTGTCTCTTTTGATCGCGCTGGTCATGGCGTTCGGCTTGATCGGCGGCGCTGCAAAGGCGGACGCCGGAGCGTGCTGTTATCTGGTCGGCTCCATGAACGGCCGGGCGGTCAACTGGACCTGTCAGCTTACGGAAAACCCGGGGCATACCGGCGAATAAGAAAACGAAAGCATCCCCGAAGGCGCTGCGCTTTCGGGGATGCTTTATCCGCGTTTGGGATTGCAAAACGGCGCGGAAAGAGGTATAATACAAAATGACTTTCGGAGGAGGGCTTCGGATATGACGGAAGGTGTGGTTTTCTTCTTTGATTGGGAAATGCGGCTGATGGAATGGCTGCAGGAGACGATCGGCAGCAGCGGATTCGGCTGCTGGCTGCTTTCTAATCTGTCCGCATTCGGCGAGGAGATTCTGCTCATTGGCATCATGGGCTTTCTGTATTGGGGACTCAACAAGGAATTCGGCAAATACGTCGGTCTGAACGTGCTGATCGCCAACGTATGGAACCCGATGATCAAGAATCTGGTTCTGCGCCTGCGGCCGTACTTTGTAAAGGAGTATAACGTAAAGCTGCTCCGGCTCATTGACAGCAATGCCGACGCCATGGACGTCGCGGCGCAGGGATATTCCTTCCCGAGCGGGCATTCCTCCAATGCCGTGACGGCATACGGCTCACTTGCCGCGCACGAGAAAAAACGCAAGGTGCTGTGGGTGCTTGCGTTCGTTCTGCCTCTGCTGGTCGGCATCTCGCGCGTGTTCGTCGGCGCGCACTATCCGACGGACGTGATCTGCGGCTGGGCGCTCGGCGCGCTGATCGTGATCCTGATCCCGTGGCTTCGCCGTACGATCAAGAACCGCTGGCTGTTCTACGGAATTCTGCTGCTCACTTCCGTGCCCGGCTTTTTCTTCTGCACCAGCAACGACTATTTCAGCTCGTTCGGCATGCTTCTGGGCTTCATGCTTGCAGAGCCCTTTGAAGAAAAATACGTCAGGTTTGAAAACACGAACAATCTGTTCCGCTGCATCCTGCGCACGGTCGGCGGCGGGCTTATCTATTTCGGATTGAACACCGTGCTGAAGCTGCCGTTCCCGAAGGAGCTTCTGGACGCCGGGACCTTTGTTTCGCACCTGATCCGCATGCTGCGCTACGCGGCGGTCATCTTTGCGGTGATCGGCGTGTATCCGATGCTGTTCAAGGCAACCGACAAGCTCTGGAACAGAATCTTCCGCAAAAAAACGCAGGAAGAGCCGCAGGCATAAACCGTGGATTCGATCGACCCCGCCGGGCGCGGGGTCGTTTTTGCGCGCGGATGCGCTTTTATCCGCCGAGTTACGGATAATCCGTCCGATGAACGGTTTTCGGTTGCAAAACGTACAGGCTTGATGTATAATAAATAATCAGCAATAAATATGTCAGTTTTAGGAGGATCATATCCGGATATGGCAAGGAGCTTTGGAACAAGCATCAAAAAAGCGGCGATCGAAGGCAAGCTTTATTCGATGGCAAAGAAGTATTTTGCAAGGAAAATGGATTACCTGCTCGGAAGAGGATACAGATATCGTTGGACAAAGAAAATGAAGGTCGATCCGAAGCAGATCATGTTCATTTCTTTTCAGGGGGATTATACCTGCAATCCGAAGTACATTGCCGAGGAGCTCAGAAAACGAAACAAGGGATATAAGATCGTATGGAGCGCACGTGAGGAATCGCTTTACAATGAATCGTTTCCGCCGGAATTCAAGCTCGTTACGCAGTATTCGATGGACTTTTACCGGGAGCTCGGCAGATCGAAGATGGTCGTCTCGAATTCCGTGGAGTTCCAGAAGAAGATGTCTGCCAAGAAGAAAGATCAGATCTGGATGGAAACGTGGCACGGCTCCCTCGGCATCAAGCGCTTTGACGCGTCCAGCAATAACGGAAGGGAATGGGTAGCCGCGGCGAAACGCGTCGGCAAGCTTTCCGACTACATCATTTCCAACAGCACGTTTGAAAATGACGTTTACAGAGGCACGTTCTGGCCGACAACGACCATTCTTGAGTACGGACATCCCAGAAACGATATTCTTTTCAATCGAACCGACGCGCTGCGGACGGAGATGCTGAAAAAGGTCATCCCGGCGAAGCACAGACGGGACAACGGCGAGAAGGACCCCTTCAAGTACGTTCTGTATGCGCCGACGTTCCGGGACAGCCATTCGCTGACCCCGTATGCCGTCGACTACGACAGATTGTGCGCGGCGCTGTCCGAGCGATTCGGCGGAAAATGGAAGGTGATCATCCGGCTGCACCCGACCGTCAGGAACAGCGTGAAAAAACCCAAGTACGGCGGGAACGTGATCGATCTGTCCGAATATCCCGATATTCAGGAAATCATGCTGGTCGCGGACGCTGCGATCACGGATTACAGCAGCTGGATTTACGATTATATTCTGACCGGAAAGCCGGGCTTCATCTTCGCGACGGATATCAAGTCCTACGACCAGGAAAGAGGCTTTTATTTCCCGCTTTCCTCCACGCCGTTCCCGATCGCAAAAAACAACGAAGAGCTTGAAAACAATATTCTGCAGTTTGACGAAGCGCGCTATCAGACGGAGGTTGAGGCGTTCCTGAAGGATAAGGGCTGCTTCGAAAACGGCGACGCCGCCAAGCGCACGGCGGACCTGATCGAAACGATCATGGGGTAATCGAATGAATACGCTTTTGCTGATGATGGGCGGCAGCGGCACCAGAATGGGCGCAGCGCGGCCGAAACAGTTTATCGAAATCAAGGGAAAACCGGTATTCTGGTATATCGTAAAGGGATATGCGGACGTCGCCGAGATCGACGCGATCTGCATCGTATCGCATACGGACTGGATCCCGTATGTGCGCGACGCGATCAAGGATATCTCATTCGGGGGGAAGCTTTTAATCGCCCCCGGCGGCGACAACCGGTCGCAGTCGATCCGCAACGGTCTCCGTGCGATCGAAGGTTTTTCCGGCGAGGACGACGTCGTGATGATGCACGATGCGACGCATCCCTATGTGGACAGGGAAGGCACGGCGGAAGTCATTCGGGCGGTAAAAGCATACGGCGGCGCCACGCTCGGCGCGCGTCAGTACGATACCTGCTACCGGATGGATGAGGATCTGATGCTGACCAATGTGATCCCGCGGCAGGAGATCGTTTCCGGCGCGTCTCCGGAGGCGTTCCGGTTCGGAGATATGAAAAGGATCTATTTTGAAGCGAGCGACGAAGAGCTAGCTTCCATGACGTCGGCAGGCGCGATTGCGTTGGCGCATCATATCCCGATGAAGGTCGTGCCGTCAAAGATCCTGAATCTGAAGCTGACGTATCCGGAGGATCTGGAGCTGTTCCGGATCCTGCTGGATGAGTATTTTATCTCGGGAAAGAGATTATAAGGAGGGACCATCATGTTTGCAGGAGTTGTTCACGCGCCGTTTGATATCCGTTATGAGGAAATGCCGACGCCGCTGCCGAAGGAGAACGAAGTCCGCGTAAAGGTGAAGTATACCGGGATCTGCGGATCGGATGTTCCGCGGGTGAACGGGAACGCGTGCCATTTCTTCCCGAATGTGCTCGGGCATGAATTCTCCGGCATCGTGGACATGATCGGCAGCAGCGTGACCTTCGTAAAACCGGGAGACCGCGTTGCCGGGATCCCGCTGGTTCCCTGCATGGAATGCGAGGACTGCCGGAACGGGAATTACTCGCTTTGCAAGCATTACAGCTTTATCGGCTCCAGACAACAGGGCAGCTTTGCGGAATATGTGACGGTTCCCGAACAGAATGTTTTCCGGTTCGACGACGACGTGAGTTACCTGAAAGGCGCGTTGTTCGAGCCGTCCTCCGTTGCGCTGCACGGGCTCCTTTGCGCGGATTTTTGCGCCGGAAAGAGCCTGATCGTTTTAGGCTGCGGGATGATCGGTCTGTTCACGATCCAATGGGGCAGGATCCTCGGCGCGGCGAAGATCGCCGCGGTCAACCGCAGCAGGGGCAAGCTGCCGCTTGCGCAGAGAATGGGAGCGGAATGCACGGTCAGCACGCTCGACGAAACGTATTATGACAGCCTGATGCAGTATACCGACGGGAAAGGCTTCGACTACGTGATCGACTGCACGGGCAGCGTCGAATCCATGAAGGAATCGTTCCGCCTTGCCGCGAACAAAGCGCATATCTGCATGGTCGGAACCCCGAAGGAGCAGATCAGCTTTTCGGTGCGCGAATGGGAACAGATGAACCGCAAGGAGTTCCTTCTGACCGGCTCGTGGATGTCTTACAGCGCGCCGTTCCCGGGAAAGGAATGGACCATGACGGCGGATCATTTTCATGCCGGCGATCTCATGCTGGACGATCAGATGATCGACCGCGTCATACCGCTCAGCCGGATCAGGGAAGCATTCGAGCTGTATCAGACGCCCGGGCAGGTTAAGGGCAAGATCCTGATCGACAGCGAAAGCTGATTCGGTCGGCGCAGAACAAAAGCAGAACGGATAAAAAGGAGCATTGTATGGAAATCAGAGACGCGTTTCATGACATGATCTTTAAGCGCAATATGGGGATCCATTGCGGGATCCCGTCCTATTGCACCGCAAGCGGGATCGTGATCGAGGCATGCCTTCAGCAGGGGAAACGGTTCGGCGACGACATTCTGATCGAAGGAACCTCCAATCAGGTCAATCAGTTCGGCGGATATACCGGAATGCGGCCGGAGGAGTTCAAGCAGTTTGTGTACGGACTGGCGGACAAGGTCAGCTTCTCGAGGGATCGAATCATTCTCGGCGGAGATCACCTCGGACCGCTGGTCTGGTGCAAGGAGCCGGAGGCGTCTGCAATGGCAAAGGCAAAGGATCTTGTCCGGGAATACGTGCTTGCGGGTTATAAGAAGATCCATCTGGACACCAGCATGCGCCTGGGGGACGATTCGACGAGCGAGCCGCTTTCGGTCCGCACGATCGCGCGCCGCGGAGCGGAACTGTTTCAGGTGTGCGAAAAAGCCTATCAGGAGCTGCTGCTGACCAATCCGAACGAACAGCGTCCCTCCTATGTCATCGGCAGCGAGGTGCCGATCCCCGGCGGAGAGCAGGAGATCACGGACCAGATCGCCATTACCAAGCCGGAGGATCTGCATGAGACGATCCGGATCTATCAGGAGGAATTTGACAAGCTCGGCATGAAGGACCTTTTCTCGTCCATCGTCGCGATCGTCGTGCAGCCGGGCGTGGAATTCGGCGATGAGAACATCGCCCGCTATAACCGGGTCGAAACGAACGCACTGAGCAAGGCGCTGACGCAGTATCCGGGCATCGTTCTGGAAGGACACTCCACGGACTATCAGCCGCCGAAGCAGCTGAAGGAAATGGTGGAGGACGGCATTGCGATCCTGAAGGTCGGTCCGGCGCTGACGTTTGCGGCAAGAGAAGGGCTGTTTGCGCTCAGCATGATCGAGCAGGAACTGATCCCGGAGGAGAAACGCGCGAATCTTCAGGACGTCATCGAGCGGAAAATGCTGAAGGAGCCCAAAAACTGGGAGGTCTACTATAAGGGAACGGAAGAGGAGCAAAAGCTGAAGAGAAAATACAGCCTGTCGGATCGCAGCCGCTATTATTTCGCGGACCGGGACATCCAGCGCGCGATCGAAAAACTGTATGAGAATCTGGACAGCACGCACATTCCGCTGGGATTGCTGCATCAGTATATGCCGACGCAGTACATCAAGATCCGGGACGGAAAGCTGACGCTGAAAGCTGCCGAGCTCGTGAAGGACCACGTGATCGACCGGATCGAGGACTATAACTACGCAACAAAAACGAACTACATGATCGGCGGGATCGTCTGACAGGTCCCGCGTCGTGAGGCAATCCGAAATCAATAAGAGGCTCTTCCAGGCGGAAGAGCCTCTTTGAATATCAGATACGCCGCGGCGGATTCAGGCGGAGGGGAGACCGATTTTGGACAGAATGCGCTCGGTCGCGTGCCCGTCGCAGGAGCCGACGTGATGCGCCTTGAATGCGCGATAGGTCTCGTCCGCCTCTCTTCCGAAGCATCTTTGCACGGCGGCGGGAAGTGCGTCCGCGTCGGTGACAAACTCGCCCGGAAACAGGGCGGGATCCTCATAAAACCCTCTCGTGCTGCGGTATGCTTCATAATCCGGCGCAAAGATCACAAAAGGCTTGTCCAGCAGAATGTAATCGAAGAGCAGCGACGAGTAATCGGTGATCAGAACGTCGGCGCACGGAAACAGCTCCGTGCTGGTCATCGGAATGGGATCCGGATCGGAAAGATGCGGATGAAGCTTCTTCACGACCGCCCAATCCGGACCGAGCCCGGATTCCAGGGCAAGGATTGCGTCATAGCCGACCAGATACGGCGAAGACGCGGTTCCCCGGAAGGTCGGCGCGTACAGGACGATCTTTTTGCCGGAAAGGTCGGGACGGAGCTCTGCGAAACGCTTCCTGCAGGACGCCTGCCAATCCGGATCGAAGAGACGGTCTGTTCTGCTGACGCCGATCGGCTGCACGATGTCCCGGCGGCAATCGGTCAGCCGAAGCGCCTTCTGCCACACCGGAACGCAGGCTTCGGAGCTGACGGTGATCAGGGAAATATTCCGGGTGACGTCTCCGCGATAGGAGGGGGAGATGTCCTCTTCGGTGTCGTACGCAAACTTTTTCAGAAGCCCGCAGGAGTGCCATAGCTGAACGACCGTTGTTTCTTCTCTTTTTTTGCACGAGGTGACCGGCAGGAAATAGTTGCAGATAAATACGTATTCCGCAGTCGCGTATTCCTTCATAAAGGATTTCAGATAGGACAGGACCTGCATGACGCCGCGCTTACGAAGGTCGCAGAAAAAGAAGCGAATATCCGGATGGCTTTTTTTCACCGCATCATAAAAAACCGCCATGCTTTCCGGCATGGAATCGCAATTGCTGTCCGCAAACAGGATCTTTCCCTTTTCCACGGGCGCTCTGCGATAAGCCGCATAGACGCAGGGAAGAAATACGCGGTGCAGCATGTTTTTCAAAAGCTGTTTGATCGTATGACGGAGACGCATCCGTTACCTCTGTTTTTCTGCAATTCTTTTTTATAATATAGCACACCTCTCCGTATGTGTCCAGTCTTCCGGATCGGTTTGAAGGCGTTTCGGCGCAAAGAGAATTCCTATAGACGGCACGCCGGTATTGACGAATCGGGTCATAAAGGATATGATATATAATGAGTTATCAGAAGGAATTCGGGCACTCAGCACCACACGATGGGGGAATACGGATGGCAAAAATGACGGAGCTGTATCCGCCGTATGCGGGGGACGAACCGTATCTGCATCTGTGCTTTTCGGGGAATCGTCAGAAAAAAGCGGAAGCGCTGCTGCGCCGCTTATACCGCCGCGGCGTACGGGTCTGGTACGATGAACAAACGGCGGCGGACCGCAGCGCAAGAGAAGCGATGAACGAGCGCATGCTCGGCGCATCGCTCACGGTCGTGTACCTTGATGAAGCGTTTCGCAACGATTCTGCCGCAAAGGGCAGGATGCTTGCCTGTCAGCGCAGCGCGCAGGCGATCGTCTGCCTGAACACGGACGGCGGCGACAGCGGCCTTTCGATCGGACTTCACGCGGATGCGGAGGAGATCCGGCTCGGACGAAGCGACGGAGCCGAGGACGCAGAGCAGGCTTTGCTTCACGCAAAAGGCTTTTCGCAGGCGCTGATCGGCGAACCGATCCGTGAAAAACGCAGCCCGATCAAACGCCTTGCGGCGGCGCTGATCGCGGCGGCGGTTCTGCTGTCGGCATGCGGCGTTTTCTTCTGGCTGATGCGCCGGGAGAAACCGGTTCCTCCGGAAGAAACGGATACCGTTGTTTTCTCGGATGAGACCGTGCGTGAGACGGTACGCAGCGCGCTCGGCGGCGGAAGCCTTTCGGAGGAGCGACTCAAGGAGATCACGACGCTGCGGCTTACCGGGGATGCGCTGCCGGAAACGCTGTCCGATCTTGCTTTGCTTCCGAATCTCGAAACGGTCGAGATCTCGCAGACGGCGGCGAAAGACGCGTCGCAATATCCGGAGCTTTCGGATTACACCGTCGAATTGTTCGGAGGTGATTCCGAATGAGTACGTTTTTCAAGCCGTATGAGGGCAAGCGCCCCTATGTATTCATCAGCTATTCGCACAGGGATTCGGAGCAGGTTCTGAACGTCATTTCCGCGCTGAACGAACGCAGGCTCCGATTGTGGTACGACGAGGGGATCCCTGCCGGCAGCGACTGGCCGAAGAACATCGAACTGCACATGCGCGGATGCGCCGCCGTCCTGTTCTTTGTGTCGGAGACCGCGCTTGCGTCGCCGAACTGCTATTCGGAGATCAAAACCGCGGCGGCGCTTCAAAAGCCGATCCTGCTCGTTCCGCTGCAGCCGACCGCGCCGAACGACGCGTGGAAAAAGCTTCTGCTTCCGAATCCGCAGGCAAAGGCGGAGGTCGGGGAGATCCTTTCGTGGAAAGTGCTGAAACGTTCGTTCTATCGCAAATGGACCGATTCCGTCCGATGGGAATGGATCGGGCTTGTCGCCGCGGCGCTGCTGCTTTTGGGCTCGGTGATCGGGCTCGGCGCAGCCGCCAACGGTTTCTTCGATCCGCCGGACGAACCGAAACCGACGCCGTTCATTACCCCCTCTCCGACGCCGGATCCGACGCCGACGGCAAGCGCCATTCCGACGCCGACGATCAACCCGGAGCTGTTTCCGGTCAGATTCCCCGATTCCCAGCAGGAGAAAGCCGTGCGCAGCATCCTCGGGAAAACAGACGGCGACGTTCTGCGCCCGGAGCTTGCGGCGGTCAAAGAACTGTATTTTTGCGGGAATATGACCCTCAAAAAGGCGGAGGACGTCCGCTTTGCCGAAGACGGAACCGCCCGCGTCAACGGCGCGAAGGTCGTCACCGGCAAGATCTCCGATCTTTCCGTGATCGGGGACATGATCTATCTCGAACGCCTCGCCCTGATCGATCAGCCGATCAAGGATCTTTCCGAACTGAACAGTCTCGTCCTTCTTGAGGAACTGTATCTTTCCGGCAACGCGATCTCCGATCTTTCGCCGCTGAACGGTCTGATGAGTCTTTCGACTCTGCACATCGAACACACGAATATACACGATCTGACGGTCCTTGAATCGCTTCCGTCGCTCCGCACCGTAACGGTCAGCGCGGACATGCTGCCTTTAGCGTGGAACGAGAATAAGCAGTTCAAAGTGATCCTGATTCCGTGAAATAAAAAGGAGAAGGTATTCCATGGCAAAACGCACGCTGTACCCGCTGTTTGCGGCGGAGGACGAACAAGCCGTCCGACCGATCCTCGACGCGCTGAAGGGAAAAGGATTCGCCGTCGATCCTCAACACACACCGAAGAAGAACGGCGCCGTTCTGTTCTTCCTGTCCGGGCATATGAAGGAGGACGCGCCGGAGATCGACGAATTCCTGCGTCTCGACGCGCAGAAATCCGACGTCATCCCGGTCAATCTGGACGGTTCGACGCCGCCTGCGCTGATCGAGAACGCATTGATGGCGCGGAACACGATCTATGCCGAGCGCTATACAACGGAAGAATTGTGCGACCGCATCGCCGGAGCGCTGAAAAAGCCCGTTGCGATCGCCTCGAAGCTGCGTAAATGGATCATCGCCGCGGCGGCTGTCGTGCTGCTCGCCGTCGTCGGCATTGTGCTCTGGCGCATACTCGCGAACAAAGGCGCAGAGGAAGCCGGAGCCGAAACGACCCCCGCGCCGACCGCCGTGCCGTCCGTTCCGACGGAAGCCGGAATCCCTCCGGAGGATCTTGCGCGCGTACATCAGCTGTTTATCATCGGCGATCGGATGGAAGTCCTTTACGGCGATGAAGAATGGGTCCGAAAGGCAAACTATGCCAAGGTCGAGCCGGAACACTACGCGAACCGCATCCGGGATGATTCCGGCACGCATTGGCTGGATAACGAGACTGCCGAGGAGATTATCCTGTACAAATGGGAGGATCTCGATTTTCTGCGCTACATGACCAATCTGCAGTTCCTGGACGTCATCTGCGTCGAGGGAACGCTGCCCGATCTGTCCGGATTGAAGAAGCTGGATTACGTACATATCGCGGACTGCCATCTTTCCGATCTCAACGGTCTTGCGGGCGCAAAACTCGGTAGTTTTCAATATGAGAACGAAGCGATGGATTTTTCGCCGCTGAACAGCTGTCAAAACCTGGAACACGCGGATATCGAACTGTACGGCGAGCTTCCGGCGGATCTTTCTACCTTCGGACCGCCGGCGCTCGAGCAGCTGCATTTGACGGGCAACGGCGAGCAGGGGATCCGCGATGTTTCCGGACTTCATACCTGCGTCAAGCTGAAGCAGGTCATGCTCAACGATCTGGGGCTTCAGGATCTTTCCTGCCTGGCAAACGCGACGGCGATGACTGAGCTTCAGCTCAACGATCTGCATGCGCTGACCGCGCTTTCCGGCCTGGAAAACCATATGCAGCTTCAGAAGTTTTTCATTGACAACTGCTTCGCACTGACCGATCTCAATGCGCTTTCGAGCTGTGTCGGACTGAAGGAATTCGAGGGACAGGATTTCCGCACGTCGGACCTTTCCTTCCTGACCGGCGCAACGAAGCTCACATGGCTGAAGCTTGAGTGGATGAATTCGATCCGCTCGCTGCACGGTCTGGAAAACCATACCGCACTCAACGATATCGAGTGTAACGGGCTTCGGAGCCTGACCGATATTTCCGCACTCGAAAGCTGCACGAGCCTGCGGCGCATCCATATATCCGAGTCGTTTGATCTCTATGACATGTCGCCGGTCGTCAAGCTGCCGCATCTCAAAACCCTGGAGCTGTACGGCTCAGGTCCGGACAATGTGGATTATCTTGCCGACATCGTCAACAAGGATTATTTCTGTTTCGGCGTCTCCGAAGTCGACGACTGGTCCGGTCTTGCCGCGATCACGCGTTATGACTTTTTGAACATCACCGACCGCAACGGCAGCGCGCTTCCCTATGTGAAGGACGCGGTCGTCAACCGCTTCGAGCTCTGGAATCGCAGCAGCGACAATCACGGAAGCGGGATCCCCCTGGATTATTCCCAGTTCCCGACCGTCAGAAACGAACTGGTCCTGCACGGTGTTTCGTCGCTCGAAGGGCTTCCCGCGTACGACGTTACCAAGGTAAGGATCGGCGAATCCGATTTTCTGACTTCACTGGACGGCATCCAGAATCTGAAGCGCATCAAGGAAGGCAACGTGGTCGATCTGATGATCGAAGACTGTCCCCGCCTTTCCGACTGGTCCGCGCTCGAGGGATTGTCGCTTTCCTTTTTGCATCTCGAGAAAATGTTTTCGCTCCCCACCTTCAAAGACCTTTCCGTCAAGGTTATTCGTCTGGAATCCATCGTCGATCTTACCGATCTGTCTCCGCTCCGGAATCTTGATCCGAGCAAGCGGTACGACATCGAGCTGTTCGATCTGGACGGCGTCACCGACATTTCTCCTCTGAACGGGCTGAAGGGCAACCGGCTTTCCGTGCCCGCGCACCTCGGACAGCAGGCGCGGCTTCTGGAGGACAGAGATCATTTCAGCAAGGTCGACATCGAATACCCGAACGAATGGTGGCGTCCGTATGAGCCGTACGTCAAGCTCTACAGTCTGGAGGAAATCGACACGCTGCCGGGCGCGCTGCTTGCCTACGTGCAGGATGTGAATCTTCTCGGCGACCGGCTATACAACTGGGACGAATACGAATGGGAAACTGATTGGAGCACCGATCCGGTGACCTATACGCTGATCAACCGTGCGACCGGCGAGCGGGAAGTGATCCCCGTGGGAACCATGACGGATCTTTCCGGGCTTTCCGCGCTGACCGGATTAAAGCGGTTGAACATCGCCAATCAGGCGCTGGAATCGCTGGAAGGGATTCAGTCTCTTGCCGATCTGGAGGAGCTTTGCGTGGAGGACTGCCGAAGTCTCACGGACGTATCCGATGTTTTTTCGATGCAGGGTCTCAAACGGCTTCAGCTGACCAACGCGCCGTACGCCTCGATCGAGGGCGTGCAGAATCTGCCGGAACTCGAAGAACTGAAGATCTGGGGGACGCAGGTGGATTCGATCGAGGGTATACAGACACTTACGAAGCTCCGGTTCTTTGATCTGCAATGGACCCGCGTGACCGATTTCTCCCCGCTCGGCGCGCTTCCGGATGATTGCGAGGTCAAATTCACCGTGGACGGCGTCAAGGTGCAGGATTTTCTCGCCCTGCCGGATTCCGTACTGAATAAGGTGCAGCGCCTCTGCATCGCGGGAGATTGGCTTTACAACGACAACGGTCTATGGTGGGATGAGGACTGGAGTTCCAACGGCACGCGGGGATGGCTGGTCCGCGACGACGGCAATCGCACGCCGATCGGGCAAGGCACGTTGACCGACCTTTCGTTCCTGAACCGGCTGCCGAACCTGAGGTGTTTCAAGATTCAGTGCAACCCGATCGCATCGCTGGACGGCGTCGAGACGCTCTCGCATCTGGAAGAAGTTCAGATCCAGACCTGCCCGAAGATCACCGATATTTCCGTGCTGTTCGACCTGCCGACGCTCGAACGCATCAGTGTGCGAGGACTTCCGATCACCTCCGTTGC
Organism: uncultured Clostridia bacterium; assembly: GCA_947168855.1. GTDB lineage: Bacteria > Bacillota > Clostridia > Christensenellales > CAG-138 > UBA3792. The sequence goes on from CAMVNO010000002.1 coordinate 210,776, forward strand.
AGGCATCGAAAGGCTGCCGCGGCTTATTGACCTCTCCATTGCCAACACGCAGATTACCGATTTGTCGCCGTTAGCCGGCATCGACACATCCTATGTCGATACCGAGCATCGCGGCTTTGATCTCTCGATCGACAATCTGCCGAAGAGCCTGACCGCCGACCAATTTACGGTGCTGTCGCATTTTAAGGCGTTCTGGAATATCAACGTGTTCAATACGGACTGCTCGCTCTGGATGGACGCATTGAAGAACGTAAAGATCTATGAGATCCATGCGGGCGGCTGCAATTTCACGAACGAAACGTTCCGGCAGTTTGTCGAACAGCATCCCGAGCTCGAATACATCAAGGTTTCGTGGACGCCGCGGCTCACCGACGTCTCGCCGCTGCTGACGCTCAAAAATCTGAGAGCGGCGTGCGTGTCGCACGACATGCCGAAGGCGATCGCCTCGCTCGGCGAGGAATACCTCTTTGAGCTTGAAACCGAATGATCAATACTGTATATAACGGAGGATGGAATCAATGGCATATACCGCATTGGAACAGATGAGAAAAGCGAACAGGGAACGCTTTCAGATCGACGTCGGCCCGTTTGAACCGGTAATGTACGGCGCGGGACGCGCAGGGAGCGATCTGAAATCCGCGGCGCTCCGGTTTCTGCACGAGCGCTGCGAGGGGCTGCGCTTCTCGCCTGAAAGGGCAAAGGACGAGGCGGAGACGGGACGGTATCTCGGAACGAGCTACAAAGAGGGGCAGATTCCGTATAACATGCAGATGGACATCGACCGGCTTTGCCTTGAACGCGAGCTGGAGAGCTTCATCGACTCCGGCGTCGCCGAGGACGCGTATACCGTCTATTACAGCTTCCTCGAAATGTTCATGGGCAAGTACGGACAGTCCAGCAAGATGATCGAGCTGCTTTCGGAATTCGAGTCGAACGCGAGCTCGCTCCTGATGAAGCACCGCGATCACTATTCGCATTCGGTGTATGTTTTCGCGCTCGGGCTTGCGATCTATGAAACAAACGAGGGCTTTCGCAGAACGTTCCAGACGTTCTACGGCTTCGTTCCCGGCGAGGAGGAGCACCGCGCCGCGGCGTTTTTCCTCGAGTATTGGGGTCTGACCTCGCTGTTCCATGACATCGGGTATCCCTTCGAGATCCCGTTCGAACAGGTGCTGGCGTATTTCGAGCTCGACCGCAAAAAGCGCGGACCGGGCAGCATGTTCCTTGCCTATCGCGATCTCAATTGCCTGTCCGATCTCGGCGAGGCGGGGAAAGCGCATTTTGCAAAGCTGTTTGGAAAGGAGTTCGGTTCCGTAGAAGAGCTTCTGGCATACGGCATCGAAAAGCGTCTCGGCGCCGCGTACAACGTCAGCGAGGAATACCTTTGCGATACGATCAGGCGGAAGCCGACCGATCCGAACGAATTCGGATACTTCATGGATCACGCCTATTTCAGCGCAACGCGGCTCTATCAGGAACTCGTCGAGGAACGCGGCGCGGACGTGCTCACCGAGGCGCATCTGGACGCGCTGACAGCGATCATGCTGCACAACAGCATGTTCAAGTTTGCGATCGCATTCTATAAATCCAAGGACAAGCGCAAAGCGCCGCTCAAGGCGGAGCTGCACCCGCTTGCGTATCTTCTGATGCTCTGCGATGAGCTGCAATGCTGGGACCGGACCGCGTACGGCAGAAATTCCCGCACGGAGCTGCATCCGATGGACGCGGAGTTCGATTTTGCCCGCGGCATGATCCACGCGCTGTACTGCTTCGACGCGGAAGAATCCGAAAAGATCGGCGCTTATGAAGCAAGCTATCGCGAATGGGAGCAGAACGGCTGCGTCGATACGCCGCCGCGGCTCAAGGCATACAGCGATATGGCGGAAAAGGAACAGCGCTTCCGCACGGATATTGAGAAGATCGTCGACCTTTCCGACTATCCGCTGTTTGTCACGACGTTCATGCGCACTGCGGACCGGAAGAGCAAGCATACGTACCTTTCCGGCAGCAGTTTTCTGCACATGTACGACTTTGCCGTTGCGCTCAACGGCCGCTATCGGCATGAGGGCGAAGAGGAGCGGATCACGGCTGAAATCCTCGAACGCGAATTCGACGGCATGTCGCTCGAGTACAAATTGAGCAACATCAACCAGGTCAAGAGCTTTTCGAAATACCTGAACGCGATCGGCTGCTTCTATACGGACCGTCCTGTCGATTTTGAAATGCTTCGCTCGTTCTCGACCGATCAGATCGCGACGTTCGCGCCGATGGAGCACGCGCGCTGGGTCAGGGAGCATCGCGCCATGGGCTGGACTGCCGGGAATCTGTACGAAACGGTTCCGGCAGAGGAGGGCACAAACCGCTTTGCGCTGCGCGAGCAGATGCGACAGCACAAGCTCTGCATGAACGGCGATTTCGGCGAGCTCGAGATCGCGAGACACTATCTCGGACTGCCCGAGGAGGTCCAGAGCAAGGATTGGAAGCCGTTCAACAGCATGCTGAAGCTGATCCGCAAGTTTGACGGACTCCGGATCTATAAGCTCAACTGACGGAAAGGAAATCGTTATGACAACGCAAGGAGCGATCCCGATCGTCGTCGGCGTGACCGGGCACCGGGATATTCGGGATGAGGATCGCGACGTCCTGCGGAAAGCCGTATATCGGGAGCTGTCCGCTCTCCGCGACAGATGTCCGCATTCCCGGATCGTGATGCTGAACAGCCTCGCCCAAGGCGCGGATCAGATTTGCGCCGAAGCGGCGCAGGCGCTAGATATCCCGCTGATCGCCGTCCTTCCGATGGCGCGGGAAGCCTACGAGCGCAATTTTTCCGGGGACGGTCTTTCCCGGTTTCAAAACTTCTGCGACGCGGCGGAGGAATGCTTTGCCGCGCCTTCTGCGGAGCGCGTTCCGGAAGCCCCGGATCGGGATTTTGCCTATCGGCAGGCAGGCATTTATGTTGCGACGCATTCGCACGTGCTGCTTGCGCTGTGGGACGGAACGGAAACGCCTGCATCGGACTGCGGCACGGCGGCGGCGGTCCGGTTCGCTCTGGATTGCGCATACTGCCCGGCGGACGGCATTCCGCTGCGGAGAACCGGCGCCGTACTGCATGTCGGCACACCGCGCCGCGCCGATCCTTCGGAAGACGCGGGAGAGGTCCGGTTTCTCGGCGATCGGGCAGCCTTTGAAAAAACGCTGGCGCGTACCGACGAATTCAATCGCCTCTCCGCCGAGAGCTCCCTGCCGGAATCCGGATTGCTTCCCGAAAAGCGAGATGCGGACGACTTGCTGGATCGGATCGAAACGCTGTACGCGAAGGCGGACGCGCTGAGCGTTCGTTTTGCAAAGCAGTACCGCAGGATCCTTGCCGCGCTTGCACTTATCAGCACGGTCATTACGGTTGCGTTTCTGCTCTATGACGAGGCGGAACTGCATTGGATGATCCTTCTCTGCGGGATCATGCTGCTGTTTGCGTGGATGGTACAGCGGTACGGAAAGCGCACCGTCTGTCATCGACGATATCTGGAGTACCGGATGCTCGCGGAAGGATTGCGCGTGCAGGCGTATCTGCGGTATGCGGGAAGAAAGACGTCCGTCGCCGACATTATGCCGTGGTCGGAACAGGCGGAGACGGGATGGGTCGCCGCCGCGCTGCAAGCGCTCTGTATCGGAGCGGCGTCTTACGGATCGCACAGCATCAGGGAACCGTGGGTCATGCAGCAGCACCGCTATCACAGGCAATCCGTCAAAAAAACGGAGCGCGCGTTCAAGGGAAGCGACCGTGTTGTCACCGCCGCGCTGCTGTTCAGCATTCTGCTCTATCTTGCCGCGGTCGTGTTCGAACTCTTCTGGGGCGGGCTTCTGCCGTCCTTCGGGCACATCTCCGATGCGGAGCGGTATCGCACGATCGCAAAGCTCCTGCTCGGCGGGATCTCGGCAGCGACGCTGTTTATTTCAAACTATTACGGGCGGCTTTCCCTTTCGCGCGTGGCTGCCGATCACCGAAAGATGGAGCGGTTCTATGCCGTGATTCTGGATCGCATCGATCGATACGGCGAGACCGACGAGCTGCTTGCCCTGCTTGCGCGGGAGGAGCTCATCGAAAACGGAAACTGGTTCTCCTATCAGCAGGACAATACAGCAGATTTTAGCTTATAAAACTTATTTTCAGATTGAAAAATACGTCATACGGTGATATATTGTTTTATGTGGCAACACGAGAAAAGGAGGAAAAACAAATGAAGAGAAGAGTATGGATTCTGTTTCTTGCAGCGCTGATGCTGTTTGTTCTGGCATGCAAGCCGGCGGCGAAGCCGGAATCTCAGGATGCGCCCGAAGCGGAAGCGCCTGTTGTGACTGAAGCGCCGGTCGAAGCGCCTGTTCAGACGGAAGCGCCTGCAGAGCCGACGGCGGAACCCGAACCGGAGCCCGAGCCCGACAACAGCATCGTGATTCTGTTCACCAACGATATGCATTGCGGTGTGGAAGATGGCATGGGATTTGAAGGTGTTGCACGGATCAAGACCGCATTGGAGAACGCCGGCAAAAACGTTCTTCTTGTTGACGCAGGTGACGCGGTCCAGGGCGGCATCATCGGCACACTTTCAAAGGGCGAAGCAATCGTTGAATTGATGAACGCGTTGGGTTACGACGTTGCGACGATCGGCAACCATGAGTTCGATTATGGCATGGAGCAGTTCAACAAGAACGTCAGTCTTGCCCAGTTCAAGTACGTTGCGTGCAATTTTATCGATCAGGAAGGCAACACCGTTCTCGATCCCTACACCATCATTGAGTGCGCGGGAAAGAAGATCGCGTTCGTCGGTGTAGCCACGCCGCAGACGTTCAAGTCCTCCACACCGACCTTCTTTATGGATGAGAGCGGCAAATTCATCTATTCGTTCTGTGAAGGCAACAACGGTCAGGACCTCTATGACACGGTTCAGAAGGCGGTCGATGCGGCGCGTGCGGAAGGTGCGGATTATGTGATCGCTCTGACGCACCTCGGCGTTGAAGGAGATTGCAGACCGTGGACTGCTGGTGATGTTATCGAGCACACGACCGGCATCAACGCGTTTATCGACGGTCATTCGCATACGAAGGAGAACAATCTCGTGAAGAATCTGGATGGCGAAGAAGTCCTTCATGTGCAGACGGTGACGAAGCTTGAAAACCTCGGCATGCTGACCATCAATCCCGAAGGCAAGTTCAGTGCTAAGATGATCAACTTCACCACAATGGAACTTATGGATGACCTTGGTCTGCTTGCTGAGGATAATGGCGCTAGCGATATGATAGCAGCGAAACTCGCGGAGAATGAGGAACTCATCAACAAGGTCGTTGCACACACCGACGTCGATCTCATCATCAACGATCCCGTTCTCTTGGACGTTCGTATCATCCGCAACCAGGAGACCAACCTTGGCGACCTGTGCGCCGATGCATACCGCGCGATGGGGGAAACCGATATCGCATTCGTTAACGGCGGCGGCATCCGTGCGAAGATCCCCGCAGGCGATATTACGTTCGGTCAGATCATCAGCGTCCATCCGTTCGGCAATTCGCTTTGCGTTGCGGAAGTGACCGGTCAGCAGATCCTTGACGCGCTGGAGTTCGGCGTTTCCAAACTGCCTGGCGAGTTTGGCGGATTCCTGCACGTTTCCGGCCTGAAGTTCGTTGTCGACATGAAGGTCGAATCTCCTGTTAAGACTGACGAAAAGGGCATGTTCGTATCCGTTGAAGGCGATCGCCGCGTGAAGGACGTTGAAGTGCTGCAGGCCGACGGCAGCTATGCGCCGATTGATCCCGAAAAGATCTACACCCTTGCGTGCCATGATTATTATCTGAAGAACAGGGGCGACGGCTACACGATGTTCGCAGGCTGCAATTTGCTTCGCGACTCCGTCATGATCGACAATCAGGTGCTGATCAACTACATCGTCGACGTTCTGAACGGCACAGTCGGCAGCGAGTACGCGGATCCGTACGGTCAGGGCCGCATCACGTTTGCGGAATAATACGTAAAGCAGCGGCAGAAATGATCTGCCTTCTCTAAAAGACAGGTCAGACGATCAAAATGTGCAAAAGCCCGATTCGGTACGATCCCGGATCGGGCTTTTTTGCAAATATCGGGGATACCTGTCCGATTCGGAACGGCGATGCTTCGCGTATCCGAACTGCGTTCTCATCGCGCCGAAACGGGACACAAAACGCCCAGCGTGATACGCGCCGGAGGCGCCCCGCAAAAGGTTGGTAGCGACAGAGAGCCGTCGTGAGTGCGCTTGCAAGCGAACAGGCGAACGGAGCGTGACCTTTTGCGGAAAGGAGCCGCGACGGAGCGGGCGAGCGGTGACATTTCTCGCAAATAGGATGTTAATCCATGAAAATAAAAATGTCGCCGCGAACGATGCGACGTCCGCGGCGACGTGGCATCCCCGGCGCGATTCGAACGCGCGGCCTTTCGCTTAGGAGCCCTGAAAAAGCCCGATAAATAGGGACTTTTTTACAAGCGGCATATCGGAAAAACACGATTTTTGAAGTGCTTCTCGGCGCCATTGGAATACATTGGAATCCAATATCAAGACCTTTGTCGGAACGGCTTTGGGATGAATTGTAGTCAAAATGTAGTCAAAACAGCAATTGAGAAATAAGCCCTGTGTTCGAATACAGCCGGTCTTTTGCTGTACTCATATCCGACCATTCAACATTATCGTGCGATGAACTGCACTAATTGATCACCTCACGAAATCCTATCATTTCCTTTACGACTCGATCAACACACTTTTTTGCGCGTTGTTCTGCCGCCAAACGAATTATAGATAGGCAGACAACCGTGAAGATACCGTTTCCTGTACCCTCTCAGCGATCTGTCGAGCATGCGATTCCTTCATGCCTGCTTTCTTTGCAACTTTCAGTATATCTGTGATGTCGGGCTTTCTGCCTTCTCCCGCAACGGTGGTTGCGTGTTCTCCGCCGATAGAGTTGGAGTATGTCAAATCATACGCCGGAGCAAGCCGCCAATTCCCATTGTCACAAAGGAAACTAAAGTTGTTGGAGTGATCGTCCCTGTTGTGTGCGAATACGTTGAAGCACATCAGCGTGAACAACTTTTTAAGGTCGTCCGCCTGCTTTGTCAACTGCCACGTGAGAGACATCAGGGAGGAATAGTCCAGTGCCGGAACTCTGTGTGAAACTTCCAGGAGTGCGGACGCAGAAGCCATGTGCAGTTTACGCACTCCGCCATTGCCCGGTGTTCTGTCAAAACGTCTGCTGCCGAAATAACCGGCACAGTTGGCTGAGGGCAACAACTTGACATCAGGGATGTCGATCCCACACGCTTTGGCACAGAGATTGTATTCGTACTCCATAAGCCCGATGTCCTTTGGATTGCCCGATGAGGGAAATTTGACGAGCCATTCGCCGTCATCCAGCTTGATCAGCACCTTCGGTCTTGCACCGCCGGAGGAGCCGCCCATAGCAAACAGCGTGTCCAGATCGTCCGAATCCTCGGATTGCAGTATCTTTTTACATTCTGCCGCCAGGCGATCAAGATCCTGCACCGCATCAACGTTTTGCCACTGATAGACCGGTCTGTATTCCAATGCGCCCATACCGGAATCACCGACAATAGACAACCGTTGAAGCGAGGTAATCTGTTCGGGATTCTCGCCAACTTTTCGCAGTATACGATCCACCAGCAACCGGTTCCAGCCGTCCGGAAGCGAATCTGCAAAGACGCCGAATAACCCGTCAAACGGGTCAATCCTTGCAATTTTCACACCGGGGGTAAGCGGCAATGAGAATGGGCTGATGGAAAATCCGTTTTGCAGCCATTCAGCGGAATACTCAAATGCGGTCAGATACCTTCGGTATGGGGCCATTGTTCCGACATGTCTTCCGGCATAATAAACCTCAAGCTTATCTATGATTTCCACGAATGACCTCCTCGATGGAATCGGGAATACGTTCTGCAAACAATCCGGTGATTGCATCATCCTCGCCAATTGCTGAAACGATCTTCGCAAAGGCAAGAAAAGAAATCTCACCCTTGCTTTCAAACCGACGGATCGTGGAATACGGTACTCCGCTTTTCTCGGTCACTTCTTTCAATGTGATCTTTTTTGCTTTTCGAAGCGCGCGGAACCGTTCCGCGACGCCGAGTGCCATTTCATACGGTGTTTCCAGAATCATATCGTTCATCTCCTATCGCTCATATATTAGCATATCCTATCGAATATGTCAAATAATCTGTCATATATTAGCAAGATAAGATACCGCGTGGCATGAGCTGCGGAAAACTGACTTGTGGCGAGATAAAGAATCATACCGAACTATTCCAGAAATAAGCGAAAACATTACACCTGTTTTTTTCCATTGTGTTCTCCTTTTCAATCATTCTAATGGAGTGGTTTTTTCCAAGTTGTAAATTGTCTATTTATTTCAGCGTCGTCACGATCGGTTCCGTGCCGTAATTATAATCCGCAAAAGGATTTACCACGGGGACGATCTCTCCTTTGGAATTCATGTAGACGCAGGACTGGCTGCCGCTGGAAAGGTCCACGTTCACCAGCATACCCACGTAATCGGTATGATTCCCGGCGGGTGCTTCGTCGTGCTGGGTCAGCCCCCGCTTGCCGCAGATGAAGGCGTTGAAGCGATAGTCAGTCATGTATCCGTTGTAGGTCTTACCCTCCGTGCCGGAGAAGTCCTTGTTGTACACCAGCTTCGTGTTGGGCGGGATGGTCCCCTCTATGAATGGATACAGATCATGCTGATGCCCGGTGATGAGAATATCCACGCCGATCTCGTTCAGCCGCTCCGTCCAGGCGGCCTTGACTGCTTCGTGGTTGTGGCGCGTGTTCACAAAGGGAATAGGAATGTGGCAGACGGCCATGGTGTAGGCGGCGTCCTTATATTCCTCTGCGGCAATGATATCGTCCAGCATGCGGGTCTGCTCCTCCCGGTACAGATCAAACTGGGCCGTTTCAAAATACTCCCACCAGTCGTCGTCGTGATCCTCGCCCAAATCGAGCATGATGCCGTATATATCCGAAAGCCGGAAGGTGTAATAGAACTTGCCGTTCTTGCTGCCGGTATACTTGTACAGTTCCTCAGCATACTCGCCCTTGATCTCGTGGTTGCCCCGGGTATAGATTACCGGGATCATGCCGCCGGTGATCTTGAAGGCGATCTCATTGGCGATCTGAGCGTCCTCATACCGATCGACCATGCTGGTCTGATCCCCCAGGAGCACGATGAAGTCAAGGGTGTTTCCCAGCCGCGCATGACCGGCAAGGTTCACCGCACCCTCCACGGCGCCATGGATATCCGGGAGGGCCAGATAGCAGATCCCGTCCGCGGAGTTCACCGGGATGAACGGGTATTGCTCGGAAAAGGTTTCGCCTGTATAGCCACCGAAGGGCCCCCGGTAGATCATCTGCTTGGCGCAGATCTTGTAGCTCTTTGCCTCGTCCAGCGCGCGCTGAGGCACCGTGACCTTATGCACCAGGTCCTTGGACCGCATACTGCCCGCGTAAAGATCGTAGTATTTCTCCGTGCCGACCTCCACCCAGACGATGGCGGTGTCGCTGGTGGAGAACACGATCTGGTAGTCATCCTCCACCGCGTAGACCACCGGCCGGTACGTGAAGCGGCATGGCCGAAGGCCGTAGCCGACGATGGCACAGGTGGCGATCAGCGCCAACAGGAACAGGACCTTCGCCGCAAGAATCCATCCCCTGTTCGGCGCGTGGAAAAACAGCAGGCAGAAAACAAGGATCAGCGCGGCGACTACCCCCACGGATCGGAGGAATTTCGGCAGGATGAACTGGATATAATCGTTGGAGCCGTTGGCAATCACGACGCCGATGACGATGGCGAAAACGGCGGAGAACACCAGCGACGCGATATACGGCCATCTCTTTTTGTCGCGGATAGAGATGAAGGACAGGATCGTAAGCAGCAGGATCACGCCCATGAGCACGCAGATCATGAGCGGCAGGTTCATCACAAGAAAGCTGGGGTTGTGGTCCGCTCCCAGGAATTTGGAAATGCCCGCCCAATTGACGCGCAGCGCGATCCAGAACAGGAAAACCACCGTGCTGCAGAGCACGGCCGCCGCCTGCAGCCAGTATTTCTTTATGAAAGCGCGAAAGCTCATTTCCATACGTCCCTCCTTATTCGTCCGGACTATAAAAAGCAACGCTCAAATCGGTTTGTCCGGTGATACAAATATAATACCATACTCGGAGCATAAATCCAACTGGCTCTTTGCCTGAAAGCTCCCGGGTTTTCGCTATGACACAATACTCCTTATGCACCCGTGCCGGAAGAACTATTGCTGGCTTCTGTACAATAAATGGGGGAACAATCTCATGTTCCCCATACGGATGGAGCTTTTTTTCGGGGCGTGCTGATTGCAAAGATATCGAAATGCGGCTATAATAAAATTGCAGAAATCGACAGGTTTTGCAAACTTCATTGGTTCGGCAAATGCTATCACCTTTAGATAATCGGAGGGTATTCATGAAGAAACTGACTATCTTTTACATGGAGGGATGTCCCTATTGCAGAAACGCAATGCGCGCCGTGCAGGAACTTGAATCCGAACTGCTCGGCTTTTCTTCCGACCGGATAGAATGGATCGAAGAAAGGCGAAGAGCGGACATTGCAAACCGGTATGATTACTACAATGTCCCCAGCGTGTTTCTTGACAACCAAAAGCTGTATGAATGCAGCCCGTCTGACGACTATGATACGATCAAGCGTCAGTTGGAACGTGCGATTCAAAAAGCACTTTGCGACTAAATGAAAGAGGAATCCCTTTTTCTGATGATTCTCATGATACTGATCAACTTCATCGGATGGGCGCTGTACTATATGGGACATCAGTATGGATGGCTGATAATAATCAGTCAGTTTGCAGTTGTTCCGTTGTACTATCTATTCTTTGGGTTATGGAAGAGTAATTATCTTTTGGTAGGGACGGCAATTCCGTTTTTTGTTTTACATACTGTCAATGGGATAATGAACTTTGCAATTAAGAATTAATGCCTTCCAGTAAAAATATTCCAGTATATCGATAAATACGGATTTAGGGAGGAAAACATGGTATTAAAAAAGATCGGGATTGCAGATGCAGACAATATCGCACCTCTCGCAGCTGCCTTCAGAATACAGTTAAAATCCTATAAAGGCATTACATCGCAGCCCAATATTGAAGCGGGAAGAGAAGAAATCCTTGAGTTTTTGGAATCTGGTGTTCCGGTATATGCCGTTGAAGACAGTGGTATCTTTGTTGGCTATATCGTTTGTAAAATCGACGAACCCTGCTTATGGGTGGAACACATCTTTGTGCGTGAAGATTATCGAAGAAAAGGTGTTGCTACGATGCTTTTCAACAAAGCCGAAGAGATCGCTGCGTCAATGGGAGAAGATACCGTCTATAATTTCGTTCATCCGAACAATGAAAACATGATCCAGTTCCTCCGAGCAAAAGGCTATACCGTTCTGAATATGATTGAGATTAGGAAGCCTTACGAGGGTGAAAAATTGACAACTACTATTCATGTAGAGAAGGAAGCTTTTGACTACTAAGTTCTAGTTTGTTGAGGTAAGAAATTATGTGCGGACGGTATTACCTGGACGATGAGATTACAGACGGAGAGTTATCTTCTGTGAAATTCCTGTAAAATCCGGCGGGAATGCTTGTGCTTTTCGTAAAAGATGATACAATCCGTTCTCTGAAAGAAAACAGCTTCGTTTGGGGGAAGCGAAATGAGACGCAAACTACCAGAATACTTTCATCTGCAGCCGATCGGGCAACGCATCATCAAGACCGCTGTTGCCGTCACGATCTGTCTGCTGTTTTATATGCTGCGCGGTTATGAGGGCTCCACGATGCCTGCCGAAGCCGCAATCACCGCGATCATCTGCATGAATACCAACGTGCGAGGCACGCGCACAAATGCCCTCAGTCGATTCTTCGGCACGCTGATCGGCGCGTTTTGGGGCTTTCTCTTCCTTGTCATCGTTCCGCAATTTCCCGCGATTACCGAAAAGCGTTGGGCGCTTTATCTGTTGATGGGGCTGGGCACCCTGCTCGCCCTGTACAGCGCCGTCATTATCAAAAAGCCGGAGATCGCCGGACTTGCCGCCATTGTGTTCGTCTGCGTTGTCGTTATCTATCCGGACATAGAAAGTCCGCTCAAACAGGCATTCCATCGCATCCTCGACGTATTGGTCGGAACGGCGACCGCCATCATCATCAACGCCGTGCGCCTGCCACGCTTCAAGCGTCGCGACCACATCTTCTTCCTGCGGATGAAAGACCTTGCGGTCGATCAGTTCGCGCAGGTGCCGACGACGGTACTTTACCGGCTGCAATTCTTGCTGCAGGAGGGGGCGCGCGTCTGCCTGATTTCCGAGCATGCGCCGGCGTTTCAAACAACCCAGCTCGGAGGCCTTCGCTTCACCGCGCCGACGATCGTCATGGACGGCGCGGCGATCTATGATGCGAACGAGAACACATACCTTTTGCTGAACGCGATGGAACCTGCCGCATCGCGGTGGCTGATGAAGCGGCTGACAGACATGAACCGCAGTTTCTTTATTTACACAGTACATAGGGATCGCAACTGTATCTTCCACCATGGGGAAATGACGGAGATGGAAAACGCCGTGTATCAGCTCGTGAAGCGCTCGCCGTATCGCTATTACCTCGACGATGACCATTTCTCAATGGCGGATGTCGTTTACATCAAGATCGTCGGCGAACAAAAGGATCTCGAACAAATTTCCACACAGCTTTCCGCGGCGTTCGAAAAGGAGAAGATACGCGCAGTCATTCGCCCGCAGGCAGGGCTTTCGGAAGGCTGCAGCCTTTACTTCTATTCTGCGCACGCGACGATTGAGAACGCGCAGAAGCAGCTCATGCACTTGCTGCAGCAGAAGGAACCGGAACTGGAGTCAGTCGAGCTGCGCTCGTCGAAAGGCTTTCGCACCGAATACGATGCAATCCGGCTGATGCGGCGTCTGACACGCGAATACGCGCCTTTCCTGCTGACCGCCTGGATAGCCAACCGAAAAGCAAAGCGGAAGAATTGATGCCGCCGCGGGAAGGCAGGGTGCTTGTACTCAAAGACCTGTTAACTGATTACGCATGATATGGTCGCGAGATACAAGTTTTGTTTAAGCATCACCTCCTTCGTGCTGAATTTTGGGCAAAAGAAAAAGCCGATCAAGTTGACCGGCTTATCAACCCTTCTTTTCTTATTGCTTCTTGGAATGATACTTCACTAAGATCTCAACATCCCTTGCAAAAACATCACCAGCAGAGAACTTCGTGCTACCGTTGATTACTATCCCTCCCGTTAATTAGATGAAACAATTTCTTGTTCGTTTATTGTCAGATTGTCCAGAGCATACTCAAGACAAAGCGTTACAATTTCATTTCGATTACGCTTCGTTTTTTCGGCGATTCTATCAAGCTGTTTAATCATATCCGATGGTAATCGCGAAGAAATGACTGATGTATCACCGGTATACTTACGGGAAGAAATCACTAAACGGTCTTTACTCATATGCGTTCCTCCACATACAATTCAATATAATAAAGTATACTACAATCGTATACATTTGTCAATTGTACGGTTGGCTGCTTTAATATTTTACGCTGACTTTGGGGCAAAGAATTAGCCGATCGAGTAATCGGCTATAGTTTATTCTTACGTTTCCTCGTACTCTTCCTCATAAAGCATTCCTCCTGAAGCTTTCGTGACCAAGTTCACCATTTGCTTCATAATGCTGAAACACGGTTCAAGATCCTCCGGTGGAACACCATATGGAGGTTGTGAACAACGATCTGATTTATGCATAATGTACCGGGCGGTAGGGAGAAATCTCCCACCGCCCTATTTTTTACCATAATATGATGCATCCTGTCATGTTCTGCTTTGGCAAGGGTTCCTTGCATTTCACCTGCAATTATTTGCCTCTTAGCGCCAAACAGATGACAAAAGATATTTACCCGATTATACTGTTCTCATCTAAGTTGATGTGCACGCAACAAGAAGGGGGATCTCTTATGCAGGTCAAGATTGAAGTCTCGCCGGAGCACACGCCTCCGCGGGCGGTCATTTATACGGATCGAATAACCCCGGAGATACAACGGGCTTTGGACATATTGCAGGCAAAGGACACCCCTGTCCTGGCGGAGCGTGACGGACGTACATTCCTTCTTGCAGAGCAGGAGGTCTACATGATCCGGGTAGTGGGCGGGGAAACAAGGCTCTATACGAAAAAGGAAGAGTTCAGGACGCGAAAACGCTTGTATGAAGTATTGGATCAGTTGGGCAGCGGCTTCATGCAGATATCCAAATCCTGCGCCGTCAACTTTTCTTATGTACAAAGCGTGGAAGCCAGTTTCGGGGGAAGTCTGCTCCTGAAAATGAAAAACGGGCTGTCTGATTACGTTTCCCGAAAGTACTTGCCTGATCTTAAAAACTATTTGGGATTATAGGAGGAATCATGATGAAGAAGAAAGATAGTATCGTATTTTTAGTCCAGCGTACCAAAACAACGGTGGCGATCTCCTCGTTTCTGTTTTTGCTCGGCTCCTTGATTGCCGATCTGAACATGGGCGGCGTCTATTCCGCTTCCGGTTATTCCGTCACCAAAATGGCTCTCGGCAGCTTGGGGATCGGCCTCGGATTCGGCCTTCCTTGTATCATTTACACCAACGAAAAGCTAAGCCGTTCCGTGCAGATTGCGATTCACATGGTGACTGGCTGCGCGATCATGTTGACAATCGCTTTTCTCGTCGGCTGGATCCCGACAGATAAAGGCCTGCTTCCTGCGCTTCTGGCGGTTGTTTCCATGCTCTTGACGGCATTTGTCATTTCAGTTTTTTCCTATCGCCGGCAGAAAAAACTGGCAGAAAGAATAAACCGGGAGTTAGAATTGAGGCGACAATAGGATACAGCGCTTCATTCGTTGCGGCTTACGAGGTGGTATGATTGTACTTGAGCATTGATTTTCAAGGAGATATCATGTATAATTGTTCTATAAATCTATGAAAGGTGCGTACACCAATGATTATTACGATCGCCTGAAAACTGAACAGAGGCGCAGAGCCTGACTGAGGGGTATACCCCTCTGGGTTAGTGCACCATTTTTGAGGTACTTTCGGATAGTGGGAACCGCAGGATGCAGCCACGACGGGAGCTGCTTCGCTGCGGTATTTTTGCGCCTATTTTCAGGTGCCGACGCCACACAGGAACGATTACATACCAAATCTTATGTTAAAGGAGAAAAACCAATTATGATAATCAAACTGGAACCTATCAATGATAATAACAGAGATGCTGTTCTGGCCCTTTCCGTACGAGAGGATCAGCCCTTCGTCGCCCCGAACGATTATTCATTAAGCGAGGCAGATGAGGCCAATGCCAAGGCGCCCGGCACGGCGAGGCCATTTGCGATCTATGCGGGTGAAAAGATTGTCGGCTTCTGTATGCTCGCCTTGGACCCCGAGGATGAGAACCCCGTCGACAGATACTGTCTCTGGCGTTTTATGATCGACAAAAGCGAACAGGGCAAGGGCTACGGTCAGGCGGCGCTTCAAGAGATCATCCGGTATTTCAAAGAGAACGGCGTGGACACGGTCTATCTGTCTACTGCGCCTGCGAATGCGCGCGGACTGCACGTTTATCATAAAGCGGGCTTCCGGGAGACCGGCATCATCGATGGCGATGAGGCTGTGCTGATGCGGATGCTCAAAGGCCCCAACCGGATCATCAAGAATGTCTATGGCGTCGATGTGGATAAGGCCATGCGCATCAAGGGCAAAAGGGGCTACGGCGTCAGCATTGCCGTCCAGGCCGGAGACGGTGATTTCCTCACCTACTGCGCCGGCAGCGGAAGATACGGCGAGGACTTCCCGGTGAACCCGGATATGCTGTTCCAGGCGGGTTCCGTATCGAAACCCATGTTTGCACTGACGCTGCTCCGCTATGTGGACAAGGGCCTCATCGACCTTGATGCGGATATCTCGGGCGTGGTGCCGGAATTCGTCAAAAAGGGCCCTGTGACCTTTGCCGCGCTGCTTTCCCACACGGCGGGTTATAACCTCCACGGCTTCCCCGGCTATCCCGCAAAGCACGAGCCGCTCTCGCTCGAGGATGTGCTGAACGGCAAGGGCAACACACCGAAACTCAGAAGGATTCGTCCTTACGGCAAACAGCATATGTACTCCGGCGGCGGCATAACCCTCGCCGAGCTTGCATTTACACGCATTACGCGGACCACGCTCCGCGAGGCCTTCCAAAAGGAGGTCGCTGAGCCGCTGGGGCTGAAACACACCGGCTTTTTCCAGCCGCTGGACGAAGAGCTGGTTTCCAACGCAGCGTTCGGCTTCAGGCTGGCGCAGAAGGAGGATCCCGCCCACGGTTACCATTACTATCCCGAGCACGCCGCTGCCGGTCTGTGGACGACGCCCACAGAGCTTGTCAAGATCGGCCTTGCCCTTTCCAAGAGCTACCGCCGGGGCGGCTTCCTCAAGAAGAAGACCGCGCGGCGCATGATGACGTCGGTCATGGACAATTACGGTCTTTGCCTCGACGTTTGGGAATCGGAAGCACGCAAAGACAGCGTTGCCGGTCACACTGGGGAAAACTACGGTTTTCTGACCAGCTGGGTATTTTCACGCAAGAAAGACATCTGCGTTGCCGTGATGTACAACAACGTCACGGAAGCAGCCGACGAAGCGATGAACAACATCGCCTGTGAAATTTACAAAAACGCGAAAGAATAAAGGAGAAATACACGAATGGATAAGCATACAATGATGCAAAATCTGGCCCGTGAGCTGAATGAAAAGGATGGCTTCAACGGGGCCTGGCTCTACGCCGAAAAGGGCGAGGTCGTGTCCAAGGGTGTTCTCGGTTTCCGGGATCCTGAAAACACGCTTCCGATTACGGAGGACACGATCTTCCAGCTGGCTTCGATCAGCAAGACGTTCACGTCGGCGGCGGTCATGCTGCTGATGCGGCAGGGTCTTCTCAACCCGGAGGACAGAATCACAAAGTATTTTCCGGAACTTGCTGCGTATGAGGGCGTAACTGTCCGGCATCTTCTGAACCACACCAGCGGCATTCCCGATTACTTTGACGATGCGGACTGGTTCATCAAGATCTGGAAGGAAGAAAAACGGGTACCTGGCAACGACGAGATTTTGCGCTTTCTCCGGGAAACCAAGGCGAAGCCGTACTTCGCCCCGGGCGAAGGCCTGCATTACTCCAACACCGGCTACAACCTGCTGGCGCTGCTTGTGGAGCGGCTCTCCGGCGTTCCTTTCGAGGAATTTCTGCAAAAGAACATCTTTGAGCCTGCCGGGATGACCTCCACCCGCTGTTGTCATATCCGCAGGGACGGCGTTCCGTTCGAGAACTACGCCCGTGCGACGGTATTCGAAGACGATAAATGGGTTGCCGATATTGATTCCGCCGAGGAAGGAGATGTGGTTGCCTTTGATGGTCTGAACGGCGACGACTATGTGTACACCAACATTTTTGACATGCTCAGATGGGACAGGGCGCTGCGCGAGGGCAAGGTGCTTACTTCTGAGGAGCAGCAGATCATGTACACCCCCGGTAGACTCAACAACGGCGAAGATGCTGTTTACGATGAGGACGACGGACTGGGCTACGGATTCGGATGGGGAGTCGGACACGACGAGAAGTACGGTCTGATTGTCAGTCACAGCGGCGGCATGCCGGGTGTCGATACCTGGTTTGAACGCTTCATAGATGCGGACAGGGTTCTTGTGATCCTCGCCAACCGGGACTACAGGGATGTAAGGGCGTATTTGGGTTACTGGAACGGAATGGAAGCAATCGCAAGGGATAAGGAACCGGAGCCCATCGTGTCGATTGAGGATATTGCACTCAAATGTGTCGACAAGTCGAAATGGAATAGTTTCTGCGGCAAATACGAGCATCCTGAAGACGCCGAGTTCCTCGTCGACGAGGTCTGGATGCAGGACGGTGAGCTTCACGCGAGGGCGATCGACGAGGACGGAGATGAGATGACCTTCCGGCTCTATCCCATCGGCGAAAACGAGTTCGGCAGGAAGGGCGGGATGCTCAAGTTGACCTTCAGTGACGACTGTGTGGCGTACGACGATCTCACCTGTAAAAAGCTGTAAGCATCATTTTACAAATTCCGGCTTGCCGGGACAATGAAATCGATCCGGGTGTCCTGACGCAACCGGTCAACGGCATATTCCTGACGCCGAGGGTCGTGTGGGCAGCATGAATATGTGTCATTTTATTCACGCTGTTGTCCCAAGGCATGTGGAGTGCGTGACATGGATAACAAAGAAACAGACAAATCGCAAATGAATGGAAGCATGAAAGATATGAATCAATTGCATTTGGAAAAGATCACTTATCTCAACTGGCACGACGTAGAAGATCTTCGTTTGACGAAAGAACAGAAGGGCTATCTGGACAACAATGTCGGCAGCCTTGCTCTGGCATACGTGATTCGCGAAGCAGGCTTTCATGTTTTTCCCTTTGGGATCTATTTGGGAGAAAAGCCGATTGGGTTCGTGATGATCGGATATGATATCCCACTTGATCCGGAAGATGACCTGAATGAAAAATACTGGTTTACAAGGGACAGCTACTTTATTTGGCGTTTTATGATAGACAAACGCTATCAGAGAAAAGGCTACGGCAAGCAAGCGCTGGAACTCATACTCGATTTCATCCGCTCCGGCCCATGCCGAAAGGCAAAATATGCCTGGCTGTGCTATGCGAATGAGAATGAGGTCGCTCGCAGGATGTATGCGGGATTTGGCTTTGAAGAGGTTCCCGAAGCTTATGATGAGGACGACGGCGAAATGCCCGCTGTGTTGAAACTGTGAGACAAATCAGTATTTGTGGAGGTCAAACATATCTTCGAGAAAGAGTTCGCACGGAAGCAGATGGAGCGCTACAGCGAGGACAAGAAGAAGGAGCTTGCGGAAAAGCGCCGGGAGTTGAACAAGGCCAAGCGCCGTATCGCCGAAATCGACGGGCTGATCCAAAAAGCTTTACGAGGACAACGCCAGGGGTAAGCTCTCCGATGACCGCTATCCTGTCCGTACAGCCGTCGAATCTGTACGCTGTTATCGCCACCGGTAATCAAATTTTAGCCAATGCGCAAAAAAAAACGCCGAGGACACTTGGAAAAATCCAGTGTTTCTCGGCGTTTTTTTGCGTCCCCGGCGCGATTCGAACGCGCGGCGTTCCGCTTAGGAGTTGCATTCCGATAATCTGTTGATTATGCCCTAAAACACTGAAAAGTGCCTATTTCAGGGCTTTTTTTAATTCCATACAACCCTGTTTTAGTCCATATAGTCCACAAAACAGGCTTTTATTACACACGAAAGTTAGTCAAAAGTTAGTCAAATAGTTAGTCAACAATACAGGCTATTGATAAGGGAAAACTGGCATTCTCATATGCACTAATCTTATCGGATATCTGTATTTAACGCTATAATAATGTCATGATAGCTTTTTCTATGTATAAGCACTCGTAGACCTTATTGGGAGAGCATAGGGATATTACAGATTCCATATCACGGTTCAGAAGGTTGTTATAACAATCAAATGGGATACGAAAACTGTCTGCTGATTATAAATGCGGGGTCAGAAAATGATTATGATCATCCCAATCCTTCGCCGCTGCCACATAGAAAGCCCGAGAAATCGGGCTCTTTTCGTACTTTGCTGTCGGACGAAACGAACCTGATTTGTGCTCATTTCGGGTTTTGACAACACTTTGAAAATCAACGAGTGTATTTGTATGGTTTTTTTGAACAGAATGAACCGAATAAGAACGCCGAAAACCCAGATATTTAGGCGCTTTTTGCGAAATAACTTAGGTTTTCGGCAATCGCTTTTCTGCCCTTCAGCCCGCTGTTATAATGCTTAGTCCTGCGGGAATACGGCGCAGAAGAGATCGCAAAATGCGTAAAGGGATCCTTCGCGCCAGCCCGGAGACGTTCATCTGCGGCGCATGCCGGTTCCGTGCGGGCGACGGCGAAGCGATCAACGCGTACTTTGGAAATATATAAGCGCCTGTTCCTGGGCGAGCATGACGGAAAGCATCCTGTCCGGAAAAGCGAATAAAACGGAATCTAATACAAGATAAGAAAAGGAAGCCGCTTTTTTCAGGTTTTTTGAGAAAAGCGGCTGTTTCTTTGGACATCCTTTGGACATGCATTGCTATACTGAAATGTTGAAATAGTATATATTCCATCAATCCGCAGACGTTCGGCATACTGCCGGTTTCGGCTGCGAAGACGGATGGATGCGGGATACAATTATACGGTTTTGAAACGGAGGAAAAATGACGGCCAGGCGAATCGCGGCGCTGCTTCTTGCAATTGTCATGCTTCTTGCGTTTGCTGCATGCAAGCAAACGGAGGAAGAACCTGCTTTGCCGCATGCGGAGACGACGGTTCAAAGCATTTCCAAGCACGGCAATATCGTGCTGGAGATCCCGCCTCTGGATTTGTTTGCGCTCGGCTTTGAATACGGTGATACGGTCGCCGTCACGATCGGCGACGCGTCGGTCGAGATGCCGGTCGGTTCCGATTTCAGCGATGTGGACACCGGCAAGATGGTCTGCCGGGTGAAATACGATCCGCAGAACGAAGCGGAAAACAGCGTGACGCTTGCGATCATGATGGGCGATCTCGCGACGACGCTCGGCATCGCCGCAAAGGAGACGATCGAAGCGGATCCCGGCTTTGTCTGGAATTATGCGGTTTCCGCGCCGGTCGCCGTTTCGATCACCCTCAAAGAAAAGGGCGGCTATTACGACGAATACATGCTGCGGCAGCTCGTTCGCAGCAACGAGCGGGCGGAATACCCCGAGCTTACGGACGAGGAATTTGCCAATTTCCGGATGATCGCCGCGACCGGCGTTGCCGCGGGCGTGCTGTATCGCTCCTCCTCGCCGGTGAATCCGGAGCTGAATCGCAACGTAATCGCCGATGCGGCGCTGGAGCGCGCTGGCATTCGGACGGTCATCAACCTTGCGGACAGCGAACAGGTCATGCGGGCGTATGAAGGCTATGCCGAACGCGCCTACGCAAAGTGCGACGTCGTTTGTCTGGACCTGCCCGTGGATTTTATGTCCGACGCCTTCCGCTCCGGTCTTGCCGACGGGCTCCGGTTTCTGGCTGCGCACGACGGACCGTATCTGATCCACTGCACCGAAGGCAAGGACCGCGCAGGGTTCGTTTCGGCGCTGCTGGAGTGTCTGATGGGCGCTTCCAAAGACGAGGTGATCGCCGACTATATGATCACCTATTATAACTATTACGGAGTCAAGCCGGGGACCGAACAGTACGATACCGTCGTTCGTGCGAGTATTCAGCAAATGCTTTGCGCGTCGTTCGGGATCGAGGACCTCGAGAACGCGGATCTTTCGGCGTACGCAAAGAACTATCTGAAGTCGATCGGACTTTCGGACGATACCGTTTCCGAAATCATAGGAAAGCTCAGCGCCGGTCCGGCCGATTGACGGCGGACGGTATTGAGAAAACGCCCTGTTTTCCCGCGTCGATCGGATAGGGACGATAAGGGCGGCTCCCGCAGGATCGTTTTCAATGCCCTGAAGGGCTGAGATCCCGCGAGTTTCACGGGACAGATTATCAACCATAAGGATCAGTAGGTAAATATGGACAACAAACAAATCTACAAAAAGACGCTCGGATTCTCCCTGCGTCGCGTGTTCTGGGACATCATTTCGGTCGTGCTGCTTCTCGGCGCGGGAACGCTCGGGTATTTCCTCGGTGAAAAATACGCGCAAAACGGACCGATCGGTCTGTTGATCGGGGCTGTGATCGGCATCGTTGCGCTGATCCTCATCACGCGGTTCATTTCGTATGCGCTGAAAGCGGGACAGATCGCCATGATGACCCGCGGCGTTTCCGAAGGCGAACTGCCCGACGACGTCATCAGGGAGGGCAAGAAGGTCGTGAAGGAACGCTTTGCGACCGTTGCGGCGTTCTTTGCGATCACCGGCGTGATCCGGGGCATCTTCAACCAGATCGGCAGAGGCATCACGAAGCTCGGCGAAAGCATTGGCGGCGATACCGGCGGCGCGATCGGCGGCGCGGTGAGCTCCGTTATGCAGACGATCGTCAATTACCTTTGCGACTGCTGCCTCGGCTGGGTCTTCTACCGCAAGGAGGTCAAGCCCGCGCGGGCGGCGTGCGAAGGCGCAGTGCTGTTTTTCAAGCACGGCAAAACGTTTGCAAAGAACATGGGGCGCGTGTTCGGCATGGGCCTTGTTTCCCTGCTCGGGATCGGCGGCGTGTTCGGCGTCATTTCTTACCTGATCCTGAAGGGACAGACGTTCTATGAGCCGCTGGCGGCGTGGATGACGGAAAACCTTACCGATACGTCGAGCAGGCTCGCGCAGATCCTCATCAATCCCAAGGCGCTGCCCATCGCTTTCGCGGCGCTCATCGGGATCATCGTGTGGGCGATCATCCACTCGGTCTTTATCAAGCCGTTTGTGCTGGTCGGCGTGCTGAGAAACTACATCGATTCCGGCAAGAACGATATTCCGTCGGAGGAGAGCTTCAAGGTGCTCGATTCCAAGTCTCCGAAGTTCCGCAAGCTCCATCAGGAGATGTAACGGACGCGGATGCGCAGCTTTTTCCCTGAAAAATGTTGTGTCGTACAAATGTTTCGATTGATATAACTATTATACGGAAGTGAGGGATTCATATGGATTATATTCTGGACAAACTGCAGGATTACACAGCCAAAAACCCCAATGCCGCCATCTTGTTTGACGACGCGCATTCAAAGGGACTTACTTATGCGCAATTTGACGAAATGACCGGACGCGTCTATGCGTGGCTCAAGGCAAAGGGGATCGGCAAAGAGGACTTCGTGCTGATCAATCTGCCGCGCGGCGTTCTGCCCGTGGTCGCTATGGTAGGCGTTTGGAAGGCGGGTGCGGCATGGGCGCTGGTGGAGGACACCTATGCGCCGGAACGCATCAATTATATCCGCGAAAACTGCGGCTGCAAAGCCGAACTGTGTGCGGCAAACTGGGAAGAAGTCATGCATACGGACGGTCTTTCCGGTCATGAGCCGCTTGACGAGCATGCCGTTGCCTACGCCATCTACACCTCCGGTACCACCGGAAATCCCAAAGGCGTCCTTCATGAATACGGCAATCTGCAGCGCGCCATCGATTCCATCCGCATCGACGGTCAGTGTCCCTTCAACGAGAACGACCGCCTGGCGACGTTGGCACCGATGAACTTTGTCGCAACGGTCATCGTCATTCTTGCCGCGCTGAACGTATACTGCGGCAAGAACTACATCGTCTCATACACCACGATCAAGAATCCGAGCGCTCTTGCGAAGTTCTTCCTTATGAAACGGATCACCATTACCTTCCTGACGCCGTCCTACGTCAGAAAGCTGGGCAACCAGACCGGTCCGTTTTTGCGGATGCTGTTCGTCGGCAGCGAGCCCGCGAACAATCTCTACAATAAAAACCTCGACCTCATCAACATCTACGCCGCCAGCGAGAGCGGCTTTGCGGTGGGTTTCTTCAAGATCGACAAGCCCTATGAGGTTTGCCCTATCGGTCATCCCCAGGTGGAGACGGAGCTGCATCTGCTGGATGAAAACGGAAACGAAGTCGCGGACGGCGAGACCGGCGAACTGTGCTTCGTAAACCCCTACGTCCGCGGCTATATCAATCTGCCGGAGGAGACGGCAAACGCGTTCCGCGGCGGACTGTATCACACCGGCGACCTCGCACGCAAGGACGAAAACGGCAATCTGATCCTGCTGGGCCGCAGCGGAGATATGATCAAGATCAACGGCAACCGCATCGAGCCGGCAGAGATCGAAGCCGCCGTCAAGCAGGCGCTGGGCATTGACTGGGCTGCCGCCAGAGGCTTTGACGAAGACGGCAAGAGCTTCCTGTGCGCCTACTATACCGCGGACGTCGAGGTGGATCCCGCCGCGCTGCGTCAGGAGCTTATGAAACGTCTGCCCTACTACATGATCCCCGCCTACTATATGCACATCGACTCCGTACCGCTGAAAGCAACGGGCAAACTGGACCGCAAGGCGCTGCCGAAGCCCAACATCGAGGACTTCATGGAAGACTACGCCGCTCCGACCAACGACGTGGAGAAAAAGCTCTGCGAAGCAATGGCGCGGGTTCTGAAACTCTCCAGGATCGGGATCCATGACGATTTCTACGAGATGGGCGGCGACTCTTTGGGATCCATCGAGCTCATCACCGAATGCGAAGAGACGCTGCCGGGGCTGAATGCGGGTATCGTTTTCCGCGGGCGCACCCCGGAAAAGATCGCAAAGCTTTATGAGGAGCAGCTCCAGAACAGCGACGGCGATCCGGATGAAAAGAACGCAGCCGCGATGGAAAAAGAGCATCCCCTGACCACCGAGCAGCTCTACATGATCGATTATCAGCTTTATACGCCCAATTCCACCATGTATAATCTGTTCTCGGTGATGAAGGTGGACAAGGACGTGTTTGATATGGATCAGCTGGCAAAATGCATGGCTGCCGCCGTCAAGAACCATCCGTCGCTTCTGACCACCATCGTCTACAATGACGACGGCGAGCTGGTGCAGCGCTACACCCCGGAGGTCTTTCAGGACATCCACGTGGAGAAGCTTTCGGAATTTGAATTCAAATTCGTCAAGGACACGCTGGTCTATCCGTTCAAGATCATCGGCGGCAAGCTGTACCGCTGCAGGGTCTTCGAGACGGAGAAGGCAGGCTATGTATTCTTCGATGTGCATCACACCGTTTTTGACGGCACGAGTCTCAAAGTATTCATGGGCGACGTGGGCAAGTCCTACATGGGCATGGATCTGGACAAGGACTATTATTACCTGATGCTGGATCGCAGAGAGAATGCGCCGCGAAAACCGGAATATGAGGCGAGCCGGCGTTATTTCGAGGAGCGTTACAACGGCGACGACTGGTCTACGCATCCGAGAATCGATCACGAGTCCCGGAAAAACGAGATCGGCGCGCTGACCGCAGAACTGGGCATCGAGCAGCCTCAGCTGTCGGCCATGGAACGCGCCTACAAAATCAGCCGCAACGAATTTTTCATCACCGTGGCGGCATTGGCAATCTCTCTTTACAACGACGCGCCGAACGTGAAGCTCACCTGGATCTATAACGGGCGCGAGGATGCGCAAATGCTTACCACTGTAGGTCTGCTGTTCCGCGATTTGCCCGTGGCGCTTCGCTTTACGGACGATCTGACCCTGCGCGACGCGTTTTCCAGCGTGCACGAGCAGGTTCGCAGCGGCATTGAGCACAGCATTTATCCCTATGTGGAGATGAACGCGGCGCAGGGCATCACCGAGGGCGAGCTCGCCTGCCTGCTTTACCAGCAGGACATCCGCGACATGAACGGCATGGAAGGATTCGATATCCAGAACGTCGATATCCGCCAGAATCAGGCTGCCGCCGAGAATATCCTTGATATTCAGATACTGGACGGCGCGGAAGGACTTCAGGTGGTGATCGATTATGCCGCCAGCCGTTACGAGGACGCCAGCATTGAGAAGCTCAAGGACATCTACGTCAAAACCGCGCAAGCGCTTGTGACGCACAATTCCCAGAAGGACGTTACCATTCGGGAACTCAAGTCCAAGCTTGAAGATCATAAAAACTTCTTCCAGACCGTCAAAGGCTTTTTCAGCAGAAAGAAGTAACGGGGGCAATCATGAGCGAACGAAAAACGAACATAGGTCAAGAGGAGAATCTCGGTCAGAACTTTACGTTTTTTTCGCTGTTCCGGTTTGTCGCGCCCAGCATCTTTACCTTTGTGTTCATTGCGGCTTACCAGATGGTGGACGGTATTTTCATTGAACGCTTCGTCGGCGATATGGCAATCAGCGCCACGAATCTGTTTTATCCACTGCTGGGTTTGTTTGTTGCGACGGGCATCATGCTGGGAACCGGCGGCAATGCCATGATCGTGAAGCTCGTGGGCGAAGGGGATCGGAAGAAAGCAGGCAAGGTGTTTTCCGAGGTCATTCTGTTTACGCTGATTCTCGGTGCGATCATCACCGTGATCTGCTTGGTTTTTGCCGATCCCATCATGCGTCTGTGCGGCGCAACGCAAGGCAATATCGAGTATCTGCGTCCCTACTACACGGTCATGTGCTCGTTTTCCATTGCCATCGTCATGCAGTCTCTTTTGGGGATTCTGATCATCGGCGAGGGCAAAACCGTCGTGGCGGCTGTTGTCATCATGGTGGGCGGAACCCTGAACTGCGTGCTGGACTACGTGTTCATGCGTTACCTGAAGATGGGCATTCGCGGCGCAGCAATCGCAACGGTGATCGGCTATTGCAGCACCATCGTATACGCGATCTATTACTATGTAATCGCCAAAAAGAGTTCCTATAAGCTGGAAGTCACAAGCATTCATATGCGCGAGATCGGCAGAATCTGCTTTAACGGATCCTCCGATATGGCATCCAATCTGGCAGGCGGCGTGACCGCGCTGTTTATGAACCATCTGGCATTTCGCTGCTACGGTGAAACGGGTGTCAGCGCGCTGAGCGTTTGGAGCTATGTACAGTTCCTGATCCTGGCGATTTTCATGGGCTATGCCTCGGCGGTGGAGCCGGTCTTTTCCTATCACTACGGCAGCGGGAATACCGATCTGAGAAAAAAAGTCTACCGTCTCAGCATGATCTGGTCTGTGGTGCTGGGTATCGTTTGTCTTGTACTCCTGTATTTGTTCCGCAGCCAGGTCATCGGCATCTTTTTTGAGAAGGATACGGAGTTCTTCCAAATTGCGGAACGCGGATTGCTGATCTCCCTGCCCGCCTGCCTGTTTGTCGGCATCAACATTTTTGCCTCGGGCATGTTTACCGCCTTCTCCAACGGCGGCGTATCCTTTGCACTGAGCATGATCCGCACGCTGATCGTTCTGACCGCCTGCCTCTACGGACTCACCGCCCTGTTCGGCGGAACCGGACTTTGGCTGGCATGGCCGGCAGCGGAAGTGATCAGCCTCGTCATTACCGTCATCGTACTGTGGCACTATCGTCCGCGCTATCAATACTGATCCCGCGACTGTCCGATCATCACGACTGTGAACAATACATCATCAAATAACCCGTTTCGGGAGAAAAGGAGCAAAGCAATGACGATTCATAAAATCAAAAATGAAAAAATGCTGACGATCGCCCTCGAAGGGCGGCTGGACACGACGACCGCGCCGGAACTCGAAGCTGTTCTGAACGACGCGCTTGCTGGCGTGGAGGAGCTGACCTTTGATTTTGAAAAGCTCGATTACATCTCCTCCGCAGGGCTTCGCGTGCTGCTTGCGGCGCAGAAGACGATGAACCGGCAGGGAAGCATGAAGGTGATCCATGCGAATGAAATGATCCTGGAGATCTTCGAGGTCACCGGTTTTGCGGACATCCTGACCGTTGAATGACCGTCGCCCGGGAAAAGGAAAACGAATGCCCCGTGAAGCGGCTGCGCTGACAGATTACCGTCAAAGCGTATCCGGCATTCTTCGATACAATACAAATACAATAAAAGGAGATTCCGAAAATGAAGAAATTATTGACTGTTTTGCTGATCGCGCTGCTGATCCTCAGCGCTGCGGCATGCTCCAAGAATACCCCGGCGGCTGCTGCGGTCGATCCGGCACAGTGGAAGACCCTGGGCGATATCTGGGATTTTGAGTTTTGCAGGTCCAGCTTCGAGGAAGATGTGTATATCCGGGTCTTCAAAGCGGACGACGGATACTACCGCGTGGAGACTGACGTCTCGCAGGATGTGACGGAGAAGCTGGACGCCATCGGCTTTTTCGACGAGGCAAAGAACGAGAAGGAAAAAGCGCTGATGAAGGACCTGCCCGTGAAAACGGTCATCAACCTTTCCGAGGTCCTGCTTTCTGAGAGCGATCTCGACGCATTGGCGGGCAAGACCGGTCAGGAGCTTCTGGACATGGGCTTCGTACCGCAGGACAGCTACGGCTTCAGCACGCAGGAGAAGTCCTCCTGGGCAAGACTGGAGAAGGGACCGTTCGTCTATGATGTTACCTTCAAGGAATATGTGGACGTCGACGACAATCCCAACGTGGCGGCGGTCATCCGGCCGCTGACGGTGGAGAGCGCGGAGCTTGCAGGTCTCTCCCAGTACAGCACGGAGAAGGAGTTCGACATCAACGGCGGCAAATCCCTGGCGGACTATGAAGCAATGTTCAATGAGGGATGATCCAAAATCTTAAGCCATACCGTCTGCAGTGCGCTGCGGGCGGGGGACGGAAAGCGACATGAAGATAACGAAAGCGAAAAGAACAGGACTGCTGATCCTTGCCGCCGTGCTGGCGGTCTGCTGGATCGGCTGCAATCGGGGGAACCGGCAGGAGGCAACTGCGCCAGCCGCTTCTTCCGCATCTCCGACCGTTCCGGAACAGTCCCCGTCGGCAAAGGCGGAACCGACCTCCGTTCCGGAACCTGCCGTCACGGCGGAACCGGCGGGACCGGATTACGGCGATCCCGGCTCGTGGGCGTACTTTGCCGAGGGCGAGGACAAGGACGCGGACGTGTTCCTCATCTGCCCGTTGGTGGACACCCGGAGCGAGCGGAATGCTTACGATCTCAACGACAAGCTCAAGGAACGATTTGTCAACGCTCTGGATATGGAGAAAGGTATCTACGAGGATGTGGGGAGGCTCTATTCCCCCTTCTACCGGCAGATGTCCATGAACGCTTATCGTCTTCCGGAGTCCGAACGCGAAATGACCAGGACGGTGGCATATGCCGATATTTCCGCCGCATTTCGCTGGTATCTCGATCATGAGAACAACGGCAGACCGCTGATCCTTGCCGGCTTCTCCCAAGGCGCCGAGATGTGTCTCGAGCTGTTGAAGGAGTTCTTCGGGGATACGCCGGAGGGCAGCGCTCTGAGGGAGAGGCTGATCACTGTTTACGCCATCGGCTGGCGTGTGACGGAGGAGGATACCCGCGCCTATCCGCAGATCGTGCCCGCGCAGGGAGAAAAGGATCTCGGCACGGTGGTGAGCTTCGACTGCGAGGACGGTTCTCTTCAGGAGACCATCATCATTCCGGCAGGCGTCAGGACCCTGTCCGTCAATCCGCTGAACTGGAGGACGGACGGCACCCCGGCGGATCGCTCTTTGAATCTCGGCGCGATCATGAGCACGGGCGCAGAACCCGTTCCCGGTCTGTGCGGCGCATACATCGGCGACCGGGGAGAGCTCGTGGTGACGGACGTGGAGGCGGGGGACTATCCTCCGGGACTGGATCTGTTCCCGACAGGCGCATACCACGTCTATGATTATCTGTTCTTCTTTACAAACCTGAAACAGAACATCGCCGATCGCGCAGCCGCCTATTTCGAGGCGCAGCGCGGCGCATGTTTGGGACAGCTTTTGCAGGACCTTTTGACGGCACGCGAAACGCCGAACGCCGATGACGCGCAAAGGATCGATGCGGATCTTGCCGCGGTCAAAGCGGTCGCCGAGGCGGACTATCCCGCGGCAAAGGCGATCGCGGACCACTGGCGGCAGGTGTACCTCGATCCGGAATATACCCTGTGCTGCCACGGCAAAGGGGAGCTGGCGCCGGAGCTTGACGACGCGGGCATTCCCGACGAACGCACGCACGCGTTCGTGGTCCTGGGCTATGAGCTTCAGAACGGGGAGATGACGGACGAGCTCAGGGGACGCTGCGAAGCGGCGGCCGCGGCAGCCCGATCCTTCCCGAATACGATCCTCGTCTGCTCCGGCGGCGCGACCGGACCCAACAATCCGGACGGGCATACCGAAGCAGGGCTTATGAAGCAGTATCTTACGGAGGTATGCGGCATCGACGCCGACCGGATCTTTACGGACGAGCGGGCGTTGACCACGGCGGAGAACGCCGTCAACACCTTCGCCATCCTGAAGGAGCAGGGGGTCGAGACCATGACCATCGTGACCTCCTCCTACCATCAGCGGTGGGGGCAGGCTTTGTACAACGCACTGGCGGCGATCTATGAGCAGCAGTATGGCTACCATGCCCGGCTGATCGGCAACTATTGCTTCGACACCGAGCCTTCCGTGGACGCCTTTTTGCACGACGACTGGTTCGCCGTCTATCAGCTGGGAGAGATCCTGAACCTCCCCGGCGAGCAGATGAACCGGTTCCGCGACGTATACGCCCTTCTCGGACAGTGATCCGCTTTTTGTCGGATCGCGCAGAACAGACAACGACCATTTGATCACAAAGGAGACCGGAACCATGGCAGAAGAAAAACGGTTTACAAAAGCGACATGGCAGATCATGGAGCAGCTTTTGGAGGTGGACAACCTCGATGACGCGCTCTCCGGCAGTCTGGAAATCATTGTTAAGACGCTGAACAGCGAAGCCGGCGCGATCTGGCTTCTGGATCCCAAGACGGACCGGCTGACCCCGATGTTCCACATCGGTCCGGCGGACATTTCCAACATCACGGTGGAAAACGGGCTCGGCATCGAGGGCGTCGTCACCAAGACCGGCAAGTCCGTGATCGTGGAGGACACGGCGAACGATTCGCGCTTCGAGGGCTCCGTGTTCGACGACAACGGGCTTGCTACCAAGACCATGATCTGCGTGCCGCTCAACAACCTTCATGACGTGATCGGCTGCGTACAGGTCGTCAACAAAAAGGACGGCTCTCTCTACGACGAGGAGGAGCTGAAGCTCTGCGAACGCATGGCGTCGCTCGCCGCGATCACGATCGACGAAAAGGGACTGAGCGTCGATCTCGGCGAACAGAAGGAGATCCTCGCGACGCTTCGGAACGTCACCAAGGAGTTTCCCTCCGGGGACAGCGTGCTGCGCGTCTTAAAAGGGATCAATCTCGATATCTACAAGAACGAGTTTGTCGTGGTGCTCGGCGAATCCGGCTGCGGCAAGTCCACCATGATGAACATCGTCGGCGGCATGGACTTTCTGACCGACGGTCGGCTGACGGTCGAGGGGAAAGACTTCTCGCACCCGTCCGACGTTGAGCTGACGAAATATCGCCGCGAATATATCGGCTTCATCTTCCAGTCCTATAACCTGATGCCGAACCTCACCGCGCTCGAGAACGTGCAGTTCATTGCGGAGCTTGTGAAGGATTCCATGGACGCGGCGGACGCGATCGCAAAGGTCGGGCTTTCGGAGCGCGCAAACAACTATCCCGGGCAGATGTCCGGCGGTCAGCAGCAGCGCGTGTCCATTGCGCGCGCGATCGTGAAAAAGCCGAAGCTGATCCTTGCCGACGAGCCGACGGCAGCGCTCGACTACACGACGAGCATCGAGGTCCTTTCGGTCGTCGAGGATATTGTGCGCAAGCAGGGCGCGACCGTCATGATGGTCACGCACAACCCGGAAATTGCCAAGATGGCGGACCGCGTGGTCAAGGTGCGCAACGGCAAGATCGCAAGCATCAAGAAGAATCTGCATCCCGTCCATGCCGAAGAGCTCGTCTGGTAAACGACCATGAAAAAGACCCAATTTACAGATGCGATCCGGAATATCCGAAAACGATGGGTGTCGTTCCTGTCGGTCATCGTCATTGCGCTTTTGGGCACGTCGATTTTTCTCAGCATGGGGTTTGCAAGCAAGGCAATCGCGCTAAACGGAACGCAGATATACGACGCAATGCGCTTCCGCAACGCGGAGCTGATCTCAACGCTGTTGGTTTCGGAGGACGATCTTGCTGCTTTGCGAAAACTGGACGGTGTGGCGTGTGCGGAACCGGTATGGCAGGCAGGCGTGAGGGTTTATCGGAATGATCTGAAGGAGAATGCGTATCTGATTACGGTCACCGAACAGGTGAATGTCCCGCAGGTGCTGGAGGGACGCCTGCCCGAAGCCGTGGACGAATGCGCGATCGAGCGCAGTTTCGCCGACAGAATGCAGATCCGGATCGGCGACCGGATCGACGATATCGAAATGACGGACGACGCCGGTCAGTATGTCATGCAGACCGAGTTTACGGTGACCGGCATTGTAATGCATCCGGATCATATCAGCAGCACGCTTCGGGAGACGGGCTACATCATCGTGCGAAAGGACGCGTTTGATCTCGAAACGCTGAGAGGCGCATGTATGAAGGCGGAGATCCTGCTGGCGGATCAAAGCGGCGGGGACCGCTTTTCCGATGCGCACGGCAAAGCGGTCTCCTCGCTGGTCGCGGGGATCGAAGCGCTTGAACCGGAGCGCGCGCCTTTGACGACCGCGCTTGTGAAACAGGCGGCGCATGATCAGATCGGCGCCCTGGAGCGGTCGTGGCAGGAGGAACTGGAACGGGTGCTGCGGGAAACGCCGGACGATACCGAAGCGATCAAGACCTGTGAACAGTATCTGAAAAACTACGCGGCCTATCACAACGACATCGACAATATGGCGCCGTGCCGCTGGCTCGTACTCGGCGAGCGCGGCAACGCGGGCTTTGTGCAGGTTTCGACGTGCAGGGACACGCTTCGCACGCTGCGGATGAACTTCGGACTGATGTTCATCGCGATCAGCACGCTGACCATTCTCGCAACGGTCGGCAAGATGGTCAAAGAGCAGCGTTCCATGGTCGGCACGGCAAAGGCGCTTGGGTTTTATAACCGGGAAATCCTGCAAAAATATCTTTTGTTCGGCGTGTCCGCCGTATGCCTCGGCGTCGTGGGGGGATGCCTTGTCGGACGCTTCTTTATGGAAGCGATCGAGCTGGAAAACTACAACAATACCTTTACCGTGGATCTGTCCGCACCGTTGTTTGACTGGGGTTCCGCGCTGATCGTGCTTCTTGCCGGGATCGTTCTTGCCGCCGGCGTCGTCTGGATCGCCTGTCGGTCTTTGATGAAGGAATCCGCAAACGCGTTGATGCAGTCGGCGGTCCCGAGAGGCAGGCTCAAGGCGTCAAAGGACAAGAAGCATATCCTCGGTCTCTATTCCCGCCTGATCCTCCGCAATATCCGGATCGACCGCAATCGCGTGATCATCACGATCGTCAGCGTGCTCGGCTGCTGCGCGATGATCGGTATCGGTTTTACGCTGAAAAACGCCGTGATGAACGCACCGCGAAAGGAAAGCGTCGAGATCATCGCTTACGACGTAACGCTGACGTGCAATGATTTGTCCGCGGACGATTTTCAGACGATTCTGGACGAGGCCGGAACGGAGAGCATTCGGCTTTACAGCACGACCGCGTTGGTTCAGACCGACGATATGGACATTGTAAAGCTGATGTGCGGCGACATTGCCGGGATCGGATCGATGCATCGGCTGCTCGACTGGGAAACCGGTAAACCGCTGGATCCGACAGACGACGGCGTCTATCTCTATCAGCGTCTGGCGGAAAAAGCCGGTCTTCATGAAGGCTCCGAATTGAAGCTGACGTCCGGACTGAATGAAACCGCGACCGTCAAGGTCGCAGGCGTGTTCAAAAACTACCTGAGTATGCCGGTTGTGATGAGCAAAGCGTACTATGAATCGCTGTTTGCCAAAAAGTACGCGCCCAACACGTTCCTCATCCGCCTGAACGGCGCGGATCCGGACGCGCTGTTTTCCCGGGTGAAGGATGAATACGGCTTTTTGAGCTGGACAACGTCAGACGGCGAGCGAGCAGCGTTTGAGCGTTCGATGGGCGCGATCGGCTCCGTAGACGCGCTGCTGATCGCGATCGCGGCGATCATGGCGGGCGTTGTGCAGCTGAATCTGACCAGCACCTATATCCTGCAAAAGAAGCGCGAGCTTACGCTCATGCGCATCAACGGTTTTACGGTCAGGGAATGCATCGGCTATCTGCTGCGCGAGACGGTGTTTACCACCGTGATCGGCATCCTGTCCGGCGTCGCCGCAGGCATTTGGATCGGGTACTGGATCATTCGTTCGGTCGAGCTGCCCTATGCGCAGTTCGACCGCAGCGTCTGCGTTCCGGCATGGATCTATGCCGCCGGAATCACCGTTCTGTTCACCGTTGTCATCCATGCAATCGCTTTACGAAAGGTCGGAAAACTGAAGCTGACGGACATTGCTTAGTCAAGGCCGAGGCGCGTGCGGAGAGAAAGGAAAATGAAGCGAACACAGATCAAAGACGCTTTGCGGAACATCCGAAAACTGCAGATCTCGTTCTGGTCGATCGTCGTGATCGCCGCGCTCGGCGTGACGATCTTTCTCGGCGTCGACTATGCCGCGGCCGCGCTCCGGAAAAACGCGACAGCGTATTATCGGGATACAAGCTTCCGCGACGTCGAGATCGTTTCCACCATGCTGCTTTCCGGAGAGGATATGGAAGTGATTCGGAGCACGGAGGGCGTGACGGACGTTGAGGGCGTCTATATGACCGCCGCCAAGGCGGTGTCAAACGACACCCGCATGGACGCGTATGTGATCTCCGTGACGGAGCGGATCAACATCCCGTCCGTATACGAGGGACGTCTGCCGGAAAACGTCGGCGAATGCGCCATTGAGCGGCGGCTGATGGATCAGATGGGATGGAAGGTCGGCGATACGATCGCGGTCACGAGCGCTGACGGCAAGACGCCGCAGTATCTCAAAGCCGATTCGTTCGTTATCTGCGGCGCGATCCTGCATCCGGACCATGCCTGCAACAGCATCACGGAAACGCTTTATATCGTCGTGACGCCCGAGGCGTTCGATGCGGAAGCGCTGGACGGCTGTTTTATGAAGGCGGAGATCATGGCGGACCGCCCGATCGATATAAACCGCTACGAGGCCGAATACCGGACGGCGGCGCTTACCGTGCGTGAACGGATGGAAGCGGCTGCCGAGACGCGTGCGCCGCTCCGCGAGGAGTCGGTAACGGCGCAGATCGAAGAGAACCGACAAAAGCTTGACGACGCCGAAGCAAAGCTCGAGAACGGACGCAAAGAGCTCGACGACGGCCGGAAACGGCTTGCGGAGGGCGAACGGGAATACGAGGAAGGCAAACAAAAGCTCGAGGATGCGCGAGAACAGCTGGATGAAGCCAAGCAGCAGCTCGCGGACGCCGAGCAGAAGCTGAAGGACGGACGCGCGGAACTGGACGCCGCAAAGGCGGAGCTCAAAGCGGGCAAGGCACAGCTTGATGCGGCGAAAAAGAAACTCGATTCGGCAAAACGCCAGCTCATTTCCGGCTGGAACACGATCGAGGACGCCAAGACGAAGATCCGAAACAAGCTGCACGCCGGGCTCGACGACATCATCGGCGAGGATTCCTCTCAATGGATCCACTGGGCAAAGCCGATGAAGGCGAACCCGGACAACACGGGCGTTTCCGCGAGCGATTTTCAGATTACGGACAATTATAAAATCAATTTAGGCGTGTCGCTGTCCGACAAGATCAACCGGCTCATGCGAACGGTGAAGAT
This sequence comes from uncultured Clostridia bacterium, assembly GCA_947168855.1. Taxonomy (GTDB): domain Bacteria; phylum Bacillota; class Clostridia; order Christensenellales; family CAG-138; genus UBA3792. Next base: position 246,219 of record CAMVNO010000002.1, read on the forward strand.
CCCGGACCGCGTGCTGCGCAAAGCATTCGAAAAGCTCGGCGGCGAGGGCGAATATGATCCGGAGACTGCACGGCAACTGCTGATTGACCGCCTTGCGTCGCTTGCGGGCGAGTATCAGTCGCAGTATGACGCGCTTGCCGACGGATGCGCCAAGTGGGACAAAGGGCACAAGACCTATCTTTCGGGACTTCGGCAGTATCGCGAAGGGCTTGCAAAGTACGAAGACGCGCTGAAGCTGTATCAGGAGGGCGAGGCACAGTATGCCGAGGGGCTTGCACAGTATGAGGAAGGACTTCGGCAGTACAACGACGGGGAAGCACAGTACGCGCAGGGGCTCATCGACCTCGAAAACGGGCGCAGGGAGCTTGACGACGCCCGCGCAAAGCTTGAGGATGCCGAACGGCAATACGCGGACGGACTCAAACAGTACAACGAAGGCAGGGAAGCGCTCCAAACGGCGCAGAAGCGCATTGAAGCGCTCGGTCCGTGCAAGTGGATCGTGACCGACGGTTTCGGAAACGTCGGCTTTGTGCAGCTCGGGACCGCTGCAAATAATCTGAAGAGCATGGAGATGACCTTTGCGCTCCTGTTCGTTCTGGTCGGCGCGCTCGTCATCTACGCAACCGTCAGCAAGATGGTCGACGAACAGCGCAGACAGATCGGGACGACAAAAGCGCTCGGCTTTTTCAACCGTGAGATCTTCGCAAAATACCTGCTGTTCGGGATCTCGGCGACACTGCTCGGCTGTGTACTGGGTCTGCTGATCGCGCGATTCGGGATCCAGAGCTTCATCACGAACGGCTATAATCTCTATTTTGATTACAGTCTTAAGAAGCCCGCAATGGTTGCGCTTCCGACGGTGATCGTGTTCTTCGCAGGCGTTTTGTTGGCGTTCTTCTCCATCTGGTTTGCGTGCGTGAAGCTGCTGCGCACACCGGCGATCAGGCTGATGCAGCAGGCGGTTCCGAAGGGCCGGAACAAGGCGGCGTCCGGCAGAAAATCCGCGTTGTCGCTCTATTCGCGTCTGATCCTTTTGAATATCCGGACGGATTTCCGCCGCGTGCTCGTCACGGTCGTCAGCGTCGCAGGGTGCTGCGCGCTGGTCGTCATCGGCATCACGCTCCGAAACGCGGTCAGCAATTCGCTGGAGCTGCAGCTCCATGAGGTCATCCGTTACGACGGCACGGTGTCGATCGATCCCGAAACGAACGCCGATGCGCCGGACGCTGTCGCGCGGATCCTTAAGGACGCGGGCGCAAAGGGATGTCCCGTTCTCAAAAAGAACGTCACCGTACACATCAAGGACCTCGACATGCTGGAGCTGTACGTCGGAGACCTTGCGGAGATCGGCGAAATGAACCTGCTTGCCGACGCCGAAACCGGCGATCCGATCCCGCCGATCGATGAAGGCATTCTGATTCCGAGACGGTTTTCCGAAATCTATGACGTCAAGGTCGGCGATCCGATCGAGATCTCTTTGAACGGCACGGAGACGGTGCAAACAACCGTCGCAGGCATCTTCAACACTTATATCGGCAGAGAGACGTATATGAGCGACAACTGCTTCCGGAATCTGTTCGGACGCGATCCGGAAACGAACGCGTTCCTCGTTCGCCTTGACGGCACAGAGCTCGATCCTTTGCTTGAAAAGCTCGGTACGGTCGAGGGGTATGAGAGCTACGAACGCTCCGATTCCTTCAAATCGCTGTTTGAAACGGCAACCGGCGTCATGAACATGGTCGTGCTGCTGTTTATCTTCATGGCGGCGGTCATGGCGGGCGTCGTGCTGATGAACCTCACCAATATCTATATCATGCAGAAGCTGCCGGAGCTGACGATCATGCGCATCAACGGCTTCACGGTCCGGGAGGTCGTCGGCTACGTTCTGCGCGAAACGGTCGTCACGACCGCGGCGGGCATTCTGCTCGGCATCGGGCTCGGTACGGGCATCGGCTATAAGATCGTGTGCTCGCTGGAGCAGAGCTTCGTGCAGTTCGATCGCCATCCGTCGATCGTCGCATGGATCGTCGGCGCATTGATGACGATCGTATTCACGGTCATCGTCAACGCGATCGCGCTGAAGAAGGTCAGAACGCTGAAACTGACGGACGTCGCCTGACCGGATGTCACGGCGTTCGCAGAGGAAACAAATGTGCGTTGACACAAACGGAAATGATTGTTAACTTGCTGCAGCAATACGCATGCTTTCTTTCCCGAAAAAGCATGCAGGTCGGATCCCAGACGCAGGAGGAGGAACGGAAATGAAACGAAAACTGACGGCGTGGCTGCTTATTTTGTGCATGGCGATCGGGCTGCTGCCGGTTACGGCTGCGGCGGATACCGACGCATATATCGGCAAGGTTTCGATGCTCAACGGGGGCACCAAGTATTATACGTCCGTCTCCGAGCTTGCGAATTATGTGAAGGATCTTTCCGACCGTTCCTTTACCATCGACATGCTTGCGGACTGGGACAACGCGCGGCTGTGCATCCCGAGCAAGGCATGGGCGACGCTGAACATGCACGGTCATCTTTACAACCGCGGATTGAGGGAAGCCGAAAGCGACGGCGAGGTCATCTGGGTCGGGTCCGACGCAAAGCTGACGATCAACGGGTACAGCACGAGCGACGAGCGAAACGTCGAGCATACGGTCGGCGTATATCACGACTGGAGACGCGAAGGCAGAGCGGATCTGAATAAAACCTTCCGGGGCGGCGTGATCGCGGGCGGATACAGCACCAACGGCGGCGGCGGGATCGACGTGAAGAGCAACTGCGAGCTGACGCTGAACGACGTCACAATCGCGGGCTGCCGGTCCGAGCAGAGCGGAGGCACCGACGGCTACGGCGGCGGCATCTGGGTGCACGGCGGTATCAATGAAGCGGGCACGGTGATCATGAACCTTACGACGATCACCGGCTGCTACGCATACAATTCCGGCGGCGGTCTGTATCAGTCGAACCACAACAAATTCTATATGGAGATGAACCAGTCGCACATCGACGGCAATTACTGCTACAGCAACGGCGGCGGCGTCTATTTGGGCGGCGCGTCCATCACGCTGAAGGGCGACAGGGGCTCCTACATTTCGTCCAACCGCACGGGCGGCGGCAAGAACCAGAACGGCGGCGGGATTTACGTCAACAACGACGAGGTATCCGTGAGCGGATTGATCATCGCGGACAATCTTGCGTATAACGGCGGCGGCGTCTTCTGCGACGACAAAAAGATCACGCTTTCGGACTGCGACATCCGGGACAACTATGCGTTCCACTGCGGCGGGGGCGTCTATATCCGCAACAACAGCGACGCGATCGACAGCTGCAGCATCGGCGACAACGAGTCCCGCAATGAAGGCGGCGGCGTGTACGTGGAATCCGGCGTCAAAAAGGGCTTTGCGGTGACCGGCAGCACGCAGATCGCGGGGAACCGATCCGGCAATCTGTATCTGGAAAACGGCGCGCGCGTAAATTTCGTGCTGACCAAGGGCGCTTACGTCTGCCTGCAATACCGGGATATGCCGAGCTCCTATCAGATGGTCACGGAGGGCGAGGCCGGCGATACGGTCAAAACGACGGACTGCATCCGCTTCCTTGAAAGCGATGTAAGCGGGTATCACTTTACGTTCAATCCGGCGCCGGACCAGCGCAAGATCTATCTTGTGAAGGACGGTTATTCCGACAGTACGGTCGGCGCGTCCTATACGCCGCTGACGCCGATTGAGATCAGCGCGGAGGAAGCGACCGCCGCGGCAAAGATGCCGGTTCCGAACTATACGGTCGAAGGGGAATCCGGCAGAGCATATGATCTCTATCGCGGATACTACCGGTATCAGTCCATCGAAGATCCGACTGCGAACAATACAGCCGTGTTCTATTATTCCGACGGGTATTTCGACGCGTCGCCGGCGAAATACAACGCGCATCTTGCCACCATGTCGACGGCGATGGCGCAGGCGGGCATGTATCTGCAGAACATGGACTATCCGTACAAGCATGCGGCGATCCGTCAGCTCATGACGGACATCGGCGTACCGGAGGAGAACGTATACGTCAACGCATACAATCTGCAGAAGCCCGGCACGGACACGATCGGCGTTGCGATCGGATCCAAGAAGCTCAGGGACCGCGCGGGCGATGAAACCGGCTGTATTTTAATTCCGGTCGTCGTTCGCGGCGGCGGGTACGAAGCCGAATGGGCAAGCAATATGACGCTCGGCTCCGGCGCGGAGCGCGACGGCGAGGCGCAGGGCTTTTCCGAGGCAGCCGATCAGGTGAAAGAGGAGATCGAAACCTATCTTGACCGGTACGACCTGCGCGGCGCGCTGAACGAGGGCAGGATCAAATTCTGGGTCATGGGCTTTTCCCGCGCGGGCGCGACCGCGAACATCACGTCGAAGCGGCTTGTGGAGGATTACTGCTGCGGAGGGTATCAGGACCTTTATAACAATCAGGTCGTTGCATACTGCATCGAAGCGCCGCAGGGCGGCACGGACAAGGCGGAGAAGCTTCCGTCCCTGTCCGAACAATACGACTGTATCCACAACGTCATCAACTTTGCGGATATCGTGCCGCTGGTGGGACCGTCGGAAATGGGCTTCAAGCGATACGGCGTCGACCATTTCGTTCCCGGCACCGAGATCGGACGTATCCGATATACCGTCACGACGCCGGAACGCGCCGGCAGCTACAGCGGCGTAACGACCGTGACGGCGCAGCATGACAACGATCCGATCGAAACCAAAACGAGCGATTACGAAGCCCTGCGCGAACAGATGCTCCCGCAGCTCAGGTCGATGGATTCCGACATCGTGTTCGACGATTATTTCCATCTGACGGAGATGAACTTTATCTCGGATCCGATGTTCGAGGAGGCGGGCTCTTACGAACCGAACGAGGAATGGTTCATCCGTTCCTTCCTGTCGGTTTTCCAGAGCGCAAGCCTTACGTCCAGAGACAAGTGGGCAGTCGAAAAAGTTGAGATCAACGGCACAACCTACAACACCATGCAGCAGGCGCTCCGGGAGACCTGCGCTCTCGTTTTCGGCATGGACGAATCGCGCATGCAGCAGTTCATCAACAAAGCGACGCGGATGGCGAGCACGATCTCGTATGTTCCGTTGAAATCGTATGAATACGGCATGATCGAGATCTGGGACGACGTGATCGGCGATTGGCATACGCTGTCCGGCGCAACGAAACAGTCCTATATCAGCTTCATCTGGGATCGATTGAGAGCGACAGGGGCGTTCCAATACCTCGACGAGGACGACGTCCGCAAGCTGCGCAATAACTTCCCGACGCTACTGGAACGGATTCTGAACTATACGGACTGGGATTATGCGCACACGCACGTTTCCTGCTCGGATTATTCCAACATGATCTGGACCGGTACGTTTGCGGCGAATGCGGGGAAGATTCTGTCAAACCATTATCCGGAGGTGGATATCGCGTGGCAGCGCGCCGCGGACAGCTTCTATAACGGCGAAGTGTTCGACGAGCGCAACAGGGAATACAAGATCTCGCTGCCCGATCATATCGACGCTCCCGGCGCGTTCTATACGGTTACCGACGAGCAGGGTACACATCTGGAACAGATCAACACCTCCGCCGTTGTGGATCTCGAGGGTGAGCAGCGTCTGATCCTCGACGTGCCGGAGCTCAACGGCGAAGCGATCTATTATTCCCTGAACGGCGGCGATTGGGAGCTCTTCCGCGGTTGGATCGATCTCCCGCTCAACGAAGGCGAAGCGTTCACAAGCTACTATATCCGGACCTACGCAAGATGGTATGACCGCAACAGTCAGACGACCGTGTACCAGGTCAAGCTGCTGAGCGGAAAACAGCCGGTCACGGTGATCACGCAGATCGACGGGGAATCGGGCGTCGAGGAAAAGGCCGAGATCGCGCAGTATGCAAGCGGAGAGACCGTTGCGCTGCATGCCGACGTTCCGTCCGGAACGTTCTTCCTGAAATGGAATATCCAGACGCAGTCGGGCAGATACGTCACCAACAAGCTGATCCCCGATCCCGAACAGCAAAAGCAGACGGACGTCACGTTTGTGATGCCGGAGGCGGGGAAGGGCGACTTCCCGATAGACTACGAGCTCACCTGTACGGCAAGCTACGGCGAACGGATCGGAGAGATCGATATCCGATTGAAGGACAAGGACGGACATGCGGAGGACAATCCGACGGCGGGCGAACCGCTTCCGTATTGGTTCAACGCGGTCTGGAACGGAACCGGTCATCTGTATGCGGGAGAATGGTATCTCCATACGGAGGACGGCTCGAAGATTCTTTGGGACAGAGATATTCCCGCGTGCAACCATACGGTCTATTCTGCGGTCATCACCATTCCGGAGGAACAGACGATGCTGTTCGAGGACGATCTGGTCGTGACATACAATTATTCGTACGGCGCAACGTATACGTATTCGCTGGATCCGGCGACGCGCAGCGTGATCTTCGAGATCACCTTCCCGGAAACGGGTTATGAGAGCGACGAGTTCGAGCCGGATCTCAGCAGCGTGTTCACGCTTACGATCGAGCAATGGAACAAGAACCGCACGGAACCGACCAAAGCGGCGGAGGACAGAGTGATCCGCCTTTTGAAGGGACACTCCATCACGATCTATCCGTCTTCGATCGACAACATGGCGTTTGACGGATGGGATTCCTGGACCGAAGCGTTCCAGGGAATGGATATCGAAGTGCAAAGCCCGGGCGACGGAACGGGGCGGATCATCCTGCACGCCGGAACGAACGCGCCGGATACGGCGTCGCTCACCTGCCGGTATGTGCCGCTTATTTCGCGCGTCGAGATCACGGTCGGACCGCAGAACGGAGCCGACGACTGGATCCCGACTGCCGCGGAACGCGCGGATCATCAGATCACGCAGGTGATGGTCACCTGCGGCAAGATATACGAGGTGTGCCCGGTCTATGACGGAGTTTCGTTCTTCCGCCTGATCATGTCGCCGAACGGGATCAGGATCCGCGATGAGAACGGAAACAACATTTTGGTGTACAACTACGATACCGTATATACGGCGACGGTCGATTATCTCGGGCACTCCGATCCGATGCGCGTATTGAGATACGATCTGTATGAGCCGGAGGATTTCTTTGTGAACGGAGATTACCGGCTCACGGAGGATGCGGTGATCCTGATCAACGGACGCAGCGCGGATATCGCCAACGACGCGGGAACCACGGCGACGCTGGCGTTCCCGAAAACGGAATCCGGTCCGGTGAAGCTGACCGGTTATGAAAGACCGGCGGAGGTGATCGAGGTCCCGCACGGATCGAGCCGCGATGTCGTAAAGTACGAGTATTTGCCGCAAACACTGCCGATCACGGTCGACAACGGGAGCTTCACCGAAGCATCCGTGATTTGGAACAGCATCGAACCGGATCCGGATCCGTACCCCGCAACGCTGGACGAGATCGTCTGCACGGCGGAGGGGCATCTGAGCCTGCCGTTCGGCGTCGACAGCAACGGGATCGATACGTCGTTCTCCGTGCGGGTCATTGTGAAGGAAGCGGATGCCTGCGTCGCGCCGGCCGCTTCCGTGCCGTCCGGCACATACCCGGCGGCAATCGACGTCATCCTTTCCACCGAAACGGCGGACGCCGCTATCTGGTATACGACGAACGGATTGACTCCGGGTCTGACGGAGACGTATGCGTACGAAGAACCCATCCATATCACGCCGGACATGGTCAACGAGCAGGGCGAATTTGTCATTCGCGCATATGTGTGGAAAAACAAGCTGAACGACAGTCCGGAATCGGTCTTTGTCTATCAATTCACGGACAGGATCGTGCCGCCGGAGGGCGATACGCTTGCGTATCGCGGCGAACCGCAGATCGGCGTGAAAGCAAGTCCGTTCTACACCCTGATCGCGCCGGACGGCAGCGAAGTTGAGATCGACGACGAAGGCAATGCAGCGGCGACGAACGCCGGCGTCTATACGGTCACGGCGCACATCGCGGACGGCTATATCTGGAAGATCGGCGAGACGGAACCGCAGGCGATGCCGGGCGAACCGGACGAAAGCGGCACGGTACCGGTCGAGTGGGTCACAGAGGATATTACCACGGATGAGGACCAGACGATCACCTTCACGATCGAGAAAGCGTCGCTCGAAGACGCGATCGTCACCGCAGAGGATATGGTTTACACGGGCGAACCGCTGACGCCCGAAGTCACGGTCAGCCTCGGCGACGCACCGATTTCTCCCGCCGAGTATTCGGTGACGTTCGAGAACAACACCGAAATCGGCACGGCGACGATCCGCATTACGGGCAACGAGATCAACTACACCGGTACGGCGACCGGCACGTTCGAGATCCTCGGCGCGCCCGAACCGAAGTTCGCCACGCACAGTCTCGTCCTGTCCGGTCAGATCGGCGTGAACTTCTTTATGGATCTGCGCGCGCTGTCCGATGCGGAACGGGTCGGCACCTATATGACCTTTGCGATCAGCGGCGCGGGCAGCGTGCCTTCGGAGCCGGTGTACTTTGACGAGAGCATGATGAACAGCGACGCGCTGTATCATCAGTTCACCTGCTACGTCAATGCCATCCAGATGGCGGATACGATCACCGCGACGTATCACTGGTTCGAGGACGGCGAGGAAAAGACGGTGTCCGAGGATTACTCCATCAAGCAGTATATCAGCGCGTTCGATGCAAAGAAGGAATCCTTCGACGATACAACGGTCGCGCTGGTGCATGCGCTTGCGGACTACGGACATTATGTGCAGATCTTCCTCGACGCAAACAATGACCGTTGGAGCGTCGGCACGGACTACGCGGAGATGGACCTGCACTTTGAGAACAGCTACAACATCAACACGATCAAGGCGGCGGTTGCGGGCTATGAGATCGTGAAAGACGATCAAACGAACGGGGACCTGACGGCGATGACTTGCTCGCTCGTTTTGGACAGCGAAACCGCGATCAAGGTGTATTTCAAGCCGTCCGGCGACTATACCGGAACGCCGACGGTGACGGTTGACGGCAATGAATACACGGCAACCAAGACCGGCGGGAAGTATGTGGTCGTGATCCCGAAAATCTCCGCGCATCAGCTGATCAATCCGCATACGATCGTGTTTACAACGACAAACGGCACGGCGACGGTCACGGTCTCGGCGCTGTCGTATGTGAAAGGCGCTTTGAACTACTATTCGGACGCCGATTCGCAGAATGCGATGGCGGCGATCTACGCCTATTCCAAAGCCGCACAGGACTTCATAGCTGCTCATTGAGAGGGGAGGTACGAACATGGAACCATACGAACGTGCAGAAATGGAAATCATCATCCTTGAAAACGTCGACGTGATCACGGGCAGCTGCGACGCCGAGACGCCGGACATCCCGTAAAACCAAAAACGCACAGGGGCGAAGCCATCAACGTCGCGAAAGCGATTTATCTGTACAACCGGACCGTAGTTGCATTCTTTGATGCAGAGGGATGAAGCCATGGAGTATATCAAACCCGAAATGGTGATCATCCGCTTCGAGCAGGGTGACGTTCTGACAAACAGCTATGAGCTGCCGATCATCCCCGCAAACGAGGATGGTTCCGCAGATCTTTGAACCAAGCAAGGAAAAAAGAAATTGCCCGAGCAAAGCGTCGGAAATAAAAAAGGAGCACGACCATGAGAAGAATGACGGCTTGTTTTCTGCTGATCGCAATGCTGCTCTGTGCATGTGCACCGATCGTAAGACGGATCTAGGCTGCAAAACAGCCGGCACCGCAGACCGAAGCGACCGAGGCGCCGGAGGTACCGACCGAGGCGACGGAGGAACCGACCGAGACGCCCGCATCCGAACCGACGATCGAACCGACGTCCGAACCCGAGCCGGAGCATGTTGAACCCGAGCTGGATTACAGCGAACGCTGGCGGGAACGTCCGATCCCGGAAAGCTTCGACCTTCGCAGCGTGGACACCGACGGCGACGGCGTCGGCGACCGCTGCTACGTCACGCCGATCCGGGCACAGCATCCGTTAGGCACCTGCTGGGGCTTTGCCTCGATCGCAGCCGCCGAGATCAGCATCCTGGGCTCGGTTCTGAAGGACGATCCGGATGCGTGGAAAACGCTGGACCTTTCGGAAAAGCAGCTCGCGTATTTCTCGCATCTGGCGATCAACGATCCCTCCCATCCGCAAAACGGCGAGGGCTATATCGTGAACGATCCGACCGATTCGCAGCAGGTATATACCGCCGGCTCGCCGATCCTTGCGACGAACGCGTTTGCGCAGGGCATCGGACCGTCCTATGAGCATTCGGAAGACGTCGGGACGCTGTTTGAGTACCACGGCGCCGGAGAAAGCGTCATCGACCGGTATCTGGACGGCGCATACCGGCATTTCAGCTACGACGACAAAGACGACTGGACGATCCCGGAGGAATACCGCTTCCATCAGGATTTCATCCTCGTGGATTCGCACATCCTGCCGACGCCCGCAGAGCGCGACGAAAAGAACGAGTACCATTAGGTGTGTCTGAGCATGTGTGCAGTGATCGTACACCGGATCGTTTTCGTCGATCATTTTCGCAACATTCAGAGGCATAACCACTTGATTCCCGATCATTTTCATTGTACAATTAACCTGCTTTCTGTGTGGTTTTTGTGGTAAATTAATTATACATGAAAGCAGCAAACCGGGCCGCTTCGTATCGGCATCCTGCGTGCACGGAAGGAAGAGGCTGCGCTGCTCTCCGTTCCGGAGGGGAAAGCGCTGATCCAGGTCCGCGGCTTCGGGTATGAGGACGATGGATCTCTGAAGGAAAACCACCGCGTGATCCTGCGGCCAGACAGGATACGTTTGCTGCTTTGAGAGGTGAGATCATGAAACTTGCTGCGGTTGGAAGCAACTGCGTGGATTTTTATAATAATGTGGAGGGCGGAAAAGCCTATCCGGGCGGCGGTCCGGTCAACATGGCCGTCTACACCGTGCGTCTTGGCGGCGAGGCCTCCTATATCGGCCCGGTCGGGAATGATGGTTTTGGCGCGCTGATGCGCCGCGCCGTTGCCGAGAAGGGTGTGGACGTGTCGCACTTATCCGTCCACGAGGGAAAGACTGCCGTCACGCAGGTCAGTCTGATTGACGGAGAGCGCATTTTCGGCGATTACGACGAGGGCGTGCTTTCCGATTACGTGCTCTCGGAGGACGATCTTTCCTTTATCTGTACACACGATATGGTGATCTGCGATCTTTGGGGCAAAGTGGAGGGTCAGTTTTGCGAGCTCAAGCGCCGCGGGATGCAGACCGCCTTTGACTGCGCCACGCGCCCCGAGGATGAGGCAGCGCAGACGGCCATGCCTTTTACGGACGTACTGTTTTTCTCCAGCGACGGAAGGGATACCGGTGCGCTGCGCGAGCAAATGAGAGACTATCATGCGCGGGGACCGCGGCTGGTCGTCGCGATGCTGGGCGAGAAGGGCAGCCTCTGCTTTGACGGAGAGCGCTTCCACAGCTTCGGCATCGTCCCCTGCGAAAAGCTCGTCGACACGATGGGCGCGGGCGACAGCTATATCGCCGGGTTCCTCTTCGGCCTTGTCGAGGGACTGCCGCTGGAGGACTGTATGGCAAAAGGCGCAGCAAACGCTGCCGTGACGCTGGGCTATTTCGGCGGATGGTAAAGCCGCCGCACAGGCTGACCGGCCGCGGCTGATTCAGCTCTGCGGCACGAAGGACTTCCTTTACGAGCATAACCGGCGCTTCCGTCTCGCGGCGGAGGAGGCCGGATACGGACACTGCTATGGCGAGGGACCCGGCGAGCACGCCCGGCCATACTGGGATCGGGCTATCCAGACCGCGCTCCGTTTCTTCCTCGGACTGGAGACGGACGGAGAATTCTATTAAGGAGTCGTACTATGAGTTTTGAAGCGAAAAAATGGCAGGAGACAGAGGGTCCTTGCCTGCGCAATTTTGATGAAAAGGAAGCGATTGAGAGCGTGCAGGGCGCTCTGGCGCTCCGTCCCCAGATCGAGGCGGTTATCGACCGAATCTGGGAGGAAGGCTTTGACGGGATCTATTTTATCGGCATCGGCGGCACCTATGCTTCCGCCATGCAGGTGGAGGTCTATATGCGCGGCCGCTCATCTCTGCCCATCTATGTTGAAAACGCCGCGGAGTTTCTCACCACCGGCAACCGCCGCTTTACCGAACGGTCCGTGGTCATTTATTCCTCGGTTTCCGGCAACACCAAGGAGATGGTGCAGCTCGTCGAGCGCGTCCGGGAAATCGGAGGCAAGATCTTCGCCTTTATCGACACGCCGGGTTCGACACTAACTGCGCCGGACAAGCAGGATTATCTGATCCTCTATCCGAAGAACGAGCAGCTGAAGTTCTATATGGTCGCAAACTATCTCATGTACAAAAACGGCGAGTTCGCCGCCTATGAGGAGTACAACTGCGAGATCGAGGCCCATCTCGCCCTCGCGCTGGCAGAGGTAGAAAAGGCTGCGGACGCCTGGGCATATGAGTACGCGAAAAAGACGGTCGCTTTCCACCGCGAGCGGCCCGATCTGCCGCACTACTTCATCGGCTCGGGCAACCAGTACGGAGCCACCTACTCCTACGCCATGTGCTACTGGGAAGAGCAGATGTGGATCCGCACCAAGTCTATCAGCTGTCAGGAGTTCTTCCACGGCATGCAGGAGATCATCGTCGCCGACACACCCGTTACGCTCTTCATCGGCGAGGACGAACAGCGCCCGCTTGCAGAACGCGTCGCGCGCTTTCTGCCTCGTGTCTGCGCCAACTACACGATCATCGACACGGCCGAGCTGGAGCTGGAGGGAATTCGAAAGGAGTTCCGCGGCAGCATCTCGCATCTCGTGATGCACGCGGTCAACAATCGCGTGGACGCCTATATGGAGCTGTTCCTGCGTCACCCGCTCTCGATCCGACGTTACTACAGGCAGTTCGATTATTGAGCCTCACAATCAAAAGGGGCTGTTACAAATGCAAGAAGATTGCAGTGCAACAGCCTCTTCTTTGCATGGGCCCTTCACTGTATTGTAGTTAGGAATTGCCTTGTTTCGATCATCTCATCCAAGTGCTCATTCAGGGCATAAACCGCCTGATCTTCTTTGAACTTGGTTAGGTGGGTATAGATGGAAAGCGTTACCTCGATATCTTCGTGACCGAGGAATCGCTGTGCTGATTTGACATCGACTTCCGCATCAAACAGCATGGTATATGAGGTCAATATTCCTCATTGTTGCAGTTGTGTTGCAAGAATAGACAAAACAAAAAGCCCTAAAAACATTGTTTTTTAGGGCTTTTATGGCGTCCCCGGCGCGTTACGGCATCGCTTATATTTAAAAGGCAGAGGAAGCGATGCCGGCGACGCGGCTAAAGCCGCGTATACGAACTGCGTTCTCATCGCGTCGAAGAGGGACACGAAAAGCCACCCGTTGAGGGTGGCTTTGGCGTCCCCGGCGCGTTACGGCATCGCTTATATTTAAAAGGCAGAGGAAGCGATGCCGGCGACGCGGCTAAAGCCGCGTATACGAACTGCGTTCTCATCGCGTCGAAGAGGGACACGAAAAGCCACCCGTTGAGGGTGGCTTTGGCGTCCCCGGCGCGTTACGGCATCGCTTATATTTAAAAGGCAGAGGAAGCGATGCCGGCGACGCGGCTAAAGCCGCGTATACGAACTGCGTTCTCATCGCGTCGAAGAGGGACACGAAAAGCCACCCGTTGAGGGTGGCTTTGGCGTCCCCGGCGCGATTCGAACGCGCGGCCTTTCGCTTAGGAGGCGAATGCTCTATCCTGCTGAGCTACGGAGACTTGTCGGAAACATGGCTATGATACCACTTGATCAAGAGACTGTCAAGAAACGGAAGCAATGCCATGCAATCCGGAAACAGCCGACTCTTCCGGCGCGGCAGGGACGTTGCCTGAGCCGCGGGACGAAGAAGCGAGCCGGGAAGGTTCCATTCAGCGAATGAATTCCGCCGGAGCGGAGGTATCGAGCTTGTCGAACTGCGCAAGGAACGGGTAAAGCTCCCGCATGATGACCTTTGCGCCGCCGGCGCTGTCGGATTCGACGTTCAGCGGCATCAGAGGGTCGTGCAGGCTCATGCGCAGCAGGAACCAGCCGTTGCCATGCTCTTTGTCGAGGTTGACGCGCACACCCTCGTAATTGTTCGGCGCCAAAGACCAGCCGGGCTGTGCCGCGGTATAGGCGCGGAGCTTTTCAATGACGTCGTTTCCGTACGGCACAAAATCCGTCAGAAGCAGATTCATGCGAAACTCGCGGCTTTCCGCAGGCTCCCGGAGGTCGGCAATCAGGGACTGGAGCGTATACCCCTCTTTGCGTCCCTTCGAAAGCTCGATCAGCAGTCGCGTGACCAGATATGCGCCGTCGTCCAGGAAATAGTTTTCCTTCATCGCGCCGTGACCGGAGGTTTCCATGGCAAGCTGACTGTCGTGTCCCTCTGCGTTGAGACGGACAGACTCGTTGATGACGTTCCGATAGCCGCGCTTGAACCGGTGGTGTACGCCGCCGTGCGCTTCGATGAACGTTGCGAGACCCGTGGAGGTGATGGAGTCGGTGACGATCGTCGTACCGGGATGTTCTCTTAGGAGAATCGCCGCCATCATGGCGATGAGCCGGTTTCGGTTCAGCTCGCTGCCGTCCGACAGCACCGCGCCCGCGCGATCCACGTCGGTGTCAAAGATGATGCCGAGATCCGCCTTGTTCTGCAGAACGGCTTCCGTGATCGCCGCCATCGCCGTTTCGTTTTCGGGGTTGGGGATATGGTTCGGGAACGTGCCGTCGGGATCGAGGAACCGGGAACCCGTCGTATCCGCGCCCAGCGGTTCCAGCACCTGTGTGACGTAGAATCCGCCGGCGCCGTTGCCTGCGTCCACAACGATCCTTAAGCCCTCCAGCGGGCGCATAAGACCGGTCGCTTCCCGCACTTTGCGGCACAGGAGTTCGGCATATTCCGGCATGAAGCTGCCGCCCGATACGGAGGAGGCGGGCAGTCCGGTGTGCTCGTCGGACGCCGCCAGCGTGAGGATCGCCTTGATATCCTGCTTTTCCAGACCGCCTTTTTTGGTAAAGAACTTGAATCCGTTGCGGTTGAAGGGCAGATGGCTTGCCGTGATCATCACGGACGCATCGTAAAGAAACCCTTCCGTGATCGTGGACATAAACATAGCGGGCGTCGAAGCCATCCCGAAATCCGTGACCGCAATCCCTTCCGCCGCGAGCGCTTCGCCGATCCAACCGGACAGCATCTGCCCGGTCAGGCGCGAATCGCGTCCGATCGCCACACGCATAGCGTCTTTGCCCAGACGTTTTTTAAGCCACAGCGCAAAACCGCGGCCGATATCACGGCATGCCTGCTCCGTCAGGTTCACGCTCTGACCGGCAATCCCTTCCATTGCCACACCGCGGATATCGCTGCCGTTCTGCAAACCTGAATAATCCATGTTTTCTCCTCCGATACAATTCTGTTATTCATATTGATTATAATGGTTTTATCTGCAGTTGACAATATCATCCGACAAGAAATCGCGGACCTTTCGGATCAATGGATACAAATGCCGCGCCGCAAAGCCCCGTTGATCTTCGGAATGACGCCGAGGGCGCGGGGGATCCAAAGAAGCGAATGACGCATAAAAAGTTGCGATCCGCGATTGACGGCGGGGCGAAAATACGGTACAATATACAACAGTAAATGCAAGTTTACAAAAAACGATATCGGAGGTTTTATCACATGATCAAAAAGTGGATCTGCAGCGTTTGCGGTTATGTTCATGAGGGAGCGACTCCCCCGGAGTTCTGCCCGGTCTGCAAGCAGCCCGCGTCGAAGTTTAACGAGGTCAAGGAAGAAATGGTCTGGGCGGCGGAGCATGTCGTCGGCGTTGCGCAGGGCGTTCCGGAAGACATCATGAACGACCTTCGCGCCAATTTCCAGGGCGAATGCACCGAAGTCGGCATGTACCTTGCCATGGCGCGCGTTGCGCACCGCGAGGGCTATCCGGAGATCGGTCTCTATTGGGAAAAGGCGGCATGGGAAGAAGCCGAGCATGCGGCGAAGTTCGCGGAGCTCCTCGGCGAAGTCGTGACCGATTCCACCAAGAAGAACCTCGAAATGCGCGTGGAAGCCGAATACGGCGCGACCGCGGGCAAGACGGACCTCGCAAAGCGCGCAAAGGCGCTGAACCTTGACGCGATCCACGACACCGTCCACGAGATGGCGCGCGACGAAGCAAGACACGGCAAGGCGCTGAAGGGTCTCCTGGAGAGGTACTTCAAATAAGCAAAACGCCCTGATTCAAGGGCTTTTGAGAGGAGAAGCAAAACGATGTTGTGGCAAATTCTTGTTGAGATCGTCATCGGCGCGCTGTGCGGCTTTGCGGCGAGCAAGCTCCTGAAAGTGGGCGGCAAGGGCATTCTCTTCTACATTATCGTCGGCGTGATCGGCGGTGCGGTCGGCGGTCTGCTCGGCAACCTGATCAAGCTCGGCGGCGGCTGGGTGATGGGTATCATCCTTTCCATTGTCGGCTCTTGCCTGGTCGTATGGCTGTATAAGAAGCTGTTTAAGAAATAACGCATGATCAGAACGGAGGGAAGGGGAACCTTCCCTCTTTCTTTGCAAAATAGAGCCCCGTAAAGGCGCGGGATCGCCCCGATAAACGGGTATAAACCGGTTCGGAACAGGTGGTTCCGATCGGACGGGTATGCTACACTGAATACAACAAGAGAAGCCTGACAGACAGGAAAGGAAAAAGGGAGGCGTTGAACATGCTGGGCAGAATCATTCTTTTGTTTGTAGGGTCGATCGTGGTGATCGGGCTCGCAGCGTTCGTGATCATCAAGTGCGTCAAGGGCGCGAATACGCGGGACGACACGGAAAACGTCGTCGATCTCAACGACCGCTTCATCCGCGCGCGGTACATGAATCAGAATGAAGACTGACGGGACAGATCGCGATAAACAAATTGGAAAAGAGCCTGAAGAGTTACTCTGTAAAGGGTGTTTTCAAACACTACTATTGATTAGCTGCGGCATGATCTTTCTGCGGTAGTTTGAAACGATAGCAGCTATCTGAAAGGAGCTTCTCTCTCGGCAGGTAAAACGAAACCATGAAGGGCAGCCACACGGCTGCCCGATCTTTTTCAAAGGGCGCACTTATACACCACCTTACGGCGGTGATACCCTCCTGCGTCGGGACGTGCGCTTCCTGCTTTCGCCTTCTTGTTCCAGTCGACTGGAAAGCATAGCGTGAACCTAACGAGAACGGGGGCAAGGGTGTCCCTTGAAGCACAAAGCCGAGGCAATTCGACCTCGGCTTTTGACATTTGTCCGGACAAATGTCCTGCTTGCTATACCGTGCGACAAAGCTAAATACTTGCAACACAATCTCTTCTCATGAAATAGATTAACGTTCAGCAGTATTATTAGCGTATATAGCTTTCGCGTAATACCCC
Source organism: uncultured Clostridia bacterium (assembly GCA_947168855.1). Lineage (GTDB taxonomy): Bacteria > Bacillota > Clostridia > Christensenellales > CAG-138 > UBA3792. Next base: position 263,696 of record CAMVNO010000002.1, read on the forward strand.
CTTGACAAACCTCCTCCGAAAAGGCTCTTTTTTGTATGCGCGGATCCGAAACGCCGGCTTGACATCTGCCGTTTGCAAAACTATAATATTCCATAAGTGGAATATGGAGGAAGGCTATGCTGAAACACGGGATCCTCGGGCTGCTGAACTACGGCAGCATGACGGGGTATGACATCACGCGGACGTTCCGGGATTCGCTGCACTATTTCTGGAACGCGCAGACCAGTCAGATCTACCGCGAGCTGCAGACACTGAAGGAGAACGGCTGGGCGACGGACGAGACGGTCGCGCAGACGGGGAAGCCGGACAAAAAGGTGTTTTCCATCACCGATAGCGGCAGGCGGGAGCTGAATCGCTGGCTGATCTCGGACAGCTCGGAGCTGGTCATGCGAAACCGGCTGTTGATGAAGACCTTTTTCCGCGGGGAGCGGAGCGCTGCGGAGAACATTGCGTATTTTGACAACTTGCGCGAAGGCTGCGAAAGCTTCGCAAAACAGCTTCAGACGGCGCCGCCGGACATTGAGCGGTACGCGGCGATGGTAGAGGATCCGAAGAAGGCGCTCTACTGGCAAATGACGGTGGATTTCGGCGTGCGGTACATGCAGATGCTGCTGCAATGGACCGATCACTGCAGGCAATTACTGGAGGAGGCGGCAAATGAACATTCTGCTGATTAACGGCAGCCCGAGGGGCGAACGAAGCAACACACGGAAGCTTTCCCGCGCGTTTATCGCCGGGATCGAAACGAAAACGGACGTGACGGTCGAGGAGATCCGGCTGAGCACGGCGGACATCCGTCCCTGCCTCGGCTGCTTTGCCTGCTGGAACAAGACGCCCGGCGTATGTGTCATCCGCGACGACATGAAGGACGTTCTGGATAAGCTCCTGTGGGCGGACCTGACGGTCTGGTCCTTCGGACTGTACTATTTTTCGGTGCCGGGCAGGCTCAAGAACCTGATCGACCGCATGCTGCCGCTTTCTCTTCCGTTCATGCGGGCGGACAGCGAATCGGGCGGACACCCGGCGCGATACGACATGTCCGGCAAACGCAACGTCGTGATCTCCACCTGCGGATTTCACACTGCAAAGGGCAATTACGGCGCGGTGGAGGCGATGTTCGACCACATATTCGGCAAGGGCGGATATGAGATGATCTGCTGCGGACAGGGGGAACTGTTCGGCGTGCCGGCTCTGTCCGCGCATACGGACCGGTATCTCGGGACCGTGATCGCCGCGGGCGTGGAGTACGTTTCGGGCGGGATCACGGAGGAGACGCGCAAAGCGCTGGAAACGCCGCTGTTTCCGAGAGAGCAGTTCGAGGCGATGGCAGACGCGAGCTGGGGCGTCGACCGGGAGCGCGGGGAGAAAGAACAGGGCGACCTGATCTTTACCAGGCAGATGGCTGCGCTGTACCGCAAAGAATCGTATCCCGGCAGGGACGTCGTGCTGGAAATGGACTATACGGATCTCGGACGGCGCTATCAGATCCTGCTGAAACAGGACGGCAGCGAGGTCATTACGGACGGGTTTGTACCCTATACCACAAGGATCGAAACGCCGTATACCGTTTGGCGGGACATCGCCGAGGGAAAGATCTCCGGCGCGGCGGCGATGATGCAGAAGCTGTATCGCGTGGACGGCGATTTCGAGATGATGCTCCATTGGGACCGGTATTTCGGCGCGGGCGAGGAAAAGGAAAAGGCAAAGGCGAAGGAGCTGCCGGAGAAAACCGGCGAACGCAGGAGCAATATGCTCTGCATGCTGATCCCCTGGATCGCGTTCTGGATCGGCGCGCCGATCCACACCCTGTACGGAAGCCTTGCGGCGATCGCGGTTTCGGCACTGGTTCCGGTTGTGTTCTTCCGCAGCCGCAAAACCGTATACGACGTGATCTCCTGCGCCGCGGTGACGGCATTTTCGATCCTGCTGCTGTTGCTTCATAACAAGCAGCTGCTCGTGCCGCTCTCGTATCTGGCGTTCGGGCTGATGTGGCTGGCGTCGTGCCTGACGAAGATCCCGCTGACGGCGCACTATTCCATGAACGATTACAACGGCGCGGAAGCGCTGAAAAACCCGCTGTTCATGCGGACGAACCGGATCCTGACCGCGCTTTGGGGCATCCTGTATGTGCTGACGTCGGTCTGGACGTTCTTCCTGATGCGCAGCAGGTTTTCGGTGTATACGGCGATCGTGAACAACATTCTTCCCGTTCTGATGGGCGTCTTTACCGCGTGGTTCCAGAAATGGTATCCCGCATGGTACGCAAAGCGGGCGTGACCTGTTCGGACGCGGCGTGCGGGTTTTCCGTACGCCGTTTTGCTTTGCGCGGGGGGCGGAAATGAATTGACATCGAAACCGTTTTTGCGTATCATAAGGACGGAATGATCGGAAAAGAGATATCATTCTATGCCCTGTACAACGGCGCGGTCGGCGAAAAGCCGCAGACGACGTGTCACGATGATTGCGCGGACGGACGCGGGACGCTTTGACGACAAAGGCCTGTCGCGATGCCGCACGAATCCGGTTTGCGGCTGCAACAGAGCGGACAGCTGAGCTCTGCTGCCGAAGGGCGTACCCGCAGAACAAATCATATCGGAGGCTACCATGACAGTTTCGGATTACGTATCCTATCGGGACCGGCTGGTCGAGGCGTGCTCGCAGGCGATCGTCGGCAAAAATGAAGAGATCACACTGATCGCGGTCTGCTATCTGTGCGGCGGACACATCCTTCTGGAGGACGTGCCGGGAACCGGCAAAACGATGCTGTTCCGCGCGTTCTCAAAGGCGTGCGGCGGCAGCTTCAAGCGGATCCAGTTTACGCCGGACGTGATGCCGAGCGACGTCACAGGCATCCATTTCTATAACATGAAGACCGGGGAATTCGAGTTCCGGCCGGGTCCCGTCTTTGCGGACATGGTGCTTGCCGACGAGATCAACCGCGCAACGCCGCGTACGCAGTCGAGCCTTTTGGAGGCAATGGCGGAGCGGCAGGTCTCCGTGGACGGAGAGACGCGGGAGCTCGGGGAGACGTTTATGGTAGCGGCGACGCAGAACCCGATCGAATCCTACGGCACGTTCCCGTTGCCGGAGGCGCAGATGGACCGCTTTATGATGCGTCTGAAGCTCGGCTATATGCAGCGGGAAGAGGAGATCACCGTTGCTTTGCGGCGCGATACCGTCGACATCATCGAACAGATCCGGCCGGTCGTATCGGCCGAGGAAACGCTGCGTTTGCGCGAGGGACTCGATCGGATCGAGATCAGCGCGCCGGTGATGGGCTATATCATGGATATCATCGAAAAGACGCGAAACGACGTGCGCTACAATGTCGGCGCATCTCCGCGCGGAACGATCGCACTGTGCCGGACGGCGCGCGCGTACGCGGCCTTCTCCGGGCGCACCTTTGTCACGCCGGACGACGTCAAGATGCTCGCGCCGTATGTGCTCGCGCACAGACTGCATTACCGGACCGCCGTCGGAAGCGAGGAGGCCGAAGAACTGTTCCGGGAGACGCTGAACGTCGTTCCCGTACCGACTGAAAACTGATCGAACGCCGCTGCACACGAATGATCGTATTTTTTGTGATCGTCATTCTGGTCGCGCTGGCGCTGCAGTGGTACTCCCTGCGCAATGCCGGCGATCGCCGGAACATACGCTATGAATGCAAGCCGTCGGTTCGCGCCTGCGAGCCGGGGGATGAGTTTCTTGTATTCAGCAACGTGTCCAATCTCGGACTGCGTCCGTCGCCTGCGATCCGGATCGAAGAGCATTTTCCGAAGAACCTGGAAGTGCTTGAGGCGGAACAGTTCAACGTCAAACGGATAACAAAGGAGCATCGCATCTATTACAGCACGGTCGTGATCCGCGGGCATCAGCAGGTGAAACGCTACCTGCGCGCGTCGATCTCACGGCGCGGAGAGTATTGCTTCTCCTATGCCGATTTCCACGCCGGCGATTTTCTCGGCTTCCGGGAATTCGATTACCGGATGGACAACGACAGCCGGATCGTGGTCTACCCGGCAAGACTCGAGAACGCCGGTTTTCTGCAGACGTTTACCGACGCCGTGGACGAGATCGCACGGAAAAAACAGCTTCTGGAGGATCCGATCTCGGTATGCGGATACCGCGATTATACCGGCAGAGAGCCAATGCGGCAGATCAGCTGGATGCAGAGCGCCGTGCGCAATTCGCTGATCGTCAGGCAGTTCGATCCCGCCTGGGAGCAATCCGTGACGATCGCGCTGGATACGCAGCTGCACGGAGATTTTGATCTGTACGTCGAACGGCAGGAGCTTTGCTTCTCGATCGCCCGCACCGTATGCGAACAGCTGGAGAAGCGCCGGATCGGATACCGGCTCGTGACGAACGCGATCATCACGGGGGAGATCTCCGCGTTTTCCAGCAGCGGAGGGATGGGCGGCTCCTTCGGCAAGATCCTGTACGCGCTCGGGGCTGCGCGAAACGGCTGCATCTGCTCCGTCGAGGAGCTGATGCATACGGTCGGCACCGGCGCCGTCCGCAGCGAGATGATCGTTCTGATCTCGACCTGCAGCGACGGGCGGGTGGAACGCGCGCTCGGGAAGGTACGCAAGATCACGCGCGGGCGGATCCTGACGCTGTTTGCGGACCGGCTGCTGCAGAACGCCGAAAAACAGGCGCATGCGGAGGGGAGGTCTGACGCATGAACCGGTTTTTCCGAACCGCATATGCCGCAACGCTTGCATATCTCTGCATGACGCTGTTTGCCGTCCTGATCACCGGCGTCAATATGCCGTTCCCGGCGTTTTCCTGCCTGTATATCGGGCTGCTGCTTGCGCTTCTGCCCGAGATATCGCCAAAGCAGGCGGGCAGGGAACCGCTGTTTATACTCATCGGCGCGGCAGCGGCGCTGCTCGGTTTTCTTCCGATCATGCTGCTGCATTGTCCGCTCACGCACTACGTCGTTCATCTGGCGGGGATCGCCTTCGCCGCGGCGTTCTGTCCGCTTTTGCGGCACAGGACGACGCACAGCGATTTTCAGGCGAAGTATAAGTTTACCGTCGTTCTCCTGCTGATCCTGATCGGTTTTATCATTCTCGCGCTGCTCTCGGGGATCGGCGAAAGCGGAATTGTCCTGATACAGTCCGAAAACGTGCGGCTGGCGATAAACGGCGTCGTGCCGCTTGCGATCGTTCTGCTCGTGACGGGCGTACTGCTTTTGCGCGGACTTCGCGCGCAGGAGGGCGTCGTCGACGAAAAGGCGTTCAACCGCCGGCAGCTGCGCGATACGCTTCTTTTCGCGGCGATCGTCACCGCTGTGTTTTTCGTCGATCCGTTCTTTTATCTGAAAAAAGCCGCCGCTTTCCTGTTCACCGAAGCGGTGAGACCCGCTGCGTTTTTCCTCGCGCGGATGCTCTCGGCGCTGCTGAACCTGATGGCGTGCGCAAGACCGGAGACGGAACAGGCTGCGCCGACGCCTCCGCCGACGTCGGATCCGAAAGAAATGCCGATCGCGCAGCTTGCGGAGACGAAGCCCGAGCGGTATTGGATCGAAGGTAAGGACCTGTCGCTTGTCATCTCCTACATTTTCCTTGCGATCGCGGCGGTCGTTCTGCTCGTGATCCTTGCGCTGCAGATCCGGAAGCTGATCAAGAGCCTGCGCAAGCGCAGCAAGAATCGCGGGCGCGGATATCCGCATGAAACGCGCGAGACGATCCCGGCGGCAGCCGTCGCGCGCAGGCGCGATAAGCCGAAGAAGCGCAGCGAGGATCCGCGGGAACGCATGCGGTATCTGTATGCCGAATTTCTGCGGTATCTCAGGCGCATTCCGATCCGGTTCGGCGAGGCGAATACCTGCCGCGAGATCGAAAAACGCGCGAAGAACGGATTGTACGTCGGTTCGGCGGATCTTTCCGATTTTTCCGATCTCTATGAAAAGGCGCGCTACCGGCAAAAAGACAAGCCGACGGACACCGAGGCGCGCCGCATGAAGAAACTGCTCGACCGGATCAAAAAAAGGCAGAAGAACGGGTGAGTACCGCGAACGGACCGGATCCCGACCGCGCTTTGGGGCGTTTTTCCCGCGCGGTTTGAGAAACGGTATCCCGCGTGGTACGCAAAACGAAGCTGATCTGTTCGGACACGGCGTACGGGTTTTCCGTACGCCGTTTTGCTTTGTGCGGGGGGCGGAAATGAATTGACATCGGAACCGTTTTTGCGTATCATTAGGACAGAAATAAACGGAAAAGAGGAAAGAATCATGCCTTGTACAACCATATTGGTCGGAAAACATGCCTCCAACAACCATGCCACGATGATCGCGCGCACGGACGACGGACACTTTGACGAGAAGAAGCTCATTGTCGTCGAGCCCAAGGATCAGAAAAAGGTCTATACCTCCGTTATCGGACATCTCACGGTCGAGCTGCCGGACAATCCGATGCGCTATACCGCTTGCCCGAGCGTCGATTCCAAGAACGGCGTCTGGGCGGCGACCGGCGTCAATGCGGCGAACGTCGGCATGACCGCAACGGAAACGATCACCTCGAACCCGCGCGTGCTTTCGGCGGATCCTTTGGTAACGTATCAAAAGGCAAAGACGAAAAAGGAAAAGGATATCCCGGGCGGCATCGGCGAGGAGGACATCGTCGTGCTCGTGCTGCCGTACATCCGCACCGCGCGCGAGGGCGTGCTGCGGCTTGCGGCGCTTCTGGAGCAGTACGGCACCTATGAATCCAACGGGATCGCGTTCAACGACGAGAATGAGATCTGGTGGATGGAGACGATCGGCGGGCATCATTGGATGGCGAAGCGCGTGCCGGACGACGTCGCGGTCATCATGCCCAACCAGTTCGGCATGGACAGCTTCGATTTCGACGACGCATTCGGAAAGCAGAAGGCGCATCTCTGCTCGAAGGACCTTCGCGAATTCATCGAAACCTATCATCTCGACTGCAATCAGAACGGCGCGTTCAATCCGCGGCTCGTGTTCGGTTCGCATTCCGATCAGGACCATGTCTACAACACGCCGCGCGCGTGGTACATGGGCAGATACCTCGCGCCTTCGCAGTATCGCTGGGACGGTCCGAACGCCGATTTCACGCCCGAGAGCGACGACATCCCGTGGAGCTTCGTGCCGGACCGCAAGATCGCGGTCGAGGAGGTCAAGGAGCTGCTCTCCTCGAATTACAAGGGAACGCCGTATGATCCGTATCTGAACCACGACACCGGCGTGCGCGGCAAGTACCGTTCGATCGGCATCAACCGCACCGGCGTCACATCCGTGATCGAGATCCGTCCCGACGCGCCGGACTGCTGCAAGGGGCTCGAATGGATCTGCTTCGGCTCGACCACGTTCGACGCGCTGCTGCCGGTCTATCCGAACGTAAAGAAAATGCCGAAATACCTCAGCGACGTCACGCTCGACGCGTCGACGGAGAATTTCTACTGGGGCAGCCGGCTGATCGGCGCGCTGGCGGATCACAGCTACAATCAGTGCGTGCAGATCGTGACGCGCTACCAGAACGCGGTCATGACCGAGGGGCGAAAGCTCGTCCTTGCGTATGATAAAAAGATCGCGGAGACCGGCGACGCGTCGCTGTGCGCCGAGGCGAACGAAAAGCTTGCGGCGATGGCGAAGGAGCAGACCGACAAGGCGCTGACCGCGGTGCTGCGCGAATCCAGCGTGACCATGAAAAACGGCTACAACCGCGCAGACAACTGATATAAAAAACGGGAGAGCCGCCGAGGCGGTTCTCCCGGAACAAGACCGATTTGCGACGCTCAATTCCCGGCGCCGAGATAGCTCAGACACAGCATCGTAATATCGTCGAACTGATCAAAGCCGTTGACATGCCCGTCAAGGGCTTTTTTGACGTCGGCGATGATCTCATCCGGCGTTTCGCCGGAGGACGCTTCAAGACAGCCGGCAAGCCGCTGTTCGCCGAAGAGCTCGTGGCCCTTGTTCTCGGCTTCGGTGACGCCGTCCGTGTAAAGGAAGAACAGATCGCCCTTCCTGAGATCAATTGACTGTTCGCGGTATTTGGCGCCTTCCAGTCCGGCGAGCACGAAGCCGCTCCGCATTTTGATGAAGGCGGGTTTCCCGTCGGAGACCAGAACGGGCGGGTTGTGCCCTGCGCAGACGAAGGTGAGCTTTCCGGTCAGAAGATCGAGAACGCCGATCCATGCGGTCACGAACATTTCCGCCGTATTGTTGCGGCAAAGGCTGTCGTTTGCGACGGTCACGGCTTCCGAAAGGGAGGCATGATCGCGGACGCAGTTCTGGATCGTGGTTTTGGCGTTCGCCATGAACAGAGCGGCGGGAATGCCCTTGCCGGAGACGTCCGCGATCACAAAGGCGAGCCGGTCTTTATCGACGAAGAATACGTCGTAGAAATCGCCGCCGACCTCCTTCGCTGCATCCATGGAAGCGGCGAGACGAAGCTCCGGCCTGCCCGGATAGTTTTCCGTAAACACCGGCAGCAGGGAATGCTGGATAACGGTCGCAACCTCCAGCTCCGTCTTGAGACGCGAACGCTCGATCTGCAGGGCATGCTGCTTTTCGATATAGGCGATCATGGCGATCATCAGCGTAAAGCCGACGGCATTGACGAGAATGAAGGGAACGCAGATGGCTTTTACGATGCCGAGCGCCGTCGAGAACGGTTTTACGATGAGGAGAACGAGCGAAAGATGGAAAATCTCCATCACGACGCCTGTGAGCATCGCCCACCAGGGCTTTTTCAGCTTATCGTGAAATTTGCGGGAGAGAAAACCGCAGATCACGCCGATACAGACGGTGGCGGTAATGCAGGCGTATGTGACGAGCTGGGCGGTCATCGAATCCTTCGAACCGACCAGGAACCGGTGGATGCCGGCGATAACGCCCGCGATCAGTCCGCCGAGCGGACCTCCGGTGAAGCCCGCGAGCATCGGACCGATGTCGCGGACCGAAATGATCGCGCCGTTGAGCTCCAGACCGGACATGGTGCCGTATATGCCGAACACGCCTCCGAGTATGCCGGCGAACAGGGAATATTTCCAGTTCAGCTTGGTGCCGAAGAACCGGTTTGTGAGATCGCTGCCGCCGATGAATGCCGCGATCACAAGAATCACGGCAAGCGTGCCGATCATATTGGTGAAAAACTGCGTCAGCGTGGTGGAAGCAGTGGTGGCGACAGTGCCGTCCATGGGAGACCTCCGTAATTTATTCTGTCTGTTATATTGTAACAGGTCTCCGTACACAGGTCAATACTCCGGCGAAAGGGGGAGGGAAGATAAAAACAGAGCGCACGGAGCATTCCGTGCGCCTGCTTTTGTCAATACCGCCTTCTTGTGCAGCGGCAGGAGGGTGCGCTGCGGCCGGTCTTGATCGCCTGCATGATCTCGAGGCATTCGCCGAAGCGCTGATAGTGCACGATCTCGCGCTCGCGCAAAAAGTACAGCGGCTCAATGATCTGGCTGTTGTTCGTCATGTTCATCAGGTGCTCGTACGTCGCCCGCGCCTTCTGCTCGGCTGCACCTTGCGATGCGCTACATTTTGGAGCTTTTCGTGCACATTTTCAGAAGTTCCAGTGAATTTCGATCAATTGTTCGGATGTTTTGGGAACGCGCCTGCCGATGCGAACATAGTCAATCAGCGTTTCAACTATCGGGCGGTTGAGACTCTCAAACGCGGTATAGCGGTCGATCAGTTCTTTTCGATGATCTCCCTCGATCGCTTGCTGATCCAGTAAATCAAGCCGCTTTGTCAGCTCCTGAATCTGCTTTTCAGCACGACTGCGATCGTCCGAAAGTCCCTTTGCCAATTCCGCAAAATCCGGATCGGAAAGATATCCGCGCACCTTATCCATATAGAGACTGCGCAAACCCTTACTGTATTCCTCGACACGCTTTTGATATGCTTCGAGATCGGCTTGCAGGCGTTCTCTTTGCCGCTTCAGATCCTGTTGAAACTCCACCTTCTGCAGCAATTCATCTTTGTCAAGATAGGTGTCAGATAGGCGATGCAGTTCATCCAATACGGCTTGCTCCACTTTCTTGACCGAGACAAAGGTTCCGGGACAGGAATCCTGCGCCACATGATGGTTCGGACACTCCAAATAATACATTCCGTGACACTTATGAGATCGTAGAATATAACCGCAATATGCGCATCGTGCCTTCTTTGCGAACAGTCCGATCTGACCGCCGGAGAATGGCTTTGCCTTTGCTTTCAGCATCAACTGCACGGTATCCCACAGTTCACGGTCGATGATCGGCTCGTGCGTGCCTTCCACCACATACCATTGATCCCTTGGTCTGGGCTTGTTTTGCTTCGTCTTATAAGAAACGCTGCCGTATTTTCCCTGCACCATGTTTCCGATGTAGATTTCATTCGTCAGCATATCGGCAATCGCAAAGTACTTCCAGAAGGTACTGTTTTTGCTTTTCGGTCCTTTGTAGCGAAGACCTTTTTGCCGCTTATATTCTGTCGGATTCGGGATACCGCGATCGTTCAGCATGCGGGCAATCGCCGTTTTTCCATAGCCCTGTGCAAACAGTGAGAATACCTCCCGCACGACCGCCGCAGCTTCTTCATCGATCAACAGATGACCTTTTTGATCGGGATCCTTCCGATAACCGTAGAGCGCAAACGCACCGATGTGATATCCGTTTACGCGGCGATTGGTCAGAACGCTGCGAATGTTATCCGACATATCCTCCAGATACCATTCGTTGACAAGTCCATTGATCTGTCGGGATTTCTTGTTTCCCTTGTTTGCGGTGTCCGCGTTGTCAACAATGCTGACAAATCGGATGCCCCACATGGGGAAGAGCCCGTGAATGTACTTTTCAACCAACTCCAGCTCTCTGGTAAAGCGTGATTGCGTCTTGCAGAGAACGATGTCAAACTTTTTTGCCTCGGCGTCTTTCAAAAGCTGTTGGAATGCCGGACGCCGCCGATCCGATCCGGTGTAATCATCATCACTGTAGATTCTGTAAACATCCCACCCTTGTTCCTGTGCGTATTGCGACAGCATCAGCTTTTGATTTTGAATACTGTTGCTGTCGTCGGTCTCAAATTGTTTATTTCTATCTTCTTCGGATAGGCGACAATAGATTGCGGTTTTCATTGATGCCTCCTTCGAAGATAGGACAACCTCGCATGGAGCATTGTAGCACAAGTCAGCGGAGAATCAAAATGTGCGAATCGGATGACTGCTTGCTGCATTGGCTTTCTCCATCTGGTTGATATAGCGTACGATTGCGTCGTTGAAACCTTCTTTGATTCCATTACTATCCGGACTTTTGAATATACTGCAAGGTTGGTTCATGATTTCTGTTTCTTGCTTCATGCGCGCAGTCCTTTCCTATGAATTGACAGTAATCCATATGAATCGCCGGTGTTTTTTAGCACGGAGAACCGGAATGCGGTCAATTCTCAACCTTACGAAGTAGGCTGTAGGATCTGCCATGCGGATTGCCGCAGATGCAGCAGGGATAGGTGATCGGATCGAATGGATCGCTGCGCTGAATCCAAAAGGCATCCGCGGAAAGATAATCCTTCAGACACCGCGAGCAAAGAACACGGATATCAATGTTACCGAACAGACCGATTCCCATGCTGACCAAAAGCGCTTGATCAATCAGATGCAGCGTAACAGCATCGACTTTGCCGATCTTGTGCGGGTAAAATCTTGATTTTGAGATCGTACGGAGTTGCTCCAACATTACAATAGACTCAAAACGCAATCCTGTGTCCTGTTTGACCGGAACATGCGTCGGAAGCTCCAAACGCTTCTGTTTGGAAGAGATCGCAGCCACAGTCACAGTTGGACTGTATTGATTGATAAATGCGTTCGAAACGATCACCACAGGGCGGATGCCGCGCTGCTCGGAGCTGACAGCATTGGATAGGTCGGCGAGATAGATTTCGCCGCGTTGAAATTGGTTTTCCATTGGAACAACCTCCTCATTGTTATGTAAAGCACGGTGCTTGCACACCGTGCGCAAATCTGCGTCCGTTTATGGCTCTCGCCCATGGGAATCACACCCCTCCGAATCCCTCGAAGCTGCCCCCACAACGTGCGACGGTTTGATCACGCTCAAGCGATGGCCGGGCAGATGTATCCTTCTGCGCAGCCTCGCTCACCGTTTGGGTCATGGCAAAGCAACCGACAGAATCGTTTCAACGAACGGTATTCAGTTGTCAAGGTTGAGGACAAACAATTGCCCTTCACTTATATATCCGAAATAGACGCTGAAAACCGACAGTTTAAAAATGTTAGAGAACCAATATAAATAAACAACAATAATGACAGTACAACTTATCTATAAAGCAAATAAAAATAGAGCCTTTATAAAGACTCTAATTACATGTTTAGCCAATTATTAGCAGGTTCCTTACATAATTACGGATTGGTATTGTCAATCATTCTTTTCGACCTAGGCTTTTTTCGGCTTTTCTAATTTCATCTTCAGGAGATGAACCATTAACCATTACGTTTAATAATCCGTTTCCATATCTATTGAACATAGCTAACGGTAGCATAATACTCCTCTTCATATTTTCTTTACTAAGTAACAAATCTTTGCAATACTGGTTTACCTTAAACCGAACTTCGCCATCAAGGTAGTTCATTTCAAAGCATCCAGATATCATGTTAAAATTTGCTCTCATTAGGTATTCCGAAACGGCTGATCTACTGCTTTCAGATGCTAATAGCGGACATTTTGCGAAAACCGTGTATGTGTCTGCATAGGGATACACAATAATATCAATGTTTGAAATATTGCTATTGATTCTAAATTGACTTGTAATACAACCGTCATGAATCTCATAAGAATACTTGGATTCTTTAAAAAACTCTGCAAACGCTTCTATAACAGTACTCATATGGTTTCATTCTCCTTTTTCAGCTTTTCTTTCCTTTATTGAAAAATTAACATCGTTAATTATAAACGATATGGATAATGCTAATATAGATAAGACATCGTTTATAATTGGTGATGCAAGTTTTATTGAATACAAGGATCCTAATAGAATAACGAGGATAATAACTATTATGAGGATAGCGGATATTGATTGAACCCTTGCTTTTTTCGTCTCCTGCGGGAGAGCAGAACAGCGAATGCTTTTTATTTTGGTTGCGCAAAAAGTCTGACACGAATTTATAATTAGATATCCTATAGCAATGCAATTGATAAACGCTATAATACTCACCAAATGAGCAGAATTATCTAGCTTAAACCTAAGCCAAATAGCAATAATAGATAATATAGGAATGATATATAGTTTTGCCATGGTTTAACACCCCGTTGCAGCTTTTATAATTTTATTCAGAATTGTTTTCTTTTCTGCTTTGCTCGGATTTCCTAGGTAAACGACATCTATGTATTGCCTGTCAATTGTAATTAGGACCTCCTTGTTTGACAAAGAAATAGTATCGTCATTGTCGACTCTTAATGGAAATGGATTTTTTTCCATACGATTTAAAGAAGCTATTATTTTTTCTTTCGAATAGAAAGGTCTTCTTTTAATGTAATCGATTTGCATAGTTAGCTATTCCCCATTTCAATAAACTGTTTGTTTGCTTCGACAATATCAACAAAAATGATAATATCATCCGCACTCATCTCGTAGTTCTCATTTTGGAATTTTTGCAGGAAACTGTTAATCTTGTTCTTGTGACTAGCGTGTCCGTTGTTGGAGATAATGTTACAAAGCTTAATCACTTCCTCCTTGTTTTCTTGGTCGAATTGTTTTATTAGTTCATCTTGATTGTGCTCTGTTCTTAGTTTGGACTTTTTGTATTTGTTTATTATTTTCCCAAGCTTTGGAAATACTTTACTACCCATATTCTGCCCTCATATCCTTTTCTGTTATACCCTTTAAAACACTATTGACATAATACTGATCCACCACAAAAATAATATATTATTATTGTAGCTAAAAGAGCTATATGACATCTCATATAGCTTCTTCCCGTGAATGAACCGTAACGCTATGCTACACAATAAGGAGCGTAGAGTTATGGAACATGAGGGCGAATTGAGACTGCTTGCGGATGCGATCCGGCAGGCAAGAATAGAAAAAAGGATCTCGCAAGAGAAGCTTGCGGAGATGTTAGATGTCTCGACAACGCATGTCAGACATATCGAGAGCGGGCATCGGAAACCTTCTATCGAAAAGCTGGTTTCATTGTGCCAGATCTTGGACATATCCTTTGATCAAGTTGTGAAGGGCGAGCCACGCCCGGTAGCAACCGCGTCTGAGCGCGTATTGAATTGCATGGAGAACGTGTTTTCAGAAGAAGAGCGGAACCTGATCGCTGATTTGATCGAGGCGGCAGCAGACAGAAGAACAAGCAAATAACAAATAGCGTACTGATCCAAAAGGCATTCTTTTAGGATCAGTGCGCTTTTTGTTCGACAAAGATAGACAAAACTTGACAATCTTTTCAAATAATATTTGATGGACTTTTCATGAACCGATGGTGTTTTAGTTAGTAGATGGGTTCATGTGAGTCCCGAAAGGAATCCCATGGCTAAATCCATCATGGACTTCATCGAGGAGAACTACAAGGACCTTCTCACCTTCGCCATTAAGCTAAGCGGAAATTGGGCGGATGGCGAAGACGTGTTGCAGACGGTCGCGGCGAAGATTTGTGCCAAACAGGATGATCTGAAGGACCTTGCGTATTGCAAGTCGTATTTGATGACTTGCATTCGCAATGCAACGTTCAATTTGAAGCGAACAAAAGCGAGGCAGCGCGTGGCTGATGTGGATTTTGAAAAGCTAACAGAAGTTCTTCCCGATTCCAGACCGAAGCGGGAATTTGAAGTCGTGGAATGGATCGAGTCGCTGGAGCAGCATTTAAGCTACTATGATGAAGAATCGAGAAAGGCGTTTATCGCATACTATGTAGATCAAGTGCCGTTGGAAGAGGTCGCTGCTTCGCTTGGGCTGACGAAGCGACAGACAACCAAGAAGTTTGAGAGTATGCGCAATTATTTGAAGCGGCATTATAAGCATCTGTTCATTCAGTTGAGTGTTTTGTTGTCGATGTAAGAAAGGAGCATTGCCGATGAAAATGACAAGATTGGAATGGCGATACCTGCAAAGAATCGCGTTGGATCACCCATATTATGATACGCACAAGCCGCCGCTCAGTGATGCGGAAGCGAAAGCGATCATGGAGGCGAACAATACGATGACCGGCAGGGAATTCGTTGATTCCATCTATGCAAAACTCGGCATGATCCGACCGGTCAAGGAAAAGAAACGCCTTGCATGGCTTAGCAATATAGGCGAACTGTTTACTGTACCGCCGATCCGCAAGATTGCGATAGCGATTCTTGTTGTGCTGTTGATGACCGTATTTTTTGCGGCAACGCCCACCGGTCGTGCGATCGCGGAGAGCGTGATACAGTATTTTGTAACGCTGTTTGAGGATGGTAGGGTTGCTGTGAATCAGAGTGGCAATGAAACAATGTCTTATCCAGTGCTTTATGATGGTTTTACAGGAGAAAAGCAAGATCCAAATGAAATTACGGCTCATATTGTGTATGTGGATACCTTCCGTGAGTTTACGGAGACTACAGGTAAAAAACCATTCATACTACCGCTGCCATATACTGCAATATTCTATGAATACGATGATCTATTTGAATACTTGCAACTATGCACAATATACGAAACACCTTATGGAAAGGTCGTTACATATCAGGATTGGAATGTTGAAGATTTAATTGCATCAACATCGACCGAATACAAGGCAGATGAAACAGATACAACCATTTTTTATTCAATTGAGGAAAATGGGGATATCTCTTTAGTAAAGACTTTTGAGGATTCAGTCTTCAGTTTGTCATCAATGGGGAGCTATACTTTGGATGAACTGATCAGAATGCTGAAAGACAATGATAACGGCGGATGAGACAAGACATCCGCCGTTTCAATTATATAGTGTAGGTTTTTTCTACTGAATACGAAGAGCCGTCTGCCGTATAAGATAGTCTTAGATGATAGGTACCAGACGAAAGTGAAACAGTTTTACTCAAGTTTATGGTCATACTTGATGATGTTGTACTGACAGAAGTGATATAATTATATGACGCATCATATAAGATGAGAGTTGCGGATACGCTTACCGCACTTGGATTGTTAATTTTTGCCCACATTTTGTAGGATGAGCCGGAGATCTGTTTCAACCCGAAGGTTGCTGTGATCATCACCCGTTTAGCTTGCGCATCAGCGAAACCATCAGCAAACGCGGGCATGGTGACCATCATGCACATCACCAGTGCAAGGACGATACATAGGACTTTTTTTCTCATAAGAACCTCCTAATAATTTGAATTTAGGTTTCCCCAAAATTCCAAACACCGAAGAAAACATATAAGTCCATCGACTTTATGATATTTTTTATAATCTACGTCGGTTTTTTTGTAGTAAATGGACAAACTATGATCATTCGGTGTTTATTATTTTGGATCATGCCAGAATGATTCAAATCTTAAAGAAAGGAGTAAATACTTCATGGCGAAACCTATTAAGCCGGGAACTGACAATCAGCAACCGGGGACCTATAAAGAAGTTGGGCCGCGAGGCGGGGATGTGAGTAAACCCAGGATTATTCACATTGATCCCGGCGACAGGCTCCCTCCGACGCAGAAGCCGGGGAACAAATGGGAAAAGCAATAAGGATCAAGATCAAGCGATGGATAAAAGCCATCGCTTGATTGGCAGAAAGGGATATTATGCTAATGAGGCAAAGTTGTTTTATGCTCTTCAAGCCACATAAAGAGCTTTTCTTTGTGGACGATCCTTCTGGATCCCAGCTTTATAGCAGGAAAGTCCTTTTCATAGAACAAATGATAAGCAAAAGACGTTGATATTTTGAGAACATTGGCAACGTCTTCTACTGTGAGAAACAGGGGAATTTCATCTTCGTTATGGTAGGTCATCTTTGCAGGCATTGTGTTTTTCATTACAAGGTTCCTTTCCGGTAGCTTTCATAGAGATCGGAAAGCTTTTCGCATAATAGCTTTGTCAGCAGTCTCTTTCTTCGGGAAACAGTATCTCTGTGAACACCAATCTTTGCGGCATATTCGGACGTCTTCATATCATTTATAATGACATCCCAAATAAGAGCTTGATCGGAAATGGAGAAAGATTCAATGACCTCCTGTACTTGGTGTATGATTTGGCTTTTATCTTCTGAGGAGATCAAAAGATCTTCAGGCGAATCAACCGCACATAGAAACGAGCATTGACCTTTCGGCTCATCATTAAGCAATGACAGAGAAACGACGCCATGTTCTATTTCTGCTTCTTGTTCATACTCCTCTTTCCGCACAGAGGATCGGATGATGCGAAATACTTCAGGAGATACGAGGATCCATTTCCCGTCTGCGCTTTTTCGATAAAAGAGCTTGTGTCCCTCCGGATCATATCGTACTCTGAAATGCGTTCGGCTTTCCGGGCGTGAATTGTACATGCGTATTTTCTCCAAACAGTTATTAGTGGTTCTGATGCAAAGAAAATGCAGATAGGATCTCTTGTATGATCGCCTGATCCTCAAGGGACAATGAAGGCAAGAGTCGAAGCAACAGATCCTCTTGATCATTCGTCAGATACTGATGATGGTTGCGCCATCCTTCAAGCACATGAAACCCGCCCCCCTTTCCGCGAACTGAATAGACAGGAATGATCGAAGAGAGATAATCAAGATCGTACTGGATTGTTCGTTTGCAGACGCCGAATCTATCCGCAAGTTCTTGAACAGTCGCAAATCTGCGAACACTCAGTATCTCAAGAATCAACAACCGCCTTTCAAAAGCCGGTTCTCTTCTTGTTCTCCTTTCTGTTTTGCTGGCATTATAAACCATAAAGGTGCAAGAAACTTGCTTATTTAGAAAAGAATTGCAGTAGAATTTGATCGATACAGAGCTATAAGTAGCACATTTGAAGACTTATAAGTAATTATCATTCGGGAATCCTTATCTTAAAATAATAGATGAGGTGACTTATAATGAATGAATTTTCCAAGCCGCTTGCAGATGCGATCAAAAGAGCAAGGGGAAGACTCAAACTGACGCAAGAGCAGGTTGCAGAGCTTGCGAATACGGATCCGTCCAATATCATGAAGATGGAGAATATCAGCCGCAATGCAAATCCAGAGCTTGCTACTCTGTATCCTGTCATTCGCGCTTTATCCATTGACCCCCAGGAGATCTTCTATCCGGAGATGAAGGCCGAAGCCCCAAACCTTCGCATTCTGCAGCAGCTTGTTTCCGAGTGTTCGGATACTGAAGCTGAAGCATTGATTCCAATCATACGAGAGCTTCTTTTCTTCATGCGTTCGACGAAAAAGACGGATATCACAGAATAAACAAAGAGCCTGCCTCTCTTTCGAGAAAGCAGGCTCTCCGCATCTTATCTGTTATGCGTCTGGCTCTTTGCTTCTTGTCATCTCAAACTGCATGACGTCTATCTTCACTTCAGTCTTGCACTTTGGACAGTATAAGGGAAAACGTAAAAGGACAGTTTCCTCATATACTTTTGTTCTTGTCTTTCCACCGCAGATTGGGCATCGTATCCAACGGGAATTGATTAATTTTTCCATGTTCTCCTCATTTCATCTTCAGAATGCGTGCGAAGCGAGCAATTAAGATGACTGCAATTAAAATGATGATGATTGCGATCGCAACAAGCAGCGAGATCCACCATTGAGAAAGGGTTTGCTGATCTTCTACCTTTTGCTTCTCACGTTCCTTTTCTTCATCTGTGATTTTGACGGGTTCGGCGATCGTCATCTTGACGCTTTGGCTCTCGAAATGCTTTTCTCCGTTGACGTCCTCATAGGAAATCTCGATACTGCCGTAGGATTCACCGTATTTCTGCGAGCCGGACAGCGTGGTGACAAATACGGTCATTGCCTTGTCCGCGCTTTCCTGCGGGGCAAGGTTGCCTAAAAACGCCGAGGAGGAGATCAGACCGTCGCAATTCAGCGAGCAGCGAACGTTGAAGATCTGCGAAAATCCGGTGTTGTAGACGCAGACCGGCAGGGTAAAGCTCTCGCCGCTTGTGATCGATTCCGGCAGACGCACCTCGTCATAGCCGAGCGATGCCTTCTGCACAACGGTCAGCGGATAGTCCGTACCGTTTTCATACGAGCCGCTGTTGGCAGCATCCTTATAGGAACAGCTGAAACGGAAGGAATGCTTGCCCTCCATAGCGCTCGGCAGTGCACGAAGATCGAAGGTCACGGTCGTTGATTCGCCTTTTTTGAGACTTTCGATCGTCTGATGGTCCTGAATCCCCGTGTACCGGATCGAATCATCCTCCGAAATGTACTGTACCACGACATTCTTCGCGTCGCGCGTGCCGGAGTTCTGCACGGTCAGCGTAACCGTAAACCCGTCGCCGCCGTTGACCACGTCACTGTATTCGCAATTAACGATTTCAATCTTCGGCTGCGTAACGTTGATCGTGTACTTGCCTTCCTCGGTGTATGCGCCGCCGTATTTATCCTCATAGGTGATCTGAACGGTCACGATCGCCGCGCCTTCCGTTGCTCCCGGCGCGATCGCGAGATCAAAGTCCGCGTCAAGTTCGCCTTTGATCGGAAGCGCATCAAAGAACTTTGCGTTCAGATCGCCGCTTAGAGTGATCGTGTCCGATTCCGGGATCAGCGATACGCGGATGTTCTTTGCATCATAGTTTCCGACATTGCTCATGGAGACGGAAACAGATGCTCTTTCGCCGCCGGATACTTCGGTCGGCGTGATCATGCAGTTCTGGATCAGAATGACCGGTTTTCGGACCGCTGTCGGCCCACCGCCGCCACCGCCGGAGGACGGTGTTTTTCCTCCTGTGATCTGAACTTGCATGTTGAAGGTCTGCTCGGTCGGATCGCCTGCAGGCGTCTTGTATGTTACATGGAGCATGACGGTATAGGTGCCGTTGTAAAAGGTGCTCTTCAAAGGCGCATCGAACTTGACCAGATATGCATTCGCCTTTCCGGTATTGTTCTGTCCCTGCGTGACGTCGTATGTCTGCTCGTGCACATCAAACTGCAGGTTGGACGGTGCAAACGGTCCGTCGGAGGGAAATTCGGGAACGACGCGGATCGTATTGCCCTGCGTCTTGCCTAGCAGCGGCATGATAAACTGCACCGAGCCGTCCGTTTGTACCGGCATATACCCTCCCGCATAGCTCTTGTCCATGCCCGGATACCTCCAATAGGTGTCGATCTTCAGCGGATCGGACGATTCCTCAGTCGGTTCCGGGGTAGCAAGCGCCGCCGTGGGCTGTGCTGTCGGAGACGCAGTAGGTGCCGCTGTTGGCGATACAGTCGGTTGCTCACTCGGTGACGCAGTCGGTTCTGCGGTCGGCGACGCTGTCGGTTCCGCGGTCGGCGATGCGGTCGGTTTTGTACTCTCTGTCGCGGTTGGCTGCGTACTCGGTGAAGAAGGTTCCGATGATGCTGTCGGTTCCGGGTCATCGCCCTCCGCAATTGCCAGTACCGGCGTCAGTGCCAACATCAATATCAGAATCCACGAAAATACTCTTTGTTTCATACCTATCATCCTCAATTCCCTTTTTGTAACATTGTCATCATGCCAGCGTCCATCTCACAAACCGTGTCGCAAAGCACCTCGATGTCCGCGATGTTGTGGCTCGCAAGCAGGATCGTGCGTCCGTCGGTGGCAAGCGATTTAAAGAGTTCGCGCATCTCGGCGACGCCGTGCTTGTCCAGTCCGTTCATCGGCTCGTCGAGGATCATCAAAGACGGTTCCTCCATGATCGCCTGCGCGATACCGAGGCGCTGCCGCATACCCAAAGAATATTTGCCGACGAGTTTCGAGCTCATCGGGTCCAGCCCCACGCGGCGGATCGTGTCGGCGATCTGCTTTAGATTGATCTTGCGCTTCAGCGACGCAAGGATCTCAAGATTCTTCAATCCCGAGAGCTGCGGCAGAAAACCCGGCGTTTCGATGATCAGCCCGATGTCCTCCGGAAAGTCGACGTCCTTGCCGATCTGCTTGCCATTGACATAGACCTTGCCGCTCGTCGGCTGCAAAAACCCGCAGATGCACTTAAACATGACGGTTTTTCCGGAGCCGTTGTTTCCGACGACACCGTGGATCTTTCCCGCTTCAAAATTACGGTTGATGCCCTTCAAAACCATGTCCTGTCCGAATACCTTCACGAGATCGTGTACTTCAATTGCGTTTGTCATAGCGTCTCTCCTTAAGTGTTTTCCGTGCCGAGGAACATAAAGTTGTATCGTCGAATCGCACGAAGAATCATAAACATTAATCCGGCAATGATAAACACAAAGATTGCAAACGTCTGCCACAGGCGAGGCAATAGATCATAGCCGAAGTTGTGCATGTGATAGGTAGCATGGTTCAACGGCGAGAGCCATCCTGTCAATACGTTCGCCTTATACATCAGTTCGTCCGGCAGATGAAGGATCTGCTTGAAAAGCTCCGGATTTAATAAGAATCCATAGAGCGAGAACCCGAAGGCTGCGGCGATCCCGGCGCCTTTACCAAACTCCAGCTTGAAATATAGCATCAGCAGCACAAGCGTCAGCGTATATGCAAGCATCAAAAGAAAGATAATGAACGCACATTGATACGGACGCGACATTTCAAGTGTTTTCACAAGGGCAGGCAGGGCAACTGCTTTTCCTGCACCGGAATAGCCGAGGATCGCCGCCGTCTCCGACCACATGTTGCCGATGAAGCTGTTTTGTGCGCAGATCACGGAGGTAGCCACAAAGATAAACACCATATAGATCGTTGTTGCCGCCATGATGTAAAGCAGTTGACCCCATGCCCATGTGCACCGCTTCATTCGTACAAGGAAGTAGGGGACGCCTGCCCCCAGGAATGGAATATCCGCAAACAGCAGAACCAATAAAAGCGAGATTAGCAGCACCGAGTTTGCATCTCCAAATGTCCATACAAACGGCTCGAATGCTTGCATTGCTGTTCCCATTTCATAGGCGAACGATGCTGCTTTATCCGAAAGCAAGAAGCATAGGATAAACGCCAAAGCAAACGTGAGAATAATTCGCATATTGCCGCGCCACATGCGAAAGTTATATCCGGTAACAGAAAGGACTTTGTGAAACGGATGCGGTTTTCTTTTGATCAGTTTGCTGTGACTGATCCGTTTTTCAATCGGGTGAGGTTTGAACAACTGCCGAAACCGGTGTTCGGACTCTCCGCCGCGTAGTTTGCGCTCTGCAATGATATAAAACGCAAGCAGCAGGATCATTAGAATAACAGCAGTTAGGAATACTGCCGATTTTCCGCCAAGCGGCCATGCACCATTCAACGTCAGGTAGTTTTTCGGATTCAGCATGAATGCCTTACGGAAGTAGCGTTCTTGAAGAATAATCAAGACATAGTAAAGGATAAACGGTGCGGCATACGCAAGATAGATGTTCTCGGTAATAGAGGATAATAACATACCGACGAGCGCCCAGCACGCTCCTTGTAAGAAGAACAACAATGCACGGAATGTGATCTCGCCAAATTTCGGTTCCACATAGTAATCAACAAGTGTTTCATGCGGCAATAGCAGTAGCGCGAATAATCCGTATGCAGCGAAGATCCCAACAACCAGAGATAATCCACCGGAGAGTGCACAACCAAGCTCTTTTCCAACGACATACCGCGTTACCGTTGTTCGTGGCAGATATGCTTTAATAAACCCGGTTTTCTCATCGTCCACGAATGATGAGGTATAAGGAATTGCAGCGAGAATAGGCGTCACCAACAAGATGATATCGCTCGATAATGCTTTGAGCAGCAATTCCTCATGAACCCCCATGGGACGATACTGCGTTTCAGAAAAGAACATATCATATAGATCAGGGAATGATGCAATTATCAGACACAGCAAGACCCCTCCTGTTGCAAGCAGGAAGGTCTTGCTGATAACTGCTCGTTTGAAATCTATAAATAAAGCGTGAGTGGATAATATCGTCAATACCCCTCCCTAAAGTCCACAACACTTCCATCAATTGCATTGATGATGATTACAGGATAAGGATCTTCCTGTATAGAATATGAATGTCCATCTCGTATATTATATGAGACCGTACCATCAGATTCGATCAACTTACTGTTTCCATAAAAAACCCATACGGGAATCAATAGACCGCTTGCATCTTTGGCGTTCTGTTCCCTGATTCGCATAAGACAAAGGTGAATTTCATCGATTGTAACATCCATTGTTCCAGTTGTTCCACCATAGTCACTTGTAGTAACGGAATATTTGATTTTCACCATAGATTCAAATCGAGTAACGACTTCCCGAAACGATAAAAGAGAAGTGCTTTCCATTACAGTTTCATTTACAGTGATTGGATTGTACCAATGCATTTCATTAATCCCATCTCTATCTGCAGCAAACATAATAGTTTCATATCCCCATGGTATGGAATAGCCAGCTCTATCACTAACGTCTAAGTGTTCCGTACTGATAAAAGTATCTATTCCATTCACTTTATGTGTGTAAAACAACCTGTAGCTAGAAGAGCCAAGGATTTGACTTGCAAATCCGAAGCTGTAATCGGAATCGAGACCCAATTCGAGAAAGAAAGAGTCACAATAATCTTTTGCTTTCTGAAATGAATCAGAATTATAATCAGCACGGCATCCTGCGGTTCCAAAGTAGTTGAATCCTTTCCCTTCCTGATATGAGAGAAATGATATACTATCTGAATCGTTCTGCAAAAGTGCTTCATCGGTTGCACTAGCCCAAGCAGAGATCGCCTTGTAGCTCAAACCTGCCTTTAGCTCTGAGCTCGTTCTATTTATCAAATCAAGATGATAATATAATCCTTCCTGGTTTAGCTTTCCATTGTAGGTCGACTCGTTGGGTAACGACATATCATATATTACTTCATCTTTAAAAAAGAAGGTAACGACTTGATTTAAAAGCTCCTGTGAGAACCGTGCTTTGCGTACCCTATAAATAGGCATCTCTGTCGTGTTTGGAACATGAACCTCTGCATTAACAGAGATAGTAAGACGATCTTCTACTGCACTTGTTGAGAAAGTGTATTTTCCTTTTGGTATACCGAGTGAATCAGCAAGTAAAAGATCATTCTCTTTATTGCTTTTTGCCATTTCAAGCATGTGTGCCGTGTCTTTCTGGACGACAACGTCTGTATCCGGTGTAGGAACACATGCAAGCAGGAATATTATCAATATTTTTATTATTACATAATAGGGAATTCTTTTCATAATTAGCCTCCTTATTGCTGATATGCATTATCATCAAGTGTAAATGGATCAATTATATTTCCAGATGCAGCATCAAAGAAAACAATTGATGGTAGTGAATAATTTGCCTTTTCTCTTGCTGTTGTATAATATACAGCCCAAGCTGGTTGGATTTTACCTTCATCAACAGAGTTTGGTTGTTTTTTTATCAGCACATTTGTAAGTACAATGTTTTCTATTGTAGGGATATCAGCATCAGATATAACATAATTCCACATACAGTTTTCTTGAAAGTATGAAGTGATTCTTTCATAAATCTTTGGGATAGGTAAAAGGTTAATCATAGCTTCACTTCCTTCTACTATAATGACAGGATCAGCCCATTGAAATGCTTTTATTCCTGTTTCATCAATGAAAAAGGTCATAGTTTCCGGTAACCAGGGTGCTGTCTCTTGCGACTTAACATTCATTCTATTGTTAGGCAAAACGGAAGAAATATAGATAGGCGAATATAAAGGATCAAAGCAATTTCCAAATGCAATAAACCATCCTTCGCTGTATGTTTCAAATGAAGGAAGAAGGATCCTTGCTTTGCTGACATATGATACTGATAGATCTTTAACATTAAGATGACGAATAATAGCTTGTGCTTGCTCAATAGCTGAATCTTGCGATATTATTACATGAGATAAAGTTGTATCTTTGGGTTCTCCGGGATAAGCATCTCCAGCTTTAATCCAGTCCTCTAACTGAATTATACCTTGCGGACATTCTTGCAAATAGATATAGTTTTCGTAAAACGAGTAAAAGAGGCTAGAACCATTATCAAGTTCTATTTCCCCTTGTGTGGGCAGCTTATCAATAATGATTTCATCACTATACGAAACTATAGATTTGATTGTAAAAAGAATATCTTCTTTAGTAAGCGTCATAGGCTTTACCAGGATGCTTTTTCCCTTATTGATATCAGTATTTGGAAGTTCAGCTTCAAGAAGTATATACTGGTCATAGTCAGGTTTATGCTCCTGATTGGTTGATGTTAAGGACAAAGCTTTATTGTTACTACATCCACTTAAAAGAATAAAGAATAATAAACAAATTAATCCTATTTTACGTTTCATTTTTGCAGACAATGCCGCTATAAAAGCGGCATGTTTTTCATTTTGCTATTGCAGTACTCTTCTTAAGTATTATGCTTGTAATAGGTCCCTTCCCAGCTTCCTTCAGAATAGACATTTGAAGAAGCGGAAATCCACAAATGAATATGCTTGTAATTGACATTTGAGAGATACATGTCCTGTAAACCGGAAAAAGAAGAAGAATAAGTTATCGGAGACCCCATACTTACATTGTTTGCATTTACCGGTTGAATGGTAACCGAGCCGCCGGTTAACGTGGATACATTGATTTTGATAGGGCTATTCCATTTGTATCGATAGCCGGTACCTGAATTAGGCTTTACTAAACTTTGAGATGTTTTGTACGATCCATAGCCATACCAACTTGCATTTGATGATCCTCTAGTTGGGAAAGGGATCTTTCCATCTGCGAAAGTAGGTGTAACCAAAAGTAACATAGTCATTGCAATTACAAGACACAATAATCTCTTTTTCATTTTTAATCCTCCTTGAATTTGCAGTCTAGAAGTTTTTTTAGTTTCCAATCAATAGTCTATTTGCCTCTTGCCTCCTTTCTCTGCTCTCTCTTTAGTTAGAAGAAGTGTGCAGCATGAATAACATAGTTAACCACTCTTGCCATCTCTATATTTTGGATTTCGGCAACGCTCTAATACTTATATCGATTAACACTTATAAAATGCAACACACATTATTATCAAATTGAGCATGTTTGAGAAAACACGGTTGAAGATTCTACAAATATGCCGTTGGAGTCATATACTCGAACATACATCTTGCAACGATATGTTCCGGAAGAGAGCCCAGAGCTTGTTTCACTTAAAACGACACCCACATATCCTGTCCCTGTTCCTTTCCAGCTTACAATAGTACTCCAGCTTCCATTCATGCTTTTTTGTAGAGAAAGAGTTACTTTGAGTGAGTAATTCGGGCTTTTTGCGAATGCGCTTCCATTGCATCTCGCCGTGTTACCGGTAATAGACAAATTAGTGCTTGCATTATACAAACCAATGTATCTGTAAGAAGTAACAGATTCGCTTGAATAAGGACTATCCGCGGTTGCAACGGTTAGGAATGAAAATAGGATAAACATGGATAGGATAACTGTAATAGTTTTTTTCATAATAAAACCTCCTGCGTCATCTATTACCTATATCGACGCAGGAGGTAAAAGTGCAACACGAATTGTGTTATTTTTTTATGCTGTTTGCGATTTTTAGAAGTTCATCTTCTTCTATGTTTCCACCAACGAGAATAATTGCCTCATCAACCGACCAAACAATTGATGTAATTCCATCGCATAGTATTAGTGTTCCAACTTCTTCACCAATAAATACAGGTTTAGTTATTTCAGCATTCTCTGTATCAATTTGCATGACTCCATTTGGCCCAATTACAGCAAAGCGGATAAAATGATCATAATCGTCACAAAACAACAGAGTGGTTCCTGTTTCATCATGGTTCTCAGATATCAATTGAAAACCAGTTGGAATGTAACTAATCGTATAATCATTAACTGTAGGATCGGGGACTTTTTCATAATCGGAAAGAGAGTATTCGGTGAATGAGGGAAACACTTTTCCAATCAACTCGGTAATCCATTTGCGCCCCGCTTCAGTCGTGGAAGGAATCATGACAAGCAGAATAATAACTGAAGCAATAGCGATCGCAACCTTCTTTGCTGTGGGCGAATACCAATGCCGTTCTTTGGAGGGTTTCTTCTCTTTGTCGATTGCGGCAAACAGACGGGCGCGCGCTTCCGGTGACGCCAGTTCACACGGTTCTGTGTTATCCGCATCAATGAGCTCTTGTCCATCTCGCTGTGCCGCAAGAAGCACGGCAGCTTTTAGTTTTTCTTCGTTATTCTTCATTAGACTCGCCTTCACACAACTCATAGATTTTTCTTCTTGCACGCGTTAGATACTGTCTCACGCTTGCTTTCCCAATTCCAAGCTCTTTTGCAATCTCGCCATCTGTCAGGCTTAATATGTATTTTGCCTCGATTACATATCGGTAATGGTCGGGCAGTTTGCGAATCGCTTCGGACAATTCCTCGACAGACAGGAGGTCAAGCGCTTCTTCTTCCGTGTTCGCAATCGTACTCGAAACAGAAACAAAACTGTCGTCATCATCGAGACTGCCGGAGAGATGCTTCTTTCGGACATTCTGCTCTTTGAAGTAATCATAGCATCGTCTCTTAATACTTATATCGAGAATATGGCGTAATGTGCAACAGTCCATTTGTCGGAACTTCTGGATATGCTTAACAACGTACAGAAAAACATCCTGTACGAGATCCTCCGAGACCTGACTATTCTGCGTAATCGCAGCAGCTTTCTTGCACAGTCGAACGTATTGCGCGTCAAATAACTGCTCAAGAAAAGCTCGATCGTCTTCTGATTCAATTGTCTGGAGTATCAAAAGAAACATAGTGCTCGCCTCATTATCGTTATTGTCATTTTACAAGTTTGTTGTCGTTTGTCAATGGTGTGGAGATAATAACTGTGACTTTTGATCATAGTCATTTATTACTTATAAACACCACCATTCGACAAAAAGTCCATTAGTATTGTGAAAACTGTTCTTATTCGTACTTTGATACCGAAAACAGTTTGAATCCAATAAGATAAGGTATAAAATAAATATCGAAAAAAATAAATTATCAATGGACTTTTTATAGAGCAATGGCGTTTATATTTGTAAGAGTGGTATTGGCGACATCAAAGCATCGATTAAAAGCTTAACCACCGCATTACAATTTGAAAGGACAGGAGTCATGAAAAAGCAGATCTTTAATTTCACTATTTTCCTTATGAAAGAAGAGGTTACAAAAGTTGAAGATTGTCTAAAAACAGTAAATGGTCTTAATACATCTGATATTAAGTCGCAATATGGTCTTAAAGGTAAGATATATTACTGTGACAGCAATAAAAGGCAACCGATTTGGAAACCTTATCTTGATGAGTATGCAAGTAAGAAGATTACTATTGCTGACAACGCATCAAATAAAGCACTAATGATTGTTAGAATAAAGAAAAGAGTCATGGTAATCGTTTTTGGGTATGGTCGTTCTTTGATAAAGGAGGAATGTATCGAACACAATTTTGGATTAAAGGTTGCTTTGAATGTGATTAATCAAAATAGAATGCGCAGTGTGGATGCTGCTACCATTGAAGATATGGTTGTCAATACGCAAAGACAAGCAAGCTATAGTACATCTCAAGACGAATTTGGATTAAATATCACAAACGATATCATGAGAGGAATTACTGGAGAACCATATGAAAAGCAATATGGGAATCATATAAGCGGGAAGGATTCTTTGCTCGTATCCGTCTTTATGGAGTTTTCAGAATTAAAAGACAAACTTGAACTATATTACAACGCCTTTTCATCTAATCGATATAAAACGATAGGATTTGACTGGGTCGATAATGTTGCTGAAGTAAAAGATGGTAGTCTAATAGAACATTTGAACGCGGAATTGGCTGCTGCACTAGAAAAACATCAAACAGATAATTTGACTATAGCACCACCGGAAACAACAGATTGGAGTCAAGTAGTTGGCTTTTGCTATTCTGGAATTGGAAAAAGCACTGAAGTCGCAACAAATTATAAACTCGATTTAGATCCGGAAGAATATGTTCAAAAATTAAGACCCGGATCAAGAATAATAGAAAAGACAAAAAAAGATAAGTTACATGTTATGAATGCAGATGGGACAACGTTTGTCATATCCAGCATTTATAATGCAGTGGTTTTTCAAACAGTATATTTAGGGAGAAACTATATCCTGAGTTCAGGGGCATGGTATCAAATAGAAGATTCTTTTTATAATCAGGTAAATAATTATATACGTACAAGAATAAGCCTTTCTTCTATTAGTCTACCTATATGCAAAAAAGGAAAAAAAGAAGGAGAATATAATTTGGAAACAGCAAACGGGAATCCGGATTTCTGTTTATTTGATAAAAAACTGCGTTCAGTACATGGAGGGCCAAGGCAGATTGAGGCTTGCGACATTTTTACAAGAAACAAGCAGTTTATTCATATAAAAAATAGAGGGCAATCTGCACAACTGAGTCATCTGTTTTCTCAAGGAAGAGTTTCCGCGGAGTGCTTTGTTAGCGATGAATCATTCCGAAAACAAGTGTCAAATCTCGCAAAAAAGGAATTCGGAACAGCAATATTTGACTATTTAAAAAAGCCAGAATCTAATGAGTTTGAAGTTATATATGCCATTATCGATAATAAAACAGGGAACTTAGAAAATAGACTCCCATTCTTCAGCAAAGTAAACTTAATGCTTGCAACACAAGATCTTGAGCGTATGCATTTTAAGTATTCGGTATGCCTGATTAAACGAGATGCTATGTAGCGAACAGCAAGTATTACAAATGAACTGATATTATCAAAAGGATTACTAGCATTATATGAAGGAGACACCATGAAGCGAGCAGCAGATGTGACAAATAACAGATTGCAAACAATCAGTCTGATTGTTTCTGTTCTTGTATTTTTTGTATCTATTATTGGACTGTTGATTCAAGTATTCCCTCAAATTAACTGTTTAAGCGTCGATATCGAATTAAAAGCAAAAGCTGGTGATGAAAAATCACAGATATTAACCGCGGAAAAGTATATACAAGCGGGAGACTATAGTTCAGCTATCTATTGGTATAAGAAAGCATCTCAAAAGGATGGATATTATCAAGCAATTGCCTATAATAATTTGGGGTGGCTATACATCAATGGATATGGTCTTTTACAAATAGGGGAATTTGATTCAATGCGTTATCAGGAGGCATTTAAGTGTTTTTTAAGAGCAAGCGAACTTGGATCTGAAACAGGAAGGAAGAACGCAATAATTACTGTTCGTCTACCAAGCTTCATAGAATACGGTGAGTTAAAAGAAACAATAGAAACATTTAAAAAAGATAATAATATAAATTTAGCCGATTATACAGATAGAATAATTGTAGATCGCACTTTTCTGTATTCTGCCATATATAAGGGAGAAGAATTCACATCTGAGAATTGGCATTATTATTATGGTGGGGCTCAAATTGATAAGAAGGAAGAGGGAGGAAAGACGGTTTCCATAGTTAATAATTGTATCTATTATGGCGAACGATACAATACAGATGGGCAAGTCAGGGATTGCGAACTGATATATATTGGCGATTAACATGTTTATAAATACTATTACATCAATCAGCGTATTCACTTGCTATTGCTTGTTTGCAGCTAAACTGCAAACTATACTATACTTCTTTGGTGCGTGTCCGGTGTAATAAAATGGATAGCAGGTTGTCAACATTAAATGTTGACCTGTGAGAGTGGGAATGCGGAGATCCTCGTTGCTTTCGAGGATCTCCATTGATTCGATCACATAGGTATAGACCGTTCCGTTCGGCATGGTGACGGTAATGGTTTCACCGTAGGTCACATCCTTTAGGATTTGCAGATGATTGCGGTTACGGTGACCATATACTACGCAGACACCTTCTTCTCCGGGTGAAGCAGATGTGTTCAGCCAGCCGGGGGTCTTCTCAAGCGTTGCTTCATCGACGGACGGTGCGATTGTAATGTCCTTTCCGTGGATCGTAAGCACAAATGCCGCTCCGTGTGGAACGGATACTTGCGGTACGGCAGTTGGTTCGGAGGGCGGGCGTGATGTTGGGGATACGGTAACGGGTTCATCGAATATAGGGAATTCGGGCCAATCGCCGGATTCGGAAGTTGCAGATGGTTCAGGCGCAACCGTACTGCTCGGTGTCGGGATTACGATCTCAATGATATCGGTTTCGATCGTCGGCTCGGGTGTTGCGGCTGGTGCTGCGGTTTCGATTGTCTGTTCCGCAAGCAGAGAGATCTTGTCTCCGAGCAGGAACGGCAATATGAGAATTGCGATCGCAAGAATCGCAAGAATTATGATATGTTTCTTCATGTGATTTTCCTTTCGCTTATTGGTACGGTCTTCCGAACATAATGATCGGGTAGTTCTTGGTCTGCCACAGATCGCGCACGACGACACAGCCCTTGCTGCTGGATGCTTCAATTACCTTACCATCGCCGACATAGATGCCGACATGGTGGATCTCTTTCCAACGGTGGCAGCCCTCGCATTTTTTGTTGACCCAAAAGACAAGGTCGCCGGGTTCAAGCTCCGACCATGCGACAAGCAATCCTCGGTCATGGCAGTATTTCGCCTGTCCTGCGGCGTTGGTGTACATGTGATCGCCAAGCTCCGGATCGACCTCACGGATTGCCCAATACGCAAGACCGGAGCAGTCGAACTTTGTGCTGCCTTTCGCACCCCATACATAGGGACAGCCGAGCTTTGTTAGAGCGGCACGAACGACATCCGCGCCTTTGCTATTGGATGGCAGATGGCTTATGATCTCGGTATAATCTGCACCGCCAAGCAGATCGACGCCGATCAGTGCGGCATAGTATTTGGTGTATGCTGGGGACATCATCTCCTCCAGAAGCTGCATCTGCGATTCGTCGAAGTGATAGTATTCCGCCGCCTCCCGATACGTCATTGATCGCTGATGCACATTGACAATCAACTGCGTTACGGTCTCCGGTTCTGGGGTGTTGCCGTCCGGATCGGGCGTCGGTTCCGGCGCGTCTTCCGGCACGACCTCGTGCAGTTCATAGGTAAAACCGACTGTGTTCATGACATAGAAGACGTCTCGCAATCGCTGCTCACATTCATCGTCAGGACCAAGGATAATGATCGGGTTTTCTCCTGTGGTAGACAACACCGAATAAACCGCCAGTACGTCGATCCAGTTGTTGACCGTAGCGGAATCTCCGTCGTTGTTATCACCTCTGTAAACGACCTCGAACTCATCGTGGTCGATCTCTCTTTCAAATCTCTTGATGCGTTGTTCGATCGCGTCTTTGTATCCGTGGTCGATGCGTGTCACGATCTCGGTCATAGTTGGACCCTCCGGCGAAGCATCGTTCGACCAAAAGAGACCGAAACAAACACAGATAATTGCCGCTACAAGAGCAATGACAAGAATAATGACGACTGCAACCCAACCGCCAGCGGCGATGGCGGCGACAAGTGTTTTGATCGCGGCAATGATCGCTTTTACAGCGGCTTGGATCGCTTTTGCGGTCATTTCTGCCGCCTTTTGCGCGGCTTTCGCCGCTTTGGCAGCGACCTCTTTCGCAACCTTCGCTGCTTTTTCCGCTGCCTTTGCTGCTTTCTCACCGACCTTTTCTGCTGTCTTCACAGATTTCTCTGCGGTTTTGACAGATCGCTCAGCGGTTTTAACCGTCTTTTCGGTTGTTTTTACCGTTTTCTCGGTTGTTTTAACGGTTCCTTTCGCGCCTTGTTTGACCGATGAAACAGATCTTTGACCTGTAGCATTTGTCTTCTGCACCGGGCGCTGATCGGAACGGAACAGTCGTTGATTGTTTTGGACGGAGTGCGATTGCTGCTCCGTCTGTTGAAGCGCATGATGATCTCCTCCTTTTTGCGTGGTGTAATCGTACTGCGGCTTTGTTGCAGTATCGTAATTCGTCGGCGTAGAACCATCCGGCTGACGTTCATGCGCTTTTTCCTTTGGTTCGGTTCGCTGCTTCTGCAGGATCTCCGCTTTCTGCTGTGGAGTTATTTCTTGCGGAGCAGGGCGAGAAGAGCAAAAAGATAACTCATCCGGCTGTTTCGGTTCAGGCTGATTATGACGCTGTAGCACATCGGCTTTTTCTTTCGGCGTGATCTCATGACCGGAGGTATCGTAGTGTGGCTCGGATTGAACCGAAGGATTGTTTGTCGGCTGATGCAATTCAGCCATCTGCAGTTGATCATGTCTCTGTGGCTCTGTTCTCGACTGTTCCCGCCCATGGGATTCGGTTCGAGGTTGGTTTTGCTCCAAACGTTCCGTCTCTTTCTGTTCGCGCTTATTCTCCAGATCTTCCACCTTGTCACGGATCTTGTCTTCAACCTTTTCCTTGACTTTCTTCACTGCTTTCTTCGTGCCGGAATAGGCGACGGATGCGGCTTCAACGGTGTACTGCTCGGACTTCTGCGTTGCGTAATCGGACTCGGATTCGTAGCGTTCGTCTGCGGAAACGGTCCGCTCATCCACCTTGCGATAGCCGGTTTTCATGTGCCGCGGAAGCTTGCGGGAAGCATCTGCCGCCTTTGGAGCTTTCATGTGTTGACGTTCTTTGAATTTTTTCTTTTCCATGTTTCCCTCCAAAAGAAGAAGGAGCGGAAGCCCGCTCCCATACTCTTATGCCTCAATCGTCTCCTTCGGCTTGGTCGTCATGACCTTGTAAAGCTTCGTATCTTTCGGGAAGTGGTTCTCGAACGGTACGATGTTCCCGGCGCATTTCAGAAGTCCCTTACCGGCGTCAGCATTGGTCACATACGAAAGCTGCGTTTCCGAGATGCCGAGCAGCTTTGCAAGCTCAATTCGGTCTGTCGCCGCCTGATTCAAAAGCGTGATAAACTCGCTGTTTGCAAGCATCGTGCGCGCGGTGTGCGACTGCAGCAGGTCCTCGATGTTCTGCGAAATGCCGGTATAGCAGGCGTTATGTTTCCGCGCGCGTTTCCATTGCTCGAACAAGAAGTTGGAGCTGTATTCGTTGGCGAACAGCAGATAGATCTCGTCGATGAACACATAGGTCGGACGACCTTTCTTCTTGTTCCGCACGATTCGGTTGTAGATCGAATCGAGAACGACGAGCATACCGACCGTCTTCAACGCCTTGCCGAGATCGCGGATGTCATAGCAGATCAGACTGCTTTCCGTATTGACATTGGTGGGCTTTGCGAAGGTATCAAGCGAACCGTCCGTAAATAGCTCGATCGCAAGAGCGACGTCCTTCGCTTCGGGTTCGGGCTGCTTCAACAACTCCTTGTGGAAGTCCTTGAGCGTCGGAACCTTGCCGGTGCAGCCGCGCTTGATAAACGGGCGATACACGATCTGCGTACAGCGGTCGATCAGCGACTTTTCCTTTGCAGAAAGCTTTCCGGAACCGACAAGCTGTTCGCAGAGCGAGAGGATAAACTCGCTCTTCAAAAGCACTGGGTTCTCTGAATCTGCATATTCAGATTCCATATCCATTGCGTTGATGTGGTTCTTGGAATCGGCAGCGATATTGATGACCTCGCCGCCGAGCGCACGGACAAGCCGATCGTATTCGCGTTCCGGGTCGATGATAATTACATCACCCTGATTCCGAAGAACAAGCTGAATGATTTCGTCTTTGGCAAAGAACGACTTACCGGAACCGGACACACCGAGTACAAACCCGTTGCCGTTCAACAGCGAACTGCGGTTGACAAACAGCAGGTTCTTGCTGATCGCATTCTGCCCGCAGTAGATGCCTTCCGGGTGATTGATTTCCTGTGCCTGAAACGGCATAAAGACCGCCGCGGATTCCGTGGTAAGCGTTCGTAGGGCATTGATCTTCCGTAGCCCATACGGAAGCGTGGTATTCAGTCCGTCAAGCTGCTGATACTTCAGCGTCTGGAACTGGCAGATGTGCTTTCGCGCAACGGAGAGCAGCGCTTCCGTGTCGGTATCCAACTGCTTCTTGCTGTCAGCGACGTGGATTAGCGTGACGGTCACAAACATCATGCGCTGATCGCGGGATGTGAGATCGTCCAGAAACTCTTTGGATTCCTTACGCTGTTGTTCAAGGTCATACGGGACGACCGCGGAAAAGTTGTTGTTCTTGTTCTGCTTGCGCTGCCAGTTCGTGATCTCTGTTTCCGTGCCGAGCAGCTTGCGCTCGACCTCTTTGACCGCTTCATCCGTGGGGATCGGGATAATGTCAATTGACAGCATAAGATTCCTGTTGATGTCGCAGAGTTCGGATACCATGGAATCCTTGAGAAACGACGGGAATTCCTGCAGATACAGAACACGCGCATACTTTTTGCCGATCTTGATATGATCACTTTTGACCGTCATGCTGTCGGGACAGATGGCGTCCGTAAACGAGTGTCCGCGCTTCATGAGATCCTTCATATCGAAATGGTAACTATCCTCCCGTCCGATCCGGAAGAAGTCGTGAAAGACGCGCATCCGATCCACAACATCAATTTCATACAGCTTCGAGGATAGCCCGGCAAAGCGGGAAGCAAGCTCGGTATAGACGCGGGAGAAGAAGGTCTTCGCCTCCTCATAGGATTTCTTGATCACGGACACCGTGATATACTTTTCCTGCAAGATCCCGTTGCCGCGAATGGCGGCGTCCATAATCATGCTGTTGTACTCGTCACGGTATTCGTCGAGACCGTCGTCCGCGTGTTGGATCAGATTCCTTGCAAAACTGCTCTTCGTCATACGACGGTTATTGATCGTGATCTTAGTCGTCGCGCCGATCTCCAGTGCGTTCAGCAGCTCGCAGTACGCCAGAAACATGGCGAGCTGATCGTCCCGTGCCGCAACGGAGTAGTTGACGTCCGTGAATCGGAATGTGCGCGAGAACTTGTTACCGACCTGAAAGGTTCCGTCCTTCCAGATCTTTTTGATCGGGATGGTTTCCTGTACAGAAGAAGGAACCTTGAACGGTTCCTTCTCAGACTTCAGTATTTGATTGAGCGTTTTAATCAACGCGCAGCACCTCCTTTAATTTTCCGCTTGACAGGATCGAGGCGTATAGGTTCGTGGGCTTCGAGATCAGTTGCTTCGGCATGAGAAACTCGGACTGGATATATGCCCGGATAAACTGTTCGGCGGTCATGCCGTGGTATTTCACAAAACCGAGGATCGCAAACGGGAACGCGGCAACGACGCACAGCCAACTGACGGTTTCCGTACCGAGCACGTTCCGCAGTCCAAAATACACGCCGATCGCAACGCCGACGGCCAGTACCGCAAAGATGAACTGACGCAGCGACAAGCCCATGAAGATCGACTCCTGATAGTCGCGGATCTCTTTGTTGATTTTGATTTCCAATGTGGTCTCCTTTCATATGGTATTAGAACCCGATCATTTCCTTGACCACCCGATCGCTCATTTTGACCGCGCCGACAAGCACAAGGAAGTTGAAGATCAGTTGGAACAGGAACGCCCATACAACCGTCGTCACATCCCCATTCGTATTGATCGGCGGGTTCTCTGTCAGCACCGAATAGACGATACAGGCAAGAATAATAACGACACCCTGCAGGCACACCCCGGCATACGATTTCAGGAACTGACGTCCGACCTGGGATGTGCCTTCGCCTGCAAACGACGCAAGCGGGATCGGAGCGACAGCGGTGTACATAAAGATCTTAAAAATGCGTGAGTAAACGGTGAGAATCATTACAAACGACAGCACCGTTACGAGAAGCGCACCGATCAGCGCCACGATCCACAGCGGAATGCTGTCGAGGAAGGAGCATTGATTGATCTTCTGCGCGATCGCATCCGGCAGCGTGATTCCGGTCGTCAGAACGCCTCCGGCATGAGCGGAGATGTTGTTGAGAATTCCGTGCCCGATCTTGAAGATGCCGGTCAGAATGTCCATGCTGTAGCCGACAACCGCTTTCGCAATGGCAAAGCGGATAAACAGCTTCAGAGCGACCTCCGGACGCTTGATCTCCGAAAAGTTGGTGGTCGTTTTCACCACACCGACGATAAAGAACAGAACGAGCAGCGCATACGCGATGGCTTTCAGCCCGCCTTGAATGTTGGCGATTGAACTCCATACAGCACCGCCCCGGATGTTCTGTGGGGATGTGGTCAGAAGCGTCCAGATGGTCTGCATAGCTTCCGACCAAAAATTGAGTGTGTAGTTCAGAATGTCTATGATCCAGTTACCGGATGACTGCAAAAGCGTCACCTCCTTCTCGGCAGGGCAGGCGTTGTGCCTGCCCTGTCGTTATGAAATCAACCGGTGATCAAGGACAGGATCTCTTTGGTAAAGGTAATGACGATGCCGCCGGCAATCGTCAGCATACCGTTTGCTCTCTGCGAGGGATCGTGCGACTTTAAGCTGAGACCAAGCTGCAGAATGCCGAAGCCGAGCAGGATGATACCGATCGCACGGATAAATCCGAAGATAAAGTCGCTCAGGTTATTGACGACAGCGATCGGATCGTCATCCGCAAATGCAGCCGTTGCAAAGGTGAAGGTCAATATGATCGCGCAGAAGATGCAAAAGATCATGCGGGTTCGCTTGGTAAGTTTCATATAGTGGTTTCCTCCTAAAGATGGTCAAATGTTTGGCTTTGGTTGGTTCGTATTCTCTCGTTCTGATTGTTCTTCAATCATTTCGAGGATCTCATCGGACGAGAGAACAACATACGATTCGTCGTCCATTATGATGGATTCAGGATCGAAGGAGAGCGGCGCAAGCCCATGTTCGTATGGCTCTGCGCCGCCGTCGGCGGTGAGCATGATGTTTGGATGCTTCAAGAGATCGTACTTTTCATCCATGATTGCGTTTTCACCGCGGATAAACAGAAGCGCATAGCGGTTGTCCAACATTCGCACTTCGTCCGGCGTCATGAGATTCCGTCCGATCAACTGCGTGTTCTTACTATGGCTTCCGCTTTTTCCTTTGGAATCGGTGAACGCATCGGTGCTGATCGTTTCCTTGCCAAGCTTCTTGCTGACAAGTTCGTGGGTGCTGTCCTCGTTGCCTCCGAGATACAAAAACTCGTCACAGTTACCGATGATGCTTTCCCACTGCTTTTCATATAGCGCTTTCAGCTGGGCAATGTTCTGGATGATAATGCTGACAGAAATCTCTCTTGAGCGCATGGTCGCAAGCAGTTTGTCGAATTCATCCGGAAGCGCGACGTTTGCAAATTCATCCATGACGAAATGCACATGAATGGGGAGTCTGCCATCGTGTATGCGGTCGGCTGAGTAATACAGTTCCTGAAACAACTGCGTGTAGAGCATACCGACAATATAGTTTAGGGAGCTGTCGTTATCCGGAACGATCGCAAACAGCGCTGTCTTCTTTTCTCCGAGGGAGGGGAGATCCAATTCGTCCTGTGATGTGATTGACGCGATCTGCGGCAGATTGAACCTCTCCAATCGGACGGCAAGGGAGATCAGGATCGACTTCGCCGTTTTGCCTGCCGCCATCTTGAAGATGTTATACTGCCTGACAGCAAGGTTGTCGGGTTCTTCCGCTTCCAATCGGTCGAACAGCTCATCCAGAACGCTTTGATAGGATTCATCTTCCTCGCGAACCTCTGCAGCGTTCAGCATATCCATGATCATGGAAAAGTTCTGTTCCTCTTTCGGTGCACAGTACAGGAGGTAGAGAATCAACGCTTCCAGCAGCGCCGTTTCGCTTTTTTCCCAGAAGGGATCGTTGTTGGACGCTCCCTTCGGCGTGGTGTTTCGTACAAGGTTCGTTACGAGCTTCAAAACATCCGTTTCCGAGCGAAGATAGGCAAACGGGTTATAACTGTGACTTCGTTCCGGGTTAATGAGATCCAGCACCCGAATCTCGTATCCTTTTGATTCGAGCAGCTTCCCGGTGTCGCGTAACAGCTCACCTTTTGGATCAAGGCATACAAAAGAAGTGTTGGCTTGCATGATGTTCGGCTTTGCATAGAATCGTGTTTTACCGGAACCGCTTCCGCCAACGACAAGTACGTTGATATTACGGCGGTGCTTTCGTCCATTCAGACCGATCCGCACATGGTTCGACAGCAGTTTGTTTAGATCGGGTTGCTTCGCCGCATACTTGTGATTGATTTCTCTTGCCGTTCCCCACTTTGCAGAACCGTGTTCCTCTCCGCGCCGGTAGTTCTGTTTGGATGCAAAGTAGATGCTGATTCCCATCCCATAGATCAGCAGAAACAGGAAGATGGTTTTCGGGCTGTCCTTGCACCATCGGATTGCAAACGGTTCCTTCATCCCGTTTGACAGTCCTTCAAGAATGCCCCTTAACCCGGTGGAAATAGAAGGAGCGACAAGCAATGCCGCCCAAATCACCGGAAGCAACCCGACACCAATCAAGACAAATGCAGTTCTTCGATCTTCGTTTGCCTTGTTCATCGCTCAGGATCATGCCGATGCTTTTTCCGCTTTTTCTGCGGCGCATCCATGACGTTAATCAATGTTTCATCAACGAACTCAGTGTCTTTTCCTTGTTCTTGGAGCTCGTTCCGCTTGTCGTTCAGCACGTTCAGGATCAGTCCATGCTGATATTCGTCTACTTCAATGATCCGCTTTTCGCCCATGCTCAACGCTCCTCTTGCTTCTGCGCTCGCTGCTTTTGAAGGTTTTTGTCAATCCGCTCATAAATGTTGCAATAGAGTTTTCTTGCATCCATCAGCAGATTCCGCAGTTCACGCGGCTCTTTCTTCTGGAAAGCAGAAAAGTCATAGTCGAATGGTTCGGGCATGAGGGAGTAACGGTAGCAGACGGTGATGCCAACACATTCCGCAACAAACAGATCGGCTCCGTCGGCAATGGCATATTCGCGACTGACCGAATACAACAGTTGATCGGCATCCAACCTTTGGTTCGCTTCAATCTTATTTGTATCGGGGTTATACTGCGCATCCTTTACGTGATCATTCCATTCGATCGGGATCTCTGACTTGGTAAGCAATGCTTTGATAACCGCTTTTGCAGGCGGATACTGCTTGCTGCGAAGGTCTTTTCCGTAAGTTTGAGAGACATCAAAGACGGGCTTCAAATCGAAGTTGGAGCGGGTCGTGCCATCTTCCCGCGTGTATTCGCCCTTCGTTTCCAAAATGACGATGGCCTTTTCGCCTCTCATGACCGTTCTGTCTCGCTTGCTCCATTCATCGAAGCTACGGAGCTCCCTTGCATCGGATCTCTGCGCGCCGACAAGAAGGACATTAGAAACACCCATCTTGCCGAATACCGCCTGACGCTTCAGGTGATCGTTCATGTTTTTCGGATCGGAGAAGACGTGCATGGTCTGCGATTCTATGAACGAGTATGCCATATCCCGCTGATTTTGCTTCTTGGCTGCCCATGCAGAACGTTCCTCCGGTGTTATAGGATTTCTGTAGACTTGATCGTTTTTGGTTTCCATGTTTACCTCGCTTTTGATTTTGTTTTCTTGTGGTTGGTTTTTTTACTGCTCTTAGATTTCTCTGCAGAACGTGTCTTGGTTGGTTCCTTGTTCGCGGCTGCATGTTTGCGCTCTTCCCGAAGCCTCTTGATCTCATCTCTGATAGACGGACGCTCACAGCCGGAGTTTGTGAATCTCTCGCGATCTTCGGATGTACGCTCGGACGGATGAGGGGGAGCCGTCCGAACCGGAGTAGGGTTTGACGGTTCAGCTCCATCTCGTACAACAATGACGGCAGGTTCTTCTTCTGCTTTCTGTTCCTCTGCAGGGCCAGTTACCGGCGCACCGAATACCAAATCGAAAGCATCGGCATTCTTCTCATCAGTTTTTTCCACGATATCTTTCTTGCCCTCACGATCTTTGCGCGATTTCGTGATTTCTTCACGGATTCGTTCTACATCTACGGTGGACAATGCAAAGCGTTCAGCAATACGGTTCACTTTTGCGGCATCCGCCGCATTGACGACAACATCGACCAGTCCATCCGTCTGTTTCTTGTTATAGACTGCTGCATACAGTACACCGTATTTCTTCGCTTCTTCCGCAAAGGTCTTCATGTCCTTTGCTTTAATCACAAAGACTTTCGTGGGCTTTCCATTGAACACACGCATACGCGCTTTGCCTTTCGTCCGCTTTTCTTCTTTGATTACGGCGATCAGAAATGTGGCAAGATTCAACGCTCCCTTTCCAGCAAGATTGGAAACACATTCCATACCCTTGATTGCGACATTCGTCATTGCGTTTACGACCTGTTCTGCTGCTTCTCCTTGGCTCATATTTATCACCTCCTTTCTTTGAAAATAAAAAAGACGCTCCGGTTGGAACGTCTAGTCGATATAGCTATTAAAGCATCTTTGGTAGGTTTTTTAGGTATTCAATGGCTTCGTGGACAGTTGTAAAGGTATGTTCGCCTTTATATAACCAGTGATCTCTAGGATCTCTAACTTTTCCTCGTTTTTGCGGAAGTCCATCGGGAATCAATCTGTCTAGCGACCATCTTCCGTTTATAATACCTTTCTCATATTGCTCTGCAATCATTTGCGTCGATTGATAGTCACCTTTTTGATAGGTTGGGACATATGTTTTTAGCTGTTCTTGTACTCTACCCTTATCGGCAGGGGAAATAATAACAGGAGCGACTTTTTCATAATGTAAAAGGAACCAATACTCAACGCAGCCGGATGTCATTAACAACCGAATTCTAAAGTCATGGGGGTGTTTTGCTGCCAGTACCTCTTCAAGATATTCCCAGTTTGTTTCCCATTGGTCTGCTTTATCTAGTTCCGTATCGAAGAAAAACCAGATTTCATCGTATTCAGGCAAGTTTTCTCTAAACTTCGTATTACCTCGATAAAAGGCTTTAGCAGTTGAAAACGTCCCTTTTTCCCGATGCGTATAGATTGTTGCACTTTTAGAAAAAGTCTCTTTTATACACTTTGTGTAAACCTCTTCGCTTTCACCCTCCCAAAAGACATAAATGGCTTTTTTAGGATTCTTCTTGAGAATGCGTCTAGGCATTTAGTACACCTCCTCAATTGACGGAACAGCACCAAACTTGCCCAGTAAGTATGCTTTACGAATGTTCATGTCATTCCTGATATTGAAGTCTGCTAAAGAATAAAGAACAGATGCTCCATCTTGATTATCCTTATCTACAAAGTAGATCTGATCCCTCCGCAAGATCTCTTGGTATAACAAAGCAGTTTCATGCGTTGTAAAGATGAGCTGCGCTCCGTGTGGATTGCTAACATGATTATGGTAACGGTTGATTACATATTCCATTAGCTTAATATGCAGCTCTTTTTCCAACTCGTCAACAACAAGCACTCCGCCGTTCTTTAACGTCTTTTCTATTGCAGGAGCAAGCGTCATAAGCCGTCGAGTACCATCGGATTCATCGCTAAGTGATAATTCAAAGGACATTGTTTGACCATCTTTTGTAGTACCAGAATGGTATGTGGTACTCTTAAGCTTACCACCAGCTAATTGAATTTCTGCTTCGTTTCCATTTTGTCTAAGTGCTTCATTGAACGCGCGCAATGCTGCAACCATGCCTTGGATTTCTTCAGGAAAGTCTTTATTGCTATTCAAATCTAGCACTTGATTGTCAATCTCAAAGTTCATGTCCTGAATTCCGACATCTGCTGTCTTTGCGGCTGAAACAATAGCCTGTAACATTGCTTCATCTTCACCATAGTCTAATAGACTACGATTGATATCTGTGTAAT
Source organism: uncultured Clostridia bacterium (assembly GCA_947168855.1). Classification (GTDB taxonomy): domain Bacteria; phylum Bacillota; class Clostridia; order Christensenellales; family CAG-138; genus UBA3792. Next base: position 306,316 of record CAMVNO010000002.1, read on the forward strand.
CGCGTGAAAAAACAATTTTCTCACGAAACCATTGCATTGCATCAATACATGGCTGATAATTCATAGTACAGGAAATAGCAAAGAAAAGCTGATTACTACCAACTGCTTCAGCAATCATTTCTTTCTTTCGCTTTTCGTTATCTTTTGGAAAATCAAAGCCATCAATTGTCCTACTAAAGATTTTCTTTTCTTTGCCGTTTGGCCAGGACTTTAGGTATTCAGTTTCGATTCTTTCCCGAGTAGCAGAAAAACCATATACATATTTTGTCCCTTCTTGTATATATCCAAACTCAAAAGCAGTTGGTTCTTTTTTTGAATAATCGTTGAGAGCAAACGGACGTACTGGAACAGGTGCCTTTTCGGTCTGAGTCTTCTGCGCATTGCAAATAAACTGTACAGCCAGCCACATAGCCCGCACCAAATTACTTTTACCGCCGCCGTTTTTACCATAAATAGCGATAGACGGTAAATATTCAGTACCATTATTCGGTAATAGAATGTCTGTGGAATCTTTTAACTTTACAGCTTCCAGATCCAAAACCGCTTCGTCTCGAAAAGATCTATAGTTCTTTACAAGGAAGTATAACAACATTTTATCCAACTCCTTTCTGCAGCTATTATATACCCTACTACATTTTTTATCAATAATATTTGAGAAAATTTCACATATTCTATTAATAAAAAATACATATTAGTTTTTTTGAATTGGGAGGAATCATAATTGACCTTTCTATAGCAGAATACGCAGAGTGTCACTTAAGTCAGATAAAGAATAAAGTTTTGATTCATCATACTTAGTTGCTTTTATCATCGTATATAAGAAGTTAGTGTAGGGGTTTTATATAGTTTGTTCTTTTATTGTGTTATCTTTCAATTCGTATTGATTATTCTCTGTAAGTGTTGTGTTATCTGCTGACCTTAGTTTAGATCGCTCTAGAACTATATCGCAGAATTTCAAATCCCTTCGTACTTGACGAAATGTGCTTTTGAGTTGTTTCAGTTGTGCATGGATTACATTAGTACGATCATCTGTTATTCCTTGTCTTCGCTTTTCGTTGCAAAGCATTTTTCGTTCTTTTTGCAAGTCAAACAATTGCATCTCAAGATTGAGTTTGAGGGATTCAACTTGTTCTCCTGTGTCCAGTTTATAGCGATTCAAGAACTTGCTTTGCTCAGAGATTGCATCCAAATGGCGAAGTTCTACGCGCAATGCGTCTGGTATGGATTCTCTTGGCTGCTGCCGCGCTTGTCGCAATTTACGAACATAGAAGAAGTACAGAGCACGCAATCCTTTCCAAGTGACCGTTGATAGTCGGAAGTCTCCCTGAACCGTATACTTTGCAGAAGGGAGAGAGACCTTTTGTGTCGGCATCTCCGGGTACTGCTTCTGCAGGATACGACGTTGAATGTCAGTTTCCGAGTAACCTTCACCAAGTGATCGAAAACGAACAAAGCGCTTCATGCCCGGCGACTTGATCCGAAGGAAACTCCCACGCCTTTCTAACACATATCCTCTCTGCTTCATTGCGTTTATGAACTGCTGGAACGTCATGGACGCTTTAATAGCAGCGTCCATATCAACACGAATGCTGCTTCGCCATGTCGATTGTCCATCCTGCTCAGCCGACCACTCCGCATAATGCTTTGGGTAGTATTCCTTATGATCTGTAATCACAGACAGACCGTATTGCTTACACAATCGGTCGGAAGTCGCACGCATCTTCCGGTAGCTTTCTTTGTTCGCGTAGAACTTCCGACCGATCATAGACACAGAGTTCAGTACAAAATGATTATGTATATGTGCTTTATCCAAATGAGTAGCTACGATCACTTGATGATCCGGCCACAATTCTTCTGCAAGTTTCACTCCGATTTCATGGGCTATGTCAGGCATAACCTCACCGGGTTTGAAACTCTGATAGCCGTGGAATGCGAGAATGCCATCCTCTTTACCGTATCTTCGTTTCAACAAAGCCATCTCCGTACGTGCATCTCGCAGACTGCATTGCAATGCTGTGATGTAAAACTGCTTTTCGGTTTTCGCATCATTCATAGCGTAGTCCATGACATCTCGCATGGCTTGCAGGTCGGGCTCGCTCCATCTTCGATCCGTCTTTTGTTCATTTGTCGCATAGTCCAAGACATGGTCAACGCGGCTTTTAACCGCCCAAATACTTGTGGTTGCCATCAGTGCTTTTCGGGGTCAAGGATCGCCTTTTCGATCCTTGCGATTGCATCGTAAACATCATTCATATACTGTTCGTATTCATTGACCATGAAAAAGCCCGTGGCGTTTGCACGGGTGGCGATCTGATGAATGTTATTCCCAATGGCGTGAAGCTGCTTTGCCATGGCAAGATAATCAAACGAGGGAAGCTCTTTTGGCGTGTAACCGTTTATCAATGAGCGAATGTATGCCTGCCGGGTTAACCCGGATTTCTTCACCTTTCGATTGAAGTCGAGCAGCTCGTCGTCGCTGAGATGACACCAGATACGATTTGGTCGTTTCCTCATGTGCGCCTCCTTCGATGGGGTTTAAGGGATCTCCCTTTCATTACGAATTTGGTGTGACCAAATTCAATGCTCGCTAATCCACAGCAGAGCTGTGTATCAATCCAGGACATCTTTTTCATTCTTCTGCCGCATCTCCTTCCGAAACCGCTTTGGAGACCTTGCTCAATCCTCCGTAAGAGGTTGTAATCACACCGATCCGACGAGCAAAGAGGATCTCACGAGCCATTTCATCATTGATTTCTCCGAAGGTAACGAGAAGACGACATCGGCGAAGAATTTCCTCGGACATGATTCGAGCATCCTCGCGCTCCTCTGCAGAGGTGATTTCGAGAAAGCGGTTGAACATCAGGAACGGACATACCGGAAGGTATCCGAGCTCATAGAGCGCGCGGCACCGCGCTTTGATTTTGTTGTTTTCATGGTTCGCTACACAGACGTAGGCGAGGGGACGTGTCATATGGTCAATTCCTCCATTTCATGTTTTGGTTTTCGTGTGGCAATGCGGTTTTGCAGTCCTTTCGATCGCATGAGTTGTTCGTTATAGTCTTTGCCTTGCTTCGGTATCATCAGCTCTGTTTTGTACCGTGCCGGCAAGCAGGATCGGATGGATTGCGCGGCGCGAATTCCGGCCGAGTCGTTGTCGAGGCAAAGACAAACCGTTTCGATTTGCGGATGCACTGACAGATAATGAGAAAGCGCAAGCGGCAGATGATCGGTTCCGTGCGGCGTATTCGCTCCAGCAATGGATAGGTAGTGATCCGGTTTCTTTTCTCGGAGTACATACACAGAGAGCGCATCGATTGCGCTCTCTGTAACGTATAGCGTGGTGGAAACGGTGGGAGGGAGAGAGAACGAGAACCGCTTATCGCTCCCTTCCGCTTCCTGCAGAAAGGTGCTGTCCGGGAGGGAACTGCGCAGCATGGCGTAGCGTGGAATATGGGTTTCATCATATCCGACAAAGCAGCAGTTGTGTCGCGTGTCTTCATACAGAAGATCAAATGCGACACACAGATCGAGTACGTCTTTGTCGATCCCTCTGTTTTGCAGATAACGAAACACCCGATCGTTGTTCGTGCTGCGAGCGGGAAGCTTGAACCGTGTCGGGGTAATAGAACGGGACGGTTGTTCTTTCGCCGCCCCGTTCATTCCGTTGATTCGTTGAACCGCTTCGACAAGCGGAACGCCTTCGCATTCAATAAGGTAATCCAGTGCTGAACGCCCGCCGATTCCGCGTGACCACCAATACCACTTGCCATTGGAGATCTTCAAGCTGTCATGCGATCGCAGACAGTAGACGCCATTTCGCAATGGAACAAGTTCCTGCGGTCGGGTTGTTTCAAGATAGGTCAAGAGATCGCATTGACGAGCCTGTCGCAGTTCTTCCGTGGAAACATACTTTGTACTCATCGTTCCGGTTCCTCTTTTCGCTTGGTCTGTTCCGGCTCGTCTTCTTCGATCTCACCGTCAAGTGTTTCATTCTCGCGCTTATCCATATTCAGCATAGCGTCAAGCTCCGTAAGACGGTCGGATTTTGTTCGCAGTACTTCCTCCTGCGGGAACGGCTTTTCGATTTCCTCTTTTGCGTTATTCATCTGCTTACGGATCTCTGAAAGCTGGTTCTCGGCATTGACTTTTTTGTTCGGCATGGAAGCAAGAGCATTATCCATACGCTGGATGTTGCCGTGAATGTCCTCGCCAAGTTCGATCGTGTGCGAGAGCGTTCCCTGCATCGCAAGCTTAAAGGCCTTTGCCATAGGATCATACGATAGAAACAGATCAAAGCCTATATAGTTTCCGATGTGTGTCGGTTCAGGAGATGTCTTTGCTTTACACGCTTCGAGCAACGCAAGACCTGCTTCTTTCTTGTCCTCGTAGCTTGTGCCACATACCTGCATACCGGCAAAGCCTTCCATCTTGTTCTGTTCATACCGAGTGATATCTGCGGTATACCCTTCAATTCGTTCTTCCATTCGCCTAACTTCCTTCGGATAGACCTTCAGCAGTCGATCCTCAAGCGCATACTTTTGAGAGAGAAAGTTTGCCTTGATCAGTTTCAAGCGGGAAACGGATACTTCAAGATCCATCTTCTCCTTGATATGTGGATTGCCTGTCGCAAGCGCTTTGACTTCGGCATACGACAACGCAGTTTCGTCTACATCTTCACAGGAACGGACAGGGGATTTCGAGGTCATGATCTGCCCTATGAACTTCTGCTTATTTTCGATCGTCTGCCACATATAGCTATCGAACGTATTCTCCGTAACATAGCGGAAGATCTCGACCTTTTCATTGTCGTTACCCTGCCGCAGGATTCGTCCTTCACGCTGTTCGATGTCGCTCGGCCGCCACGGAATATCCAGATGGTGTTCTGCAATCAGACGCTTCTGTACGTTTGTTCCGGCTCCCATCTTGGCAGTCGAACCGAGCAGGATTCTGACCTTGCCGGATCGCACGTTGCCAAACAATTCCGCTTTTCTCGTTTCCGTGTTCGCGTCATGGATGAACGCAATTTCTTCTTCGGGAACACCGCGATTGATCAGCTTTTGTTTCACATCGTCGTAGACGTTGAATTTTCCGTCGTCGTGCGGCGTGGAAAGATCGCAGAACACAAGCTGCGCAGACCGCTCCGCTTGCGATTCATTCCAGATCCGGTAGATGTTCTCAATACAAGCGTTGACCTTGCTGTCGGGATCGTCGGGAAGCATGGCATCCTGCAACCGCTGATCCAGTGCAAGCTTTCTGCCGTCATTGGTGATCTTCAGCATATTATCTACCGTCGCATCCACCATACCGTTGCGTACCTTTTCGGCACGATCTGCAAAAGAGGAGACCATCTCCTTCTGAAACCCGGATGGCTTAATGACCTCGTTATGGTATTGCGCTTCGGGAACCGGCAGTTTCAGCATATCGGCAGTTTGAACGTCCGCAACTTCGCGGAACATATTGACAAGTTCCGGTAGATTATAGAACTTCGCAAAGCGCGTCTTTGCCCGATATCCGGTTCCTTCCGGGGCGAGCTCAATCGCGGTGATTGTCTCCCCGAACGTGGAAGCCCATGCGTCAAAGTGCTGTAATCCCTTTTGTTGTAATGCGTCATACTGCAAATACCGTTGCATGGTGTACATCTCGGTCATGGAATTACTGATCGGCGTGCCCGTTGCAAAAATGATGCCTTTGCCGCCGGTGATCTCATCAAGGTATCGACACTTCATATAGAGGTCACTCGATTTTTGCGCTTCCGTCTGGCTTAGACCTGCAACGTTGCGCATCTTCGTATAGAGAAACAGATTCTTGTAAAAGTGCGCTTCATCCACAAACAACCGATCGACGCCGAGTTCTTCAAAGGTGATCACATCATCCTTGCGGCTTTGATCATTTAGTTTTTTCAACCGCGTTTCGAGACCGCGTTTGGTCTTTTCAAGCTGCTTGATCGTGAACCGCTCTGCGTATTCACTCTTTGCCTGCTCAATACCTTCCACGATGTCGTCGATTTGCTGCTGTATGGTTTGTCGCTGCCGCGCCAAAGAGATCGGAATCTTCTCAAACTGACTATGCCCGATTATGACTGCGTCGTAATCGCCGGTAGCGATACGCGAGCAGAACTTCTTGCGGTTCTGTGTTTCAAAGTCTTTCTTGGTTGCGACAAGAATATTCGCGGAAGGATAGAGCTGTAAAAACTCAGATGCCCATTGTTCGGTCAAATGATTTGGGACAACGAACAGCGGCTTTTGACACAGACCCAATCGCTTCGCTTCCATCGCCGCGGCAGTCATTTCAAACGTTTTCCCGGCGCCGACAACATGTGCAAGCAGCGTATTGCCGCCATACAGGATTCGCGCAATCGCATTGACCTGATGCGGACGCAGAGCAATTTCAGGATTCATTCCGGGGAAGGTAAGATGCGAACCATCGTATTCCCTCGGTCGGGTGCTGTTGAACCGTTCGTTATAGATCTGCGTCAGCCGATCGCGCCGGGCAGGATCTTTCCAGATCCAATCGCGGAACGCATCCTTGATCATCTGCTGCTTTTGCTGCGCAAGGATCGTTTCCTTTTTATTCAGAACGCGGATTTCTTTGCCTTCGTCGTTTTGTACAGTATCAAACACACGCACATCGCGCAGATTCAGCGTGTCTTCAAGAATCTTGTATCCGTTGATGCGATCCGTTCCGTAGGTGACGTGTGATGTCACGTTCATGGAGTCATACGTTTTGTTTGAGATGTTCCATTCGCCGGTGATCGGCATATACCGTACATGGATTCTGCGTTCGGCATACCAGCCGCCTCGGAACAGTTCGTGCATAAACTGTTCAATATCCTCGGGCGGAAGCCAAGTCGCGCCGAGACGCACATCGATCTCGCTTGCGGACAAATCTTTCGGTTGGACTTTTTCCAATGCGGCAATGGATGGCAATAGCCGATCGGCAATAGCAACTTTTCCCGCATCTCGAAGACGATCGGAAACACCGCGAAAAACTGCGAGCTTTTGCCGTACGTTTCCGGACAGAAATTCGTCTGCCGTTACCAAAGGATACTCCTTCAAATCAAATGTTTCGGGGTTATAGAATTTTGGATAGTACAAGCCAATGTCGCGAAAAACCAACCCGGACAGTTCCTGTTCAATCTCTGTTTCCGACTTGTCTGTCAGCTCTGCCATATACGCAAGATCCACCTTCGCTTTTTCTGCAAGCGATACAGCAAGCGCTTCGGTGGCAGTGTCAACATGCGTGATCTCAACATATTGTCGGATCGTCCGTTTGGTAAAAATGGCGGCTTTGCTTTCGAGCTTTCCATCCTCATCTATGTTCTCCAAAGAACAGAGAAGGGCATATGAACTGTCGATCGAAAAAGCGTTGCTGTTTCCGCGGCTGTTAATCAGTCCGTACTTTTCGATGAACGTATCGTACAGAGTATTTAGCCGTTTCTGCTCTGTTACAAGCATCCGATCGTCTGCATAGTTCATTTGCAGATCGATTAAGCGACGGACACACTCTCGGATTTCGATCAGCCCTTTGATGCGGTTCTGCGCGGTGAGGGAGCCGTCGAACTTTTTCATCACGGAGTCCTCGCGGAAGAAGATCTCGCCGTTGACCAGAGTGTAGGAGAAGTTTCGCACCTCCGGATCGGCCGGGATCACGGCATCCGCGGGTTCTTCCATGGAAGCGTCCCGTTCGATCTCGGTGATCTGTCCGTGAATATTGGCAATCGCTTCGGATAACAGTTCCGAGAGCGGAACGTCTGTATACGGCTTGACCGTTGTTTCCTGTTGCCCGTACTGTGTGCTCTCGGTTGTCAGCTCGCCCAATACCATATCGGGGTTTTCGACAAAGTATTGGTTGATCGTATGACCACTTTCTGTGATTCCCAAATGCAGCCAGTTTTCATCCACTTCAACGGGACGATCTCGTTTCTGCAGGAATAGAATATCTGCAACGACACCGGTCCCTGCATTGGCAAGGAATGCGTTGTTCGGAAGCCGGATCGCACCCAGAAGCTCTGCGCGTTCCGCAATGTACTTGCGTACCGCAGGGTTCTGCTTATCCATCGTACCGGCAGAGGTGACGAAAGCAACGATGCCGCCGGGACGAACCTTATCGAGCGTCTTTGCAAAAAAGTAATCGTGGATCAAAAAGTGATGTTTATCATACTTCTTATCCGCGAGAGAATAGCTTCCGAAAGGTACGTTCCCGATTGCAAGATCAAAGAAGCTGTCTGGTAGCTTCGTTTCCTCGAACCCCTGTATTTGGATGTTCGCTTTCTGATAGAGTTGCTTTGCGATACGACCGGTCAAGCTGTCGAGTTCCACACCGTACAGCTTGCTGCCTTCCATGCTTTCGGGCAACATACCGAAGAAATTGCCGATACCACATGCCGGTTCCAACACATTTCCGATCTTGAAACCCATGTTCTCGATTGCCTGATAGATTGCGCGGATCACGGTGGGGGATGTGTAGTGCGCATTCAAGACAGATGCTTGTGCGGAGTTGTATTCATCTTCCGAGAGTGCTGCTTTCAGTTCATCGTATTCATCCTTCCATTGCTCGTTTTCGGCGTCGAATGCTTGCGGAAGACCGCCCCAACCGACGTATTGAGACAAGATTGCTTGTTCTTTCGGCGTTGCAAGACGGTGCTCCGATTCAATCGACTGCAGTGTGTGGATGGCATCCATATTCCTGCGGAACTTGGTCTTTGCACCGCCTTCACCCAGGTGATCATCTGTAATGCGGAAATTCGTTTTTTGTTCGTTTACCTGCATCAATGGCAGCGGTTCGGGCTTTTCGGGTTCGCGTTTCCATGACGGACGGAGGTCGATAACGATGCTGCTCAGCTTGACTTCTTCGGCAGGTTCCGATCCCGATTCAATGCGGAAGAACGGCGCATTTCTATCATCTGATCTCAGCAATCGCTCAAACTGTTCGCGATTCTCCGCGCGGAAGATCGGATACAGAAGTGTCGGATCGAGGAGTTCCACTTCGCGTTCGGTCAGATTTGTGATCTGAAATGCGGTTCCATCCAGATAAACCGTATCTCCTTCTGCGTAAGGACGGAAAACGAACTCTTGCTCTTTATCTTCTTCAATTGGCGTCAGATCCTCCGGCTTGGGCGCAGTATTGCGGATCAGGTGATCGTTTTGCGGATTCTCCCGCATGCGGCGATCAAAGGTTCCCCGATCCAGTTCTTCGGAGAACAGGGGATAGCGGGGGTTGAACAGAGTAACGGATTGATCGCTAAACGAAACGATCTCATATTTCTGTGCGCCGAGATACACCGTTTCGCCAAGCGAGAGATTATAGGTCGCGGTTTGCCGGACAACATCCATGCGCAGTGCTGCCGCGCGCAATTCTTTGCGGTGTCTTGCTTCCTCGGCAAGTCGCTCTTCACGTTCAGACAGCTCCTGCTCATAAGCGGGAAGCCCTTCTTTTTCCTTACCTGTCAGATAACGATCGTTGGCAATCAACAGTCGCAGATGTGCATCTACGGTTTTCCACGAGATAAGGTGGCTGACGTTTCTTTTGAAGATCTCAAATGAAAGCCCTTTTGCATCGTGATTGACAAACCCGCTTTCTCCGTTCAAAAAGGTTTGCGAGTGCCCGCCGATCCCGTATTCGTTTTTCAGGAACCTGACTGCTTCGTCTACGGAATGCATCTCCTGATAGAATTTATAGATACGGTATTTGCCGTGTTCAACACCGCTGCCCCGGCATAACTCGTTGTCGATCTCTGCGTCGGGAAATAGAATAGCGGAAGCATTATCAGCTTCCGCTTTTACAATGGTTTCTTTTTGTTCTTCTTCGGACGGTAGGTTCAGAAATAGATCAGTTCCGCTCTTACGATCTCCTCGGCTCGGTTGCGGATACTGTTCATCCGCTGTACCCATGCCATCTGGTTCGTTCGCTTGAGTTGTTCCGTCACGCCCTCGCTCTTCGCCATCTGATTCGTCAGGGATTCCATCATCTCCATCGCCTGCTCGTTGATATCCAGAAGGTGCTGCGTCAGCGTTCCGTTCAGAAGGAGCTTGTTGTAGATACCTTTCTTGTGCTCCTTGAGGTAGCGTTTCCGCATCCAGCCGTATGCGCCGATCTCGCCCTCCGGCTGCTTGTCCATCTCGAGGTTCGGAAGCAGGTAATCGCCTGCCTGTCTGTACGTCAGTTCCATGCTCATCACCCCTTTCTGTTTCTTCACTTGTATTTTGTACGGTTTGCGCTTCAATTGCAAATGTGCGATTTTCTTCACGCTCGATCGCGCGGACGGAACGTTCGATCTGTCTCAGGATCATCTCGGAAATATCGGATACCGCGCTGCCGAATTGCAAGACGGCGTCTTCCGATCGAAACAGTGAAGCATCGGTAAAATGGCTTTTGTTGAAGAATCGGGAGGGATCATATCCGAGCCGAATCAATGTGCAGTATGCAACTGCGGTTGCCGTTTGAACAACGAAAGCGCTTTTCATGTCTGCATCGGAAAGTTCGACCGAGTCCATCATGGTATCAAAGTAGTCCTGATAGTTGTCAGTCGTGGCAATGAAAGCGATTTCAAGCGTCGCTTCCTGTAGATCGGTTGCTGACACTTCTCCGAAGCTGTCCTGCAGTTCTTCAAGAATACGGGGGCTGCTTTCCTGCTTTGCCTGCCACAAAGCAAACGGCGTGTTGTAGCGGCTGTTCGTGTCTGAGATATCGAACACATGGCGCAGATGCGGTTGATCTCCGGAATCGTCAATCAGGGCAATACCTTTCGCGCCTTTATTGACCCAACGCTTGAAAACCGAGTTCCAAAGCTCAATCGGCGCACAGGCTGTCGCATCCGGTCGCTGTGCAGAGATCAGCACCTGATCGGCAAAGGAATACTTGTAATTCCATGCAGCGGATTTCAGAAAACGCATCCATGCTTCTGGCGTTTCCGTCAAATGCCCGATCGCTTCTGCGCTCATGGCGGAGATCCGTTCAAACTTGGATGCCATTTACTTCATCACCTATCTTTCCGGTTCGGCTTTTTGCGGTCTGCCGCGTTCGGGTCGGATAGGCATGGCGATGATTTCACCGCCAAAGCGCATAAAACGCTCTGGGTATTTGAACCGTTCTTTGTAGCGCTTCATTGCCTCGGGCTTTAAGGAACAAAAGCTCTCTTCACCATTACCGACGATTAGAAATGTTCCGGCAATGATGTACGCTATTTTGCCGTTTTCGTCGCGGATTGCGCGGTTCAACTCCATGCCGTTGATTTTTCCTTCCTCGTTACAGATGATACAGGCATCTTCGTCCAAGCCAAGCGCTTCGATGTACCCGTCTACTTCATGCTGTAAGGATTCAAGTCCTTCATCAATTTCTTTTTCATACGGAGGTTTCATGGGCTCAATGACTAATGTCAGCATTTGTTTTCTCCTTTCTCTAAGGATCTGCCTGTTTTGTTCTGGTGTGTGATATGGCTTTCAACATCCGGTTGCTCTACGTTCTGCATAGGGAAGTACAGCACTGTAGAACGAAAGATACGAGTATACCGCTTGACCTGCTCATCAGTAAGTGAGCAAAGCGCTTCACCTTGAACACCGGCAACAAGAATTCTGTCGGAAATGACATGCCGGAGGTTTCCGTTGGAATCACAGATAAAGAAAACATTTCCAAGCCCGGGATGATAGTCCGTCAGATTGTAAATGATCGCAATCGGCTCAAGAAAGTCATCTGCGAGATCGATGTGCTTGCCCAACAGGCGCTGAAATGCAAATAGGGAATCGTCCGTATTGATTACCAAAGGTTCTTTCATAGGTTCACAAAGCAAAGCTCTCATATAACATCTCGCCAGTCAATGAGACTGTCTCGCAGAATAAAGGATTGCGTTCCGATTTCAATCAGCGGAAAAGAACGGTCGGATATGAGAATAGCCAGTGTAGAACTGGAGAACTGAAGCCGTTCGCCCAAATCATCCAAAGTCAGAATGGGCGGCAGATTTGAGTGGTTTTCAAAGATATTCAAGTGTTATTCCTCCTTTCAGATAAAGCACAGGGGACCGCGAAAAAGCAGTCCCTTGCGCTAAATCGTTGGTCACAGGTCACTCTTCTTCTTTCTGACCTGCAGAAAGATGAACCCGCCGATGATGATCGCGACAAGCACGATTGCAATGATAACTTTCAGGGTCATGCTTTATGCCTCCTCTCTGAGTCTCTTACGCTTCTTTGCGACAATGATCGCCGCAGCGACGAGTCCGCCGAGCAGAAGGAGAACGCCGGAGCAGAGTGCCGGGAACTCCCACCAGTCGCTGTCCATGCCGAGCTTGACGAACTTGTGGTTTTCGATCCGGAACGTCAGCGGCTCGCTGTTCGTGTTTTCGCGGGTCAGCTCAACCTTCTGTGCGGAAATCGGGAAGTAGCCGTCCGGGGTGACGGTTTCTTCGATCCAGATCTCGCCGAGCGGCAGGCCGTAGATGACGAGCTCACCGGTTCCGTCGGTAATCATGTCGGTGATTGTCCCGTTCGGATCATAGAAGAAGCTGCCGTCCGCTTCCTTGCGGAGCTTTAGGATTTCGAAGTCGCTTTCGCCTTTGACCTTCAGACAGAAGCCTGCGCCTGCCAGCGGATTGCCGGACTTCGCATCCACCTTGATGATCTTGAGCCCGGTGGGGCAGTTCTCGACGTTCACGATCTTTGGATTGGAAACACCGCCTTTATCGGTCAGCGTAAAGGTGATCACTTCGGGTCCAATGTAGCCGGTGGGATACACCTCTTCGAGCGTATATGTTCCGACGGGAAGATAACGGAACTCGACGAAGCCGTTCTCATCCGTAAAGAACGTATCTTCGCCATCCTTTGCCCATACACGGAAGCTATGTTCAGGGATGGGAGCAGTTGCCGTTTCCGCGCTCGCTTTTACAAGGATTTCGGGCTCGGGAGTATAGGGAACCGTACGCACGGTTTGCCCATCCGAATCTACCAGACGGAACTCGACTCCGGCAAAGGGCTTCCCGGTGTACAAGTTCAGCTTGTTGAGCTGCAGACAGGTGGGCTCGTCCGTGATGTCGGTCGTTCCAGTGATGTTGCCGTGGTAATCGACAGTAAAGGTGAAGGTCTCAGGACTCAGCGTAAAACCTTCCGCGGCAACAGTCTCTGTGAAGGTATAGGTATCTGCAGGCAGCTCATACAGGATGATTTCGCCGTTCAGATCCGTTTCACCTTCGAATACGACCTCACCCTTGGAATTCTTGATCTCGTAGAACGCCTCGTATACGGGCTTACCGGTGGTGAAGTCAGTCTTCTTCAGCACGATGTGCGTCTGCTCATTGGTACGCTCAAACACGATTGTCGCTTTATTGTCAGTCGTGATCTTAACTTCAATCACTTCGTCTGAGAGAACGAATCCCGCAGGCGGCACAACCTCCTGGACATAGTAAGTTCCGACGGGCAGATCAATCGAAATGGCGTAACCGTCTTTGTCCGTGGTCATGGTGTCATACAGGAGTCCGTTCTTGTCGCGGATCTCATACTGTGCGCCCTCAAGCATACGGTCAGGATCGTAATCATCGGACTTCCAGACAGCGATGTTGCCTTTGAAACGCTCGTTTTCGATCGGCTTTTTGACATAATCTGTGTTCGCACCGCTGACCGTTACAGGGAAGGACTCCTCGATCAAATGGATCGTCTCATCCGGAACCTTGAGTTCCTTCAGGTAGTACTTACCGAAGGGAAGCGTTGTATCAGAGGTTGCGATACCATCCTTATCCGTTATCAACAGGCTGACGAGCGTATTCTTCGGAATCATTTTGACCGTTTCAGCCGTATAGAGGCCGAACACAGCACCTTCAAGGGGACCAGTCTTGAACGTCATGGTCTTGGTGTCAAAGAACTCACAGACCTTCTTGATCTTGACTGAGCCGGGGATCCGCTTGTTGTTGATGGACTGTTCCGCGTAAACGATCGGTGTGTTCTGATCCTTGTACGCCAGTGTGATTGTGTAGATCGACGGGTCCAGATCGTAACCTGCCACGGTCTTCGTCTCTTGAATGGTATAAGTACCGAACGGCAACAGACCGGTTTCAGCAATACCGTTTTCATCCGAGACAATCGTTGCAATGACCGTGCCGGAAGAATCCTTCACCTCGAACTCACAGCCCGGAAGGCCTTTGACCTCATACTTTGGGGAGTGGAGCTGACCGTATTCGGTGTTAGATGCCGTTGTGCCGGTCAGCACATACGCTGTTTTCAGAATGCGGATCGCGCCTTTCGCAGTTTCATTCTCCAGTTCAAGCGTTGCCGTTTCACTTACCTTGACGATGATCGAATGTACGAGACCATCGACAACATACGGCTTGACCGTGGAAAGTTCCTTGACATAGTACGTTCCGGCATCCAGATCACTGACCGTCACCGTACCGTCGTTTCCAGTCGTGACCTCGGTAACTTTCTGCGAACAGTTGGCGTCCTTGTAGATGCCGAACTTAACGCCTGCAAGCGGTGTGCTGTCATCTCCGACCTTCTTGATCTTCAAAGCGCCGAGCGCCGGGGTGTTTACGCCGAAGCTCGCGGTTGCGACAACCTGTGCGGTAGTCGCACAGAGGAAGATCTTCTGCAAAGAGGAATTGGACGGGACATACGCGGTGATGTTATCCAGCGATCGAGTATCCTTACCGGTTGCGGTGATCGTGAACGTCTTGCCCGCCGTGCTCGCGGGAGCGGTGATCGTGAGCTGTTCACCCTTTGTACCGGTGTAACCCGTAACGGTAACGCCGGAGGGAAGCGCCGACGTATCTAGCGTATAACCGCTGTTGATGTTCGTGAGCTTGACCGTCGTTTTACCGGTGAAGTTGGAACCGGACTTCGTGAGCGTCAGCGCGGACGGCGTGAACTCAATGCTGTGAGACAGAGTTTTCTTATCTCTTGCCATCTGCAAAAGTTCATCTGCCCATGTCAGAACGTGCTCATATCCCTTCTTTGCACGGATTGCATTCGGATTCGTCTTTCGGTTGGTGAAACTGTACGAACCGGGTTCACCGTTTTCACTGAGCCAGAACCGGATCGCGTTTGCGGTTGCCTGTCGGGCTTCATCTTCCGTGAAGCCGTCCGGTGTGTTGCAAGGATAGCCGTACATGAGGATCGTCTGCAAGCCCGCAAGTGTGTTCGCACCAAACACAGAAGACGGAGCTGCGGGAGAGTAGGTATCGCTGTGCGGATTGCCATCCGTATGTTCAATACAGTAACAGACCTGACCGGTGCTTTCGATCCAGTGCTTCGGGGTGTTCAAGTCTTTCCACTTACCATTGGAATAGTATTCCAGATAGTCGAAAGCGGAGTTAGTCTGAGATTCGATGGTGACGGTATCATCACCGTCCGCGGATGCTGTCTGCGCAGGAATGAACGAGAACAGCGTGATAAGGCAAAGCGCGAATGCCATGAGTTTAATGAGTGTCTTTTTCATGTTTTGAATAGATGTCCTTTCTGATTTTCGGTTTTTGAGCAAACAAAAAACTCCCGATCGCCGCTCTTGCGTTCGGAAGTGTCGATGGTACGGCTTTGACCGTGCCGAAGAAGGAAGAATCGGTGATCCGTGAAGGAGCGGATCGACCTGTATGCCAACCGGGAACGACTTTGGATGCACCGTTCATCATGGCTGTTTCGGAGAATGATGACAGGTTGTATTCATTCCTCGGTAGGTATTTTGTTTTCGGTAGGTAATAAGGGGAGAGTATGAGAGGGGAAACAAAAAACGGGACATTTGCGATTTGATTTATCGCACGTTATCCCGTTGTCGCTGTAAATGCCTGTGGTAATACTCCAATGCCTTTACGACGTATTCATTTGTCTTTTCAACAGAAAGCCCGGAGGGAATATATCGCTTGATTTCATCGTACTGAAAGCTGATTTTCGGTTTTTGATTCGGTTTTGCTTCGCACATAATGGATTCGATGACCTCGGGAATCAGCTTTTCTTCTTGTGAGAATTGCCGCATTTTGATAGCTTGTGCGTGGGAGGGAGTTGCATCTGCTTCGCCTATCGCAGAAAGGAGATTCATCTGTTCCGTTTTGTTTAGGTATGACAACTCTACTGCGGGACGCATGGCTATCTTACCTTGATCGACCAGCTCCAGTATTTCTGGAATGAGCTTTGTGAGCCGAATGTAGCGATTGATTTGCATTCGACTATCGCCAACATCCTGTGATAATTGCTCATCCGTTCTCAACTTTGTCCCCGGTGGGGACGAAGTTAAATCGGTCCGTTTTCCTTGCCTTTTCAGCGCTTCCAGTCGCATTTTATATGCGAATGCTTTTTCACTCGGCAGAATCACAGAACGTTGTAGATTGGATTCCACCATAAGAATAACTGCTTCGTCCCGTGTCAATTTTTTAATTTCTGCCGGAATGGTGGTTCGTCCTGCAAGCTCACATGCTTTCTTCCGTCGATGACCGGAAACAATCTCGTATCGACCATCTTCCTTTTGCCGGAGCGTGATCGGCGTGATGATACCGCGTTCTTTGACGCTTTCCACAAGCTGATCCATATCTTCGTCCATACGGACGTGAAAAGGATGATCGACAAACTCATCAATCTGCGATAGGGGAATGTCATAGATTTTCGGCAATCGGCTTTCTTTGCGTTCAGCATCTCCCATGAACAGTTCATCGTATCCCGTCATTCCGAGATCGATCGGTTTTCGCTCTTTCAATGTTCATCACCTCCTTTGCAAGAGCTTCATATGCCATTGCGACTTTCCCGCGCGGATCATAAGCAAAGATTCTTTTACCGTATAAACTACATTCTGAAGCGCGTACGGAATGGGGAATCTGAGCTTTCAGGATCGGAATATGCTGTCCGATTCCCTGCTGCAAAGACAGAATAATGTCTTTTGCGTTATTGGTTCGATTGTCAACCATGGTCAACAGAATACCGTCGATGCGAAGTTTCTGATTGATGCTTCGTTTTACGCGGGAGACGGAGCGCAGCAGAAGATCCAATCCCTTTGCGGAAAGAAAGCTCGGTTGCGATGGAATAATTACGCTGTCCGCTGTGACAAGCGTATTAATCGCCATCATGCCAAGCGATGGCATTCCATCGATCAGAACATAATCATAGTCCTTGCGAACGGCATCCACATACGTTTTCAGAACGTATTCCCGGCTCATGACATTGAACAGCGAGATTTCAACACCGGATAGCTCAATATTCGATGGCATAAAGTCAATACCTTCTGCGTGATGCAGGATTCCTTCTCTGGGATCAAATGCCTTGTCCTGTATGATGTTCCCCATTATTGTTGCAAGTGTAATTTCTAGCTCATCCGGCTTTTGTAATCCAAGATCAAACGTAAGACTACCTTGCGGGCCGGCGTCTATCAGCAGTACCCGTTTTCCCGCTCTTGCGAGCGCTGCTCCTAGGTTAATTGCCGTTGTAGTCTTTCCGACTCCTCCTTTCTGATTAGTGATTGCAAAAACGATTAGATTATTCAACACCTTACTCCTTTCTATTATGCTTGAATAATTACGTATGGCATTATGATAATCATAGAATATCTAAATGCGTAGATTAGACAGAGCTGTTAAGAAACCCAATCGGGAGACTTAGCAGCTCCTTGCAATGTGCTTTACTACAAGAATGTAAATTATACAAGATTAGTATTTAGGCTCACAATAATACTTGGTAATGAAGTCTTCTTTTAAGAGCGTTTTTTTGTCTAACATCATTTGGATAATCACTGCTGATTGAACGGGAAGATCTTTTCCAAGAATAAAACCACTAAAGTGCTTAAATTGTTTATTGTATTTCCTTTCTATTGCTTTTGATAAGGCGGGATGAATTATATATGCGACTCGTTCGGTTGACTTAAGATCGTCGGATTCAACAAAATAGCTTATTTCACATGCATCCAAGAATTGCTGTTTGTCATTTTTGTTATTATTTGAATTATGCATAAGGTATCCAAGATAACCCATTTTATATAGCATAGTAAAAGGATGACGATTGCACTTTTGAGAGTTGCATCCCTCTTTAGGACAACAATCTAAGCCGTTAATTCTTTGGCATATTTTTTTGCAATCGTCCTCAAATAGTAGATTTCTATCTATTAGAGATAACAACTTTTCAAAATTTTGATTGTTTGCCCAATAGTTTGGTAGGTATTTTAGTTTCTCTGTATAATAAGATACATTAACTGTACTTTCAGCTTGATTATCACAATACGCAAGAGAAGCTGCTAATTCTTCTATTTTTTGTTTTACAGTTTCTTCGCGTTCGGATTCATTCTTACAAGCTTTAAACTCATCCAAATTTTGCGTAAGATATTCACCATATCGCTGTATATCACGACTTCTGTCAAAGGAATGTCGATAGATACATTCAAATAAGGTTTCAGTTTTATGACTGGAATCAGAATTTAAACAATAGGGATGGCAAAGCTTGTTTATCCCAACAAAAGCATAATCTTGGCGGCCTTGAATCGTTTTGCTGTTGCAATCAAAAAGAAAAGAGTCTTCTTGATGAGCTATGCACTCATAAAAAATTGTCTGCTGTTCTTTGTAAGTATATTTGAGCATTAATGTTTTGCTGCTAATTTTCTGGTTTTGCTCTCCAAGTCGAGCTTCTTCACAATTAAAAGCTTCTTGCCTTATGGTATAGAATACACTTATTTCGCCATCAAACATTTCAAATATCTTGGTTGAGGCGCACATTAGAGCTAACTGTAGATATTGCCAAATGTTAATATGAATAAGTTTTGTAGATATTGGGTTTTTATAAACTCTTAAGCTCATATTCCCATTTTCACTAGCGAACAGTTCACACCCATAACAGCATTCTTTATTTGTGCAGCCATTATTATTCCTATAACAAAAAGAAGTTCCTTTCTGTTGGTTGTTACACTTTTCAAAGCCATTTCTATAGTTACATGTTACACAGTCAGCAGGCGGTTCAGCATTAGTTTGCATTATCGATTGATCTACTTTATCAATGAATATCGCGATTCTTTTTGAAGATGGCTTATATTTCTTTCTTACAGAAAACAGAGTAGTGCAAGCATTGTTCAAAAGCAAATTCGCTTTTGAGAGGGTGTTACACCAGTTTTTATCTGCTAATATTCTATGAATAATCTCGTTTAGTTTTATCCTCTTTTCCTCTACGCACAAATCATAAATGTAAGAATAGTTTTCGTTGGACATTTCTCTTTCAAACGCTATTAGACCAGCTTTTTGAGGTAAAGTTATTCTGTTTACTTCTTTTATCATATAATTGATAGCATATATTTTTATTGTATTCATCCATAATGCTATAAGATCATCAAAATTGTTTTTTGTTTGGAGTTGGACATATGTTTCAAAACTAACGCTTTCTGTTGCCCAATTGTTTGCTGTGCAGGGATGACTATAAAAAGGAAGGCACTGATACTTTTGAGAAGACTTAACTCGTTTTACTTGCAGTATAAATGTCTTTCCAATTCCTTTTACCGAAGAAACACCTAGATAACTAGAATTGGGGTCAAAAAACTCTTTAAGATCATTGGTCGCAGTATATGAGTTAAATCTTGTTTGTTTTCCATTTGCAAGTTCTGCATCTGGAAGCCAAATGGATATAGGGGTTCCATTGTTAGACTTCTGTTTTTCTTGAGAAATCTGATTAGGGTTATCTATCTTGGATGTAGAGCTTGTACGTTGCAAACTCAGATTATTAACGGACTTTTTATACCCGAGTAAAGGAAAACGATATTTTTCAATAATATTGTAGTAAAACTTGCTGGAAACTATAAAACCGTTTTCAGTATTATACTGATAGACTTGTACGTATACATTTCCATCGCTATTTGCACGATACTCAATAACAGATAAATCAGAATAATCATCTCCGGGTTGAATAGCTGACTTACCACAGATTATTTCTGGAAAGGTTGTATTGGGATTATTAATTATATTTAGATTATTAATTTTTAATGTATGTTTATCACCGCAAAGAAATGCACTAGCATTTAAATTGCGAAGACAGGTTAGTAATCTTGTTTGATGGCTATCAAAAAGACTTTCAATTGGATGATGTGAAAGAACAATGATTGGTTTATGATCGACATTTCTAATAGTGCTTAGCTTTTTTATGTCTACAATCTCTTTATGCGAATTGTTGCCGTTCGATATTAGTGCAGAATTAATGATGATAATTGTTATCTCGCTTCGCTTGCATACTATTATGTCAGCAGGTTTACTAATTCTATCATCATTTATGCTATTACCATAAAATTCGCGAACAAACTCTGAGTATTCTCTAAAAGCAGATAACAAATCATCTTCGGCATTGCCCATATATTGAGTGTAGAAGTCTGGGTTATCCGGTACCACCTGAGTTATTGCGGCTATTAATTCATCTCTTCGACGAAAATTATTAACATCGTGATTGCCGACAACTAAATAAACGTCTTTTTTATCAATTTTAAACACATTGATAATCTTATTTAAGAACTTCAGAGATTTTTCGTAACCTATTTTGTATTTTAAGTGTCTATAGTCTCCTGTAACGACCATAAAATTTGGAGAAAGGACTCTTGACAGATTTTCATAGTGCTGTATCATTTGCTCCCAATCTGTTGAATCAAAAATGTGTAGATCTGATAATTGAATCCAGCTGAATTCCGTACCCATAAGATTGCCCCCTTAATATAAATCAATTATACTCCGTTTTTCGTAGTGCAAATCGCAAGACTCTAGAATAGATCAACGATAAACTTCACTTAAAGACGCTTGCATGGATTCTGTGAGGCATAAGGGGTGTTATCAGCAACCCAAATAGCTTTACAACACCATCCGGAAGTCCTAAGCGGGTCAGTATTCATTTGCAAACGATTCCTTATAGTCGAGGCTTTGCACTAGAAAACTGAAGTTATATAATATGGACACTATGTAATACGGAAAAGTCCATTCTCCTACGCTTATTATAAAATATATTATTCACGCGCATGGTTTAAAATAACAATCAATATGGTTTATCATATCGACGGGTGTCATAAATAAGCTATGAATTAAATGAAAATGATACAAACGAGCGCTTATTATAGACGCTCGCAAAAAAGGATATCAATCAAAACATTTCGATTGAAAAACTAACGGTGATATTGCCCTTTTGCTATATGACTAGATATTCTATATGTATCATCCTTAACAAAAACACTATAATTACAGCTTGTGGCTTATAGATGTTAATATAGTAACTAGATGAGCGAATGCAAACTGCTATACCTCCAGACTCTCGTATCTTTTCAAATTGAAAGATAATTATTGAATGAATGATAGATGAAAGGTATCTTATTATGTTTTCACTAAATTTTGAAAACTGAACGAGCCTTTCAAGGTTTTGGCTGACCTACAACGGTGTTCGAAAGATCGTGTTGATTTTGTGAAAGCATTTCCTCAAACTTGTGGGACTGAACACCCGTGTTAGGATGAATAGCACAAACTATAACGTAGGATCCCTGTTAATAAGCAAAGCGCGATGCAACGAATATAGTATAAGCGCATATGCCATATCGGTATAAAAATGATCATATTGAAGAAGAAAGATATACTGCTTGCGAGTCTGTCCTACCTTCATTTTTTATAATGTCGTTCTTATGAGGTAGTAGCATACCCTGATTGCCTTGATCCTCGTATGCCTGAAAAAGTCAGTGATTTAGGGACTTTTTGAGAGTCGGTAGCGAATCACTGGTTGCAGCATCGGCTGCCATGTCCTCGGAAAGGTCCGCGATCGGGTCGCCGGTGCAGGCAATGTACGCGGTGGTGAAGGGCACGCCGTTCGGATCGGCGGGGAAGACTCCGTACGAATGCATCGTGTAATAGCCGTCCAGTCCTGCCGCGGAGAGTTCCTCAAGGCTTGCGCCCTGCATGCACTGCGTGATCATCGTCGCGATCATCTCCCAGTGCGCGATCTCCTCCGTACCGATGTCGGTCAGCGTTGCACGGATGCGGTCGTCGGGCATCGAGTAGCGCTGTGTGAGGTAGCGAAGCCCCGCGCCGAGCTCGGAATCCGGTCCGCCGTACTGCGCCATCAGAAGCTTCGCCATCTTCGGATCGGGCTTGGTGATGCGAACGGGGTATTCAAGTCTTTTTTCATAGATCCACATATTGCTTACCTCCTCAATTCTGCCACGGCCATTTCTGGTAGACCCAGCTTCCGGCGTCGTGCGTGCTGTTGCCGAAGTTCTCAAGCGGACCGAAACGTTCGGTGTATTCCGCACAAAGACGCTTCAATGTTGCCGCGTAGCTGTTGAAATCGCTCAATGCGTCGAGGTCTTCGGGATGCGTATCGAGATAGAGCTGCAGTTCGACGCAGGCAAAGCGTACCTCGCCGATCCTGCTCAAAAGCTCCTGTTCCGTATAGTTTGCCATATTCACACCTCCCGGTTCCTGCAGGCGGGATATTCGGAGACAAGCTCCGGGAAAAGCGTGCCGTGCGCCAGCGCTTCACAGGGGCAGAAGCCCGCACGGTACGCCTGATTCGGGAAATAGACGGTCGCAAGCGCGCAGCCGCCCGTCATGCCGCAGGCATTCATCGACGAGACAGTCCCCGCTGCAACGACGTTATCGACCGTGGTGGGATCGACGGCGGGAATGCGGTCCGTAAAACAGCACCCGCCGTTTGCATAGGATTGTTGCATGGTCTTTCCTCCTTGGTTCTTTACTGCCATCGTATGAAATCCGTCGAAAAAGCGTGCTTCTATTTCGCCGCGCCTTTGCATAATCTGTCCAAACGGAACGGAGGTCGGCGGGAAGAATGTCGATGGAGCTTCAAACGACAGAAAGGAGCAGGGGAGCGCGTATGCTGTTTTCGGAGCTGAAATGCAGGGAGGTCATCAATGTGTGCACGGGGGAGCGCTACGGCAACGTGTGCGATCTCGTGTTCGATCCGTGTTCGGGCGAGGTGCAGGCGATCGTCGTGCCCGGCGGCACGCGGCTGTTCGGGCTCCTGAAGGGCAAGGACGGAACGGTGATCCCGTTCTCGAAGATCAAAAAGCTCGGCGAGGACGTGATCCTGGTGGAGCTGCCGTAGAAAACTTGAACAATCCGTAAATTCGGCGCGGGAGGGGACCGGATCCGGCTTCCGTGTGCTATACTATCATATTAAGTATGGCATACAAACAAGGAGGACAAGCCTATGAAATGCCGGTATTGCGGAGGAACGGACAGCAAGGTCATCGACTCGCGTCCGAATGAGGACGGCAGCGCGATCCGCCGCCGCAGAGAGTGCATCGGCTGCGGACGGAGATTCACCACATGGGAGCGCATCGAGGAGAATCCGGTCATGGTCGTCAAGCGCGACGGTCGGCGTGAGCCGTTCGAACGCGAAAAGGTCGCGGTCGGCATCCGCAAGGCATGCGAGAAGCGCCCGATCCCCGCGGACGTGCAGAACCGGCTGGTTGACGAGATCAGCCGCGAGATCAACAATTCTCTGGACGCCGAGGTCTCCACACAGGCGATCGGCGAGATGGTCATGAAAAAGCTCCGTGATGTGGACGAGGTCGCATATGTGCGTTTCGCGTCGGTCTATCGCGAGTTCAAGGATACGCAGACCTTCATGAAGGAGCTGCAGCGGCTTCTGGACGAGAAATGACGCGCGAAGAGTTCTCTGCAATCTATCGTTCGATCGTTCCCGCACACGCGTATCGGGAAAAAAACGGCGTCGGTATCTATACGATCCCGGCGTTTTCGGCGTACCCGGACATCGACCACGGCTTTTCGGCGCGCACCGGCGGCGTTTCCGAGGGATGCTTCTCCTCGCTGAATCTGAGCTTCACGCGTCCGGAGCAGCGTGAGAACGTGATGGAAAACTACCGCATCTTCTGCAATGCGGCGGGGATTCCTCTGGACGGTATCGTTCTGGATACCTATGAGCACGGCACGACGGTGCTCTGCGTAAACCGCTTTGACTGCCGCAGGGGCTATGACCGCGATCCGCTGCCGTTCTGCGACGGGCTTGTGACCGACGACCCGGAGATCACGCTTATCACGGGGCATGCGGACTGCATGGCGTTCTATTTTTACGACCCGGTGAAAAAGGGCATCGGACTGTGCCACGCGGGCTGGCGCGGCGCGCTTCACCGCATCGGCGCGGAGGTCATCAGAACGATGGAAACCGCCTGCGGTTCGGATCCGAAGGACATCGTCTGCGGCGTCGGACCTTCGATCTGCCCGAAATGCTTCGAGGTCGGCGACGACGTGGCGGAGAGCTTTGCGCTTGCGTTTCCGCAGTGCGATCTTCTGGGCGAGAACGAGAAGGGCAAAGCCACGGTCGATCTCTGGCAGGTCGCTGCGGCGCAGTTTCTGGAAAGCGGCATTGTCCCGGAACACATCCATCTGATGGGCGTCTGCACGTTTGAGGACGAGCGGCTGTACTCACACCGGCGCGACAAGGGAAGGACCGGCGGCATGGCGGCGTTCCTGCGGCTTTTGCCGGACGGCGGAAAACGGGAAGACGGTTGACAAGCGCCGATAAAAAGTGTAGAATTCATAAGATTTCATTCCGAAATATGAGGAGATATAAAATGGCAAAGAGTGTTTACGGTAAGAAAAAAACAATGCGCAATATCCTGATCGTCGTGATCGCGGCGGCCATGATCGCAGCGGCGATCTTTCTGATCGTTGCGCTTCAGAAGGACGGCGCGGGCATGAACTGCTTCCAGAGAAGCAGAACCGCAGTAAGCGCGGACAATTTGAGAGCTACGGTCGGAGAGTATAAAGTCATGTATGACTCACTCACCTCCAACTACGGCAGCGTAACGATGAGCGACGAACAGGTCCGGAATCTGCAGGAATACTGCGCGCGCGAGGTTCTGATGCAGAAGATCTATGAAAAGGAAGCGAAGGCGCTCGGTCTTTCGCTGACCGAGGAACAGCTGGCGGCAAGCGCAAAGAGCGCGGACGATCAGATCGCTTCGATCGAAAAGAGCTATGCGAACAACCTGATCGAGAGCGGCTCCTATTCCAAGACCGCTATGGAGAAGCAGATCAACAGCTTCTATCAGCGTCTCGGCATGAGCAAGAACGAATACCGCGCGTTTATGATCCAGAGCATAACTGCTGCGGATTACCGTCAGGCGATCCTGGACTACTATAAAGAAAACGGAAGCGGCATTGATGAGGACGCGCTCGTGGACTATTACCGCAAGAGTGTGGAAGATACGATGACGGTCGAGAATGAAGACGGAACGGAGACGTCCGCCTACAGCAGCGGGATGTTCTGGAATTATCTGCAGACCTTTAAGAGCGGTTATACGCCGATGCTGTATGTGCCAGAGGGATTCATCTATATTGATTATATTGAGATCAGGAAGGAAACGACCGAGGAGGTCGAAGAAATCATCCGTAAGGTCAACGACGGCGAAATGAGCTTTGACGAGCTGATGAATTCCGAAGAAAACCAGGATGCGTTCAAGGATACGCTGACCGCGCCGTATCCGATCGCAGAGAATGATCACAGTCAGCTGTTCACGCCGCAGGAGGTCTACACAAAAGCAGCGGCGCTGAAGACCGGAGAAACGGATTCGTTCATCGAGCAGGCGGTGACCGATGATGACGGCAAAACGACCGTAACCGGCTATCTGTTCCGCCGCGCCGAGGGCAATATGTGCTATGAGGGCGATCACGGCGTGATCAAAATCGACTATTTCGAGGGCATCCGCGAATCCGCGGAGGAACAGTACAGGCTTGACCAGTGGCTGTCCGATCTCAAGTTTGAGGATGCGGTTTACGCGTACAGGGGAGTGCTCAAATGAAGCAGCGCACGATTCGGATCATCTGCTGGATTATGGCGGGGCTGATGCTGTTCGGCGTCATAGCCGCACTCATTTTCCGCTGATGAAAAACGCTTTCCAAACGCCTTCTTCGGAAGGCGTTTTTGCGTTAACCGACGATCTGAACGCCCCGATCTCGGAGAGAAAAAACCGTCCGGAAAACGTGTATATTTTTTCGTCGGAACGCTTGCAAATACCGGAAGAGTGTGTTATGATGTAGCAGTAAATATGACGATACTGTGAACTGATATCGGTTATGGGATCGTTATACACATGGTTTCGTTGCGGCAAAAAACGATTGATCGGGATTTTGATCGCGTCGCGCCGCATGACCCCACACAATTCTGCAGGAGGATAGAACCTATGAAGAAACTGTTGGCAATGCTTCTCGCACTCGTGATGCTGTTTGCATTCATTCCGGCAACGCTTGCGGATGACGCGGATTTCACGATGATCATCAACGGTCATCAGGTCGCAGGGGAAGTTTTGAAAGTCGATGTCACGCTGAAATCAGATCTCCTCGATCCGATCTTCGGCATGCATTTTGCGCTGAACTACGACAGCACGCAGCTTAAGTATCAGAGCTGTGAGGTAAACGACGTGCTCGGCATTGCGCAAGTCAACGGCGAGACGGCAGGCACGGTTCGTGTCGGCACCGCGAACATGGGCGGCTTTATTGTCACGAGCGATATGAAAGCGATCACGCTGTACTTCACCATCGTGGAGGGACTCGAGGCGAACGCCCGCATCGCGTTCACGCTGGCAGAAGGCGCGTATATCGAAACCGGTGATGTCACCGCGCCTGTGGAACACGGCATTACGGCAAAGTTCTCTCCGTTCATCTTCTTCCCGAATCTTCTGAATATCAGCGAGCAGCCGGTGAAGGCGACCGTGAAACTCAATAAAAAGGCAACGTTCACCGTTCAGGCGAATGCGCTCGGCGAGCTGACCTATCAGTGGTACTATTCGAAGGACAACGGCGCAACCTGGACGAAATACAGCGGCAAGACGACCGACAGCATTTCGGTGAAGGGCACCGCGACGACGAACGGTTATCTGTATCGCTGCGTGGTCAAGAGCGGCAATTTCGTTCTGACCTCGAAGAGTGCAAAGCTGACGGTTTCCGGCTTGAAGCCGAAGATCGTTGTACAGCCCAAGAAGGTGACGGTCGAAAACGGCGAAGTCGCCACGATCAAAGTGGTTGCTGCGGGCACCGGCCTCAAGTATCAGTGGTATTATTCCAAGGATAACGGCGTAAAGTGGGTCAAGTGGAGCGGCAAGACGAAGGCGAGCGTCAAGATCACGGCAAAAGAATCGAACAACGGCACGCTGTATCGCTGCGTGATCAAGAACACCAAGGGCAGCGTCACGACGAGCAAGGCCAGAATGACGGTCAACGGTGTGAAGCCGAGAGTCATGACACAGCCGAAGGCGGTGACGGTTGCAGCAGGCAAGACGGCCAAGTTCACGGTCGCGGCGGCGGGCGTCAAGCCCACCTATCAGTGGCAGGTTTCGAAAGACGGCGGCAAGAAGTGGACGAATGTGAAGGACGCGACGAGCGCGACCCTTTCGTTCAAGACTGTCAAGAAGAACAACGGCTGGCTGTATCGCTGCGTCATTACGAACGAGTTCGGCAGCGTCAACAGCAAGGGCGTGAAGCTCACGATCAAATAAGACAGGGATTCTCAACAGCGCCCTCAAAAGGGGCGCTGTTCGTGTTTGTATCGGAAAACAATGTCCTATCGGACAAAACAGGAGGTTTGAATGATCGGATTCGGGATTGTCGGCTCGTTGATGTTTCTCATCATGCTTGCCGTGCTGGAGCTGAATAAGAACACGATTCTGGGCTTTGCGCTGCTGCTCGCTGCAACCGCCTGCTTTGCGGTGCTGTTTATCAAAGTGCTGCACGGCGGCAAATGGTACTGGAAGCTGCTCGGCTGGCTCGGCTGGATCGGCGCGTTTATCGCGATCCTGCTTCTGACGTGGCCGCCGATGAAGCGCGTACCGGCGTATGAAGGCAAAACGCCGACCTATACGGAGACGGTTTCGCTTGAGAAGGGCGACGTGCGCGGCGTCGTGATCGACGACGGCAGGGTCGAGCTCTACGCGGGCATTCCGTATGCGAAGCCGCCGGTGGGCGAGCTCCGTTGGCGCGAGCCGCAGGATCCGGATCCGTGGGCGGGCGTGCTCGATGCGGATCAGTTTGCGCCGATGTGCATGCAGCCGGTCGGGCTCCCGATCGTCGACAGCCTCAAGCAGATCATCGGATACCATGAATACAGCATTTCGCTGCGCGACAACTATCGCCCCGCGGTCAGCGAAGACGGGCTTTACGTCAATGTGTGGAAGCCCGCGGGCAAGGCGGAGGGGCTGCCCGTGCTCGTTTATATTCACGGCGGCACGCTGCAGACCGGTCAGCCGTGGTACGGCGATTATGCCGGAACCGGTCTTGCGCGCGAAGGCGTGATCGTGGTCAATCTCGGCTACCGGCTCGGCGTATTCGGCTATCTTGCGGACGAGGGACTCCGCGCGGAATCGGAGCACGGCACGACCGGCAACTACGGTCTTCTGGACCAGATCAAAGCGCTCGAATGGGTACAAAACAACATCGCGGCGTTCGGCGGCGATCCTGAAAACGTCACTCTTGCGGGAGAATCCGCGGGCGCGGCAAGCGTCAGCGCGATCTGCACCTCGCCGCTTGCAAAGGGATTGTTCCGGAGAGTCCTGCTCGAAAGCTCCACCGTCGCGTCGGTGGAACCGCCGCACTCGTTCCGGTCGTATGACGATGCGATCGCATCCGGAACCGAACTGAAAGCGCGTTACAGCGTCAACACGCCCGCCGAGCTGCGCGCGCTCGACGCGGAACAGATCGTCAACGAAGCGTATACGCAGCATTTCATGACCGTCGACGGATATGCGCTCGTCGAAACGCCGTACGAATCGTACCGGAAGGGCGCGTACAACGAGCAGGCGATCCTGCACGGCTACAATTCCGAGGAAAGCGGACCGTTCCTGATCCTCGGTCACGCAAGCATGAAGAATTACGAGCAGCGTGTCCGCGCGTTTTTCAAAGAATACGCCGACGACGTGCTGAAGCTCTGCGCTCCGACGACCGACGCCGAGGCGAAGGATCTGTGGGCGCAGATCTACGGCGCGATCTTCTTCAACTATCCGCATTACTGCGAAAACCGTCTCGCTGCCGAAAACGGCATTCCGGTCTGGGAATACTATTTCAGCAAGCACAACGGACGGCTCGGCGCATGGCACAGCGGTGAACTGATTTATTTCTACGGGAACCTGCCGAAAGATTCGCGGCTCTTTGACGAAGCGGACTACACGCTTGAAAAGAATATCACCGGCTATATTCTGAACTATCTGAAGACCGGCGATCCGAACGGCGCCGGACTTCCCGCGTGGGAGAGCAATGCGGACTCCGCGCGGCTGATGGAGTTCGGCGACAACACCGGTATGATCGGCGAAAAATACCTTGCGCTTTATGAGATTCTGGACCGTATGACGGGATGGGGAACACAGCCTGTTGACGGAGAATAAAAAATCTTTTGCGTTTCCAAAAATTTCTGTTGACAAACCGCGAACGAGCCGCTATAATATCATCTGTTCGCGGGAATAGCTCATTTGGTAGAGCGCAGCCTTGCCAAGGCTGAGGTGGCGGGTTCGAGCCCCGTTTCCCGCTCCACCATATGCCTCCTTAGCTCAGCTGGCTAGAGCACCTGACTCTTAATCAGGGTGTCCAGGGTTCGAATCCCTGAGGGGGTACCAGAAAAAAGCACTTGCTTCGGCAAGTGCTTTTTTCAATGAAGTCGCCCGATAAGGGCTAATGAAGTAATGAAGACGCTTCGCTAATGAAGGAATGAAAATGGCGACTTCGCTTCATTCGTGAGCGGAGCAAACATCTTCATTAAGCCTCAACGAGGCTGACTTCATTGGGGCGTCAGCTTATTTTCATCGTAACTTTTTACTCTATCTTATGACGGCGGCGGGCTTTCAGCACGAGAGCGGAGAGGACCGGCGCGTCGCGGCGAACGTCGGCGTTGTGCTTGCCGCGATCTATGCGACGCTAATCCTGCTCGTCTATTTTGCGCAAACGACAAGCGTCCGCACGGAAGCCCTGAACGAACAGGCGGCGAAGGTGCTCGATTACCGGTGCGGCGGACTGTTGTTCAACTACGATCTTTTAGGCTACGGCATGATGGCGCTGTCCACGTTCTTCATCGGGCTGTCGATGCAGGCGGAACGCAGGGCGGACAAGTGGCTCAAGGCGCTGCTGATGATCCACGGCGTGTTCTTTTTAAGCTGCTTCGTGCTGCCGATGACCGGCATGTTCAGCGGCATGGCGGACGGCGGCGCCGGAAACGGCGGAACGGTCGCGCTTCTGTGCTGGTGCGCCTATTTCCTGCCGGTCGGCGTTTTGTCCTTTCTGCATTTCCGGAAAGCGTGAGGTGATCCCATGACAAACAGCTTTGCATACATCCGTCCGGCGCGGGCGGAGGACCTTTTCAGGATTGCGGAGATCGAGATCTTCAATTACCGGCTGTACTTCTATCCGATCTTCCGGAGCGACGCGTATTATTTCGGCGAAAAGACCGTCCCGAATCTCACGGCGTTCTATGCAAACGAACCCGGCGTGATCGAAAACACCGTTGTGTATGACGACGGCGTCGTCAAGGGTTTCATTCGCGTGAAGGACGGGGAGATCGAAAAGCTGTTCGTCGAGCCGGTGCTGCAGAACCGCGGGATCGGCGACGCGCTCTTCCGATATGCCGCGGAAACGCTCGGCGGCAGGCGTCTCTGGGTGCTCGAGAAGAACCCGCGCGCGATCCGTTTCTATGAGCGGCACGGGTTTCATCTGACGGGACAGAAAAAGCGCGTGGACGATACGAACGAGTTCCTGATCCGTATGGAACGGTAATAAACAAGCAAGTCCGATCGGACTTGCTTGTTTCGTATCGCTTCAGGACAGCAGCTCCTTTGCGAGCACGTTTGCTTTTTCGAAATAGACGGAGAAGGTCTCGTCCTTCGGTTCGTCGGGATTTTTGAGATACCAGCTCACGATCATGATCCATTCGTCAAAGACGGCGAGCCGTACGTCGCGGTCAAAGACGCCGCGTTCGGGCTTTTCGCGCAGGGCTTCATAGATCCGGTCGCAGAACAGCGTCTTCTGCGGTTCCGTCATGCGGTACGGATACACCGCGTGCTCGCCGCTGTGCGCCAAAAATCGCCCGATGTCGAGCGCGTAAGGCATAAAGCCGCCGTATTCCCAGTCGATCAGATATACGCGTTTGCCCGCTTCGATGCAGTTGATCGGTACAAGATCGCCGTTTGCAAGCGTGAGGGGCATTTCCTTCATACGGTCGAGAAACATGGCGTATGCGCGGTGCAGCAGCGGTTCGCCTTCAAGATAAGCGAGCCTTTCGGACCGGTATGCGACCTCCTTTTCGGCAACCGTACGATCGTAACCGTTTCCCAAAGGGAAGGCGTTCATGATCTCCGCGACGGAAGCCGCGGCGCGGGCGACGCTGTCGTCCGTCATTTCCTTGAGGTCATTCCCTTCGATGAATTCCGTGACCATGGAATCGCCGGAAAAACCGATCACGCGCGGTACGGGCAGGTCTGCGGGGAGCATGGCACAGATCGTCTTCTCGGCAGTGAAACGATCGGGCCTGTCAAAATGCTTCAGCACGAATACGCCTCGCGGATGGACGATTTTGAACACATCGTAGCGCTTATGCTCCTCCGCAAAATCGTCGCAGAACCGGTATGCAAAAAACGCACCGGGTCCGACGGTCGCTTTAATAACGTCGGCGTACGCGGATGCGTCTTCGAGTTTTTCAAGATACATGCTCATTGTTTGTCTTCCGGGGCGTCTTCGGGCTTATCGCCGGCATCGTCGCCCTCATAAAAGACGATCGGCTCTTTGATCGGCTGCTTGCCGAAGCGGTAAAGGTCGACGCCGGGGTCGTACGGATCGACGGGCAGCGGCTTCAGCACGCCGGTCTTTTTCAAGATCAGCACCACGATCAGCCAAAGGACGATCAGGATGCTCACGACCTGCGAGAACGACAGCGGACCGAAGCCGCCGCGCACGGCGTCGCCGCGGAAGAATTCGATGATGAAGCGGAAGATCGCGTAGGGGAACAGGTAGAGATACACCATGCGCCCGCGGCGCGCGTCCTTCTTTTCGCGCAGGAACAGAATGAGCAGCACGGCGAACAGAATGAAATTGAACGCCGATTCAAAGAGCTGCACCGGCAGCCGGTTGTCCCAGAAATGCGAACAGAACGCGCTGTCGGGATACTGCTTGCCGTAGCAGCACGGATGCCAGACGATCTCGCCGAAGTCGTTATAGTCGCGTCCGAGATAGCAGCCGATGCGGGCGATCCCGTGGAACAGCGGCGTGGTGACCGCCACAATGTCGCGCCCGAGACGCTTTCTCGGAAGAAGGAACTTCGACAGGATCCAGAAGGTCAGAAAATAGCCCAGAAGCCCGCCGTAAAAGACGATGCCGGATTGTGTAAAGCATTCGATGAACGAGATCGTCTCCCCGCGCGTATACAGATATGTCGCGTACGAGATCGCGCCGAACAGCTTTGCACCGCCCAAAAGACCGATGAGGGACGCGATCATGAGAAACAGCTGCCGCACCCAGTTCTGCTCGCGGCGGATGCACAAAAGAAACGCCACGCCGAATACGGCGATGATGCCGATCGCCGCCATGACCGAGTAGGTCAACACATGATCCCAAAGAAATTGCGTAACTGTATTCATACCGATATTATAACGATTCTTTTCGGGGTTGGCAATACAAACTTTCCACACAATATACTCCCGATTTCACGCGGGAAGGCGTTGACAGTTCATGCGGAATTTTGCTATAATGCTAATTGGTAGAAAAGGGGGAAACCCCAAAAATAGTAGGAGGAAACAGAATGGCAAAAACCATGACGATCGATGGCAATACCGCTGCTGCGCATGTCGCGTACGCATTTTCCGACGTTGCCGCAATTTACCCGATCACCCCGTCCTCTCCGATGGCGGAAGTCGCAGACGAATGGGCTGCGAACGGCAGGCTGAACCTGTTCGGACAGAAGGTCCGCATTGCGGAGATGCAGTCCGAAGCAGGCGCGGCGGGCGCTGTCCACGGCTCTCTGAAGGCGGGCGCGCTCACGACGACCTTTACGGCGTCGCAGGGTCTTCTTCTGATGATCCCCAACATGTACAAGATCAGCGGCGAGCTGCTTCCCGGCGTGTTCCACGTATCCGCCCGTGCACTCGCGGCGCATGCGCTGTCCATCTTCGGCGATCACAGCGACGTGATGGCATGCCGTCAGACGGGCTTCGCATTCCTCGCATCCGCTTCCGTACAGGAAGTCATGGACCTCGCGCTGGTCGCGCACCTTTCCGCGATCAAGGCGTCCGTTCCGTTCTGCCACTTCTTCGACGGCTTCCGTACGTCCCATGAAGTCCAGAAGATCGAACTGATCGACTATGCCGACATGGATAAGCTCCTCGACCGCGATGCGGTTGCGGCGTTCCGTGCCCGCGCGATGAACCCGGATCACCCGCACCTCGGCGGTACGGCGCAGAACCCGGACATCTATTTCCAGAATCGTGAAGCAGCGAACAACTACTACACCAAGATCCCCGCGATCGTCGAGCACTACATGGAAGAGGTCGGCAAGATCACCGGCCGTCACTATCATCTGTTCGACTACGTCGGCGCACCCGATGCGGAGAAGGTTCTCATCGTCATGGGCAGCGGCGCAGACGTTGCGGAAGAAACCATCAACTATCTGAACGGCAAGGGCGAAAAGCTCGGTCTCATCAAGGTCCGTCTGTATCGTCCGTTCGCGGCAGATAAGTTCCTCGAAGCGATCCCGGCAACCTGCAAGAAGATCGCGGTGCTCGACCGCACGAAGGAGCCCGGCTCCCTCGGCGAACCGCTGTATGAGGACGTCATGACCGCGCTCCGTGAGGCGGGTCGCTGCGGCATCAAGGTCGTCGGCGGACGCTACGGTCTCGGCAGCAAGGAATTCACGCCCACGATGGTCAAGGCCTGCTATGACAACCTCGACCTCGACGAGCCCAAGAATCACTTCACGGTCGGCATCGTGGACGACGTGAGCTTCACCAGCCTCCCGATGGGTCCGCTCGTGAACGCCGCGCCGGAAGGCACGATCGCGTGCAAGTTCTTCGGTCTCGGTTCCGACGGTACGGTCGGCGCGAACAAGAACAGCATCAAGATCATCGGCGACCACACCGACATGTACGCGCAGGGCTACTTCGCCTACGACTCCAAGAAGTCCGGCGGCTTCACGGTATCCCACCTGCGCTTCGGCAAGACGCCGATCCAGAGCCCGTACCTCATCGACCAGGCGGACTTTGCGGCATGCCACAACCCGTCCTACGTCACCCGCTACGCGGTGGCAGAGGGCATCAAGGAAGGCGGCACGTTCCTGCTGAACTCGCCGTGGACCCTTGAGGAGATGGAGAAGGAGCTGCCCGCGTCCATGAAGAACGCGATCGCAAAGAACCACCTGAAGTTCTACAACATCGACGCGATCAAGCTCGCGCGCGAGGTCGGCATGGGCGGCCGCATCAACACGATCATGCAGTCCGCGTTCTTCAAGCTCGCGAAGGTCATTCCGGCGGAAGAAGCGCTCGAATACATGAAGGCAGCG
Organism: uncultured Clostridia bacterium; assembly: GCA_947168855.1. Classification (GTDB taxonomy): domain Bacteria; phylum Bacillota; class Clostridia; order Christensenellales; family CAG-138; genus UBA3792. The sequence goes on from CAMVNO010000002.1 coordinate 340,761, forward strand.
GCAAAGAAGTCCTACGCCAAGAAGGGCGACGCGGTCGTCGCGAAGAACTACGCCGCGATCGACGCCGGCATGGACGCGGTCGAAGAGATCCACTATCCGGAATCCTGGGCAACCACGACCGAAGGCGCAAAGCCCATCGCGGTCACCGACGATCCGTACTTTATCGACTTCATCAAGCCGATCCTCGAGCAGAAGGGCGACGAGCTGCCGGTTTCCAAGATGACGCCGGACGGCACGGTCCCGACCGGCACGACCCGCTACGAGAAGCGCGGCATCGCGGTCGAAGTTCCTTCCTGGATCCCCGAGAACTGCATCCAGTGCGGACGCTGCTCGCTGGTCTGCCCGCACGCCTGCATCCGTCCGTTCGTGCTGAACGAGCAGGAAGAGGCGAACAAGCCCGAAGGCTTTGTCACGAAGCCCGCAGGCAAGGATATGCCCGGCATGACCTACCGCATGCAGATCAGCCCGCTGGATTGCACCGGCTGCGGCAACTGCATCGACGTCTGCCCCGCAAAGGTCAAGGCGCTCACCATGACGCCGCTCGAGAAGAGCGTTGCAACCGAGGAGAAGAACTGGGAGTATGCGATCAACCTGCCCGACAAGAACCTCAACGTCAACCGCAAGACGGTCAAGGGCAGCCAGTTCCTGCGTCCGCTGTTCGAGTTCTCCGGCGCATGCGCAGGCTGCGGCGAGACCCCGTACATCAAGCTCCTTACCCAGCTGTTCGGCGATCGCATGATCATCGCGAACGCGACCGGCTGTACCTCCATCTACGGCGGTTCCGCACCGACGGCTCCGTACTGCAAGAACGACAAGGGTCAGGGTCCGGCATGGGCGAACTCGCTGTTTGAAGACAACGCGGAGTTCGGCTACGGCATGAACATCGCCGTCAAGCAGCGCCGCGCGCATCTTGCTGACACCGTCAAGAAGATGATCGAGGTCCCGTATCTCGACGAAGAGATCGCGGCCGCGGGCAAGGAATGGCTCGAGAAGATGAACGACGCGCAGGGCTCCCGCGAAGCGGGCGACAAGCTCGTTGCTCTGATCGAAGCGCATCCGACCGCCACGAAGGGCTGCGAATGCGAAGCCTGCACGCTCGCGCGTGAGGTGCTTGCGCAGAAGGATCAGCTCGTGAAGCCGTCCATCTGGGTATTCGGCGGCGACGGCTGGGCATACGACATCGGCTACGGCGGACTCGACCATGTGCTCGCGCAGGATGAGGACGTCAACGTGCTCGTCGTGGACACCGAGGTGTACAGCAACACCGGCGGTCAGTCCTCTAAGGCGACGCCGACCGGTCCGATCGCGAAGTTCGCGGCAGCCGGCAAGCGCACCAAGAAGAAGGACCTCGGTCTGATGGCAATGTCCTACGGCTACGTCTACGTTGCCAAGGTCTGCATGGGCGCCGACCCGAACCAGCTCCTCAAGGCTGTCAACGAAGCGGAAGCGTACAAGGGACCGTCCCTGATCATCGCGTACGCGCCCTGCATCAACCACGGCATCAACATGGGTCACAGCCAGGAAGAAGCCAAGAAGGCGGTCGAAGCCGGTTACTGGCCGATGTATCGGTACAACCCGGACCTCGCGCTCGAAGGCAAGAACCCGTTCCAGCTGGATTCCAAGGATCCGAAGGCGAGCTACCGCGAGTTCATCATGGGCGAAGCGCGTTACGCCGCTCTGACCAAGCAGTTCCCGGACGTCGCGGAAGAGCTCTTCACCCGCGCCGAGAACGAGGCGAACGAGAAGATCGACTACTACAAGAAGCTCAACGATATGTAATCGCAGGCTGTCGTAAAAGGGGTCAGATCGTTTGCGACGATAGGATCGCAATTAAACACCGATAGGAAGAAAGGGCGCAAATCGCGCCCTTTCTTTGATTATTATCGCCGCAAACTATCCGTGTTTTCGCTCCATCGCATACACTAGTATGGCTCCGTCGCGAAGAACGCGGATTCTGATCGCCTTCCCAACAGCCTGTACCGTGCAAACGGCGGGGTTTTTCTCCCTTTTTTATTCTTTCGCCCTTTTGACCCACTCTGTCCAGCGCGGGTCGGCTTTGATTTCGGCGGCCACGGCGGTGCAGTCCGGAATCGACCAGAACGGCCAGTCCTCCGGAAGCTGCTCCGCAATCCTGACTTCGCGCCCCTCGCCGAAATCGGTTCTGACAAACGAGACCAAAGCGGCGGTGAACCGGTGTTCCGGCTTTGCAAACACGCGTTCGAGCGCCCTTGCGTGCAGCAGCGCGGAATCGAGCGATTGAAACGCTTCGTCGTGATAACCGCGTTCCCACTGCAACCGAGAAAGATAGAGGTACAGCTTGATTAGTTCATCGTGGTACACGCCGTAATTGCCGTCTTCGCAAAGAAGCTGAAAGAGACCGATCGCGCCTTGGATCTTTTCGATCGGCAGATCGCTTTCATAGTTCTTCCGATTTGCCATCAGCCCATAGACGAGATAATCGGCAAACAGCCGTGCAGCCTCCAAAAGAAACGCGCCGGTATACTTCGCGTTCTCCTTGCCGTCGGTCGCTGCGGCAAGCAGCAGTTCGCGGCATTCCCGCATACGCGGCGCCCGCTCCGCGCATGCGATCGCCTTGTTCGTTTCGCCGAGGTTCCGGTACAGAGGGATCAGGATCGAGACTGCCTGCATCACGACGGACTGATCGGCAGAGGACGCCAGAAGGCTTTCGCCGATCTTGACCGCTTCCGACCAGTACGGGTTTTCGCGATGCACCTCGATCCGGCGCTGTAAAAAGCCTTCGTTGTCGTAATCCGTCCATTCCTCGAACCGACGCCAGCCCGCTTCCGAAAGCGTGTCGGCAAGCGCGATGAGCAGGCGTTCGTTGCCCGGAAACTCCGCGAGTCCCTCTCGCAAACCCGCAAGGCACGGTTCGATCCATTCGTCGTCCGCGCGCCCCCTGATCCCGTAGCCGTCGACCGTCTTGAGAATCGCGTCGATCCGCTGCTCACGGTCGTTCCGGTAGCCGAACAGCTCGTCGATCGTCACGCCGAAGCAGTTCGCAAGGGACGGTACAAGCTCCATGTCGGGATAGCAGATTCCCTTTTCCCAGCGCGAGATCGCCTGCGCGGTCACGCCGAGTTTCCCCGCAAGCGCCTCCTGCGTTCTTCCGTCGCGCAGACGGAGCTCCTTGATTCTTTCACCCAATCGGATCATATGCGTTCTCCTGTTTCTGTGGTTTCACCGGTGTTGCCTTTATCATACACAACCCGTCCCGCAAATTCAATTATCAATTTGTTGTTTTATTATCAACATACTGTTGAGACGGTTTGCAAATCAAAAAGCGGGCTGTTTGCCCGCTTTGCTCACCACGCGCTGTACAGCGTGAACGTGTCCTTCTCCGTGTCGCGGTAATAGTTATAATCGTTGAGATACGGGGAATAGGTGGTGATTGCGACGTTGCGCGTCTGGGGATTGAACATCAGGACGCGGGCGTAGCCGAGCCCGTGTTTGGTGTCGTCCTGGAAATTGTACATGATCGCGTTGACGATGTGCCCGTCGCCGTACGTCTTTGCCCAGCGCGCGGAGCCGTCGTTGTGTCCGCACAGCACGAGCCGCACGGAGGGGGAGACGCGGAGGATCGCCTTTTCGACGCGTCTGCCGTTGGTGGTGAGCGAGCCGTCGTCGTTCAGGAAGCTGTGCACCAGCAGCACGGCGGGCAGATCCCCGTACGCCTTTAAGCGCGCGTTCAGCCAGTCGGCGTACGCGTCGTCGTTTTGCCAGCCGATCCCGCAGAGCAGGATCCCCTGTTCATGGAGCGGCAGCACCCAGCAATGCCGGTCCTCGGTAAACTCCATTTCCTCCGGCGCGGTGCAGAAATCGTAGGACAGGTATGTTTCGTATTCGACCTTGTCCGCGCCGACGTCGTGGTTGCCCGCAATGCAGTAAAACGGCATGGATTCGCAAATGCGCGAGATCGCCGCTTCCGCGTTCGTCCAATGCCGCGTGTAGTTGCGGTTGTCGACGATATCGCCGGTGCACACGACCGCGGCGGCGTTGTATTCGGTTCGGATGCGCACCGCCCAGTCCGCCATGCTGAGGAAGATTTCCGGTCTTTTATAGGCGTAATACTGCGTGTCCGAAAACCAGATCAGCGAAAAAGGCGCCGCCGTTTCGGGCACGGCGGTCGGCGCGGGCGTGGTCAGAAGGATCGGCTCCTCTGTCGGCGGCAGCGTAGGCGCCATGGGCGAGGGCGTATACAGAAGTGGAATAAAGACCTCGGTGACCTCGTACACGGTCGGTACGGGCGTCGGAACAGGCGTGGGCGTTTCGGTCGGCAGCGGCGCGCTCGTGTGCTCCTCGACCGTCGCGGCGGCAACGGCGTCTTCCCCGAAAAATCGCTCCTGCGGGGATTTTGTGGATTCGCGGCGGTAGTAAAACATCAGCACGCATATGAGGGAAAGCAGTAAAAGCCACAGCGCCTGAAACATGCGGGTTTTGGACATCGTATCGCCTCCGGATCGGTTTTTGGGGAGCATAGCACGCGAAACATGGCAGATGATGGTTTCGACAAACAAAGCGGCGGCGCAGTCGGATTCGTAGCGTCTCGCATGCATATGCGAACAAAGCTCCCTGTACGACGGCGGAAAAAGGGCTTTTCAAACGGCGCGATTTGTGGCATAATATACAGAACAGAACAACCGGAGGAAAAAACCATGCAGAGCGCTGCGATACGCCGCACGGAACAGTTCATTGAAAACAAAAGACGGATCGAACGGATCTTCCGCATGTCCACGCCGCAGGTGCAATGCCTGTGCGCGCTGCTGCTGGGGATCGACGACCGCGACGCAGACCTTGATTCGATCCGCCGCGGCAAGAAGATCCTGAAAAAGAACACCGGAATCTTCTCGGCGTTCCGGGGTCTCGGCATGGCGCCCGCGGCGATCAAGATCGGGGCGCATGAGGACGGCGCGCTTCGGCTGAATTTCGCCAAGGACAACCAGAGAAAGCTCAAGGCGGCGGGATTCGCGCCGACCGATTACCTGTGCCCGGCGGCGTTTCTGATGGCAAAGGCGCACGATCGCGCGGACGCGGTCGCAAAGAGCGCGCGTGAACACTATCTGGAAATGCGGCACGCGCACCGGGTCCTGACCGGCGGCGAGGATGTGATGTTTGCCGTGCTGTTCGCCATGTACGACACGGATCGGGACACGCTGTTTCCGCGCGCGGATACGGCGATGGAGCTCCTTTCGGGGCGGTTCGGCCGCAACAATATGTCACAGATGGCGAGCTTTGCGATCGCATTCTCGGAGCAGCCCGCGGATGCGCTTGCGCTGAAAACCGAGCGGCTCTACGACGCGGTCCGTGAGGCGGGCGAGAAGAACCGTGAGATGCTCGATCTGCCGCTTTTGGCGTTCCTTGCGGGGATGGATATGCCGGAGAAGGAAACGGCGGAGCTGATCGCGGAGCTCTCCGCATACCTCAGGGAGCAAAAGGGCTTTTCGCCGATGCGCATCGGGCGGAGCCAGAGACTGGTCTACGCCACGGCGCTTGCGGCGATCGACGCGCTGAGATCCGCGCCGCTCTCCGAAAGCGATTACGCCAGAAAGCGGGATCTTCTGCAGACGCTTCTGATGTCGGGTATTCTGCTGTTCGTCGTTGTTTCAATGGCGGCTGCATCGCATTAATACGCTATAGAAAGAAAGGAAAACGAGGATGGAAAACAAGCTCAAAGAATACGCAAAGCTTTTGGTCGAGGTCGGCGTCAATATTCAGAAGGGTCAGACGCTGCTGCTGTTCGCGCCGGTGGATCAGGCGCCGTTTGCGAGAATGTGCGCGGACGTCGCGTATGAGAACGGCTGCCGCGAGGTCGTGATGATGTGGAACGACGACCACATGACCCGCGCCAAGTATCTGTATGCCGACAGCGCGGTGTTCGACGAGTTCCCGCAGTTCCGCGCGGACCTCTTTACGCACTATTCCAGGGAGGGCGCGGCGTTTCTGCATCTGATCTCCGACGATCCGGAAAACCTCTTGGGCGTGGACAGCGACCGCATCCTGCGCTCGCACAAGGCGTCCGGCGAGAAGCTCAGGGAATACCGCCGCTATCAGGACCAGAACGTCTTCCCGTGGGGGATCGGCGCGCTTTCGAGTCCCAAGTGGGCAAAGAAGGTCTTTCCGGAGCTTTCCGAACAGGACGCCGTCAACGCGCTGTGGGATAAGATCTTCATGGCGTGCCGCGTCAAGGGCGACGGCACGGCGGTCGAGGCGTGGAGAAAGCATGCCGAAAACCTCAAGGAGCATGTGCGCATCCTGAACGAATACCGCTTTGAAAAGCTGCACTATGAGAACGCGCTCGGCACGGACCTGTGGGTCGAGCTTGCGGACAACCACGTCTGGGAAGCGGGCGGCGACCGCACCGCGTCCGGACAGGAATACATGCCGAACATTCCGACCGAGGAATGCTTCACCGCGAACAAAAAGACCGGCATCAACGGCGTAGTCTGCGCGTCGCTGCCGCTGTGCCGTGACGGCAACGTCATTGAGAACATCCGCTTCACCATGAAGGACGGACACATCATCAAGGCGGAGGCAACCAAGGGCGAGGACGTGCTGAAGGCGGCGATCAGCGTGGACGAAGGCGCGTCGTATTTCGGCGAGGTCGCGCTCGTGCCGTACGATTCCCCGATCAGCAACTCGAAGACGCTCTATTACGAGACGCTGTTCGACGAGAACGCCGCCTGCCACTTTGCGTTCGGCAAGGCGTATGCTTCTAACGTCGCGGGCGGCGCAAACATGACCAAAGAAGAGCTGATCGCGGCGGGTCTGAACGATTCGATCACGCATGTCGATTTCATGGTCGGCACCGCGGATCTTTCGGTCACGGGCTACACGCACGACGGCCGCGAGATCCCGGTCTTTGTCGACGGCAATTTCGCGTTCTGACGCATCCATACAACGGACTGAACCGCCTCATCGGGGCGGTTTTTTGCATCTTGTCGCGCGAAAATGCATCTTGCCTTCCGAAGTATTGCAAAGCGAAACGGCAGCGGTTACAATGCAGTCGATTCAAAGAAAAGAAGGTGATATGTATGCGTATGGGTTTGATTCTTTTGATTTTGATGGCTGCGCTTGAAATCGCGCTCGCCGTCATGACCTGCCGCAAAGCGACGGAAAAGAAGACGTGGCGGAAGAACCGCCTGTTCGTTCGCATCGCGGAGATCGTGATCGCGATCGTCGCAATACTGCTCCCGTTCGGGCAGAAGTGGCGGTTGACCGGCGTTCTTATCACGCTTGCAGTGCTTGCGTGCATCGTTGCGCTCGTGATCCTTGTGAAACGCAAAAAGGAAGAGGGCGATGTCCGCAAAGGAAAGGCGATCCGCTCCTGCATCCTGAGCATCCTGCTGATCGGCTTTGCGCTCGTTCCGGCGTTCGTATTCACCGGCTACAACGGATTGCCGACGAGCGGCGCGTACGCGGTCGGGGAGACCTCCGCAATCCTCGTCGACGATACCAGGACCGATCCGTTTGAAACCGACGGCTCGAGCCGCGAGGTGCCCGTGCACTTCTATTATCCCGAGACGGAGAACGGCACGGAGCGCTTCCCTTTGGTCGTCTTCTCCCACGGCGCGTTCGGCTACTACCAGAGCAATACCTCCACCTATATGGAGCTGGCCAGCAACGGCTACGTCGTCGCGGCGCTCGATCATCCGCACCACGCGTTCTTCACGGAGGACACGGACGGCAAGACGGTCATCGTCGACATGGATTTCATGAACACGGCGCTGACCCTGAACGAGCAGATGGGCGCGGAGAAGCTGTACGCGCTGTACACCGAATGGATGGCGCTGCGCACCGCGGATATGGGCTTTGCTGTGGATGAAATCAAGGCGGCTGTGACCGCGGGCGGAACGGGCGCAAACTGGTTTGTGCCCGAAAAGAACGGCGACGCGATCCGGACCGTCCTCAGCATGACCGATATTGAAAAGATCGGGCTTATGGGGCACTCCATGGGCGGCGCGACCGCGGTGGCGCTCGGACGCGCGCGGGACGATATTGCCGCTGTCATCGACGTCGACGGCACGATGCTTTCGGAGTACACCGGCGTTGAAAACGGAGAATTGACCGTACGCGAGGAGCCGTATACCGTTCCGGTGCTTGCATTTGACAACTGGGACTCGTATAATGATACGGAAGAATACCTTGCGCAGGGCGGGCTCCATCCGAACGTCGAGCTGCTGAAAAACGCTTCCGAAGGGTTCCGGACCACGGTCCGCGGCTCGAAGCACATGGATTTCACCGATCTGCCGCTGCTCTCGCCCTTCTTGGGGAACATGCTCGGCAGCGGCGAGCGCGACACGAAGGAGACGATGACGACCGTCAACGCGCTTGTGCTGCAATTCTTCAACTGCTATCTGAAAGGGGAGGGCGTCTTTACGGTCAACGACACGTATTGACCCCGAAACGCACATGAACGTACGCATCGAACAGGTCGGAAAAGCGCAGGAGGAGCTTGTATTGATCCGCTGCCGCGCGGTCACGGACGAGGTGCGGGAGATCGCGGTCTTCGTAAAATCCCGCGCCGGCTCTCTCACGGGAACGTCGGACGAAAGACAGTACGAGATCCCCGTGACGGACGTCTGCTATATCGAATCGGTCGACGGAAAGACCTTCCTCTATACGCGCGACCGGGTCTATGAGACCGCGTATCGCATCTATGAGCTGGAGGAGCTTCTGAAGCCGAAGCATTTTCTCAGGATCGCAAAGCCGATGCTCGTCAACCTGATGAAGATACAGTCGATCCAGCCCGCCTTCAACGGGCGGTTCACGGCGGTGCTCAGCTCCGGCGAAAAGATCATCATTTCGAGAAACTATGTAAAGGCGCTGAAGGCCGCGCTGAAGGGAGAATAGACGATGGATTTCAAACGGTTTCTTGTCAATAAGCTGATCCTGTTCTTTATGCTTTCCACGCTGATCACGGCGGCGGTCTCGCTGATCGGGCTGCTGTTCGACGGCGATACGCGCTTCGGCTACAAGGAGATGCTGACCCCGATCGAGTACGCGGCGCTGTGCCTGCTGCCGACGCTCGTGACCTTTTCGAAGCGCGAGCTGTCGCCGAAGGCGCTGCTTGCGCGCAAAGCGCTCATGCTTGTGCTCATCGAGGGCGTGATCCTGTTCATTGCGTTCACAAGCGACGTGATCGACACGGGCCGCGTAGAGGTCGTCCTCACGATCGTCGGAAGCGTGCTTGTCATATTCGTACTGGTGCATCTGTTCATGTGGTTCAAGGACGCCGCCGAAGCGAAAAAGCTGAACCGCGAGCTTGAAGCGTTTCAGAAACACCATGCGTAACAGACTGATCGAATGGGAAGCCCCGCTTTTGCGGGGTTTTTTCGTACAGGAAAACGTGCCGGAATTCCCGGAGAATGATACGCAAAAGCGCACACGATGCGGGAAGGGCTTTCTGTGATCGCATCCGAAAGGGTGTCTGCAACCAAACGGCGCGAAGCGCGGTATTCCGTACAAAGAAGCCCTTTGCAAGGCGGCGGAAGTGTGATATACTGAACGACATGAAAACGAAGCTCGGGGAACGGAATCGGATCCTTTCGAAGCGCCTTGCGTGGATCCTGTCGGGGATCGTGCTGGGCGTGTCGCTGGCGGTCGCCGTCGTTTCCGCGGTGCGCGGGCACAGGACCGTTATCGACCTGGAGGACTACGTGAACGTCGGCACGGACGCGGGCGGCAATCCCGCAGTGCTGCTGGACGTCGACGCGATCCTGAACGATCTGCGTCTTCCGAACCCGAACCGGCCGGGCGTGAACGCGTCCGATTACCCGGAGGTCTATGCGCTCTGCACGGCAAAGATGCATCTGGTGCCGATTGACGCCGATCATATGCGGGTGACGATCGAGGCGGACACGGAGACGCTTGCGCGCTGCGGCATATTCTTCCGCTCGACGACGTGGGAACAGCAGGTCAGGGGCTTTGTGGCGGGCGCAACGCCGACGCCGGTGCCGGTGAATCCCGGGGAAGCGCGAACGCCGGATCCGACGACACGGGCGGAAGCGCCGGACGGGTACCTTGATTCGCTTCTGGATGCGAACGGAAACGGGCTGAATCTGCGCGCGGTCTGCGAAGCGGTGCAAAGTGAACGGGATTTGTTGTGTAAGGAACTGTTCGGAAACAATTATGACACAACTAAGACACAAGTCGCGTTTATAGTATATACAGACGGACGGCATCACAATCTGTACCGCGCAAGCTACACCGCGACCTACCGACCGGAAAACGGCTCGGAGCCGTATTCGATCTGGTTCACGGTTGACGTATACGATCTCCATCGCACAGAGGGCAGGATCGGATACGGAAGCATCGACGTCTCCCTTTGCGAAAGCGAGGAGGAGAGCAAGCGCCTGCCGCGCGGCGGGGACGTCACCAAGCTGTGGGGCGGCGGCGTGCATGTCAAGGGAAAGGACGGATTTGACCTCAACGGGTTCATCCGGTTTCCGGACCGGCCGACCAGTTATCGCATGGCAAACGGCATCTACTGGTCCCCGACCTACGATTCTTTGGACGAGGACATGATCTGGAGCCTGACCGCGGTCGACGGGCACTCGCTTGCAAATCTTCTGCGCTATGCGCGAAAGGAGATCTACGCGCGTTACTATGTGCCGTTCGACCCGAAAACGGAACGGGAATTCGACGAGCATTACCGCGCGTACGGCTGGTTTGAACCGCGTGTGCCGGACCTGATGGGGCGCATGACGGAAACGGAGCGGAGCAACATCCGGCTGCTTCGGGAGATACAATCTTTGATCGAGAAATAAGGAGAATCGTATGAAAACCATTCGAACCATTCTTGCAACCTTCGGCGTTACGTCCGTGCTGTACGGTGTATTTGCGCTGATCGCCATGCGGCTGAACCCCGCGTTTACCGGGCGGTCGATCTATCAGCTCTTCCGCGACACGGGCTTTGTGGCGCTGGTGATCGGGATCGGCTGCGTCCTTTCGTTCGTCATTATGACGATCGCGATCGTCTCGTTCCGCGACGACGGCGCGCACAAAAAACGTGAGTTTACGGAGGACGATGAGTTCGACGATTTCCTGGAGGAGGAGACCGTTCCGGAGGAACGCGCCGACGAGGCGGATGAGAGCTGGTCGCCGGAGATCAAGCGCAAGCAGCGCAGAGCGTTAAGGCATGCGGACGAGGAGCCCACGCCGGATTTGTTCGCGGACGACGACAGCGAGCCGGAGGAGACCATTCCGGTACGCGGCGATTTCCGGCCGCGGCAGGAGGAAGCGCGCAGTTTTGCGGAGCAGTCCGCCTTCCGGAAACCGGAGCCCGAACCGCAGGAGACGGTTTCCGAAGCGCCGGAGGAGGCGCCTCAGAAGCCTGCGACCAAGCGCTGCATTTACTGCGGCGAGACGATTGAGGCAGATTCCGCATTCTGCATTTTCTGCGGCAAGCGGGTGTAAAGGAGGGACGGAACATGTCAAACAAATCGCTTCGAAGGCTTGTCGGCTGGGTCGGCACCGCCCTGATCCTGATCATCTGCGGCGTCGTGATCGGCGCGCACTATTTAACCGGGCGCAACCTGCAGCGCATTGACGTATCCGAATATGTTACCGTACAAACCGACGGCGCGAACGGGTATACCGCCGTGATCGACATCGACCGGATGATCACAAAGGAACGCCTGCACAATCCGACGGAGACCGAAAAAGAACGGTATCCGGAGATCGCGGCGCTTAAGGAGCTCCAGATCCGGATCACACCGCAGGGCGACGGGTATGAGCTCGAAACGGTTACGAGCGGCGAGGACCCGACCGCGCTTCTGAAACGGCACGGGATCCGGCTCGTCAACACGAAATGGTCGGTGAGCAAGGCGGAGATCGAGGCCTCTGCCGGGCAGGAACCCGCACAGCCCACGGAGCTGCATTTTCCCAACTATGTGCGCACGGGCCGCAGCGAGACGGGCGAATTTACCGCAAGCCTGGACCTTTTTGAGCTTCTTTCCGACACCGGCTTCGACGGAACCGCCGATCCGGAAACGAACATCGGCGCGCGCGCGCTGAGGAGCCTCGACGTGGTATGCCAAAAGAACGGGGACGATTACCTGCTGCAGGCGGCAAGCTCGCTTCCCACGGTGATGGAGGATCTGAAAACGGCGGGGATCCGGATCGTCGATACGCAGTGGACATGGTCCGAGGCGGAGATGGAAGCGCACATCGGAACGGTGAAGCCGTTGGATCCGCCCGAAACGTCTGCGCCCGAAACGACCGCGCCCGAGACGAGCGCGGCGGAAACGCCTGCGCCCGAGACGCCCGCTTCCGAAGAGCCCGTACAAACGCCGGAAGCAACGCCGGAGCGCAACGCGAACGCAATCAAATCGCTGTACGGCTTCGATCAGACCGACGTCCGCAAGGCGATCCGCGCCGCCAAGGAGCAGAAATACGGCGGCAGCCTCGATTCGAGTGAGGTCAGGTATAACTATTTCGCGGTCGGCAGCGAAAGCTCGGAACACGGCAACGTCTTCCGCCTCGTGTACAAGATCACGACGTCGGGCGGCACGGAATACCTGATCGCGGACGTATACGATCTGGAATCGGAAACGGGTTATGCGGCGAAGGATGTGCATCTGACCGTGAAAAATGACAGAAGCTCCGCAAGAAGCACCGAGGATCTCAAGGGCTACACGATCCATACGCTGAACGAGGGCAGCATGGTCTTTGCGGAGAACAAGAATAAGAGCCCGTTCGACAAGGACGGTCTGGTCATGGCAAAGAGCATCAGCGAAGCGGTATCCTATGATGAGCTTTGGGACATTCCGGCGACCGACGAAATGACGCTTCTGCGGCTTTTGGGCTACGCGCGCAATGAAATGTTCGCCCGCGGCGGGCACAAGTTCGGCGATTCGAGCAACTATCTGAAATTCTACAAGCAGTACAAGTGGTACAAGCCGACCGGCAAGGTCACGGCGGACGAGCTTGCCAAGATTTATCCCGCAACCAAGAAGAACATCTCCACGATCAAGTACCTCGAGGACCTGATCAAAAACGGCTGACGTATGACAGAAGAGACCTCCCGATTCGGAGGTCTCTTTTTTTACCGAAAAACGGGGCTTTACAAAACGGATTCTTTCGGATATAATAGTCCGGAAATCGTTGATCGGGACGAGTAGCGCTTCGGAAAACCCACAGCGAGCCGCGTACGGTGCAAGGCGGCGGCGGAACGGGCGTGAAGATCACCCGGGAGAGGAACGGCGAAACCCGCAGCAAGCAGGATCGACAGTGTCTGTCATCCTGAGAAGCGAAGCGACGAAGGATCCCGAAAAGATTCTTCGGCTGCGCCTCAGAATGACACGATCCGGCAAAACAGCGGCAGAGTAGCTCTTCCCGTATCCCCGCGTTAAGGGGCAATGAGCGGGCAGGGGGATCCCTGTCAACTGAGGTGGTACCGCGGAGACTGACTTCGTCCTTATTGAGGACGGAGCATTTTATTTTTGGAGGAAAGCATGTACAAAAAGGTAACTACGGACATGGACTTTGTTTCCCGCGAGAAGGAAACGCTGGCATTCTGGAAGGAAAACCGCGTCTTTGAAAAGAGCGTGGAATGGCGCAAGGGCGCACCTGCCTTTACGTTCTTTGACGGTCCGCCGACGGCGAACGGCAAGCCGCACATCGGACACGTTCTGACAAGAAGCATCAAGGACCTGATCCCGCGCTACAAGACCATGAAGGGCTACGACGTCCTCCGCAAGGCGGGCTGGGATACCCACGGGCTTCCGGTCGAGCTGGAGGTCGAAAAGTCGCTGGGTCTGGACGGCAAGGAGCAGATCGAGGCGTACGGCGTTGAGCCGTTCATCTCGGCGTGCAAGCAGTCCGTGTGGAAATACGAGTCGCAGTGGCGCGAAATGAGCGACCGCGTCGGCTTCTGGTGCGACATGGACAATCCCTACGTCACCTATAAGGACGATTATATCGAGTCCGAGTGGTGGGCACTGAAAACGATCCACGAAAAAGGTCTCCTCTATAAGGGGCACAAGATCGTTCCGTACTGCCCGCGCTGCGGCACGGCGCTGAGCTCGCACGAGGTCGCGCAGGGCTATCACGACGTCAAGGAGGTCTCCGCGATCGCGCGCTTCTATTTGAAGGACGGAAGCGGCACGGCGATCCTTGCGTGGACGACCACGCCGTGGACGCTGCCCTCGAACGTCGCGCTGTGCGTCAACGCGCACGAAACGTACTGTAAGGTCGTTTCGGAAGGCAAGACCTACATCATGGCGGAAGCGCTGGTCCCGTCCGTTCTGGGCGAAGGCGCCGAGATCGTCGGGACGTTCTCCGGCGAAAGCCTGGTCGGCACCGAGTACGAGCCGCTCTTCGATCTGCCCGTGAACTTCCGCGGCAAGAAGGGCTATCGCGTCGTGGCGGACGATTACGTCACGCTGACCGACGGTACCGGCGTCGTCCACATTGCGCCGGCGTTCGGCGAAGACGACAACCGCGTCGGCAAGACGTGGGATCTGCCTTTTCTGCAGCTGGTCAACACCTCCGGTCATATGTGCGGCGGCACGCCGTGGGACGGTCTGTTCGTGAAGGACGCGGACAAGCCGATCCTCGAGGCTTTGAAGGAGAGCGGCAAGCTCTTTGCGGCGCTGCCGTTTGAGCACAGCTATCCGTTCTGCTGGCGCTGCGACACGCCGTTGATCTACTACGCCCGCGAAAGCTGGTTCATCAAGATGACCGCGGTCAAGGACAAGCTGATCGCGTTCAACAAGTCGGTCAACTGGATCCCCGAGACGATCGGCGAGGGCCGCATGGGCAACTTCCTCGAGAACGTCATCGACTGGGGCATCTCCCGCGAGCGTTACTGGGGTACGCCGCTGCCCGTGTGGATGTGCGACTGCGGTCACGTGCACGTCATCGGCAGCCGGGAAGAGCTCAAAAAGATGAGCCGCAACTGCCCGGAGAACATCGAGCTGCACAAGCCCTACATCGACCAGGTCGAGGTCATCTGCCCGGTCTGCGGCAAGATCATGAAGCGCGAGCCGGTCGTCATCGACTGCTGGTTCGACTCCGGCTCCATGCCGTTTGCGCAGTGGCACTATCCCTTTGAAAACAAAGAGGAGTTCGAGCGCCGCTATCCGGCAGCGTTCATCTCCGAGGCGGTCGATCAGACGCGCGGCTGGTTCTATACGCTGATGGCGGTCGCCGCCTGTCTCTTTGACAAAGCGCCGTTCGAAAACTGCGTGGTCCTCGGGCTCGTGTGCGACAAGGACGGCAAGAAGATGTCCAAGCACATCGGCAACGTCATCGCGCCCGCGGACGTTCTGGACAAGCAGGGCGCGGACGCGGTCCGCTGGTATTTCTACACGGCTAGTGCGCCGTGGCTCCCGTCGCGCTTCTCCGGCGAGGCGGTCAGCGAGTATCAGCGCAAGTTCATGAGCACGATCTGGAACACCTACGCGTTCTATGTGCTCTATGCGGACATCGACGGGTTCGACCCGACGAAGCACAGCCTGAAGCGCGAAAACCTGTCCCTGATGGATCGCTGGATCCTGTCCCGGCTGCAGACGCTCACAAAGCGCGTCGACGGCAATCTGGAGGCGTTCCGCATCACCGAGGCGGGCAGGGAGCTTATCGACTTTGCGGACGAGCTAAGTAACTGGTACGTGCGCCGCTGCCGCGACCGGTACTGGGGCGCCGAGATGACGGACGACAAGGAAGCCGCGTACATGACGCTCTATACCGTTCTCAAGACCGTCACGCTGCTCACCGCGCCGTTCTGCCCGTTTATGACGGAGGCGATCTATCAGAACATCGTACGGAGCGTGGACGGGACCGCGCCGATCTCCGTGCACCTGAACGACTATCCCGCCGCGGACGATTCGTTCATCGACGCGGAGCTTGAGGATGAGATGGCGAAGGTCCTGAACATCGTCACGGTCGGCAGAAGCGCCAGAAGCACTGCGGGGCAGAAGACCCGTCAGCCGCTTTCGAAGATGTACGTGCAGGGCGAAGCGCTTTCGGATCGCGCAGCCGGGATCGCAGCCGAAGAGCTGAACGTCAAGGAGATCGTGTTCATCGAGAACGCCGACGCGCTGATGAGCTACAAGGTCAAGCCGCAGCTTCGGACCCTCGGTCCGCGCTACGGGAAGCTCCTGGGCAGGATCTCCGCGTATCTCAATGAAAACGGCGACGCGATCGTGCGCGCGCATCACGCGGGCGAGAACTACACGTTCGAGATCGACGGCACGGAGGTCGTGCTCGGTCCGGACGACGTGCTGGTTTCGACGCAGCAGAAGGAAGGGCTTGTCAGCGAACAGGGCGGCGGCGTGACCGTCGTGCTCGACACGAACCTGACGCCGGAGCTCAGGGAAGAGGGACTCATGCGCGAGCTGGTCTCCAAGCTGCAGACGATGCGCAAGGAAGCGGGCTTCGAGGTTGCGGACCACATCCGCATCGGGTATCGGAACGGCGGCGAAGCCGCGCGCGTACTCCTGAAGTACGCCGACAGCGTCAAGGCGGATACGCTTGCCGAGAGCGTCGAAGAGGGCGCGTTCGGCTACACGAAGGACTGGGATCTGAACGGAAACGCAATCACGCTGTCCGTCGAACGGATCTGAGCCGAAATACAGACAACAAAAAGCGAGCAGGCGAAATGCCTGCTCGTTTGACGTTTACAGAGATCAGCCTTCCTGCGGCGCGGGCGCTTCCGCCGGCGGTTCCGGCGCTTTTTCCGGTTCCGGCTGCTGCGGTTCCGGCGCCTTTTCCGGTTCCGGCTGCTGCGGTTCGATCGCGGCCTGCGGCTGCTCGACGCCGGTCTTGCTGACGGCGATCATCAGAAGCGCGGTGTCGAACACCAGCACGGAGAGAATGTGCAGGATCGGCTCGTTGAACACGGTCATGAAGATCAGCAGGATCGCCTCCGAAAGCAGGAACAGGCGCGCGGCAAACCGAACGCGCGGCAGCTGTCCGCCGACGGAATAGTTCACCAGCAGCAGAACGACCGCGTAGGCGGCGGCGCCCCATGCAAGCGTTCCGATCTTCTGACGGAAGCCGAACACGATCAGCACTGAGGCGATCACGGAGACGGCAAGCCATTGGATCCACATCTTGAGCGGCATCGGAGACCGGTACAGAAACGCGAAGATCAGGAATACGTGCGCCACCATAAAGAGGATCGCGCCCTGCAGGAAATACAGGCACATCACAACGTCCCCCGCGATCAGCAGGAAGAAGCCGGGCAGCATGAGAAGCGTGCGTCCGGATTTCCAATGCCGCTTCAGGAAGATGACGAGCAGCGCGCCGCCGAGGATCATTTTCCACAGCATGCGGAGATTCGTGTGGTCCGCGAAGAACCAGAACGAGAGCTCCGCCTCGAGCATGGCGACGCAGAAGATGCAGAGGCAGATCCAGACGGGAACGCCGGGTCTTTTGGGCGCACGGTTCAACAGCAGCCCGACCCAGATGAGCACCGTGACGACGACGCCGGCGAGCGCGGCAAGGAGCATCAGCGTGACGCGCCAGTTGACGCCGACCGAATCGACGCCCATAAACGATGCGATCTCCGCCGCGGTAAAGACCGCCGGTTCAAAGCCTTCGGAAAGCACGTCGCGCCCCGCTTCCGAACGGTACGCAACACCGGTTTCGCCCTTGCGGACGCGCATCGGCGCGGACGCCGCGCCTTCGTAGCGGGCGGAGGCGTGCACGGAGCAGTCCGCGAAGTGCGCTTCGACGGTCCCGTCGCGCTGCGCTTCCCAGCCAATCACAAAATCGGCGTCGCGCGGGACGGCGATGACGGTCGTGTCGTCGATCCGCTCCATGTAATAGCGGCGGGAGATCTCCCGGGCGAACGACAGATCGCTGTCATATTCGTTTGCGTAGGAGGCGTCCGGCAGGAGCTCGCCTTCGGCGGTCAATACGGTCCGGTATCCGGGGATATCCGCGCGGGACAGATACACGTTGACGGGACCGCGGACAAACACGTAGGTAAACTCGTAGTCCTCCTCAAACAGCCCGGCGCGGATCAGGTCGAGGTTTGCAAGGTACGCGTCCTCGCAGTGCTCGTTGAACAGTCGCAGCGCGAAATTGCCGGTGTTCTGATTGGCCTCGTCGAATTCGGTCCGCGTCAGCACGTTTCCGAATACGCGGAAGACGTAATCGACAAGCGTATCCACGTTCATGCGCCCCGCGGCGCCTTTGTCCTTTACGGTCAGCAGCAGGCTTCGGACGGTCGAGAGCAGGTTGGAGGCCTTCGTGTTCTGCATGATGCCGACGACGGCAGGCTGCAGATGCGCATTGTACTGGTCGCGGTTTTCCGCTACGTCCATGATCATGGACAGCAGCAGACGCATGCGCAGGTTCAGCGCGGGGCTGTAATTCGCCTCGATCCCGAAGGTTCGCCTCGCGATCGCCGCGCGGGAGTAGGTGAAGGTCTCGCCGGTCGAGGAAAACTCCGGAACGGGAATGAAGAGGTCGGTCCCGAACCGTGAGAAGTCCCAGTCATACGGCATGACCTGCGGAACGACGTCCATCGGATTCAGGATGTTGAAGATGTTTTCATAGCCGGCCTGCGGTGCATTGTGAACGGCGGCGGGCGTGGCGAACGTGTAGGCGTACACGTCCTCCTTTTTGAACATGCCGTCCCGCACCAGAAGCCCCGCCGTCACGTTGGAAACGGCGGCGGCGCGGGAGAAGCCGGAGATCCAGATCTTGATATCGCCCTCGATGCCGTTGGTGAGAATATATCCCGCGAGCCGGTCGATCACCAGCTGCGCGGCGGACAGAAAGCCCTGATGCAGTTCGCCTTTGCCGGGCGTCATGTTGGACTGCCATTCGTTTCCGTATCCGCCGCCGCAGACGCCGATCGCGATCAGCGTGAAGGGCGCTTCGCCGTCCCGCTCCATCCGCTTTGCGCCCATCGCCATGGAGATCGTGTACATACTGGTCTCCTTGGAATAGTCGTCCTTGCGGATGTGCTGAAAGCCTGCGTCCGTAAGAAACTGTTCGAGATGCAGAGAAGGATCGTACGCCCTTGTTTCCTCGGGCGACCACAGCGCGCGGTTTGCGGAGAGCGCCATCGCAAGCGACATGACCGCAAGGTTGCCGTCATACTGCGTCGCGGGCTGATAGAAGGGGTAATCCGTAAACCAGACGCTGTACTGATACGCCGCCCGGTTCGATCGCAGGTTGATCCCCGCGGTGACGCTCCGGACGGGACAGCCGTTTACGGTGACGGGATTTCCGCTTTCGTCGCGCTCGACAACGGCGCCCGGACCGAACTGCGCCTCATCCTGCGCGTCGGCGGAAGCCGCGGCGGTGCCGTCATCGGCAAACGACGCGGAGATCAAAGGGAGGAGCAGAAGAAGGATCAGAAAACAGGAGAGAATACGTTTGCGCATGGGAACGCCTTTCTGTGCAAAGTTTCGGATCAGTCGATGCGTTCGCCGCGGACCTTTACGCGGCCGCCGTCGGGACAGGACGCTTCAAAAAAAGTCGCACGGTCGTCGCCGTGATCGAGCGCTGCGCCGTTTAAGAGTGCAAAGACCTGCGGATAGATCACGCTCCAGAGCTCATGGCAGAGCGGGGGACAGGTGTTTTCGACAACATAGGTATCGCCTGCGGCGCACAGACCGTCGCGGCAGCGGCTTTCGAGGATCGTCAGCTTGACTTTCATATGCCCTCCGATCAGTTTGCGGACGAATAGACCCAGCCGGCGTGGAAGCCGTCGTCGGAATAATGCAGCAGCTCGGAAACGGTCACGAACTGATAGCCGCGCTCGAGAAGCGCCGGCACGATCATTTTGAACGCGTCGACGGTCTTCTGCTGCTTGTCGTGGCAGAGGATGATGGAGCCGTCCAGCCCCTTGCCGAGCTCGTCGGTCTCCAGAACGGCGCGGTTATAAATCTTCTCCGCGTTATAGCTCGAATACGTGTCGTGCGTGCTGCGGGTGTGGTTGATGATCGCCATGTTCCATTCCTCCATCAGCGCAACGAGGCTGTTTCTCGTTTCGCTGCCCTTGTCGCCGTATTTGATGTACGGCGGGCGGAACAGGCGGATCGAATAGCCGAAGCGGTCGCGGATCGCGTCGTTGACCTTGCCGATCTCCTCGCGCATCTCGGACGCCGAAAGCTCCTCGATGTTCGTGTGCATCCAGGTGTGGTTGCCGATCTCGCAGCCCAGAGACAGCATGCGCATCAGCTCCTCCTCGTGGCTTGCAATGTTGTCGCCCTTGATGAAGAAGGTGACGCGGACGCCGTACTGTTCGACGGTGTCAAGGATCTGGGTTGTGATGCCGGTGCGCGGTCCGTCGTCAAAGGTGAAGGCGACCATCTTCCGCTCCGGATCGATCGCCATGGTCGCCATGCGCGCTTCGACCGCCGCCTCGTCGGGGCAGTTTCCGTACGCGCGAACGTAATGTTCAATGGAAGAAAGCCGCTGCTCCTCCCAGGTCGGCTCCGGCGTGGGGGAGGGCGAAGCGGTCGGCGCGGCCGTCGGCATGGGAGTTTCCTCCGGCGCTTCGACGACCGGTTCGGGCGCGGTGAAGCACCCTGCGATCGCCGCGATCACGACGATGCAGATCAGCAGAACGAGAGCCATCAGCGCAACGCCCACCGCAAAGCGCAGCGGGTCTTTGATTTTCCGTTTCTTCCTTGTATTCATACCGTAAAGTATACCAAAACCGACATTTTCTGTCAATTTGCGCGGGCGGTCCGTTCTGTAAATTTTCCGGTTGACAAACGGCTTTCGTGTGGTATAATGTTCCTGTCTTTGAGGCGAATCCGGAAGCAGTAGCGCTTATCGGCTTCGGAAAGCGAGCGGCGGAGGGTGAAAGCGCCGCACGAAGCACAGCGGGAAGACCGCCGGAGGATCAAAGCGGGCTCGCCCGTTACAGCGAACAGAGCACCAAATAGGGTGGAACCACGCAGAATACGGCGTCCCTTGTCGAAAGGGACGTCTTTTTATTTCGAAAAACAGGAGGTAATCATTATGATCATTACGTTTCCCGACGGATCCAAACGGGAATTCGAGAACGGCATGAGCGCGCTGGACATCGCGGGCGCGATCAGCAACGGTCTCAAAAAGGCGACCCTTTGCTGCGAGATCGACGGCGAACGCGCGGACGCGTTCCGTCCGATCGAACAGGACTGCACGCTGAAGCTTCTCACATGGGAGGACGAGGACGGACGCTGGGCGTACCGCCACACCGGCTCGCACATCCTTGCGCAGGCGGTCAAGCGCCTGTATCCGGACGTGAAGCTTGCCATCGGTCCCGCGATCGCGGACGGCTTCTACTACGACTTCGACGCGCCCGAGCCCTTCACGACCGAGGATTTCAAAAAGATCGAG
Organism: uncultured Clostridia bacterium; assembly: GCA_947168855.1. GTDB lineage: Bacteria > Bacillota > Clostridia > Christensenellales > CAG-138 > UBA3792. The sequence continues at coordinate 362,070 of CAMVNO010000002.1, forward strand.
AAGGAAATGGACCGCATCGTCAACGAGAACTTCAGGCTGGAGCGCTTTGAGCTTCCGCGCGAAGAGGCGATCGCGTTCATGAAGGAGCAGGGCGAGCCCTACAAGGTCGAGCTCATCGAGGATCTGCCCGAGGGCGAGACGATCAGCTTCTATCGTCAGGGCGAGTTTGTGGACCTCTGCGCTGGCCCGCACGTGGCAAGTACCGGCAAGGTCAGAAACATCAAGCTCATGAGCGTTGCGGGCGCGTACTGGCGCGGCTCGGAAAAGAACAAGATGCTGCAGCGCATCTACGCGACCGCGTTCGAGAAGAAGGCGGACCTCGAGGCGTATATCACCCGCATCGAGGAGGCGAAGAAGCGCGACCACCGCAAGCTCGGCAAGGATCTGGGTCTTTTCATGCTGCTCGACGAGGGTCCGGGCTTCCCGTTCTTCCTGCCGAAGGGTATGCAGCTTCGGAACACGCTCATCGACTACTGGCGCGAGGTGCATAAGCGCTACGGCTACGTCGAGGTTTCCACCCCGATCATCCTGCGCCGCACCCTTTGGGAGCGCAGCGGGCACTGGGAGCACTACAAGGAGAACATGTACACCACGGTCATCGACGACGAGGATTTCGCGATCAAGCCGATGAACTGCCCGGGCGGCATGCTGGTTTACGCAAACGAGCCGCATTCCTACCGCGATCTGCCGCTGCGCTGCGGCGAGCTGGGGCTTGTGCATCGTCATGAGCTGTCCGGCGCATTGCGCGGACTCTTCCGCGTGCGCTGCTTCACGCAGGACGACGCGCACATCTTTATGACGCCCGAACAGATGAAGGACGAGATCAAGAACGTCGTCCGCCTGTTCGACGAGGTGTATTCGACCTTCGGATTGAACTACACCGTCGAACTGTCCACCATGCCCGAGAGCCACATCGGCACCGTGGAGGAGTGGGAGCACAATCAGGACGTCCTCAAGGAAGCGATCACCGAGATGGGCAAGACCTTCGTCATCAACGAGGGCGACGGCGCGTTCTACGGTCCGAAGCTCGACTTCCACATCGAGGACTGCCTCGGCAGAACCTGGCAGTGCGGCACGATCCAGCTCGACAGCCAGCTGCCCGAGCGCTTTGAGCTCGAGTACGTCGGCGCGGACGGCGAACGCCACCGCCCGGTTATGATCCACCGCGTGGTCTTCGGCTCCATCGAGCGCTTCATCGGCGTCATCACCGAGCACTTTGCGGGCGCGTTCCCGACCTGGCTCGCGCCGGTGCAGGTCAGGATCATGACCATCACCGACCGCGCAAACGAGGCGGCGCAGGCGCTGAAGGACAGGCTCGACGCGCTGAACGTGCGCGCGGAGATCGACCTTCGGAACGAGAAGATCGGCTTCAAGATCCGCGAGGCGCAGATGATGAAGATCCCGTACATGCTCGTTATCGGCGACAAGGAAGCGGAGAACGGCACGGTCGCCGTGCGTTCGAGAAAGGACGGCGATCTCGGCGCGATGCCGGTCGACGGCTTTATCGCAAAGATCACGGACGAGATCAAATCCAGAGCAAAATAAAAACAGCTTGCCGGGATCATCCGCTGCTTGGGAAGGTCCCGGCTCTTCTTTACGGTTTTTCTTGACGGGAGAGCGGAAATTGCGTACAATGATAGCATGGAATCTTGTAATCGGACGCAATCGAACGGCAGGCTCTGGCTGATCCTCTTTGCCGCATTGGGGACGTTTTTGCTGGCTTTCATTCCGTCCGGCGCATGGCTGAACGGAACGCAAACGGCGGCGGAAACGCTATCGGCGATCCTGTTGAAGCAGGTGCTCTGCGTGCTGCTGCTTCTCGTTGTGCCGTCGCTGTGGGCGGGGCTTGCGTTTCGGATCTCGCCGTGGATGCTTTTGGGGCTTTCCGCGCTCGCGTTCGGCTGCGGGCTTCTCGTGACCGGAAAGCCTGTCGATGCGCTGTATTCGGCGCTGCTTGCCGCGCTGCCCGGCGCGGGGCTCTGGGGGCTTCTCAAGCTGAAGCTCTCCAACTTTCGCACGGTGATCTACGGGTCGTTTGCGATCCTTGCCGCGCTGTTCGGGTTTGTGTGTCTCAAGGATCTGATCCGCACCGGCGACGCGTACGCCTCGTTCCGGGAGCTGATCCGCTTATACGGACAGTTTCTGAGCGGGATCGCCCTGCCGGACGTCGGGCTTGAAGGGCTCACGGAGGAGATCGCGTCGCTGATCGATTCGCTCCGCGCGAATGCGGAGAACTACTGCATCCCGCTGCTTCTGATGCCCGCGATGGCGGCAGCGCTTTCCAACGTGCTGTTCGCGCATCTGTGGACCCGGAACGGCGGGGCGGACCTTACGCCGCTGCCGCGCTTTTCGGAGTGGCGGTGCGAGCGCTGGTACGTGCTTCTGAGCGCCGGTCTGCTGCTGGTCACGATGTTTCTCGGCATGGCGGGAGTCGGTGCGGCAAATGCGCTGTCGAGCGTCGCCGCGGTGATGTGGCGGATGCCCTGCATGCTCGGCGGATTGTGTGCGGTACGCCGCATCGGACTGCTGACGGGCAGGAAGTGGCTCTTTTGGGCGGCAATTGTGCTTCTGGTGCTGCTGCCGACTGCAATGAGCATGATCCTGTCGCTGATCGGGCTGATGTCCGCCTTGCGGAAACCTATGAACGTCGGAGAGGACGGAAAACGGAAATGAAACAGTACAGGGGAATTCTGATCGCGTTCGGGGCGATCGCCGTGCTCGGCGCAGGCGCGATCGCGTTCTTTACCGGGCAATACGTCATTGCGGCTTCCACGCTCGGCGCCGCGCTCGTGTGGCTCGGGATCATGGCGCTGCTTTTGCATCGCATCGCGAACAAGCAGCAGGCGAGGATGGATCGCGTGTTCCGCGAAAACGACAGCGTTGTGGCGTCGCTCGCAAGCAATATTTCCATTCCGAGCGTGATCGTGGACCTGTCCGGACGGATCACCTGGCGCAACAACGCCTTCGCCTCGCTCTATGACGGACAGGACATCCATGAGGTCGTGCCGGAGTTTGACGGAGCCAATCCGATCCGCACGCTGCAGATCGAGCTGAACGGCAGCAATTATCAGGTCATGAACATGCTCGTCATGCGCGAGAAGGAGAAAAAGCTCGTGCTCCAGTACTGGATCGACCGCACGGAGGCGGCGCATTATCAGCGCCTCTACACCGAGCAGCGCCCGTATGCGGCGATGATCCTGGTCGACAATTACGAAGAGCTTCTGAGCGACACGCAGATCCACAGCACGGCGGTGCTGGCGGAGGTCGAACGGCTGATCTCGGATCTTTCCAAGCGCCTCGGCGGGCTGTACCGCCGCTACGACAACGGACGGTTTATCCTCATTCTGGAGGCAAAGCAGATGCAGCAGCTCGAGGAGGAGCGCTTCACGCTTCTGGAGCAGGCGCACCGCATCGACACGGGCTCGTCCTCGGTGGTGTCGCTGTCCATCGGGTTCGGCATCGCGCCGCGGCTTTCTCAGTCCGAACAGGACGCGCGCAGAGCTCTGGAGCTCGCTTTGGGACGCGGCGGCGATCAGGTCGTCGTCAAGGACGGCACCGATTACCGCTTCTACGGCGGCAAGCGGCAGCATGATCCGCGGCAGTCGCGCGTCAAGGCGAGGCTGTTCTCGAAGGCGCTGTATCAGCTGTTTGAAAACAGCGGCGACGTGTTCATCATGGGACACCGCAATTCCGATATGGACTGTATCGGCGCGGCGCTCGGCATTGTGACCTGCGCAAACCACGTCGGCACGCATGCGTATATCGTGATCGACGCGGTGAATACCACGATCGAGGACGCCGTGCATACGCTCGAACGCTCCGGCGCAGGCTCGCTGATCATCACGCCGGACCGGGCGATGGAAATGATGAGGGAAGATTCGGTTCTCGTCGTGGTGGATACGCAGCGCGCGTCCAACACTGTCGCGCCGGCGCTTCTTTCGATGACGGAGCACATCGTGCTCATCGACCACCACCGCCGCAGCGCCGATTATATCGACAACGCAACGCTGCACTACCTCGAGACGCGCGCGTCGAGCGCGAGCGAGATGGTCACCGAGGTCATGCAGTACTTTGCGGACAACGTCAAGCCCGCGGCGTTCACCTGCAGTGCGCTGCTCGCCGGCATCACGGTCGACACCAAGCAGTTCGCGTTCAACGTCGGCTCGCGCACGTTCGACGCCGCAGGGTACCTCCGCCGCAACGGCGCGGATCTGAGCTCCGTGAAGCAGATGTTCCAGAACGATTACGATAGCTATGTGCGCTGCGCAAACGTCGTTGAGCGCGCAACGATCCGCAAGAGCGGCATTGCGATCTCGGTCTGCGATAAAAACGCGCCGGACAGCCAGCTTCTTGCGGCGCAGGCGGCGGACGAGCTTCTGGGCATCCGCGGCATCTACGCGGCGTTCGTGCTTGCGGAGACCGACGAACAGACTGCGATCTCCGGCAGAAGCTACGGGCAGATCAACGTGCAGGTCATCCTCGAGCGGCTGGGAGGCGGCGGACACCTCACCATGGCGGGCGCGCAGCTCAAGGGCGCGACTGCGGAGGAAGCGATCGCAAAGCTGGAGGAAGCGATCGACTGGTATGAAACGGAGAACCCCGAGAAATAGGAAAGGACGGAACGGACGATGAAGGTATTGCTTTTGGAAGACGTAAAGGGCAGCGGCAAGAAGGGCGAAGTGATCAACGTCAGCGACGGCTATGCGCGCAACTTCCTGCTTCCCCGGAAAATGGCGGAGCCCGCGGACGCGCAGGCGATCAACGCGGCAAACATCCAGAAGAGCGCGGCGCAGCACAGACGGTTTACCGCCGGCATCAAGGCGCGCGAGATCGCGCAGTCGCTGGAGGGACATTCGATCCGTGTCAAGGCGCGCGTCGGCGAGAACGGCAAGCTGTTCGGCACCGTTTCCGGCAAGGAGATCGCCGCGGCGCTGAAGGAGCAGAAGGACGTGGACGTGGATAAGAAAAAGATCGCGGTCGATCCGATCCGCGCGCTCGGCGAGTATCCCGCAAAGATCAGCCTGTTCGAGGGCGTCTCGGTGACCGTGAAGGTGATCGTAGAGGAATAAATGGAACAAAGAACGATTGAAACGCTGCCTCACAGCATCGAAGCGGAACGCTCGGTACTGGGCGCGATGCTGCTGGACGCAGGCGCGCTCGACTCCATGCTGGAGCAGCTGAAACCGGATGATTTTTATCAGGATGCCCATGCGGGCATCTTTGAAGCGATGCGCACGATCCGGCAGGCGGGCAACGCGGTCGACGTCGTGACGGTATCGAACGCGCTGGAACGCGCAGGAAAGCTCGAAAGCGCGGGCGGGATCGTCTACCTCACCGAGCTGATGAGCTTTGTGCCGACGACGGCGAACGTGCAGCATTACGGAAAGATCGTGGAGGAGCACAGCATCCAGCGCGCGCTGATCCGCGTGGGCAACGACATGATCCGCGACGGCATGAACGACCGGCGCGACGTGGAGGATTCCTTAAACGACGCGGAGCGGAAGATCTACGACATCTCCATGCGCAAGACGGAGGACACCTTGACGTCCGCCAACGAGATCGTGCCGAATACGATCAACCAGATCGGCGAGATCGCCAACCGCAAGGGCAAGCTCACCGGCATCGCGACCGGGTTTTCGAAGCTTGACCGATTGACGAACGGACTGCAGAAGAGCGACCTCATCATCCTTGCCGCGCGTCCCGCCATGGGCAAATCGGCGTTTGCGATGAACATCGCGCAGTACGCCGCGCTGCACGACAACCGCTCCGTGGCGGTGTTCTCGCTCGAAATGAGCAAGGAACAGCTGATGATGCGCATCATGTGCACCGAGGCGGCGGTCGATTCGCAGCGCATCAAGGACGGCTCGCTGGATCCGGGCGAAATGCAGCGTCTGATGGAGGCTGCCGCGCCGCTGCAGGCGAGCAAGCTGTTCATCGACGATTCCGCGGGCGCAACGGTTGCGAGCATCCGCTCGAAGTGCCGCAGACTCAAGGCGCAGCAGGGGCTGGATCTCGTGATCATCGACTATATGCAGCTGATGCAGGGCACCGGCATGGGCAGCCGCAAGAACGACAACCGGCAGCAGGAGATCTCCGACATGACCCGCGCCATGAAGCTTCTGGCGCGCGAGCTCGATCTGCCGATCATTCTGCTTTCCCAGCTCAACCGCGGACCCGAAATGCGTCAGGATCACCGCCCGATGATCTCGGACCTTCGTGAGTCCGGCTCCATCGAGCAGGACGCGGACATGGTCATCCTGCTGTACCGCGCCGCCGTTTACGACGAGACCGCGGGCAACGAGAGCGAGGCGATCGTGGCAAAGAACCGTCACGGCCCGATCGAGACCTGCCGGCTCGTGTTCCAGGGCGAGTACACGCGCTTCCGCACGCTGGCGGAGGAGGACCGGTAATTCCCAAAACAAAAACAGGGATCGGAGCGTTCCGGTCCCTGTCTTTTTATGCCTCGGAGGGTTCGGCGGCGGGCGTGCCGTCCGGCGCCTTTTCCGGCTTTTTGTTCCGGCGCAGAAGATCGTACAGCACCGGAATGATAAACGCCGTAGTCAGAGTGGCGTAGGTGAGCCCGCCGATGCACACGATCGCGACCGGCTGCACCATCTCCGCGCCGGTGCCGAAGCCGATCGCAAGCGGCAGAAGCCCCAGGATCGTGGTCAGCGCGGTCATCAGCACCGGACGCAGGCGAACGACGGCGGCGCTGACGATCGCGTCGCGCTTGTTCATGCCCTGTTCGCGGAAGCGGTTTGCGCAGTCGACGAGCACGATGCCGTTGTTGACCGCAATGCCGACGAGCATGATGAAGCCGATCATCGGCACAACGCCGATCTCCGCGCCGGTGATCCACAGCGCCAGGAATCCGCCCGCAAACGCCAGCGGCACCGTGCCGATGACGATGAACGGGCTCAAAAGCGACTGGAACTGCGCGACCATGATAAGATAGATGATCAGAACGCCCAGCGCGAGCATCCAGAGAAGGTCCTTAAGCGCGCTGTTGATCGATTCGTTCTGCCCGTCGTATACGAGCGTGCAGCCCGCGGGAAGCGGAACAGCGTCGACTGCCTTCTGCGCGTCGCGGCTCACGAGCGTGACGTTTCTGCCCTCCTCAAGCGCTGCGGTGATCGTAATGCAGCGCCGCTGGTCGATGCGCGAGATCGAAGCGAGCGTGGTCGTTTCGCTGACCGTCGCGATGTCTTTGAGCTGCACGGTCTCGACCGACTGATCGAGCCGCGTCACGGTGAATTCGAGGTTTTCGAGCTCGGTTTTGGAGTGCGGCACGCCGGCGTCCGTGATGACCGAGACGTTCAGCGCGGTCGTGGTGGAGGAGACGGAGGCGGAGGAGGCGGTGTTCTTCAGCACCTCCGCAAGCTTCAGATACGTTTCGGCAACGGTCAGTCCGTGCGCCGCCGCTTTCGCCTTGTCCACGGAAACGTGCAGCGTGGGCGTCGTTTCCTCCACGCCGCTGTCGACCTCCCTGACGCCGTCGACCGTGCGCAGGGCTTCTGCAACCGCTTCCGCCGATTCGGACAGCGCGGAAAGATCGTTTCCGTACAGCTTGATCGAGATGTCGTCGCCGGACATCGAGGAGGAAAAGCTCATCGTGCTCATGCCGGCGATCGTGTACGGATGCGCGGCTTTGAGGGGGGACAGCGCTTCGTCGATGCGTTTATGGATCGTGAGGCTCGAAAGCTCGCTGTTTTCGTCGATCAGCGCGTAGACGGTGAGCTCGTTGACCTCCGTGCTCTGCGCGCCGCCCGAGAGCCCCAGGATCGACACCACGCCGCCGCCGAGCATGCCGCCCGCGTCGGTCAGCCCCGGCACGGTGTACATGATCTCCATAAACTCGTCGGCGATTGTTGTCGCTTCCGCAAAGCTCGTACCCTTTTCGAGCGGAACGTTGACCGAGATCTGCTTGCCGCCGCTTTCGGGGAACATCACAAAGCCCCTGCGGATGACCGCCCAGCCGGAGCCCAGAAGGATCGCAAGCGCAAGGAGCAGCGCGATCGCGCGGTGACGGAGCGTGAAGCGCAGCGCCTTTTCAAACGCCGCCAGCAGCTTTTTGCGCGTCTTGCCCTGCGGCTTGACCGGACGCCGCAGAAGCCCCGTGACCGCCGCCGGAATGACCGTGATCGCAACGATCAGGCTCGCGAGCAGCGAGTAGGTGACGGTCAGAACCATGTCCATGAAGATCTGCCGCGTCAGCCCCTGCACAAACAGGATCGGCACGAATACGCAGACGGTCGTGAGCGTCGACGCGGTGATCGCGCCGGCGACCTCCCTGACGCCCTGCACGGCGGCTTCCCGGACCGGTACGCCCTCGCTGCGCAGGCGGTAGATGTTTTCGATGACGACGATCGAGTTGTCGACCAGCATGCCGATGCCGATCGCAAGCCCCGACATCGAGATGATGTTCATCGTGACGCCGGAAAAATACATCAGAACGAGCGCAAACAGCACCGAGACCGGGATCGAGATCGCCACGATCAGGGTGGGGCGGATATCGCGCAGGAAGAGGAAGAGGATCAGGATCGCGAGAACGGCGCCGATCAGCAGGTTCTGCACCACGGACGAGATCGCCATATGGATGAAATCGCCCTGACTCATCAGCGAGGTGAAGGAAAGACCGGGGTAAAGCGCCTCCAGCTCGCGGAAGCGCTCCTCGATGCTGTCGGAGACCGTTGCGGTCGCATAGGCGGACTGCTTCGAGAACGAGAGCAGCACGCCGTTTTCGCCGTTGATCTTCGCATAGGTGCTGCCGGTGTTGTCCGTGATGCGCACGTCCGCAATGTCGCCGAGCACGATCGTATCGAGCGAGCCGACGCCCGGCGAGAACAGCGGGATCTCATTGAGCACCTGAACGTCCTCGATCTCGTCGCCGACGGAGACCAGCCACTGCGCGCCGTCCTCCTTGAGGTAGCCCGCGGGCATCGAGAAGTTCTGCGCGGAGAGGAGCTTTGCGATCAGGTCCTTGGTGATCACCTTGTGCAGGTTTGCGGCGTCCTTTGCCGCCTGCAGCTGATCGGCCGCCGCCTGTTCGGCAAGCTCCAGCTGCGCCTTGCCCGCTTCGAGCTCCTGTTCGCCGAGCTCAAGCGCCGTCATGCCCTGATCGATCGCTTCCTGCGCCGCGTTCAGCTTTCCGTAGACTTGGTTCTTTTTCTTCTGGAGCTCCGAGCGCCCGTTCTTGAGATCGAGCTTGCCGCTTTCCGCCTGCGAGAGAAGCCCGTCGACGGTGTTGATCCCTTCCTCGAGTTGGGCGATCGCGGTGTCCAGCTGCGCGATCGTGCCGTCGAGCGATTCGCGCGTCAGTCCGTTTTCGGCAAGCTGCGCGTCGATGCGGACGAGCCCTTCCTCGACCTCGCGGTATTCATTGCTCGCCTTGATGGCGTCGATATAGTTCTGCTTCTGCTCGTCCGTGAGCGTCGGATCGTTCTCGATCGCCGCGATCGACTGATCGAACATCGCCTTCGCGGTTTCCAGCGTACGGATCGTGTATTTCAATGTGTTGAGCTGATCGCGCGTGGATTCCGCGGTCTCGAGCTGCTTGGCGAGCTTTTTGCGCTGCGTTTTGAGCTCCTTGATCGTGGCGGTCAGCTGTTCGTCCGCGGCGTTCAGCTGCTGTTCCGCCTGCTGAAACTGATATCCCGCCTGCTGTCTGCCCTTGTCGAGCTCGTCCTGCCCTTCGGTGAGCTTTTCGCGGTTCTCCGTAAGCTCCTGCTCGCCGTCCTTGACCTTCTGCCGCGCCTCGTCAAGCTCCTTCGACGCATCCGTAAACTCCTCGTCGATCGCCGAGAACAGGCGCTCGTTCAGCACGTCGATCTTGTCGTCGTTCAGGGTGATCTCCACCTGCCGTTCGATGAGCCCGCTTGTGGTGACCGAGGCGACGCCCGTAACGCCCTCGAGCCGCGGCAGCAGCGTGTCGCCGACGAAGGCGGAGAGCGCAAGCTGGTCCATATCCTTTGCGGAAACGGCGGCAACGGTGACAGGGATGAGGTCGGAGCTCAGCTCCATCATGACCGGCGCGCCGATCGCGCTGTCCCACGAACCGGTCACCATGCCGAGCGCCTTCTGCACGTCGATCGACGCCAGATCGACGTCGGTGCCGTCCTCAAAGGTCAGATAGACCACGGAGAGGTTCTCGCTGCTCTTGGAGGTGATCGACTTGATGTGGTCGAGGGACGCCATCTGCTGTTCCAAAGGCTTCGTGACCGTCGCTTCCACCTCCTCGGGCGAGGCGCCGGGATAGGTCGTGAAGAGCACGATGTACGGGAAGCTCATGTCCGGCAGAAGATCCGGGGTCATTTTGCCGACGGAAACGTAGCCGAGCACCAGAACGAGCACGACGACGACCAGAACGGTAAACGGTTTTTTGACGCTGAATTTCGCAAACATGACGGTTCTCCGATCACGGGAACATACTTCCCATTATGATACTTTATTATAACACAAAGTTCCCCGCATGAATGTAGCAAAGATGTGAAAACTCTGCGATCGTAAACTTTTTGCGCGGGGTTGATGGAATCGCGTCCGGTATGGTATACTGATCGACGGGAGAGAGAAGGAGCGCTATGAAACCGGAAACCGAAGAACAGATCAAACGGCAGCTTCCGGCACGGATCATTTCCGGAGCCGGGATCCTTGCGCTCGTCTGCGCATTCGTTCTGTGGATCGTGACGGAACAGCCGAATGCCGCGGGGATCGCGGCGGCGGCATGCTCCGTGCTGCTGTTCGTGCTCGGATGCCTGCGCTTTGTTCCCGAATGGATGACGTTCTGGAGGACGCGGACCGATCCGGTCCGAACCGACCCGGAGCCGAAGCACGCGCTTTTGGGCGTTGCCCTGCTTGCCGTCGCGGTCGAGATCCTGCTGTTCGGGCTCGTCACGCTTGCGCTGTCCGTGCGGGACGGAAACGGCTTCACCCTCCGCGGGTCGGTCGAATTCTGGCGATGTCTGGACAGCGGACACTATCTGGACATCGCGCGGGAATGGTACGTGCCCAAGAGCTTCCTTGAAACGACGGAGGAGTGGTTCCAGACCGGCGACGACGTCGGGCGCGCGGTGCAGCTCGTGTTTTTGCCGGGCTACCCGCTTGCGGTCTATCCGCTGTACCGCATCTTCGGGAACGATCTCGCCGCGGGGCTTGCGGTATCCTTTGCGGCGTTTCCCGCCGCGTGCTGCGTGCTGTACCGGCTGCTGCGGCTCGACCGGGATCATCGACGCGCGTTCCGCACGGTCGTGATGCTCCTGCTGCTGCCGGGCGGATTCTTCTTCCTTGCGCCGATGAGCGAATCGCTCTATCTGCTGCTGGCGCTTTCGGCGCTGTACTGCTTCCGTAAAAAACGGTACCTTGCGGCGGGGCTTTTCGGCGCGTACTGCGCGTTTACGCGCACCGTGGGGCTGCTGCTCGTTGCGCCGCTGGTGCTCGAATGGATCCACGCGTTCCCCGCAAAGCACGGCGGGCGGAAAAAATGGCTGCTCGGCGCGCTTTCCGTGCTGCTCGTGCCCGCGGGCTTCGCAGCCTATCTCTGGATCAACAACACCGTATCCGGCAGCCCGTTCCAGTTTCTGACCTATCAGCACCGGTGGTGGAGCCAGTACCTCGGGTGGTTCTTCAACACCGCGGCGTATCAGACGAATTACCTGATCAACGCGATTGGCGAGGGCAGCCGCGAAACCGCCCTCGGGCTGTGGCTGCCGAATATCGTGTGGCATTTCGGCACGCTTGCGCTGTTTGCGCTGAACGCAAAAAAGCTGCGCCCGAGCTATGCGGCGTGGTTTCTCGCGTATTTCGGGGTCGCGATCGGCGCGACGTGGCTGCTGTCCGGTCCGCGCTATCTCCTTTCGATGCCGGTCGTCGCCATGATGCTTGCCGCCTGCACGGAAAAGCGTTGGCAGAAGATCCTTGCCGCGTGCGTGCTCGTGCCGTTGTCGGTGCTGTATCTGCTCGCCTTCGTGTATCGCTGGCAGGTCTGGTAAGCGCTTCGCTTGTCAAAGTCTGCGAGAGGCGGATTCCGTTCTGAAAGGATCATCGCGAAATGAAAATCAGGGATATTTATTCTAAAAAGGGAAATTACGTGGTTTCAGCGATCGTCGCGGCGCTTTGCATTGCGGTTACGGCAGTATACTTGCTCTTTCCTCAAACATGGGAGTCGATTGCATATTCATATCCGATCAACCATCCGTGGCAGATCTGCTCCGGGATCTTCCTGCATGGTTCACCTGAACTCTCAACAGAAGCTACGGTAGGACATTTGCTGTTTAATCTGCTCCTGATTCTTCCGTTTGGATTGCTGATTGAGAAAGCGATCGGAAGCAAAAGGTTTTTCATCATGTTCTTGATTCTGTGGGCGATAAATGCCGTAGCATTTTTCGTCATTGCGATGGCAACAACGCCCAAGGGCGAAACGGCCTTTTCAGCAGGCATTTCCGGGATAGCCTATGCCTATGAAGTTGTCGGATTATATGTGTTGTATTCTTTGGGGAGGAAGGATTTCAAACTGCTGTTCAAACAGGTAAGCTTTTATTGCTTGATCGGTATCGCCGTTGTGATGCTACTCTTGATCTGCGCGGCTGGTCTTTGGTCTGCGGTCATACATTTCATTGCGATTGTGTGCGGGGTCATCTTTACAATTGCTTTTCATAAAACGATTCAGGCGTTTTTTTCATCCGCAGTTTGTACGGACACGGCATGTGAAAATAATGCTTGACAAACGGAACAAAACCGGTATAATGGAACGAGTGTAAAGGAAAAAGACTTTACACCCTGGAGTGACTATGGAACGATTGTTTGAGCTCGGCATGCTTCTGGACCGCTACGAGCAGCTTCTCACCGAGCGGCAGCGGAGCATCCTCCGGCAGTACACCGACGAGAACTGCTCGCTTGCGGAGATCGCGGAGCGCGAGGGCATCTCCCGGCAGGGCGTGCGCGACATCATCAACCGCGGATCGAACCTGCTGCATGAAACCGAAGCGGCGGTGGGGCTCGTTCGGAAGGAAGCGCGGCAGACCGCGAAGATCCGGGAATTCCGCAACCGGTTCAAGGACGTTCCGATGCGGGACGGCGACCGCGCCGCGTTTGAGATGTATCTTGCGGAGCTCGCGGGCATTTGGGAGGACGAAGATGGCATTTGAAGGCATCGCATCCAAACTGCAGAATGTATTCAGGAAGCTGACCGGCAAGGGAAGGCTTTCCGAGCGCGACGTCAAGGACGCCATGCGCGAGATCAAGCTGGCGCTATTGGAAGCGGACGTCAACTTCCTCGTCGTGAAGGATTTCGTCAAGCGCGTGGAAGCGCGCGCCGTCGGCACAGACGTGCTCGAAAGCCTCACGCCGGGGCAGATGGTCATCAAGATCGTCAACGAAGAGCTGACGGACCTCATGGGCAGCACGAACGCAAAGCTGGAGTTCGGCTCGAAAAAGCCCGCGGTCGTTCTGATGGCGGGTCTGCAGGGCGCCGGCAAAACCACGATGTGCGGAAAGTTAGCCGTGCTGCTCCGTAAGCAATACGGCAAGGCGCCGCTGCTCTGCGCGTGCGACATATACCGCCCGGCGGCGATCGAACAGTTAAAGGTCGTGGGCGGAAAAGCCGAGGTCCCGGTCTATGAACACGGCACGCAGGACCCGGTGAAAACCGCGCAGGAAGCGATCGAGGAGGCGCGCAGAACCTTCAAGGACGTCGTGATCGTCGACACCGCGGGACGACTGCACATCGACGGCGACATGATGGACGAGCTGAAGCGCATCCGCGACGCGTTGGAGCCCGCGGAGATCCTGCTGGTGGTCGACGCGATGACCGGTCAGGACGCCGTCAACGTCGCAAAGGCGTTCAATGAAACGGTGCCTTTGACCGGCGTGGTGCTCACGAAGCTCGACGGCGACACGCGCGGCGGCGCTGCGCTGTCGGTCCGCGCGGTCACGGGCAAGCCGATCAAGTTTGCCGGCACGGGCGAGAAGCTCACCGATCTCGAGCCGTTCCATCCGGACCGCATGGCAAGCCGCATCCTCGGCATGGGCGACATGCTGACGCTGATCGAAAAGGCGGAACAGGCGTTCGACCAGAAAAAGGCGGCGGAGCTCGAGAAGAAGATGCGCACCGACACCTTCACGCTCGACGATTTTCTCGATCAGATGGAGCAGATGAAGGACATGGGCTCCATGGAGGACATCCTCAAAATGATCCCGGGCGTGGGCGGAAAGCTCAACGGACTGCAGATCGACGAAAAGGCGATGGGACGCACCAAGGCGATCATTCAGGCGATGACGCCGAAGGAACGCAGCAACCCGGACATCCTGAACGCCTCGCGGCGCAGGCGCATCGCGCGCGGCAGCGGCACGACGATCCAGGACGTGAACAAGCTGATGAACCAGTTCGAGGCTTCGCGCAAGATGATGAAGCAGATGACCGGCGGCATGTTCAAAAAGGGCAGGAAGGGCAAGAAGATGCGCGGCGGCTTCCCGTTCGGGCTCTGAGCGGGCGGAAGCCGGAACACCTCATCAGTCACCTGTCGGCTTCACTTCGCTGCGCTTCATTACGGCGGTAGATCGCGCGCTCCCCGCGCGTACCATCGACAGCTTCTCCTCAAGGAGAAGCCTCTGCGCAAGCGCGAACCAAAAGCCTTCCCCTTGAGGGGAAGGTGCCGCAGCGTGAGCGAAGGCGGATGAGGTGTACATGCAGAAAAGCGGAACGCTTTTCGCGGATGAATCGACGGCAGAGCCGTCATGAATTAAGGACGAAAACGGCAATGCCGGATTCGATATCAATCAAAATAACAAAGGATAAGGAGAAACAAAACCATGTTGAAGATCAGACTGAGAAGAATGGGCGCGAAGAAGCAGCCTTTCTACCGTATCATCGTTGCGGATTCCCGCGCACCGCGTGACGGCGCATTCGTCGAGGAGCTCGGTTACTACAATCCCGCGGCGGAGCCTGTGGAGCTCAAGGTTGACAACGAGCGCGCGCAGCAGTGGATGAAGAACGGCGCACAGCCCACCGACACCGTTCGCGGCCTTCTGAAGAAGGCGGGCGCGATCGACTGATCGAGGCGGCTATGGACAAGCTCGTTGAGTTCATCGCAAAGAGCCTGGTCGATCATCCCGAAAACGTCAGGGTAACGACGCGCGAGGAGGACGACAGCGTTATTATCGAGCTCGTCGTCGATCCCGAGGATACCGGCAAGGTCATCGGCAAGCAGGGACGCATCGCAAAGGCGATCCGCGCGATCGTCAAGGCGGCGTCCATCAACGACGAAAAGAAGGTCGTCGTCGACATTCTGTGAGCGCAGCGTTCTACCGGATCGGCGTGATCGTGCGTCCGCACGGCGTACACGGCGCGGTCAAGGTCGAGCCGCTCACCGATTCGAGCAAGCGCTTCCGCGGTTTACAGGACGCGTTTTTGGAGATGCACGGGGAAATACGCCCCGTGCAGCTTTGCGTTTCTTCCGTCGCCCCGGACGCCGTGATCCTCACGGTTGCGGGCACGGAAACGCCGGAAGCGGCAAACGCGCTTCGCGGCGCGTACCTGTGCGTGGATCGGGCGCACCGGGTGCGGCTTCCGAAGGACACGTATTTTGTAACCGATCTCATCGGCTGCGAGACGTTCGACACGGACGGCAACGCGTACGGAAAGCTCACCGAGGTCTATGAGACCGGCGCGAACGACGTCTATGAGATCGAACACGGCAGGCTGATGGTTCCCGCGCTGAAGCGCGTTCTGAGCGAGGTCGACACCGACAACGGGCGGATCGTGTTCGACGCGGCGGTTTTGAAGGAGGTCGGGCTCTTTGAAGATTGACATTCTGACCCTGTTTCCGGAGATGTTCGAGGGCGTCATGCAGGCGAGCATTCTCGGCAGAGCGCAGGCCGGCGGCATTCTTTCGATCAAAACGCACGACATCCGCGCCTATGCCGACAACAAGCACAGAAAGACCGACGACTACCCGTTCGGCGGGGGCGCGGGTCTGGTGATGATGGCGCAGCCGATCTTCGACTGCATGGCGGCGGTCTGCGGCGAGGCGCATCCGCACCGGATCCTTTTAACCCCGCGCGGAAAGCTCTTGACAAGCGAACGCGCAAAGGAACTTTCCAAGCTCGACCGGCTCGTGCTGTTGTGCGGGCATTACGAGGGCGTGGATGAGCGCGTGAACACGCTGATCGATGAGGAGATCAGTATCGGCGACTACGTGCTGACCGGGGGAGAACTGCCCGCCATGGTGCTCATCGACTGCCTTTCCCGCTTCATTCCGGGCGTCTTGGGCAGCGAGGAAAGCGCGGAGGACGAATCGCACGCGAACGGGCTATTGGAGTACCCGCAGTACACGCGGCCCGCGTCGTTCCGGGGGCTGGACGTGCCGGAGATCCTCTTAAACGGGCATCACGCGAACATCGCAAAGTGGCGGCACGAACAGGCGATGGAAAAGACGCGCGAGGTTCGCCCGTGCCTCTTGGGGAATTTCGGGAAAAATCCGCGATAGATCCGATCGGATACACTGGCCTTCCTCTTGAGGGGAAGGGGGACCGCCTGCGGTGGATGAGGTGTCAAGCAAGTACGAATAACACCTCATCAGTCACCTGACGGCTTCACTTCGCTACGCTTCATTACGGCGGTAGATCGCGCGCTCCCCGCGCGTACCATCGACAGCTTCCCCTCAAGGGGAAGCCATTTTTCTTACAGTGTGCATTCTCGGGAACTTCGGAAAAAATCCCGCAAAATAAGCAAAATTGGGGGTTGCATTTCCATATCAGCTATGGTATAATTCGCCTTGCGACATCGGGCGGTCCGCCGACAGCATTGATCGTGAACGCCTGTTTCAAATAGAAAAAAGGAGAAAATCAAACATGTCCGACATCATTCGTGAACTCGAAAAAGAACAGCTCCGCAGCGACCTGCCCGAGCTGGAAGTCGGCGATACCGTTCGCGTTTTCGTGAAGGTCGTCGAAGGCAACCGTGAAAGATTGCAGAACTTTGAAGGCATCGTCATCAAGATCCAGGGCGGCGGCATCCGCAAGTCCTTTACCGTTCGTCGTATGTCCTACGGCATCGGCGTCGAGCGTACCTTCCCGTACCACAGCCCGCGCATCGGCCGCATCGAGGTCGTCCGTCACGGCGTGGTCCGCAGAGCGAAGCTCTTCTACCTCCGCGACAGAAGCGGCAAGGCAGCGAAGATCCGCGAGCGCATCGACGAGAAGAAATAAGTCTATGCAGAGAAGAGGGTGTTAAGAAACAAAAAGCTGTTTCTCAACACCCTCTTTATGAATTCTCGCTTCGCTCCGTGAATTGTCCAAAGGACATGAATTGCGCCTTCCGGCGCATGAATTGACGGCACAGCCGTCATGAAGGTCGGTTTTCCGAACGGAAAACCTTCATAAACGGCAATGAAATTGCCGATTCATGCCGTAGGCAATTCATGGCGCAGCCGATTCATGCAGCTATGCTGCAATTCATAGGGGATGTTAAGAAATGCAAAACACATTCTTGACATCCTTTCTGCACAATTTACAACTCTGTGACATCCCGGTCATGCTTTTGTGACAAAACAGACGCATTTACGGGGTATGATGGGGGCGAACGGGAGCGGCTTCCGCTTTTTTGCGGGAATCTGCAACCAATTGTCCGCTTCGTGCGTCTTATTGAATGAAGAGATATCGTAAGCGGCGCAACGCAAAGGAGGTTTTCAGAATGAAGAAGGTACTGGGTCTCATCCTGGCGGCAGTCATGCTGCTCTCGGCACTGCCTGCCGCGGCGATCGCGGAGGAACCGGAGACGACAGCGACGGTGACCGAGGTGAACGAAAAGGGACAGAAGGGCACGATCGTCAACTGCAAGACGGCGGTGAACGTGCGCGCAAAGGCTTCGAGCAAGTCCAAGTCTTTGGGCAAGGCGAAGAAGGGCGAGACCTTTACGGTCAAAGGCGCGTCCGGAAACTGGATCAAGATCGATTTCAACGGCAAGGACGGGTATGTGTTCAAACGCTATATCAGCGTCAAGGGAACGCTCGACGATACGCCGGTCGAGGGTAAGACGGGCAGGATCATCAACTGCAAGACCGCGGCGAACGTGCGCGCAAAGGCTTCGAGCAAGTCCAAGCTTTTAGGCACCGCAAAGCGCGGAAAGACCTTTAAGGTCCTCGCCACGGCGGGCAGCTGGGTCAAGATCCAGTACAACAAGGAAACCGCGGGCTATGTGTACAAGAAATACATTCAGCTCTTCAAGGAGGGCTCCGAGACGCCGTCCGGCAATACGGCGACGATCGTCAACTGCAAGATCGCGGTGAACGTGCGCGCCAAGGCTTCGAGCAGCGCAAAGATCCTGGGCACCGCGGCAAAGGGCGCGGTTTACAGCGTGCTCGGAATCTCCGGCAACTGGGTCAAGATCGACTTCGACGGCAAGACGGGCTTCGTCTTCCATCGCTATGTCAAGCTCTCCGACGAGGAGGAAGCGATCAAGGGCAAGAAGGGCACGATCCGGTGCAATACGCATGTGAATATCCGCGCAAAGGCAACGAAGAATTCGAAGCTTTTGGGCACGGCGAAGAACGGCGATACCTTCACGGTTCAGGGACGCTCCGGCAACTGGATCAAGATCGACTACAAGGGCAAGACGGGCTTTGTCTACAAGAAATACATCAGGATCGGATAATCGAAAGCGAGGCAAACGCCTCGCTTTTTGCATCGAAACGGATTGGATTTCGGAGCGCGCTGTGGTATAATCGTGCCGAAAGGAAGGCGCGCATGGAAAAAACGATCACGGTCTGCGGAACGGAATACCGCGTCAAACGGCTGCTTGGACACGGCAAGGGCGGATATTCCTATCTTGCCGAATGCGAGGGACGGGAGGTCGTGCTGAAACAGATCCACCACGAGCCGTGCAGCTATTACAGCTTCGGCGACAAGCTCGAAGCCGAGCGGCGTGATTACGAACGGCTGAAGGCAGCCGGGATCCGCATTCCCGAACTGTACGCGATCGACCCGCAAACCGAACGGATCGTGAAGGAGTATATCGCGGGCGAGACCGTTTTTGAGATCGTGAAAAGCGGACGCAGCGCGGAGCCGCATCTTGCCGACGTGCGCGACATGGCGGCAAAGGCAAAGGCGGCGGGGCTGAACATCGATTATTTCCCGACGAACTTTGTCGTACGCGACGGGCTATTATGGTACGTCGATTACGAATGCAACGGTTATACGGACGAATGGAACTTTGAAAACTGGGGGATTCGATACTGGTCGAGAACGCCCGAATTCGAAGCGTATCTGGAACACTTACGGAAGACGGAGGAATGACGATGGAAGAACTGACGTTCCGCACGGCGGAAGAACGCGACTGCGGGCTGATCCTGTCCTTTATCAAAGCGCTTGCAGCCTATGAGAAGATGTCCGACGAGGTCGTTGCAACCGAAGAACTGCTCAAAGAATGGCTGTTTGAAAAGCAAAGCGCCGAGGTGCTCTTTGCCTGCGAGAACGGGAAAGAGGTTGGCTTTGCGCTGTTCTTCCACAATTTCTCGACCTTTGTGGGCAGGGCGGGGCTGTACCTTGAGGACCTCTATGTGCTGCCCGAATCCCGCGGCAGGGGCTACGGGAAAGCGATTCTCAAGCGGCTTGCCGCGATCGCAGTCGAACGCGGCTGCGGGCGCATGGAATGGGTCTGCCTCGACTGGAACAAGCCGAGCATGGACTTCTACCGCTCGCTCGGCGCGCGTCCGATGGACGAATGGACGATCTGGCGCGTCACGGGGGAGACGCTAGATCAGCTTGCGAAGGAATAAGCAAAGAATGACGGAAAAGGCTCTTCCGATCTGGTTTGTCAAGAGATTACGCAATCGGGATTCGGTTCGAAGAAAGGGAAAACAATGAAACTGAAAAACGTACTGATCGTTGTGAAGGATATCGAGAGATCCAGGCAGTTCTACCGGGATGTGTTCGGTCTTGAGCTGATCCTTGACAATGACGGAAATATGATCCTGACGGAAGGATTGGTCCTGCAGGAAGAGAAATACTGGAAAGCGTTCCTCGGGAGAGATATCATTCCGGAAAACAATGCCTGCGAGCTTTATTTTGAGGAGCCTGACATAGAAGGGTTTATTGAAAAGCTTGAAGCATATTATCCGGAAGTACAATACGTCAACAGGCTTATGACACACAGCTGGGGGCAGAAGGTCGTCCGCTTCTATGATCCCGACGGCAATCTGATCGAAGTGGGGACGCCGATGTAACATGGCGAATATCATCACCGGAAGCAGAATCGTGCTCAGCGTTGCCTTGCTGTTTTGCCCGGCATTGTCCCCGGTATTTTTTGTGCTTTATATCGTTGCCGGAATCACCGATATGATCGACGGCGCGGTGGCAAGGAAAACAGGGACCGTCAGCGCGTTCGGCGCAAGGCTGGATACGGTCGCGGATATCGTATTGGTTGCGGTTTGCCTTTTTAAGCTGCTTCCGGTACTGGACGTTCCGGCTTGGCTCTGTATTTGGATCGCCGTCATTGCCGCGATCAAGGTGGGGAATATCGCAGTTGGATATCTCCGACAGAAAAAGCTGATATCGGTGCATTCCATATTGAACAAGGTAACCGGAGGACTGCTGTTCGTCTTCCCGCTGACGCTTACATGGATCCATTTCAAATACAGCGCGGCGGTCGTCTGCGCGGCTGCAACCGTCGCGGCTGTTCATGAAGGATGGCTCGTTCAAACGGGAAGAACAGCTTAGCGACCCGCATCTGCGGGGAAGACTTTGGGGGTGTCCCACCTTTTGAGAACAGCTCTTCGGAGCTTTTTTCATTTTTTGGAAAAAAAAGGGGTTGACAAAACATATACCTCGTGATACGATGCATTACGCAAAGAGAAGTATTACACGAAAGGAGGTATTCGATGGATATCCAGTTGAAGCGAGGAATGCTGGACGTGTGCGTGCTGGCGGCGATCAGGGATGAGGATTCCTACGGCTATCAGATCATCAAGGACCTGAAGCCGTATGTCGAGCTTTCGGAATCGACGCTGTACACGATCTTAAAAAGGCTCGAAGCGGCGTCCATGCTGACGACGCGGACCGCAGAGCACGACGGCAGACTTCGGAAGTATTATCATATCACCGACGCCGGGCACCGGCGGATCGAGGAGTTCAAAAAGGAGTGGAAGGAAGTCATTTCCATCTATCAGTTTGTGACCAAGGGGGAGGAAGAACATGCTTAAACAGGAATTTCTGAACGCGCTCAGGGAGGGGCTTAACGGCCTTCCCGAGGCGGATATTGAGGAACGGATCGCGTTCTACGGCGAGATGATCGACGATCGGATCGAGGAAGGACGCACGGAAGAAGCCGCGGTAGCGGAGATCGGAACGGTCGACGAGGTCGTACGGCAGATCGTGGAGGAAACGCCCTTGACCAGGCTCGTGAAGGAGAAGATCAAGCCGAAGCGCAAAATGCGCGCGTGGGAGATCGTATTGCTGATCCTCGGCTTTCCGCTGTGGTTCCCGCTGCTCGCCGCGGCGGGGGCGGTCGTGCTGGCGCTGTACGTCACGCTGTGGTCGCTGGTGATCGCGCTGTGGGCGATCGAGGTCGCGTTCATCGTTTCCGCCGTTGCGCTGCTTTGCGGGGCGGTCGTGTTCTTTGTTTCGGGACACGGGCTTGCGGGAATGTTCGCGCTCGGCGCTGCGCTGATCCTTGCGGCGCTTTCGATCTTCCTGTTCTTCGGATGCGTCGCGGCAAGCAAGGGGACCGTCCTGCTTGCGAAAAAGATCGTGATCGGTATTAAGAACCTGTTTGTCGGAAAGGAGCGTACCAAATGAAAAAAGCAGCTTTGATCATTGCGGCGATCTTACTTATAGCGGGAATTATCATCGGCGTCGTCGCGCTTGCGTCGGCAAAATTCGATTATCATATGTTTGAGACCATGCCGACGGAACTCAAAGAGTACCCGGTCGAGGCGGCGTTTCGCAGCATCGAGATCCGCGGGAACACGGAGATCATCCGGTTTGCGCAATCCGAGGACGGCGCGGCGCGCGTTGTGTGCCGGGAGACGAAGAAAAACACGCACACCGTCAAGGCGGAGAACGGAACGCTGCAGATCGTTTCCGAGGAAACGACCGGATGGCGGAGTCTCATAAATATCTCGTTTGAAAAGGAGCTGATCACGGTATATCTGCCGAACGACGCCTATGAAATGCTTTCGATCGAAACGCATACGGGCGACGCGGAGGTGCCGGACTGGCTGACGTTTGATAGCGCCGCGATCCATGCGGGCACCGCGGACGTGCGCTTTGACGCGACGGTCAAAAACCTCCTTTCGATCGAAACGAGCACCGGGGACGTCTCGATCAACGGCGTGTCGGCGGATGCGATCGACTGCAGGACGACGACCGGCGACGTCCGGATGACGAACGCTGCCTGCCGCGGCGACGTGCAGGCAAAGGTGAGCACGGGCGAGGTGATCCTCGAAGGACTGACCTGCCGGAACCTCGTCACCGACGGCAGCACGGGTGAGTTGTCGCTTATCGACGTTCTCGCGTCGGGGATGATCTCGATCGAGCGGAGCACCGGCGAAGTAACGTTCCGGAACAGCGACGCCGCGGAGATCCGGGTGAAAACGAGCACCGGCGACGTGACGGGCACGCTTTTGACGGACAAGATCTTCGAGACGCATTCGTCCACGGGCGACATCCGTGTGCCGGGTTCCGCTGCGGGCGGCAAATGCAGCATCACGACCACGACCGGGGATATTTTGATCCGGATCGTGCCGAATGCATGATTTTTGCAAAAAACCGTGTTTTTCCGAAAAATCCTCTAACGTAAGGTATTGCTCGTGACGCTGCGTTATGTGCTATAACGGCGGTGAAAGGAGGCGAAAACGATGTCGCAATACACAACCGGTGAAATGGCGAAGGCGTGCGGCGTGACGGTGCGGACCGTGCAGTATTACGATACGCGCGGGATCCTGACGCCGAGCGCTTTGAGCGAGGGCGGACGTCGGCTCTATGACGACGGCGATCTTCAAAAGCTCAAGGTCATCTGCTTTCTGCGCGAGATCGGTCTTTCGATCGACGTGATCGGACAGCTTTTTTCGGAGGAGCATCCGGAGAACGTGATTGAGGTCCTTCTGGAGCAGCAGGAGCAGGAGCTTAAAACGGAGCGCGGCGCGCTGGACGCGAAGCTCGAAAAGCTCGCAGATCTTCAGAAAGCCGTCGCGGACGCGAAGCATTTCACCGTGGAATCCATCGGCGATATCGCGATCACCGTGACAAACAAGAAAAAACTGAACCGCATGTATCTCATGGCATTTCTGCTCGGTCTGCCGCTTGTCGCGCTGCAAATCGCGGGAGTCCTGCTTTGGGCGCTGAAAGGGATCTGGTGGGTGTTCGCCCTCTGGGCGGCGCTGGCGATCCCGTTCGCGATCGTGCTTTCGCGGTACTATTACAGGCACGTCGCCTACGTCTGCCCGGAATGCCATACCGTCTTCCGTCCGACGTTTAAGGAAATGTTCTTTGCATCGCATACGCCGAAAACGCGCCGGCTCACCTGCACGTCGTGCGGACATAAGGGCTTCTGCGTGGAGGTCTGGGGAGGCGAAAAGGCATGAGCCGAACGAAAAGGGCGCTTCTCTTTACGCTGGCGCTGCTGCCGGTCGCGCTCGTCGCGGGCTTCTTTGCCGCGCGGTATACGCTGAAGCTCGTCGATCCCGCACTGCTTCAACAGGCGGTCGCGCAGCTCGGCGGCGAAACGGCGCTGCTTGCGATCACCGTCATACAGACGGTCCTGTACGCGCTCGTCTGCGGGTTCTTCGGCTATCTCCTGTCCGACCGGATCGGGCTTATCCGTCCGTTCCGCTTTGCAAAAAAGCCGCTGTTCATTACGCTTGCGGTATCGCTTGTCGCCGGCACGGTTTTGAGCCTCGACGCATGGACGTTCGGACGGTGGATCCCGGAAATCGGCGCGTCGTACGCGGCGGCGGGTACGTTCGACGCCGACACCTGGATCGGTTCGATCCTGTACGGCGGGATCATCGAGGAGGTCATGATGCGGCTCTTTTTCATGAGCCTCGTTGCGTTCCTCGTTTGGAAGATCTTCCTTAAAAAGCGGGAAACCGTTCCGACCGGCGTTCTGATTGCGGCGAACGTCGCAGCGGCGCTGCTGTTTGCGGCGGGACACATTCCGGTAACGCTGCAGACCTTCGGCGCGCTCACGCCGCTTCTGCTGCTGCGCTGCTTCCTCTTAAACGGCGCGTTCGGGCTGCTGTTCGGCAGGCTGTACCGTAAGTACGGTATCCGGTACGCGATGCTCAGTCATCTGCTCCTGCACATTGTGAGCCGGACGATCTGGCTGATCGCGTTCTGACACAAACCAACCAAAGCGCGGGGCATTGCGTTTGTCCCGCGCTTCTGCTATGATAGAAAGGAAAAGGAGGCGAACGCCATGCAATACCTCAGAACGGTCAAGCTGAAGGACGGCAGGGAATGCGTTTTAAGAAACGGCACGGAAGCGGATGGACAGGCGGTACTGGATCTTTTCAATCTGACGCATGAGCAGTCCGATTTTCTCGCGTCCTATCGGGATGAAAGCACGCACACTGTCGAGGGCGAAGCGGTGTTTCTGAAGAAGAAAACGGAAAGCGGCAACGAGATTGAGATCCTTGCCGAGGTCGACGGAATACCCGTCGGGCTTGCGGGGATCAGCTGTGTCGGCCCGAAGTGCAAGCTGCGGCATCGCGCCGAGTTCGGCATCAGCATCGACAAGGCGTATTGGGGACTCGGGATCGGGCGCGCGCTCACCGAGGCGTGCATCGAATGCGCCAAGGCGGCGGGCTATGCGCAGCTCGAGCTTTCCGTCGTCGCCGACAACGCGCCTGCGATCGCGCTCTATGAAAGCGTCGGGTTCTGTGAATACGGGCGGAACCCGATGGGCTTCCGTTCGCGCAAGACCGGCTGGCAGGCGCTTATAGACATGCGGCTTGTACTGGATGAGCGTGTGAATAAGCAGCGGGACGCGGTGCTGTTTCTGCACGGACTGGGCGGCAGCGCGGCGGAGGCGGAGCACTACCGGCCGCTGTTTCCGGACTGCGAGGTCATCGGGCTCGACTATCACGGGATCGAACCGTGGACCGCGGGACAGGAGATCTTCGACACGGTGCTGGAGCTGTTCGACGAGTACCGGAGCGTGAGCCTGATCGGGTACAGCATCGGCGCTTTCCTTGCGATGCACGCAAGCGTCGACGGACTGCTCAAAAAGGCGTATCTCATTTCGCCGGTCGTGGATATGGAATCGATCATCCTTGCGCTCATGGCGCAGGCAGGCGTCACGGAGGACGCGCTCAGAGAACGCGGCACGATCCCGCTCGAAGGCGGCGTTGCGCTCTCATGGGAGTACCTCGACTATGTCCGCACGCATCCGGTCGAATGGAACGCGCCGACCGCGATCCTGTACGCGGAGCGCGACGACATCACCCCGCGGGAAACGATCGGGGACTTTGCGGACGCGCACGGCGCCGATCTCACCGTCATGCCGGGCGGCGAGCATTGGTTCCATACGGAAGAGCAGATGCGGTTTCTGGACGATTGGCTTTTGAAGGAGCGGGATTGAAATGGAATTCCGGCATTACCGCGACGCGGATTACGAGGCGGTCTGCGATTTTCTGATCGCGCTGAACCGGGAGGACCGTTCGCATATCAACTGGAACTGGGCGCGGTTCGAGTGGATGTATGAGCATCCGGAATTCGACCGGAACGCAAAGGATGCGATCGGACTTTGGCTCGACGGCGGCAGGGTCGTGGGCGCGGCAATCTACGACATGTATTTCGGCGAGGCGTTTTGCGGCGTGCTGCCCGCGTACGCGGCGCTGTATCCGGACGTGTTGAAATATGCCCATGCGGCGCTGAAGGACGATTCCGGGCTTGCGATCGCGATCTGCGACGGAAACGCCGCGGAGATCGGGGCGGCGGAGGCGAACGGGTTTCTGCCGACCGGGCAGACCGAAACGATCATGGCGCTGCGTCTGAACGGAACGCTTCCCGCGGCGCTGCCGGATGGGTTTTCGTTCTGCGCGCCGGACCCGGCGACGGAGTCCCGCGCGGTGCAGTGGGCGATATGGCAGGGCTTCGACCACGGGGAGGACCGCGCGGAATTCGAGCGCGCGGAAGAGCCGATGCAGCAGCGCCGGAAGCATTTCCGCCGCGAGCTGAACCTCTGCGCGGCTTGTCCGGACGGCGAATACGCCGCGTACTGCGGGGTGTGGTACAGCGAAAAGACCGATTACGCGTATGTGGAGCCGGTCTGCACCGTGCCGAGGCATCGCGGGAAGGGGATCGCGAAGGCGCTCATTTACGAGGCGCTGAACCGAGCCGCGCGGCTCGGCGCGAAGGAGGCGTATGTGATCTCGGACCTGCCGTTTTACGAGAAGCTCGGGTTCCGAAAGGCGTATCATTACACGTTTTACCGGAAAGGGTAAGAATAAAGGCTGCCGCGCGGCAGCTCTTTTTCGTTTTCGGGCTGCCGCGACCCGAAAGATCCGGGTTTCCGTCATATGGGAAAGGCGCCTCTTTTGCGGGACTGAGGCGCACGTCGATACGACCGCGCGGAGCATGCTGCCGTACGGCGGGAACGGAGGGCGGTTTTGTTGACAAGCATACGCGGAAATGATAAAATAACAAAAAATTCTTAGGTTGTCGACAGTATGGTTTTTTCTTCGCTGACGTTTCTCTGTCTGTTTTTGCCGATCGTGATCGGGCTGCATACGCTGGTGAAAAACACGCGCGCCAGAAATGCAATCCTGCTGATCGCCTCCCTGCTGTTTTACGCATGGGGAGAGCCGGTGTGGATCCTGGCGATGATCTTTTCCACGCTCGTCAATTATGTCAGCGCAAGGGTGATCGCGGGCGCACAGTCGCAGAGAGCGTCTAAAGCCGCGCTGATCATCGGCGTTCTGATCAGCCTGAGTTCGCTGGTTTTCTTCAAGTATTCGGCGTTTCTCGTCAACAGCGTCTGCGCGCTTGCGGGAAGCAGCTTCCGGATGACCGCGCCGAAGCTTCCGATCGGCATTTCCTTCTACACGTTCCAGATCATCACCTATACCGTGGACGTCTATCGCGGCGAAGCGCGACTGCAGAAGAATCCGTTCTGGCTGCTTCTGTACGTTTCGCTGTTCCCGCAGCTCATTGCGGGACCGATCGTCCGCTTTAAGCAGGTGGCGGAGGCGATCGAAGGCCGTGAGGTCACGCGCGCAGGCTTCGGCGAAGGCTTTTTCCGCTTCTGCCTCGGACTCGGCAAAAAGGTGCTGCTGGCGAATCTGTGCGGCGAGGTGCTCGCAACGCTGCCGACCGGCGCGGAGATGTCCTGCCTGTCCGGATGGCTTTCGGCAATCCTGTTTTCGTTCCAGATCTTCTTTGATTTTTCCGGCTATTCCGAGATGGCGATCGGGCTCGGGCGGATGCTCGGCTTCCGCTTCGCGGAGAACTTCGACGCACCGTTCATTTCCAAGAGCGTTTCGGAATTCTGGCGCCGTTGGCACATTTCGCTCGGCACGTTTTTCCGGGAATATGTATATATTCCGCTGGGCGGGAACCGTGTCGGCACCGGACGCTGGATCTTCAATATGATCGTGGTCTGGGGGCTGACGGGCATCTGGCACGGCGCAAGCTGGAACTATCTGCTCTGGGGACTGTACTCCGGCTTTTTCCTGATTCTGGAACGGCTCGTTCTGCGGCGCGTGCTGGATAAAACGCCGTCCGTGATCCGTCATATCCTTGTGCTGCTCGTGATGGTCGCGAGCATGGTCATTTTCCGAAACGAATCGTTCGCCGCGCTCGGCTCGCAGCTTAAGGCGATGTTTGCGCCGTGGACGGTGCCGGCTTCGGATCCCTTTGCGGTCTATGCGCTGAAGAGCAACCCGGTACTGCTGATCGCCTGCGTCGTCTGTTCGCTGCCGCTCAGAAAGTGGGCTGTGAAGAAATTCAGGGAACGCAGGGAGCGCGGCAAAAGGAACGTGCTTCGTCCTTACGGAAAAGCGGTCCTTGCAGTATTGATCCTGGGTCTTTCGGTGATGTTCCTGGTGGGGCAGAGCTTTAACCCGTTCCTGTATTTCCGGTTCTGAGAGGAGGGCGCGATGCGAAAATATATATTGCCTGCCGTGGCGCTGATCGCGCTGCTGCTGCTCTTTCTGGTGGGGGCATACGAGCTGTTCCTGACGCCGGACGGTCCCGCTTTTTCGGAGACGGAAAACCGTATGCTGGCGGAACGTCCCGACTTTACGTTCCGGGATGTGTTCAGCGGATCCTTTTCGGACGGAACGGAGCGCTTTCTTTCGGACCGCTTCCCGGCGCGCGCCGGGATCATCCGCGCAACGCAGAGTCTGCGGCAGATCGGCAATCTTGCGTCCCTCGACGATTACATGCGGGTTGCCGAGAACGACGTCCCTGACATGCAGTATCAGGAAGAGGTTTCCGATTCGGAACAGATCGTAACGCCGCGTCCGGCAAAGACTGCCGTCCCGACGCCCGAACCGACACCGCAGCCCGCGGAAACGCCGATCGAAAGCGCTTCTGCGGCGGCGGAAACACCTTCGCCCACGGCAACGCCGGAGCCGACGCCGACGCCGGAGCCGACGCCGACGCCGAGACCGACCAAGGAGCCGGTGAACCCGGATGATTATCCTTCGAGCATGCAATGCCGGATGCTGAGCGGCGATGGGAACCGGACCGTATATAAAGGCGAAAAAAAGCTTCTGAAGAAGATCGGCGCGCTGCTTGACGCATATGCGTCGCTGCTGCCCGAGGACGGCGTTCTGTCGTTTACGATCGTTCCGTACAGCTCACGGGCGAACCGGCTGCTGACATATAAGGATCCGCAGGGCTTTTCCTCCGAAGTCGAGCCGTTCATCCATGCGATCACGGCGGACAATGTGTCGGCGTTCTGCACGGTCGAGCTGCTCGGCAAGCCGCTGATGGACGGCGAATATGTCTTCTACCGCTCCGATATGCACTGGACGGTATACGGCGCGTATCTCGTCATCTCCCGCATGATGGAGGAAGCGGGGGAGACGCTTCCGCCCTATGACGCGTTTCCGAAGGAGCAGGAGTATCCGTTCCTCGGTACGATCTATCGTGACAAACCGACCAAGCAGATGGAGAAAAATCCGGACACCCTGGATATCCTGACGCCGACGCATCCCGTCCGGGTGCTTCGGTACGAGACGGCGGAGCAGTATCAGGAGATCCCGCTGCTCGACCGCAATGCCAACGCGCGTGACCGGTACACGATCTATCTGGGCGGTCCGGGCAATCTGACCGTGATCGAGCGTACGGACGGCGGAAGCGGCGAAAACAAGACCTGCTTCGTGCTGGCGGATTCCTACGGACTCTGCACCGTGCCGTTCTTTGCGGAGGCGTACGATCGCGTGGTCCTCTATGATCCGCGCTTCTATACCAAGAACAAGATCGGTTCCGTTTCGGAAGTGATCGAACGGTTCGGCGTGACGGATATGTATGTGATCGTCGGCGATACCCATGTCTTCTTCGACGATTCGTTCATTTCGTCCTGCAACAAACAGTATTGAGCAGCATGCAAAAAAACAGCGGAGGAAGCAATTCCTTCGCTGTTTCGGCGTATAAAAGCTTTTGATTGTTTATTTGTCCGGATCGAATTTTCTGAGGGGCAGGTAGGCGTACACCTGCGCGATATAGTCCCGGTAACGCGGGTATTTTTTCGACGAGATCGTTTCGCTGAGCGACGAGCTTCCGACAAACAACAGAACGAGCAGAAGCGGTCCCGTCAGCGTCCAGTGGAACGCGCCGCGCGCCGCGCCCGCGCCGATTGCGAAGAGATAGAGGGAGAGCCAGATCCCCTGCTCGCCGAGATAATTCGGATGCCGCATCCGCGACCACGGACCGGTGGTGTTGAAGCCGAGATCGTAGGGCGTTTCGAGCGTCTCGAGCGACCCGCCTGCCCGGAGCAGCGCTTTTTTCGTCTTATGGAAGCGCCATTGGTACTCGTCGGCGACGGTCTCGAGAACGAGGAAGCCGACCGCAAGCGCGGCGCCGACCGCGTCCCAGACGCCGAACGGCGCATCTGAACCCATGCAGGCAAGCGCCGGCAGCGTGATCGCGAGCACGAGCGCGTTCTGATAGAAGCTGATAAAGAACAGATCGAACAGCGTCCATGCGAACCTGTGCCGGAAGATCGGACTGCTCCGCACGATCGACCAGCGGTAATCCTCCTCGCCGGTCCAGAATTTCAGCCGGTACGCGCCTTTCCGCGCGAAATTGACCGTGAGCCGGATCCCCCAGGCGGTGACGATCAGCGCGTAGACGAGCGTGCGAAGATCCGAGCCGTTTCGGATCGCGACGATCCATGCGTACGCGATCGGCAGGATGCTCCAAAGCTTGTCCATCTGCGAAAAGTTCTGCGAAAGCTCGCCTGCGATGAAGCAGTATGCGACGCTTGCGCCGCACACGATCAAAAGGATCTTCAGAGTTTCGAGTTGAGCGGCGGAGAGCGCAGCTTTGCCGAACACCAGGCTCAGCACGAGCAGCGCGGCGACCGTGATGACGACAGCCGCCGTCACAAGGATCTTCTTTTTCATAATACCCCTTACCTGATACTGAGAGATTTATTTCTTCGGGAACCGGAAGCGTGCGCGCGGAAAGAAAACGCGGAACGATTCGGACAGCCTTTGGTGGCGGATGCCGGTCGCATCGAAGCGCACCGTGCGGAAGGCAAGCTGCATGATCGGACCTGCGCCGAACGCGCAGATGAGCGTGCCGATCCCGACCGGACCGCCGAGCAGCCAGCCGATGAGCGTTGCGGTGCTCAGGATCACGATGCTGACGACGCCGATCGGAATGCGCCTGACGCGCTTTGCGATCCCCACCATCAGCGTGTCGCGCGGACCGCAGCCGAGCGAAGCAATCATGTACGCGTACTGCGTATAGGCAAGGATCACAAGCCCCAAAAGCAGCAGCGGGATCGAGGTCCACAGCGTGGTGCAGGGCGGGACGGGATCGAGCCAGTTGAAGAAATCGACCGCCTTGCCGACGACGAATGCGTCGATGAACATGGCGATGCCGACCGGTTCCTTCAAGAGAATGTCGATCAGCAGGATCGTGCACGCAACAAGAATGGACGCGGTCCCGTACAGAATGCCGAAGGTGTGTGAAATGCCCAGGTTCAGCACGTCCCACGGCGCGGCGCCGATGTTTGCGCGGATCGTGAGGTACAGCCCGAAGCCGTTCCAGAACAGGCTGACCGCCGCGATCAGCATGTTGAGGAGGATTGCGCCGACGGTCCGGTTGCTTCTAAGGGCTTCTTTTGTCAGCCTGGGATGCGTTTTCATGAAAGACTGCTGCGGTACGCTTCCGCCTCGCGCACCGTTTTGTTGAGGTACCGGATCGCCTCTATGGGATAATCGCCGGACGCGGTTTCGCCGGTCACCATCACGGACGCGGCGCCGTCCAGCACGGCGTTGAAGATGTCGGATACCTCCGCGCGCGTCGGAACCGCCCTGCGCATCATGGAGTCGAGCATCTGCGTGACCACCATGAAATCCCGGTTTGCGCTGCGGCACGCGGCGGCAATGCGCTTCTGCGCCGCGGGCAGCTCCCACAGCGGCATGGCGTTTCCGAGATCGCCGCGCGCGATGACGATCTCGTCGCAGTGCGGGATCAGTTCGTTCAGATGCGCGATCCCCGCGGCGTTTTCGACCTTGGCAAGCAGCCGGATCTCCCTGCCGCCCGCGCGGTCCAGCGCGCTTCGCACCGCAAGAAGGTCCTCTGCGGATCGCACGAACGGCTGCATCACCGCCGTCACGCCGAACGCCGCTGCCTTGCGGATGTGTTCGCGGTCCGCTTCGGTCATGGCGGGCGTCGGGATCGCGATCCCGGGAAGCGCAACGCTCTTCCGGCTTTCCAGCACGCCCCCGCGCACAACGCGGAGCCCGCCGCTTTCCGCTCTCAAAAGAAGCTTTCCGTCGTCCAAAAGGACCTCCTGCCCGATCGACAGCGCTTCCCGCACCGCCTTCGGAAACGGAAGAACGTCCGCGGCAAGGAGCTCGCCTGCGCGCAGCGGAAGAGGATCCTTCAGCGCGCCGATCCGAAGCTCCGGACCCTGCATGTCGATCAGCAGCTCACAGGGAACGCCGCACGCCTCTGCGGCTGCGCGACAGGCATGCAAAAGCCCGCCCGCTTCCTCCAGTGAGGAATGGGACAGATTCAGCCGGACGCCGTCCATCCCTTCGCGCAGCATCCGTTCCAGTATGTTCGGGTCCCCGCATGCGGGGCCGAGGGTTCCGTAAATCCGAACCTTTCGCAAAGCACCGTTCTCCGTTTGCATGTTCTTCGCCGTTCTCCCGATCAGGAGAACACGCGCTTGTTGCGTCCCCAAAAGGTGTTGAACCGGTCGGGCGTCCAGACGGGATCGATCCCGGCAACCGCTTCCTCCGCGGTGATGACCGCATCGTCGTGATCCAGGTCGATCAGCGTATAGCGGTCGTTGCCCATGTGAAGCTCCTTCATATAGCTGAGCTGCCGGAGCCCGTGACGCGTTTCCATGCGCTCGGTCAGCGCCTTGCCGCTGAAGTTCGGGAGCGCATACACGAGATCGACGCATGCGGCGTCCGCGGCGAGGATATCGAGCGACGCGACGATGCCGACGTCCGGCGTCACGACCGGCTCCGCTTCGGGACCTTCGCAGTCGCAGGAGACGGACATATTGCGCATCACGTTGATAAAACAGACGTGCGGCGCAAAGAAATCGACCGTCGCTTTGGTGCTTTCGGAGATGCGCTCCATCAGCTCCTCTTCGGCAATGCTCCACATGTCGTCGGAGCCTTTCGCGGTGTGGATGTCGCGCTTGCCGATCCTGCCGTCCGCGCAGCCGATGCCGATGTTCTTGTTCGACCCGCCGAAGCCGCCCATGATATGCCCCTTGAAATGCGTCAGCGTCAGCAGCGAGTCATAGTTTTTCATACTTTTGCCGACGTGCATGGTGTGAAACCACTTGCCGCCGCGCACCGGAAGCTCCGCAACGCCGTCCGCGTCGGTGATGTCGACCGGGCAGAACGTCCAGCCGTTGATCTCGAGCGTTTTGCGGTGCGCTTCGGTCGTATAGCGGCTGCCCTCATAATAGGTGTTGGTTTCGATGATGGTCGCGTCGGGCAGGCGCGATTCGATGAGCTCTCTGACCCAGGGACGGGGGATGATGTTCGGACCCTCCGCCTCGCCGGTGTGCAGCTTGATCGCCACCCTGCCCGTGAGGACCGAGCCGACCCGGTCGTAGATTTTCAGAAGTCCGTTTTCCGAAAGATCGCGCGTGAAGAATACGACGGATGATTCGCCGGTGCGCTGTTCAAACGGGATGTATTTGCTGCCGTCCCGAAAGGGTACGGGGGTTCGGTCTGTCATTTGTCTGTCCTCCTTTTTGATACTCCTATTATCGCCCAAATCCGCGCGTTTTGCAAGACAAAACTGTTCGCGGGATTGCGATTTCAAAACGGATTTGTTATACTGTCGGTGCGGCGGTTTGCCGCAGAGGAAAAAGGGGGGAAGCGTTTTGAACAAAGAAAAGGCATATGCCCGGGAACAGCGCGAGCTTTTGCGGCTCAATCGCGAAGCGCAGCGGCCGAAAGGCGTGTATTATCTGCTGTTTGCAATGATCGTGCTGACGGTGATCTACATCGTGGATGAGATCACATCCAATGTCAATGCCGCCATGCAGCCTTACGCGCTGTTTGATCTCTTTCGAATCACATCGCGCGACGTCAATTCGGAAGCGTTTACGGGCGCACTCAATACGGTTGCGCCGTGGCAGGTGGCGTCCAACCTGTTTCTGATCATCACGCCGTTCTATAAGGCGTTGTCCGACCGGTATGGCCGGAGGCTGTTTTTGATGATCAACACCGTCGGCATGGGCGTCGGCATGCTGATCGTCATGACGAGTCAGAGCGCGATCCAGTATATCCTCGGCATGTTGTTTATGATGTTCTTCACGCCGAACGACATGCAGGTGCTCTATATCATGGAGACCGCGCCGAAGGAAAAGCGCGCGACCTACAGCTTTATCGCAAAGGGGATTGCGCTGATCTCGGTTTCGCTGATCGGCGTGCTGTCACGGATCTTCCTGAAGGAAGATGTGCCTGCAAGCTGGCGCATGGTCTATCTGATTCCGATCGTCGTCGCGATCGTCGTCGGCGTCATGGCGTTCTTCCTCATGCGGGAGACGCCGGTG
The DNA here is from genome assembly GCA_947168855.1 of uncultured Clostridia bacterium. Classification (GTDB taxonomy): domain Bacteria; phylum Bacillota; class Clostridia; order Christensenellales; family CAG-138; genus UBA3792. The sequence goes on from CAMVNO010000002.1 coordinate 396,268, forward strand.
TTTGTGGAACAGCGGCGCGGCTTCCTTTTGCTCACACCGGAGCAGCGGGAACTGAAAGCGGCGGAGGATAAAAAGAACGGCACCGCCGAACAGGGCGGCGTGTTCCGCGCGATCCGGTTCATCTTCAAAAATCGTCAGCTTCGCTGGATCCTGATCGCAGGCTTCCTGTTCTTCGCGACGACCTTCTATACCTCCTATTACACAACCGTTCTGGAGGGCGCAATGTCCACCGAGTTGGTAGCGACCGTGCTGATCATCTATCCGCTGGTCAACGGCGTCGTGACCATTGTGAGCGGATTTTTCTCCGATCGGCTGGGGCGCAAAAAAGCCTGTTTGATCCTCGGCGGGCTGGCGCTCCTGGGTCTTCTGATGTTCGTGCTTGCGTGTCGGTTCAACTGGGGACCGGTTGCCGCCGGCATCGCTTACGGCTGCTCGATCGGCGGACTCTGGTCGATGTCCGATACGCTGATTTTGACAATGCCCGCCGAATCCTCGCCGTCCGGCATGCGTGCCTCGGTCATGGGAACGATTTCGGTTATGATCGGCGCCGGCATGTTTATCGGGCAGGCGCTGTTCATCGTGCTGCAGAATTTTGTATCCAGGGATCTTTTGTTCCTGTTTCTCTGCGTACCGTTTATGGCGATTTCGCTGGTCCTGCTGATGACAAAGGTCAAGGAGACCAAGGATGCCGATCTCGACAACATTACGGCGGATACGTACCGCTGACGACTGTTCTCCCAAAACAAAAGCAGGATCCGCCGAAACGCTTCGGCGGATCCTGTTGTTTTTTTCGGAACGCTATCGGTCCTGCGGGGCGAAATAATGCTCTGCGGCGTACCGGTAGTGCGATTCAAACCGTTCGATCGCTTCCCGCACGACCTTCCTGGCGGGGAAGAACAGATCATACGCGTGAAACCAGTTCGGGTAAACGTCGCAGGACGCTTCGACGCCCGCTTCCTTGAGACGGCGGACATAATCGACCGTTTCCCGGTAAAACGGCTCGATATCGCCGACAAACGTATAGCAGGGCGGCATGCCGGAAAGGTCTTCACGCCTTGCCGGGGCGGCGTAATCGGGAACCATGTCGGTGCCGTAGGCGTCGCGAAGATAGCGCTTCCACGCCTTGTGATTGCGCCTTGTGTTCCAGTTCGGCGCGTGATTGTCCGCCGACGAGGGCGTGTCGCGGTCGTCCAGCATCGGATACAGCGGCATCTGATAGGCAATGTTGACCTCGCCCCGGTCATGGGCAAGCATGCACAGCGCCGCCGTCATGCCGCCGCCGGCGCTTTCGCCGCCGATCATGATCTGATCCGGGCGCACGCCGAGCTCATCCGCGTGCTCCTTCAGGTATTTGAGCGCCGTGTAGCAGTCGTGCAGGGCGGCGGGATAGGGGTGTTTTTTGGAAAGACGGTAATCGGGCGCAACAAGCACCGCGCCGTACTTGACCGTCAGCGACCGGGCGCGCGTCACAAAGATGCTTCCGGCGGAGCCGGACTGATACCCGCCGCCGTGAATCCACAGAACGCCCGGCATTTTTTGATCCGTTCGTTCGGAGGAGCGCAGGATCAGAAGCCGGATGCTGTGTCCGCCTGCCGGAATGCGGCGTTTTTCGGTTGTAAAAGGACGCTTTCCCATCGTGAAATCAGAAGAAGAAGTGTTTTTCAAGCGTTCGCCTGAGCGCGGGGATCATGCCTGCCAGCAGAAGAAACCCGCCCGCCGCGGCGAATCCGATCATCGAATACAGGCTCCACCGGAACATCGGAACGCCGAAGGTCAGGTGGACAAAAAACTCGATCAGCATGGTAAATCCGCCGAGTCCCAGAAGGAATCCGCCCATGATGAAGAGCCTTCTGCGCCGGATGTATTTGAGCAGGCAGACGACGGCGGTGAACAGCAGACAGCTGATCCCGGAGACCGGGAAGGCAAGGCTCAAAAACCAGTGCCCGCCTGTTTTGAGACAGATATACAGCGCAAGCAGTGCGGCGGCGACATGCCCCGCCGGAATGAACACCTCCGCGAGCGGCTTTCGGAACCAGCACGGCAGAACGAAGATGATATAGAACAGCGCAACGCCGCCGATCGCATAGCCGCCCCAGAGCAGCTTTCCGTACAGCTTGAAGCAGACGGCGAGGATCACCACGATCGCCATGATCGAGATCACGGTCATGGTGACGGCAAACGGGAGATTCGATTCCTTGTGGGCGCGCGGATAATGATCCGGATAGCCGTGCTCCTTTTCGGGCTGATCCGGGTTCCAGACCGGCGTTGCGCACAGGGGACAGCGGTCGACGCCGTCCTGCAGCCTGACGCCGCATTTTACACAATACATCTCAGTTCCTCCTGTTGCATTCAATCTCTACGGGGATGCCGAGCTCGACCAGACGGGAAAAGAAGCGCTGTTCCAGTTCGGATTCGCGGATGCTGCGGATCATGTTGATATAGGTCCTGCCGCCGTAGCTTAAAACGGAGCAGTTGTTGGGATAGCTGCGCTGCGGTCCGATGATGAACTCCATCCGCTTCACATACCCGGTCATGATCTCCGGCACGGGAAGCTCGGCAATGTTGGAAACATTCAGGCTTCCGCCGCCTTCTCCGCTGCGCCGGTAAACGCCGTCCATGACGATGTTTTTCAGAAAAACCGGCGCGAGCCGCAAGACGACGATCTGCTGCGGCTGCACGTTGGCGGCGATCATACCCGCCATGTTCTGCGGCGTGGCGTAGGCGCAAAGCTGATGATAGATCGTGCCGCACAGATCCTCCAGCCGGTAATCGCCGCAGCGCGGATCCGCGCCGACGTTCAGAACGAGGGAGAAATTGCGCAGCGTTTCGCTTCCGAACAGACGCCGGAGATCGACCGGGACCGTGATCTTTACGGTGCGCTGCCGCTTTTTGGGAAGCCGTTCGTTCTGCATTCTGATGACGCATTCCGCCATGACCGCGGCAAGAAATGCGGTGACCGTCACGTGATAGCGATGCGCCGTGTCCAGAAGCGTTTTTGTTTCCGCAACGCCGGTGGTCAGCGTTTTGAAGCCGGAGGGTTCGCGCGTGCCGCGCAGGCGATAGGAGCGTTCCGTCTCGCGAACGGAAGCGACCTCCGCCGCGTTTTTCAGAAAGCTGTCTTCAAGCTCTTCCGGAGAAGGAGGTTCCCTCAGATCGCGGATCAGCCCCTCTTTGGGGATCCGGATCCCGTATTGAAGCTCCAGATAACGCGCCGTCAGGTTGCACAGGAACACGCTTCCGCCGCGTCCGTCCGACAGGGCGTGAAAGCACTCCACGGCAATGCGGTTTTTGTAATAAAGCACGCGCAGACAGTTCTTTCGAAGCTCCCGGGTGCTCATGAAGGTCAGCGGATAGGCATAGTCGCCCTGCACCCTGACATTCCGATCGCTTTCCTCCAGATAATACCAGAAAAAGCCTTTCCGAAGCGTCACGAAAAAGGAGGGGAAGCGGCCGCGCAGATCATCGACCGCCTGCTGCAAAACGTCCGGGTCGATCGGATCGGTCAGCGTGGCGGAAACGCGGAATGCATTGCTCCAATCCCTCCGCGCGATGGCGGGGAAAATCAGGGCGGCTGTATCCAGACGATACCATTTCTTCTGCATTTCGGATGAATTCCTTCCTTTTCCGTTTTCCGACGTCAGGTATTATAGCACGACATGTTCCGTTTGAAAAGCGGATTTGTCGATCCCTGCAGCCCATGCATGCGCCGACCGGCTGCAGCAAATCCAAAATATGAACAAATTTGCCGATTTTATATGGACAGCATCACGATTCTGTGGTATGATTCAAAATGATAAGGGGAGTTGATCCCGAAATCAGGAAAGGAGATCCCTGTGAAAGTTCTGAAACCCATTCTGTCGGTACTGCTTGTACTGCTTCTGCTCGTCCCGACCGTGCCTGCTTTTGCGGAAACGGATTCGTCGGAGAACGGAAACCAGAAAATCGTCAATAATTCCATCATCATCGACACCGACGCGACCGGCGGCTACGAGGGCGATTACGTCGTCATCTACAATCCCGCGACGTCGTCTTCCACGTCTTATTCCACCGGCACGATGACCGGGCTCATCGAGACGACCATCGAGCCGAACGCCAGCACGTTCCCGATCCAGAGCGCGATGAATCCGGAAAAGCCGATGTACAAGATCGACATCGACTCCGCATTGAAGACGCAGGCGCAGTCCGAAGTACAGTCGGTCACGCCGCAGGACCCGGTCAAGGCGTCCTACAACGTCGGCGACACGAAGACGTTCAGTATCTATTCTACCTATTCGCCGACCGGCAGCGGCAGCGTACAGTTCAAGTGCCTGTACGTGGGCTCTCACTGCTATATCTGGACGCCTACGTCCTCTTCAAATAACACGTATCCGCTCGATACGATCGATTCGTCGTTTGCAAAGATGGCTGCGGACGAGTTTGACTCCAAGTTCGATCTCATGCAGTCCTCCTTCGGCAACCACACCAACGGCAGCTCCGGCGACGGCAAGCTGCACATGCTGTATTACAACATCAACGACGGATGGCAGCCCGGTCAGGGCTATGTTGCCGGCTTCTTCTATCAGGTGGACATCTCCAACAACGGTCTGCCCATCCTGAATATCGACACCTACCCGGGCGTCTACTACAAGAATTCTGCCGGTACCGAATACAAGCGGATGGACGATACTTACAACACCATGGTGCATGAGTATCAGCATCTGATCAACTACTCCAATACCTCCGGGATGAGCTCCTGGCTCAACGAGTGCTTCTCCGCCGCGGCGGAGGAGATCTGTTATCCCGGCAGCTCCGTCGTCGGCCGCATCCAGTCTTGGGAGGAATATTACTATTCCGACAACGGCGATTGGCTGAATCCACCGAAAGAGTTCATGTATGATTCCGCGAACAGTCTCCATACGGGCTATTCGATGTACAACTGGAGCAACAGCCTTGACAACAACGCGATCCTTGCGCTGTACTCCCAGGTTTCCTTCTTTGCGCAGTATCTGTTTACCCGATTCGGCAACACGATCTATAAGCAGATCTCGAACAAGTATTCTTCAAGCGAGGTCTCCGCAATCACCAGCGCGACCGGCGTAAGCTGCGCGGATCTGGTCCGTGATTTCCGCGTCGCGGTGACCGCCAACGCCGCGCAGAACCAGTATAACGGCATCTACGGCTTCAAGACGCAGGACGGCTACGATCCGACCCAGTACAACAACGTCGAAAATCCGTGGAGCCTTCTGGGACCGGTCATCTTTACCGGTACGTCCTGCGCCATCAAGGGCGGCGGCGCGATCACGGTCAAGCCGGTCAACGGCGTCTACAATCCGCCGTCCGGCGCAAACAGCAACCTGAAGTACATCGGCATCAAACTCGCTTCGCCCTATACGGTCACCGCGGTCTCGAACAACGATGCGTGGGGCACGGTCTCCGTTGACGGCATCAAGATCACCGCAACGCCCGCAACCGGCTACTACGTCTCCGGCTATGAGGTCATAAGCGGCACCGCGACCGCGACGGTCAGCGGAAACATCATCACAGTCACGCCTTCGAGTGACTGCACGATCAGGGTCATCTTTGCGGCAAAACCCAGCTACACCGTCAGCTTCGTCGCCGTCGGCAACAACGAAGGCAGTCAGACCGCCTTTGACGGCGACGCGATCACGCTGCCGAGCTCCGTCAGCGTCAACGCGGAGGGCTGGACGTTCTCCGGCTGGACGGACACGGAGATTCCGAACGAAACGACGCAGAAGCCCGGTTTCCTTGCGCCCGGCGCAAGCTACACCGTCACCGCGAACACGACGCTGTACGCGCTCTATACGCGCGTGGAAGAGGGCGCAGGAGACGTCGGCTATGAGCTGGTTTCCAACGCGCCGACCGACTGGACCGGCAACTACGTCATCACCTACGGCACCGACACGGGCATGTACGTGATGACGGGCGTCACGCCGAGCTCCAACGGCGCGCAGATCGAAAGCGCCGCCAACGCAACCACCTATGCGAACGCAGGCGTTTCGCTCTCGGGCTCTGTCCTCAGCAACGTCGCGAACAGCTACATCTTCAAGCTTGCGAAGCACGGCAGCTATTATTCCATCCAGAGCGCGTCGACTAACGCGTACGTCGGCGAGGACTCCTCCTCGTTTCTGGCGGGTTACACGAGCTATACGTCCGGCAACTGCGACTGGACGCCCGGCACGCTGGACAACGCCAGCAGCGCGACGCACGCCAACAACGGCAGCTATCCGCTCCTCGGCTTCAGCACCGGCAGCGGGTACTTCTGGTCCGGCAGCACATCGAGCGGCGCATCCGCCGCAAAGAACGTCCGCTTCTGGAGAGAGAACGGCGGCGACCTGACCTACTACACCACCAGCCCCGTCGCGCCGCATACGCACACCTACGGCGATTGGACCTCGAACAACGACGGCACGC
>CAMVNO010000003.1 GCA_947168855.1 uncultured Clostridia bacterium
TGGAAGATGGGCGGCGTGACCGAGACCACGACCTATACCACGGTCATCGGCTGATCGGAATCGGATAATCATCGGCAAGGACCGCCGTTCGGCGGTCTTTGCTTTGTTTTTGGCGGATTTGTATGCGCAGGGGCGAAAAACAGATCGGGGACGGTCTTGACTTTTTCACACGGCAGTACTATTATTTAATTTTGTGTGAAAAGAATCGGAGGGGAATAACATGGTTGCTTTATTGTCATCTGCGCTTGCCCTGTTGATCGGGCTGCTGATGACGCGTGTATTCAAGCTGCTGAAACTGCAATTGCCGGACGTGACCGCTTTTCTGATCGCGGGCGTGATCATCGGACCGTACTGCCTGGGGCGTCTGGGCATTTCCGGGGTCGGCTTTTCGTCCACGGAAGAGGTGGAAGGGCTTTCCGTGATCAGCAACACGGCGCTTGGCTTTATTGCGTTTTCCATCGGCAACGAGTTTTTGTTTTCGCAGCTGAAATCCATCGGCAGGCAGGCGATCGTGGTGGGCGTCTTTCAAGCGCTTGCGGCGACGCTGCTGGTGGATCTGGCGCTTCTGGGTCTGCATTTTCTGATGCCGGACATGATGTCCGTGGAAGCGGCCATCGTGCTCGGCGCGATCGCAACGGCAACGGCGCCCGCCGCGACGCTGATGGTTGTGCGCCAGTATAAGGCGAAGGGTAAGCTGACGGACATCCTGCTGCCGATCGTCGCGCTTGACGACGCGGTGGGTCTTGCGGTGTTCGCCGTTTCCTTCGGCATTGCGACCTCGATCGTCACGGGAAAAACGAACCTTGTCGGCATTTTGATCGAGCCGCTGATCGAGATCGTGGCGTCGCTTGCTCTGGGCGCGCTTCTCGGATGGGTGCTGACCGTACTGGAGCGGACGTTCTTCTCGAATTCCAACCGCCTGTCGCTGACCATCGCGTTTGTGGTGCTGACCGTCGCCCTGTCCATGATCTCCTTTGAGATCGGCGGGGTGAAGATCTCGTTCTCGACGCTTTTGGTGTGCATGATGCTCGGCACGGTGTTCTGCAACATCTGCCCGCTGGCGCACGATCTGATGGAACGCGCGGACAAGTGGACCGCGCCGCTGTTTGCTTTGTTCTTTGTGCTCAGCGGTGCGGAGCTGGAGCTTTCCGTGCTGCTGAACGTCGCGGTGATCGTGATCGGCGTCACCTATATCCTTGCGCGCTCGGTCGGCAAGTATATCGGCTCCTATGTAAGCTGCGCGGCAACCAAATGCGATCCGGTCGTGAAAAAATACCTCGGCATTACGCTTCTGCCGCAGGCGGGCGTTGCGCTCGGGATGTGCGTGACGGCGGCAAAGCTCGGAACGTCGGACGGCGTGCTGATCAAGAATATCATTCTGTTCAGCGTGCTCATCTATGAGCTGGTCGGACCGCTGCTTACCAAGTGGGCGCTGACCAGATCCGGCGATATTCAGCCTTCCGCCATCGACGTACAACACCGCCGCATGAACAAGTTCCAGGAAGCGGTGGATAAAAAAACGATTACGCCGGTCGGACTTCGGCGCGCCCGCCGCATCATCGAACGGCGAAAGAAACGGGCTGCCAAAAAGGGCGCCGGCGGAAAAGAAAACAAAATCTGATCCCAAAACAATCGGACCGCCCGGAAAGGGAACGGTCCGATTTCGGTTTATACGCGGCGCGTCACCGTCCGGTAAAAGACGAAGCAGGTGGATTCATTCTGTACTCGTTCGGCGTCACGCCCGCGTACTTTTTGAACACGCGAATGAAGTGCCCGTGGGACGAGAACCCGAGATAGGTTCCGATCGCGGACGCGCTCTTGTCGGAATAACGGAGGAGGCGTTTGGCTTCCTCCGTTTTTTCGCGGAGAATGAAATCGGTCAGCGTTTCGCCGGTCTCCTGCCGGAACTTTGCGGACAGATACGGACGGCTCAGATAGAACTCTTCCGCCATCTTCTCCGTGCTGATCGGCTCGGACAGATGGTGACGGACGTAATTTGCCACGTCCGTTGCGAGCTTGGTGGGATGATGACCGAGATGCAGCTTTTCCACCTGCTCGGTGAATTCGAGGATCATATGGTATTGCAGATTCATGATCTTGCTGTGATCGGACAACAGCTCGACGCGCTGAATATAGCCGTCGGAAAGAACGAACGCATCGTCCTCGCGCATGCCGCCGCGGATCGCTGCGCGCGACGCAAGCGTGACGGAAACGATAAACGTGTTTTTAAGCTGCCGGAGCTGATCCGGCGCGATTGTTCCGCCGCGAACGGCAGGCGCTTCAAGCATCCAGCGCTTCAGCGCAACGGTATCGCCTTTCCGTATGATCTCCATCAGCGCTTCCTCCACGGCAAGCGCGTTGTGCGTTTCCCGCGGCTGCGGCGCCTCCTCGTAAACGCGCGCCGTGCGGCGCTTTTCCGCATGCGCCTTGAGAGCCTTCTGCTCTTCGCCGAAGATCGAAATGTCCGAGATCGAAAGGGTTTCTCCGCCGTTCAGAAAATGGTTCATCGTGCAGAGAATGGAAAGCAGCGTTTCCACCGGAAGACGCATGATCCCGTTCATGCCGCCGATGAACGCGGGAACCTCCTCTTTCGGCACATCGAGCCTAAACGCCAGCTCGCGAAGATCCTGTTCGTTCGCCATGATCTGCGACGTCGGACCGATCACGATCGAGGCGTCGCCGACGTTGAGAATGCCGTAATAGTGGAACAGCGGCGTGATGAAATAGCCGACATGCGCCTTGATCGAGAAAATCTCGTTCCGGTACAGCTCCATCGGATCTTTGACGATCCGTACGGGGAACCGATCGGTTGTGCGCTTGCCGTGCTCGAAAAGCCGCACGGGCACGCCGGACAGCGTGCCGATGGATTTCACAATGTATGGAAGATCGACCATGTTTCCGCAATTCCTCCGATTCATTACAATTATACGAAAGATATTACAAAAATGCAATACAAGTTTAGAACGACGTATTATAATAAAACCAATAAGACGGGAGGTTTCTGAAATGGATACGGAACGGGTATTGCAGCAGATGACGGTTGAGGAGAAGGCGGCGCTGGTTTCGGGAACGGATTTTATGTACACGAATCCGATCCCGCGGCTTTCGGTGCCGTCGCTTCGTATGTCGGACGGTCCGCACGGACTGCGGATCCAGAAGGAGGGCGGCGACAACGGCATTTCCGAAAGCGAGCCGGCGACTTCGTTCCCGACGGCGGCGGCGACGGCGTCCGGCTGGGATCCCGAAAACGCGCGCAGAATGGGCGAAGCGATCGCGGAGGAATGCCGGTTCTACGGCGTCAATACGCTTCTCGGACCCGGCGTTAACATCAAGCGCAATCCGCTGTGCGGCAGAAATTTCGAGTATTTCTCCGAGGATCCGTATCTGGCGGGCGTGATAGGCGCGGCGGAGGTCGAGGGCGTGCAGAGCAGGGGCGTCGGCGTTTCCGTCAAGCATTTTGCGCTGAACAATTCCGAGAATTATCGCTTTATGGGCAATTCCGTCGCGTCCGAAAGGACGATGCGCGAGCTGTACCTGAAGCCGTTTGAATACATCGTGAAGCATGCGCGCCCGGCAACGATCATGTGCGCGTACAATCGGGTCAACGGCACGTTTTGCTCCGAAAACAAGTGGCTTCTGACCGACGTGCTCCGCAAAGAATGGGGATTTGAAGGCGTGGTGATGACCGATTGGGGCGCGGCGCACGACCGCGTTGCGGGGCTCAAAGCCGGTCTCGATCTTGAGATGCCAGGCGATACGGCGATCTGCCGCAGGCGGATCCTGGACGGCATTCAAGACGGTTCGCTGCCGACGGAGGACCTTAACAAGGCGTGCCGCAATATCCTGAACTGGGTCGACCGGTACGCAAAGCCCGCCGATCCCGCGCCCGTGGACTGGGATGCGCATCACGCGCTTGCGGGCGAGATCGCGGCGGACTGCGCGGTTCTTTTGAAAAACGACGGCGTGCTGCCGCTCAAGGGCTCGGAAAAGCTGCACATTGCGGGCGAGCTCTTCGAGAACATGCGCTATCAGGGCGCGGGAAGCTCCATGATCCGCCCGACGAAGGTCACAACGCCGAAGGACGCCTTCGACGCGCACGGCGTGAAGAGCGTCGCGCTTGCGGAAAGCGACACGGTGCTGATCTTTGCGGGACTGACGGATGAATACGAATCTGAGGGCTGCGACCGCGAGAACATGCGGATGCCGGAGAAGCATCTGAAACTGATCGACACGCTTGCGGAAAGCGGCAAAAAGACCGTCGTCGTGCTGTTCGGCGGGTCGCCCTTTGAACTTCCGTCCTGCGATAAGGTCGACGCGATCCTCCACATGTACCTGCCGGGGCAGAACGGCGGCACGGCGGTGTATGACCTGCTGTTCGGCGTCAAAAACCCGTCCGGCAAGCTTGCCGAGACGTGGCCGATGCGCTATGAGGACATGCCGAGCCATGAAACCTTCGGCAAGGGGATCAATGAGATCTACGCCGAGGGCACCGAGGTCGGCTACCGGTATTATCGGAAGCACAACGTCCCGGTGCGGTTCCCGTTCGGCTTCGGGCTCTCCTATACGACCTTTGCGCAGACCGAATGGGAGAAGGACGGGCAAACCTATACGCAGACGATCACCAACACGGGCGATCGCTTCGGCGCGGAGGTCGCGATGCTGTTCCTTGACGGCGAGCTCAAAGGCTTTGAAAAGGTCCGTCTCACGCCCGGCGAATCAAAGACCGTTTCGATCACGGTCGCGGACGAGCCGAAACCGGAATACGACGACACATACACCGTGCCGGAACCGGTTCCGAGCTTCCCGGTAACGGTCGAGTCGCGCTTTACCGATCTCAACCAGAGCTTCATGGGGCGTATCCTCTATAACGCGGTGCTGTCAGTGGTGAAGAAGCAGATGCGGCAGGCACAGAAGCTGCCGGAGGGACCGGAGCGCGACAACGCCGTGAAGGGCGCGTACTTTATGAAGCGCATCATGGACAGCAATTCGCCGCGCTCGCTTTCGATGTGCGCAGGCAAACAGATGCCGTATAACTTTGCACAGGGCTTCGCGGAACTGACCAACGGACATCTTTTTAAGGGGATCCGCTGCTTTATGAAAAAGATCAAAGTACCGAAACTGCCGAAGGAGGAGCAAAACGCATGAAACTGAAACTGCCGAGAAGCCTTGTCAACTCGCCGAACGTAACGAAGGGCGAAAAATGGCTGGGCTACCTTCTGGGACCTGCGGGCGCGCTGTTTTGAACGCGGTGCTCGCGACCTATCTGAACGTCTACTACACCGACGTGCTGAAGCTGACAGGCGCTTTCATTGTCGTCTTCCCGATGATTTCCAAGGTGATCGACGCGATCACCAACGTCGTCATGGGACAGGTCATCGACCGCACGCGCACCAAGGAGGGCAAGGCGCGTCCGTGGCTGCTCTTATCGGCGTTCCTCGTTCCGATCCCCGGCTGGCTCAGCATGCCCAAGGGCGGCGCCACGACCATCTGGGAGGCGTGGGAAGGTCCTACGGGCGCCAAGGGCGGCATCGGCTCTCTGAACCACTACTCGAAGGGCGCGGTCGTCGAATGGCTGTTCACCACGATGTGCGGTATCCGGGTCGACGGCGCATGGTATCCGGAGATCGAAGCATACGAAAAGGAAGTTTTGGAGGCAAGGAAATGAAGGACATTCTGAACGCGCCGTTTCTGACGGAAATGATCCGCACCGCGACGAACATGTACGCCCACGGCTGGGACGAGCGCAACGGCGGCAACATCAGCATGCTGCTGGACGAGGCGGATTTACGCAAATACCTGACGATCCCCGCGATCGTCCGCACGATCCCGACAGGTTTTTCCGCACCCGAATTGGACGGCAAGATCTTCCTTGTCACCGGCACCGGCAAGTATTTCAAAAACGTGCAGGTTGATCCCGCAAACAACCTCGGCATTGTCCGCCTTGCGAAAAACGGCACGGAGGCGGAGGTGCTCTGGGGCTTTTCCGACGGCGGACGCTTCACCTCGGAGTTTCCGGCGCATATGATGAGCCATGTTGCGCGCATGCGCGTCGATCCCGAAAACCGCGTCGTCATGCACTGTCATCCCACGAATCTCCTTGCCATGACCTATGTGCACGATCTCGACGAACGCGCGTTCACGCGTACGCTCTGGCAGATGTGCACCGAGTGCATCGTGGTCTTCCCGGACGGCGTGAACGTGCTGCCGTGGATGCTCTGCGGCACCAACGAGATCGGCGAAGCGACGGCAAAGAAGATGGAGACCGCGCGGCTTGTCGTCTGGGCGCAGCACGGCATTTACGGCGCGGGTCGCGACCTCGACGAAACCTTCGGACTGATCGAGACCGCGGAGAAAGCAGCGGAGATCTACATGAAGATCGCGCATCTGCCGCTTAAAAACACGATCACCGACGAACAGATGCATCTGCTCGAAGCGCATTTCGGCGTCAAAGCCCGCGACGGCTACCTCGACTGAACGCGCATATGCCGCATTGCCCCGAAGGATCCGGACGGCATCCTTCCGGAGATCGGGAAAAGCTTAACCCCAATCAAAAATCACAGCCACGGATGGTGCGCTGTGATTTTTTTGTATGAGCGTTGAAAACGGGCTTGCCCGCAAAACCGGGCTGCGATAACAAAAAGCGAGACGGCCGCATCCTTCGGGGAAGAGGGCGCATTACGGCGCGACGCGGTTGCAGGCGCGGAAGATCAACAGAGCAAGCTGCCTGGGCTCCATATCGAAATCGCGCTTGATCCATTCCATGATCATGTGCACGCTGCCCTGCATCAAATAGCACAGCAAATACGGTTCCTCCTCCGCGGCGCAGGACAGGGGAATGTTGACGCGAAGGCTCTTCAGCATGTTCTCGATGAAGCGGCGGCGGAAGCCTTCGCTGCCCGCGTCGAAAAACAGGATGCGGAACAGGGACGTGTTGCTTTTGATGTACTGCAGAAACGTTTCGATCATGCCCGGCGCGTCGGCGGCGGGCTTGACGTTTTTCAGCGTTTCCAGCGTCTTTTGGTATACCTCGTTTTCGACGTCCGAAAGCAGGGCAAACTGGTCGGTATAGTGCAGATAAAAGGTCGTCCGGTTCAGATCCGCCTGTTCGCAGATCTCCTTGATCGTGATCTCGCTGAACGGCTTCTCCTGCATCAGCTCAATGAGAGCCGTCCGCAGAAGCAGGCGCGTCATCTGCGCGCGCCGGTTGTTTTTGACTGCCATGGTTTCCTCCCGTCAGTTTTTGCCTGATTGTCCGGATTTCAACAGATCCGGTCCGAATGTCGAAGTCACAACATTCTGAAAACATCTGCTGATTGTTATTTCAACACTATGTCGATATAATAATACATGAAATCAGGCAAACTGTCAATATCACACGGGAGGTATGCAGCATGAAGGTGTTTATGATCGGCGGGACGGGACTTTTGGGCTCGGAGGCGGCGAAGGAATTGATCCGAAGAGGACACGAGGTATCGTCTCTGGCGCTGCCGCCGCTGCCGACCGGCGCGGTACTGCCGCCGGAAATGAAGCTGGAATTCGGCAACTATCTGGAGATGAGCGACGAGGAGCTCAAACAGCATCTGAAGGGCTGCGAGGGCTTCGTGTTTGCGGCGGGCGTGGACGAGCGCGTGGAGGGTCCCGCGCCGATCTACGACCTCTACAGGAAATACAACATCGATCCGGTCAAGCGGCTTCTGTCGCTCTGCCGGGAATGCGGCGTGAAGCACGCTGCGATCTGCGGCTCATACTTTTCCTATGCCGCCAGGAAATGGCCGGAAAAGGAGCTTATAAAATGGCATCCGTATATCAAAAGCCGCATCGATCAGGAGGAGGAGGCGATGGCGTTTGCCGATGATATGGACGTCGCGGTGCTGGAGCTTCCGTACATCTTCGGCACGCAGCCGGGCAGAAAACCGGTGTGGGTGTTCCTCGTCGAAAACGTGATGCGCATGAAGAAGGTGACCATGTATCCGAAGGGCGGTTCGACGATGGTGACTGTGCATCAGGTCGGACAGGCGATCGCGGGCGCGATCGAAAAGAACCGCGGCGGCAACTGCTACCCGATCGGCTATTATAACCTGACGTGGGTGGAGCTATTGAAGATCGTCCACAAGTACCTCGGCTGCCCGGACAAGAAGATCGTCACGATCCCGAACTGGATGTACGCGATCGGCGGCAGAAAGATCATGAAGGAGCAAAAGGCGCACAACATTCAGGGCGGTCTCCATATGGTGAAATTCACCGATATCATGTGCTCGAATCTGTTCATCGATAAGTCCGAGGGCTGTGAATTCCTCGGCGTCACCGACGACGATATCGACGCGGCGATCGGCGATTCGATTCTGCTCTGCAGGGACGTCATCGAAAAGAAGACCGCCGTCATAGGCATGAAGGGAGAATGACATGCAGACTGTTTTCATGACCGGCGCGGGCGGCGGGATGGGCTTTGAAAGCTTCAAGGCGATGCTTCCCGATCTGGGAATGCTCTACAACCTTGTGATCCTTGTGCGCGACAGCGAAAAGAACCGCAAGCTGTTCGCACCGTATGCGGAACAGAAGGGGCTTTTGATCGTCTGGGGCGATCTTCTGAACAAGGACGATGTGCGCAGGTGCATCGAGCAGTCGGATATTGTGCTGCACATCGCAGCGTTCGTCTCTCCGCAGGCGGATTATTTCCCGAAAAAGGCGATGCAGAACAACTACGGCTCGACGCGCAACCTGATCGAGGCGATCATAGATGCGGGCAAAGCCGGGACCTGCAAGTTCGTCTACATCGGCACCGTCGCGGAGACCGGCGACCGCATGCCGCCGATCCACTGGGGCAGGGTCGGCGATCCGATCAAGCCGAGCATGTTCGACTATTATGCCGTATCCAAGGTCGCCGCGGAGCGGTATGTGATCGAGAGCGGACTCAAGTACTGGGTGAGTCTCCGGCAGACCGGCATCATCGGACCCGCGATGGCGAAGATCCGCGACGCGATCCAGTTCCACAACTGCCTTGACAACGTGCTGGAATACGCCTCCGACCGCGACAGCGGACGGCTCATGCGAAACCTCGCGGCATTTGAAGCGGACGGGACGCTCGATTCGTCGTTCTGGGGGCATATCTACAACATCGGCGGCGGCGCGTCGTGCCGCGTCGATACGCTGACGATGTACAAGCTCATGTACGGCGAGATCGGCATCCAAAACATCGACTACGTGATCGATCCGAAGGTCAACGCTACGCGCAACTTCCACGGGCAGTACTATCTCGATTCGGACAAGCTTGAGAACTACCTCCATTTCCGTTCCGACAGTATGCAGTATTTCTACGACGCATACCTAAAGGAGCTCGGCGCGGCAAAGCCGTTCGGCAGGGTCATCTGTAAGCTCCCCGGCGGGCAGCGCTTGATGGGGCGTATCATCAAGGGCACGTTCAAAAAGCTTCTGAACGGCGAGCACGGCACCAAGCATTTTATCGACGCGAACATGGAGGATCATATCGAGGCGTATTGGGGCAGTAAAAAGGCATGGGAAGCGCTCCCGGAAAAGACCTCCGATATGGATCATTTCACCGACTGGGACACGGTCGTGCACATCGACCACGGCTATGACGAATCGAAGCCGGAAAGCGAGCTGTCGTTTGAGGATATGCAGGGCGCGGCGACCTTCCGCGGCGGCAGGCTGCTTTCCGAAACGATGCGGAAGGGCGATTGGAAAACCAGGCTGCGCTTTTGCTGCGCGTTCGGTCACGAATTCGATGCAAGCCCGCGCCTCGTGCTGGAGGGCGGTCACTGGTGCCCTGTTTGCGAGCGCAAAAGCTGGAACTACGGCGCCCGCGCCAAGGTCGATCCGTTCTTCGCGCAGGTCTGGGATCCGCTGCACGAGCCGGACGAGCTGCGCGAGTATCCGAAGGAAGTCACCGAGCTGGACGTATGATCGTGCCGTATGTGCATAAAACAGGATTTCTTATTGATGCGCAGACGTAATGGGTGTATAATTATTATACAGAACAGCGTCGGGGAGGCGGGCAGATGAAACGCTTAAGGGAAAAACCATGGTTCAATTATGCGGTCGCCGCATGCATCGCCGTCATTCTGTATGTCGTATTGACGCATCTTCCGGGCGTTCGGGAGGGAATCAGGACGTTTCTGGGGTATTGCAGACCGGTGATCCTCGGCTGTGTGATCGCGTATCTCATCAATCCGTTGTCAAAGCTGTATGAACGCAGCGTGTTTCGCCGTGTCAAAAAGGAAAAAACCAGGGAATCCCTGTCTACGGTGCTTGCGTTTATTACGGTGGTCCTGTTCCTCGCGCTTCTGATGCTGATCCTGATCCCGCAGCTGATCGAAAGCATCAGTCTGTTCGTTGCAAATCTGGATACGTACGCGGAGACGGTCAACGACGTGCTCAACCGGATCGGGGTTTCCGCTTCGACATTGAATCTGGATCATATCATCAGTTCCTCCGAAGCGATCCTTGAGACGGTAACGGATTACGTCAAAAACAATCTCAACACGATCCTCAGCATGTCGGTCAGCGCCGGAAAAGAAGTAGTGCTGTTTTTGATCGCATTTCTGCTGTCGATCTATCTGCTCAGTTCAAAGCGCCGCCTGAAGGACGGCGGAAAGCGCCTGCTCAGGGCGTCCGTCAGCGAAAGCAGATATGAAAAGATCAAGGATTTCTTCACAAAGAGCCACAAGATCTTCAATCGCTATATCGCGTTCAATCTGCTGGACAGCCTGATCATCGGGGGCGTGAACGCGCTCTTTATGACGATCCTTGGCATGCCGTACGTCGGGCTCGTCTCGTTTGTGGTGGCGGTCACCAACCTGATCCCGACCTTCGGACCGGTCATCGGCGCGGGCATCGGCGGGTTCGTGCTCGTGCTGGTCAAGCCGTGGTATGCGCTTGCGTTCCTGATCTTCACGGTCGTGCTGCAGTGCGTCGACGCCTATTTCATCAAGCCCAAGCTGTTCGGGGACTCCCTCGGCGTTCCGGGACTGTGGATCCTGGTCGGCATTGTGATCGGCGGCAGGATGTTCGGGATCGTCGGCATCCTCCTTGCGATCCCCGGCGTCGCGATCCTGGATATGCTGTACCGGGAGTATTTCATGCCCTGGCTGGAGACAAGACGCAAATCAAACAACGATTCAAAAACCGACAACCCGGAGGGATGATTTCATACGGTGCGAGCCGAAGCAATGCGCTTCGGCTCTTTTCTTGCATCGGCTGGCGGGATATGGTAAACTGATGCCATCAAGGGGACAGAAGGACAGCGGGGCAATGGAACAAACGTCGGAGCCGATCGGCATTTATGTCTTTTCCGGAACGGGAAACACGTTGAGATGCGCAAGGGCATTGGAGACGACGCTGACGGAAATGGGCGTTTCGGTCAATCTTCACGAGATCTCCGACGGCTCGGAAACGGCGACGGAGCGCGACCTTGTACTCTGCTATCCGGTCTACGGCTTCAACATGCCGCGCATTCTGAAAACCTTCTGCCGCAATCTCAACGGCGGCGGGAACGTATGGTTTTTGAAAACCTCCGGCGAGCCGCTGCATCTGAACGACAATTCCTCCGCGGAGCTGATCCGCATTCTGAAAAAGAACGGGTACCGGATCAAGGGCGAGTTTCATTACATCATGCCCTACAACATGGTCTTCCGGCACACGGACGAGCAGGCGTCGTTGATGTGGGAGACGGCAAAGAGGCGCATCCCCGACGCGGCAAAACGGATCGCGAACGGGGAGAAGACGCCGATCCGTGAGCCGATTCCCGCGAAGATCGTCTCCGCGCTCTGCCGCATCGAGCATTGGTTCTATCCCCGTAACGGCAGACTGTTTTGCGTGGATGCAAAGAAATGCGTCGGCTGTCAAAAGTGCGTGAAGCATTGTCCGACGAAGAACATCACGTTCGAGAACGGCAGATTCCGCTTCGGCAAAAGCTGCATCGGCTGTGTGCGCTGCTCGTTCAACTGTCCGACCGGCGCGATAAAGATCGGGCTCCTTGATTTCATGCGGGTCAACGGTCCCTACGATTTCACGCGGGATCCGACATCCGCAAAGCCCGGACGTTACTGCAGGAAATCCTACGAACGCTATTTTTCCGAAAAATGAGGCTGAAAAGGACCCCAAAGTATGCATTTTCCGATGCGCACTTTTTTATTGCAAAAAAACTGTCGGAGTTTTAATTTCATTTTAGGAAGCGCGGGTATCATGGTGCCATCAAAGAAAGCGAGGATACGCATATGGAAAGCGTACAGGCGCCGATCACCGTGATGCAGCGGGTCGAGTGGAAATACATTTTAAGCGCGGAGCAGACGGAGTTCTTCTGCGAGCGATTGAAGGGACATATGGAGCAGGACGCATACGGCCTGACCACGATTTCGTCGCTCTATTACGACACGCCGGACCGGAAGCTGATCCGCACGTCGATCGAAAAGCCGGAATTCAAGGAAAAGATCCGGCTGCGCGCCTACGGACGCGCGACGAACGCATCGCCGGTGTTTCTGGAACTCAAACGCAAAGCGTTCGGAATCGTCTACAAGCGCCGCGTGCAGGCGACGATCCCGGAGGCGGACGCGTTCATGCGGGGCGATCTGGATCTGGACGAAAACGGACAGATCGACCGCGAGATCACCTATTTCCGCGATTATTACAGGAAACTCGAGCCTGCGTGCATGATCCTGTACGATCGCACCGCGTACTATGAGCCGGACGGCGACCTCAGGCTCACGATCGACCGTAATCCGCGCTACCGCACCGACGCGCTGTCCTTCAACCATGCGCCGGTCGGGATCCCGCTTCTTGCGCCGGGAGACACGATCCTTGAGATCAAGGTGCAGGACACGATCCCGTTGTGGCTCGTCCGCATTCTTTCCAAAGGAAAGATCAAATGCGGCAGCATCAGCAAATACGGCGAGGCGTACAAGGCGACGCTGACCCGTGCAGGAAAGGAGTTTTCTCATGTTTGACTCGATCTATTCATCCTCTGTGACTGCCGCACAGTTCTTTTTGATGGCAGGCGTTGCCGTGGTGTCCGGCGTGCTTTTTTCCCTCCTTATGGCACGCCGGGTCCGCGCCACGAAACGGTTCTTCATTGTGACGGCGCTGATCCCGTTCGTGGTCGGCGCGGTCATCACCTTTGTAAACGGCAACATCGGCGCGGGCGTCGCGATCGGCGGCGCGTTCAGCCTGATCCGCTTCCGCTCGGCGCAGGGCACGGCGGACGAGATCGCCGCGATCCTGATCGCCATGGGCGCGGGCATCGCGTTCGGCATGGGCTATCTTGCCTACGGCGTGATCATTCTCACGGTGCTAGCGCTTCTGTACTTTCTCTTTGCGTCGCTGCACCTCTTCGATAGCAAGCCGATGCGGGAGGAGCGCCTTCTGAAGGTGACCGTGCCGGAATCGCTGGAATATACCGACATGTTCGACGAGCCGTTCACACGCTACCTCAAGAGCGTTGAACGTCTCGGCGTCAAGACGACCGGCATGGGCTCCATGTTCCGCCTCTCGTTTTTGATCCGCATGAAGGATCCGAAGGAGGAAAAGGCGTTTATCGACGAGCTTCGCACCAGAAACGGCAATCTGGAAATTGCTTTGCTGCCATACAGCGAGCAGCAGGCGCAGCTATAATTCAGTTTGGTGAAAACAGGTTTTCAACACTGTTTTACAGAAAGGAAAGAACCATGAAACGCATATTTGCTATTTTACTCATATTCGCGCTTCTCTGCACCGCGTGCGGCGCGCAGACGCAGACAAATGCAGAAACGACGACTGCGGCGGCCGCATCGACCGGAACCGCAGCGCAGACCGCCGCGCCGGACAGCGTTGATGCGCTGAACGATCCGACCGATGATTCAAAGGAAACGACGGACGATTTCACCGTCACGTCCGAAAACGGCGAAATCACGCAAGACGGTTCGGTTTATACAATCACCGCGGCAGGCGAATACACGCTCTCCGGACTGCTTTCGGACGGTCAGATCGCGGTAGACGCGGGCGACGGGGATGAAATCAAGCTGATCCTCAACAACGCTTCGATCGCCTGCTCGACCGGCGCGCCGATCCTGATTCGGAACGCCGCGGAGGTCACCGTGAAAGCGGAAAAGGACACCTACAATACGGTGACCGATCTTCGCTCCGGCAGCGCGGACGGCGTCGAGGAGGACGCCGCGATCTATGCGGCATGCGATCTGAAGCTCTCCGGCAGCGGTATGCTGATCGTTGAGACCGCGTTCGACAACGGCGTGAAGTCGAAGGACGATCTTTCCGTCAAGAATCTGACACTGAAGGTCACGGCAGTTGGCAACGCCCTGAAGGGCAACGATTCAGTCGAGATCAAGTCAGGCAGTCTCATCCTGGTCTCCACAGCAAACGACGGCGTCAAGACCGAGAACACGGGCGTTTCATCGAAGGGCAAGCAGCGCGGGACCGTTTCGATCACGGGCGGGCAGGTCGATATCTACGCGGCATGCGACGGGATCAGCGCGGCGTACAACGTGGAGATCTCCGAGGAAGAGAGCTGCGCCGTCAACATCTTTACCGCATCGTACGCGGACGTCGGAGAGGCAGTCGCAGATGCGGAAACGTATCTGATCGTACCAAGCTCACTGTACAGCGAGGCATGCGATTACTATGCGTATCTCTACAACGACGACGATTCCGACGGGGTCTTCGTGCAGTGCAGCTATGATACCATGGTATACAGCGGACGCACCGCGTATTACGGGCTCGCGTTCCGCATCCCGGACGGATACCGGAACATCCTGTTCCATATCGTCACGCGCGGCGAGACGCCGGACGGCGCAAACTACAAGGCGAGCACGACCGACGAGACGGTCAACACCGCCATGAACGGATACCTTCTGACCTCCGTTTCCGGCGATACGGCATACGGCGACTGGGTCAGCATCACAAGCGGCGGCAATTCGTCCAAGACGACGTATTCCGCGAAGGGCATGAAGGCGGAGAACGAGATCATCATCGACGCCGGAACGATCACGATCCGCGCGGGTGACGACGGTCTGCACGCGAACAACGGGACGGCGCTGGAAAACGGCGCCGAAGGACTCGGCAATATCACGGTGAACGGCGGTTCCGTCACGGTGACGTCTGCGGACGACGGCATGCACGCGGACAACGCATTGACGGTCAACGACGGCACGGTCAACATTGTTGAATCGCACGAAGGGCTTGAAGCGAACGTGATCACGCTGAACGGCGGCACGACCCTTGTCTATGCCGACGACGACGGACTGAACGCCTGCAAGGGCGCGGCGACGCCGATGGTAACGATCAACGGGGGCTATGCCGAGATCCGCACGGCTTCCGGCGATACGGACGCGATCGACTCAAACGGAAGCTTTCTGATGACCGGCGGCACGGTGCTGGTGCTCGGCGGCGCGCAGATGGGCGGCATGGCGGGCTCGGTCGACGCGGACGGCACGGTTACCGTGACGGGCGGCACGATCGTCGCGCTCGGCGGCATTTGCCAGATCCCTTCGGACGGCTCGGTCAACACCTACGTGTCGAACGGCACGAACTTCTCCGCGGGCGCATACCGCATCACGGACGCAGGCGGGAAGACGATCTTCTCGTTTACACTGTCCGGTTCCTATTCCTCCTGCTGGATCGCGTCGGATGCGTTCGCGCTGAACGGCGCCTACGCGGTGGAAAAGGACGGCTCGCCCCTGCTTTCCTGGACGCAGTCGTCCCAAACGGAAGGGGACGCTGGCAATTACGGCTTCGGCGGATTCGGCGGCTTCGGCGGACGCGGAAGACATTGAACACGAAACAACAAACAGCTCCGGCAAAGAACCGGAGCTGTTTGCATATGGTCTGTTTTATTCCGCAAACGCCGCTTCCACGGTCAGGGACCGTCCGTCCGAGACCGCGTGGATCTTTCCCTTATGCGATTCGACGACCGCTTTCGCGATCGCAAGCCCAAGCCCGAATCCGCCCGTCTCGGAATTGCGCGAGGCGTCGGCGCGGTAGAACCGGTCGAACAGCCGGTCCTGACTGCCTTTTTCCATGTTCGCAGCGGTATTGGTTACGGAAAGCAGGATCTGTTTGCCGGTCTTTCTGAGCGACAGCGCGATGGCGCCGCCGTCCGGCGAGTATTTCATCGCATTGTCCAAGAGAATCGAAACGAGCTTGCGGATCGATTTTTCGTCGCCGTGCAGGGAAAGCATCGGCTGAATATCCGTGGTGAACGTCTTGTTCTGCGTCAGAGCAACCGACTGGAACGGCTGCGCGGCGTCCGAAACGACGTCGGAAAGCGGGAAGTCGAGCATCTGCGGCTTTGCGCCTTCCTCCTCCATGCGCGAGAGATAGATGAGATCGTTGGTCAGCGAGGAAAGCCGGTCCGTCTGCGTGCGGATGTCCGCGATCCATTCGCTTCCCGGAAGATCCTCAAGGAGCACGTCCGTGTCTGCGCGGATGATCGTGATCGGCGTTTTCAGCTCGTGCCCTGCGTCGGTGATGAACTGCTTCTGCTTTTCGTAGCTTACCGCGATCGGACGCACGATCCGCGCCGAAAGGAGCAGCAGCAGCAAAAATACCATAACGAAGCCCGCCGCGGAGATGCCGACGCTTGTCCAAAGGAACGTGCGGAACGTCGCAAGCTCGCGCTCGCGGTTCAGAAAGATCCACCGCGTTCCGACGTCCTGCGGCGTGCCGAGGTAGCGGTAGTCGCCCGAAAAGCCGGATGCGCGTCCTTTCTTTGCGGCGGTTTTCGCCATTTCCAGCGCTGTTTGCTCGTCCACGGTCACGACATTCTTGAGATCGGTACTTTCGACTTCGCCGGATTCCGAAAGCGTCACCGAAAAGTAGCGTGACTGATAGGGCCGCTCGCCGTTCCATTCACGTCGCCGATCGTTCCGTGTGCCTTCGGGCAGTTCCGGTATATCCCTTTTGCCGAACATGAACGCGTCGGGCGCGTTCCCGCTCATTTCCGCAAGCATCGAAAGCGTATCGTCCGCTTCCGTGACAAGGGTGCGATAGTTCAGAACATTGATGAGCCCGATGAGAAGCCCCAGTACGATGAACAGCGACAGCATTGCCGCCAGCACAAATTTTCGCTGCAGTTTCCGGATCATTCCGACACCTCCAGATAGTAGCCGACGCCGCGCTGCGCCTTGATCTTCACGTTCGCGCCGACGGCTTCCAGCTTCTTGCGCAGATAGGAGATATAGACCCACACCACGTTTTGCTCCGCTTCGCTGTCATATCCCCAGATGCGGTCCATGAACGCGTCGGTCGACAGAAGCCGCTTCGGGTTCCGCATCAGCATTTCCAGCATCTGGAACTCCTTCCCGGCAAGCTTGAACTGTCCGTCCGGACCCTTCATATCGTACGTTGCGACGTCCAGCGTCAGATTCCCGACGGCAAGCTTCGAATCGGTCTGCACCGCGGTCTGCCGCGTCATCACGCGGATACGCGCCAGAAGCTCTTTCGTGTCGAACGGCTTCGTCAGATAGTCGTTCGCGCCGGAATCGAGCCCGAAGACCTTGTCGTCGATCTCGGACCGCGCGGTCAGCATCAGCACCGGCGTCCTGTTTCCGGCTTCGCGCATGCGCTTCAAAACCGTGAATCCGTCGACCTTCGGCATCATCACGTCGAGGATCACGCCGTCGTAGTTCTCGGTCGCAAGGTAATCCAAAGCGTCCGCGCCGTTATAGACCGCGTCGACGGAATAATTGTTTTTTTTGAGGATCGCGCAGATCGCGCGCGACAGCGATCTTTCGTCCTCTGCAAATAACAGGCGCATACCGCTCCTCCCGAAGATGTTTTCTGCATTATATCATATACCGGGAAAATAATCACGAAAAAGTTTTTGCGGATTTAAGTTCGTTTAGGGTTGACGCCGTACGATACAGACAAGAAAAAGAGAGGTGAAGCAAATGAAGATCCCCAAGTACGGTTTTGCGGTCCTGTTCGGACTTGCGCTTTTGCTGTTCACCGGCTATCTTCTGGCAGATACGTTTTTGATCAGGCGCGTGTATGCGACCGCGGGGGAGGAACCTGCGGCGCAAACGATCGAGCTGCAAACCGCGGAGACAACGGAAGAAATTGCGATCGTCACGGCGGAACCGGCGTCTGAAGAACCGTCTGCGGCGGAGCCGGTCACGACCGACACGACCTATTCGGACGGAAACATCTCCGTAGAACTGAAGACCTACCGGCTTTATGAAACGACGGTCTACGTCGCGGACGTGCAGCTTTCCTCGGCGGAGTACCTCAAAACCGCGTTTGCCGAGAACAGTTACGGACGCAACATCACCGCAAAGACCTCGGCAACGGCGTCCTCGGTCAATGCGATCCTTGCGATCAACGGCGACTACTACGGCGCCCAGCGCAGCGGGTACGTGATCCGCGGCGGCGTGCTGTACCGGAACACATCGAGCGGCAGCGAAGACCTTGTGATCTACGAGGACGGCTCGTTCGGCATCGTCAGCGAGGACGAAATCACAGCGGAAGAACTGCTTGCGTCCGGCGCTTGGAACGTGCTCAGCTTCGGACCGGCGCTCGTGGAGAACGGCGGGATCTCGGTTTCGGAAAACGACGAGGTGGGCAGGGCGATGGCGAGCAATCCCCGCACGGCGATCGGCGTGATCGACGACCTGCACTATGTATTCGTCGTGGCGGACGGACGGACGGGCGACAGCGACGGGCTGTCCCTCCATGAGCTTGCGGCGTTTTTGCAGTCGATCGGCTGCAAGACCGCCTACAACCTCGACGGCGGCGGTTCCTCCTCGATGGTGTTTCTCGGGAACCTGATCAATAACCCCGTAAACGGCAGAAGATCCGGCGAAAGGAGCGTGAGCGACATTGTCTACATCGGTTACGGCGCATAAACTGAATCCGCAGCAGAAGCTGATTCTGATCGACCTTTTTACGGCCCTGTTCTGCGCACTGTTCGGCGCGGTCTATGAGCTGTTCAGCCACGGCGTGTATGCCTACGGCATGATCTACGCCTTCGTGTTCCCGCTTGTGCTCGGCGTGCTGCCGCTGCTGCTCATTACGATGCTGCGTGCGCCGTACCCGAACCGATTTGCCCGCAGCGCATACCATGCGGGGATCGCGGCGCTTACCGTCGGCAGCCTCGTATCCGGCGCGCTTGCAATCTACGGCACGACGAATCCGCTGACGCTTGTTTACTGGATCGCCGGCGGCGCGCTTTCCGCGCTCGGCGCGGCGGCGTATCTCGTCCCGCTCACCAAAGGCAGAAGGAAGGCAGCGGCATGAGCGCCGAAGCACAGAGGATTCCTCCGGGAATCGTGCTTTTCGGGCAGTTGGTCATTGACACGGTTCGCATTTCAATCGTATAATCATTACGGGATCCGACTCCCGACGGGACGGTTTCGCGTACCGTAAGAAATTGATACAAGGATGCTGCCATATGAAAAAAGCTTTGACGCTGCTGCTTTCGGTACTCTTTCTGCTGTCCGTTGCAAGCGGATGCGGCGCAAAAAACGCCGTGAAGGACGGCAGAGCCAGACCCTCCTCCTGCGGACGGCTGCAGGTGCTCCATGGGAAGCTCTGCGATAAAAAAGGGAATCCCGTTATGCTGCGGGGCGTCAGCACGCATGACCTGATCACGGTCGAATCCTTCGTCAACGACGATCTGTTTCGGGAGCTGTCGGAGGAGTACGGCGTGAATGTCGTCCGGCTTGCTGTCTATACCTACGGCATGGGCGTGATCGGGTACTGCACGAAGGGGGACAGGGAACGGTATAAAACGAACGTCGAAAACGGCGTCGCGTATGCGAAGGCGCACGACATGTACGCAATCATCGATTGGCATATTCTGAAAGACGGCGATCCCAATTCCTATCTGGACGACGCGAAGGCCTTTTTTGCGGAGATGGCGGAGAAGTACCGGGACAGCGACAACGTCCTGTATGAGATCTGCAACGAGCCGAACGGCGTGGACTGGCAGACGGTGAAGCGCTATGCGGAGGAAATCATTCCGACGATTCGGGAAAAGGATCCGGATTCCGTCGTCATCGTCGGGAATCCGGACTGGTCGAAGGACCTCAGAAGCGTCGCCGCCGATCCGCTTTCGTTCGGCAACGTCATGTACACGCTGCATTTCTACGCCGCGACCCACGGACAGGAATATCGGGACATGCTGGAGCAGGTCAGCAGCGAGGGGCTGCCGGTCTTCGTCACCGAATTCGGTGTGACGGCGGCGAGCGGCGGATTACCCAGAGATCCCGAAAGCGCCGATCTGTGGATCGATCTTCTGGAACGGCATCACATTTCCTACTGCATGTGGGCGCTTTCCAAAGCGAATGAAGCGTGTTCGATGATCCGGTTCAACGTTCCGAAGTACAGCGGCTTCGAACACGATGACTTCAGCGAAACGGGGCTTTGGCTTCTCGAAACGCTGAAAAAACAGAACGGCCGCTGATTGAGGATTCAGCGATAAGCACGGCGGAAAGCCGTGCTTTTTCATACGCCCGCGCAAATTCTATATAATTACGAAATCGATTAAGATTTTTCTTGACAAGCGCACAGAACGGCTTTTATAATAGAACTGTCCGAAAAAGGACGTTGATTTGTCAAACGGCCGGAGCCCGCGCACTCCACAGTATGCGCGGGGGAAAGCTGCAATAAAGGAGGAAATACAGCCCCTCGGCTTGGGGTGCGGCAGTGTGGAGACCTGCCGTAAGGCGCGGCCGACGTATGCGCGGCGCGTGAGACGGTTCGTTGATGAAGATCGGGACCGTTAAAGTCAAAAGCAGTATGGCAAGTCTGTCACTCAGGAACATCAAGAAGGTCTATGACAACAAGGTCACGGCGGTCGACGATTTCAATCTTGAAATCAAAGACAAGGAATTCGTCGTTTTCGTCGGTCCGTCAGGCTGCGGCAAATCCACAACGCTGCGCATGATCGCAGGGCTCGAGGAGATCTCCGGCGGCGAGCTGTACATCGACGATAAGCTCGTGAACAGCATCGCGCCGAAGGATCGCGATATTGCGATGGTTTTCCAGAACTATGCGCTGTATCCGCACATGACGGTGTACCAGAACATGGCGTTTGCGCTGAAGCTGCGCAAGATGCCGAAGCAGGAGATCGACAAAAAGGTCCGTGAAGCGGCGGAGATCCTCGGCATCACCGAGTATCTGGACCGCAAGCCGAAGGCGTTGTCCGGCGGTCAAAGACAGCGTGTTGCGATCGGTCGCGCCATCGTGCGCGCGCCGAAGGTCATGCTGATGGACGAACCGCTTTCAAACCTCGACGCAAAGCTCAGAAATCAGATGCGCGCGGAGATCATCAAGCTCCGTCATCGCATCGACACGACGTTTATCTACGTCACGCACGACCAGACCGAGGCAATGACGCTGGGCGATCGCATCGTCATCATGAAGGACGGTTTCATCCAGCAGATCGGCACGCCGCAGGAGGTGTTCAACCATCCGGACAATCTGTTTGTCGCGGGATTCATCGGCTCGCCGCAGATGAACTTCTTCGACGCGGAACTCGAACGGGGCGCAGACGGTTATTGCGCGCGCATTGGCGACGTCCGTTTTGCATTGAACGACGCGCAGCAGCAGGCGCTGCGGGATAACGGCGTTGAACCGCAGAAGATCGTGCTCGGCATCCGTCCGGAGCATATTTCCCTTTGCGACGCGAACGAGCCGATACCGCATCTGAACGCCGTCGTCGACGTCTGCGAGATGATGGGATCCTCGATGCATCTGCATGTCAACGCGAACGGAAAGGACGTCGTGATCGTGCTGCAGACGGTTGATCTTCCGATCGGCAAACGCAGCGGCTTTGCATACGGCGAAGCGATCAGCTTTGCGTTTGACAGCGATCTGATGCACCTGTTCTCCGCGGAAACGCAGAAGAATCTGATCTGAGACAGCAAATCAGAAAGAACCTTGCCCGAAAAGCAAGGTTCTTTCTTTATCTATAAGGAGGAATAAGGAGTTTGTAAGGGGAGGGGATCAGATCGTCAGCTCAACCGAGCATACCGGCGCGTCGGTCAGCGGAACGGTCCTGCCCGATACGGGCTTTCCGTTGACGATCAAACCTTTGTTTTCGCCGCGGCGGACCGTGACGTCATAGCGCGTTCCGCGGAACAGACGGGAGAGACGATAGCCGTCCATCGTGTCCGGCAGGCAGGGATCGATCATCAGTCCGTCGTAATCAGGGCGGATGCCGAGTATGCCCTGGCTCACGGCGACGAACGACCATGCCGCCGTTCCGGTCAGCCATGCGTTCTTGGCTTCGCCGTACGTTTTCGCGTCGCGGCCGGCGATCGTCTGGCTGTAGCAGTAGGGCTCGGTGCGATGGATCTCGCTCTTGTCCTCAATGTAGGCGGGCGCGTTGCGCTTGTAGAGATCGAATGCGCCGTTGCCGTCCTTCACGGTGCAGTACGCCAGCGTGATCCACGGGTTGTTATGACAGAACACGGAACCGTTCTCCTTATAGCCCGGAGGATACGAGGAAATTTCGCCGAGATAGTCATGATACTCCGTATAGCAGGGGTGCACCACTTCAATGCCGAATTCGTTGCCGAGCAGCGCTTCGGTGGATGCGAGCGCGCGTTTACCGTAATCCGGCCCGCCGATGCCCGCCATCACGCAGAAGCCCTGCGGTTCAATGAAGATCTTGCCTTCGTCGTTTTCGCGGCTGCCGATCGGACGTTCGAATGCGTCATACGCGCGGCGGAACCATTCGCCGTCCCAACCGAACTGCAGCGTCGCGTTTTCGATCTCCTTCACCGATCCGCGCACGTTGTTCGCTTCGGCGGAAAGACCGATCCGATCGCACAGCGCGGCGTATTCCGTGCCGTATTTCACAAACATGCCCGCGATAAAGACGCTTTCCGCTTTGCCGCTCTCGAAGTTCGAGCAGGTCTGAAAGCTCTCGCCCGGCGTCAGACTGAAGCAGTTCAGGTTCAGGCAGTCGTTCCAGTCGGCGCGGCCGATGAGCGGCAGTCCGTGCGGACCGCGGTGTTCGACCGTATAGTTGAGGCTGCGGCGCAGGTGCTCCATGAGCGGAACCTCGGTGCCTGCTTCGTTGTTGAAAGGCGTCGGCTCGTCAAGGATCGAAAAGTCGCCGGTTTCGCGGATGTATGCGCAGGTGCAGGCGATGAGCCACAGCGGATCGTCGTTGAAGCCAGAGCCGATGTCGGCGTTGCCGCGCTTGGTCAGCGGCTGATACTGGTGATAGGTGCTGCCGTCCGCAAACTGGATCGACGCGATGTCGATGATGCGCTCGCGTGCGCGCTCCGGGATCAGATGCACAAAGCCGAGAAGATCTTGACAGCTGTCGCGGAAGCCCATGCCGCGGCCGGTGCCGCTCTCATAATAGGAAGCGCTGCGGGACATGTTGAACGTGACCATGCATTGGTATTGGTTCCAGATGTTGACCATGCGGTCGAGCTTTTCCTCGCTGCTTTGCACCGTAAAGCGGGACAGCAGGGACGTCCAGTATGCTTTGAGCGCATCCATCGCGGCGTCAAACTGCGCTTCGGTTTCGAATGCGGCAAGCATGGCGTACGCTTTTTCCTTATTGATGACATTGAGCGCAGTAAACTTTTTCTCCTGCGGGTTTTCGACATAGCCAAGCCGGAAGAGCAGCGTCTTCGATTCGCCGGGGGCGAGGGTGAGGGAGAGGCGCAGCGCTGCAATCGGCGCCCAGCCTGCCGCAACGCTCATAAACGAGGTGCGGCTCTCGACCGCCTGCGGTTCGCTCCAGCCGCGGAAGCGTCCGAGGAAGGTATCCCGATCGGTATCGAACCCTTCGATCGGCGCGTTGACGGAATAAAATGCATAGTGATTGCGGCGTTCGCGGTACTCGGTTTTGTGATAGACCGTGCCGCCTTCGATTTCGACCTCGCCGATGTTCCAGTTGCGCTGGAAGTTCGTCGAATCATCGACGGCGTTCCAAAGACACCATTCCGCAACGCCGTATACGGTCAGCGTCTTCTCTGCGTCGCTTTCGTTCTTCAGCACGAGCTTCTGCACTTCCATATCGGTGTGCATCGGCACGGTCACCGTCAACGATGCGGAAACACCGTTTTTCCGGCCCTCGAACACGGAGTAGCCGAGTCCGTGACGGCAGCGATAGAAATCGAGCGCGGTCTTTGCCGGCAGAAACGCCGGGCTCCAGACCGTATCGCCGTCGCAGACGTAGAAGCAGCGGCCGCCTTCGTCGTGCGGTACGTTGTTGTAACGGAACCGCGTGATGCGCCGGAGCTTTGCATCCTTATAAAAACTGTAGCCGCCGCAGGTATTGCTGATCAGCGAAAAGAATCCGTCGCTGCCGAGATAATTGATCCAGGGCAGGGGCGTATCCGCACGCGTGATGACATATTCCTTTGCGATATCGTCGAAATATCCGTATTGCATTCGATCACCCCATATAATTTTGAAAACTTAATCGATTAAGTACATTATATGCAATACCCGGGAAAAACGCAAGATGTAATTTTCAAAAAAAAGAGTTTTTTTCAAAAATCAGGATCCGGAAACAGATTTTTATTGAAAAAAACACGAAAAAAGTAAAAATACCCTCTTGACGAGCAAGAGAGAGGACGTTATAATGAGCTTGACGAAATCGATTAAGATTTATATTATTTTGAAAGGGGACACGCATGGTCACCATTACGGATATTTCCAAGGCATGCGGCGTATCCCGCGCAACGGTCAGCAAAGCGCTTAACGGCGCGCCGGACATTGCGCCGAAGACTGCGGCGCGGATCCGCGAGCAGGCGAAAGCGCTCGGATATCTGCCGAACGCCACGGCGAGAGCGCTGAAAGTCGGCAGAAGCTACAACATCGGCGTGCTGTTCTCGGACACAACGGGCGGCGGCATCACGCACGAGTACTTTTCGCAGATCCTTGAAAGCGCGAAAGCCGAAGCGGAGCGGCTCGGCTACGATATCACCTTCATCAGCAAGGATCTCGGCGCGATGTCGATGGACTATTACGAGCATGCGAAGTACCGCAGCTGCGACGGCGTGATCATCGCCTCGGCGGACTTCCAGGATCCGGCGATCATCCGGCTCGCGACGAGCGAGATTCCGACGGTCACGCTGGACTATACCTTCGACAGCAGGACGTCGATCCTTTCGGACAACGTCCGCGGCATGGAAACGCTGGTGCGTTTCGTCTACGAGAACGGGCACAGGAGACTGGCGTTCATTCACGGCGAGATGACCTCGGTTACGCAGAAGCGCATCGCGAGCTTCAAAAAGACCTGCGCAGCGCTCGGCATCACGGTTCCTTCGGAATACATCCGCCCGGCGGTGTATCACGATCCGAGATCGAGCGGGCTCGCAACGAGGGCGATTCTGGAACTTCCGGAACGACCGACATGCATCTTCTACCCGGATGATCTTTCGTTTCTGGGCGGCATGAGCGAGCTGGAGCGTCACGGCATTGCGGTGCCGAGGGACATGAGCGTCGTCGGATACGACGGCATCCCGCTCTCGCAGGTGCTTCGCCCGAAGCTCACGACCTACCGGCAGGGGGCGGAGAAGATGGGAACGGAAGCGGCAAGGCTTTTGATCGAGCAGATCGAGCATCCGGATACCTGGCTGCCGCAGAGCGTGATGGCGGAAGGCGAGCTCTTGCCGGGAAGCACCGTGCGAAACATCGGTTGAAACGCGCAAGCGTTTTGATAATAAGAAAAACGGAGCCGAAAAGGTTTCAAAAAACAAAATAAAAAGGAGTAACAATCATGAAGAAACTGGTCGCAATCCTGATGGCAGCGCTGATGCTCGTCGGCATCGTCGCCTGCACCGCGAAGCCCGCGGAACAGCCCGCGGCGGAACAGCCCGCAGCGGAACAGCCCGCGGCGGAACAGCCCGCAGCGGAACAGCCCGCAGCGGAACAGCCCGCGGCGGAACAGCCTGCGGCGGAAGAACCCGCAACGGAAGAACCCGCAGCGGAAGAACCCGCGGCTGAAGAGCCTGCGGCGGAAGAGCCTGTGGCACAGGGCAAGGTGTTCAACATCTATGCCTGGAATGTAGAATTCAAGGGATTCTTCGAGAAGTACTACACCGTTCCGGAAGGCGTCACCGTCAACTGGATCATCACCCCGAGCGACAACGGCGCATATCAGCAGAAGCTCGACGAAGCGCTCCTGAATCAGGAGAACGCGGCGGACGACGAAAAGATCGACCTGTTCCTCGCGGAAGCGGACTACATCGGCAAGTATGTTGATTCCGACTACACGATGGATATCAGCAAGATCGGCTTCACCAATGCCGACACGATGTATGACTACACCATCAAGGCGGCTTCCGATGTGAACGGCGTTTGCAAGGGCGTTTCCTTCCAGTGCTGCCCGGCGGCGGTCATCTACCGCAAGAGCATCGCCAAGGACGTTCTCGGCACCGACGATCCGGCAGAAGTCCAGGCGGCAATCGATTCCTGGGAGAAGTTCGATGCAGTTGCGGCTCAGGCAAAGGAAAAGGGCTATCTGATGACCGCTTCCTTCGCAGAGACCTTCCGTGCATTCTCCAACAACTGCACCATGCCGTGGGTTGACGCAAACGACAATCTCCAGTTTGACCCGCAGATCACCAAGTGGATCGAGCAGACCGACAACTACATCAAGAACGGCTACACCCTGACCGCAGGCGTTTGGGATCCGGAAAAGACCAATGAGATGTTTGCAGACGGCAAGACCATGTGCTTCTTCGGACCGGCATGGTACTACAACTTCTGCATGACCAACGCGATGGATCCCGAGAAGGGCTGCGTCGGCGACTGGCGCATCGTCATGGGTCCGCAGGCATATTTCTGGGGCGGCACGTGGCTGCTGGCAGCAACCGGCTCCGACAACACCGAAATGCTGAAGGACATCTTTGAGACATTCACCATCAATGAGGACGTCTGCACGAAGCTCGTTGAGAACGAAGGTCAGTATCCGAACAACACCAAGGTTGCGGAGAAGTTCGCAAACGATCCGAACTGGGGCAACACCATGATCCTTGACGGTCAGAACGACACCGCGATCTTTGCAGAGCTTGCGAAGGACATCAAGTGGGAGAACCACACCAACTATGACCAGATCCTGAACGAGGGTCTGCAGAACAAACTGCAGGAGTACTTCAACGGCTCCGTTGACTACGAGACCGCTATGAACAACTTCTATCAGCTGATCAAGGAAACCTATCCGAACATCAAGCTGCCTGCAGCGTAAGCTGACAGCATACTGCGGCAGGGGCTTCCCCTGCCGCAGTGTTTCATCTGAACTTCTCGGAGGAGAATCCTATGGAAAAGATCCAAACGGGAACCGGCAAAAAGCTGAAGTCCGTGAGCTATGCAAAATGGGGGTACATTTTCATAGCGCCGTTCTTTCTTGCATATATCGTCTTTACGCTCGTCCCGCAATTATTGACCATATACAACAGTTTTTTTGAGACGTATCGAATCGGCCTTCAGCAGATCGGACCGAACTTTGTCGGACTGGGCAACTACAAAGCGCTGTTTCAGCCAGACCCGAACGGAACGATCCTGATCCTGAAATACGCGCTGAACACGCTGATCCTCTGGATCGCGGGCGCGGTGCCGCAGTTTGTCATCGCAATGCTGCTCGCGTTGTTTTTCACGAGTACGCGTCTCAATATCAAGGGACAGAGCTTCTTCAAAACGGTCATTTACATGCCGAACCTCATCATGGCGGCGGCATTCTCGATGCTGTTTTACACGCTGTTTTCCCGCGTCGGACCGATCCAGGCGCTGCTCGAAAACTGGGGCGTCATCGATCACACCTTTGATTTCTTCGCCATCCGCGTCAGTGTACGCGGCATGATCGCGCTGATGAACTTCCTCATGTGGTTCGGCAACACGACGATCGTGCTGATGGCGGGCATCATGGGCATCGATCAGTCGCTGTTCGAGTCTGCGACGATCGACGGCGCAAACTCCGTGCAGGTGTTCTTCAAGGTCACGATGCCGCTTCTGATGCCGATCTTCGTCTATTGCCTGATCACGGCAATGATCGGCGGCATTCAGATGTTCGATGTGCCGCAGGTTCTGAGCAAGGGCGACGGCGTGCCGAACGGCACCACGAGAACGCTCGTCATGTATCTGAACGGGTATCTGAAGACCAGAAACCTCGGCATGTCCGGCGCAATCTCCGTGATCATGTTCATCATCACGGGCGGACTCGGCGCGATCGTGTACAAGATGCTTTCCGCGCCCTATAAAGATCAGAACCGCAAGCACAGAGAGAGAAAGGGGAATGTCCTATGAATAAGAGAATCAGCGACAATACCCTCGGAAAGATCAAGCTGATCGTTCTCCGCGTGATCGTCTATGCGATCCTCGTGTTTCTGACGTTCCTTTGTCTGTTCTTCTTTTATCTGATGATTGTCAACGCATCGCGTTCGAACGCGGAGCTTGCAACCGGCTTCTCGATCCTGCCGAAGGGGAATTTCTTTGTGAACCTCAAGAATGCGTGGAACGATGATTCGATCAACATCCCGCGCGGCATGCTGAACAGTCTGATCATTGCGGTAAGCAGCGCGATCATCACGACGTATTTCTCCGCGCTGACCGCATACGGGATTCATGCATACAATTTCCGCGGAAAGAAATTCGTGTTCACGTTCATCATGGCGATCATGATGATTCCGTCGCAGGTTTCGGCGCTCGGCTTTTTACAGATGATGAACAAAATGCACCTTACGAACAGCTATATTCCGCTGATCGTTCCGGGCATCGCGGCGCCGGTTGTGTTCTTCTATATGAAGCAGTACATGGAAAGCGTGCTGCCGCTTGACGTCATCGACGCGGCGCGCGTGGACGGATCGAATGAGTTCCGCACGTTCAATACGATCGTGCTGCCGATGATCAAGCCGGCGCTCGCAGTACAAATGATCTTCTCGTTTGTGAGCTCGTGGAACAACTATTTCGTGCCCGCGCTGCTGCTCGACAAGGCGGAGATGAAAACCGTCCCGATCATGATCGCGCAGCTGAGAAGCGCAGACTACTCGAAGTTCGATATGGGCAAGGTGTATATGTTCATCCTGCTGGCAATTCTGCCGGTCATGATCGTTTACGTCATTCTGTCCAAGTCGATTATCAAAGGCGTTACCGCAGGCAGCGTTAAAGGGTAATTTTGCATTACCTTCCCTCCTGATAACCGCTCTGAGCTGTCAGAGCGGTTTCTTTTGAACAATACAGCATGAAGGATAGGAGCATCAATATGAAAATTTGGAACGGATATCAAAAAGGCGTCAATCTCGGCGGCTGGTTTTCCCAGTGCGATCACACGAAGGAACGGTACGACGGCTTCATCCGCGATGAGGATTTCGCGGTGATCAGGAGCTGGGGCGCGGATCACGTTCGCGTGCCGATCGACTATGAGCTGCTGGAGGACAGAAACGGAACGCCGATCGAGGACGGATACCGGCGTCTCAAAAAGACGGTCGATCTGTGCCGGCGAAACGGGCTCAACATGATCCTTGATCTGCACAAGACGGCGGGCTTCTCCTTCGACGCAAACGAGGGTGAAGCGGGATTCTTTGACAACGAAGCGTACCAGGAACGGTTTTACCGGCTTTGGGAACGCATTGCGGCGCGTTTCGGAAACGACGCGGACATGCTGGCGTTCGAGCTGCTGAACGAGGTGACGGACAAGGAATACTGCGATACGTGGAACCGGATCGCGGCGACCTGTATCCGCCGCATCCGGACGATCGCGCCGGACGTATGGATCCTCGTGGGCGGGTACTATCACAACAGCGCCGTTGCGGTCAAGGACATCGACGTGCCGAACGACGGCCGCATCGTCTATAACTTCCATTGCTATGAGCCGCTGATCTTCACGCATCAGGGCGCGGACTGGATCCCCACAATGGATCCCGCGTTCCGCATCCCGGTCACGGCGACCTTTGCGGAAATGGCGGAGGCGGACGTTCGCATGGGAACGCTGTCCTGCGCGGGGTACGACCGGTTTCCGATGGACACGGTACTTTCGCCCGCGTATTTCGAAGCGTTCATGGCGGAGGCCGCCGCAGTCGCCGAAAAGAAAAATGTACCGCTGTATTGCGGCGAATACGGCGTGATCGACCGCGCAAACCCGGAAGACGCCGTCGCATGGTTCCGCATGATCCATACGGCGTTTGAAAAGTACGGCATCGGACGCGCGGCGTGGAGCTACCGCGAAATGGATTTCGGTCTTTCCGACGCGCGCATGGACGCCGTGCGGGAAGAACTGCTGCGATATCTGTGATTATTCGAAAAGCCTCTTCGGAGGCTTTTTCTTGAATTCAGCGCCGAACCGCCGTATAATGGCAGTGTACAAAGGAGCTGTGCGATGA
Source organism: uncultured Clostridia bacterium (assembly GCA_947168855.1). Taxonomy (GTDB): domain Bacteria; phylum Bacillota; class Clostridia; order Christensenellales; family CAG-138; genus UBA3792. Next base: position 30,291 of record CAMVNO010000003.1, read on the forward strand.
AAAAACGTTCCGACATGATCACAAACCTGTTTTTCCGGCTGCTTCCGGTGCAGATCCTTCTGCTTGCCATCGGAAGCATCAATTCCGTGATCGACGGCGTTATGGCGAGCAATTTCATCGGTGCGAATGCCATGACCGTGACCGGTCTCTATATGCCGCTCATCAAGGTTGCGGAAACGATCAACGTCGTGCTGCTGGGCGGCTCGCAGATCCTGTGCGGACAGTTCCTCGGCAAGAATCAGGTCGATCGCACGCGGAAGGTGTTTTCGCTGGACATGATCCTGATCGTGTCGGTCTCCGTCCTCTTTACATTGATCTCCTTGCTCTTTCCGATGAGCCTTGCCCGCGCGGTCGGCGCGGACGCGCAAAGCGCGGAAGGACTCAGAGACTATATCCTCGGAATGGCGATCGGCGTTCTGCCGCAGATGCTAGGCATGCAGCTGACCGCGTTTCTGCAGCTTGAACAGCAGCAGAAGCGCACCTATGTCGGGATCGGGCTGATGATGCTCGTCAACGCCGCGCTCGATTATCTCTTCATCGTTGTGCTGCGCATGGGCATGTTCGGGCTCGGACTTTCCACCTCGATCAGTTACTGGGCGTTCTTCCTTATGCTCGGCCTGTATTATTTCAAAAAGAAAGCGATCATCCGGTTCTCGCCGCGCGGTCTTAAGCGGTCGGACCTTTGGTCGATCATTCGCATCGGCATTCCCGGCGCGATCACAACGCTGTGCCTGTCGATCCGCGGCTTTGTCCTGAACGCGCTGCTGCTGAATGTTTCCGGCGGGGACGGTGTTGCCGCGCTTGCGGCGCTGAACACGTTCGGCGGGCTTCTGTACGCGGTGTCGGGCGGGCTTGCTGCGACGACGCGGCTGCTGGTCAGCGTGTATGCGGGCGAGGAGGATCGCGACGGCATCATAAGGATCATGAAAGCCGCGCTGTATAAAGGCGTTCCGATTGTGTGCGGCGTCGCTTTGCTGACTGCTTGTCTTGCGGTCCCGCTTACCCGTGCGTTCTTTCAGGATCCCGGCAGCAGCGTCTTTTTCCTGACAAAATGGCTGTTCCGGATCTATCCGCTGTGCATGCCGCTGTCCGCGATCTGCGTGATTTTCACCAATTACAATCAGAGCATGGCGCGCATGAAGATCGTGCATGTGCTGTCCGTCATGGACGGGCTTCTCGGCACATGCCTTGCTTCGCTGGCGCTTGCGCCGCTGTGCGGCGCGATCGGCGTGTGGATCGCGCATGTGCTGAACGGCGTGTTCACCACGGTCGCCGTCGTTGTGTATGCGATCCTCATGCGGAAGCGGTTCCCACGGTCGACGGAGGATCTGATCGCGATCCCGGACGGTTTCGGCGTGCCGGACGAGCGGAGGCTTTCGATCCCGATCCGCAATGCACAGGAGGTAACCAACGCGTCCGAACGGATCATGGCATTCTGCAGCGCGCGGGGGATCGATCGGAAGCATGCGTATTATACGGGGCTGTGCATGGAGGAGCTGGCGGCAAATATCACGGAGCACGGGTTCAACGACGGAAAACCGCACACAGCGGAGATCCGCGTCGTGCAGAAGGACGACGGACTGCTGCTGCGCATCAAGGACGACTGCCGCGCGTTCAACCCGCAGGAGGCGATGGAGCTGATGGATCCGAAGGATGTCACGCACAACATCGGTCTGCGCATCGTGCAACGGTACGCCAAGAAGATGTACTATAACAGCGCTTTGGGGCTCAACGTGATCACGATCGAGCTGTAAACCAAACGATTGATCAACCGGGAAAAGGAGATTGTATTTATGAGCAGATCCAGCTCGGCGCATTCTTCCTGTTTCCCGGTCTGTTTCTGACCGTGTTCCATGAGACCAGGGATCTGGTCGTTTCTCTGATCCAAGGGACGTTCTCGTTCTCGGCACAGGCGCCGGGGCTTGTGACGCTTCTGATTCTATTTGTGGTCACGGCACTGTGGGGACGCTTCTTCTGCGGGTATCTCTGCTCGTTCGGCGCAATGCAGGAGCTTGTTGCGTTTGCTTCCCGTAAGATCATTCCGCGAAAAAAGCGCATTCCCGAAAAGATGGATCGCATTCTGAAGTTTCTGAAATATGCGGTTCTGTTCGCGATCGTGCTCTTTGTGTGGGTACTGCAGCTTCCGATTGACAGCTCGTTCTCCCCGTGGGGCGTGTTCGGCATGCTCATTTCAGGCAACGGCAGCGTCATGCTTTCCGCAATCCCGACCGTCGGCTTTGCGATCCTTGTCGCGATCCTGATCGCTTCATTCTTTGTCGAGCGGTTCTTCTGCCGCTATCTCTGCCCGCTCGGCGCGCTGTTCACACCGGCGTCCAAGGGACGGCTGTTCCGCATCCGCCGGAAGGCGTCTGTCTGCAGCGGCTGCGCGAAATGTTCCCGCACCTGTGCCATGGGCGTGACCGTGCATGAGAACGATCATGTCACAAGCGGCGAATGCATCGACTGTATGCGCTGCATGGGCGTGTGCGCGCCGGAAGCGCTCACGGCAAATCCGCATCCCGCAATTGCGGGAACGGCTTCCGCACTCGTTTTGTGCGGTGCGCTCGGCGTCAGCCGCATGATCCCGGTTCAGAGCAGCACGACGGAGGCGGTCGCCTCGGCAGACGTTGCGCAAGAGCAGGGACGTTATGCGGACGGCGTCTATACCGGCAGCGGCACGGGCTTCCGCGGCGACGTCACATCCAAGGTGACCGTGCAGAACGGCATGATCACGGATATCACGATCCTTTCCTATCGCGACGATTCGGATTATTTCAGCCGCGCGCAGTCCGGCGTTATCGGCGCGATTCTGTCTTCGCAGACGCCGCAGGTCAACGCGGTCAGCGGCGCGACGTTCTCCTCCTACGGTATCATGGAATCGGTTGCGGACGCGCTGCAGCTTGTCGAGATCAAGGACGCGGTCGCAGAGCAGTCAGAGAGCGCCGAGCAGAACAGATCACAAGGTATGAAGCAGCGCGAGGGTGAGGGCTTCACCATGCAGCCGAACGGCGATTCGCAGAAGAAAATCCGGAACTGGTTCCCCTGTACCGGGAAATCTACACAACCGGCAGCCGCCGGTATTGGGAGACGCTCGATGCCGGACTGCGGGGATATGCGGAAAGCGCGGGGCTTCTCTATGTGCGTGACGACGACAGCATGCAGCAACCGTTTGACGCGCCGCCGGTGATCGTCAATTACTTTTACCACGAGGAAGTCAAGAAATCTGCGAAAAAAGACAGGTAAAACTTTATCCTGCGCGTGGGCGTTTCGATGAGATAACAATATGAACATGCAAGAATACGGAAATCAAGCGTCAAAAACAGTCCTCATACAACCGGTTGACGATCACGACCTTGCGCTGATCGAAAGCGAGGTCGCCGCGATCCGCGAAACAACGGACGACTTCCGTTTGATTGCGGTGAAAGTCAACGACTGGAACAAAGATCTGTCCCCGTGGGACGCGCCGCCGGTGTTCGGTTCGGAACGCTTCGGTAACGGGGCAGACGGCTTTCTCAAAGAGATTCTTCCGCTTTGCACGGACAGAAGCAAAATATATTTCATCGGCGGATACTCGCTTGCGGGACTGTTCGCACTGTGGGCGGCATATCAGACGGATACGTTCGCGGGCGTCGCGGCGGCGTCTCCTTCGATTTGGTTTCCGCACTTTACGGACTACATGCGGAAATATCCGATCCGCTTGAGACGCGTGTATCTGAGCCTGGGCGATCGGGAAGAACGAACGCGCAATCCCGTCCTGGCAACGGTCGGCACGAGGATCACCGAAGCGCACGGTCTGCTGCGCGCGCAGGGCGTTGACTGCGTGTTCGAATGGAATCCGGGCAATCATTTTCAAGATCCGGATAAGCGAACCGCCAAGGCCTTCGCCCGGCTTCTTTCTGACGGAACAATGTGATCGGGAAAACACAATACCATCCCTTTGCAGAATCAGCGGATAAAACTGCTTGACAATTTATATTTGATGAAATATAATTGATTCAAACAAGATGAGGAGCGTGGCACAATGGATCATGATTATCATGAGGCAATGAAGCTCAAAAATCAGCTGTGCTTTCCGCTGTATGCGGCGTCAAGGAACGTAATCGGTCTCTATACGCCGTATCTAAGTCCGCTCGGTCTGACATATACGCAGTATATCGTCTTTCTGACGCTGTGGGAGAAGGACGGGGTCACGGTCGGTGAACTTTGCGAAACGCTGATGCTGGATAACGGGACGATTTCTCCCCTGCTGAAAAAGATGCAGCAGGCGGGGTATATTAAGCGAACAAGAAGCGAAAAGGATGACCGCGTGGTCGTGATCTCGCTGACGGAAGCGGGAAGAGCGCTGCAGGAGCAGGCAAAGGATATTCCCGCGAAGGCGGCAAACTGCATAGCGTTGCCGCCGGAGAAAGCGCAGGCGCTTTATGCGCTGCTGTATGAACTGTTGGACAACCGGAAGAACCATAGAAAGGAGCAAAAACAATGAAAACAGTGTATGATTTCACAGCAAAAGACAGAAAAGGAAACAACGTGAGCCTCTCGGCATATGCAGGCAAAGTGCTGCTGATCGTCAACACGGCGACCGGCTGCGGCTTTACGCCGCATTACGATCCGCTCGAAGCAATGTACAAAGAAATGAAGGACAAGGGCTTTGAGATTCTGGACTTCCCCTGCAATCAGTTTGCCAATCAGGCGCCCGGCAGCGAGGATGAGATCCACGAATTCTGCACGCTGAAATTCGGCACGGACTTCCCGCAGTTTAAGAAGATCGACGTCAACGGCGAGACTGCCGATCCGCTGTTTGCATACCTTGCGGCGGAAAAGCCGTTCGAGGGCTTCGGAAAGGGCATCAAAAACGCCATGCTCGAAAAGTTCGCCAAGATGAACAACAAGCAGTTCGGTGACAAGGCGTACATCAAGTGGAACTTCACAAAATTCTTGATCGACCGCGAAGGCAGAGTCGTTGCGCGCTTCGAGCCGACCGTCGATATGGCGGATGTCAAAAAGGCCGTCGAAGAAATTCTGTAGGAAAAAACCGAACCGGATCTGCACTTGACAGCATTTATTTCGGATGGTACGAAAAGGCAAATGACAGTATTCAGAGAAATGCAGAGAAAGAAACAGAAGCTTTCGGAGGAGGAATGCATCCGCCTGCTCAAAACCGAACTGCGCGGCGTGCTGTGCGTTCTGGGCGACGACGACTATCCGTACGGCGTACCGATCAACCACTGCTATTGCGAAACGGACGGAAAGATCTATTTCCACGGCGGCAGGACGGGGCATAAGATCGACGCCTTAAAGCGGCATCAAAAAGCATCCTTCTGCGTCTATGATAAGGGCTTCCGTAAAGATGGGGAATGGGCGCTGAACATTCGGTCGGTCATCGTTTTCGGCAGAATCGAGTTTATTGAGGATCAAGATGTCATGATTCGGATGGCCGAAGCGCTCAGCCGGAAATTTACGGATGACGAAGCGTACATCAGAAGCGAGATCGAGCGTTCCGGACCGAGCACATTGATGTTTGCATTGATCCCGGAACATATCACAGGGAAGATCGTCAACGAAGCATAGGTTGCTGAAACTGAATACAGGACAACACAATTCGGCAACAGGAGAAATCAGAGTACAGTATGAAAGAACAAAACAATGATATTGACGTCCTTGCGGCAAACAGAGAGAAAACGATCGTTAAAACCAGCATCATCGGTATCCTGACGAACGTGCTGCTCGTCGGATTCAAAGCGTTCGTCGGGCTGATGTCCAACTCCATCGCGATCATTCTGGATGCGGTCAACAATCTGTCCGATGCACTTTCGTCTGTCGTGACGATCATCGGCGCGAAGCTCGGTGCAAAGCAGCCTGACAAAAAGCATCCGCTGGGCTACGGCAGGATCGAATATCTGAGTTCCATGATCGTCGCCGCGCTCGTGCTTTACGCAGGCATCACGTCATTGGTGGAATCGATCAAAAAGATCATCCGCCCGGAAGCCGCCGAATACGGTACCGTAACGCTCGTCATCATCTCGGTGGCGATCGTTGTCAAACTGATTCTCGGTCTGTACGTGAAAAAACAGGGTAAAAAGGTCAACTCCGGTGCGCTCGTTGCCTCCGGCTCGGACGCCATGTTTGATGCGATCCTGTCCGCTTCGGTGCTTGCTTCGGCGATCGTTTATCTGATCTGGGGCGTCTCACTGGAAGCATACGTCGGCGTCGTGATTGCCGGATTCATCATCAAGGCGGGCGTCGAAATGATGATTGAAACGCTGAACGACATCATCGGCAAGCGCGAGGATGCGGAGACCACGAAGGAGCTGAAACAGATTATCTGTGAGGAAGAATCCGTTCTCGGCGCGTATGACGTGACGCTGTTCAATTACGGACCGAACAGGAACTACGGCTCCGTGCATGTGGAACTGCCGGACACGCTGACCGTTGACGACGTCGACCGTATTACGCGTAAAATTCAGGTTGACGTTTATCAAAAGACCGGCGTGATCCTGACCGGTATCGGTGTGTATTCCTACAACACGTCGAACGACGAAGCAGCGCAAATGCGCAACAAGGTTCAGGAAACTGTCCTGTCGCACGAATGGGCATTGCAGATGCACGGCTTCTATGCGGACACGGAAAAGAAAACGGCTCGTTTCGACGTCGTCATGAGCTTCGACGTCGACCGGAAAGAAGCTCTTGAAACAATGTACAAAGAAATCTGCGGAATGTATCCGGACTACGAAATCGTGATCGTGCCGGATGTGGACGTTGCCGATTGACAACAGCGAAGCGCTGAAAGACAGAAAAACCTCTCGCCGGAGGGCAGCGAGAAAGCGCAGGCGCGTGTGATCGGCGTCACGCTGCTGACGAGGCACAGTATCGCTGCCTGCATCTTTGCGGGTGCAATCCGGATCTGCGGCGTGTATGCGTTTATCAAGCGCGGTTTTCCGGGCTATATGGCGGGTACGATGATGTTTGTGTTCTTCGCAGCGAACTGCGAGTGTTCTTCTTCCCGGACGATCTCGCCGTACTCGTGTTGCTTGAAGTCGTCGGCATGGTGACTTCCGGTATACTCGGTCGTATCGGAAAGCAAAATGGAACACGCACGAATCAACGGGGAAACCTATATGTGGCTGATCATCATCGGGCTGATGCTTGCGGCGTTTGCAGGCGGACTATTGTACATCTCCTTCCGGGCAGCGCACTTTGCGGCGGTGCAGCGGGTCGCGCATGGCAGGAAATGGCTTGCGCGCCTGCTGTGCTTCGGATTTTTCGTTCTTTTGACTGCGGTTTTATGGCTTGCATGGAACATGATGAACGCCGTCGCCTGCATGATCCATCTCGTCCTTTTCTGGCTGATCTGCGATTTTGCGGCATTTCTCGTCGAAAAGATTGGAAAGAAACGCCCGAAACGGTATCTTGCGGGTGCCGCAGCGATTGCCCTTTGTGTATTATGGCTTGCGGGAGGATGGATCGCCGAGCATCATGTATGGGTAACGAACTATTCCTTCGCATCGAATAAACTGGATCGGGATCTGCGGATCGTACAAATGACAGATTCGCATATCGGCGCGACCTTCGATGCAGAGGGGTTTACCCGGCACATCGAGCGGATCAACAATCTGCACCCGGACGCGGTTGTGATCACCGGCGATTTCGTGGACGACGATACCTCGCGGCAGGATATGCTTTCCGCCTGCGACGCCTTGGGAAAGCTCACCGCACCGCAAGGCGTATTCTTTGTCTACGGCAATCACGACAAAGGATATTTCAGCGAATCGAACCGCGGCTGGAGCAGCGCGGAACTCAGAAACAGACTGGAGCAGAACGGCGTGATCGTATTGGAGGACGTATCGGTTTCGGTCGGGGACAGTCTTTGCATCGTTGGGAGGAAGGATCGATCCGAGGAGCAGAGAAGCGGCGGACGCATGACGGCGGAAGAACTGCTGTCGTCTGTTGATATGGATCGATACGTTATTCTTCTGGATCACCAGCCGTATGATTTCGATGCCGAAGCGGCGGCGGGCGCGGATCTTGTGCTGTGCGGGCATACGCACGGCGGTCAGTTCATCCCGATCAACCATATCGGCGAATGGATCGGCGAAAACGCCCTGCGTTATGGACACGAAAAGCGGCAAAACACCGATTTTATCGTATCGAGCGGCGTCAGCAACTGGACGTTCCGATTCAAGACCGGATGTCATTCGGAGATCGTTGTGATCGATCTCAAGGCGAATTCGTTTGGAAGGAATTGAGAGGGGTAAATAAATGCGTTACAGGGAATTGGGCAACACGGGACTGCTCGTCAGCGAGATCGGCATGGGCTGCGAGGGGTTTTCCGAGAACAACTGTGCTATGACAAAGGAACTGTTCAATCTTGCGGAGCGGGAGGGGATCAATTACTTCGATGCTTATTTGAGATTTTTATACCAGAAGCTAACGCTGCTCTCTGTGAAAAACCCCGCGGCGGCGTAGAATTCTTTTCTCCATCCGAAGGAATCCACATAGCACCTTTCAATACCGTGTTTTTTGCACCGCATAACCGCGCCATGAAGCATAGCAGTACCAATTCCTTTGCGACGATACTTTTCTCTCGTACTTACCGGTTCTATCAAGGCCGACTTTGTTCTTTTGTCAACATAAACAAAGCAGTATGCACAGACATCGTTCCCTTCTGCAGCGTTTTCGTCCACAACGACACACTCAAAGCTGTCTCGGAACAGGGATGAATTCTTTCTTGCACGATATGGATTCATACCGGCTTTATAGTCAAGCGATTCCCAATCGGGATGAAAGCCCAGACGGAGCGCACTCCATTTATTCTCCTCATTTGGATAGGCTTCTCCAAAGAAGAACCGAAAGCCACTCGGTAGATCAATCGTCACATCTGCGTTCAATGGGCATATACAGTTTATGTATTCTTTTTCCGAATACTCCCTGTAGCCCGAATCATTCAGCGTTTTGCGCATATAAGCGAAACTGTCACTTACCGCGACCCAAAACTTGATCGTCCCTTCGTCCGCCTCTGCAAACAGAGGCCGGCAATTCTCTTCGCTGAACGCGATCATGGATGGGAAGATATGCTCATAGCCGCCTTTGACACTCACATAAATGTTTTCGCCGTCAGGAAGGATGCAGGCAGCGATTTCTTCATTGTCTTCCCAGAGAAAAATGTAATCCGAAGACCTTTTTCTATCCTCGTCTCTCTCCTGCGCGTTGACTCTGTAGATAAGGTCATGCAATCTTTCCGGCAGCCATGAATCCGCAGTATGATTCTCATAATATTGACTTCGCAAAAATGCTTCCAGGCGATCCAGGTCCTGATCCATTTGAAAATGTATTATTTTCATTGTTCGCCTTCTTTCACGCTTTACAAGCCCCAATTCCTCGCGTTAAGTATACCATGCGCTGGCAGTTATAACAACAAAAAACCTCTCTTGTCTTGGCAGACAAAAGAGGTTTTTTTCATGGTTGCGGGGGAGATTTTCATTGAGTACGCACATGAAAAGTTCCCGTTCCTGCTTGGTAGAAAGTGTACTTTTGACATATATGGCGCCTATTTATCAGTGATTTGAAGATGATCCCGTTCTTTGACAAACAACCCGATTTCTCTTGTAAATACGCATCTGCTGAATACATGCTGCGGGGGTCATTGAACCACGCAGAAACGGGGATAAAAACGATACTGAATCAATCGTTACAAAAAAGAATACTTGACTTCGCCGTACGGCTAAATTATAATGAAATTGATCAAAATAAGCCGTACGGCTAAATTGTGCCGAAGTATTTTCAAATGAGCCGTTCGGCGAAGGAGTGCATATGATCGTAACAGATGCCAAATCATTCGGAGAAGCTATCCGCAAAAGACGGAAGCAGCTGGGCTATACGCAGGCTTATCTTTCCGAGTTTACCGGGATGAGCGTCAGCTTTCTGTCCGATTTGGAAAACGGAAAGCCAACGATAGAACTGGAGAAAGCGATCCGTATCGCAAACCAGTTGGGCCTGGATTGCTCTGTGACGGAGAGGTAACAAATGGAATTTACGGTCTGTATCGATATTAAGGGGAAACCGGTTGCTGTCGGATCGATTTCGGGAGAGAGCAGTGCGGACGCGCGGTTCACATACGCAGCCGATTATCTGAATGCATCCGAAGCGGTTGCGATCTCCTTCAGCCTGCCGCTTCGATCGGAGCCGTTCTCAGCGGAGCAAACCAAATGCTTTTTTGACGGATTATTGCCGGAAGGTTTCACGCGCCGCGCGGTCGCATCGAATCTGCACCTGGATGAAAATGATTATGTGCAGATCCTGTATCAGCTCGGCCGTGAATGCATCGGCGCGCTGCGCGTGTATCGAAAGGGAGAAAAGCCGCAGGCGTTTTATGATAAGCTGACGCGCGAACAGGTCCGTGAATTGGCGCGTGAAGGGGCGACCGAATCTGCAGCGGTCGTGATCGAATCCAGGCTGTCGCTTGCCGGTGCGACCGGGAAAGTCGGTTTATACCGGGATCCGAAGACGGGGGAGTGGTACCTGCCCCGCGGAACGGCGCCGAGCACCCATATCGTGAAGCAAAGCCATGTTCGGCTGGAACGGATCGTTCCGAATGAACTGCTATGCTTGCTGACGGCGAAGCAATGCGGGATCGACGTTCCGGAAACGACGATCATCGATCTCGGATCCGGAAAGGATGAGGACATCCTGCTTGCGTCCGAACGGTTTGATCGCCGCTTTTCGGAACAATCTGCATTCGCGAATGAATTGCCAATGCCGCTGCGTTTGCATCAGGAGGATTTCGCACAGGCGTTGGGCATCCCGGCGTCACGGAAATACGAAAACGGGGACCGGCATCTTGCAAAGATGTTCGCGCTGCTGCGCACGCATTCTTCCCAGCCGATCGAGGACCAGCTGAAGCTATGGGACAGGATCGTATTCAATTGTCTGATCGGGAACACCGACGGTCATCTGAAGAACTATTCTTTGCTGTACAGCGAGGATCTGAAGACGGTCCGACTTGCCCCGGCATATGACGTGATCAATACGATCGGCTACAAAGGTATGACGCATGAAATGTCATTTATGATCGGCAACGCAAAACGGATCGAAGACGTAACGCGCGATTCCTTCCGCACGGCAGCCAGGGAAGCCGGACTTGGTGAACGGATGGCGCTGAACCGACTGGACGTGATGGCCAAACGCTTCCGCCCGGCGCTGGAATCTGCGGCTGAGACGCTGATACATCAGGGTGTCAAAGGAGTAGATGCGCTGAAAGCAATCATACTGGATCGCAACCCAAACACGTTGCAATAAATACACTCCCTTCATCTTACCTTGCAATAATGCGAAGCACGATGACCGCATCGTGCTTTTTTATTGCTCATATTTGATCAAAAACATGGCAAAAACGGTATAAATCGATAATAAATTAGCAGTGACAATTTTTTCTGCGAACACACATTCGCACATTTGTATGTTACAAATCACAGTGATATTCTTATTCCAAACAGAAAGGAGAAGAGCATATGAGTAAAATCATTAGGAACATGATACGGTGCAATACTTGCGGGGACACTATTGAAAGCACATCGCGCCACGATTTCAAATACTGCAAATGTGGTCGTGTGTTTGTCGATGGCGGCCATGACTATCTTTGCAGAGGATATACTGTTTCTCCAGTGGATTTCACCGAGTTATCTGTGGAAGCAGAAGACGATTCGTCTGAAGATAGTTCAAAATGATTCACATCCCAAATCAACTTGAATAATGCACGTTTTTACGTTATAATTGCATTAATCAATTCAGATGGTGGAGAGACACATGCTTCCAACCGGTTTATACGAACAGATTATCAGTAAAGCATTGGATCGAGAGCTTGCCATATCGGACAAGCGCAGCCAGACTGCGCCGATCGATGACGCTGAAGCGGCTAAAATCCTGGCGAAATATGTAGCAGAAATCGTCGAACGCGGGCTTGAGAACGTGAAGGATAACGGCGGTGGTCTGAACTCCCAGGTGGAGCTTGTGAATCGCATTGTATCTACTATCGTCAATGAGACAAGGGAAGAAGCATTCGAAGGGATGTCCGTTGCGGAACGTGCTGAGCAGCTGCTGGCATTGCTTGATACAAAGAATACGATCCATGCAGTCGATGCGCGCGCGGAGATCGTCCGTCCGGAAACATCGATCGCGCAGAGCTCGCTCTTTACCGGCGCGGTGCATGAACCGCAGATGTATACGGAGCTGAAAAAAGAGATCGTTTCCTGCGACCGTATCGATATGATCGTGTCGTTCATCAAATGGAGCGGCCTACGGCTGATCATCAACGAACTGACCGAATTCACACAAAACGGTGGGGAACTGCGCATCATCACGACCTCGTATATGGGCGCAACGGATGTCAAGGCAATCGAAGAACTGCGCAAGCTTCCGAATACTCGGATCAAGGTCAGCTATAACACCAACATCACGCGCCTGCACGCAAAGGCATATATCTTTTATCGCGACACCGGCTTTACAACGGCGTATGTCGGTTCGTCCAATATTTCCAATGCTGCGCTGACCAGCGGCTTGGAATGGAATACGAAAATTACGAAAAAGGATCTTCCGGAAACGATCGATAAGGTTGCTGCGACCTTTGAGTTTTACTGGAATGATAAAGAATTTGAATACTACGACGAAGGGCAGTGCGAGCGTCTTGCCCGTGCACTGAAAGCGGAACGATACCACGACACCAATAATCCGGCATTGTACACGGTGGATGTGCAGCCGTATTCGTATCAACAGGAGATTCTTGATCGACTGGATGCGGAGCGCACGGTGCGAGGGTATTATCGCAACCTGGTCGTAGCAGCTACCGGAACAGGGAAAACGATCATTTCCGCATTAGACTATAAGCGCTTCTGCAAACGGAATCCGGACAAGCCATGCAGGCTGCTGTTCGTTGCCCATCGTGAGGAGATCCTGCAGCAGAGCATAGCCGCATTTCGTGCTGTGTTGAAGGATGCGAACTTCGGTGCGCTGTTTGTCGGCAATTATCGGCCGGAGAGCATCGACCATCTGTTCATGTCGATCCAGACATTCAATTCGCAATCCTTCACGGAAAAGACGACGGCAGATTTGTATGACTATATCATCGTGGACGAGTTCCACCATGCTGCCGCGCCGACCTATCAAAAGCTGCTGTCATATTATCAGCCAAAGATCCTGCTCGGATTGACAGCGACCCCGGAACGCATGGACGGCAGAAGCATTTTGCCGTACTTCAATAACCGTATTGCAGCGGAGATCCGCTTGCCGGAAGCGATCGACCGGAAGCTCTTGTGCCCGTTCCAATACTTCGGCGTGACGGATACAATCGATCTGGATTCGCTGAAATGGGCGAGGGGCGGATATGACCGGGCAGAGCTGTCGAACATTTACACGTTCAGCGGATACGAGGCAAGACGCCGCGCGGATCATGTGATTTCATCTTTGCTGAAATATGTAACAGATATCGATGACGTCAAGGGACTGGGCTTCTGTGTCACAATCGAACACGCCGGGTTTATGGCGGAGTATTTCAATGCACACGGCATCCCGTCGATCTGCCTGACCGGCGAATCCTCCGACGAGGAACGTAAAACGGCGAAGAGACGGCTTGTGTCCGGAGAGATCCGATTCATCTTCGTAGTCGATATTTACAACGAAGGTGTCGACATTCCGGAGGTCAACACGGTTCTGTTCCTGCGACCGACCGAATCGCTGACGATCTTTTTACAGCAGCTTGGACGCGGTCTGCGCCTTGCTGAAAACAAAGATTGCCTGACCGTTCTTGACTTCATCGGACAGGCGAACCGAAAGTACAATTTCGAGGACAAGTTCGCTGCGCTGCTTTCCAATACAACGCGCGGTGTGTCGCGTGAGATCAAGGAAGGCTTCACTTCTCTGCCGAAGGGCTGTTATGTGCAGCTCGAAAAGAAAGCGGAAAGCTATATCCTGGACAATATCCGCGCTTCCTACGGTAGCAGCGCGGGTCTCGTATCGCGCATCGAGGGCTTTGAAAAGGATACCGGACGCGAGCTGACGCTTGCAAACTTCCTGGAGTATTACCATCTCGATCCGCGTGCTATTTACAAATATGCGACGTTTTCACGTCTTTGTGCGCGTGCAGGCGTGATGGATGATTTCATTGAGCCGTTGGAAGAAACACTGACAAAAGCATTTTCGCGCCTTGCGGTCATCGACTCCCGCCGTTGGATCAGGTTTCTTTTGGATTTGCTCCCGCGTTTGGACGATGTGGATTTCGCCGCCTTGCCCGATTTGGAAAAGCGGATGTTGCAGATGTTTTATGTCACGGTGTGGAGCAAAACCGCGGATGACTGGAACAGCGACGAGGTGCTGGACAATCTGTATGCGCTTGCCGACAGCCCGGTGCTGCTCGGCGAGCTTTGCACATTGTTGCAGTACCGCTACGATCATATCGACTTCATCGACGAACCGGTCGATCTCGGGTTCGAATGCCCGCTCGATCTGCATTGCACCTATACGCGCGATCAGCTGCTCGTAGCGCTCGATTTCATGAAGCCCGCGACCGTGCGCGAAGGCGTCAAGTGGCTGCCGGATAAGAAGCTGGATGTGTTCTTTGTCACGCTGAATAAAGCGGATAAGGATTATTCGCCTACGACGATGTACAACGATTATTCCATCAACAGTGAGCTGTTCCACTGGCAGAGTCAAAGCACCACGGCCGCAGAGTCGCCGACGGGGCAGCGGTATATTCATCATCAGGAGCGCGGCAGCCGCGTACTGCTGTTCGTCCGTGAATTCAAGACGGATCGCCTTTCCGGCGGTGCAGAGGCATACACATTCCTTGGAACAGCCAATTATGTGAAGCATGAAGGTTCCCGTCCGATGAACATTACCTGGAGCCTCGACGCGCCGATCCCGGCGAAATACCTGAAGAAGACGAATAAGCTGGTGGTCGGTTGATATGAAAACAATTAGAGTTGTCGCAGCCATCATCCATAAAGACGGAAAGATCTTTGCAACGCAGCGCGGATACGGCGCGTACAAGGATTATTGGGAATTCCCCGGCGGAAAGATCGAAGCAGGGGAGACGCCGGAACAGGCACTGGTTCGCGAAATCCAGGAAGAGCTTGCAACAACGATCCGAATCGAACGGTTCCTGACGACGGTGGAGTATGATTATCCGGAATTCCATCTGTCCATGGATTGCTTTATCTGCACCATCGTACAAGGTAAATTGGACCTTCTGGAGCACGAATCCGCTCGCTGGCTTTCGAAGGAACATTTGCACGATGTAAACTGGTTGCCCGCAGATTTATTGGCTGTTGATAAACTTGGGAAAGGATCTTGGGCAGATCAGGGTATGTGCTGTAAGAAAAGCAGATTCTAATATCGAACAAGCATCTGCAAATCTATTCGCGAATACTATACTGCTAAAAGGCCCAGCCTTCAGCGGCACATAAACCATTAATGTTTACTGTACAAATCCCATATGACCTGCATATATAGGGGATTTTATTCTGTTTATCTTGGTTCTCTTCGGTGATGATTGTCAGATGATACTTCATCGCTGTAGCTATTAAAAACGCATCACCAGAGGAGGAACCCTTACCTCCAGAGGAAAAATCTATCATCTTAGGGTGTTCGGTTACTATTTTTCTAACATTTCGTTGCACATCGTTGTCAATCGGGATAATGACACATTGCTTTGTTTTTAGCCATGTTCCGACATAACTATCATTTTCCACTTCTTCTTCGATCTCTGAACAAGTAACAATCAATTGCTCAGTTATATATTTCTCAACTGATGCCCACAAGCTTCTATGTGTTTGACGTGGGAAAGAATCAGATGGTTTCTGCGCAAAAATTGATGATGAATCAATTTGTACCATTCCAAAGCATTGTTTCTAATATGTATTCTGGTTATCGGTTTTAATCAGCAAAATACAAGATATAGGTTAATGTGCCTTTTATGGGACATCGGCCATGGTATACTTGGTGCATAGAGAACGAAAGGCGGCGTGAGCTATGCACCACAAGGAAGAATTGAGTCTGAGAAAGTTTCTGAATCGTTTCCCGACTGAGGAAAGCTGCGAAGAATACCTGTTTCAGCAGAAGTGGCCGGACGGGTTTATTTGCCCGAAGTGTGGTTGCCGTGAGTTTTACCACATCAAGGGACGTAAGCTGTATCAGTGTAAGCACTGCCGTCACCAGAGCTCCGTCACGGCAAACACCGTCATGCACAGAACACACAAGCCACTGACGACATGGTTCCAGGCCATCTACTTTGTTGCATCCGACAAGCGCGGTATTTCCGCTTGCACCTTAGCCGGCAAACTGGATATTTCTTATGAAACAGCCTGGTATATGCTTGTTCGCATTCGCAAGGCCATGGATCACAGGGAAAGCCAGTATATGCTTGCAGGCATTGTTGAGCTGGACGACTCCTACTTCGGAGCAAAAATCAAGGGCAAGCGTGGCCGTGCTGCTGGAAACCAGAGTGTGATTGTTTGCGTGTCGAAGGACAGCAAGGACCGCCCTCAATTCTTGAAAATGACTGTAGTGCCGAATGTACAGCGGTCTACAGTAGAGCAATTTGTGGATGCCGCCATTGAAAAAGGCACAACCGTTCAAACTGATAGCTACCGCAGCTATATCAAGCCTCTCAGAAAAGGATACAACCACGAGTCTGCGGATTTTGATCCGAACAGTGAGCATTTGAAATGGCTCCACACCATCATTGGCAACGCGAAAGCCTTTCTGAAGGGCACTTACCACGGTACAAGCACGAAATACTTGCAGTCTTATCTCAGCGAGTTCTGCTATAGATTCAACCGCAGGAGCTTTCACGGGCAGATCTTTGACCGCTTGGTCCTTGCCGTTTCCTCCTGCAACTAAATCTTGTGCCTTGCTGAGTTAAGCCGATAACCAGATAATTTATTTGTATCGCTGCCTGTGTCCTGACGCAAATCCCCACGGTAATTTTGATACAATTACCGTGGGGATACTTTTATGCCAAAATTGGCCTTTTTCGCCTCAAAAGTGCGCTGACAAGGTGAATTTGAAGTATTCTGAGGCCCAAGAGATCATCTGGTGAGGCCGGTTTTAGGGACATTTTGCCCTGATTTTCTGCTTTTCAGGACAAAAATCACGCGATTATAGAGGAGAAATCGCGTGATTTATGGGGGTAATCGCGTGATTTATGGGGTAATCGCGTGTTTTTAGTGGTAATCGCGTGTTTTTAGTAGTAATCGTCGATGGTAGATTGATTGCCGAAGGCATCAACCGATGCGATTGCCGCTTGTTTACTGGAGAATTCCATATCTTCGACCGCGAAGGGAATTGAATTCCTGGTGCAGATTGAGTAGCGATTGTGACCGTCAAGAATCACATTATTCCACACGATGATCGGATCAATACAGCCGTTCCGGCATATGTTCTCCTCCAATCGGCGCCGTTCATCTTGGCTAAGAGGATGAATCAGCGTGCTGAATGATTTCGACGGCAGCTTTGACAAGCCCCTGACCCGGGAGGCCGCCGGTCCCCTGGCGGATGCCCTGGAGGCGGTGCGGCTGGGGCCCTCCGCTGTCAACAGGCAGCCCTGGCGGGTGCTGCTGCGGGAGGGCTGGGCCCACTTCTACGAGAAGCGCGGCAAGGGCATGGAGAACGAAACTGGCGACGTGCAAAAGGTGGATCTGGGTATCGCCCTTTGCCACTTTGAGCTGGCGGCCCGGGAGGGGGGCCTGTTTCCTCTCTTCCGGCTCTCCGATCCCGGCATTCCCACGGAGGCGGACACCCAATACATCGCCTCCTATCAAATTCAATAAACATCCACAGGAGGGACTTATGAGCATCCACATGGACAAAAAGCTGGGCTTTGGGGCCATGCGCCTGCCCCTGCGGGACTCGGAGGACCAAACCAGCATCGACCTGGACCTGGTCTGCCGGATGGTGGATCTGTATCTGGAGCGGGGCTTCCGCTACTTCGACACCGCCTACCCCTACCATGAGGGCCATTCTGAGGCGGCCCTGCGACGTTGCCTGGTGGAGCGCTATCCCCGGGAGCGCTTTCTGTTGGCGGACAAGATGCCCCTGTTCCGGGTGAAGACTGCCGAGGACTATGACCGGCTTTTTCAGGAACAGCTGCAGCGCTGCGGTGTGGACTGGTTTGACGTGTATCTGCTGCACAACCTGGGCCGGGTCAGCCTGCCCGCCACGGAGCGGCTGGGGGGCTTTGAATTCCTGCTCCGCCTGAAGGAACAGGGTCTGGCCCGGAACGTGGGCTTCTCCTTCCATGACGACGCGGAGACCCTGGACCAAATTCTCACGGCCCACCCGGAGGTGGACGTGGTTCAGCTGCAAATCAACTATCTGGATTGGAACGGGGCTGTGGCCCAGTCCGGGAAGTGCTACGAGACCGCGAAGCGCCACGGCAAGGAGCTCATCGTCATGGAGCCCGTGAAGGGCGGCCAACTGGCCAATCTGCCGAAGCCGGCCATGGAACTGTTCACCGACTTCTACGGAAGCCAGGCCCCCTCCCCTGCCAGCCTGGCCATCCGCTATGTGGCCACCCTGGACCAGGTGAAGGTGGTGCTCAGCGGCATGAGCAGCCTGGAGCAGCTGGCGGACAACACCGGCTATATGCAGGACTTCCGGCCCCTCTCCCAGGGGGAGTTGGAGCTGACGGAGCGGATCGAGCGGGTTATGAAGCGGGCCATCAAGGTTCCCTGCACCGGCTGCCGCTACTGCATGGAGGTCTGCCCGATGCAGATCGCCATTCCCGAGTACTTCGGTCTGCCGAACCTTCACGCCGTCACCGGGAAGAAGACCAATATGTATTACAATCGCTATTCCCTGCACCACGGCAAGGCCTCCGAGTGTCTGAAATGCGGCCTCTGCGAGAAAAAATGCCCCCAGCACATCCCCATCCGGAAAATGCTGGAGGACTTTGCAGCTCTGTACGAGGGCTGAACCATAATCATGCTCCCTCCGGAATGACAGCAATTCCTGTCTCCCGGAGGGAGCTTTTTGCGTGAAAAATCAGTGATCCACAATGACGCTGCCCCGGTTTTTCCAGCTGCCCTTCCGGTAGTAGACCAGCATGGCGGCACTGGTGAGGATCCAGGACACGGGATAGCAGAGGCAGAGAACAAAGAGGGTGTGGATCTGGGCGAAGAGGGTGACGATCCAGACAATCCGCAGCAGGCAGATGCCCAGGCCGATGATGATGACGGGCCGCACCGCGTCGCCGCAGCCCCGGAGCACGCCGGAGAGCACCTCGATCACCACCCAGGTGAAGTAGTAGGGCACGAAGTAGATCATCATGAGCCAGGTGGTGTCCCGCACCGCCTGGTCCTTGGTGAGGATGTAGAGCAGGGGACGTCCGGTTAACATAATGATTCCCGACAGGGTCAGGGTGATGACGGTGGCGAGAATCATGCCCTGCTTGACGCAGAGCTTCACCCGGTCGTCCCGGCCCGCGCCTCGGTTCTGACCCACGAAGCTGGTAATGGCGGCGCCCAGGGCGTTGCTGACGGCCCAGAAAATGCCGTCGGTCTTGCCGGTCATGACCCAGGAGGCCACCACCACGGTGCCCAGGGAGTTGACGCCCACCTGGATGATCATGTTGGACACGGCGTACATGGAGGACTGGAGTCCCGCGGGGACGCCCAGCCGCAGCATGTTTTTCAGGTAGACGCCATTCAGCCGCAGCTCCCGGAGGCTCAGCCGGTAGCTCTCCTTGGTGGTCATCAGCCTCCAGGTCAGCATACCCATATTCAACACCTGGGCCGCCACGGTGGCCACGGCCACCCCGGCTACGCCCCAGCCCAGCACCAGCACAAAGAGGCTGTCCAGCAGAACGTTGGTGACGCAGCCCGCCACCATGTACAGGAAGGGACTGACGGAGTCCCCCACGGAGCGGAGCATGTTGGACTCCATATTCAGCACCAGAATGAAAGGCACCCCGATGAAGTAGATCCGCAGATAGAGAATGGCGTCCTCCAGGGTGTCCGCCGGGGTCTTCAGCAGCCGCAGCATGGCCGGGGACAGCACCAGGCCGAAGCCCATCAGCAGCAGCCCCAGCAGGGCGAAGACCGCAATGGCGTTGCCGGCGGCGATCTGCACGTCCCGGGCCCGGTTGGCCCCGTAGACCTGGGCGATGACCACCGAGGCCCCGGAGGTGATGGCCACGAAGAAGCCGATCAGCAGATTGATGATCTGTGCGGAGCTGCCGCCCACGGCGGCCAGGGCAGTGGTGCCCACGAAGCGACCCAGGATCAGGCCGTCCACGGCGTTATAGAGCTGCTGGATACAGGTCCCGGCGGCGATGGGCAGGAAGAAGATCAGCAACTTCTTCCACACCACGCCCTCCGTCAGGTTTTTTCGGTCTAAGTGTTGTTCCATGGGTCACTGCTCCTCAAACCACTTCTCCGCGAAGTCCCCCAGGGCCTCGGTGAGCTTTTTGATGTCCCAGCCGGTGGTGTTCACCGTCAACTCGAAGGCGCTGCCGTCGCCGCTGGCTTTGCCGGTGAGGATTTCCCGGGTGTTGGCCCGATTCTGGTCGATGCGGCGGATGTTCCGCAGAATCTGCTTCTCTGTCAGCCGTTCCTCTTGGGGACGGTTTGCCTCGTGTCCCATGCAGCGGGCCAGTCGGGCCTGCAGATCTGCGCAGACGAAAATCCGGAAGGGATGATAGTCCTCCAGAATCAGGTCCGCGTCCCGGCCGATGATGATGCAGTCGTTCCCCAGGACGGCGATGTCCCGCAGCACATCCCGCTCCCGCCGCAGCAGCTGGGCGCTGTGACCCGGGTCATACAGCAGGTGGGAAAAGCTGTTGCGGTAGGTGAGCTGGACATTGTGCCAGCCGTGGTTGGCCAGGGCCCGCTTCACGTCTTCCGGATCCAGGCCGTGCTCCGCCGCCAGGGTGTCGATGATTTCCTTGTCGTAATAGTCCCAGCCCAACCGGTCCGCCAGGCGCTTTCCCAGCTCCCGGCCCCCGCTGCCGAACTGGCGGCTGATGGTGATGATTCGCATAATGGATTGCCTCCGAATGTCGTTTTCGTTCCTTCTGATTATATCACAAGTTTCCTCCTGAGCAAGGGGCAAGCATCCAAAGAAGCCTGCGGGCTGAACTGTTACTGCAGGCTCCATTCATATGTTAAATATTTTTTCGCGAATCCCTTTATCACACGTGACTATGCGAAAGCAAAGGAATGGATAAAGGGGCAGGTTCGCGGATCCCAACGCTGCGGAGTTCTTGCCTGCAGCAGTGCTCAGAGACTTAAGCCGGAAGGGATCTACGTTCCAACGGAAATTGATGTGAAGAACTGGTTCCTTGCTCCGAGCGATGATCTTCGTTCTTCAAATATGATGGAAATCGTCGCAAGTGAGTTTAAGGTTCAAGGCCTTGAAATTGATTGGGCAGTCGTTTGCTGGGATGCTGATTTAAGAAGGAAAGTGAGCGGGAACGGATGGGATTACTATAGTTTCCGGGGAACAAAATGGACAAAAAGAAACCAGATTGCGCAGCAAAGATACTTGATTAATTCATATCGAGTGTTGCTTACAAGAGCACGGCAGGGCATGGTTATATTTGTTCCGCAAGGTGTAGATGCAGAAGAAGATGAAACGCGCAATTCTGTTTTCTATGATCAAATCTACAGCTATTTGATCTCCTGCGGGATCAAAGAATTATAATAATGATTCGGAGCGCGCATCATTTCGATGCGCGCTCCGGTCTGTTTTTATTTGTCGTCTTCATCATCAGAATGCTTCATCCGATAATATCGTCCGCAGCGGTCGCTGCAGAACTTTTGATTCGGTCGGGATGCGAAAAACGCTTTATCGCAGTTCTTGCACATCTTAATCGGAGAATGCGGATCGGTCATCGTGAATGCAAATGCCATCTGTATGGCGTGCAGCAGAGAATGAAAATCCCATATCAGCATCGGACCGTTGTCTTCCAGGGCAATATGACATGTCGGAGACGATCCTTCAAACATTTTCATGCCCCAGCGCAGCGTCTCTTTTTCATCCTCGGTCAAAGGATCGTTATAGTAAAAGAACACGGACAGAAAATTGAAGGCAATGGATTTGAATGCTTTTTCCTGCCATTCAATGTCTTCGGCATATTCGTGAAGGAAACTCATTTGCATGGCGATCGGCGTATAAGCGTCGCAGGTGAGCATCAAAGCCTGGATCTGATCGTCGCCTTCGACATCCCACTCCACGTAATCACCGGCCTTCCTGTACGTCGGCTTTTTGAACGGAAAGAACAGATCAGTATACGCTTTCGTTTCCATCGATTCAGCACGAATGAAATCGTTTTTCGGAAGATAAACATAGTGATAGTCCATAAATCGCGGCGTGGTCGGCAGAGCTGTCATCAGACCGAGCAGCCCGTAATTCCCTGCGAATTTCAGGATATCTTGTTCAATCAGCGGCCGGGGTTTCTTCGACATGATCGCCAATCCGATATTGACGGCATCCAGCACAAGCTGCTTTGCGTTCTCAAGGGGATTAATCAACTCAAGCTTCGCACCGTCGACGGCGGTCAGATATCGCTTCCCGTTATCCGCTTTTTGAATGCGATAGTCCGCATAACGCACCCAAAATGTAGATACATTTTTAAACAGATCCATCATATTATAAGCCCGTCCTTCTTTGTTTTTACACAGATCAAATTCTCACTGTCATAATCGGAGTCATACTGCCAAACGTTTTTTTCATCCACATCCGGTCGGGGCGGCGGCGGTGGAGGATGCTTTTTGACTTTGATCACGTTGGTTTGCGTCTTCGGCAGATGCCGCTTCAACGTGCGGCTGATACCGCCGCGGAAGTTCGTATGCAGCATGGCGTCCGCATATTCCTCGAGAAAAAACCTCTCGGTATTCGTCAGATCCGTTCGTCCCGTGCGCTTTTGCAGATACGCGAAGACCTTTTTCTGCAGTTTCCTTTCCAGCGCCGTTTTGATTTTTCGGATCGCCCGGAGCGAGACGCCTTTCATTTCCGCAATCGGTTTTGTCTTCCATTCCCGCAGGAAATAGAAATACGCAACCATTTTCTGATCCACTGTCAGCGCATCATACTGCCGCGAATAGAAAGCCTTTGCAATCAATTCTTTCAGTTCATACGGGCAATCGTAAAGGGCATCAATGAAATCGCCGTGCTGCAAACTTTTTTCAACCGGCAGATTCATCCAAGCGGGAAACAGCTTCGGGAGCACCGACATTTCAAATTCCCACGGCAGATCTCCGCGCGGCAGTTCGTTCGCGTGGATCGTCCGTTCTCTGTTCTCGACCTTTTTATCGTATTCTTTCATCTCCTTTTCGATTGCCTTTACAGTCGGATCACCGTACTCGATCCGGCGCAATCCCTCATCCAGAACTGCCTGTTTCAAGTCCTCTGTTTTCTGTTCTTCTTCCGATTTTTCTTCCGGAAATTCCGGTTCGGCAGCGCTCCATTCCGCCATTTCTTCCAGTTGTTCGGTGCGCTTTTTGATAGTATCATAATCCAGGACAAGCTCATCGGGCGAGCTTGCCTCTTCATTCCAGTCCGTATAATCCGGCGAAAAACGAAGGTATTCTTCTTCATCCAGCATGTCGATTACTTCCATTTCAACGTTCACCTACCTTCATTTTATCGATCATCATGTCCAAAAGTCTTCCCAGCATTCCTGTTCATCTTACCATATCCTACAAAAACAACTGTCCGATAAATGGGACGACAAAAAGTTTTTAAAACTTTTTTCGGAAAGTGGTACCGATTTTCGGGTCCAGATTTCCTAATATATAGAGGCAGATTTTACGAGCGCTGCCCCATTTTTTGAGGAAGGAGGATAAACCGGGATCGCACCGCGCCGCGGGAAGGGAACAGTTCGGACAGAGTCTTTGCATCGAGCGCAGAATATCTGCGCTTTTTTCGTATGAAAACGATGCATCATGGAAGACGGAAATCAAAAATCGCGCCGCAAACAGCGGGGGAAAGGATGTGTATGAAACACGAAAACAACAACGCTGCCGGGCAAATGAACGCCCGAATCGTCATGTGCATGATCCGTAAAATAGCGGAAGCGCATGACCTGAACCGCATTTTAGAACAGAAACACAAGGAGGAAAAACACAATGAAAATGCACTATGTGATGCTGAAACGGTACGGCGAGTTCGTGCCTGCAATCAAATGGGAAGGCAATGTGTACAGCATTGCCGATTATATCGGGGAGACGGTCGGCAAGGTTCGGCTTGTTTTCTTCGATGAGGAAGACAAAAAGTACGGGATCCTGGTCGACGGTGAATACGGCGACAAAGTATGGATGCCGCTCGGACAGTGGCCTTGGCTGAAGGTGAGGGAATACGTCAGCGCAAACCCGGGAGCAACCTTCTGGTTTGTGACGAGCTATTCGGAAAAACGCGGTCGCGTGAAGATCCGGAAAGTCGCATGGTTCTATGAGCCGGAAGAGGAAGAGGACTCCGTCCAAAACCGTAACGAGCAGGGAACTTGTACGGCAAGTTCCATGCCGCCGAACGGGTCGGCGGGTTCTTTAGGGGCCACCCCTAACACCCCGGAGGCAGACGCATGAAGGAACGGCTGGAGGTTCGTCTGAGTGAAGACGATAAGGCCGCGATCCGCGCCAAGGCGAAAGCCTGCGGGCTGAGCCAGAGCGAGTACATCCGGAAGCGTGCGCTGGGATATACGCCGCGCGCAGCGCCGAACGACGCGCTGCACGATCTCACTTCCGGGTTGTGTGAGATCGCAAACCGGAATCTGAGCAAGGAAACGGAAGCCGCACTGCTGAGCCTGCTGGAACGGATCCGAAAGGAACTGTTCGGTTCCGGAAAGGATTGACATGGCGACAACGGGATTCTGGCCTGTCAAGGGTCATCTGCGCGATGTGCTGGTGTACGCCGACAATCCGGATAAAACCACAGACCCGGCGTATGTGGACGAAGACCTTCGGCAGGCATTGCAGTATGCCGCCGCGGACCGGAAGACGGATCGGCAGATGTACGTCTCGGCTTTGAACTGTCCGAAGCAGCAGGCATACGAATGGATGACGGAGACGAAAAAACGGTTCGGAAAGATGGGAGGGAACGTAGCCTACCACGGTTATCAGAGCTTCCGAACGGGCGAGGTCACCCCGCAGGAAGCCCATGAGATCGGACTTGAAACGGCTCGCCGCCTGTGGGGCGACAGCTACGAAGTCCTGGTGACGACCCATCTGAACACGGACAATCTGCACAATCACTTCGTTGTGAACTCGGTATCGTTTCGGACCGGCCGCAAATATGAAAACCATCAGCGTGATCATTACCGGCTGCGTGAGATCTCGGACGAGCTCTGCCGCGAACATGGATTGTCCGTGATCGAGCGTCCGTCCCGGCGGTCCGAATCGTATGCCGAATGGCGGCTGCATCAGAACGGTCAATGTACGCGCAAGGACATCCTTCGGATGGATTTCGAGGAAGCGCTTTCCAAAGCGCTCGATCTCGACAACCTGTACGACCTGATGGAACAGCGCGGGTACACGGTCTTTCTGCACAGCAAGTATCCGTCGTTCCTTCCGGAAGGCGGAAAGAAACCGCTGCGGCTGAAACGCAACGGCAAGTCGCTGACCGAAGACGATCTGGAAGCCTTGCTGGACGAATCACTGACCGATCCGGACTCTGTGATCATTTCGCACAAGGTATACAAACCGAACATTCCCTATGGTAAACAGCATGGATTCAAGGCACTGTATCTCTCCTGGATGTACGTGCTCGGGATCCTCGGCCAGGGAAAGCAGATCACATACCGCGTACCGTATGCGGAACTGCAGAAGTTCGAACAGTACAAGCGCCAGCAGGAATACATCGACAAATACGGCATCGATACGGATGTGCAGCTCGCGGATCGCATGAAAGCACTGAAAACGGAGGAAGCCGATCTGACCGGAAAGCGGGCGGCGCTGCGTTTGGAAAAGCGCAGAGGCACTGCCTCAAAAACGGACGTATCGGCTTTGACCGCAAGGCTTCGCGCGGTCCGGAAGGAACTGGATATCTGCGGGAAGATCGCGGCGAATGTCCCGCGCATGAAACAGATGCTGCGGGAGGACGATCCGTTCGACCGCGGCGAACAGAACAGAGAACAACACTATGAGCGCTCGTGACCCGGGCGCTCAAATCATTTTCAAAAGAGAAAGGAACTGTATGAAAGAAACGACAAAGAAAGAAACCATCGGAACCATCACCGAACTGCCGCTGGAGCTCCTCGTCGCATTCGCGGAGCATCCGTTCAAGCCCTATTCCGGAGAACAACTGTGGGATCTGGTCAAGAGCATCGAGGAACACGGCGTTCTGACGCCGATCCTGGTGCGTCCCGCGCCGGACGGTCAGCGCTATGAGATCATCTCCGGGCACAACCGCGTGAACGCAGCCCGCCGCGCCGGGCTGAAGACGATTCCCGCCACGGTTCGCGAAATGGACGATGACGAGGCGACGCTCGCCATGGTTGAGAGCAACTTGCGCCAAAGAGAGCAGCTGCTTCCCAGCGAAAAGGCGAGGGCGTATAAAATGCGGGTGGATGCATTGAAAAAGAAAGCTGGACGTCCGTCAAATAATCTGTCCCAAGTTGGGACAAATAAACGGACTGATCAGGTCGTTGCTGAAGAGGTCGGAGAAAGCCGAAACCAAGTTCAGCGTTACATTCGCCTGACCAAACTCATCACGCCGATTCTGGACATGGTCGATGAAAAGCGCATGGCCATGGGTCCTGCGGTCGAGCTGTCCTATCTGAATCGGGACGAGCAGGAAATGCTGCTCGATCTGATGCAGATCGGGGATTGCACGCCGTCGCTTTCGCAGGCGATCCGGCTCCGGAAGCTTTCCGAAGCGGGCAATTTCGATTCCGATCATCTGGACGAGATCATGGACGAGGAAAAACCGAACCAGCGTGAGAAGGTCACTTTCAAGCTGGAGGATCTGATCCCGTTCTTCCCGGAAGCGCAGTCCGTCGGCGAGATCCGTGACATCATCATGAGCCTGATCGAGCGCGAAATGAAGCGCCGCCGAAAGGAGCGAAGCAATGACCGCGACCGATAAAAATGTGCAATCGTACAATCGCCGCACATTTGACCGCGCTCGTTCGAAACGTGATAATAAATGCAGGGTGCCGGTTTCTGCGCATTTCGTCTTCGATGAAAACAAGCAGACAGTGAGGGATTTCGAATACGAAGAAGTCTCTTTGGCACTGATCGTCGATCAACTCACGCAGAAGTTCGGCGTGGATCTGGAGATGCTTGAGAGCATCGCCGCAGAGAAAGGAGAACAAGCCCAATGAAAGTGGCCATCTATACTCGGTTCAGTTCAAATAACCAGACAGAAATGAGCACCGCCGCACAGGTCCGCGCATGCCGCGAATTTGCGGAGCACAGTGGGATGGAGATCTATAAGATCTATTCCGACGAAGCCATTTCCGGAACCGAGGAGAAGACCGACGCCCGCCAGCAGTATCAAAGACTGCTGGCGGACGCCAAACGTCATCTCTTCGATATGATCCTGATCCATAAATACGATCGCATTGCGCGTTCGCTGGAAGAGCATGTGCGCTTGTCCGCGCTAACGAAAAAAGAAAAGATCCCGATCGTCGCGGTTGCGCAGAATTTCGGCGACAGCATCGAAGGCGACTTCGCCAAGCAGATGATGTGGGTCCTTTCGGAGTATTACAGCAAGAACCTGTCCAAAGAGACGAAGAAGGGGCACAAAGAGGCGGCACTGAAGGGCCTGCACAACGGCGGTGTTCCTCCGTTCGGATATGACGTGGTCGACCGGCATTACGTAATCAACGAGACCGAGGCGTACTATGTCCGCAAGATGTTCGAATCGGCGCTGAAACGGGAAAGCCGGACAAAGCTGATCGAAGAGCTTCGTCGCGCGGGTATCAAGGGTAAGCGGGGGAAGCCCCTGGGTTATCCGTCGATCTACGAGATCCTTCGGAACGAGAAATACACGGGCACATATCTGTACACGGTCGACGAGGAAGAGAACAGGGTAGACCGTCGGTCCAAGCCGAACGCCATTCGCATCGAGAACGCCTTTCCGGCGATCATCAGTAAAAAGACATACAAGGAGGTTCAGAAAATCATGGACGAAAGAAAACAGACGGGAAAGCATTCGGACTATCTGTGCCGCGGGATCGTATACTGCACCTGCGGCGCGAAGATGCATGCGTCCGTATGGAAGCTCAAGAACGGGAAAAAGCATGTGTATCGCTGTAAGGCGGATTGCGGCATGAAGCCGATCCCGATGGAACTGGTCGACAAAGCTGCAACGGATTATCTGGATGAGTTCTTGTCCGCGGAAATGCAGCTGAAGATCGCGGCGTTCCTGCGAAACTATAAGAACCATCAGGCGGACGTGCAGTCGGGATTCGAGGCGGCGCGGAAAAAGCAGATCGCCGAGAAACAGGCGGCATATGACAATCTGATGAAAAACATGATGTCCGGTGTGCTCAGTGAGGATCTGATCAAAGAGATCAACGACCGTCTGACCGCGATCAAAGGTGAGATCGAAACGCTGGAGAACGCGGAACCGCCGAAGGATTACACCATGGAGACGATCCTCGAGTGGCTGGATTCCATCAAAAAGGCGCCGGATCAGCGTGCAATGGAGCTTTTGATTAGGAAAATCACCGTTTCCCGTGAGAATAACAAAACAGACTTCAAAATCGAATCGAATCTGAAGTCTGTCTGCGTGGAAATGGTTGCGGGGGCAGGACTTGAACCTGCGGCCTCCGGGTTTATGAGTCCATTAAATGGGACAGCAAAATAACGCCCAAAAACCTCAAAAAGTGCCTATTTTACTGACTTTTTCAGCATTTCATTCAGTACCAAGAAATCCAAAGAAAAACATACAATTTCAACCAAAGTGTCGTCATTTTTGTCGTCAAAATCAGCATAAATCGGCTGCATAATCGTATCAAAACTGTATATACATTTTGGTTTCAAAGCTGTATTTTGCATCGTTTCTTTAGCCTCAGAAATGGATATGCGTTTTTTTCGCTTAATGTCAAGAAGGGAAGCAAAACCGAAAAGCGGCAAATAAGTATTCTGGGGAAAAGGCAAAGTAGTTACATTTGAATAATGCGAGTTATCAGATCAAGAATTTATGAAAAAAATAAAATCTGATTCGATAACTTGCTTTTTTTAGTTATTTACGGTATGATAAAGGCAGAAACATTTGCGGAGGTCGGAATGGAACTATATAAACGCGAAAACTATCTGAAAAAGATCAGGGGTTTTTATCACGCGACGGACATCATCAAGGTGATCACCGGCGTGCGCCGCTGCGGAAAATCCACGCTGATGCAAATCGTTGCGGATGAGCTGCGCGGCGCGGGCGTAAGCCCGGACCGGATCGTGTTTCTGAATCTCGACAAGCGGGAATACCGCAGGATCAAGACGGCGGATCAGCTCGATGCGCTGATCGCGTCATTCCCGAAAAGCGGCGAGCCGACGTATCTGTTCATCGACGAGGTACAGAACGTCGAGGACTTCGAGGAAGTCATCAATGGTTATCGCGAGGACGGCAGCTATTCGATTTTCATCACGGGTTCCAATTCCTACCTGCTTAGCGGCGAACTTGCCACAAAGCTCACCGGCCGATATATCGAGATCGAGCTGTATCCGCTGACCTTTGACGAATACCTGCAGATGAAGGCGTTTTACGGGAAGCCGGCCGATCCGAACCTCAGCGTCGAACTGAACCGCTATATCTTAGAAGGCGGCTTTCCACGCGCGATCCAATTCGACGATCTTGCGGACAAGCGCAGCTATACGGAAAGCGTCGTGACCGAGATCTTCGAGAAGGACATCCGCAAGCGCGTCAAGATCAAGAACAAAGAGGCGTTCGACGCCGTGCGGCGGTTCATCATCAACAACTTCGGCGCGACGGTCAGCGTCAATAGTCTCACGGACGCACTGAACAAAAACGGCTTGAGCATCACGCGTGCAACGGTGACAAAGTACATCACCGCGCTGACGGAGGCGAAGATCCTCTACGAATGCGAACGGTTCGATATGAAATCGAAGCGTGCGCTCAAAGGCGAGAAGAAATATTATCTGTCCGATCTCAGCTTCTATTTCTGCGACAATACCGATAACCGCATCAACTTCGGTCCGGTTCTCGAAAACATCGTCTGCTTCTATGCAAAGAGCCGCGGCTATCGTGTCAGCGTCGGACGGATAGGGAACCTCGAATGCGATTTCATCCTGCGCGATCGGGACATGAACTACGCCTATCTGCAGGTCGCCTACACCATTGCGCAGAGCGAGCAGACCGAGGAGCGCGAATACCGCCCGTTGGAGCAGATCCGGGACAATTATCCAAAATACCTGCTGACGACGGATTACCTGCTCCAGAAACGCAACGGCATTCATCACGTCAACCTGATGGATTTCATGCGCGACGGGAAAGAGTTTTGAAAAGGCATTCATCTGAAAGAGGATGCAGAGGATATAAACAATGGCATTCAAGGCGTGGCAACTTGCCGCATTGGAAGAATACGGCTATATGGACACCGACGACGGGCTGATCAACCACGTCGCGCGGCGGCTTGCAGAGAGCCCGAACGATACGATTGACACAGCGGAGTTCCGCTCCGCCTGCATTACCTCCGGCGTGGATCCCGATTTGTTCACTCAAAGCGATCTCGACAAGCTGCAGCGAAAAATGAATGAGATCGCATATACTAAAACGATATAAAGAAAGTATTGTTGTATTAACGATATATCGATGGTATAGTATCTGTTATACTAGAAAAAAGATAGCAAAGAACTAAGTTGAATGGTTTAGAGGCGGGGTATGAAGATTCTGAACAACATCAATGATACCGTTCGGGATGATTTGCTGATTACGATCGAAAAGGGCAGTAAGGTTTCGATTGCTGCTGCCTGCTTTTCCATCTATGCATTTCAAGAGTTAAAGAAGCAGTTGGAAGGCGTCGATCAGCTTCGCTTTATTTTCACATCACCGACATTCCTCAAAGAAAAAACAGAAAAAGCAAGCCGGGAATTCTACATTCCCCGGCTGAACCGCGAGCGCAATCTGTACGGCACGGATTTCGAAATCAAGCTCCGCAATGAACTGACGCAGCGCGCCATTGCAAAAGAGTGTGCGGATTGGGTTCGCCGTAAAGCAGTGTTCAAATCCAACGTCACGCAGGAAAACATGATGGGCTTTATGAATGTAAATGAGTCCACATATATGCCCATCACAGAATTCACGACGGTTGGAATCGGTTGCGAGCGCGGCAATAACGCCTACAATCCGGTTACGAGAATGGAGTCGTACGAGAATGGACGCTACTTCCTGAACCTGTTTGATGAACTGTGGCGAGACAACAAGAAACTGCAGGATGTCACAGATATCGTGATCGAAAATATCACTGCTGCATATAAGGAGAATTCGCCGGATTTCATCTATTTCTTCATGCTGTACAACATCTTCAGCGAGTTTCTGGATGACATCTCCGAGGACGTGCTTCCCAATGAAGCGACGGGATTCAAAAACAGCAAGATCTGGGCGATGCTGTACAATTTCCAGCGCGATGCCGTCCTTGCGATCATCAATAAGTTGGAAAAATACAACGGTTGCATTTTGGCTGATAGCGTCGGTCTCGGCAAAACCTTTACAGCCCTTGCGGTTGTGAAGTATTACGAGAACCGCAATAAATCCGTTCTCGTGCTCTGCCCGAAAAAGCTTGCCGAGAACTGGAATACCTACAAGGGTAACTACAAGAACAATCCGATTGCCGAGGACAGAATGCGTTATGACGTTCTGTTCCATACGGATTTGTCCCGTGATCGCGGACAGTCCAACGGCATTGATCTGGAGCGCTTGAATTGGGGCAACTATGACTTGGTTGTCATCGACGAAAGCCACAACTTCCGCAATGGGATCGGCACGCACAGCAACACCACCGAAAACCGGTATCAGCGGCTGATGGAACGCATCGTCAGAGCAGGTGTGCGGACAAAAGTGTTGATGCTCTCCGCAACGCCCGTCAACAACAAATTCATCGATCTCAAGAACCAGCTTGCACTTGCATACGAAGGCGACGCCTCCATTATCAACGCGCAGCTTGATACGGACAAGCCGATCGACGAGATCTTCCGCCAAGCACAGACGGCGTTCAATCAATGGAGCAAGCTTGATGCACAGGATCGTACAACGGACGCGCTGCTTCGTATGCTCGACTTTGATTTCTTCGAGCTTCTGGACAGCGTAACGATCGCACGTTCCCGTAAGCACATCGAAAAGTATTACAACACGGCGGACATTGGACAGTTTCCGGAACGTCTGAAACCGATTTCCAAACACCCGCATCTGACGGATCTGAAGGACACCATCAACTACAACCAAATCTATCGGGAGCTGATTTCGCTGCAGCTTACGATCTACACGCCGTCGTTCTTTATCTATGATTCCCGCATGGACAAGTACGGCGATCTGTCCCGTGGAAAAGGGCTGACGCAGCAAGGCCGAGAGCAGGGCATTCGGCGCTTGATGAGCATTAACCTTCTGAAACGTCTCGAGAGCTCCGTCTATTCGTTCCGTTTGACGCTCGATCGCATCCGCGCGTTAATCAATGATACGATTAGGATGATTGATTCCTACCAATCCGGGCAGAAGATCCTGGACATGGTGGATTTCTCCGATGCGGATGATTTCGACGAGGACGATCAGAACACCGATTTTTTCTCTGTCGGCAGAAAAGTAAAGATTGATCTCGCCGATATGGATTATGTATCCTGGCGAAAGGATCTGCAGCACGACGCTGAAACGCTCGAACTGCTGTCGCTGATGGTACAGGACATCACACCTGCGCACGACACCAAGCTGCAGGAGCTGTTCCGCCTGATCCGAAACAAGCAGCAGAATCCGATCAATCCGGGCAATAAGAAGATCATCATCTTTACGGCGTTCTCCGATACGGCGGATTATCTGTATGCGAACGTCAGCCGGTTCGTAAAGGATGAATTCGGGCTTGACACGGCAATGATCACCGGCTCCGTGGATGGCAAGACGACGATCCCGAAACTGCGGGCAGATCTGAATACCGTTCTGACGTGCTTCTCGCCCGTTTCAAAGGGCAAGGATATCCTGCTTCCGAACAATCCGGCGGAGATCGACGTGCTGATCGCCACCGACTGTATTTCCGAGGGCCAAAACCTGCAGGACTGCGATTACCTGATCAACTATGATATTCATTGGAACCCCGTCCGCATCATTCAGCGGTTCGGGCGAATTGATCGTATTGGCAGCCACAACAAGGTGATCCAGCTTGTCAACTTCTGGCCGGACATGGATCTGGACGAGTATATCAACCTGAAAGCACGCGTCGAAACGCGTATGAAGATCACTGTTATGACGTCCACCGGCGACGACGATCTGATCAACGCCGAGGAGAAGGGTGATCTGGAATACCGCAAGGCGCAGCTCAAACGGCTGATGGAAGAGGTTGTCGACATCGAGGATATGTCCGGCGGCATTTCCATCATGGATCTCGGACTCAACGAGTTCCGTCTCGATCTGCTTGAGTATATGAAGACGCACGGTGACGTCATCGAGCATGCGCCGAACGGCTTGCACGCAGTTGTCGGCGCGACGAACGAAGCCCCTGCCGGCGTCGTCTTCGTTCTGAAAAATCGTAATCAAGGCGTGAACGTGGATCGTAAGAACCGCATCCATCCGTTCTACATGGTGTATATTGCCAACGACGGCGAGATCGTCTGCGACTACCTCGATCCCAAGACGTTGCTCGACACCTTCCGTTATTTGTGTAGAGGAAAGAAGGACCCGGATATTGCGCTATGCCATGCCTTCAATAAGGAAACGAACGACGGACGCGACATGAAAGAGGTATCGCTGCTTCTGAACGATGCGATTAATTCCATCATCGACGTCAAGGAGGAGAGCGACATCGACAGCTTATTCTCCACAGGTGGGACGTCCGCGCTTGTATCAAAGATTTCCGGACTGGAAGACTTTGAGCTGATCTGCTTCCTGGTGGTGCGATAAAGGAGAAAGAATGCTGAATCTGCCTGCCGCAACTGAGTTTAATAAACGAATACCGAAACAAAAGTTTTATGAGAATCTTCCGATTTCTCCGACGATGAAACGGGTTTTTGTCGAACAGATTCGTACGATCATCTGGCGCAACAAGATCGCGGCGACGACGATGAATCTTGCGGAAGGCGACGCCGTCAAGGAGCTGGAAGTCTTTGAGATTCAGCTCAACAGCCCGGCGCTGGATGAATTGGTTTTGAAGCAGATGGATCAGGTGATCCCGTATCACATCCTGTTCCTGCTGTCATACGAGGGAAAGGTGCAGGCGTGGATCGGCTACAAGGAAGCGGCGCAATCCGGCACCAACGCCTTCAAGGTGAGCGGATATTACCATACGGATTGGCTGCCGGAAACGGACATGCAGCTTCGCATCGAAGGGCTGTCCACCGACGCTGTCTATGAAAACCTCGTCCGGCAGATCGCGGGGACAGAACTGCAGATGCAAACAGGCGATACCCTGCAGGCGACGGTGGAACGCACCAAACAGCGTGCCGATCTGGAAAAGAAAATCGCCGCGCTGGAAGCAAAGATCCGCAAGGAAAAGCAACTGAACCGCCAGATGGAACTGAACGCGGAAGTGAAGAGATTGAGGAAGGAGATAGAAATACTGTAATGGCAAGGAAAACAATATTTGAATTATACCAGCAGAATAATGACAGGGAGAGGGACTATGCCCGTATTGTTTCGCTTGTGAGATCTGACAAGTGCGTTGTGAAGCGCAGTGATTCAAACACAGGATGGCCTCTCAAACATATGTTTGAAGTCGGTTTTAGAGAATGGAAACAGCGAGGACGATGCATTAGTCTGGAAGACTATTTGCAAACGATCGATTTTGAATCAATAAAGATATGCGCAGGTGCGTTTACAGATAATTTTTTAACCTATATTGAAGTCATCTATAACGCTTGGTTCTTTGTTGATAAAGAGATTAAAGATCATTGGACAGTTATACAATGGGGCGTAGACGGGAAAGAGCTTCGAAGACTGATGGACGAAGTCCTGTCCGAGATGAATCAAAAAGCATATTATGATCCGGAAACGGAACAATGCTTGATCGGAGAGGATTCACCGCAGGTAACGACGGCAGTTGAAGCAACAGAACCGGAAACGGCATCGCAGATTCTTCACTATAATCATAGGCAGCTTGCAGGGGAGATTGCCAAGAAAAAGTCTATTTTACAAATTCTTGCAAAATACCTTGAAGGGCGAGAATCAGAACTAAAGTCGATCAATATGCAGCTGTTTACAGACTTAAATACTGCCTTCAATAATCTTGATATTCGGCACAACAATATAGTGCAGCGTGATTCTTCTGATTATAAAGAAAAACTTGCACAGATGACACCGGAGGAATTGGAGAAATGGTATGACGATGTGTATCAGCTAATTCTTTTGGCGATTCTGGAGATGGACAACGTAGAAAGAAGGAAACGTTTGAGAACCTTAATACAGGACATTAATCAGAAATGAGGTAAGGGGTAAAGCAAATGATTCAAGAATACTTGTTCGTTTCCGATGAGAAAATAGAAGATATCAAGAAGTACAATGTCAAAGATGTAAAAAAGACATGTGTTCAAATTAAGAATACAAATAGTTGGATTGTGACATTTTCGATCAAAAGCGATAGCATGGAAAGCGCTAAAGTCTTGTCGAATGCAAATGATTATATTGTAAAAACTTATAAGCCAACAGTATTGATGAATGGCAGCGCTGCATATTTCACGAAGAGGCTTTATCCTCTTGCAGCGGATTTTGAACGTTCATTAAGAAAGCTTTTATACCTGAAAACTGTTATAAGCAAGAGCAAAGCTGCTGAAAAATACATTCAGAATTTGGAAGAGAAGAATTTGGACGACATTAAAGCAATTCTTTTCTATGATAAAGGGTTTTATGAGAATGTGCACAAAGTTATAAATCAAAAAAAGGTATTCAGAAAAGATGAAATCCTTTCTGCGATAAATAATTTTGATGAAAAAACAGTATGGCAAGCTTTATTCCCGGATAATCCTCCAAAACACTTGAAAGAACAATTCTCTACGATTATGCTGTATCGAAATGATATTATGCATTCACATAATATCAATCTTGCGGAATATGAAAGCATAAAGACTTTGTTTGAACAAATAAACGAAGAAATATCAACCGCAATAAATAATCTGTTAGAGCAGGAGCTTGATAATGAGAACGCGATAGAATTTGATCAGTCTTTAGGACAAGCAATAGAAGCGCAAACAGAGGAAGCGCTCTACAAGCAGAATTACTACGCACTGTTGACAGGTTATCTTAATAGTTCTGCTATTGAATCTGCAAGGCAAATCGCGGCAAAGATCGATTTTAGTGCTTTGGCAAAGTATCAAGAACAAACCCAGGAGATGGTTGCCCGGATGGATTTTAGCAAACTTTCCGAATTAGAACAGCAGGCACTCGGAACAATCGCAAAGTTTAATTCGCCAGAGTTTCAGAAAACTATAGATCAGGCAGCCAAGGCTTTGGCGAGATTATCAATGACGAATTATGACAAGGCTACTCAGAAAGAAGAGAAAGACAAAGATGGCGAGAAGAAGCCAACATCGGATGATGAAGACAAGGGGGATAAAGAGTAATGGAACGAATGAAGTTTGAGACGCCGGATATGGTGGCGGGGAATGTGGAGAAGATCGCGGCTCTGTTTCCGAACTGCGTTACCGAGGCGGTGGACGAGGAGAAAAGCACCCCGGAGAAGACGGTTTATAAGAAAGCGATCAACTTTGAACTGCTGCGGCAGATGCTGAGTCGTGACGTCATCGAGGGAGATGAAGCATACGAATTCACATGGGTGGGCAAGAAGGCGGCGATCGTGGAAGCCAACGCGCCGATCCGTGCCACGCTGCGCCCGTGCCCGGAGGAGAGCGTCAACTGGGACACCACCGAAAACCTCTATATCGAAGGCGACAATCTGCAGGTGCTGAAACTCTTGCAGGAGAGCTATCTCGGCAAAGTCAAAATGATCTATATCGATCCGCCGTATAACACTGGGCACGATTTTGTCTATCCAGATTCTTTCATTATGGATAACAAAGAGTACAATGAAGGCACAGGATATTATAATGACGATGGAGATGTAAATTTTAATCGAGAAAACAATGTGACTGCAGCGCGGTATCATTCTGACTGGTGTTCCATGCTTTATTCACGTCTACTATTATCCAGAAACTTACTATCAGATGAAGGTATTCTTTTCCTTTCAATAGACGAGAATGAAGTCACAAATGCTAAAAGGATCTGCGAAGAAGTGTTCGGGGCAGCCAATTGTCTGGGCGTTATTAGCAATACAAACAATCCGAAAGGGCGTTCTGATGATAATTATATTGCAACGGCACATGAATATATACTTGTTTATGCCAATCAAGAAGCAAAAGCAAAGTGGTTCGGCTTTGAACCGACGGAAGAAATAATTAAGAGATACAACAAAATTGATATAAACGGAAGAAAATATAGAGAGATCGACTTACGAAAAACTGGCGAGAATGATTTGAGAGAAGATAGGCCTAACCTGTTTTACTATTTTGCGTATAATCAAGAGACAGGGGACTTTTATCCGTGTAAA
The DNA here is from genome assembly GCA_947168855.1 of uncultured Clostridia bacterium. GTDB lineage: Bacteria > Bacillota > Clostridia > Christensenellales > CAG-138 > UBA3792. The sequence continues at coordinate 67,966 of CAMVNO010000003.1, forward strand.
GAAGCAATTGCTCCCAATGGATACTTTTTGATAAAGCCACAAAGAGAGGATGGCCGCGAAGGAAACTGGAGATGGGGGATAGAAACTGCGAGAGCACAGATCAATGAATTGATTCCCAAATATATGCCTACAAGGAAAGTATGGGGCATTATGGAGAAAGACTACCTTGAAGACAGAGATTTTGTGAAGCCGACAAGTTCGTGGACATTCAAAGATGTTAATAGTGAAAGAGGGACAGAGGAGTTCATCGATTTGGGATTTGATAAACGTGTTTTTCCAAAACCTAAACCTTTAGGAACGATTGAACGTTGTATTAAATTGTCTTCTCGGAGCAATAGCGATATTATAATGGACTTCTTTAGCGGTAGTGCGACAACAGCCCATGCGGTTTATAAAATGAATGCTTATGATGGCGCTAAAAGACAGTTCATTATGGTTCAGTTGCCTGAGCCGTGTAAGGACAATTCGGTTCCATATTCAAAAGGTTTCAAAACCATCTGCGACATCGGCAAAGAGCGTATCCGCCGCGCAGGAAAGAAGATTCAGGAGGAGAATCCGCTGACGACGCAGGATTTGGATATCGGGTTTCGCGTACTGAAGCTCGATTCCACGAACATGAAGGACGTCTATTATTCGCCTGCGGAGATCAGTCAAAACCTGTTGACGGCTTTGGAATCCAACATCAAGGAGGATCGAACCGATCTCGATCTGCTGTTCGGCTGCCTGATCGACTGGGGCCTGCCGCTGTCGCTGCCGTACAAGAGTGAAACGATCGACGGCTGCACCGTGCATACCTACAACGACGGCGATCTGATCGCCTGCTTCAACGAAAATATCTCGGACAGCGTGATCCAGAAGATCGCCCGCCGCAAGCCTCTGCGCGCCGTCTTCCGCGACGCGAGCTTTGCTGACAGTCCCTCGAAGATCAACGTCTTCGAGATCTTCAAGCTCCTCGCCCCCGACGCGAGCGTCAAGGTGATATAAAGGAGATTCTTCATGAGCAGATTCTTTTACAGAATACCACGAACTCTACGTAACAGTATTACTTTAGCATTGGCTATTATCACAGTGGCAAGCACTATCACGGGGATCATTGGCTTTTCTATTAGAGACGTTGACTCCAAACTGACATGGTGGGGCAGCCTTCTAATACTCCTCGGCTTGTATATACTTTTAGTTACAGTCATTTACATCGTATTAAAAGTAGTACAAAAACGGCCAATTCGGTTTTCGATTAACGGTAATCAGGGAGAGATACGGAAAGGAAATATCTTTTCAACGGATGGAATGAAGGTGATTCCGTTTAATGAGTTCTACGATACGAAGGTAGATGATGTAATAATATCAAAGAAATCATTAAATGGGGTGTTCATTTCCGGATATGTTAAGGATATCGAACATCTGAAGGAACGAATTATTGATGCAGAAAATGAGCCAAGCAGTTTGAAAAGTGAAGACATAAATGGTAGGAAGAGATATCCGCTTGGCAGAATAATACCGTATGATGAGTATCTGCTGCTTGCATTTTCACACTTTAACGCGAACAATGAAGCTCATATTGATATAGCGGATTACGAAAGATGTCTATTTCAAATGTGGAGAGAGATTCGTAGAACGTATTCAGGAAAGGACGTAGTTCTTCCGTTAATAGGTTCTGGCATAACAACGTTTGATGGAATATTGAAAAAGGACAATAACGATCTGCTGAAATGCATTTTATGCACGTTAAGGGCAAGCGGCGTTCAGCTTAACAGTAAAATAACAATTATTCTTACAGATGAGGTTTTTAATTCAATCAATCAAGACAGTATCAGAGAGGAGTTAAAACAATGACATATTATAGAACTAGAACATATATTGCAGCAGATTGGACAGGCGATTATGATGCGGTTGAACAGCTGCGGAAATGGAATGATAGCAATTATTGGAGCCTGAGTTTTACGGATGCCCATGATCTTAAGCAAGCGCGCGATGGCAGCTTGAATTGTACTATAAAAAATTCGTTGCGCGACAGATTAAACGCATCGAAAACGTTTGTTTTGATCGTTGGTGATCAAACAAAAAACTTGCGGAGTGGTAGCTGTGTCTACTGCCCTAACTATAATAATTATTCGTGTGATAACCGTAATATCGTTGATTTTAGGAGTTACATTGAATTTGAGTGTGATAAGGCTATAAGTGATGGTTTGAAGATAGTTGTCCTTTATAACTCAACTCGTGTAGATAAAACAAAATGCCCGGAGGTTATTCAGAAGTATGGGATTCATGCCGCAATGAAAGAGTACAAATATGGTCTTGTATACTGGAATTATGCGGCTGTTAGAGATGCAATCATGGATTGATTTAAATAGGACAATGCAACTGCTGATGCAGTTAACCTTACATGGTTCCAGTGCTGAGGAGAATTATCATGGAGAAAAGTAGCGATACCGCGCTTTATAAGTACATGCCTTATAAGTTCTTTTCCAAAATGTTGGAGGAGAGCGCGCTGACGCTTGTCGATCCTTTTCAATGCTGGGAAGATACATATGAAGGCGCTTTTTACCGTGCCATAAAAGATGAAGAAACTTTCAATTATCTTGTTTCAATTACCCGACATAAGACTGAAAGCGAGAGCGTAATCGCATCTTTTAGGCGCTTGCTATTAACTGTCAGCAGCGTTAAAGCGCAGAGCTGGACTAAAAACCGGGATGATCTCTTAATGTGGGCTGCGTACTCGAATAATAAAAGGTCTATTATGGTTCAAACGAGTATAGATAAATTGAATACCGTTTGCAAGGATAATTATCCCGCGAGCATTGATGCACTCTCTCTGCCATGGATACATGACGTTGTTTATGATTATGATAGAGAGTCTTCCATACAGTCAGATATAATACGAGCTTTCGATGCTATCGCTTTGTCAATGAATCCATATGAGCCTTTCTTACATAAGCGTACCGAACTTTCATTCGAACAGGAAGTAAGATTACTCGCTGCAGATTCAAATCAATCTAATAGAAAGACAGCAAAACTAAGGATTAATGATATCAAGGCATTCATTGATGGGGTGATGGTTCACCCTGGAGCAACAAAGCAATTTGCAGGGAAAGTCTGTAACGAATGTGAGAAATACGGGATTACATATCTTGGGAAATCACAAAAGTACGATGTTTCTTTTTTAACGGTGTAACCGGAGGGACAGGAATGAAACTTCAATTCAAACATCAAAAATTCCAGGCGGATGCGGCGAAGGCGGTTGTGGACGTCTTTGCAGGGCAGCCGTATCTGACGCAATCGTATCTGATGGATCGCGGCAGAGGGTATCAGCGGTTGGATGAGGACGAGCGATTTACCGGTTGGCGCAATGAGCGGATCGTGCCGGAGCTGACGGATTCCATGATTCTGGATCACATTCGCAAGATCCAGCGTGTGAATCAGATCGAGCCGTCCGATCGGTTGGAGGGGCGCTATAACCTGACGATTGAGATGGAAACCGGCGTCGGCAAAACGTATACCTATATCAAGACGATGTACGAGCTGAACAAGCAATACGGCTGGAGCAAGTTCATCGTCGTCGTGCCGAGCATTGCGATCCGCGAGGGCGTCTATAAGTCGTTCCAGATCACGCAGGAGCATTTTGCTGAGGAATACGGGAAGAAGATCCGGTTCTTCATCTATAACTCCGCGCAGCTCACGGAGATCGATCGGTTTGCTTCTGACAATGCGATCAACGTCATGATCATCAATTCGCAGGCGTTCAATGCGAAGGGAAAAGATGCGCGGCGCATCTATATGAAGCTCGACGAGTTCCGCAGCCGTCGCCCGATCGACATCATTGCCAAGACGAATCCGATCCTGATCATCGACGAACCGCAGTCCGTGGAAGGCGCGGCGACAAAGGAGCGGTTGAAGGAGTTTTGCCCGCTGTTCACCCTGCGCTATTCCGCGACGCATAAGTCGGACAGTATCTATAACATGATCTATCGGCTCGATGCGATGGAGGCGTACAATAAGCGGCTGGTAAAGAAGATCGCCGTGAAGGGCATTACTGAAACGGGATCGACGGCGACGGAGGGCTATGTATACCTGCAGAGCATCAATCTGTCGAAAGCCGATCCGACGGCGACGCTGCAGTTTGACGTCAAAGGCGCATCAGGCGTGCGTAAAAAGACGCAGATCGTCAAGATCGGAACGAATCTCTATGATCTGTCCGGCGGGCTGGAGGAGTATAAGAACAATTTCACCGTCAGCTTTATCGATGGGCGTGACGATTCCGTTTCCTTCCTGAACGGCGTGAAAATCTACGCTGGCGACGTCATCGGCAGCGTCAGCGAGGAGCAGATGCGCCGGATCCAGATCCGTGAAACGATCCTTTCGCATATTGATCGGGAACGGCAGTTGTTCCACCGGGGGATCAAGGTGCTGTCGCTGTTCTTCATCGACGAGGTTGCGCATTACAAGCAGTACGACGCCGCAGGGCAGCCGTACAACGGCATCTATGCCGATATGTTCGAGGAAGAATATGACGATGTCATGCATTCGCTGCAGATCGCTGCAGGCGAGGAGGATTATGTCATATACCTGCAGTCGATCAAAGCAAAGGATACGCACGCCGGGTACTTCTCGATCGACAAGAAGGGACACATGACGGACAGTAAGATCGGAGACAAGAAGGAAAAGACATCGGACGATATCGACGCTTACGATCTGATCATGAAGAATAAGGAACTGTTGCTGGACCGGGATCCGAAGAAATCGCCGGTACGGTTTATCTTTTCGCACTCGGCGCTGCGCGAGGGCTGGGACAATCCAAATGTATTCCAGATCTGCACACTAAAGCAGAGCAGCAGTGAGGTGCGCAAGCGTCAGGAAGTCGGACGTGGACTGCGTCTGTGCGTCAATCAGGACGGCGAGCGCCAGGACATCAATGTGCTTGGCAACGATGTGCAGAACGTCAACGTGCTGACGGTTATCGCATCCGAAAGCTATGAGAGCTTCGCAAGAGAACTGCAGACAGAGCTTGCAGAGGCGGTTGCGAATCGCCCGCGTGCCGTTACGCCGGAGCTGTTTACAAATCGTGTAATCACCGATGCAAACGGTAATTCGGAGGTGATCACGCAGAACACTGCTTTGGAGATCTGGATGAACCTGCGTATGGATGGGTACATCGACAGGGACAATGCTCTGACGGACAAGTTCTATACCGATCGTGCAAATGGGAGCGTGCATGTTATCGAGGAGGTTGCCGCTTACGGCGATTCGATCATACAGATCCTTGATTCCGTCTACAATGCCGCGGCGATGCAGCCGGAGAATGCCCGCAGCAACAACGTGGAGCTTTCCGTCAATCGTGACAAGCTGGAGATGGCGGAGTTCAAGGCGCTCTGGAAGCGCATCAACAAGAAATCGTATTATGTCGTTGACTTCGACACGGACGAGCTGGTGCGTAATTCCGTACAGGCATTGAACACTAAACTGCGGATTCCGAAGATCTTCTTCCGCGTGACGATGGGGACGATGGATTCAATTTCGTCGAGGGAATCACTGCAGGCAGGGGAGGCGTTTACAAAGACGTCCTCTTCCGTGCATGACGAGCATACCAGGATCGCTGCTAACCGCAGCGTGAAGTACGATCTGATTGGAAAGCTCGTGGACGCAACAGGGCTCACGAGAAAGGCGATCGTCGAGATCTTAACCGGCATCGAGAAGGATGTCTTTGATCAGTTCGCCAATAATCCGGAGGAGTTCATTCTGAAGGCGGCGGAGCTGATCAACGATCAGAAAGCGACGGCGATCATTCAGCACATCACTTACGATTTGCTGGACGAAGAGTACAAGACGGATATCTTCACGGACGCCACGATCAAGGGCAAACTCGGCGTCAATGCGATCCGAGCGAACAAGCATTTGTATGATCATGTCGTCTATGATTCGACGGTAGAAAAGAAACTGGCGCAGAATCTGGAGGCCAGCACAGATGTCGCTGTATATGTGAAGCTGCCGAACGGATTCTACATCTCCACGCCGGTAGGCAAGTACAATCCGGACTGGGCGATCGCGTTCTACGAGGATCACGTCAAGCACATCTACTTTGTAGCGGAGACGAAGGGCGATCTGGCATCGCTTGAACTGACGCATACGTCCTCGCTGGAGAAAGCAAAGATTGACTGTGCACGTCAGCACTTCAAGGCGATCAGCAACGGCGAAGTGGTTTACGACGTCATCGACGGATATGACGCATTGTTGCAAAAGGTGATGCGGTAAACATATTCAAAAGGTGTAAGATATATAAGCAATGTGCAAAATATGCACGTTGCTTATTCGCATATACCTGTTAAGTATGATACTACTAGTGCCAGAATGCACATACTGACACGGGCACCAACTATTGCAGATTCTACAACAGTTCAAACAAAACGCAGCCGCAGAAAGAAAAGGTTGGATTTATCTAAATAATTAAAATCTTGCGTTAATTAGTAAAATCGGCATTGAAATTAGACAAATCTGATGAAAAGTACTCAAATCATTATCTGAATTAGTGAAATTTAGGCAAATCGTTGCCTAAATTAGTTAAATCTGATGAAAATTACTCAAATCACCGCCTGATTTAGATAAATCTTATGGCATTTAAGCAAATCATTTGCCTAAATTAGTGAAATTTGATTAAATTACGCAAATCATTTGCCTAAATTAGGCAAATACTTATCTAAATTAGTCAAATTCTTTTGAAATTAGACAAGACGGATGGAGCTCCGATGGCTCATCCGTCTTTTGTTTCGGTCAAATGTACGCGAAGATCGCGGAACGTATCTTCTATCGGTGCAACGCGGCCGGCGGTGACATCGGCTTCACTTTCTGCAAGAACTTGGAGCAATTCCAGCTCGGATTGATTTTGCTTTTTCATTGGTTTGTCTTTTCAATTCTTATTCTTCCGGTTCGGGAAGGAAGATTCGAGCCACGCTTCGTATTCCTCGACCGTGATCTTGCCGTCGGCGCATTCGTCACGTTTTGTGAGCGCCTGATACTTCCATTTCTTGAAATCGGCTTCCTTAATCTGCCGCACCTTTACACGCGCAGAGTAGCGCTTATAGTATTTGCTGTATAGCGCGTATTCCTTGTTTTCCGCTGCCTTCGCTCTATAGTTCTCGATTGCTGCAAGTTCCTGACAGGTGCGCGTACTGCCCTCTGCAATCCGATCACAGTAGTTTGTGTCGTAATTGCCTTTCATAATGAAATACCTGCCACAACGCTTGCATTTGCGGAAGTGGATGTTTTCTTCCAGCATCTTCGTGAACTCCAATTCCAGCATCTCCGCCGCGGTGGAGACATCGTATTGAATGCTCATAAAGGACGGACGGCGGATCATCATGGTAAGGTGTCCAACGTCCAATCCGTATTCTTCTGCAAATGCTTTTTCCGCTTCGGTTTCGTTTGAGGAAAACGCCTTGATGATTCTCTTGATGTATTCCTCCTGTTCCATTCCGAACGGCATACGCCTCGGGCTGCCCATGTGTTCGTGCGAGATCATCAATTCTTCGCGACGAGTATAAGAATCGGACAGATCGTGTATATCCCGATACAAATGGTATCGTTCGCTCGGATAGAGGTTTCCGAGTACTTCGGGATGGAAATTTTCATCATAAACGAATTCAAGAAGCTCCTGGTATTCCTTTTGCAGCGTTACCAGATAATCCGCATAGCGTCCCATCATCCTATCTGTATCTGCGTCGTATCCAACAAAACACGGCGGGAACAGCGCGGAGTAGAGGGAAGCATACAGCGCGTCGCCGAGATCGTCGCAAGTAGAGCAGAACTGAAAGTAATGCTCTACGATCTCCTGCGTCCGGTTATAAACCTTTTCCGGTTTTTCTTCCTCGATAGGTTCTGCCCCCGGAAGGTCAACATCATCCTTTTCTCTGATTCTGCGGAACAAACGATAGATAGCGTATCTTTCCTTCATCGGTGTAATGAGATCGGAATACACGAAATCCAAGATTCCTTCGCCATATCGAATGGTCACACACGTTCCGCTGAGCACATCGTTCATTGGCTGACGGATCGGCTCCTCGGCATCGTAATCAATGTTCCCGTTTTCATCTGTCGGATAGTCGGAAAAATCGGTTGGATCGCCATGCGACGATATGCGCTCAATTTCGTATTTCTTTTGTAGCAGGGCATACTGCTCCCGATTCTTTTTTACTCTCTTTGCAGCAAATTCCTTATCTTCCGGATAATCTTTCAGCTTGACACCACGCCGTTTCTCTTGTTCGTCTTGGTACTCGTCAATAAAGCTGTCCATCGAATAATCTTCATTGAGATCATCGACATAAAAGCGGATCGTTCGCTTTTCTGCATCGAAACGGACCTTGTTATGGAAGTACCCTAAGATAATATCCTTCCGGTGCTCCCGCTTCATACGGTACCGGTCATACGCTGTTAATTCATATTCGGAGTAGTCTTTTTCTTTCATAATGTCCTCACTGATTTGGAGAATACGGATCCTCACAATTTTGGAGTATTAACATCACCACAAACAACATGATACAAAACTATTGTATAAATGTCAAGAACCCAATATAATTCTGCGTGGGAAATGATGATTGAGAATGATCATCATTTTTTGTTTTGTAAGCGCTTTGAAAACAGAATAACGAAAGAAAAAACGAACGATTTATGAACAGCTCCATCAGAACTGCAAAAAATGACTGTTTTTTCGCATTGTGTATGGGAGGGCTAAAAATGCGACGAAAAAGCGAGTTATTTAAGAAACTGTGAACATTTTGCTTTTTCCTGCAAAAAATCGCTGTTTTTCCGCAATGGGTATGGAGGGACTGTTTTTGAATGCGCCCGGCAAGAGAGAACGCCGGTGCAGATACACCGTTTCCCCTGATCAAGGAAACGAGACCGTTGCCGCTTCGGGACGCCGAGGTGATAAGCACACATTACACGGATTACGAAAGGAAACCAAACGTATGAACAAACCATACACAAATACAAACGAGTTGCCCTATACGCTCAGCGTAGAGGAGATGGCGGCCTTCTTAGGAATTTCCAGAGTCGGCGCTTACAATCTGAGCCACAGCAAGGGGTTCCCGTCGAAGCGGATCGGAAAGCGCATCCTGATCCCGCGAGATGAATTCCTTGCCTGGCTGAAGGAACTGCCGGAGGTGAGCAATGCATGAGTACAAAACAGGAAAAAGAAACCATCGTTGTAATCCGCATTGATCAGATTCAGCCGTTTCCGAATCACCCGTTTCAGGTGAACGAAGACGAAGCGATGGAACGACTGAAAGAAAGCATCGCAGAGAACGGCGTGCTCATGCCTGCGATTGTACGGCAAATGTCGGACGGATCGTTCCAGATGGTCTCCGGACACCGGCGCATGGCGGCGTGCAAAGCGCTCGGGATTGAAAAGATGCCTGCGATCGTGCGGGATATGGACGACGATCTTGCTACCGTCACTATGGTGGACGCAAACAGCCAGCGGGAACAGATCCTCCCAAGCGAAAAGGCGTATGCGTATAAGATGCGGCATGACGCATTGAAGCACATGCGCGCTGCGGGCACCGTTCCGGCAAACGGGCGCACGACGGAACAGGTCGGCAGGGAGAACAGCAAGAGCTTTATGACGATTACCCGCTATATTCGAATGACGCGGCTGTTGCCCGATCTGCTGAAACTGGTGGACAGCAAGAAGCTGAAGGAAACGGCGGCGGAGCGGATTTCATACCTCTCTGAATCGGAACAGCAGATTGTGCTGTCCATCATGCAGTCGGAATTGTGCGTACCGAACAAGGCACAGGCGAAACGCTTGAAGCAGATGCACGACGACAGGGAACTGACGGAGGACGCAGTGAGAACTCTGCTCACGGACAGCAAGGGAAAAGCGGAGAAAGTGTCCATCCCAACGGAAACGCTCGAACGGTTCTTTACCGAAGACGAGACGCCGGCGCAGATGACGGAAACGATCGTTGCGACGATGGAGCAATGGGAAAAGCTGAAGGCGTACTTTCAAAAGGATGTTTCCCCGGCGCGCATGACGGAAATGATCGTGAAAATGCTCGAGAACGAAAAACGCCGTCAGCGCAGCAAAGCACAGGAGCGATAATCGACCGCAGGGCAGAGCGGCAATCCTGAAAGGCGGACATGTGCTTGGGCGACCGTGTAACACCGTGTTACACGATGGAATTCCCTAAGGCAGCACAAGGTTTACGGTGCGGGGAGGCAACTCCCCGCGCCGATCCCGGACACGGAAATGATAGCATTCTTTCCGAAAATGATAGCTTTTTTGAGGTTGAAACCGGGACGGCAGATTTGATCCCGTTAGGGATTAACAAGCATGGGATTGTGGTAGCACAATCCGTCCGTAAGGGAGCGCCCTTAAACCCCTGCAAGAGAAAACGGAGGTAAAAAATGTTGAAACGAAGCATTCAAATCAACTTCCGCGTCGATGCGGAAGAACAGGAACTCATAAAGACAAAAGCGAAAAGATGCGGACTGTCCATTGCGAAGTATCTGCGGTTTCTGATTCACGACTGCATTCCGAAGGAACAGCCGCTGGCGGATTACAAAGTGCTGATCCGCGAGCTGCACGCGATTGGGAACAGCATGAATCAGATTGCGGCAAGAGCGAACGCAACGGGGTATATCGCATCGAAAGAATACGCGGAGAACGCAGAAAAGCTGAACGAGGCAATCCTGAACATACAGGAAGCAGTTACAGGACCGGAGGTAATGCATGGCGACGACGAAGATATGGCCGGTTAAGACACGCCTTGATCATGTGCTCCGGTATGCGGAGGACGAAGGGAAAACAGAGAATGCGGATTGGAGCAAGATCGGTGATCCGTCTTTGCGCGACGTCATGGACTATGCCATGGATGATGCGAAAACGCAACAACAGTATTACGTTTCCGGTTGGAATTGTTTGCCGGGAATAGCATTGAAAGAGATGCGATTAGTCAAACGCATGTTTGGCAAGGAGGACGGCATTCTTGCGTTTCACGGCTATCAGAGTTTCAAACCGGGTGAGGTATCGCCGGAGATCGCGCATGAGATCGGGATGAAACTGGCGGAAGAGCTGTGGCCCGATCACCAAGTAATCATTGCGACACACGTGAATAAGGACCATGTTCATAACCATTTCGTCTTGAATTCCGTTGGTCTCCATGGCAAAAAGTTCAATGCGTGCAAAGCAAGTTACCGTGAAATGCGCGCTGCATCCGATCGCCTTTGCAGGGAATACGGACTGTCGGTCATCGAACCGAAGAGCACCAGCACGACGAAGCACTACACGGAGTGGGCAGCGGAACACGCCGGGGAACCGACCTACCGTTCGATTATTCGGCAGGACATCGATACCGCAGTTAAGTACAGCATGACCGTTCAGGAGTTCTTCAAAGCCATGAAAAAGAAGGGATATGTCTTTGAGCAGCGCGGCAGCTTCCTGCGCATCAAGGCAAGCGGTTCAAAGCGGTTTATGCGCCTTCGGTCATTGGGACCGGGATACTCGGAAGAATCCATAAAACAGAGAATCCTGCGGCACCGATACCCGGAGATCGAACCGCGAGAACCGAAGAAGCCGAAGAAGTACGTTCGCGTACAGGGTGATTTCCGCTTGTCTAAGGTCACATGGAAAGGTCTGCGAGCTCTGTATTTTTTCTATGTGCGGAAACTTCGGGAAGCGAAAAGTCATCCGAAACAGCGTTACCCGTTCGTGCTGAAAGAGGACTTGCGGCATCTTGACGCGCTCTCGGAACAGTCCAAATTTCTATTCCGGTACAAGCTCGACACCGGCGAGCAAGTACAGGCATTACAGAAAACGCTCTCCGAGAAGCTTTCCGATTTGCAATCCGAGCGTAAGGAACTGAATAACGAACGCCGCAGAACCGGCACAACGGAGGAGCGCAAAACCGAGATCGAGGATCGGCTGAAAGCACTTTCCGAAACCGGGAAGCAGCTTCGCCGGGACTTGAAACTGTGTACGGACGTGCTGTTGCGATCCATAGAGATTAAGGAAAAGAGACGCACCATGCAGCAAGAACGATTGGCACAGAAACCTACCGAGAAAGGAAAGAGCCGAAATGCGCGGAGACGGGACTATGAACGGTGATACAATCGAAATCTTCTTCACGGTCGAGCCGATCGTGGATGCCGTTTTGAATGCAACGGATTTATCTCCGCCGATTATAAAATTATCTCACGTTTTCGGTTGCAAAAACGCGCGGGATGAACTATTCGTTAAAGTGACTAAAAATAGAAAGGAGAAACGACCATGAACATTATGTACAGACAAGAGGGCGATTACCTGCTTCCGAACCTGACGCTCGATCCGCAGCCGGAGGGCGAGATCGGCTTCTGGGGCTGGCGGCGGAAGCAGTTTCTCAAGGAACGCCGCAAGGGCACCTACAACGCTATGCTGATGAAAGGCACGCTGACGCAGCATTTGATCGACACGAACGAAGCCGCGCTCGACATGATGGAAACGCTTGTCAAGCAGATGGCGGCAGCCGATGACGTGACGGAGGATCTGAAACGCCGCGATCAGATGGCATGGGTGGGAGCCATGAACAATATCCGAAACCGTGCCGACGAGATTGTCCGCGCCGAGTTGATCGAGGTATAGTATGGCACGGGCAAAGAAACGCGAGGACAAGCGGTACGAAAAGAAGATCACTGTCGGACGGAACTTTGACGGCTCCCTGAACCGGATCAGCGTCTATGCCGCAACGCAAAAGGAACTGGAAAGCAAGGTTGCGGAGATCAAGGTACAGATCGAGCAGGGCATTTATCTGAGCTCGGATACGGCACTGTTCGGAAAAATCGCCGAGAACTGGATCGAGCATTTCAAACCGACGATCAGCGAAAAGATGCGTCTGCGGTATAAAGGCATCATCAAGGGAAAGCTGCAGCCGCTTGCCGAAATGCGGGTGCGCGATCTGCGACCGATGCATCTGCAGGTCATCATCAACGAAATGGCAAAGGACGGTTACGCGCAGAAATCCATGCAGATGGTGAAGCAGACGGCGTCGCAGATTCTCGATCTCGCCATGCAAAACGACCTCGTTTATCGGAACGTGTTTGAGAAGATTAAGGTCCCGCACGTTGACGCGGAGGAGCGGCAGCCGATCACCGAGGAGCAGCGGGAACTGATCCTGAACACATGGGAGGGGCATCGCATGGGCGTACCGGCGCTGATCATGCTGTACTGCGGGCTGCGGCGCGGAGAACTGCTCGCCCTGCTGTGGACCGACATCGACTTCAAGGCAAAAACGCTTTCGGTCAGCAAGGCGGCGGATATGCCGACGAACGCAACCACGGTGAAGAAACCGAAGACAAAGGCGGGCACGCGCATTGTTCCGATCCCGGACGCGATCATGCCGGCGCTGCTCAGGGCGAGGAGAGAAGCAATCTCAATGTATGTATGCCCGGCGATGCACACGGGGGACATCATGAGCGCGCAAGCGTACACGGAGGCGTGGAGCAGCTATATGCACTATCTGAACCTTTGTGCCGGCGGTCGGGACAAGGTGCGGACAAAGAACGAAAACGGAAAGGTCTGCTTCATCCCTGCGGTGCAGGCGATGGAACCGTTTACCGCGCATCAATTGCGTCACTCCTACGCGACCATGCTCTACGACGCAGACGTGGACGTCAAGACGGCGCAAAAGCTGCTCGGGCACGCGGATTTCTCCGTCACGATGAAGATCTACACGCACTTGTCCACGGAAAAGGAAAGCGCGGGCATCGAGAAACTGAATCAGCACGTCACGGAGCATCTCGGCAACAGAATCGAAGTTCTTGCGAATGAGAGATAATGCAGCAATCGAACAGAACGGCAGCGCATCGGGGAACCGATGCGCCGCTTTTTTCGGAACGAGTGGTAGTACACTGAAGACTTGAAAACCAAGAACAAAGTATAGTATAATCAAAAAGAAATCAATAGTGGTGGGAGGGTGCTTATGTATAACAATGTAGGTAAAAAGATCATGGTATTAGCACAAATTCTTGGTTGGGTTGGCTTAATAGCCGGTATAATTACTTGGATTGTGCTATTGATAAATGATGAAAAACTCGGAGGTTGGCTCTCGCTTGTAGGAGGCGTTTTGTCCTTTGTATTTTCATGGTTTATGTATGGCTTTGGTCAACTCGTGCAAGATGTACACGAAGGTAAAATGAACGCTCCTATTGGTTCAAATGGAGAAAAGAAAACAGAACAAAATGTGCCGCAGACAGTAGTTTCCGACGAATTGCCGGACCTTTGAGGAAAGAATATGTCCGAACGTTATACTCGCTTATTTACACTTCCGGAGGAAAACCTATATGCTATCGGTTCTCCTATTATCATTTGTGCCGGAGCATTATTAAAAGACACTTTATCTGGAAACATTATCGCGCAGTTGAAGTTTCGCAACATCGGAAACAAAACAGTCTCTGCTTTGAAGGTTTCTATACGAACGTTTGATATTTTTGGAAAAGAATTAGAAGGTATAACAGAGTATCAGTATCTAGATTTAGCGGTTTTGAGGAATCAAGAATTTGGTCAGAAAACCGCTGTGGTTCTGCCAAACCCGGATACTCGTTCTTTTTGCTGTGATTGTCGTAGTGTAGTATTTGCTGATGGCTCTGTTTGGGAAGCAAAAGAAGCGAATTGGTCACCTCTGAAAAAGCAAGAATCATTACAATCTCGTTTTGGCGATCTGATAAGTCAATATCAACGTGATATAGGAGATCCGGAAGCAAGATTTGTTGCAATCAATGACCGCGATCTTTGGTTTTGCACGTGTGGAGCAATCAACAATAGTGAGGAAAAAATCTGTCATAGTTGCAAGGCAAAAATTGAGAAATTAAAAGAGGCAGAAGATACGACGCTCTTAAAAGAGCATTTACAGGAGTATCTACAGAAGGAAGAACAGGCTCGTCTTGAAGCTGAACGCAAAGCAGAAATCGTACGTGTAGAAAAAGCACGCAAAGCGGAAGAAGAACGGATCGTAGCAGAACAACAAAAGAAGAAAAATATAAAGAGAGTAATTACGGCATTCGCTATTATTGCGCTGATTGCAGTAATAATCATAGTGTATACTACTATTATTCACCCAATCATTGATTATAATAATGCTAAAGAGTTATATGAAAAAGGACAGTATGAAGAAGCGATAGCGGCGTTTGAAACAATGAACGGTTATCGGGATAGCGCAGAGCAGATAGAAAAATGTGAAGATGCTATCAAAGATGTTAGATATTCCGAAGCAATTGATCTTTATAATGCTGGTAATTATGGAGATGCGATTGTGGTTTTCTCTTCTCTAATAGACTATAAAGATAGTCGGGCATATGTAGAAGCATGTGAATTGACGATGAAGAATCAAGAATATGAAAATGCGGTCTTGTTGCTCGAATCAGAGCAGTATGAGGATGCCATCATAGCATTTCAAGCTTTGAAAGACTTTAATGATAGCAAAGATCGTATTATTGATTGTAAGTATCACATTGCTATTAAATTATATGAGAATGGAGAGTATGAAGAAGCAATTGCAGCTTTCACTGCATTGAATGGGTATAAAGATAGTAGTTCAAAAATAAAGGAAATAACGCCACTGTACAAAAAGGCTTTGCTTGCAAGTGCTAAGATTGGATCAATTGTTCTTTTTGGGAAATACGAGCAAGACAACAATATGTCTAATGGAAAAGAGAACATTGAATGGCAAGTTCTTGCTAAAGAAGGCGACAAAATTCTTCTGCTGAGCAATTATGCACTTGACAGCCAACCATATCATACAACGAATACGAATGTGACTTGGAAAACAAGTTCGCTGCGTAAATGGCTTAACGAAACATTCTTCAATAATGCGTTTGATACAGATGAAATGAAAATGATTCTTACTACTTCTAACTGTACAACTACTGATACTCGTTCAAATAAATCTACAGATGAGATTACAAATGATAGAGTTTTTCTTTTAAGTGTTGAAGAAGCAAAAAAGTACTCTAGTATTATAACATACGATAACACGTATAGCTTTAAGAAGAAAGGAACTGACTACTGCTTTGCACAAGGTGCAAAGCGAGATGGCAGAGGAAGTACAATTTGTAGGTATTGGTGGTTAAGAGACATCGGGTGTTCTAGCGCCGGCATTTATGGCGGTAGTTATATTGATGTCTACAAAATTGCGACCTATGAGATTCGTGTGGAGTATAGTGATGTCGCGGTCTGTCCTGCAATTTGGATTGATGTTGGGTAAAGAATAATGGAGTTGAATGATAATT
The DNA here is from genome assembly GCA_947168855.1 of uncultured Clostridia bacterium. Lineage (GTDB taxonomy): Bacteria > Bacillota > Clostridia > Christensenellales > CAG-138 > UBA3792. The sequence goes on from CAMVNO010000003.1 coordinate 84,214, forward strand.
ATGATAGACAAAGCATATTCTGACCTTGAAATAGAGGAGCTTGAGGCAAATCAACAAAACCTGTGGGAAGAATGCGAACAAGAACCGAAACTATTATTTAAGTACAAATCAATTGCATTAGCAAAAGATTTTGCTCGGATTTATGATTGCATAAAGCTGAATTATCTTTACTTCCCTACAGTGGAAAAACTGAATGATTCTCTAGAAGGAATCGGAACAAAAATACTTTTAGAAAACACAGAACAGTTTGAAAGTGAAAAGAAAAATGAATACCATGTATTAGCGCTTTCTGAAAATTGCTTTTCTCCGGTCATGTGGGCTCATTATAGCTCGAATAGAAGTGGAGTCTGTCTTGGCTTTTTCAAAGGGAATCCTCTTGATAGTACTAATGATAGTGCATTTAGAGATGCTAGGCGCGTATACTATGTTGATAAACGATCAGCATTTTCATCTGACGAAGAAATGGCCGTAGAACGCGACTTATTCTACAAGAATAGTGATTGGTCGTATGAGAAAGAATGGAGAATAGTGAAGAAAACAGATGAAAATGAGTTTAGATATAACGAAAGTGATTTAGCATGTGCTATCTTTGGAGAAAAAGCAGACCGTGTATTAAAAGAATGTATTAGAACAATAAATCCGAAACTTTGTTTTTATGAAGTGCATTACGATGCGCAGCACTATTGCCTATATCTTTCAAACAATACAGCTAAACTCTATACTATTCAAGAATTATATGATGATATTGTAAGTAAAACGTAAGCGAGAACCTGTATTATCCTTCATCTCGTAGAGGGATTTTTTGAGTTATCTACCGGACATTACCAACATTCATAAAGAACATCAAGGTCAATCTGTTTTTATAAAGGATAGGCAAAACTGCTTCAAATTCGGCGGGGATCGGAACTCGATCTGCCGCCTTTTTTTATGCATAAAACATCGAAACCGATGGGCGATGAACAGCACCTCCAAAAAGTCTGTGTCGTCAAAGTGTCGTCAAAGTGTCGTCAAAACCCAAAAATCGACGGCTTGCGAAAGAGCCAAAAAGGGAAAATGCCCTAAATTAGGGCACTTTTTTGGTTGCGGGGGCAGGACTTGAACCTGCGGCCTCCGGGTTATGAGCCCGACGAGCTACCGACTGCTCCACCCCGCGACGGTGGACTTATATTATAGCAAGCATCATACGAATTGTCAAGCCCTGAATAAAAGATTTATTCATCTGTAAAAAAGACTTGACTCTCTCCCAACGTCATGGTTTACAATAGCGGTATGGAAAGAACGATGAAAACCGTACAGGAAGTGAGCAAGCTGAGCGGCGTCACGATCCGCACGCTGCGCTATTACGACCGCATCGGACTTTTGAGCCCTGCGGCGCGCACCGAGGCGGGCTATCGGCTGTATGATGACGCGGCTTTGATGCGGCTAATGCGGATCCTGCTTCTCAAAGAGCTGGAGATCCCGCTCAAGGACGTCAAGCGGCTGCTGCAGCTGTCCGACGCGGCGCAGCGCGAGGCGATCGGGCTGCAGATCAAGGCATTGGAACTCAAGAAGGAACGGACAGAAAAGCTGATCGCGCTTGCGCGGCGGCTGGAGAAAGGAGAGGGGACGATGGATTTTTCGGCATTCGACAGAAGCAGAGAGGAGGCGTACGCCGCCGAGGCAAAGGCGCGATGGGGAGATACCGCGGCGTATCGTGAATACGAGACCAGACCGAGGCAGCCCGGCGCAGAGGACCGGCTCATGGCGATCTTTGCGGATTTCGGCGCGCTCAGGGACGGCGATCCGGCGTCTGCTGAGGCGCAGGTAAAGGTGAAGACGCTGCAGGATTGTATCAGCGCAAACTATTATACCTGCACCGACGAGATCCTTTTCGGGCTCGGGCAGATGTATGCCGCGGATGAACGGTTTCGGGCGAACATCGACGCCGCGGGCGGGGAAGGCACGGCGGCGTTTGTACAAAAGGCGATCATAGCGTATTGCGCGAAAAGGTGAACAGGATCCTTCATCGCTGCGCTTCTCAGGATGACAGTACGAAAAAGAGCCGCGGCTGCGGCTCCGTTTCATTTTTGGCTTACGCGCACATGCCGTGGCATGCCATGTAATCATAGATGCGCTTGCCGTGTTCCTGTTCTTCCTTCTGGATGTGGTTCAGCGCATTGCGCGCACCGGCGTCGGTAAACTCAAAGATGCACGCGTCATACAGCGAGGAAACGTGCTTTTCCGTGTCCAGCGCGTCGCGGCAGAGGAATTCGTCATTCTCGCTCTTTCTGCCGCAGTTGTCGCACGGCTGCGCGTTGTTCTGCTGTTGCTGCTGCCCGCCCGCCATCATGGGGACAGTGCCCTGCATCAGTGATTCGATCGTCTGCAGATGCGTTTTCTCCGCTTCGCGAATGCTTTCAAAGAGCATCTTCAGCGTGGGATCCTCGGCGCGCTCGGCATACGTTCCGTATTTTTCGATGCAGAGCTCCTCCGAGCTTTTCAGGTCCTTCAAAAGGGACGTTTCTTTTTGCGTCAGTTTCATTTTCATCACCTCGCCCATAGCATGGACGAAAAACCGCCGCCTATGCGCAGGCGGCGGGATTCGCTATCATTCGAGATTAATCTATCGGAAAGGACAGCACGATCGGATTGCCGGACGCGTCCGTCTCCGCAAGCGTCAGAAGCAGCTTATTCTTTTCCTTGAGCCATTGGAACGTCCACGTATCGCCCGTTTCGTCGTTCCAAACGGTCAGCAAATCATCTGCGTCGACGGACCAGTCATAGCCGGATTGTTCTTCGCCGCCGACTGTGACGGACGCAACATGGAAGTACTGGCTGATCGTTGTTGGATAGCCGAGATCATACGAGTCGCCGAGATTGATCTGCATTCCGATGTACCTCTCGGGGACGGCGATCTCCGTTTCGTCTCCCATGCGCCGAAGTTTTGCATAGACGGTTCCGGCGTCGGTGCTGTGCATCAGCGTCAGCGTGCGCGTATCGCGGTCGTATTGCCCGAAGCGGAACGCGCCGGCAGTATCGTCGCCTGCGATGTATACGTAATCGTCATGCACCTCGTAGGGGTAGGTTACCGGATGCCCGAACGCAAGGTCGTAGTTCGAGGAGATCGGCACCGTCTCGTTATAGGTCACCGTGCCGTCCTCTTGGAAGCGATACTCCTTCCAAAGCTCGACCGAGGTCTGATAGAGCACGTTGCCGTCGTTGTCCGTCTCCTCCCGAACGAGCCATTCGCCGTAAAGCTCGGATTCATGCAGCTCGCGGTTCAGAACGGTCACGGAGCCATCGCTTTGCCAACGGCAGCAGATAAGACCGTCCTGCAATGTAAGCGTGCCGCAGTCGATCCGCTTATCGCCGTTATAGGGCGTTTTGCCGATGAGCAGCGCGCCGTCCGACGTGTACAGACGATAATCGAACGCGCCGCGATCCCAGAGTGTATAGCTCTGTTTGTTTGCATAGTCGTATACGACGACATGTTCGTCGATCATGCCAGAGCCGAAGCAGACCGAGGCGCAAAGCTCGGGCTTTTGATCGCCGGTCACGTCCGTAAAAAAGACGTTTTGGATCGGCATACCGGTAAAAAGCGTGCGTGCCGCGCCGTTTTCTTTCGCTTCGACGCTGCCGGACGTCCAGCGGAATGTAACGCCCGGGAACGCGTCGATTGCGATTTCTTTCGTTTCCTCCCACGATGTCTGGTTCGATGCGCTGTAATAATCAAGCCACTGCACGACCTTATCGGAGGGGACGGGGGACGCTTGCGGTGCGGATGGTTCTCTCTTCGGCGTCGTCAGCAGGCAAACCGCGACGGCAATGCAGACGAGGATCGCCGCAAGGATGATCCAGAACAACGGCTTTTTGTAAACGGGCTTGCGGGAATCGTGTATTTGATTTGTCTCCATGATCGGCTGCCTCCTGTTGAACTGATGGGATTATACCATCTTTTGCGTGCAGAAATATGCTAATCGAGAAATTGTTGAGAGAATTTTACATTTGTGACGAATCCGTGACATTTCGCGTCGGTGCATTGACCGAAGGCAGGGGGGCGTGTATAATTATACCGGAGAAAGGAAAGGAGATTCGTATGAACCTGTTGTTCTTTCTGACGCCGAAGTGCGACGTGTGCGTGCTGCACAGCGACTATACGCTCCGGCAGGCGGTGGAGAAGCTCAATTCGTCGGGACGCAGCGCGATCCCCGTGATCGACGACGAAGGGCATTACTGCGGGACGGCGTCCGAGGGCGATCTTTTGCGGGCGGTGCTCAAGGAGGATTCGCAGAAGGATTGGGAGCATGTGCGGCTGATGAATATCATCCGGAAGGATTTCAATCCGCCGGTTTCCGCATTCGCTTCGATCGAGGACCTTTTACAGCGCGCAATGGAGCAGAATTTCGTCCCAGTGGTCGATGACCGCGGCATGTTCATCGGCATCGTCACCCGAAAGGCGATCTTAAGACACTTTATCGGAACCTTGCAGAAACAAAACTGAACCCAAACAAGAAAACCGCCCGAGCGCCCGGGCGGTTTTTGCTGTTGTACTCTTTACACATTAAAGAAGAACTCGACGACGTCCCCGTCCTGCATGACGTATTCCTTGCCTTCGGAACGGACGAGACCCTTCTCCTTGCAGGCTGCGATCGAGCCGTGCTCGACGAGCGTTTCATACGGCACGACGGCGGCGCGGATGAAGCCGCGTTCGAAATCGCTGTGGATCTTGCTCGCCGCCTGCGGCGCTTTCGTGCCCTTCTGGATCGTCCATGCGCGGACCTCCTTCGGTCCCGCAGTCAGAAAGCTGATTAAGCCCAGGAGCCGGTAGCACGCCTTGACAAGCTGATCGAGACCGGATTCGTGCACGCCCATCTCTTCGAGGAACGCCTGCTTTTCGTCTGGATCGAGCTCCGCGACCTCTTCTTCAAGCTTCGCGCAGACGGTCATCGCCTCGGCGCCTTCGCTCTTTGCGATCTCATAGAGCGTTTTGACGTAGTCGTTCGGCTCGCCCGAAAGGTCGTCCTCGGAAACGTTTGCCACATAGATGACGGGCTTCGAGGTCAGCAGAAACAGACCCCGGATCGCCTCCTGCTCGTCCTTGTCCGCTTCAAACGTGCGGACGGGTTTGCCGCTTTCGAGATGGTCATAGATGCGCTTTAAGAGGTCGATCTCAACGAGCAGCTTCTTGTCGCCGCTCTTTGCCATTTTCTGCTGACGGTCGATCCGTTTTTCGACGGTCTCCATGTCGGCGAAGATCAGCTCCAGGTTGATCGTCTCCGCGTCGCGCGCGGGGTTCACGCTGCCGTCCACGTGCACCACGTTGTCGTCGTCAAAGCAGCGGACGACGTGCACCACGGCATCGACCTCGCGGATGTGCGACAGGAACTTGTTGCCGAGACCCTCGCCGCGGGATGCGCCGCGCACGAGTCCCGCGATGTCGACAAACTCGATGACCGCGGGCGTGTACTTCTCGGGATGATGCATTTCGGCAAGCACGTCCAGCCGGTGATCCGGCACGGACACGACGCCGACGTTCGGCTCAATCGTGCAGAACGGATAGTTCGCCGCCTGCGCGCCGGCGCGGGTGATAGCGTTGAACAATGTGGATTTGCCGACGTTCGGCAGTCCGATGACGCCCAGTTTCATATCCGTTCCTCCTTACGAAAGCTTTTCAAGACCGACCTTAAGTCGGCGCATGGATTCCTCGCGACCCAGGAGGATCGCGATCTCGATCGCGCCGCCCGGCGTGACCTGCTTGCCCGCAAGCGCAATGCGCACCGGCCAGAGCATGGTACCGTTCTTCATGCCTTCTTTTTCGGCAAGACCGAGGAGCGTGTCGTGGATCGGCTGCTCCTCCCATGCGGGAAGCGCGTCGAGCGCCGCGATCGCGATCTCCAGCACATGCTTTGCGATCTCCGGGTTCGTCTTGCTCTTCTTGTTGGTGAACAGCTCGACGTCGTAGTCCGGAAGCCTTGGGATAAAGTCGAGCATCTCCGGGATCTGCGTAAAGACCTCGGTGCGCTGCTGCAAAATCCGCGCAAGAAGATCCGCGTGCTCGGCGGAAACGCCCGCCTTTTCGTAATACGGCAGGGCGTATGCGGTGAACTGCTCCGGCGTGAGCCTGCGGACGTACTCCGCGTTCATCCACGTCAGCTTGTTGACGTCGAAAATGGCGGGGGACTTGCTCATGCCGTCCACGGAGAACGCTTTGATGAGCTCGTCCATCGTGAAGAACTCGCGCTCGTCGCCCGGGTTCCAGCCTAGAAGCGCAACGTAGTTGACGATCGCTTCCTTGAGATAGCCCTTGTTGAGATAGTCCTCGAAGTACGCGTCGCCGTCGCGCTTCGAAAGCTTATGCGTTGCGTCGCGCATGATCGGCGTCATGTGGATGTAGACCGGCTTTTTCCAGCCGAACGCATCATACAGCAGATTGTATTTCGGCGTGCTCGAAAGGTACTCGTTGCCGCGCATGACGTGCGTGATGCCCATCGTGTGATCGTCGATGACGTTGGCGAAATTGTAGGTCGGCATGCCGTCCGCCTTGATCAGGATCATGTCGTCGAGGTCGGCGCAGTCGACTGCAATGTGTCCGTAGAGCACGTCGTCGAACGACGCTTCGCCGTGCTCCGGCACGTTCTGGCGGATGACGTACGGCTCGCCCGCGGCAATGCGGCGCTGCACCTCCTCGGGGGAAAGATGCAGGCAGTGCTTGTCGTACTTGAAGGTCTCGCCGCGCTTTGCCGCTTCCTCGCGGCGCGCAGCAAGCTCCTCCTCGGTGCAGAAGCAGTAGTATGCTTTGCCCGCCTTCACAAGCTGCTCGGCGTAGGGCAGGTACATGTTCTTGCGCTCGCTCTGCACATAGGGACCGTAGTCGCCGCCGATGTCGGGACCCTCGTCCCACTGCATGCCGATGCTTTTCAGCGTGCGGTAGATCACGTCGACCGCGCCGGGCACAAAGCGCGCCTGGTCGGTGTCCTCGATGCGCAGGATGAACTTTCCGCCGTTCGCCTTGGCAAACAGATAGGTATACAGCGCGCTCCGGAGATTTCCGAGGTGCATATAGCCCGTCGGGGACGGGGCAAATCTGGTACGAACTTCCATTGGTTTCTCCTTACTGAATCTTAAACGAATCCTTGAGTCCCACGACGCGGTTGAACACCGGCATCTCTTCGGTCGAATCGGGATCCTTTGCAAAATAGCCCATGCGGATGAACTGGAACGACTCGCCGACCTTTGCGTCCTTAAGCGCGGGTTCGAGGAATCCGTGCTTGATCTCGAGCGAATCCGGATCCAGAAGCGCGGTGAAGTCTTCGACCTCTTCGCCTTCGGCGGCTTCGCGCATCAGCGGACCGTAGAGCCGAAGCTCCGCGGGGATCGCGTCACAGACCGGGACCCAGTGCAGCGTGCCCTTGACCTTACGTTCGCATGCGCCGCTTCTCGTTTCGGGATCGTAGGTCACGTGGACCTCGGTGACCGCGCCGGTTTCGTCCGTATTCCACGAAACGCACTTGACGATGTACGCGCCTTTGAGGCGCACCTCGCCATCCGGCTTTAAGCGGAAGAACTTCTTGACCGGTTCCGCCATGAAATCGCTCTGTTCGATCCAGAGCTCGCGGCCGAAGCGGACCGTGTGCGTACCTGCGTCCGGATCGTTCGGATTGTTTTCGATCTCGACGGTCTCGAAGCGGTCGGGCTCCCAGTTGTCGATGATGAGCTTCAAAGGCTCGGTGACCGCCATGCGGCGCGGCGCGTTCGCGTTCAGGTTTTCACGCACGCAGTGCTCGAGCATCGCGGTGTCCACGACGGAATCCGCTTTCGCCACGCCGATCCGCGCAAGGAAATCGCGCACGGCGGCGGCGGGGTAGCCGCGGCGGCGCATGGCGCACAGCGTCGGCATTCTGGGATCGTCCCAGCCGCTTACGAAATGCTCCTCGACGAGACGGCGCAGATACCGCTTCGACATGATCGTGTTGGTGAGATTCAGCCGCGCAAACTCGATCTGTCTCGGCTTCTGTTCAAACCCGCAGGCGTTCACGACCCAGTCGTAGAGCGGGCGGTGCGCTTCGTATTCGAGCGAGCACAGCGAGTGCGTCACGCCCTCGATCGCGTCCTGGATCGGATGCGCGAAGTCGTACATCGGGTAGATGCACCACTTGTCGCCGGTCTGATGGTGCGAGGTGTGCAGAATGCGGTACATCGCGGGGTCGCGCATGTTGATGTTCGGGCTCGCCATGTCGATCTTCGCACGGAGCGTCTTTGCGCCGTCCGGGAATTCGCCGTTCTTCATGCGCTCGAAGAGATCGAGGTTTTCCTCGACGGAGCGGTCGCGCCACGGGCTGTTCGTGCCGGGCTCGGTGAGCGTGCCGCGATATTCGCGCATCTGATCCTTAGAAAGGTCGTCGACGTACGCCTTGCCGTCCTTGATGAGCTTGACCGCAAGCTCGTAGCACTGATCGAAATAGGATGAGCCGAAGCGGAGCTGATCCCAATCAAAGCCCAGCCAGTGGATGTCCTCCTTGATCGCTTCGACGTACTCCACATCCTCCTTGGTGGGGTTCGTGTCGTCAAAGCGCAGGTTGCAGGTGCCGCCGTATTCCTCGGCAATGCCGAAATCGACGGTCAGCGCCTTTGCATGACCGATGTGCAGATAGCCGTTCGGCTCGGGCGGGAACCGCGTTTTCACGGGTCTGTTCAGCTTTTTGAGGTCTTCTTCGACAAATTCTTCGATGAAGTTTTTGCTCCGTTCTTCCATATCGTTTCCTTTCCTCGGAGGGATCTCCGATCGGGTTTTCAAAATAATATCTTATTATAACGCGTACGCGCGCGTTGCACAAGACACGTTTTGCGTTTTTTTTCGTGTTCTTTACATAGGCGCAGGGGAAATGCGCATAATAGCAATGCCGGACAAAACGGTAATTTCAACACGGAGGAACTCCCATGACCATGAAAAACGACAAACGTCGAAGCGGCGACGAAATGAACCGCAGAAGCAACCCGAACGAGCGCAAGCATGCGGATTCGAACCGCGACGGCGACAGCCAGCGCAACCGCAGCGACGACGATCTCTTTGGCTCGGATGAATACTGAGAAGCGCGGAGAGAAGCGGGACAGGATCCGCTATGTTCCGCGCAAAACGGTCAGGATCCCGTCCGATGTGGACGGAAGCTACACCGGCATGCCGATGACAAACGAGCAGTTTTCGCAGGGGATCCAACAGCCCGTGCAGGACGCGGACGATCTTTAATCGACAGCGCGCGAAGCCCAAACAGGTCTCGCGCAAAGGAGGATCGGAGAGAGCTTCGGCTTTCTCCGATTCTCTTTGCAAAAGCGGCAGAGACGGGAGCGGGGAAACGCGCAAACCGCTTGCTGTTTTCGGCGTATTGTGTACAATACCATGATAGGATTATATACAATTTTCACGAAGAAAAGGACTCGACAGCCATGAAATCCTGCGCGACGATCAGAAAGAGAGGCAGACGGAATCAATACGCTTTTCTGCCTGCGGATCCTTTTTGCGGCTTGAAACGCCTGTTTCGGGTAGTTTTTTGCGCCTGCGGCGCAGTGATATCTGCTTCGCGGATGATATACGCCTGCGCCGCGTGATATATCCCTGCGGGATGTGATATGTTCCGCTGCGAGGAACGTTCAGGACGATTCTCCTGTCGGAGAATCCGGGATCATACCCCTCATCAGTCACCTGTCGGTGACAGCCGCGCTTCGTTTCACTCTGCTTCGGCGGCAGATCGCGCGCTCCCTGCGTTCCCCCGAGGGAAAGCCAAGGGGCGGGACGCCCCGTCCAAAAGCCTTCCCCTTGAGGGGAAGGTGGTCCCGGAGGGACCGGATGAGGCGTACATGCAGACTTCGCTCTGTCATGACTGCGCGAAGCGAAGAATCCTGTCCGGTTGCTTCAAAGATTCTTCGTCGCTTTGCTCCTCAGAATGACAATGCGCCGCAGAGCAAGAATCGTATCTTCCCGCATATCCGTTCGACGGGACGCCGACCTCGGCGTCCCGTTTGCGTCCCTGTCACAAGGGGCGGTCCTTTTTTATTGACAGTACACAACATTTCGTATATAATACCTCTGTTATGGATCATAACACCCGTAAAACGGTCGATTCGAAAAGGAGGGAGAATGACCGTCAGCGCCGGGCCCGAAGAGGGTGACGAGGATGGCAGTTTATCGAAAGATTCGGCGGATGCTGCCACGGCTCTTGCGGCGGGTCGAGAAGGGAACGACAAAAAACGGAATCAAAACCGCAACAGAGCGATCCCGGACGTCGTACGGAAAGCGGACCGCGCATAGAATACAGCGCGTCCGATATTTGAAAAGGAGAAAAACATGAGAGTCGTTATTCAGGACAACTACGAAAAAATGAGCCTTTGGGCTGCACACTATATCGCTGGCAAGATCAACGCGCACAAGGAAGCGCGTCCGTTCGTGCTCGGTCTTCCGACGGGTTCTTCCCCGATCGGCGTTTACAAGGAGCTCGCCCGCATGAACAAGGCGGGAGAGGTCAGCTTCAGTAACGTCGTCACCTTCAACATGGACGAATATCTCGGGCTTCCGCATGAGCACGACCAGAGCTACTGGTATTTCATGCACGACAATTTCTTCGATCATCTGGTCGATATGAAGCCGGAGAATATCAATATTCTGAACGGCATGACCGACGATCCCGAGGGCGAATGCGCCCGCTATGAGGAAAAGATCAAGTCCTACGGCGGCATCGACCTCTTTATGGGCGGCATCGGCGTAGACGGTCATATCGCGTTCAACGAGCCGTTCACCTCGCTCTGCTCGCGCACGGGCGTGCGGAACCTCACCACCGACACGCGCATCGTCAACTCCCGCTTCTTCGGAAACGACCCGGAAAAGGTCCCCTCGCAGGCGCTGTCCGTCGGCGTCGGCACGGTCACGGATTCGAAGGAAGTCCTGATTCTGATCAACGGTCACAACAAGGCGCGCGCGCTCGCGGCGACCGTCGAAGGCAACGTCAGCCACAAGTGGACCTGCTCCGCACTGCAGATGCACAACGGCGCGATCATCGCGTGCGATGAAGCCGCATGCGGCGAGCTGACCGTGGACACCTACAAATACTTCCTCGACATCGAGAGAAACGAGAGACTGTAAGATGTATACGATCACAGATTTATTCGACCTGGAGCATACACAGGCAAAGGACTATCTTTCGAAGTTCACCTATCCCTGGGAAGCGCTGAAGGGCATCAAGGACTTCATTCTGGCGCTCGGTCCCACGCTCGGCGAGGACTATACCGAGGTTTCCGAGCACGTCTGGGTGCATAAGACGGCGAAGGTCTTCCCGTCCGCGTACCTCGGCGCGCCGTGCATCATCGGACCCGAAACCGAGGTCCGGCATTGCGCGTTCATCCGCGGCTCCGCGCTGGTCGGCAGCAATTGCGTCGTCGGCAACTCCGTGGAGCTCAAGAACGTCATCCTGTTCGACAATGTGCAGACGCCGCACTATAACTACGTCGGCGACTCGATCCTGGGCTATAAGAGTCACATGGGCGCGGGCAGCATCACCAGTAACGTCAAGAGCGACAAGCAGCTTGTCATCGTGCACAACGGCGCGGAGCAGATCCCGACCGGGATCAAGAAGTTCGGCGCAATGCTCGGCGATTACGTCGAGGTCGGCTGCAACGCGGTCTGCAATCCCGGCACGGTGATCGGGCGGCACAGCAATGTGTATCCGACTTCGTGCGTGCGCGGCGTGGTACCTGCGTACAGCATCTGGAAGGACAACGGAACGGTAGCGACGAAGGAGGAACGGTAATGGGCAAGTATTTCGGAACGGACGGCTTCCGCGGCGAAGCGAACAAGACGCTGACCTTTGAGCACGCGGTCAAGATCGGGCGTTTTCTGGGCTGGTATTACGGCGCGCGCCTCGATAAAAAGGCAAAGGTCGTGATCGGCAAGGACACGCGCAGAAGCTCCTATATGTTTGAATACGCGCTCTGCACGGGGCTCATGGCTTCCGGCGCGGATGCGTATATCATGCACGTCACCACCACGCCTTCGGTCGCGTACATCACACGCGTCGACGATTTCGACTGCGGCATCATGATCTCCGCCTCGCACAATCCGTACTACGACAACGGCATCAAGCTTCTGAACGGCTACGGCGAAAAGATGGACGAGGAGACGATCCTGCTGGTTGAGGAATACATCGACGGCAAGATCGAGGTTCCGGTTGCGGGACGGCACGAGATCGGCAGAACGGTCGACTACGTTGCGGGCAGAAACCGCTACATCGGCTTTTTGATCTCGCTTTCCAAGTACAGCTTCAAGGGCGTCAAGGTCGGTCTGGACGTTGCGAACGGTGCGGCGTGGCAGATCGCGAAGGGCGTTTATGAAGCGCTCGGCGCGAAGGTCTATGTGATCAACGACGAACCGGACGGCTACAACATCAACACCGACTGCGGCTCGACGCACATCGAGCACCTGCAGAAGTTTGTGGTCGAAAACAAGCTGGACGTCGGCTTTGCGTTTGACGGCGACGCGGACCGCTGCCTTTGCGTGGACGAAAAGGGCAACGTCGTCACCGGCGACCATACGCTCTATATCTACGGGCTCTATATGAAGGAGCGCGGCAAGCTCCTGAACAACAAGGTCGTCACGACCGTGATGAGCAATTTCGGGCTTTACAAGGCGCTGGACAAGGTCGGCATCGAGTACGAAAAGACCAAGGTCGGCGACAAGTATGTCTACGAGAACATGGTAAAGACCGGCAACCGCATCGGCGGCGAGCAGAGCGGACACACGATCTTCCTGAAATATGAGACGACCGGCGACGGCATCGTGACGAGCCTCAAGCTCATGGAGGTCATGCTGGCAAAGGGCAAGCCGATGAGCGAGCTCGCGGCGCCCGTCGTGTTCTATCCGCAGGTGCTCAAAAACGTTCGCGTCAAGTCCAAGCCGGATGCGCAGAACGATCCCGACGTGCAGGCGGCGGTGAAGCGCGTTGCCGACGAGCTCGGCGATTCCGGCAGGATCCTCGTGCGCGAGTCCGGCACCGAGCCGGTCATTCGCGTGATGGTCGAAGCGGACACGAACGAGATCTGCGAGAAATACGTGGACTCCGTGATCGAGGTCATCAAGGCGAAGGGACATATTGCGTAACGCATAACCAGCATTGAAAAAGCTGCCGAATCCGGCAGCTTTTTTGCGTATTTGCGGCGGAGAGCGGCGTTTTTCGCGTTTTACCGCGGATTGACACAAAATTGCAACAGAATCGGGCAAAACTGTTCACAAAGATAACGCAGTTTGTTCAAATCGGGATGCTATGATAAATACGATGGAAAAGAATAGAGTCGCTTTTTTCGGAAGAAAAAAGCCCGTTGAAACGCAAGATGTAGCAAAAAAACGGGCGTCTGCACGCAAGATGCGGGCGAAACACGAACGGGTCCGACACGATCGGCGACGGACCGTGAAAAAATGCGGTAAAATTTTCGCGCCAAAAGATGAACCGCGATCCGCACAATAAAGACATTATCCGCATACCCGGAAAATCCCGAATGCAAACGAATCTTTCATTCCGGGTATCGTCAGAACAGCCGCGGCACATACGCCGCGGACCGATCATCAGGAGGAGCTATGACGCAGCAACATAGGAAAAAAAGAAGGAGAAAAGTGCAGCCGCGCTTTTATGTGATCATCTCGATCTTTGCGCTGCTGGTACTTGTGCTGATTGCACTGATCGTGTGGACGACGATCGGCTGTATCCAGGAGCGACGCGAGGAGCAGGAGCGGCACAACCAGTTCCTGATCGAGGAGGAACGGCTGCAGGCGGAGTACAATGCGCAGGTGCAGGATAATCCGGAAGGCTATCAGAACGTCGCGCGGCCGACGATCTCTTATGAGGATTACGTGAACGGCGCGACGATCCCGCCGGTACCGACCGCGATCCCCACCCCGACGCCGACGCCGCGTCCCACACCGTATATGGTTGCGGATTCCAACCCGGAAAAATACGGTTTCGTGCCGCATCTGCAGGTCGGCGGGCAGTTCGAAAAAGGCGCATATGCCGGCGGCGAAGAGGTCATGGCAAACAGCTATCAGCGCACGGAAGCGATCGAATTCCCGCCCGCAAGCGAGTATAACGCCGAAACCGTCAAGGGCATTCTGACCTTCCGCGGCAACAATTGGAGAAACATGTCGAGCACCGACACGGTCAGTCTGACCGAATACAAAATGACGCAGGTATGGGATAAGGCGATCTCCTCGCTCACCAAGGGCGGCGGAAGCGGAAGCTGGTCCGGCTGCGGATGGACGGGACAGCCGCTGATCGTGCAGTGGCCTGCGGAAACGCGCAGGGTCATGAACCTTCATGACTGGGCAAAACAGAAGGAGAACCTTGTGGAGGTCATTTATCCGACCGAGGACGGCAATATCTATTTCCTCGACCTCGAAACCGGCGAGGAAACGCGCGACAAGATCGTTCTGAAGGTTCCGTTCAAGGGCACCGGCAGCATCGACCCGCGCGGTTATCCGCTTCTGTATTGCGGTTCCGGCGATCAATATGAAAACGACAGCCAGAAATCGCGCGCGTTCATCATTTCGTTGATCAACGGCCGCGTGCTGTATGAGTTCGGCAAGCAGGGGACCGACCCGTTTGCGCGGCGCAAGTGGTACGCTTACGATTCCGCGCCGCTGATCGACGCAAAGACCGACACGCTGATCTATCCCGGCGAAAACGGCATCGTCTATACGATGAAGCTGAATACGGTCTACGATCCCGAGCTCGGCTCGGTCTCGGTCAACCCGTCGGACATCGTCAAGTTCCGCTATGACTGCAACAACATCTACGACGACATCAACGAGGCAGACGCCACGCACAAGTGGCAGGGCTACGAGGGCAGCGCCGCTGCATGGAACGGATACCTGTATCTTTCCTCGAACGACGGCATGTTCCAGTGCATCGACCTCAACACGATGCGCGTTGTGTGGATCGCGAACACCGAGGACGACACGAACGCAAGCCCGGTCCTTGACGTGATCTCCGACGAGGAGGCATATCTGTACGTCGGTACGTCGCTTCACTTCAATGCGGACAAAAACAACACAGGCGTCGCGCCGTTCTTCAAGATCGATGCCATGACGGGCGAAATCAAAGGCCGCTACGGACTGGAAGTCTTCACCGTTCCCGGCGTATCCGGCGGCATTCAGGCGACGGCGGTCGTCGGTCGTCAAGGCAGCAACATCGAGGACCTCGTGATCGTGCCGATCGCACGGTATGGCGAGAAGAACGCGGGCATTCTGGTCGCGCTTGACAAGGAGACGTTTACCGAGCGCTGGAAGTTCGAAACGAAATACGCATGGTCGAGCCCCGCTGTCATTTACGACGCGGAAAACAGAGGATATGTGCTGCATGCGGACTCTGACGGATATATCTATCTGCTTGACGCCGCAACGGGGGAGCAGCGCGGTGCGCTGCGCCCGACGGATACGGTCTTTGAGGCATCGCCGGCGCTGTTCGGCAATATGCTCGTGGTCGGCTGCCGCGGCGGGCAGAAGATCTTCGGCATCCGCATCAACTAACCTGTCGGTTTCGCCGAAATCAGGATTTCGGCGAGATTACACCGCATGCCTATCGGCAAAGCCGACCGGGCGGCATGCGATGCAAGGAGTCGAATCCGCCGCGCATGTCGCCGGATTCGACGGATTGATGTGTTATTTTGATTTCAGGATCATACGGCGAACGGCATAATCAAATAATTACAAATCAATTCCCCTTCCGTATCCTGCGGAGGGGATTTCCTTTTATTAACGGAAATGTCGAAAATAGTTTGCATTTTCGGCGTTGCAAAAATAAGGGCGAATATGCTATCATCATAACATGGCAAGAAGGCAGCAGCGGACGATCAGTCCGAAATTCATCATGTTCTGCGCGTCGGTGTTCATTCTCGTGATCGCCGTCGTTATTTTAATATTCGCCGTCGGGCTCAAGGATTCGTCGTCGAAAAAGAGCGGATCCGGCTGCGGAAGAACACAGGATGCGCTGTCCTTTGCGACGGAGATCGACCCCGGTCCCACGGAGTCGGGCGAAAGACCGCAGTCGCAGGCGACCGACAAACCGTCCGAAGCATCCGTGATCCCCGATCCGCCTGCGCTCGACGATAACGTCGCATACGACGTCGATCCGGCTGACAGCGCCAAGCCCGCAAACTTCGGGTTCACGTACGAGATCCGCAAGAACAATCGCGAGGACAGCTATTCCTCGAATCCGAATGAGAACACATCCTCCTTCCCGAAGGGGCGGGACTATACGGACGTCAAGGGCATTACGACCTTTGCGGGAAACAACTACCGCAGCGGATTCGCCTACGGTACGGCGCGCGTCACGATGCAGACGATGGAGCAGGTCTGGTCGTTTGCCGTCGGCTCCGCAAACGGCTTTTCGGGCGCAACCTGGACCGGACAGCCGCTGATCGTCACATGGGAGGGGCAGACGCTGAAAACGCTCGGCGTGCGCGACGAGTTCAAGGCAAAGGACAGCCTCAATGAGGTCATCCTCTGCAGCGCGGACGGCAATATCTATTTCTATGAGCTGGAGACCGGCAACCGCACGCGTGAGACGATCGTCGTGAACGCGCCGATGTTCGGCACGCCGACGCTGGACCCGAGGGGCATTCCCATGCTCTATATCGGGCAGGGCACGCTTTCCGAAGTAAACAGCAACAAATCCGCCGCCTATGCGGTCAACCTTTGCAGCAACACGTTTGAAACCATCGTTTCCGGCAAGGACTACACGGCGCGCCGCAACGACTGGTCGGCGTTCGATTCGAGCCCGCTCATCATCGACGATACGCTGATCTGGCCGAGCGAAAACGGCGTTCTGTATGTGATCGAGCTGAATACAAGCTATGACGCCGAATCCGGTTCGCTGTCCATCAAACCGGGCGACAAGATCAAATACCGTTATTCCGGCGCAGGCTATTCCGGCTCGACGCAGGCGGGCAAACGCGCATACGGCTTCGAATCCTCGGCTGCCGCGTTCCGCCATTTCCTGTACCTTGCCGACAACGGCGGATACCTGCAGTGCGTTGATCTCAATACGCTCAAGCTCCGCTTTGTCACCGACGTCGGCGGCGATTCCGACGCAACGCCGGTGCTCGAGGAGAACGGCAGCGACGGCACGGTCTATGTGTACACGGTATCGCAGACGGACCAGCAGGATGAATCGCTGCAGAACGGCTACGGCTACTGCTATGTGCGCAAGATCAACGCGCTGACCGGCGCGATCGTTTGGGAAAACAGGCAGTTTGTGCAGATCCTCGATCCGACCACCGCCAAGCGCATGAAGGGCGGCGGCAAGGCGACGCCGCACATCGGACACGGCACGATCGGCGATCTTCTGATCTGTTCGTTCTACGGTCTGACCGTGCAGACGCCGGACGCGGACGGCAATCCGACCTACACCTACGGCGGCAAGATCATGGCGTTCGACAGAAATACCGGCGCCGTGCGCTGGGAGATCACGCAGACCGGCAACGCCGACTATGTCTCCTCGCCGCTTGTGGTCTACAACGCCCGCGGCGACGCGTATCTGATCGCCTGCGACCGCGACGGCGGCATTCGCCTCTATGACGCGGCGCGCCCCGGAGAAAACGCGCTGTATGCGCTCGATCTCGGAGAGCGCATCGACGCGACGCCCGTCGCATTCAATAACTACATCGTGGTTGCCACCACCGGCACAACCGAGCAGCCGCGTATTTTCTGCCTGAAGCTGAGCTGACAGCCCGGCTTCTTTTTTTTTGTGCATTTATGGGCAGCATTTGAATTAACCGTGAACGAATTGTTGACAAATTGTATCGGCTGTTTTATCATGTATGGTGTAATTTCGGGGGATGGCAACGCATAGATTGGAATCATCGGATCAAGCGGTCATTCTTTCGAAAAATAATCAAATGGGGAGACATTCGGGAATGAAGAAACACTGGAACAAGATCCTTGCGCTGGTCATGGGCGTGCTGATGCTTTTGGCGATCCTGCCGGTCGGCATCGGAACGGCATATGCGGTTGAAGAGGACAACGAGATCGTGATCCCTGATTATGATCCGAACAACCATAACCACATGCACGACCATGATCACGAGCATGCCCATGAGCATGAACATGCCCATGAGCACGAACATGAGCATGAACACGAGGATCCGAACGCGCACAGGAATCCGCACGAGGCTGCGCGGAAGAACGAGCAGAATCCGAATCTGCAGACACAGCAGAATGCGCACAAGTATCCGGACAAGGTCGAGGATCCGAACGCGCACAAAAATCCGCACGAGCAGACCGGCGAAAAGGTCGAAAAGAATGACGACCGCGATAAGATCGAGGATCCGAACGCGCACAAAAATCCGCACGAGCAGACGAAGAATGTGCAGCAGCACAAGACGGTCGAGCATGCGCTCCACACGGTCGGCGAGCCGTTCGTGCTGACGGACGGCATCACACTCATGCCGAACAGTGAAGACGGCGACGGCGAATGCCCGCATGAGCATTTCCAATGGGGCGAATATTTTGGCGATGGGGACGAATATATCGCGATAGATAATAGGTATCATGAAGGACAATTCTGCGATTATTATTATGCTTACTGTGATGACTGCGGAGCGACCTTTATAGCAAAGGAAGTGTTAGATTCTTGGACCGACAGTCACCACTATGAAGACGGCGTATGCACGCTCTGCGGTCACGAGAATACCTGCACGCATGCGAATGCGTATGAAGACTGGTACTGGGTCGGTGAGACGCATTACGAAGAGATCGAAGGCGATCATCGGTACCACAACGAAGTCGGCAATGCGGTAACGTGTATGTACTGCCCTGACTGCGGCATGTCCTTTGACGAAAGCGAACCGACGCCGCGGACGGAAACGTATTGGCATGATTACGACAATTACGAAAGCCCGCTCGAGTGCTATCAATGCCATCACATCAGAGCCGTATACGGAGACGCGCTTGCCGTCGGCGACAGCACGTTTGACATTACAAGCGAAAATGCAATCGTTCTGCGTTCGTTTACACCGGCGACCTCCGGGACATACGTTTTCTGTTCCAAATCCAATGGGGATACATACGGCTACATCTTCGACAGTAATCTTGAATTGGTTGCGCTTGATGACGATAACGGAAGAGCTAACAATTTCCGCATCGAATGCGAACTCATAGCAGGGGAGACCTACTGGTTCGGCGCAAAATACTATTCCGCAGAACATACCGGCAGCATTCCGGTCGCGGTTGTTGATGCCGCAAGCTGTCAGCATACGAACACGTACGACGAATGGTACTGGGTCGGTGAAACGCATTACGAAGAGATCGAAGGCGATCATCAGTATCACAACCTCGTCGGCGACGTAATTTATTATACGTACTGCGAGGATTGCGGCATTCTCCGTAATACAAGCGAACCGACGACGCGGGTGGAAACGTATTCGCATTATTACGACAATTACGAAAGCCCGCTCGAGTGCTATCGGTGCCATCACAGAAGAGACGTTGACGGGGGACCGGCTTCCGTCGGCGACAATACGTTTATCATTGCAAACCCCAACGAGGTCGCTCTGCGCTCGTTTACGCCGGAGACCACGGGGACCTATGTCTTCTATTCCAGAACCAGTCAGGCTCCGTGGGGCTTTATCTTCGACAGCGATCTCGCACTGTATGCGGTCGACCGCAGCAGCGAAGAAAACGGCTGGGATTTCCGCATCGAATGCGAGCTCACGGCAGGGGAGACCTACTGGTTCGGCGCATGTTACGGATACGGCTGGGAAGAATATACCGATTGGATCGAGACCAGGATCGTTGATGTTGATCACTGTCTGCACGAGAATACGTCCACAAGCTTGGATTGGCTCGATTATGAATACGAAGAGATCGACAATGATTATCACTACGCAATCGGTACTGCGGTCGAGTATACGTACTGCGCGGACTGCGGTGCGCTCCTCGGCACGGGCGAGCCGATGCAGAGAAAGGAACAGTATTGGCACAGTTACAGCAACGGCACGTGCATCATTTGCGGACATGTTTGCACGCATACGTCTACCTATACCTGGCCGAACATATACAATGCGGAGTATAGAGAGATCGAAGGGGACGACCGGTACCATTACGTGACCGGCACCAGAGAAGATAATGTGTATTGCGATAGTTGCAGCATGGTGGTTTCCCAGGGCGAGCCGTATGAGTATTCCGGGGAATATTCGCACAGTTACAGCAACGGCAAATGCGAGGACTGCGGACATGTCTGCTCGCATACGGATATGAACACATGGTCGGAATGGGAAGAACGCAATTGTACAGAGATCGAAGGGGACAATAAGTACCATAACGCGACCGGCACCATAGTAGATTATACCCGCTGTGAAGACTGCTGGATGACGATTGACAGAAGCGAGCCCTACGAGGCTTCCGAAAAAGAATGGCATGATTATGACAGCGACGGCAAGTGCAGGCAGTGCGGTCATATCAATACCTGTACGCATTCCAATACGTATGAAGACTGGTATTGGGTCGGCGCGACGCATTACGAAGAGATCGAAGGGGACAACCGGTACCATACCGCAACCGGCATGAGGGTAGATTATACCTATTGCGAAGACTGCCTGACGATTATCCGCGAAGGAGAGCCGTACGAGTATTCTTCGACACAAAGTCATGCTTACAACGGCGACGGCGTCTGCCGGCAGTGCGGACATCAGAATACCTGCGAGCACGAGAACACCTATAGTTATTCGTCTTGGCTGAATGTGACCTTTACCGAGATCGAAGGGGACAACAGGTACCACAACGTGACCGGCACCTGGGTAGACGTTACCGTTTGCGACGACTGCGGGGAACGACTTTACAGAAGCGAGCCCTACGAGGCTTCCGAAAAAGAATGGCATGATTACAACAGCGACGGCAAGTGCAGGCAGTGCGGTCATATCAATACCTGTACGCATTCCAATACGTATGAAGACTGGTATTGGGTCGGCGTGACGCATTACGAAGAGATCGAAGGCGACAACAGGTACCACAACGTGACCGGCACCAAGGCAGACGTTACCGTTTGCGAGGACTGCTGGATGCGGTTTGACAGAAGCGAGCCATACGAGGCTTCCGAAAAAGAATGGCATGCTTACAACAGCGACGGCAAGTGCCGGCTGTGCGGTCATCAAAATACTTGCGAGCACGAGAACACCTATAGTTATTCGTCTTGGCTGAATGGAACCTTTACCGAGATCGAAGGGGACGACTGGTACCATACCGCAACCGGCACCATGGTAGATTATACCTACTGTGAAGACTGCCGGATGACGATTGACAGAAGCGAGCCGTACGAGGTCTCCGGGCAATTCGAGCACAGTTATGACAACGGCGTCTGCTTGCAGTGCGGACATGTCTGCCCGCATACGGACGCACATACATATGATGAATGGGTTGATGTAACCTATACCGAGATCGAAGGGAACAACAAGTACCATTACGCGGAAGGGCTCAAACAGGAGTTGACCCGCTGCTCTTGCTGCTATAAGGTGCTTGAACAAGGGGAACCGTTTGAGGCTTCCGGCGAAGAATACCACCAGTATAACAGTAAAACGAAGACGTGTTATTTCTGCGGTCATGTCAACACCTGCGAGCATAAGAATCGCACGGAAGACGGCTGGTGGTACGAGATGCCCAAATATGAGGATTGGGGCAGCAAGCAGCACATGGCGCGCGGCAAGGCGGTATTCTATTCCTACTGCGCAGACTGCGAGGCATGGTATACGGCAATTTATGATCACGATCCCAACGAGCATTCGCAGAAGTATGACCATGAGTATGACGAAAACGGCGTTTGCACCTACTGCGGGCGCAAGAATCTGAGCTTCAAGACGCAGCCGAAGTCGCAGACGGTCGCCAACGGCAAGACCGCAAAATTCAGCGTGGCGTCCAATGAATCCGGTGCGAAGTACCAGTGGTACTATTCGAAGGACAACGGCGTCAAGTGGACGAAGATGAAGGGCAATACCGGCACGAGCATCTCCGTCAAGGCGAGCGCAACGACGAACGGCTATCTGTATCGCTGCATCGTCACCGCAAACGGCGGCAAGGCGAGCTCGGAAGTCGTGAAGCTGACGGTCTCCGGCGTGAAGCCCAAGATCACGCAGCAGCCGAAGAAGATGACGGTCAACTGCGGCAACAACGCACAGTTCTCCGTTGTCGCCGCGGGCTCCGGCCTCAAGTACCAGTGGTACTATTCGAAGGACAACGGCGCCAAGTGGACCAAGCTGAGCGGCAAGACCAAGGCGACGCTCACGGTCACCTCGAGCGCGTCGAACAACGGCTATCTGTACCGCTGCGTGGTCAAGAACACCAAGGGCAGCGTGACCTCGAGCGCCGTGATGCTGACGGTCGACAGCGTGAAGCCGAGGATTCTGACGCAGCCGAAGGCAGCAACGGTTGCTTCCGGCAAGACCGCAACGTTCAAGGTCGTCGCGGCGGGTGTCGGACTCAAGTACCAGTGGTACTATTCAAAGGACAACGGCGCGACCTGGAAGAAGTACAGCGGCAAGACGAGCGCGACCCTAAAGGTCAAGGGCAGCGCGACGACGAACGGCTATCTGTATCGCTGCAAGATCACGAACGATACGGGCAGCGTAACGAGCAAAGCCGTGAAGCTGACGGTATCCAACGTCAAGCCGAAGATCATTGTGCAGCCGGCGGCAGCGTCTGTGAAATCCGGCAAAACCGCGAAGTTCACGGTTGTTGCGGCGGGCGTGGGACTCAAGTACCAGTGGCAGTATTCGAAGAACGCCGGCAAGACCTGGACGAACCTGAGCGGCAAGACGAGCGCAACCTTCTCTGTCAAGGTGAGCAAGTCGAACAACGGCTATCTGTATCGCTGCGTGGTCAAGAACACCAAGGGCAGCGTCAACAGCTCGGCGGCAAAGCTGACGCTCAAGAAATAATCCGTAAACCAATCGAAACGAAGGGACGTCATACCGGCGTCCCTTTCCTTTTTCGCGGCGGTATTTTTATGAACAAGACCTGAATAAATCATGAACGATTTGTTGACAAACAATTCCATATACGGTAAAATCAAATATGTAATTTTGAGAGGTATGATTTCATATCTTTCAAAAAATAATCAAATGGGGGAGACATTCGAGAATGAGCAAACACTGGAACAAGATCCTTGCGCTGTTCATGGGCGTCCTGATGCTTTTGGCGATCCTGCCGGTCGGCATCGGAACGGTGTCCGCAGAGGACGGGGACAACGAGATCGTGATCACCGACCATGATGTGCATGCACATGACCATGCGCATGACCATGAACATGAAGAAGATCTGGACGCGCACCGGAATCCGTTCGAGCCTTATAAGAAGGCAGAGGAGGAAGATCCGGAAGAGCAGAAGCAGCCGGACGTGCAGAAGGAATCGGCTCCGAAGGAAGATCCGGAAGCGCACAGGAATCCGCATCTGAAGGAGCAGGAAGAAGAAAAGGCGAAAAAGTCCGACGATCTCGAGAAGCCCGAGGATCCGAACGCGCACAAAAATCCGCATGTCCTTGCGGAGCAGGATCAGAAGCGCAAGCCGGAAGAACACGAGCTCCACGCAGTCGGCGATCCGTTTGTGCTTACGGACGGCGTTACGTTCACGCCGAACAGCGACGGCGACGAATGTCCGCACACAGGCACTACCCACTACGGCAACTATATTGAAGATGTATACGAATATGAAGCAGAGGATAACAGGTATCATTATGTATATGACTACGAGGTCTACGAGGTAGTCTGTGACGACTGCGGAGAGGTTATAGGTACGGCACGGGAGTATTGGGACCGATGGAGCAATGAACATGATTACCAAGACGGCGTATGCACGCTCTGCGGTCACGAGAATACCTGTACGCATCCGGACGCATATGAAGACTGGTATTGGGTCGATGAGCCGAATTACGAAGAAATCGAAGGTGACCATCGGAATCATCAGGTAAGCGGCAATGCGGTAACTTACATGTACTGCGAGGATTGCGGCATGTCCTTTGACGAAAGCGATCCTGCGCCGATGACATTGCAGGAAGGGCATTACTATTCGAACGAATCCGACGACCCGCTTGTGTGCTCTGCCTGCAAGCACAACAGAGCCGTATACGGGGACCCGCTTTCCACCGGCGAAAGCACGTTTGAAATCACAAGCGAAAACGCGATCGCTCTGCGTTCGTTTACGCCGACGGCCACGCGAGAATATGTCTTCTACTCTTTCGGCTCTGGCGATACCTACGGTTACATTTTCGACGACGAGCTCGAACTGCTTGCGCGCAATGACGACGGCGGGACCGAGCACAATTTCCGTATCAGACGCGAACTGACGGCAGGGGAGACCTACTGGTTCGGCGCAAAATTCTATTACAACAACGACACCGGCAGTATTTCGTTTGCGGTTATTGACACCGCGAACTGCCCGCATTTGACTACGACCTCCGGCTGGTATTGGGAGGACGAAGACAATCCTCAGTATGAGCAGATCCCCGGCGACGATTGGGGTCACAACCGTGTCGGAAACGTGATTTATTATACACGCTGCGAGGATTGCGGCACGTACATTTATGAAAGCGATCCGACGTATACGACGATGCGGTATTCGCATGCATACGTCGACAGCGTATGCCAACAGTGCGGATACACCTGTACGCATTCGTCAACATATGAGAACTTTGAATGGACCGCTGATCCCGAGTTTCAGGAGATCAAAGGCGATCATGTATATCACAAGGTGATCGGTGATGGGATCCGGCATACGTATTGCGAAAGCTGCGGGAAGGAGCTGGGTACGCCTTCAACGGAGCATCGGGAACTCACACAAAGGCACCATTATTATAGTTCCAACCCGCTTGTGTGTGTGGACTGCGGTCACTCCAGGGCCACATTCGATAAGGACCCGCTTTCACTCGGCGACGACATCTACCTGATTACAAAACCGTCGCAGGTCGTATTGCATCCGTTTACGCCGAGCAAAACGGGGACGTATGCTTTTTACTCAACCGGCGATATAGACACCTACGGGTACTTGTATGACAGCAATAAAAAACTGATTACATATAACGATGATGCTTACAATGCTAATTTCCACATTAATTATAACCTGACGGCAGGGGAAACCTACTGGTTCGGTGCAAGATTTTACAGCAGTTCGAACACCGGCAGGATCCGGGTCAGATTGGTCAATATAACAAACTGCAAGCACGAGCATACAGTTTCCAGCTGGTATTGGGAAGACTGGGCCGCTTGTACTTTTGAGCCGATTGACAATTGGAACCATAAGGTCACCGGCGACACGATCGATTTTACGTATTGTTTTGACTGCGATAAACAGCTCTCCCACAGCGATCCGGTAACGAGGACGGAAACATATCGGCATAATTACGAGTATGGTGAGTGTAACAATTGCGGACATGTTTGTGAGCACCCGAGCACCTACAACTCATGGTATTGGGATGAAGCGTCTTTTACCGAGATCAAAGGGGACAACAAATACCATAAAGTGACCGGCACCAGAGCAGCTGAAACCTACTGCAGCGCCTGCAACTCATGGATATCCGATGGGGAACGGATCGAGGTGTCCGACGAAAAATACTATCATGATTATGAAGAGGACGGCACCTGCTATTCCTGCGGTCATGTCAACACCTGCGAGCATAAGAATCGCGCGGAAGACGGCTATTGGTATTCGGTTTCCAAGTACGAGGATTGGGGCAGCAAGGAGATGATGCGCGGCAAAGTGGTATTCTATTCCCGCTGCGCCGACTGCAATGCATGGTATACGGAGGTGGATGACGATCCCCAAGATCATGCGCAGAAATATGATCATGAATATGACGAAAACGGCGTGTGCTACTATTGCGGACGCAAGAATCTGAAATTCAAGACGCAGCCGAAGTCGCAGACGGTCGCCAACGGCAAGACCGCAACGTTCACGACGGTGTCCAAAGAATCGGGCGCAAAGTACCAGTGGTACTATTCAAAGAACAACGGCGTCAAATGGACGAAGATGAAGGGCAAGACCGGCACGAGCATCTCTGTTCAGGCGAGCGCAACGACGAACGGCTATCTGTATCGCTGCGTCGTCACCGCAAAGGGCGGCACAGCGAGCTCGGAAGTCGTGAAGCTGACGGTCTCCGGCGTGAAGCCGAAGATCACGGAGCAGACGAAGTCGATGACGGTCTACAAGGGCAACAGCGCGCATTTCCAGGTCGCCGGAGCGGGCTCCGACCTCAAGTACCAGTGGTACTGCTCAACGAACAACGGCGCCAAGTGGACCAAGATGAGCGGCAAGACCAAGGCGGAGCTTGTTGTCAAGGCAACCGCGAAGACCAACGGCAACCTGTACCGCTGCGTGGTCAAGAACGCCAAGGGCAGCGTGACTTCGGGCAAGGTGAAGCTGACGGTCAACGGCGTGAAGCCGAGAATCACGGTACAGCCGAAGGCAACAACAGTCGCGTCCGGCAAGAAGGCAACCTTCAAGGTCGTCGCGTCGGGCAAGGATCTCAGCTATCAGTGGTACTATTCAAAGGACAACGGCGCAACGTGGGTCAAGTGGAACGGCAAGACGAGCGCAAGCGTCAAGGTCAAGGCAAGCGCGTCGAACAACGGCACGCTGTATCGCTGCGTGATCATGACCGATTTCGGCAAAGTGACCACGAAGACCGCGAAGATCACGGTATCCAACGTGAAGCCGAGGATCCTGACACAGCCGGTCGACGCCGAAGCGGCGTCCGGCAAGACCGCAACCTTCAAGGTCGTTGCGGCGGGCGTGGGACTCAAGTACCAGTGGCAGTATTCGAAGAACGCCGGCAAGACCTGGACGAACCTGAGCGGCAAGACGAGCGCAACCTTCTCTGTCAAGGTGAGCAAGTCGAACAACGGCTATCTGTATCGCTGCGTGGTCAAGAACACCAAGGGCAGCGTCAACAGCTCGGCGGCAAAGCTGACGCTCAAGAAATAATCCGTAAACCAATCGAAACGAAGGGACGTCATACCGGCGTCCCTTTGCTTTTTCCGCGGGAAGCTCTTGCGCCGCCGGATCGGGTTTGCTATAATATCATCAGAACAAAATGGGGGAATATGGAATGAAGATCCTTCTGGTCAACGACGACGGCATCGACGCGGTCGGCATCCGGCGCCTTGTGCAGGCATTATCCGCAGCGCATACGGTCTGGGTCGCTGCGCCGGACCGGCAAAGAAGCGCGGCAAGCATGGCAATGACGCTGGATCAACCGCTGCGCGCTGTCCCGAGACAGATAGAGGGCGCGGCGCTTGCGTACGCGGTCGACGGCATGCCGGTGGACTGCACGCGGCTCGGACTCGGCAACCTTGTGCCGGAGCGGCCGGATCTTGTGATCTCGGGGATCAACCACGGACCGAACCTCGGCAGCGACACGCTCTATTCCGGTACCTGCGGCGGCGCGCTGCAGGCGGCGATCCTCGGAGTCCAGGCGATCGCGATGTCGCTCGACAAACGGGATCCGGTGCATTTCGAGACGGCGACCGCCGTCGCGGAGCGCATGATCGAAATCGTCAAAAACCATCCGCTGCCGTTCGGGATGTTTTATAACGTCAACGTGCCCGATCTGCCGCCGGAAGAGATCAAAGGCTTTCGGGTCACAGGGCTTTCCATGGTCCGTTACAACGGCGAATACATCCGGCACGAGGATCCGCTCGGACGTCCCTATTACTGGGTCCCGCGCGGAAAACTCCCGTGCGAGGCGGACGAAGACAGCGATTACGCGTGGATGAAGAAGGGTTATGTGACGGTCACGCCGATGAGCTTCCATTCCGAGAAGCTCGATGCGGTCGACCTTTCGGACGAATTCGGAGGCGAAGCATGAGAGTTGCGGTCATCGGCGGCGGCGCGGCGGGACAGATCGCCGCGATCAAGGCGGCGGAAAACGGACATCGCGTGACGATTTTCGAGCAGAACGAAAAGCTCGGCAAGAAGCTGTTCATCACCGGCAAGGGTCGCTGCAACGTCACGAACGCGGCGGACCGCGAGGGATTTTTCCGGCACGTGGTCCGGAATCCGAGGTTTCTGTACAGCGCGTACGCGCATTTCGACAGCGCGGCAATCATGGCATTGATCGAAGCTGCGGGCGTGCCGCTGAAGGTCGAGCGCGGACAGCGCGTGTTTCCCGCGTCCGATCATTCGAGCGATATCCTGAAAGCGCTCGAAAAAACGGTCCGCGTCAGCGGGGTCAACGTGCGGCTGAACACCCGCGTTTCCGCGATCCTGACGAGCGGCGGCGCGGTCTCCGGCGTGCGCGTGGGCGAGACGGTCGAGCCGTTCGATGCGGTCATTCTTGCAACCGGCGGGCTAAGCTATCCGTCCACCGGCAGCACCGGCGACGGGTTCCGGTTTGCGCAGGCGCTCGGGCACACCGTCGTTCCGCCGAAGGGCTCGCTTGTGCCGTTTGAGACGGCGGAACCGTGGTGCGCGGAGCTTTCCGGGCTGACGCTCAAGAACGTCACGCTGACCGCCTATAACAAAAAAGGAAAAGAAGTTTATTCCGAGCTCGGCGAGATGCTGTTCACGCATTTCGGCGTCAGCGGACCGCTGGTGCTTTCGGCGTCCGCGCTCGTCGCGGAGGAGCCGGAGGGCACGGTCCTTTCGATCGACCTGAAGCCCGGGCTTTCGGAGGAGCAGCTCGACGCAAGGCTTCTGAGGGACCTGGCGGCAAACGCGAAAAAGACGTTCGCCGGCGCTTTGTACGGACTGCTGCCGCAGAAGCTTCTCGGCGTGGTCCTGCGCTGCGCGGGGATCGACGGCGCGGCGCAGGCGGGCAACTGCACCAAGGCGCAGCGGAGAGCGCTGATCGAAACGCTGAAGGGTCTGAAGCTTCATGTGACCGGCGCGCGTCCCATTGCGGAGGCGATCGTCACGCGCGGCGGCGTTTCGGTTTCGGAGGTCAATCCGTCCACCATGGAATCCAAAAAGGTTGCGAACCTGTATTTTGCGGGCGAGCTTCTCGATACAGACGCCTTTACGGGCGGATTCAACCTGCAGATCGCCTGGTCGACGGGCGCGCTTGCGGGCAGCAGTATTCCCACGGAGGTATCATCAATATGAAACAAAGCATCGGCATCGACGGACCCGCGGGCGCGGGCAAGAGCACAATCGCAAAGCGCGTGGCGGCAATCCTCGGCATTCCGTATCTCGATACGGGCGCGATGTATCGCGCGTTCGCGGTTGCGGCAAAGCGGCGCGGCGTCGGATTTCTGGACGAGGAAGCGCTTGCGGCGCTGGTGCATGCGGTAGACATGCAGGTCCGGTATGAGGACGGCGTACAGCACATGCTGGTTGACGGCGAGGACGTCACCGGCGAGCTTCGCACCGAAGAGATCAGTCAGGGCGCGTCGCTGGTCAGCCGCGTGCCCGCCGTGCGCGACCGCATGACGGAGCTCCAGCGCGCGGTGGCGCACGATACCCGCGTGATCATGGACGGGCGCGACATCTGCACAAACGTTCTGCCGGACACGCCGTACAAGTTCTTTGTCACCGCGTCGGCGGAGGAGCGCGCAAACCGCCGGTATAAGCAGCTTTTGGAGAGCGGACAGGAAGCCGATTACGACACGATCCTCAAGGACATCATCCGCCGCGACAAGCAGGACAGCGAGCGCGCCTATAAGCCGCTGTACTGCGGCGAGGACACCAAGCGGATCGACACGACCGATATGACGATCGAAGAGGCGGTCGAAGCAATCCTTTCGGAGGTCTGATATGCTTTACATTATCGGATGCATTATCCTGAAGCCGATCCTCTGGCTGTACGGAAGACCGAAGATCCATAACCGCGCCGCGCTGAAAAGCAAGGGCAAGGTGATCTATGCCTCCAATCATGTCAAGATGAGCGATCCGATCTGGATCGCCGCGATCGTATGGCGGTGCATTCATTTCATGGCGAAGTCCACGCTGTTCTCCTCGAAATTCATGACGGCGATCTTCCGCATGCTGCTGTGCTTCCCGGTCAATCAGCGCACCGCGGATACCAAGTCGATCAGGCATGCCTGTCAGCTGCTTGAAAAGGGCAAGGCGTTCGGGGTGTTCCCGGAGGGGCACCGCTCGGCAACGGGCAGCGACATGGACGCGTTCGACAAGGGCTGCGCGTTCATTGCACTCCGCGCCGACGCGCCGATCGTGCCGCTGTACATCGTGCATCACGGCAGAAAGTTCGGACAAAGGCTCAGGGTCGCGGTCGGCGATCCGATCTATCCGAGCGAGGTCAAAGCGCTCTGCCCCGGAAAGAAGCCGGTCGACGCCGTGAACGCGGCGATCACCGATTCCATGATGACGCTGAAAACGATCGCGGAGGCGCTCTGATGCGGGTACTGTTCGCAAAACACAGCGGATTCTGCTTCGGCGTTTCGCGGGCGATCGAAATGGTAAACAAGGCGGCGGAAACGGACGCGCGCGTCTTCACGTTCGGAAAGATCATCCACAACGAGGGCGTTGTGCGGGCGCTGGAAGCGCGGGGCATCTATGCGGTCGAATCCGTCGATGCGCTGCAGGCGGGCGATACGCTCGTGATCCGGGCGCACGGCGCGCCACCGGAGGTGTTTCGCGCTGCCGCGGAGAAGGGCGTCCGCGTGATCGACGCGACCTGCCCGTTTGTGAAGCGGATCCACCGGATTGTGGAACGCGCGACGGAAGCGGGCGAACGCGTGGCGATCCTCGGCAAGCCGACGCATCCAGAGGTGATCGGTATCCGAAGCCGCGCAGGGGACGACGCCGTTGTGCTGACGGGGGAAGCGGACGCGGAAGCGTTCCGGCACGACGGACCGCTGACGTTCGTATCGCAGACGACCGCAAAGGCGGAGGGATACGACACGGTCCTGTCCGTGCTGCGCAGGCGGGTCCCGGCGCTGCACGCCTACTGCACGATCTGCGACACCACGCGCCAGAGACAGGCGGAGGCGGAAATGCTCGCCGGACGGTGCACACGGATCCTGGTTCTCGGCTCGGAAATCAGCGCAAACACCTGCGCGCTGCGGGATTTGTGCAAAAAAACTTGCGAAAAGGTCGAAATCATCGACAATATCGATAAAATTCCTCTTGCAAAAATACAAGACGATGATATAATAGGGATTATCGCAGGCGCATCGACGCCAACAGCGATGATTAGGGAGGTTAAACAAGTAATGAGCGAACTCGAAAAGACGACAGTTGAAACCATCGAAGCGGAAGCTCCCGCTGAGGTTGTCGCCGAAACCACTGAACAGGTCGTTGCAGAAGCAGAGCAGGCAGTTGAAGAAACGGCAGCGGAAGCAACAGAAGCGGTCGAAGAAGTGAAGGAGACCGTTGAAGAAGCACCGGCAGCCGTCGAAGAAGCGGCTGAAGCAGTCGTGGAAGAAGCAGCCGAGACTGTGGAAGAAGCAACGGCACCCGTTGCTGTCGAGGCGGAGGCGGAAGCCGAGCCGGAGACTTTTGAACAGGCCTTTGAAAAGACCGTGAAGCGGATTCGTCCGGGCCAGATGATCACGGGCACCGTGCTCCAGATCGTGGACGGCGAAGTATTCGTCAACATCGGTTACAAGGCCGACGGCGTGATTCCGAAGGGAGAATTCTCCGCGGATCCCGAAGTCCGTGCGGAAGACGTTGTCAAAGAGGGTGACAGCATCGACGTAGAGGTCCTTATGGTCAATGACGGCGAAGGCAATGTCCGCCTTTCCCGCAAGAATGTCGAAGGCAGAAAGCTGATGGACGAAATGTTCGCAGAGGATGTCGAAGGCAAGACCTTTGAGGCAGTGGTCAAGGAAGTCGTCAAGGGCGGCCTGATCGCCGATATCAACGGCGTCCGCGCTTTCATTCCGGCTTCGCACGTTTCCACCAAATACGTTGAGAATCTCAACGATTACGTCGGCAAGCAGGTCAAGGTCAAGGTCCTCGAAGCGGACAAGGCGAAGAAGCGCATCGTCGCTTCCATCAAGCAGGTCCTCATCGAGGAGGCAAAGGCAGCGAAGGCGGCCAAGTGGGACGCGCTCGTCGTCGGCGAGAAGGTCCACGGCGTCGTTCGCCGCATCACCGATTTCGGCGCGTTCGTCGACATCGGCGGTCTTGACGGTCTCGTACACGTCACCGACTGCGCATGGGGCAGAGTGAAGCATCCGAGCGATGCGCTGTCCATCGGTCAGGAGATCGAAGTGCTGATCCTCCGCGTCGACCGCGAAAAGGAACAGATCGGTCTGGGCTACAAGCAGCTCCAGCCGAAGCCCTGGACCAAGGCGGCGGAGAAATACCCGATCGGCAGCATCGTCGAGGGCAAGGTCGTTCGTATCGTTCCGTTCGGCGCGTTCGTCGCGCTTGAGCCGACGATCGACGGTCTCATCCACATCTCTCAGGTCGGCATCCATCGCATCGAGAAGGTCGAAGACGAGATCAAGGTCGGCGACATCGTTCGCTGCAAGGTGCTCGACGTCAACGTCGAAGCAAAGCGCATCAGCCTTTCCCGCAAGGATGCTCTGATCGAGGAGAACCCCGAGATCGCGGAGCAGCTCGCGGCGGAGAAGGCGGAGCGCGAGCGCATCAATGCGGAGCGCAAGGCACAGCGCGAAGCACAGCGCGAGCAGCAGAACAAGGAGCGTGAGGAGCGCAATACGCGCCGCGCGCAGGACAACGGCGAGCGCCGCGAATCCCGTCCGGATCGCCGCCGCCGCAACTCCGAGGACGGCGAATATGAGCTGCCCCCGGTCACGCAGACGACCACGTCCCTTGCGGGTCTGTTTGCGAATTTCAAGGCGGACGAAGAGGAGTAATCTTCGCCCCCGGAAACCGAATCAAAGCCGATCGCTCTGGCGGTCGGCTTTCTTTTTACGCCGGTTCTCCGCACAAATTATGAAAAAATTATGAAAAATTTGAAAGATAACTCTTCCATTCCTGAAAAGTATCTGTTATAATACGTCCGTACGTATGGCGTGCAAATTTATGATCCTGCCCGAAAACAGGAAAAATAATCAGGAGGAAA
The DNA here is from genome assembly GCA_947168855.1 of uncultured Clostridia bacterium. Taxonomy (GTDB): domain Bacteria; phylum Bacillota; class Clostridia; order Christensenellales; family CAG-138; genus UBA3792. Next base: position 117,195 of record CAMVNO010000003.1, read on the forward strand.
AACACACTATGAAGAAAATCATTGCTATGCTGATGGTTCTCGCTATGGTCTTCGCGCTTGTTGCGTGCACCGCAAAGCCGGCAGAGCAGCAGCCCGAACAGCAGCCGGAGCAGCAGGGCGAACAGCAGCCCGAGCAGCAGCCGGAGCAGCAGCCGACTGAGACGAAGGTTGAATACAAAGTCGCGATGGTCACCGACTACGGCGACATCACCGACGAGAGCTTCAACCAGGCAACCTACGAAGGCTGCAAGGAATTCTGCGAAGCAAACAAAGTAGAATTCACCTACAAGAAGCCGTCCGGCGACAGCACCGCAGAGCGCGTTTCCGCTGTCGAAGCTGCGATCGACGAAGGCTACAACGTAATCGTTATGCCGGGCTTCGCATTTGCAGGCACCATCTATGAGGTTCAGGACAAGTATCCCGAAGTCAAGTTCATCGGTCTGGACGTTTCCGAGAACGACATCAATGATTGCTTCTACAATCATGACGATGAGGGCAAGTGGACGACCCTGATCGACGAGAACAATCCTGCTCATGTTGCGGCGAACACCTACTGCGCAGTCTACCAGGAAGAGCTTTGCGGCTACATGGCAGGCTATGCGGCGGTCAAGCTCGGCTATAAGCACCTCGGCTTCCTCGGCGGCATGGCGGTTCCGGCGGTCGTTCGTTACGGCTACGGCTTCGTTCAGGGCGCAGATGCGGCGGCGAAGGAGCTCGGCAATGCGGGCGAAGTTACCATTGAGTACGTCTATGGCAACCAGTTCTTCGGCGATGCGGACATCACCGCTTACATGGACACCTGGTATCAGACCAAGAACGTGGAAGTCGTCTTCGCTTGCGGCGGCGGCATCTACACCTCCGCGGTTGAAGCTGCGAAGAAGGTCGAAGGCGCAAAGGTTATCGGCGTCGACGTTGACCAGGCTGCGATCATCGCAGGTCTCGGCGGCGAAGGCATGACCGTTACCTCCGCTATGAAGGGTCTGGCGGCAACCGTTAAGGCAACCCTCGGCGACATCATCCTGAACGGCAACTGGGATGCATATTCCGGCAAGGTTGCGAACCTCGGTCTCGTTTCCGGCGACGATCCGACCGCGAACTTCGTCCAGATCCCGATGGAGAGCACCCAGTGGGCAGAAGGCAAGTTCACGCAGGAAGACTATAAGGCGCTCGTCGCGAAGATGTTCGCAGGCGAGATCACCGTTTCCAACGCGATTGACGCCGCTCCGGCAACCGAAATCACCCTCAACGTTTACGACAACATCAAGGGCTAATCCCCAAGACATCAAAGGGCTCGGATTTCCGAGCCCTTTTTTTGCTGCGAAAAAATCCGTATAAAGTCGGAACTCCGCTCTTGAAAAGAGATATATAATATGGTAAAATACACTTGATAAGATGTATGCTTATGCATAATTTTTGAGAGGATGGAGGTAGTGAGATTGGAAACGAAACCTGCTGCGAATGCTCCCGTTTCGAACGGCGCGCAATCTGAGTATACCATTGAGATGCTCAACATCACCAAGCGCTTTCCGGGCATCATCGCAAACGACAACATCACGCTTCAGTTGAAAAAGGGCGAGATCCACGCGCTTTTGGGTGAAAACGGCGCGGGCAAATCCACGCTGATGAGCGTCCTGTTCGGGCTGTATCAGCCGGAAGAGGGCGTCATCAAGAAGGACGGCAAGGTCGTCAAGATCAACGACCCGAACGATGCGAACGATCTCGGTATCGGCATGGTGCACCAGCACTTTAAGCTCGTTGAGGTGTTCTCCGTTCTGGATAACATCATCATGGGCGTCGAGCCGAACACGCTCGGCTTCCTGCAAAAGAAGGAAGCGCGGAAGAAGGTCCTGGAGCTGTCCGAGAAATACGGCCTGCAGGTCGACCCGGACGCCAAGATCGAGGATATCACGGTCGGTATGCAGCAGCGCACCGAGATCCTCAAAATGCTCTATCGCGAAAACGAGATCCTGATCTTCGACGAGCCGACGGCGGTTCTGACCCCGCAGGAGATCAAGGAGCTCATGCAGATCATGAAGAACCTCAAAGCGGAGGGCAAGAGCATCCTGTTCATTTCCCACAAGCTCAACGAGATCATGGAGGTCGCGGACCGCTGCACCGTTCTTCGCAAGGGCAAGTACATCGGCACGGTCAACATCACCGACACGACCATCGAGGAGCTTTCCCGCATGATGGTCGGCCGCAACGTCAACTTCCACGTCGAAAAGGGCGAGGCGCATCCCGGGGAAGAGGTTTTGAGAATCGAAAATATGACGGTGGCGTCCAGGGTCCACAAGAACAACGCGGTGAAAAACGTCAGCCTGAACGTCCGCGCGGGCGAGATCGTCTGCATCGCCGGCATCGACGGCAACGGTCAGTCCGAGTTCGTATACGGGCTCACCGGTCTCGAACCGCTCGTTTCCGGCAAGATCACCATGTGCGGCAAGGATATCACCAAGCTGCCGATCCGCAAGCGCAATCTCTCCGGCATGGGGCATATCCCGGAGGATCGTCATAAGCACGGTCTCGTTCTCGACTATTCTCTGGAATACAACATGGTCCTCGAGCGCTATTTCGAGCCCGAGTTCACCAACAAGGCGGGCTTCCTGCGGCGCAAGAACATCCGGAAATATACGGATCGTCTGATCGAGGAATTCGACATCCGTTCCGGCGAAGGCGCGGTCACACCGGCGCGTTCCATGTCCGGCGGCAACCAGCAGAAGGCGATCGTCGCGCGTGAAATGGACCGGAATCCGGAGCTTCTCGTTGCGGTACAGCCGACCCGCGGTCTGGACGTCGGCGCAATCGAAGGCGTGCATAAGCAGCTCGTTGCGCATCGCGACGCCGGCAAGGCGGTCCTGCTCATTTCGCTTGAGCTCGACGAGGTCATGGATGTGCCGGATCGCATCCTTGTCATGTACGAGGGCGAGATCGTCGGCGAACTGGATCCGAAGAAAACGACACAGGAGGAGCTCGGTCTGTACATGGCGGGCGCAAAGAGAGACGAGGTGGTCGTGAAATGAAAAAGATCCTGAAGAACAAAGCGGTGCAATCCATTCTGGCCGCGCTGCTGTGCATCATTGTCGGCGTGCTCGTCGGATATCTCGTATTGCTGCTGATCGAGCCGAAAGGCGCAAACGCGGCGATCACCGGCGTTCTCAAGAACTTCTTTGCGCGCAAGAGCACCGGACTGCGTTTGAAGGAGCTCGGCAACACGCTCGTCAAGACGATGCCGCTGATCCTGTGCAGCCTTTCGATCCTGTTTGCGTACAAGGTCGGCCTCTTCAACATCGGCGCCGCCGGTCAGTACGTGGTCGGCGCGGGCGCCTGCCTCTACTTTGCGCTGGGGCTCGGGCTTCCGTGGTACGTCTGCCTGCTCGCGGCGATCGTTGCGGGCGCGCTGCTTGCCAGCATTACCGGTCTTCTGAAAGCATACTGCAACGTGAACGAGGTTATTTCCGGCATCATGCTGAACTGGATCAGCCTGTATGCGGTCAACACGCTGCTGTCGCCGTTTGCGCCGTCCGGCAAAAAGGACACGTACGAGATCGCGACCCTGAATCCCGGCGCGCTGCTGCCGCGGCTCGGTCTCGATAAGCTGTTCAACGGCAACACCAAGGTCACGATCGCATTGCCGATCACGATCATTCTGGCGATCCTCATCTGGATCCTGCTCGAAAAGACCAAGCTCGGATATGAGCTCCGCGCAACCGGTCTCAACAAGAACGCGGCAAAATACTGCGGCATGAAGGAAAAGCGCAACATCATCCTGACCATGGTGATCGCGGGCGCGCTCTCCGGCACGGCTGCAGGTCTCTATTTCCTCTCCGGCTTCAAAGAGTGGGACATCAACCAGGCGTCGGTCCCGGGCATGGGCTTCAACGGCATCGCAGGCGCGTTCCTCGGCGGTCTGAACCCGATCGGAGCGATCTTCTCGTCCTTCTTCATCCAGCATATCACCGACGGCGGCGCGCTGAACCTCAATACGCAGAGCTATCCGCCGCAGATCGCGGATCTGATCTCGGCGATCATCATCTATCTGTGCGGCTTCGTGCTGTTCTTCAAGACTACGATGAACCGTCTGATCGCCCGCTCGGAAGAGCGTAAAATCCAAAAACAAAAAGCTGCCGAAGCCAATACGGAAGGGGGTAAACAATAATGGGTCTTCTGATACAGTACACGTTGGTCTTTACCTCCGTTCTCACATTGGTTGCGCTCGGCGGCTGCTTCTCGGAGCATTCCGGCGTCATCAACATCGGTCTTGAGGGAATCATGGTTGTCGGCGCGCTCGGCGGATCGTTCGTGCTGAAATACATGAGCGCGACGGCGCCGGCGATCTGGGTCGTGCTGGCGACGGTCGGCGTTGCGATCGCTGCGGGCGTCATCTATTCGCTGCTGCTCGGCGTTGCGAGCATCACGTTCAAGGCGGACCAGACGCTGGTCGGCACCGCAATGAATATGCTCGGCGTGGCGGCGGCGACGGTTGCGGTCAAGTCGGTCAACATTGCGGAGTCCATGGGTTCCAACAACTCCCCGAAAGTCATCTACAGCGGCGTCAAGGATAAGCTCCTGATGGCGCCCGGCACCGAGTTCAGCTGGTTCCTGATCTTTGCGCTGGTCCTGCTGATCGCCTCGTACATCGTGCTCTACAAGACCAAGTTCGGTCTTCGCCTGCAGGCGTGCGGCGAGCATCCGCAGGCGGCGGCGTCCGTCGGCATCAACGTCATCAAGATGCGTTACGCGGGCGTTATGATCTCCGGCGCATTGGGCGGTCTCGGCGGCATCGTCTACATCACGGCGGGCGTTTCGCAGTGGTCGTTCGACGTCGGCGTCGCGGGCTTCGGCTTCCTGTCTCTGGCGGTTATGATCTTCGGTCAGTGGAAGCCGCTGCGCATCGTGCTTGCCGCGCTGCTGTTCGGTCTGTTCCGCGCGCTCGGCAGCGTCTATACGGGATTTGAGTTCCTCAACAACCTGAACATTCCGAAGAGCGTGTACAACATGCTCCCGTACATCGTCTCCCTGATCGTGCTTGCGCTTTCGAGCAAACGCTCCCGCGCGCCGAAAGCGGAGGGCATTCCGTACGACAAGGGCATGCGGTAAAACAAACCTGCAAAAGGACCGTTCATTTCCGGACGGTCCTTTTTTGTATGCAAAAAAAGCAATCGGGAAACACTTTCGATATGTGGATCCTGATCGTTTTGTTTGTTCTGCTGTTTCTGCTGCTGCTTTTGTCCATGCCGCTGATCGTGGAGGCGCGGGCGCGGATCGGCGTGCGCGGCGCGGTGGTGCATGCGCGTGTGTACGCGCTCGGGCTGATCCCGATCCCGGTACGGCTGCGGCTGTATCTGCTGCACACGCCGTATTTTACGCTGAAGATCGGAAAAAAACAGATCCGTCTGCTGCAAAAAAAGAAAAAACCGAAACGAACGCGACCGGCAGGCATCCGGATCCTGCGCCTCGATACCCGAACGACCGTCGGGGTCGAAAACGAACCGGCGACGGCGGTACAGCTTGCGGGAACGGTCGCGGTGCTGCTGTCGATGCTGACCACGCGCGTTGCCGAGAGCGGCTCGGCGAAGGCGCGGCTCTGCGAAACGTCGTTGGTGCGCATTGCGGCGGGCATGCGCGCGATCGTGCAGCCGGTACCGCTTGCGATCGGAATCGTGCGCGGGCGTATAACGCGGCGCAAAGCGGCAAACAATACCGGTAAATCCAACGAAAAGAGGAAGACATATGCATCCTGTTGAAACGATTCTGCAAACGACGATGCGCGAGCTCAAGAACATCGTCGACGTCAATACCATCGTGGGCAGCCCGATCTACGGCGAGGGCGGCGCGGTCGTGATCCCGGTAAGCCGGGTCTGTCTCGGCTTCTTCGCGGGCGGCGGGGATTTCCCGACGCAGGCGGTTGCGAAAAAAGGCGCGCCGGATTTCGACGCCGGTTCGTATCCGTTCCTCGGCGCAAGCGTCGTCGGCGTTTCGATCTGCCCGAAGGCGTTTCTGCACATGCAGGGCAAGGAAGTGACGCTGCTGCACGCGGACTGCGACAGCACGCTGGACCGGCTCGTACAGCTGATCCCGACGGCGATGAACGAGATCCGCAGCGCGATCACCGACCTCTGCGCGCAGAGGGAGGACCCGTGCGAAACGCCGCAGGACGACGCGGAAAACCGGGAACCGGCGGAGGACGCGGAGCCGTGAAACGGCTGTTTGCCGTTCTGCTGACGGTTCTGCTGCTCCTCCCGCGCGCGGCTTCGGCGGACCAGAAACAGAAGGTTTCCGCGCAGGCGGCGTATCTCATCGAGGCGAAATCCGGCCGCGTGCTGTATGCGAAGAACGAAAACGCGCGGCTGCCGATGGCGAGCACGACCAAGATCATGACGGCGCTCATTGCGGTCGAATCGGGCAGGCTCACGGAGACGTTCACCGTTCCGGAGGAAGCCGCGGGCACGGAGGGCTCATCAATGTACCTGCAGGCGGGCGAGAAGATTCCGCTCATAGACCTTGTGTACGGGCTGATGCTGACGAGCGGCAACGACGCGGCGGTCGCGATCGCGTATCAGCTGGACGGCGGCACGGAGGCGTTTGCGGCGCATATGAACGCGCGCGCGGAACAGCTGGGACTCAGGGACACGCATTTTGTGACGCCGAACGGGCTGCACGATCCCGATCACTACACCACGGCGAAGGACCTTGCGCTGCTCGGCGCGGCGGCGCTTGAGAATCCGTTTTTCGCCGAGATCGCCGCGACGCAGTACAGAGTCACCGAGGGCTCACATCCGCACACGCTGAAGAACAAGAACCGGCTGCTGTGGGAATACGAGGGCGGCATCGGCGTCAAAACGGGCTATACGAAGGCGGCGGGGAAATGCCTCGTGTTTGCGGCGGAGCGCGGCGAGATGAAGCTCGTCGGCGCGGTGCTGAACTGTCCGACGATGTGGAACACCGCCAAAAGCCTGCTGGATACGGGGTTTCGCGATTATCGGGTCAGGATCTTTCTGCCGCGCGATACGGTTTTTTCGGTTCCGGTCGAAAACGGCGTAAAAAAAGCATTGTCGGCGGCGCCGATTCTTGGTATACTGTATCCGACGGAAATCGACGGTGATGAGACATATTCCGTGGATACGGCGATGGACGCGTGCCGCGCGCCGATCCGGGCGGGGCAGCAGGTCGGAACGGTGTCGCTCCTGCTGAACGGCGCGGTCGTGAAGACGGTTCCGATCGTCGCGGCGGAAACGGTCGATGCGGTCGATTTTGCGTACATTCTCAAAAAGGCGGTTTCGGCATTTCTCGGCTGAACCGCGGGCGGGGCGTATGCGTTTACAAAAATACATGGCGGACTGCGGCGTGGCTTCGCGCCGCGCCTCGGAACAGATCATATCGGACGGACGGGTCACGGTCAACGGCATACCCGCCGTCCTCGGCATGTCCGTGGAGGAGGGCGACGATGTGCGGCTCGACGGAAAACGCCTGACGCCGCAGGCAAAGCGCGTCGTGCTGATGCTCTATAAGCCGCGCGGCGTGGTTTCGACGTCGAGCGACGAGGCGGGCAGAAAGACCGTGCAGGCGTTCGTGTCCGAGCTTCCGTACCGGCTCTATAACGTCGGGCGGCTCGACCTCAATTCCGAGGGGCTGCTGCTTCTGACCAACGACGGCGAGCTTGCGAACAAGCTGATGCATCCGCGCTACAAGGTGGACAAGACCTATCGCGTGGTGTGCGACGGCACGCTGTCCGCGTCGGAGATCGCGGCGCTGACGAACGGCGTCATGCTTGAGGATGGGCTGACCGCGCCGGCAAGGGTCGCGAACATCCGCCGGTCCACCACGGGCGGCACGGCGTTCTCGATCACGATCCACGAGGGGCGCAACCGCCAGATCCGGCGCATGCTGGAAGCGATCGGGCATCGCACGCTGCGGCTGAAGCGCGAGGCGTACGGCAATCTGAAGCTCGGCGATCTCCGTCCCGGGGAATGGCGGTATCTTTCCGAGGAGGAGATCGAAGGACTGAAGATTTGCGGCAGCCGGTCCGAAAAGAGCGGCGCGTGAAAAAAACGAATCAAAAAAGCCCTCTCCCGATGACGGGAGGGGGCTTTGTGCGCAAAAGAGATCAGTTCCGCCGGAGCTTGCGGATCACAAGGTACAGCGCGGCGAAGAGCAGCAGAAGCGCGCCGCCTGCAGCGAGCCATACCCAGAGCGGGATCCGTCCCGCCGGTCCGGGCGCGGCGGGTTCAACCGGCGTGGGTTCCGGGACCGGCTCGGGCGTCATCACGGGCGTCGGCTCCGCCGTCGGCGCGGGCGTCGGCGCTTCCGTGGGGATCGGCGTGGGTTCCGGAGTGGGCGTGGGTTCCGGGGTAGGCGTCGGTCCCTCGGTGGGCTCCGGCGTCGGCGGCACATAATTGCTCAGGTCCTCCGGGGGAATGTTCTCAAGGAAATCGTTTTTCTGCACGTCTTCACCGACGGTGCTGAACACCAGACCGTAATCGGACGGAGCGTATTTGCGGTTCTTGACCGCCCAGGTCAGCTCCGGAAACTCCCCGCCGTGCCAGAGCGCCATGCCTTCCGCAGAAACCTCAAGCGCGGTCTTGCCGCCGAACGATTCGAGCGGCGTGTCGATGTCGATCGTGATCGGGTTTTCCTTCGCAAGGTGCATGTACAGCTTTTTCACCTGCCACGTGCCGTATTTCTGTGCGGAATCGGGATACTGCGCGGGATCGGAGGCCGCTTTCACGGCTTTTTCCGCGATTTCGGCGGTCAGCTTGTGCGAGGCGTCTCTGCTTTCGCCGACCTCCCTGTCATGCGTGATCACGACCGCCGGACGGACGCGGCGGATCTCGGCGGTGAGCCTTTCGCACGGATCGGGCGACTGCGACATCCAGTTGTCCGAATACTGCTGGTAGGAGGTGAGGAGCGACGTATACTCAAAGAACGTTTTGAAATTCCGCAGTCCCATGACATATGAGCCGCCCGAGCTTTCCCGCTGGCGGCCGATCGTGTCGCAGGCGAGGTCAACGACCTGGATCTTGTATCCGCGGTCGGTATAGGTCGGCAGCACGGCTCCGAAGATCAGGCAGTCGTCGTTTCCGTGCGTTTCCACAAGCATGATGTCCGCCTTGTCAAGCGGCTCTTCCCAGACGACCGCTTTCGAGGGGATCTGCCTGCTGCTGTAGGTGAACAGCTCCGACATTTGTCCAGAGCCCTTCAGTACGGTCATGCGGACCTCCGACACGCCCTCCTCCGGGAGCACGGTCAGAAAGCGGATCTTGTCGGCGTACTCGCGGGAGGAGACGACCTCGCCGGCGTCGTTGAGACACTCGACAAGCGCGCGCTTCGGAATGTTTTTCCATTCCCAGTAGACCGCCGCCACGGGCTTGGACGGGGTCCATTTGACGGAGAACCAATCGCCTTTTTTGAATTTGACGGTCGTCGAATACGTATAGTCCGTCAGATACTTCATGTTGACTTTGTCGGCATGGATCTCGATCGTGCAGTCGGCGTTCATATGCGATGCGGCGAACGTCGAAGCGGGAATCAAAAGGAAAAAGAAAGCAAGGATCACGGCGAAAAACCGCTTGGATCTTCTGTGCCTGAGCATGCAGCTGCCTTTCCGCAGAGCTTCTGCGCGGCGGAGCTCTGCCGTTTATTCAACGGGACTATTATCGCATAAAAAGAGCAAAAGCGCAAGCGCATTCCGAAACGGCGGCGCATATGTCAAAAAAGGGCGGCGCTTTGTGTATAATTTGCGTAAAACTGTCGATCCTGCGGGCGTTTTCCCTTGACTTTACGCGTCAAATCGGTTACAATCAAGACGTAAATTTTGGTGTTTCCGGAATGGGCTGAAACACAGAAATGTGTTCAAATACAGCAAAAAAACTGAACTGATTATTGGAGGGTAACATGAAGAAGTTTTTTGCGATCGTTCTTTGCCTGCTGATGGTTGCGGCACTCGTCGCCTGCACCGGCAATAAGCCCGCTGACAAACCCGCAGAGCAGCCCGCAGAGCAGCCTGCAGAGCAGCCTGCAGAGGGTCTGGATATCAAGGTCGGCTTTATCTGCCTGCATGACGAAAACTCCACCTACGACCTGAACTTCATCAACGCTGCGAAGGGTGCCTGCAAGTCGCTCGGCATTCCGGAGAGCAACTACATCATCAAGACCAACATCCCCGAAGGTCAGGAATGCTACGAGACCGCGGCGGACATGGCGGCTTCCGGCTGCAAGATCGTCTTTGCGGACAGCTTCGGCCATGAGGACTACATGATCCAGGCGGCAAAGGAATTCCCGGATGTCCAGTTCTGCCACGCAACCGGCACCAAGGCGCACACCGTGAATCTTCCGAACTACCACAACGCATTTGCGGCGATCTATGAAGGCCGTTACCTCGCGGGCATCGCGGCGGGCATGAAGCTCAAGGAAATGCTCGACACCGGCAAGATCACTGCGGATCAGCTCAAGATCGGCTACGTCGGCGCGTTCACCTATGCAGAGGTTGTTTCCGGTTACACGTCCTTCTTCCTGGGCGTCCGCTCCGTCGTTCCGGAGGTCACCATGGAAGTCACCTTCACCGGTTCCTGGTATGATGAGACCGCCGAAAAGGAAGGCGCGATGATGCTCATCAACAACGGCTGCGTGCTGATCAGCCAGCATGCAGACTCCATGGGCGCACCGTCCGCCTGCGAGAGCATGGGCGTTCCGAACGTCTCCTACAACGGCAGCACCGTCAAGGTCGGTCCGAACACCTACATCGTATCCTCTCGCATCAACTGGGAGCCCTACTATGAGTTCGCGATCAAGGCTGCTGCGAACGGCGAAGCGATCCCGGCAGACTGGACCGGCACGATCCAGACCGGCTCCGTCGAGCTGTTTGAGCTGAACGACGCGGTTGCGGCGGACGGCACGCAGGCGGCGATCGACGCGGCAAAGGCAGCGCTCGAAGCGGGCACGCTCCACGTCTTCAGCACCGATGCGTTCACCAAGGACGGCGAGAAGCTCACGAGCTACCTCGCGGACGTCGATACCGACGATGCGTTCACCCCGGACACCGAGGTCATCAAGGACGGTTACTTCCATGAGTCCGAGTTCCGCAGCGCGCCGTATTTCGACATCCAGATCGACGGCATCACCCTGCTGAACGTCAACTTCGGTGAGTAATTCGAATCACCCGATCGGGCAGTCATCCGACTGCCCGATTTTTTTCGTTTCGATCCGCGGTTTTCGTTTACAAACCGCATCATATATGGTATACTGAACTATCATCGGCAGAGGATGTCTCTGCGGAAAGGATGTATGACCTTGGAAGCAGTCAAGAACGCCGTCAGGATGGAAGGCATCACCAAGCATTTCGGCAGCGTGATCGCAAACCGGGATATTCATCTCGAATTGCACGAAGGCGAGATCCTTTCGCTGCTCGGCGAGAACGGCAGCGGAAAGACCACGCTGATGAACATGCTGTCCGGCATCTATTACCCGGACGAGGGGCAGATCTATATCCATGACAAACCGGTGACGATCCGCTCGCCGAAGGACGCGTTTGAAAACGGGATCGGCATGATCCACCAACATTTCAAGTTGGTGGACGTTTTCACCGCAACGGAAAACATCATCCTCGGACTCAAAGAGGAAGGTCTGCTGAACCTCAAGCGCGCGGCGAAACGGATCAAGGAGATCAGCGACCGCTACGGGTTTGAGATCGACCCGAACCAAAAAATCTACAACATGTCGGTTTCGCAGAAGCAAACCGTTGAGATCATCAAGGTCCTGTACCGCGGCGCGGACATTCTGATCCTTGACGAGCCGACGGCGGTTCTGACACCGCAGGAGACCGAAAAGCTCTTTAAGGTCATGCGCAACATGCAGAAGGACGGCAAGTCGCTGATCATCATTACGCATAAGCTGCATGAGGTTCTGGAGGTCTCCGACCGTGTCGCGATCCTCCGGAAGGGCGAATACATCGGCGACGTTCTCACCAAGGACGCGGACCAGCAGAGCCTGACCGACATGATGGTCGGCCGCGCCGTGAGCCTGAACATCGACCGCCCGAAGGCGGAGGGGATCCAGCCGCGCCTTTCGGTCGAACACCTGACGGTCAAGGACGTCGAAGGCGTCAAACGCATCGACGACGTCAGCTTCACGGCATATTCGGGCGAGATCCTCGGCATCGCGGGCATCGCGGGCAGCGGACAGCGCGAGCTTCTCGAAGCGATCGCGGGGCTGCAGGGAGTGGAACCGGGCGGCAGCATTCTCTACTTTGATCCGAAAACCGGCGGGGAACAGAACCTGATCGGAATGGATCCGCTGACGATCATCCGCTCCGGCGTATATCTGTCGTTCGTGCCGGAGGACCGCTTCGGCATGGGTCTGGTCGGCAGCATGAGCATTGCGGACAACGTGATGCTCCGAAGCTACCGGAGAGGAAAGCACAATCCGTTCCTGGACCGGAAGCATCCGAGGGACCTCGCAAACAAGATCGTCAACGAGCTCGAAGTCGTCACGCCCAACGTCGATCAGATCCCGCTGCGCAGGCTTTCCGGCGGCAACGTGCAGAAGGTGCTGGTCGGGCGCGAGATCGAGCAGAATCCGACCGTGCTGATGACGGCGTACGCGGTGCGCGGGCTGGACATCAACACATCCTACACGATCTATAGCCTCCTTACGGAGCAGAAAATGAAAGGCGTGGCCGTCATCTACGTCGGCGAGGACCTGGACGTTCTTCTGGAACTGTGCGACCGGATCCTGGTGCTTTGCGGCGGCAAGGTCTCCGGCATCGTGGACGGGCGATCCGTCACCAAGGAAGAGATCGGTCTGATGATGACCAAGGTCGGGGGAGGTGCATAAGATGCTGCATATTTCAAAGCGGGCGGGCTTACCGGCATGGAAAGCGTGGCTGATCCGCGGCGCGGCGATTCTGCTTGCGCTCGTGGTCTGCTCCGTCGTTACCGTGATCGTGACCAAGCTGAACCCGATCGTCGTTTTCAAGACCATGTTCGACGGCACCTTCGGTTCGTCGCGCAGGGTCTGGGTCACGGTCTATCGCATTGTGATTCTGCTCGGTATTTCCCTTGCGGTCACACCCGCGTTCAAGATGCGGTTCTGGAACATCGGCGCCGAGGGGCAGGTGCTGGTCGGCGCGTTCGCCACGGCGATCTGCATGTTCTACGCCGGCAAGATGCCGTTCTTCCAGAATCCGAATATCTCGATCGCCGTGAAGAATCTCATCCTGATTCCGTGCATGCTCATCGCAAGCCTGCTTGCGGGCGCGCTGTGGGGCTTTTTACCCGCGTTTTTCAAGTCGCGCTGGAACACGAACGAGACGCTGTTCACGCTGATGATGAACTACGTTGCGCTGCAGCTTGTCAAGTTCATGATCGCCTATCGCGGGTTCAAGTATATCTGGTCCCCGAACGGCACCGTGGTCGGCATTCTGAATTCCGATGCAACGCTCGGCTCCTACGGGCTCGGGTGGCTGCCGGAGGTCGGCGGTTCCCGTTACCTGCTGCCGGCGGCGGTGATCGGCGCCGTGACGATCTTCCTGTACGTGTATCTCAAATACAGCAAGCAGGGGTATGAGATCGCGGTTGTCGGCGAAAGCGAACGCACCGCGTCGTATTCGGGCATCAAGGTCAACCGCGTCATCATCCGCACGATGGTTCTTTCCGGCATGCTGTGCGGGCTCGTCGGCTTCCTCCTCGCAGGCACCGACCGCACGCTGACCGACACGCTCGTCGACGGGCGCGGCTATACCGCCGTCATGGTCTCGTGGATGTCGAAGTTCAATCCGATCGGCATGATCTTCTCTTCGCTTCTGATCGTGTTCATGCAGTACGGCGCAAAGGAGGTCGCAAGCCGTCCGGAGCTCGGACTCAATCACAATTTCGCGGATATTCTGACCGGCATCATTCTGTTCTTCATCATCGGCTGCGAGTTCTTCATCAACTATCAGCTGCAGTTCAGCCGGAATAAGAAACGGGGGGTGTAAACGCTATGTGGGAATTCCTGGTATCCTTCATTCCGAGAGCCGTCATGCAGGGCATGCCGCTCTTGTACGGCAGCACCGGCGAGATCCTGACCGAAAAGGCGGGCAACCTGAACCTCGGTATTCCGGGCATCATGTATGTCGGTGCGATCTCCGGCGTCATCGGCGCGTTCTTCTATGAACAGGCGACGGTCGGCGCGGGACAGCCGATGGTCGGCATCCTGGCGGTGCTGATCCCGATGCTCTGCTGCCTGCTCGGGTCGTTCTTGATGGGGCTTCTGTACTGCTTCCTGACGGTCACGCTGCGCGCCAATCAGAACGTTACGGGCCTTGCCATGACGATGTTTGGCGTCGGCTTCGGCAACTTCTTCGGGGGCTCTTTGATCAAGCTCGCGCACAGCGAGGTTCCGAGCCTGACGTTTGCTTCAACCTGCAACTTTTTCGGCGACGGCAAGCACCCCGGCTGGCTCGCGTATCTCGGCATCGGCATCGCGATCGTCGCATCGCTGTTCCTGCGGTTCACGCGGAAGGGCATGCAGCTGCGCGCCGTCGGCGAGAATCCCGCAACGGCGGATGCGGCGGGCATCAACGTAACCCGGTATAAGTACGTCGCAACGCTCGTGGGCAGCATGATCGCGGGGCTCGGCGGACTCTACTACGTCATGGAGTGCGCGCACGGCACCTGGGCAAACGAGGGCTTCGGCGACCGCGGCTGGCTTGCGATCGCGCTGGTCATCTTCACCACCTGGCGTCCGAGCATCAGCATCTTCGCGTCGATCCTGTTCGGCGGGCTCATCATTCTTTCCGAGCATCTCAGCCTGCCGCTCGGCGTCAAGGAGCTCTATAAGCTTGCGCCGTACGTGGTCACGCTGGTCGTGCTGATCATCGTCAGCCTGCGCAAGAAGCGCGAGAACCTCCCGCCGCAAAGCCTCGGGCTTGCGTACTTCCGCGAAGAGCGCTGAATCAAAACACTTCGGACCGTCCTTTGGGGCGGTCCTTTTTTTCCGGGAAAAAAGTCCGAAAAAGTTCACAGGAAAAAAAGAGGAAATCGACCCGTGAACGTCGAATAAATAAATAGTTTCAGACAGAGGTTCCAAAAAACCTCTGTCTGTAAGAAACAGGTTACTTATAATAAACAGATTACTTATAATAAACATTATAATAAACAGGTTAGTTATAATAAACAGGTTAGTTATAATAAACAGGTTAGTTATAAGAAACAGGTTACTTATAAGAAACAGGTTTATTCAGAAAACGGCTTCCCCGAAGGAAAAGGGGAAGCCGTTCAATCAATCCTGAAACTTGCTCAGCGATTCGCCGCTCAGCCAGCGGGCAAGCTCCGGCGCGGTGTCGGGTACATTGACGGTCGTGAAGGTCGTGCGCTTCGGCACCATGCTCTCGGGATCGTCGCTTTCCGCCCAGACGACGCGCTGGAGGATCTTTTTGTCACAGCCGACCGGACCTTCGTCGGGCAGCTCGTCGATCTGCAGGATGATCGACGCGTGTTTCTGATCCGAGCTCCAGCGCCCGAAATTGGTCGTGGGGCGTTTCCAGAGCCATTGCATCCGCTTTCCGCCGTCCTCCGACCGGACGCGCTTCAGATACCCGTTGCTGATGTCCTGTGTGCAGCGCATCAGCCAGACGACGTGGTAGCCGGCTTTCTGGAACAGCTCGCAGACGTCGAAGAACGCCGCCTGCATCAGAAGTCCGTCCTGCAGCATCATGGCGTTGTGCCCGACCAGCACGTAGGCGATCTCGGTCACGCCGTCGACGGTGACCGGCACGTTGCGGCATTCCGGAGGGAACAGGCTCTGCCATTGCGAGCGCCAGACCTCGTGCGCGGATTGGGTAAACGGTTTCTTTTTACGGAACAGACACATAGGCATTCCCTCTTGTTGGATCATAAACAGAATCGACAAATTTCAGGCGCGTTGAAAACGCGCGCGCGGATGCAGCGGGGGGAAGAACGAAGCAAAGATACGTCAAATTCGGCGACATGCGCGGCGAATTTGACACCTTTCAGATCCCGCCGCTCGCATCATCCGCAGGATGATAGGCGGGATCTGCAAACCGGATTGTTGAAAACTTTGTTTTCAACAATGCGAATTGTACAGAAAACTCATTGTGCGGACGTCAAACAGCCCGCAGTCGGTGAGCCGCACCTCCGGAATGACCGGCAGCGCAAGGAACGAGAGCAGCACCAAAGGATCGCAGGCGTCGTCCGCGCCGAGCGCATGCGCCGCGGCAAGGAGCTCGCGCTGCTTTTCGAGAACGGTCTCCACCGGCGCGTCGCTCATCAGTCCGGCAACGGGCAGTTCCAAAAGCGCCTTGACCTCGCCGTGCGAGACGACCGTGAAGCCGCCGCCGCAGTTTTTCAGCGTTTCCGCGGCGAAGATCATGTCGCCGTCGTTGTCGCCGACGACCACGATGTTGTGCGAATCGTGCGCGACCGTTGCGGCGATCGCGCCGCCGGAGATATGCATGCCTTCGACAATGCCGACGCCGATGTGCCCGGTGGCGTGGTGGCGCTCGATGACCGCGAGCTTGTTGAGCCCGTCTCCGGGAACGAAATATCCGTTTTCGTCGGTCGGGACGATGCCGGTGACGAGCCGGGTCACGAGCTGGTGCGGAACGGTCTGGATCATCGGCATAAAGGCTTTCGCTTTGAGCCGGAGGTCGTCCGGACCGATCGGCGCGGCGTGAACGCTGTTTTTGACGCTCTCGGGAACCGCGGGGGAAGGGATCGGCGCGTTCGGGTCGATCAGCCTGCCGTTGGCAAAGACCGCTTTCGGCTCGATCGTGTGCAGGTCGTCGAACAGGATCAGGTTTGCGCGATATCCCGGCGCGATCGCACCGATGCGCCTGAGCCCGAAGGCGTTCGCCGTGTTGAGGGTCGCCATGCGGATCGCGTCGAGCGGGCGGATTCCGCGCGAGATCGCGGTGTTGACGATGTGGTTGATGTGCCCTTCGCTCCGGATGTTCTCGAGATGCTTGTCGTCGGTGCAGAAGCAGATGCGGTCGGTGGGCAGTCCCTCCGAAACGATCCCGTCGAGCATCTCTTTGACGCCGTTCGCCGCCGAGCCCATGCGGATCAGGATCACCATGCCGTTTCTGAGCTTTTCCTTGAGCTCGGGGAAATTGGAGCATTCATGGTCGGTGCGCGGACCCGCGAGGCAGTAGGCGTTCAGCGCCTTTCCGGTCAGCATCGGCGCGTGTCCGTCGATCGGACGGTCGAAGAAGCATTGCAGCTTGAAGAGCATCTCCGGCGCGCACGACACGACCGAGGGGTAATCCATCACCTCGCCGAGCCCGACCACGTTCGGCTCGTCCATGAACACGGCAAGGTCCTTTGCGGACAGCGAAGCGCCGCTGTGCTCGAACGGCGTTGCGGGCACGCAGGAGGGCAGCATGAAATGAATGTCCAGCGGCAGGTTTTCGGAAAGCGCAAAGATTGCCTTCAGCCCTTCGCTTCCGGCGACGTTCGCGATCTCATGCGGGTCGGCGATGATCGAGGTCGTCCCCTTGGGCAGGATCACCTGCGCAAAAGAAGCGGGCGTGACCATCGAGCTTTCGATGTGTACATGCCCGTCGATGAACCCCGGCGCCAGATACGCGCCGTGAGCGTTGTATTCGTTTTCGCAGGAGAAGTTTCCGACGCCGATG
The DNA here is from genome assembly GCA_947168855.1 of uncultured Clostridia bacterium. Taxonomy (GTDB): domain Bacteria; phylum Bacillota; class Clostridia; order Christensenellales; family CAG-138; genus UBA3792. The sequence continues at coordinate 134,824 of CAMVNO010000003.1, forward strand.
ACCGTATCGCCTGCGATCGCCACGTTCGTTTCCGTGATCTCGTCGGTAAAGACGTTGATCACGCGCGCATTGCGGATGACAAAGTCCGGTTTGCCCATAGAAGCCAACGGAATCAGCCGGGAAAGATCGCCTGCGTTCATGGTAACTGTCCCCTCGTTTCATATATTTTATTCAGTATACCACAATCTTTTGCAGGAGTAAATCCTCAAAGCAGATTATTCCACGAAAAAAGTTCAATCCCTTCAATGCGCACAAGGACGGAGCGCGCTTCGGCAAGCGCCTCCGCCGCCGCGCCCGGATCGTTTGCGCGCACGGCGCAGTCCGCGACTGCGGCGCATGCGTCGAGCGCGTCGATGCTCGCGTGGTTCAGAAAGCGCTCAAGGACCGGCATCCGCTCGCGCACGAGCGCAAAAAGCGCGGCGCAGTACGGCGCTGCGGCGTCCGGATCGCCCGAAAGGAGCGCGTTTTCCGCCTTGTCGATCAGATCGTTCGCCTGCGCGGAAAACCGGCTTAAAATCGCGGAGGGAAGCAGAAACAGCAGCACAAGGAAGCAGCAAATCAGGATCGTCATCGCTGCGCGGAAGATCGAAAAGCCCACAGTTCCTCCTTATCCTTCGGAAAAGCTCAGCACGCGGCTCCGGTTTTTGCGGTCGAGCTGGACGTGCAGCTCGCCGTCGCCGTTCATCTGCGCAAAGAAGATGTTCTTGAGCGCCAATCCGTTCTTTTTCAGCATCGTTTCCACGTCCTTTTTTGTCAGGTGCAGCGTTTCAAGCCCGCTCTTCTGGATCTTTCCTTCGAGGATCAGAAGATGCGAAAGCGCTGCGGAACCCGGCTCGAGCCCGAGCTCGCGCTTGTTCGGCTGCTGAAACGCCGCCTTTTCGAGCACGCTCACGGTGCCGTTCGTTTCGAGGATCGCGTAGGCGACCTCGCCGACGTCGAAGATATCCTTCGATCGCAGGCTGTCCAGAAGGTCGCGCACGGTGTAGTTCGTGCGCTGCATGATCTTCTCCTGCAAAACGCCGTCAAGGATCAGAATCTGCGGCGTTCCGCACACAAGACGCCGGATCGCGGAGGATTTCAGGCACAGCTTTGCAAGCAGCTGCTGCACAAGGTACAGGGCGAGGATCGGCACGACGCTGTACAGCAGCGGGATGTCCGTGTCCGCGATCGCCGTGCTCGCAAGATCGGCGATGATCAGCGTCATCAGCAGGTCGTACGGCTGCAGATCGCTCACCTGACGCTTTCCGGTGAGCCGCAGCACGAGCAGTACGAAAAGGTCTAAAAAGACCGCGCGCAAAAAGAGTGTCAGCATACGCAAAGGATGTGCCAAAACACCGAAAATCATGCGCGGGGGAATTGACTTATGGCGAAAAAGATTATATACTGATAATGTCCCATAAAATGGGGAATAGGTTTATTTGTCGAATATGATAATAAAAGAGAACGGATTGTTGTATTTCCGGAAGAATGGAGGTTTGGAGTATGTCGTTTGAAGGTGGAGCGGCGGCAACGTCGACGCTGATCACGTTCCTGCTGGGACTCGGGATCGTCTTCATCGGACTGGTTGCGCTGATCGTGATCATCAAGATCATGGGCGCGATCATGCGCGGCGTGGGCAGAAAGGAACCGGCGCCGGTCAGGGAATCCGCGCCGGAGGAAAAGCCGGTTGAGCCGCAGGGCGATCTCGGCGAGATCAAGGCGGCCGCGGCGGCGGCGATCGCGACCGTACTGGGCGAAAGCGTCGGCGGGATCCGGATTGTATCGTTTCATAAAGTGGATTGAAAGAAGGGGGAAGAAATCATGCGTAAATTTTTGATCAATGTCAACGGAACCAGATATGAAGTAGAGGTCGAGGAACTCGACGCGAACGCCGTGGCGCAGGCGCCGAAGGCGGAACCCATCAAGGCGGCGGCAGCAGGCGCAGGCACCGAGGTCAGAAGCCCGATGCCCGGCAACATCCTGCAGGTCAACGTCAACCCCGGCGACGTCGTCAAGGAAGGGCAGCAGCTGATGATCCTCGAAGCCATGAAGATGGAAAACGAGATCCTTGCGCCGTGCGCGGGCAAGATCGCGTCCATCGGCGTTGCCAAGGGTTCTTCGGTCGAAAGCGGCGCGCTTCTGTGCACCATCGCCTGATCGGGGGCGCCTATGGAAGCCATTTGGGAAACCGTTTCCGAGTTCTTCTCCGGATCGGGCTTTGCCCGGTTCTTTGAGGGGGACAACTGGAAATGCCTGATCATGATCGCGATCGCCTGCGTGCTTTTATACCTTGCGATCGTCAAGAAGTTCGAGCCGCTGCTGCTCGTTCCGATCGCGTTCGGCATGCTTCTCACAAACCTGCCCGGCGCGGGTCTGTTCCATGAGGAGCTGTTCGGGCTCGGCGCGAACAACGCCGAACAGGGCGTGATCCAGTGGGCAAGCTTAGGCGATATCCATAAGACCGGACTGCTCGATTATCTGTATCTCGGCGTCAAGCTCGGCATCTATCCGTGCCTCATTTTCATGGGCGTCGGCGCGATGACGGACTTCGGTCCGTTGATCGCGAATCCGAAGAGCCTGATCCTCGGCGCGGCGGCGCAGCTCGGCATCTACATCGCGTTCGCGCTGTCCATCGTCGCGTTCCAGTGGATCCCGACCGACGGCACGCCGCTCCAGAACATTGCGGCGTCCATCGGCATCATCGGCGGCGCGGACGGTCCGACGGCGATCCTCGTCACCTCGCGGCTCGCACCGAGCTATCTCGGACCGATCGCGGTTGCGGCGTATTCGTACATGGCGCTGGTGCCGGTCATTCAGCCGCCGTTTATGAAGCTTCTGACCACCAAAAAAGAGCGGCAGATCGTCATGGCGCAGCTGCGTCCGGTCTCGCAGACCGAAAAGATCCTGTTCCCGATCGTGGTCACGATCTTCGTCGCGCTGCTGGTTCCCTCCGCGGCGCCTTTGGTCGGCTGCCTGATGCTCGGCAACCTCTTCAAGGAATCCGGCGTCACCGAGCGCCTTTCAAAGACCGTGCAGAACGAGCTCTGCAACATCGTCACGATCTTCCTCGGCGTGTGCGTCGGCGCGACGGCGACGGGCACGACGTTTTTGCAGCTGTCCACGCTGGTCATCATTGCGCTGGGCATTGTCGCGTTCATCGGCGGCACCTGCGGCGGCGTCCTGCTGGCGAAGATCATGAACCTGTTCTTAAAGCAGAAGATCAACCCGCTGATCGGCTCCGCGGGCGTGTCCGCCGTTCCGATGGCGGCGCGTGTTTCGCAGGTCGTCGGTCAGAAGGAAAATCCGAAGAACTTCCTGCTGATGCACGCAATGGGTCCCAACGTGGCGGGCGTCATCGGCTCGGCGATCGCGGCGGGCGTGTTCCTGTCGCTGTTCGGACATTAAGGAGGATCGCACATGGGAAAACTCTACGTTACCGATACCATCCTGCGTGACGCGCATCAGTCGCTTGCCGCGACGCGCATGACCACGAAGGAAATGCTGCCCGCCTGCGAAATGCTCGACGCGATCGGCTACTGGTCGCTCGAGGTCTGGGGCGGCGCAACGTTCGATTCCTGCCTCCGGTACCTCAACGAGGATCCGTGGGAGCGTCTTCGCACGCTCCGGAAAGCGCTGCCGAACACGAGACTGCAGATGCTGTTCCGCGGACAGAACATCCTGGGCTACAAGCACTACGCGGACGACGTCGTCGAGCAGTTCTGCCGCAAGGCGATCGAAAACGGCATCGACGTGATCCGCATCTTCGACGCGCTGAACGATCCCCGTAACCTCGAAGCCGCGATCAAATACACCAAGAAATACGGCGGCTTCTGCGAGGCGGCGATCTCCTACACGACCTCGCCGGTACACAGCGAAGAGTATTTCGTGAAGCTCAGTAAGGAGCTTGCGCAGATGGGCGCGGATTCGATCTGCATCAAGGACATGGCGAATCTTCTGCTCCCGTACGACGCATACTCTCTGGTGAAGAAGCTCAAAGCCGAGGTCGACGTGCCGATCCACCTGCACACGCACAACACGACCGGCACGGGCGACATGGTGCTTTTGAAGGCTTCCGAAGCGGGCGTCGACATTGTCGATACCGCGCTCAGTCCTCTGGGCAACGGCACGTCCCAGCCCGCGACCGAATCGCTCGTGGCAACGCTCAAGGGCACCGAGCGCGACACGGGGCTGGACCTCAACGCGCTTTCGGAATGCGCCAAGTATTTCCGTCAGGTGTACGAGCGCTTGAAGCAGGACGGACTGATCTCCGACAAGTCCCTGCGCGTCGACACGAACACGCTCTTATATCAGGTTCCGGGCGGCATGCTTTCGAACCTCATCAAGCAGCTTCGCGACGCGGGCGCGGAGGATAAGTATTACGACGTGCTTGCGGAGATCCCGCGGGTCAGAAAGGACTTCGGTTATCCGCCGCTCGTGACGCCCACGAGCCAGATCGTCGGCACGCAGGCGGTGTTCAACGTGCTCGTCGGAAGATACAAGACCTTCCCGAACAACAGTAAGGCGGTCCTGCGCGGCGAATACGGCATGCTTCCGGGACCGGTCAACGAGGAAGTGCGCAGGATGGCGATCGGCGATGAGAAGGTCGTTACCTGCCGTCCGGCGGACCTTCTGGAACCGGAGCTTGAAAAATACCGTGCGGAGCTCGGCGACCGCGCAAGGAGCGAAGAGGACGTTTTAAGCTACGCACTGCTGCCGCAGGTCGCGATGAAATATTTCGACTGGCGCGACGAGCAGGAGAAAAAGGCGTCGGAGCCGGAGCCGGCTCCCGTACAGGCGCCCGTTGCCGACCCGAACGCGGTCCGCGAATTCTATGTGGAGGATCTCAGCGTCTGAATGAAGCACATCCCTAACATTCTGTCATCTCTGCGCATCGTCATGGTCGGCGTGTTCGCGTGGCTGTTCTGTTCGGCGAATCCGGACCATCCGGTGCGCTACTGGTGGGCGGTCGGCGTGTTCGTGCTGGCGTTTCTGACCGATGTGCTCGACGGGTTCCTTGCCCGCACGTTCAACTGGATCACTCCGGTCGGAAAGCTTCTGGATCCGCTCGCGGACAAGCTGATGATGATCACGGCGCTCGTCGTGATCCTGATCGGCAAATGGAACAGCTCGCTGTTCTGGATCTATCTGACGCTGGTGATCCTGATCGGCGTGAAGGAAGCGCTGATGGTGACGGGCGGCATGATCATGCTGAAGCAGCGCAAGGTCGCCTATTCCGACTGGTACGGCAAAACGGCGACCGGGCTGTTTGCGATCGGCATCATGCTGACGCTTTTAAGCTTCGTGTTTGAGACGATCGAGCCGTGGAACATTGCGGTGCTGTCGGCGGCGATCGGGCTCGGGTACGTTGCGCTGGCGCATTACGCGAGGACGCAGCTGTTCAGACCGAGCGAGAAGGAACCGGACGCGGACGAGGAGCGATTGTTCGAGAAATTCGACCGATTGGCGAAATAAAGCTTGCAATCTTCGGAAGTATGTGCTATACTGCTTCTGTTGGAATGTTGAACTTGAAGGAGTGGGGAAATCCCACTCTTTCGTTTTGAGAGAGGTGCGCGCATGAAAACGACCGAGATCTGTGAACAGCTCTGCCGGGAGAAGATCGAATCGCTGGGCTTTGAGCTCTGCGACGTCGAATATCAGAAGGAATACGGCGACTGGGTGCTGACGTTCTATATCGACAAGCCCGGCGGTGTGACGATCGACGAATGCGAGGCGGTGAGCCGCGCGATCGAGCCGATCCTCGACGAAGCCGATCCGATCGAGTCGGAATACGTGCTGTCGGTCTCCTCGCTCGGCATCGACCGCCCGCTCAAAAAGGACCGCGACTATGAACGCGCGATGGGCACCGAGCTCGAGATCAAGCTGTACGCGCCGCAAAACGGAAAAAAGCAATGGATCGGAACGCTCAGGGCGTTCGACGCGGACGGCTTCACCGTCGAAACGGAGCAGGGTAAGACGCTGACCTTCCAAAAGAAGGACTGCGCGCTTGTCCGCCCGAATATCAGATTTTAATCAACAGGTTTCAGAACAGAAAGGAAAGAACCATGAACGCAGAATTTATCGAAGCATTGAACGCGCTGGAGAAGGAACGCGGCATCAAGAAATCCGTGCTGCTCTCCGCATTTGAAGCGGCGCTGATCGTCGCCTACAAGCGCAACTACAACTCGACCGCAAACGTCCGCGCAGAGGTGGACGGCGACACGGGCGAGTACCATATCTACGCGAGCAAGACGGTTGTGGAAAAGGTCGAAACGCCCTCGCAGGAGATTTCGCTCGAGCGCGCAAAGAAGATCAATCCGCTCTACGAGCTCGGCGACGTGCTCGAGGAGGAAGCGTTCACGAAGGACTTCGGACGCATTGCGGCGCAGACCGCGAAACAGGTCATGGTGCAGCGCATCCGCGAGGCGGAACGCGGCAACATCTATGACGAATACGTCGAGAAGGAAAACGAGATCCTGACGGCGATCGTGCAGCGCGTGGAGAAGGGCAACGCGTACGTCGAGCTCGGCAAGACGGACGGCATCCTGACCGCGAACGAGATGATCCCGGGCGAGGAATACGAAATGAACGAGCGCATCAAGGTCTACGTGCTCGAGGTCCGCAAGGACAACAAGGGTCCGCAGGTCGTCGTGAGCCGCACGCATCCGGGCCTTGTGAAGCGTCTCTTCGAGCTCGAGGTCCCCGAGATCCAGAGCGGCACGGTCGTGATCAAGTCGATCGCGCGCGAGGCGGGCTTCCGCACCAAGGTGTCCGTGTTCTCGACCGATCCGCAGGTCGACGCGGTCGGCGCATGCGTCGGTCCGCGCGGCGCGCGCGTGGAGCGCATCGTCAACGAGCTGCACAACGAGAAGATCGATATCATCGAGTACGATTCCGACAGCGCGATCTACATCGCAAAGGCGTTGAGCCCCGCGAAGGTGTTGATGGTCTACGTCAATGAAGAAGAAAAAGCCGCGCGGGTCATCGTGCCGGATTCGCAGCTTTCGCTGGCGATCGGCAAGGAGGGTCAGAACGCGCGTCTCGCCGCAAAGCTGACCGGCTGGAAGATCGATATCAAGAGCCAGTCGCAGGCGGACGCAGCGGTGGACGCCGCGCAGGCGCAGGAGAACGCGGAGGAATAAGCGATTGAAAAAGATCCCGATGCGGATGTGCGTCGCCTGCCGTGAGATGCGGGCGAAAAAGGACCTGATGCGCGTGGTGCGCACCGAGGACGGGCTGAAGCTCGACCGGACGGGAAAGCTTTCCGGACGCGGGGCGTATCTCTGCCGCGACGCGGCGTGCATGGAGAAAGCGGTCAGAACACGCGCTTTGGAACGCGCGCTGGAAGCGTCGATGAACGACGAGCTGAAGGCGGCGCTCCTTTCGGAGATCGGACATGGGGACGAATCGGCTGTATAACGCGATCGGACTCTGCCAGAGAGCGGGCAAAGCCAAGAGCGGCGCCTTTGCGGCGGAGAACGCGATCAGAAGCGGCAAGGCAAAACTGGTCCTTTTGGAAGAGGGGGCGTCGGAGGCAACGAAGACGCATTATGAACATCTGTGCGCGGCGCACGGCGTTCCGCTTGTTCTGGTGGAAACCGTGGGCAGCGCGATCGGAAAGGATGCGCACATCGTCATGGCGGTGACGGATCCGTCCTTCCGGGATATGATAGAACGCGCAATGCGCAATACCGATGAAAAGCGGGGATGAATATGGCAACGAATTTTCTGGAAACAGCAAAAAATCTGAAAGAGGAGATGCAGGCGCTTCTCACAAAGCTCGACGGCACGAAGGGTACGATCGGTACGCTTCTGGATGCTGCGCGCCGCACGGAGGGCAGCATGATCGACCGCGAGGAAAAGGAGAAGCAGGAGCGTGAGGAACGCGAACGCGCCGAGCGCCTAAAGGCGATGCTCGAGAGCGAAACGGACCTTGCGGCGCATGCCGGCGGCAGCGACGAACCCGAGCCGCAGCCCGAAGCGCCGGAAACCGCTCCGACGGCGCCGGAACCCGAAACGCCCGTTGAGCGGAAGCCGGAACCGCGTCCGCAGCAGCCGCAGAATCAGCGGGAGCCGCGCGAGCAGCGTCCGCGCGCCGATGCGCCGCGCGAGCAGCGTCCGCGTACCGACGCGCCGCGCGAGCAACGTCCGCGTACCGACGCGCCGCGTCAGCAGGGCGGGAACGATCGCCGTCAGCAGGGCGACAACCGCGCGCCGCGCCGCGACAACGCCGGCAGTTCGCGCGCCGTGATGATCAATCCGCCGAGTCCCTCGGACAGCGGAAAGACAAGAACCGACAAGAAAAAAACGTTTGATACGACGGATAAAAAGGCAAAGAACAAGAAATCCATGATGAAGGAACAGGGACCCACCGCGCGCGGCTGGGAGGACGACAGCCAGATGGGCAATCGCCGGAAGGTGAAAAAGCACGAACAGGAAGTGCAGCAGCCGAAGCCCGCGCCCGTTGTGATCGACCATGCGGTGATCACGACCGAAACGATCACGGTCAAGGATCTTTCCGAAAAGATCGGCAAGCCCGCGAACGAGATCCTGAAAAAGCTTCTGATGCTCGGCATCGTCGCCAACATCAATCAGGAGCTGGATTTCGACACCTGCGAGCTGATCGCGGGCGAGTTCAATATCACGCTCGAACAGCAGCTGGCGAAGTCCTTTGAAGACGTGCTTATGGATTCCGCAGACGACGTCGACGCGCCGGAAACGCTGAAACCGCGTCCCCCGGTCGTCACCATCATGGGTCACGTCGATCACGGCAAGACGTCGCTTCTCGACGCGATCCGCAACTCGCACGTTACCGCGGGCGAGGCGGGCGGCATCACGCAGCGCATCGGCGCGTATACCGTTACCCTGAACGGCAAGCAGATCACCTTCATCGATACGCCGGGTCACGAAGCGTTCACGGCGATGCGTGCGCGCGGCGCGCAGGTCACGGATATCGTCATTCTGGTCGTCGCGGCGGACGACGGCATCATGCCGCAGACGATCGAGGCGATCAACCACGCGAAGGCGGCGGGCGTTCCGATCGTCGTTGCGATCAACAAGATCGACCGCGACACCGCGGATCCCGAACGCGTCAAGCAGCAGCTCACCGAATACGGTCTCGTCTCCGAGGAATGGGGCGGCGACACGATCTGCGTGCCGGTTTCGGCAAAGAAGCAGATCAACCTCGATCAGCTCCTTGAAATGGTGCTTCTGCAGGCGGACGTCCTGGAGCTCAAGGCGAATCCGGACCGCCTTGCCAAGGGCACGATCATCGAAGCGCAGCTCGACAGAGCGCGCGGTCCGGTTGCAACCGTGCTCGTGCAGAACGGTACGCTGAAGAAGGGCGACATGATCGTTGCCGGTACGGCGTACGGCAGAGTCCGCGCCATGACGGACGACAAGGGCCGCTCCGTGAACAGCGCAGGTCCGTCCGTTCCGGTCGAGGTGCTCGGCTTCAACGAGGTTCCCGCGGCGGGCGACGTGCTCTTTGCCGCAAACGACGACAGGCTCAGCCGTCAGGTGGCGGAGGAGCGTATCGACAAGCTCAAGGCGGCGCAGGTCAAGCAGGCGCAGAAGGTCTCTCTGGACGATCTGTTCAATCAGATGGCGGAGGGCGAGCTCAAGGACCTGAACCTCATCATCAAGGCGGACGTGCAGGGCTCGGTCGAGGCGGTCAAGCAGTCGCTTGAAAAGCTTTCGAACGACGAGGTCCGCGTACGCTGCATCCACAGCGGCGTCGGCGCGATCACCGGATCGGACATCATGTTCGCGTCCGCGTCGAACGCGATCGTCATCGGCTTCAACGTGCGTCCGGATTCCACGGCGCGCGCGGCGGCGGAGAAGGAAAAGGTCGACGTGCGTACGTACCGCGTCATCTACAACGCGATCGAGGACGTTGAAAACGCCATGAAGGGCATGTTCAAGCCCGTGTTCCAGGAGGTTGAGCTCGGCCGCTGCACGGTCCGCTCCACGTTCCGCATCTCCGGCGTCGGCACGATCGCGGGCGCGTACGTCAACGAGGGCAAGGTCACGAGGACCGCGCAGGTGCGTGTGGTCCGCGGCGGCATCGTGCTGCACGACGGCAAGATCGCATCGCTGAAGCGCTTCAAGGACGACGCGAAGGAAGTCATGGCGGGCTACGAATGCGGTATTTCGATCGAGAACTTCAACGACATCCTGGAGGATGACGTCATCGAATGCTACATGATGGAGGAAGTGAAGCGCTGATGGCAAAGGTCAGAAACGAACGGCTCCGCGAAGAGCTCAAAAAGACGGTCAGCGCGATTATCTTCGACATGAAGGATCCGCGGATTCCGGCGGTGACCTCGATCACCGAAATGGAGGTCACGCCGGACCTCAAATACGCCAAGGCGCACGTATCGGTGTTCGACGCCGACGAGAACGCCGCCAAAACGGCGATCGACGCGCTAAACCATGCGGCGGGATTTATCGGACATGAGGTCGGAAACCGCATGACGATCCGCCGTGTGCCTTCGATCAAGTTCGTGGGCGACGATTCGATCGCGTACTCGGTGCATATCTCCGAGGTGATTCGCTCGCTGCACAAGAACGACAAGCCCGAAAAGGAGGAGGAAGAATGAACCTCGAGCGGGCGATCTCGTTTTTACAATCGCATCAAAATTTTGTTCTGGCAGCCCACCAGTCGCCCGACGGCGACACGCTGGGCTCTTGCCTTGCTTTGCGCGAAGCGCTCCTTCAAATGGGCAAGGCGGCGAAGGTCGTCTGCCCGGACGCCGTACCCGCATATCTCGGCTTTCTCGTCGGCGCGGACACCGTGACCGGCACGGACGGGATCGAACCGCCCGAGGAGGCGGTGATCTTTGTCGACTGCGCGGATCATAAGCGCAGCGGCGCGCTCAGGGAAACGCTCGAGGCGGCGCCGTATCAGTTCTGCATCGACCACCACGGCACGAATCCGAAGGAGTCCAGGGACGGCGACTGGGTCGAGGAGGTTTCCGCGACCGGCGAGCTGATTCTGCGGCTTTTAGACGCGCTGCATGCGCCGATCACACGCGGGATCGCGGACGCGCTGTACACGGCGATCGCAACCGACACCGGCAATTTCTCGTACGGGAACACCTCTCCGGAGGCGTTCGAGGCGGCGGCGAAGCTCCTGGGGTACGGCATCAATCTGCCGGAGCTGAACCGGGTGCTGTTCCGCGAGATGTCTCTCTCAAAAGCGAAGCTTGTCGCATACACGCTCGGGCATATGGACCTTTCCGCGGACGGACGGCTCAACCTGCTTGCGATCCCGGCTGCGGCGCTTTCGGCATGCGGCGCGACCAAGGAGGACACCGAGGGACTGATCGACTGGCTGCGCGATATCGACACGGTCGAGGCGGCGTGCGTGCTGCGCGAAAGCGAGGGCTGCGTGCGCGTGAGCATGCGCAGCAAACGGTATTGCGACGTGGCGGCGATCGCAAAGCGCTTCGGCGGCGGCGGGCATATCGCCGCGGCGGGCTGCACGCTGTATCTGCCGCTCGAAGAGGCGGTCCGCACGATGCGCGAGGCGCTCACGGAAGCACTGCAATGATCGAAGGGATCGTGACCGTATTAAAGCCGCCGGCGATGTCGAGCTCCGACGTCGTGGTGGATATCCGGAAAATCTTTGAAACAAAACGGGTCGGACATCTCGGAACGCTCGATCCCGAAGCGGCGGGCGTTCTGCCCGTGTGCGTCGGACGCGCGGTGCGGCTGTTTGATTACCTTGTAGACAAGCAAAAGACTTATCTTGCCGAGATCGCGTTCGGCGCTTCGACCGACACGCAGGACGCGCAGGGGAAGGTCGTTGAAACAAGCGGCGCCGTTGTGACGGAGGAAGAGCTCCGTATGGTCCTGCCGCAGTTTACCGGCACGATCGTGCAGACGCCGCCGATGTATTCCGCGCTGAAATGCAACGGACAAAAGCTTTACGACCTCGCGCTTGCGGGAAAGGAGATCCCGGACAAATCGCGCGAGGTGGAGATCGCGTCGCTTTCCTGCGTCGGGATGCGCGGCGAAAACCGGTTTCTCATCGAGACGACCTGTTCCCGCGGAACGTACATCCGCACGCTCTGCGCCGACATCGGCGCGGCGATCGGCGTGCCCGCGCATATGGCGTTTCTGCTGCGCACCGCGTCCGGACCGTTTACGCTCGAACACGCGTATTCGATCGCGGAGCTTGCGGACATGAAAGAGCAGGGGCGTCTTTCGGACGCGCTCATTAGCTGCGAGGACGCCGCTGCGTTTCTCAAACGGCTGGATCTCGGACGCGACCGGAGAAAGCCCGCGATGAACGGACTGCCCACGCGCACGAACGCGGCGGACGGCACGTACCGCATTTATTGCGATGACTTTCTGGGCATCGGCGTCGTCAAAGACGGCAGCGCCGTGCTGAAAGTACACTTATACGGGGAATGACAACCCCTCCGTCGGTCTGACGACCGACACCTCCCTCTGACAAGGGGAGGTTGACAGGGAAGCGCTGACCTCCCCCTGACAAGGGGAGTTTGAAAGAAACAATGACCTCCCTCTGACGAGGGAGGTGGATCGCGAAGCGAGACGGAGGGAGAGACCGCAGCCGTGAGGTCGTACAATAAGGATAACGTCGCTCTTGCAAGGATTCTCCGGAAAACGATGACCTTTCCGGAACGAGAGCTCTGGTATCATTTTTTACGGGAGTATCCGATCCGGTTTCGAAGGCAAAAGCCGATCGGTGAATATATCGTCGATTTTTACTGCGCAAAGGCGCGTTTGGTCGTTGAGCTGGACGGTCCGTATCATGGCGTCAGGCAACAGATGTCGGATGATGAGACGCGGATGAAATGGCTCGAATCGCAGGGATTGCTCGTTCTGCGATTTCAGAACAAGGACGTTGTGCAAAATCTGTACGGCGTGACGACAGAGATCGACCGGGTCGTCAAAGAACGGTGTGAGGAGTTGGGGACTACCCCTCCGTCGGTCTGACGACCGACACCTCCCCTGACAAGGGGAGGTCGACAGGGAAACATTGACCTCCCTCTGACGAGGGAGGTGGATCGCGAAGCGAGACGGAGGGAGAAAAGAACTCCGCGACAGGGTTTTATGGAGGACGTATGAATCGGACGGTTGTGGCGCTCGGGATGTTTGACGGGGTGCACCTTGCGCATCGGGCACTGTTGCGGAAGGCGGCGGAGATCGCGCGCGAAAACGGCGACGCCGCGGTCGCGTTTACCTATGACAATCATCCGAAGGAGCTGTTCTCCGGCGCGTTTTCATACCTCTGCACGCGGGAACAGCGCGACGCGCAGATCCGCTCGACCGGGTGCGACCGCATGGACAGCGTTCCGTTCGACGCGGCGTTTGCCGCCATGGAGCCGGAGCAGTTCGTGGATTGGCTCACGGCACGCTACGAAGGCGGGATCTCGGCGATCGTCGTGGGATACGATTACCGGTTCGGCGCAAAGGCAAAGGGCGATACGGCGCTTTTATGCGAGCTGTGCGCTGCACGCGGCATCCGGCTCTGCGTGATCGACAGGGTCACGGTCGACGGCGAGACCTGCTCCTCCACGAACATCCGCGAGGCGATCCGGGCAGGGGAGACGGAGCGCGCGGAGCGCATGCTCGGACGCCCCTACACGCTTTCCGGCGCGGTGGTGCACGCAAAGGCTCTGGGACGGCAGTACGACTGTCCGACGGCGAATCTCGACGCGGGGATGCAGCTTCTGCCGAAGGACGGCGTCTACGCGACCGAGCTGCTCTTCGAAGGGAACCGGTACGACGCGGTGACCAACGTCGGCACGAATCCCACCGTCGGCGGCAGAGCCCGCACCGTGGAGACGCACGCGATCGGCGAATCGCTCGATCTGTACGGAAAGCACATCGAGGTCGCGTTTTTCAAGCGTCTCAGGGACGAGAAACGGTTTGAAACGAAGGAAGAGCTGTTCCGGCAGATCGGAAGGGACGCGGAAACGGCAAAAAAAGTTTGCGAAGAACGCAAAAAAAGTGTTTACAATTCGGAACCGTTGTGCTAAACTGTCAAAGGTTAAACCGTAAGCTGGGTTGATGCGACTCTCCGACGCCATACGCAGCCTGCGGGGATACGAAATAAAAGGAGGAAACTAACATGACGAAACAGGAAATCATCGCAAAGTACGCGCTGCACGAGGGCGACACGGGTTCTCCCGAGGTTCAGATCGCGCTTCTCACCGAACGCATCAATCACCTCAACGAGCACCTCAAGGTCAACCAGAAGGACCATCACTCCCGTCGCGGTCTTCTGAAGATGGTCGGTACCCGCAGAGGTCTCCTGAACTATCTGAAAGAAAAGGACATCGAGCGTTACAGAGCGATCATCGCAGCATTGAACCTCAGAAAGTAAAAGAACAGGGCGGGGGTTTACTCCCGCCTATCTTTTTGGGCGCTGCATTCTGACAGGCAATACTTAAAATAAAGATAAAGAGGAAAAAAGAAGAAATGTTCAGAGTGTTCGAAACCATGGTAGGCGATCGCAAGCTGATCGTCGAAACCGGAAAGTACGCCGAGCAAGCGGGCGGCAACTGCCTCGTGCGCTGCGGCGGAACGGCGGTCATGGTCAACGCAACGGTCGCCAAGGAACCGCGCGACGGCGTTGATTTTCTGCCGCTGTCCATTGAATTTGAAGAGAAGCTGTACGCGGTCGGCAAGATCCCCGGCGGCTTCATCAAGCGCGAAGGCCGCCCGACCGAAAAGGCGATCCTGACCTCCCGTTTGATCGACCGTCCGCTGCGTCCGTTGTTCCCGAAGGGATTCTACAACGACGTGCAGGTCATTGCGACCGTTCTCTCGGTGGAGCAGGACGTCCAGCCCGACGTGCTGGGCATGATCGGCTCCTCCATCGCGCTGTCCATCAGCAACGCGCCGTTCATGGGCCCGACGGGCTCCGTGGCGGTGGGTCTCGTTGACGGCGAGTACATCTTAAACCCCGACTGCGAGCAGCGTGAAAAGAGCCGTCTCGCGCTGACCGTCGCCGGTACCCGCGACGCGGTCATGATGGTCGAGGCGGGCGCGAACGAGGTCACCGAGGAGGAAATGCTCGGCGCGATCCTGTTTGCGCATGAAGAGATCAAGAAGATCGTCGACTTCATTGAGATGATCCAGAAGGAAGTCGGCAAGCCCAAGATGGAAGTCAACATCCATGTTCCGGACGAGGACCTCGACCGCCGCGTCCGCGAATACGCGATGGACAAGGTCGTCTGGCAGATGGACACCTTCGACCGCCACGAGCGCGAGATGCGCACCGAACAGGTCAAGGAGGAGACCAAGGCGGCGTTTGCGGAGAGCGATCCCGGCATGGAAAAGGACGTCGACGCGATCCTGTACCAGATGCAGAAGGAAGTCATGCGCGACAAGATCATCAATAAGAAGATCCGTCCCGACGGACGCGCGCAGGACGAGATCCGTCCGATCTGGAGCGAGGTCCATATGCTCGAGCGTCCGCACGGCAGCGCGGTGTTCACCCGCGGTCAGACGCAGGTCATGACGATCGCGACCCTCGGCACTATTGCGGAGGCGCAGATCCTCGACGGGCTCACCCTCGAAGACAGCAAGCGCTACATGCATCAGTACAACATGCCGCCGTATTCGACCGGTGAAACGCGCCCCGTGCGCAGCCCCGGCCGCCGCGAGATCGGTCACGGCGCGCTCGCCGAGCGCGCGCTCCTGCCGGTGCTTCCGAGCGAGGAGGAGTTCCCGTACTGCATGCGTCTCGTGAGCGAAGTCATCAGCTCGAACGGCTCCACGTCGCAGGCTTCGATCTGCGCGAGCACGCTGGCGCTGATGGACGCGGGCGTTCCGATCAAAAAGCCCGTCGCGGGCGTTGCGATGGGTCTCATTAAGGACGTTGAGAGCGGCAACATCGCGATCCTCACCGACATCCAGGGTCTCGAGGACTTTCTCGGCGACATGGACTTCAAGGTGGCGGGCACGCGTGACGGCATCACCGCGATCCAGATGGATATCAAGATCAAGGGCATCGACCGCGAGATCCTGACCAGAGCGCTTGAGCAGGCGCGCAGAGGTCGCCTGTTCATTCTCGACAAGATGGCGGAGACGATCGCCGAGCCGCGCGCAGAGCTTTCGCCCTATGCGCCGCGCATCCTGACCTTCAAGATCAATCCGGACAAGATCCGCGACGTCATCGGCAGCGGCGGAAAGACCATCAACGGCATCATCGCCAAGACCGGCGTCAAGATCGACATCGAGGACGACGGCAGCGTGTTCATCGCATCGCCCGATCAGGCGGCTGCGGAGGAAGCGAAGCGCATCATCGACGGCATCGTCGAGGACATCGAGGTCGGCAAGGTCTATCTCGGAACCGTCGTCGGCATCAAGGAGTTCGGCGCGTTCGTGAACCTGAAGCCCGGCACCGACGGGTTACTGCACATCTCCCGCATCGCCAAAGAGCGAGTCAACAAGGTTGAGGACGTTCTGAACATCGGCGATCAGGTGCTTGTGCGCGTGTTTGAAATCGATCCGAAGACCGGCAAGATCGGTCTGACCCGCAAGGACCTGCTGCCCGATACCAAGAAGGATACGGATAACGGGGAGAACTGACGAGCAGAATAGAGAGGGGCAGAGGAACGTCTGCCCTTCTTTTGCATCGGAGGTGGAACAAGTGATCGAACAGATTCGGTTAAGCAACGGCATCCGCGTATTGACGGAGCATATGGAGTCCGTCCGCTCGGTGGCGATCGGCGTGTGGGTCAACGCGGGCTCGGTTTTTGAAACGGACGCGGAGGCGGGCGTTTCGCATTTCATCGAGCACATGCTCTTTAAGGGCACGGAGAAGCGCAGCGCGTCGGACATCGCCGCGGAGACCGACGCGATCGGCGCGAACCTCAACGCGTTCACCGCGAAGGAATGCACCTGCTTCCATATCAAGGCGCTCGACGAGGACCTGGAAACGGCGGTCGAGCTGCTGTCGGACATCGTTCTTAAAAGCACGCTCGATCCCTCTCAGATGGACCGCGAACGCGGCGTCGTGCTCGAGGAGATCGCCATGACCGAGGACAGTCCGGAGGACATCGTATTCGACCGCGCGAGCGAACAGTTGTTTTTGGGAACGCCGATCGAATCCGAGATCCTCGGCACGGAACAGACCGTGCAGAGCCTCGGCCGGGACGATCTCATCCGATACATGCAGCGGCACTACACGGCGGAGAACACCGTGATCGCGGTTGCGGGAAGCTTTGAACGCGAAACGCTGATCGCGCTTCTCGAACGGTATTTCAGAGACGCCGCGCAGGGCGAACGCCATGCGGCGCCCGCCGTTTCGATCCGGGCGGGATTCCGGAGCGCGCTTGTCAAGAAGGACGTCGAGCAGATCAATCTGTGCCTTGCGCTGCCGGGCGCCGCGCTCGGGACCGACGAATACTTTGCGCAGGCGGTGCTGTCGAACGCGCTGGGCGGCAGCATGAGTTCGCGGCTCTTCCAGCACATCCGTGAGGAGCGCGGGCTTGCGTATTCGGTCTATTCCTACCCGATGGCGTATCGCGGCGCGGGCAGTCTCTGCTTCTATGCGGGCTGCACGGAGGGGCAGGCGGAGGAAGTGCTTTCGCTGCTTCTCAAAGAGCTCGACGACGTAAAGCGCAGCGGGATCTCCGAGGACGAGCTCGTTCGCGCAAAGCAGCAGCTGAAGGGCAGCTATCTATTGGGCATGGAGTCCTCCATGGCGCATATGAGCGCGCTCGGCAAGACGGCGCTGCTTCTGGAAAAAGAATATGATCTTTCGGCTACCCTGAACCGCATGGAATGTGTTACAATGGAAGCGGTAAGGACTGCCGCCGAAACGCTCTTCTCGCCGACGGCTGCCGCGTTCTGCGCGGTCGGGCGGCTTCAGGGCGTCGGCGAGACCCTCAAAAAGACGGCGGAGGATTGGTGGAAACGAAATGGAAGACAGGCTTGAAATGATCTTTCGACTCCAGAAGTCGCTGGATGAGGACATCATGGAACGGCGGCATCTGGAATTTCCGTACGAGGTGTGGATGCAGAAGGACATCCTTGCCTGTATGGACGAGCTCACGGAGCTTCTGAATGAGCTGAACTGGAAATGGTGGAAGAATGAAAAGCCGCTGGATCCGGCGGCGATCCGCGGCGAGCTTGTCGACGTGCTGCACTTTTTCGTGAGCATGTGCTTAAGAAGCGGCATGTCCGCGCAGGACCTGTTCGACGGCTATATTGCGAAAAACAAGGAGAATTTCGACCGTCAGTACGGCAGATCCGAAAAGACGGGGTATGAGGTAACAGCGAATGGAACGGGGCTTTCGGGCGACTAATCGGTTTTATATCCTGCTGTTTGCCAGCGGCGTGCTGCTGGTTGCCTTTGTCGTCGGCGCAGTCTGGCTGATGCGGAAGGTAACGGGCAATGTGCGCAAGCTCGAGCAGATGACGCTGTATACCGAGGTCGAGAGCGAAGCGGTCGTCGTGCGAAGCGAACGGCTGTTCACCGAGAGCGCGAGCGAGAGCCAAATCCTGCTGGAGGAAGGCGCGCTGGTTTCCGAAGGCGACGCGATCGCCGTGCTGTATCCGTACTCGTACGAAAGCCAGATCTCCGCGATCTGCACCAAGGAAGCGGCGCTGTACACGCTGCTGCAGTCGCTGCTCCGCACCGATACGGGCGGCACGCTGCCGGCGGCGGTCATCGGATACAACGAGCAGATCGCCGCGGTCTCCAAGCAGATGCGCGCTGCGGCGAACGGCGAGCGCGACCCGGTGGAATACGCACAGCTGGAAACAAGGCTGATCCGGCTGCAGGAGGAGCGCCGCAATACGATGGTGCAGAGCCTCAAGAATCCCGCGCAGGTCGAAACCGCCGTGGCGGAGATCGACGCGCTGAAAAAGAGCTTTGAAACCGACAGCGCGCGCACGATTCTGTCCGAATACAACGGCTACGTGAGCTTCTATTCCGACATGAACGAGGAGAACCTGCGCGACGTTTCGCAGCTGACCGTTCCGCTGATCAAGCGTATTCTGAACGCGCCGTCGATCGGAATGGACAACGAGAACTTCAGCTACCGCATCGTGACGGACCGCACCAAGTTCTATCTCGCGTTCGTGCAGAGCGCCAAGAGCCCGAACCGGTTGATGCCGGGACAGACCTATTCGTTCACGGTCAAGGGCATCAAGGGCGCGTATCAGGGCAGGATCCTTGCGGAGCGCGACGCGGAACAGGGCGTTCTGTACGTGATGGAGGTCAATTCGGATGTGCGTCCTCTGCTCACCACGCGCGTGGTGGAGATCTCCGTGCAGAACAACGCGACGGGGCTCTTTGTGCCGACGAAATACCTTCAGTATACGGACGGCGTGCCGTACATCTATGCAAAATCCACGGACGGCACCTATCAGAAGGTTGCGGTCTACATCGCGGGCAGCGACGACGAGAACGCGATCATTTCCGCGCGCGACGGACATATCACGCTGTTCGCGGGGCTCAAGGTGCGTATGCCGGTAGAGGACAAGGAGGAGAACAAGTCGTGACGATACGGGAGAATGTCGAATCGGTGCGGGAGGCAATGCGCCTTGCGTGTCAGAGAAGCGGCAGAGCGGAAAGCGACGTGAAGCTGATCGCGGTCACCAAGTATGTGGAAACCGCGCGGATCCAAGAGGCGGTCGACGCCGGCGTGACCGAAATCGGCGAGAATCGCGCGCAGGAGTTCACCGAAAAGTTAAATTTTTATAAACAGAATCAATTAAGGGCTCATTTTATTGGACAACTGCAAACGAACAAGGTAAAATATGTATGTGGAAAAGCGGACCTGATCCAATCGGTCGATCGGGAACCGCTGCTCGACGCGATCGCGGCGTATGCCGAACGAAACGGCATCACGCAGGATGTCCTGATCGAGGTCAACATCGGACGCGAAGCGCAGAAGGGCGGCGTAACGCCCGAGGCGCTCGACGCGCTTCTGGACCGGATCGCCGGTCTCGGAAACGTGCGTCTGCGCGGGCTGATGTGCGTACCGCCTGCGATCGAACAGGAAGCGGTGCGGCCTTATTTTCGGGAGATGCGGGGCCTGTTTGAACGGATACAGCGCATGTATTCCGCGCTTCCGATCGACACGCTGTCGATGGGCATGAGCCACGACTTTACGACGGCGATCGAGGAGGGCGCAACGACCGTCCGCGTCGGGACAGCGATCTTCGGGCCGCGAACATTTTCGGGAGGAAAACAGAATGGGTAAGTTTTTGAATTTCATCGGGCTGGAAGAAACGGAAGAGGAAAACGATCTTCTCGACGAGCAGCCGGAACAGCCGGCAAAACGCGAACCGCGTTCGAAACGGCGTGAAAACGCGATCATGGGCGGCGGCGACGCGCAGCCGATCCCGCAGAGCATGGCTTCGATGAAGATGATCGTGTATCATCCGGTCTGCTATGACGACGCGCAGACGATCGTGGACAACCTCAAGAACCGCCGTCCGGTCATTGTCAATATGGAAGAGCTCGACGGGAACACCGCACAGCGCGTGCTGGACTTTCTGCTCGGCGCGATCTACGCAACCAACGGTACGGCGAACAAGGTCTCGAGAGGGATCTTCCTGTTCGCGCCGCACGATGTTGCGGTGGAGGACACCGTTGAGGATACCGGCTTCACCGATATGTGACCGATCCACCCATGATCAAGGCGGAAAACATCGTCAATAAGGAGTTTCGCAAGGCGCTGTTCGGGTACGACCGCGAGGACGTGGATAAATACCTGGACGAGCTTATTGTGCAGCTGATGGAGATGGAGCGGGAACGGAAGGAAATGGCGTCCACCATTGAATACCTCGTTTCCGAGCTGACCGCGCAGGGCGCGAAGGCGTCTAAAGACGAGCGCGTGGTCGGTCCCGTTTCCCCGCACGCCACGGTCAGCGAGGAAGAACGCAGACGCGTACAGGAGACCGAAGAACCGTGAACCGGACCCCGCAAAACACCATACCGCCCATTTCGGCGCAAGAAATGAAAGCCCGCGGAATCGCCGGGCTTGATTTTGTTTATGTGAGCGGCGACGCATACATCGACCACCCGAGCTTCGGCACGGCGATCATTGCGCGCGTGCTGCAAAGCCGCGGGTATTCGGTGGGGATCCTCGCGCAGCCGGACTGGCATGACGTCGAGGCGTTCAAAAGCATGGGCAGGCCGCGGCTCGGGTTCCTTGTTTCCGCGGGCAATCTCGATTCGATGGTCGACCATTATACCGCCGCAAAACGCCGCAGAAGCGACGACGCCTATACCCCCGGCGGCAGGGCGGGCAAGCGCCCGGACCGCGCTGTGATCGTGTACGCCAACCGCTGCCGCGAGGCGTTTCCGCACGTGCCGGTGCTGATCGGCGGCATCGAGGCGAGCCTTCGCCGCTTTGCGCACTATGATTACTGGGACGACCGCGTGCGGCATTCGATCCTCTACGACGCCGGCGCGGACATCCTGATGTACGGCATGGGCGAACGCAGCGTCGTTGCGATCGCCGACGCGCTGAACGCGGGCGTTCCCGTGCACGAGATCCGGGATATCCCCGGCACATGCTTCCGGGTCAACGATCCGGGCGAGGTCCCGGACGCAATCATGCTGCCGTCGTACACGGAGGTCGCGACCGACAGGCGCAAGTACGCCGAGGCGTTCCGCATCCAGTTTGAGGAGCAGGACGCGATCCGCGGGAAGCGGCTCATCCAGCCGCACGAAAAGGGATATCTTGTGCAGAACCCGCCGCAGGCGCCGCTTTCGACCGCAGAGATGGACGCGGTCTACGCGCTGCCGTTTACTCGCCGTCCGCATCCGGACTACAAAGAGCCGATCCCCGCGATCGACGAGGTCAGGTTTTCGATCACGTCCTGCCGCGGCTGCTTCGGCGGCTGCAATTTCTGCGCGCTGACGTTCCATCAGGGGCGCGTGATCTCGGCAAGAAGCCACGAATCCATTCTCAAAGAGGCGCGGGAGATGACGAGGGATCCCGATTTCAAGGGCTTTATCCACGACGTCGGCGGACCGACCGCGAACTTCCGCAAGCCCGCGTGCCATAAGCAATTGAAGAGCGGCGTGTGCAAGAACCGCTCGTGCATCGGCTATGAGCGCTGTCAGAACCTGGAGGTCAGCCACGAGGATTACGTGGCGCTGCTGAAAAAGCTTCGCGCCGTGCCGGGCGTCAGGAAGGTGTTCATCCGCAGCGGCGTGCGCTTCGATTATCTGCTTTACGACAAGAGCGACGCGTTCCTAAAGGAGCTCTGCGAGCATCACATCTCCGGACAGCTCAAGATCGCGCCGGAGCACATCGCGGACCGCACGCTGTACTACATGAACAAGACGCCGCACGCGCTGTATGAGGAGTTTATCAGACGCTACGAGCGCATGAACGCGCGGCTCGGCAAGAAGCAGTTCGTCGTGCCGTACCTGATGAGTTCGCACCCGGGCTGTACGCTTTCCGATGCGATCGAGCTTGCGCAGTATCTCAAGAAGACCGGACACCGCCCGCAGCAGGTGCAGGACTTCTATCCGACGCCGGGGACGGTGTCGACCTGCATGTACCATACCGGACTGGATCCCAGAACGATGCAGCCGGTGTTCGTGCCGAAAAGTCCGCAGGAGAAGGCGATGCAGCGTGCGCTGATGCAGTTTTTCCTGCCCGCAAACTTCAACACGGTGCGCAGGGCGCTGCGGCTTTGCGGCCGCGAGGACCTGATCGGAACCGGCAAAAACGCGCTGGTTCCGCCGGAGCGCACGCAGGAATCCGCAAGGCAGGGAAGAAATCCGCGCAACAGGAGCGAAATCCCGCCAAAAAAGGGAAAACAAGCAAAGAAATCTGTTGACAAACGGCGCCGGAATGGTTAAAATAGCTGTTGGTTCATTTTGAGGTTGCATATGGTTGTATCGGTCAATGAAGCATTGCGAAGGGTCGGCGAACCGTTCCCGTTCGCATGGGAAGGCACGCTGGATCCCGAAACGTACGCGGGCGATCCCGTCCGGTTTGTCGGACCGGCGAAGCTTTCCGGAACCTACGTCTACGACGGAAAGACCTTCCGCGTGGACGCGGAGGCAGAGGCTTCGTACGAAACGACCTGCGCGCGCTGCGGAAAAGCGATGGTCCAGAAGCTCAGCTTCTCGTTTACGGAGCATTTCGTGCGGTCGATCTACAAGACGCCGGACGACGAGCTCTATCCGTACGAAGGCGAAAAGCTCGACCTTTCGGAAGCGTTTTTCGACAATCTCTTTCTGGAGATGCCGATGACGACGGTCTGCAGCGATACGTGCAAGGGGCTTTGCCCGATCTGCGGCGCCGATCTGAACCGGGGACAGTGCGACTGTCAGAAATCCAAAATCGACGCGCGTTTTTCCGCGCTCGAAGCATTATTGAACGATCATAAGGAGGTGTAATCATGGCAGTACCCAAGAGAAAAACATCGAAGGCGAGAAGAGATTCGCGCAGAGCGAACAATTCGAAGGCGATCGCGCCCAACCTCGTCGAGTGCCCGAAGTGCCACGAGCTGAAAGCGCAGCACACGGTCTGCAAGAACTGCGGCTATTATGATGGCAGAGAAGTCATCAACATGGAAGACGAGAAGTAATTACCATGATTGCCCGTTCGGAATGACCGGATCGGAGCTTCCCGAGCGGGAGCACCACAAAGTTTGAGGGAGTCAGATATTCTGACTCCCTCGTGATATATGTATGTGATCTGCGGCAATGCCGCGCGATAAAGGAGCAAGACTATGGAACACAAACTCGGACCCGATCTGTGCATGCCCTGCGGGGAGGGGCTTCTGAACATCCGTGTCGGCGCGATCATCATTCAAGACGGCAAGGCGCTGATGGTGAAAAGCAAGTTCGGCGACTACTGCTACTCGGTCGGCGGACGGATCAGGTTCGGCGAAACGGCGCAGGAAGCCGTCGTGCGCGAGGTCTTCGAGGAGACGGGCGTACAGATGGCGGTCGACCGGCTCGGCTACGTCAGCGAGGTATATTTCTATAACGACAGCCCGAAGCTGTTCGGCAAGCCCGTCTATGAGCTCGCGTTTTATTTCTATATGAACGTGCCGGCGGACTTTGCGCTTACGAGCGATCACCTCGGCGACGGGGATGAGAAGTTCGTCTGGGTTGCGCCGGACGATCCGAAAACGCTCTATCCGGGTTTCATGCGCGAGGCGCTTCTGGATCCGAAGCCGTACGTCGTCCACGACGTGCGCGACGACCGGTGATTTTTCTTGCATCCCGGCAGGAATTGGGATATAATAAATCGGTTTAAGCGATCGGAAGGATCGTATGATTTTTATGAGCGAGGGAAAACATGAAGCTTGCAGTTGACGTAATGGGCGGCGACAATGCGCCGCAGGCGGTGCTGGACGGCGTTCTGGCATTTCTGAACGAGAAGGAAGCGGAGGGCGTGAACCTGAAGCTGTTCGGCAACGAGGAAGTTTTGAAGGAATTTGCGGCGGCGCATCCGGAACTTGCGAACCGGATCGAGACCGTCTGTACGACCGAGACGATCGGCATGGGCGAGCATCCGACCGAGGCGATCCGCAAGAAGAAGGATTCGAGCCTTGTGAAGGCGCTCGAAAGCGTGCGCGATCATGAAACGGACTGCTTCTTTTCCGCGGGCAGTACCGGCGCGGTGCTGACCGGCGCGACGCTGATCGTGCGGCGGCACAAGGGCATCAAGCGCCCGGCGCTTGCGACGCTGATCCCCACGACGGCGGGCACGGTGACTGAGATCATCGACTGCGGCGCGAACACGGACTGCAAGCCCGGGTATCTCGTGCAGTTTGCGCTGATGGGTGCGGCGTATCTCGAATCGGTCGAGGGCGTCAAGAACCCGCGGGTGGGACTTTTGTGCAACGGCACCGAGGAGGAGAAGGGCAACGCACTCGTCAAGGAAGCGCATCAGCGCCTGAAGGCGGTCGAGGGTCTGAACTTCATCGGCAACGTCGAGGCGCGGGATCTCACGAGCGGCGCGGTCGACGTGCTCGTCTGCGACGGCTTTGACGGCAACGTAATGCTGAAAACGACCGAGGGCGTGGCGAAATGGATCGCGACGATGCTGAAAAAATCGCTGATGGAATCGACGCGCGGCAAGCTCGCGGGACTGATCGGCAAGCCGGCGTTCAATTCGCTCAGGAAGAAGCTGGACTACACCGAATACGGCGGCGCGCCTCTCTTGGGCATCAACGGCGGCATCATCAAGGGACATGGCAGCTCGGACGCAAAGTCGGTCAAGGTGTGCCTTCTGCAGGCGACACGGCTCGTGCGCGGCGGTGTGACGGAAAAGATCGGCGCGTTCGCCGAGACGCTGAACATTGAGGATTGACAAGCGCAACCGGTTTGCGGTAAAATAACCAAGTGATCGAATCGTCCCCGCGGGGACGGAAGGGAGTAATCATGGAATTCGAAAAAATCTGCGAGATCATCGGCAAACAGCTGGATATCGACCCTAAGACCATCACGATGGAGAGCCACCTCGTGGAGGATCTGCATGCGGATTCTCTGGACGTGGTCGAGCTCGTTATGGACCTGGAACAGGAATTCGACACCGAGATCCCCGATGAAGAGCTGCCCAAAGTGCAGACCGTCGGCGATATTCTTCGTTATCTGCAGAAATAAGCGGAAACAGGCAAGTCGAACCGTACCCGCACGCAATGAGTGCGGGTTTTTTGGTAATAAAACATGCTGATCAAGGAACATCTCACCGAATTGCAAAACCGAATCGGCTACGTCTTTTCGGACGCGGCAAAGCTCAGACGCGCGCTGACGCATTCCTCGTACGTCCCCGGCGACGGCGGCGACAACGAGCGCATGGAATTCCTCGGCGACGCGGTGCTGGAGCTGTGCGTATCCGAAGAGCTGTTCTTCCGCTTTCCAAAGATGCAGGAGGGCGAGCTGACCAAGAACCGCGCGTCGATCGTTTGCGAAAACGCGCTCTTTGCTGCGGCAAAGGAGATCGGGCTCGGCGAATATCTGCTTCTGGGACGCGGCGAGGATGCGAACGGCGGGCGCGAAAAGCCCTCGATCCTGTCCGACGCGTTCGAGGCGGTGATCGCGGCGATCTTTCTGGACGGCGGACTCCCGCCGGCAAAGGCGTTCATTCACCGGTTCGTGCTTTCGCAGCTCGATTTCAGCAAGCCCGTGTTTGAAAAGGACCATAAGACGCGGCTGCAGGAGCTGATTCACGCGAGAACGCACGGCAGGCAGGTGACCTATCGGCTGATCGGCGAATCGGGTCCCGATCACGACAAGACCTTTACGATGCAGGCGGTGCTTGACGGCGAGGTGCTCGGCGAGGGCAGCGGACATTCAAAACAGAGCGCGGGACAGGCTGCGGCAGCCGACGCGCTTTCGAGGCTGGAAACAACATGAGACTTACAAGACTGGACATCTCCGGCTTCAAGTCGTTTGCGAAAAAGACCGAGCTTCAATTCGGCTCGGGCATTACGGCGGTCATCGGACCGAACGGCAGCGGCAAGAGCAATATCGCGGACGCGGTGCGCTGGGTACTCGGCGAGCAGAGCGCCCGTGCTTTGCGCGGCTCAAAAATGGAGGACGTCATCTTCAACGGCACGCAGAAGCGCAAGCCGCAGTCGATGTGCGAAGTCACGCTGACGTTCGACAACGGCGATCATCTGCTGCCGACCGATTTCGACGAAGTCGCGGTGACGCGACGCATGTTCCGCTCGGGCGAGAGCGAATATGTGCTGAACGGGCGCAGCTGCAGGCTCAAGGACATCTCCGAGCTGTTCCGCGATACGGGCATCGGCAAGGACGGATACTCGATCATTTCGCAGGGACGCGTCGACGAGATCCTTTCGAACAAGTCGGGCGATCGCAGAACGGCGCTTGAGGAGGCGGCGGGCGTCATGCGCTACCGCGTGCGCAAGGAGGAAGCCGAACGCAAGCTCGAGAACACCGAGCGCAATATGGAGCGCATCGCGGACACCTTAAAGGAGCTCGGCGAGCGGCTGGAGCCGTTAAAGGAGCAGAGCGCAACGGCGCGCGTGTATCTGAAGCTTCGCGAGGAGCTCAAAGACCTCGAGGTCAATCTGTTCCTCTATAACAGCGACCGCATGAAGGAGCGTATGAAGACGCTTTCCGAGCAGACCGCGGCGCTGGAGCACGATCTTGCGCTGAACGAGGAGCGGAATCGCACGCTCGGCGAACAATCGCTGGAGCTCGAATCCCGGGTGCGCGAGATCGACGAACGGGCAAGCGCGCAGCAGAACAAGGTCATCGAAATGCTGTCCGGCGTGGAATCGCACGTCGGCGAGAGCAATCTTCTGATCGAGCGGCGCGAGCACGCCAAAAAGGAAATCGAACGCATCGGCGGCGAGCGCGAAGGCGCGCAGCGCGCGTGCGAGGAATTAAAAACGCAGATCGCGGCAAACGAGCAGGGCGGCACGAACGTCGAAGAGCTTGCGGCGCTGACCGAGGCGATCGCGACAGAAACCGAAGCCCTTCAAAGCATGGATGAGGCGATCGCAAACCGCGAGAAATCGCTTGAGGAACAGAAGGCTGCGGTCATGGAGGCCATGAACCGCCTTGCCGACGCAAAGAGCGATCTCAGCCGCTTCGATACGATGGCGGCGGCGCTCAAGGACCGTCTCACCGCGATCGACGGCGAGGAAGCCGAAGCAAATGCAAAGGTCGAAGCGCTGAAGGCGGAGGCGGAGACCGCTTTGAAAGCCGTCGACACACAGGCGGCGAGGATGAACGAGCACGTTGCGGCGCGCAAGGAAGCGCAGCGCGAGCGGCTTGAAATGGAATCGGATTTCCTTGCCATGCAGGCGGAGCTCAGGATCGCCGAACAGAACGTCGGCGCGCTGTCCTCGCGCGAGCGAGTGCTTTCCGAAATGATCCGTTCGCACGAAGGCTATCAGAACAGCGTCCGCGCGGTGCTGGGCGCAGCGGAGAAGGACAAAACGCTGTCGGGCTGCATCATAGGACCCGTTGCAGAGCTCCTGAAAGTGCCGAAAAAGGTCGAAACGGCAATCGGCATGTCATTGGGCGGGGCGCTGCAGAATATCGTTACAAACAGCGCTGAGGACGCGAAAACGGTCATCGAGTACGCGCGGAAGAACGATCTCGGCAGGGTCACGCTGCTGCCGATCACGCTGCTCGTGCCGAACCCGCTGTCCGATAAGGAGCGCGCGCTTCTTTCGGAGCCCGGCGTGGTCGGGCTTGCAAGCGAGCTCGTCACCTGCGACAAGCGCGTATCGACGGTGGCGGAATATCTTCTGGGGCGCACGGTCATCACCGAAACGCTGGACGCGGCGATCGCGCTGCGCAAAAAGTCCCGGAACGCGTTCCATATCGCAACGCTTTTGGGCGATTTCCTGTCCACGGGCGGCACGATGACGGGCGGCAGTATGAAAAAGACCGGCTTCTCGCTCCTGGGCAGGGAGCGCGAGGTCGAGGAGATCAAAAAGCAGATCAGGACCGCGGAAAAGGCGGTTTCCGAAAAACAGGCGGAGATCGAAGCGCAGAAGAAGCAGATGCTTCTGAAGGACACGCAGATCGACGGGTTCCTGGGCGCCGCGCACGAGGACGAGCTTGCGCTTGTCCGGTTGAAGGAGCAGCACGAGATCATCGAACGCGATCTCAAAGACGCCGAGGAAGCGGTTGAGGAGCTTATCGACGAGCGCGGCGACGTGAACGAAAGCATTGCGGACATCGCGAAGCGGCGCGCGGCGGCGGCGTCCGAGGAGGACGATATTCGCCGCAGAAACCTCTTGAGCACCGAGGACATCCGCAGGGAACAGCTTTCGATCGCGGAGGCGAAGAACGCGCGCGAGGACCGCGTGGCGGCGCTGACCGAAAGCCGCATCAAACTCACCGCTTTGGAAAAGGAAGCGGATGCGCAGCGCGCCGAGCATCACAGGCTTTCGCGCGATCTGGCGCTGACCGAACAGCGTATGCAGTCGTTTGAGGCAGAACTCAAAACGCTCGAAGCGTCGGTTGAATCGGCGAATGCGCGGCTTTCCGAGATGGAACAGAGCATTTCGGGCGAGCAGGCGGAGCTTTCCCGCGCGAAGGAGGAGCAGAGCAAGCTCGAGGCGGAGCGCACGCGGCTGAACGAGCTTCTGAGCCAGTACCGTCGCGAACGCGACACGCTTGCGGACGCGTACCGGACGCTCGGCGAGCGCAAGCACAAAAACGAGCTTTCCGAAAGCCGTATGGAGATGGAGCTCAAAGCGAGCGCGGATCGCATTTGGGAGGATTACGAACTGACCTACGAAAATGCGCAGGCGCTAAGGCACGACATTGCGATCGGCGCAACGCAGCAGCGGGTCAACGCGCTGAAGGGCGAGATCAAGGGGCTGGGAGACATCAACGTTTCCGCGATCGAGGATTACCGCACGGTGTCCGAGCGCTATGAATCACTTTCGACGCAGTACGGCGATCTTGAGAAGGCGAAGGCGGACCTGTATACCCTGATCGGACAGCTCGTCAAAACGATGGAACACACGTTCGTGACGGAGTTTGAGAAGATCCAGCAGAACTTTACCGACGTATTCACGGAGCTGTTCGGCGGCGGTCACGCGGAGCTGCGGCTTTCGGACAAGAACGACGTCCTAAACTGCGACATCGACATCATTGCGCAGCCGCCGGGAAAGAAACTGCAGCTTCTGTCGCTGCTTTCGGGCGGCGAACGCGCGCTGACGGCGATCGCGCTGCTGTTCGCGATGCTGAAACTCAAAGCGCCGGCGTTCTGCGTACTCGACGAGATCGAGACCTCGCTCGACGAGGCGAACGTGTCGAAGTTCGCAAACTATTTGAAGGCGTATTCGGAGGGGACGCAGTTCATCATCATCACGCACCGCAAGGGCAGCATGGAGGTGTGCGACACGCTCTACGGCGTCGCAATGGAGGAGAAAGGCATTTCGAGCATCGTCTCGGCGAGATTCGGAGAAACGGCATAATGGAGAGCAAAGAAAAGAAAAAAGGCTGGCTTTCCCGGTTGAAGGAAGGCATGCACAAAACGAGCAACTGGTTTTCGACCCTGTTCAACAAGGACGGCATCAACGATGACTTCTATGAAGAACTCGAAGAGGCGATGATCCTTGCGGACATGGGCATGGAGACCGCGGAACGGCTGCTGGACGGACTGCGCGACAAGGTCCGGGCGGAAAAGCTTACCGAGCGCGCAGACGCGAAAAAGGCGCTGGAAGGACTGATCGCGGACGCGGTGAAGACAACAAAGCCCTTTATGGGCGACGAAGGTCCCGCCGTGCTGCTGATCGTCGGCGTGAACGGCGTCGGCAAGACGACCACGATCGGCAAGATCGCAAACGAATACGCATCAGCCGGGCGGAAGCCCATGATCGCGGCGGCGGACACCTTCCGCGCGGCGGCGGCGGAGCAGCTCGGCGAATGGGCAAACCGCGCGGGCGTACCGATGGTGCGCCATCAGGAGGGCGCGGACCCTGCGGCAGTCGTGTTCGACACGATCGCGTCCTATCGCGCAAAGGGCTGCGATCTGTTGCTCGTCGATACCGCGGGGAGACTCCACAACAAGAAGAACCTCATGAACGAGCTCAACAAGATCCGCCGCGTCATCGCGCGCGAGCTTCCGGACGTGCCTTGCGAGGTACTTCTGGTGCTCGACGCCACGACCGGGCAGAACGCCGTGGCGCAGGCGGAGGCGTTCCTTGAGGTATGCGAGCTGACCGGCGTCATTCTCACCAAGCTCGACGGCACCGCCAAGGGCGGCGTGACCGTGCAGATAAGCGACATGCTCAAGGTCCCGATCCGGTTCATCGGCGTGGGCGAGGGCATCGACGATCTCAGGCGCTTCGACGCGGACGACTTCGCGGCGGCGCTTTTGGAAACGGAGGAATAAAGACTCGGAGCTGCAGCAGCTCCGATGAATTCTCGCTTCGCTCCGTGAATTGTCCGACGGACATGAATTGTGCCTATCGGCACATGAATTGACGGAAAAGCCGTCATGATCGTTGATTTTCCGAACGGAAAATCTTCATACATGACAACGGAGTTGTCAATTCATGCCGAAGGCAATTCATGGCGAAGC
This sequence comes from uncultured Clostridia bacterium, assembly GCA_947168855.1. Taxonomy (GTDB): domain Bacteria; phylum Bacillota; class Clostridia; order Christensenellales; family CAG-138; genus UBA3792. The sequence goes on from CAMVNO010000003.1 coordinate 165,801, forward strand.
CGATTCATGCGGCAGAACCGCAATTCATGGAAAAGAAGCTGTCAAAATGCAGCTTCTTTTTTGAAATGCGATGTAAGATTTTCCGATCCCGTGCGTCCTATAAAGGGAAGATGAAACCGATGGAGACATTTGAGCAGATTTATCGCGCATATTTCACGGACGTTTACCGCTACTCGTTGAAGCTTTGCGGAAACGCCGATGAAGCCGAGGAGCTGACTGCCGAGACCTTCTTGAAGGCTCTGCAGGCGTTAAAAAGCTACCGCGGCGAGTGCGAGCTGCGCGTCTGGCTCTGTCAGATCGCCAAAAACAAGTACCTTTCCGAACAGCGAAAGCACAAGCCGGAACCGCTTTCGGACACGCTCGAAAGCGCCGAGCCTTCGCCGGAGACGGTTGCGGTCCGGACCGACGAAGCGGAACGGGTCAGCGAGGCGGTGCACCGCCTCGACGAGCCGTACAAGGAGGTATTTCTGCTGCGCGTGTACGGCGAAATGCCCTTCGAGAACATCGGAAAGCTGTTTTCAAAAACCGCGAACTGGGCGTGTGTCACCTTCCACCGCGCGAAAGCGAAAATCAAAGCCGAACTGGAGGAAAACCCATGAAAGACTGCGGGATCGTAAAGGATCTTTTGCCGCTTGTTGCGGAAGAACTGGCGAGCGAGGAATCGACCGCCTTTGTCAAAGAACATCTCAAAACCTGCGCGGATTGCAAAGCCGCGCTGGACGCCATGCAGGCGCCGGTGGAGGCCGAGCCCGCCGCGCCATTGAAAACCGTGCGTAAGGCGGTGAAAAAACGCGGGCTTCTGATCGGGGGACTGATCGCATGTCTGGTCGCCGCGCTGATCTTCGGCGTATTTGCAAGGCTCACAAAGCCGATCGTCATTCATTCAGCGTACGAAGCGTTTGAATCCATACAGATCGACAAGAATCAGGTGCGCTTGTATCCGACGCAAAACACGCGGCTCATGCAGGAAAACGAGACCGGCACGGTGCACATCGGCGCATACACAACGCTCTGGGATCTATGGACAGAGGGACCGGACCGGTTCCATTCGTACGAAGTGAACCTGAACGGCGTCGACGCGATCCTGTTCGAGCCGTATGACAATACGGATCACGAGATCCTCTATCAGCGCGAGGGCTATCCGGTGGAGGCGGGCTTTGCGCTGCCGCGGCTGGTGATGAACTATTACTTTTTGATGGCGCTTGCGGGCACGGCGATCCTTGCCCTCGTGTGGTTTGTGCTGCGGCTCCTTAAAAAGGAGAAGGCAAGCCGCGTGCTCGGCGTACTGCTGATCCTTGCGGGAAGCTTTGTGATCGCGTTCCTCGCGGCGGGGTTCCCGGCGACGACGATCGCGCCGGCGCGGGAGCTTGCGTTCGTGCTCGTGATTGCGCTGCTTCTGATCGGCGCGGGGCTGTGCGGACGGAAGCTGCTGCGAAAAGAATAACAGAGGATTCAGCGGTTCCGGACCCTTCTGCCGAGCAGGCGGGGGAACGGGACCGTTTTATGATGCATTCGGGATCGCAGCGCGCAGCCGATCTCGTACTCTGCCGAGTATGGTGGGAGCACGAACTGCAGCGCTTCAAAGACGCCGGCATGCCATACATACCAGGTATGACCGAAACGGTATTCGAGATACAGGGATTCGTCCGCATACGGACGGAGCAGCTCGTATGACTGTACGGTCATACGGTAGTAATCCGTATCTTTGGCGCCGACCGCCGTGAACAGCTTCCGGATGCGGACGTGTTTGGCTTCCAGCGTGTCCGGGATCGCGGTGTATGGACCGGCGGCGGACATGCAGATGTAGTTTCCGGCGAGCTCGGGCGTGACGGATAAGAACCAATGCGTCATCATGGAACCGCGGGACAAACCGCCGACGGTGATATGATCCCGGTGCGCGATCAGGGAATCGACGGTCCCCTTCGGATAGACGCGGTAGCGGTCCGCGACGAACAGCAGCGCGTCCGCGATATCCTGCACCATGATATCCGGTCTGTCCGGCTTGTTGTTCAGCGTCACGACGATGAACGGGACGGTGCGCTTTTCATACGTCATCCAATCGAATACGTTCCTGCCCTCGATCGCTTTTTCAAACAGATGGTGACGCTCCGTCAGCCAGGAATCCGACGAGCCGTAATCGCCGTGCATCAGAAGAACAAGCTCGTAGAGCCCGGATTCGCTGTAACCGTAGGGCGTCCAGACCTTCAGCTCTTCATGTTCCTTGTAGTTGTGGACCGTGATCGTTCCCTGCTCCGGACACGCGTCGAAATAATGATCCGGCAGCGTATCGGTTTCGGGCACGTCGGCAATGCTTGCAGGCAGAACCGCGCAGAGCAGGAGGATCCCTGTTAAAATCAGGCAAAACCGTTTTCGAGTCATATCGTTTCCCCGATGCATCGTGAGGATTCGCGTACAGTATACAACAGGATCGCCCGTTTGTAAATCGGATCCGGCGCAGAGGATCGCAGGTTGTGAAAAACATGTGGAGTTTTTTGCAACCTCTTTTCTTTTTGCAAAGTATATGGTATACTGAATGGCATAATGGAGGATTGTGGGATGAAACGTGTTTTGATCAAGGTTTCCGGCGAGGCGCTTTCGAGCGCGAACCAGCCGGTCTGTTTTGAAAAGGTCGAGGAGACCGCGAAGGAGATCAGGCTGCTCTACGACGCGGGGCTGGAGATCGGCATCGTGGTCGGCGGCGGCAATATCGTGCGCGGACGCGACACGGTCATGCAGGAGCGCTCGCGCATGGACAGCATGGGAATGCTTTCTACCGCGATCAACACGCTCGCGCTGCAGGACTGCCTGGAGCGGCAGGGCATGCCGACGCTTGCCATGAGCGCGATCGCCATGACGCGGTTCATCGACGAGTACACCGCCCGCGGCGCGCGGAAAGCGCTCGATGAGGGCAAGGTCGTGCTGTTTGCCTGCGGCACCGGCTGTCCGTATTTTTCGACGGATACGGCGTCCACGCTGCGCGCGCTCGAGATCGGCGCGGACACGCTTCTGATGGCGAAGAACGTCGACGCGGTGTACAGCGCGGATCCGAAGGTCGATCCGAACGCGATCCGGTACGATCACCTGAGCTACGACAAGGTGATCCGCGACAATCTGAAGGCGATCGACATGAGCGCGATCACCATGTGCCGCGACAACAACCTGCCGATCCTGGTGTTTGCAAGGAGCGAGATCGACAAGGTCGCGAGAGGCGAGACCGTCGGCACGCGCATCGACGGAAATGATGCTTGAACCCGACGGGGAAACCGTGATATAGTACTGATTTGAACGACACAATAAGGAGGGATCCGATATGCCGATGGAACTGATCGATGAAACCAGAGAAAAAATGACAAAGACGCTGAACGTTCTGAAAGCGGAGCTTTCGAGCCTTCGCGCGGGCCGCGCAAACGCGCAGGTGCTGGACCGCATCACCGTAGACTATTACGGCACGATGACGCCCATCAACCAGCTCGGCAACATCTCCACGCCCGAGCCGCGCATGCTGATCATTGCGCTGTGGGATACCAAGATGATCCCCGCGGTCGAGAAGGCGATCCAGAAGTCCGATCTCGGCATCAACCCGGCGAACGACGGCAAGATCATCCGTCTCGTGTTCCCGGAGCTGACCGAGGAGCGCAGAAAGGACCTTGTCAAGACCGTCCGCAAAAAGGGCGAGGAGAGCAAGGTCGCGATCCGCAACATCCGCCGCGATCTGAACGACCAGATCAAAAAGCAGAAGAAGGACAGCACGATCACCGAGGACGACCAGAAGCGTCTCGAGGAAAAGGGACAGAAGATGACCGACGAGTTCATCAAGGACATTGACGCCATCCTTACCGCGAAGGAAAAGGAGATCCTTTCGGTTTGACGAACGTGCTCGGACTGGACCTCGAAACGGCTATGAAGCTTCTTAAGGCGGAGGGGAAGCCCGTCCGCCTTGTCGAGGTACGCTCGAAAAAGGGCGGCAGGGGCAGCGACCGGCGCGTGATCAAAACGACGGAAGCCGAATCGGAAACGGTTGTGTACTGGTCCGCGTTCAAAACGGAAATCGACGCGTAACGGCGTCACATGAAAAAAACAAAGGGGGGCGTTGCGCGTTGACGCGACAGCCCCTGCTTGTTCCATAGGAGAACGACATGAAGAAATATACGGATCGGGAGATCGCGGCGTTCGGACTGGACCCCGCGCGCATCCCGAAGCATATCGCGATCGTCATGGACGGCAACGGACGCTGGGCGACGGCAAAGGGGCTGCCGCGTGCGGCGGGACACCGTGCGGGCATGAATTCGGTCAAGGAGATCATCCGGTTTGCCTCCGATATCGGCGTGGAATCGCTGACAGTGTACGCGTTTTCGACGGAGAACCGCAAGCGCCCGAAGGAGGAGATCGGGATCCTGTGCGGGCTTCTCATCGAGTATATGAACCGCGAGATCGACGAACTGCACGCAAACGGCGTACGCATCACAAGCATCGGGGATCTGAGCTGGTTCCCGACCGCGGTGCAGGAGACGGTTCGCGCGGCGGAACAGAAAACGGCGAACAATCCGGGGATGCGGTTCAACATTGCGCTGAACTACGGCGGCAGAGCCGAGCTCGTCCGTGCGATGCGACTGGCGTTTTCGGAGACCGACGAACCGGACGAGGATGCGATCTCACGCAATCTGTACATCGCGGATTCCGGCGACGTGGACCTTCTGATCCGCACCGGCGGCGACGTGCGCGTGTCGAATTTCCTGCTGTGGCAGATCGCGTATGCCGAGCTGTACTTTACCGATGTGAAATGGCCCGATTTTACGCCGCAGGAGCTCATCAAGGCGCTCAAGGACTTTGCGGGACGCGAACGGCGGTTCGGCGGACTGAAATGAATCGGGGCGAAATAGAATGAAAAAAGAGGTTTTGCTGCTGGGCAGTACCGGCTCGATCGGAACGCAGACGGTCGATGTGCTGAAAAAGCACGCCGACCGGTTTTCCGTGCGCGGACTCTCCTGCAGGGGCGACGTCGAAACGCTTTATCGGCAGGCGAACGAGCTTCACCCGGAATTCGTTGCGGCGGAGGCGCCGCTCGATCCCGAACGGCTGCCGAAGGGCACGGAGATCTTTACTGGAGCCGACGCCGCGGAACGGCTTGCGGAAGCAGCCGACGCGGACGTCACGGTGCTTGCGATCTCGGGCTATGCGGCGCTTCGTCCGCTGCTTGCGGCGATCAAACACGGCAGGCGCATTGCGATCGCAAACAAGGAAAGCCTCGTTTGCGGCGGGCGCCTGGTCGACGCGGCGCTTTCGGCGTACGGCGCGGAGCTTTTGCCGATCGACAGCGAGCAGAGCGCGATCTTTCAGGCGCTGCAGAACGGCAGGCGCGACGAGGTGAAGCGGCTTATTCTGACGGCATCCGGCGGTCCGTTCTTCCGCAAAACGCGCGGGGAATTGCAGGATGTGTCGCTTTCCGACGCGCTCAATCATCCGACGTGGAAGATGGGCAAAAAAATCACGCTCGATTCCGCGACGCTGTTCAATAAGGGGCTGGAGATCATCGAGGCGAGCCGGCTGTTTCACTTCGGCGCGGAACAGATCTCGGCGCTGATCCATCCGCAGTCGATCGTGCACAGCATGGTGGAATACCGCGACGGCACGATCATGGCAAATCTCAGTAAGCCCGACATGCGGCTGCCGATCCAGTACGCGCTGACGTATCCGGAACGCACGGAGAGTCTGTGCGAGCCGTTAAAGCTTGAGCTCAATCATCCGCTGGAGTTTTATCCGGTCGATCCCGAACGCTTTCCGGCGATCCGCATGGCGTACGACGCGCTCAGGGCGGACGGCGTCATGCCGACGGTGTATAACGGCGCGAACGAGCGGGCGGCGGAGCTGTATTTTGCGGGACGCATCGGGTTTACCGACATCGAGGACTGTGTGGAAGCGGCGCTGAACGCGATCGAAAACCGCCCGGCGGATTCCGTCGATGCGATTGCGGCGGCAGACGCCGCGGCGCGGTATGCCGTCGACCGGCATGCGGGAAAGAAACAATAAGGGAAACGATATGACATTCTGGTACATTTTACTGGCAATTTTAGGGCTTTCGGTGCTCGTCATCACGCATGAGCTCGGTCACTACCTGATGGGCAAGTGGCTGGGCTTCACGATCACGGAGTTTTCCGTGGGGCTCGGTCCGAAGATCTTCGGCATCAAGGGCAAGGAGACGGAGTTCACCCTCCGCGCGCTGCCGATCGGCGGTTCCTGCCGCTTCTTCGGAGAGGACGGCAAGGAGGACGACAAGGACAAAAAGCATCCCGAGGCGTTCTCCGAGGACATCGAACAGCCGGAGGAACCGAAGGAGCCGGATCCGCGGCTGTTCAGCTCGAAGCCCGCGTGGAAGCGGTTTCTGGTCGTGCTGGCGGGGCCGCTCACCAACATTCTTACCTGCGCGGTGCTGTGCTTCGTGATGCTGATCGGCGCGGATGTGCTGCTGGAGCAGAGCCCGCAAGAGCTTCTGATCGTCGAAACCGTGGACGAAAACGGACCGGCGGAGAAGGCGGGCATGAAGCCGGGCGACGTGATCCTTACGATCGACGGGACGGCTGTCTTCAATGCGGAATCGCTTGATGCGGCGCTGAAAAACGCGAGCATGGACGGTATGACCGTGACGGTGCAGCGGAATGCGGCGCTCGAAACGGAGCAGACGACGGAAGGAAAGCTGACGACGACCGCGTTTCATTACAGCGGCGGCACGACCGAGACGCTGCAGTTCGGGAGCCTGCTGGATCAGCAGACCGGCAACAAGCGCATGCACATCTCGTTCCGCATGCTGCCGTGGTCGCAGGTGACGGAGAAGTATACCGTCTGGAAAGCGGCGTACATGGCGTTCCCGGAGACATGGACCCTGGGAAAAACGGTCTACCAGTCGCTCGGCATGCTGATCTCCGGACAGGCGAGCTGCCGCGACGTGACCGGCGTGGTCGGCACTGTGGATTTCGTGTCCGATGCAATGGCGCAGAGCGAAACAGCTTCGGACGCGTGGGAAATGTTCCTTTGGTTCATGGCGCTGATCGCCGTCAACCTCGGCATCATCAATCTTTTGCCGCTGCCCGCGCTGGACGGCGGACGGCTCGTGTTCATCATCATTGAGATGATCCGCAGAAAGCCCGTGCCGCCCGAAAAGGAAGGCATGGTGCATCTGATCGGCATGATCGCGCTGCTTCTTCTGATGCTGGCGCTGACGATCAGCGATATCATTCGGTGTTTCCACTGAGCAGGAGGACGGTATGGCGGATTTTGTAAAGGTCGGAGCCGTGCAGATCGGCGGCGGCGCGCCGGTCAGTGTGCAGTCGATGTGCAATACGGACACGCGAAACGTCGACGCGACGGTCGAACAGATCCTGCGGCTCGAACAGGTCGGCTGCGAGATCATCCGCGTTGCGGTGTTCGACGAAGCGGCGGCGGAAGCGGTCCGTGGAATCAGGGAGCGGATCCATATCCCGCTCGTTGCCGACGTGCATTTCAACTATCGCCTTGCGATCAAAGCCGTCGAAAACGGCGTGGACAAGCTGCGCATCAACCCGGGCAACATCGGAAGCGCGGAGCGCGTGCGCATGGTTGCGGACTGCTGCAAAGCGCATCACGTGCCGATCCGCATCGGCATCAACGGCGGCTCGATCGAAAAACAGTTTCTGCCGCTGTACCGCGAAAATCCCGCGGAGGCGATGTGCCGGAGCGCTCTGGGACACGCAAAGCTTCTGGAGGACTGCGGATTTTCGGACATTGTGATTTCCCTGAAATGCACGACCGTGTCCGAAACCGTGCACAGCTACCGCATGGCGCAGGCGCGGATGGATTATCCGCTGCACATCGGCATCACCGAGACCGGTCCGATCGAGACCGGCATCATCAAGAGCGCGGCGGGGCTCGGCGCGCTGCTTTTACAGGGCATCGGCGACACGATGCGCGTCTCTCTGACCGGCGATCCCGTGCGCGAAGTGGAGACCGCGCTTGCGATTTTACGCGCCTGCGGGCTTCGGAAGGACGACGTGGAGATTGTCTCCTGCCCGACCTGCGGACGGACGCGCTGCGACGTCGAAAAGGCGGCGGCGTATGTGAACGAGCACGTTGCGCACAACAAGGGCTATCTGAAGATCGCCGTTATGGGCTGCGCGGTCAACGGACCCGGCGAAGCGCGGGAGGCCGACATCGGCGTGGCGTTCGGCGACGGCAACGGCGTGCTGATCAAAAAAGGCGAGATCGTCGGACACGGCGGTTATGAGGAGATTTTACGGCGTCTGGTCGACGAGGCAAACGCGATCCTGGGCGCATAAGGAAACACAGGGGCGGCATGAAGGAAGAACTCAAGGCGGCATACGACGCGGCGCATCTCACGTCCGACTGGCTGACGATCAAAAACGTCAGTCTCTCGCGTGAAACGCAGACGCTGACGGTTACCGCGGACCGTATGAAAAATCTGGTCTCGGACGAAGCGATATCCGCATGGGAGGCGGCGATCCGTTCGCTGCTTTCGGCGTATACCGTCCGGTTTGCGTACCGCGACGTCGAGCCGGAGCGCGTCGTTTCAAAGCCTGCGCCGCAGAAAAAGAACGAGGTCGATGTGCCGCTGCCCGAGAACGGCATCCTGATGGGCAAGCCGATCCCCGAGGGAGAGGAGCTGCTTCCGGTCTATGCGCTGAACGGCGAGGAGGAAACCAAAGCCGCGTTTTCCGGCAGGCTCGTTTCCGTCGAGATCCGCGACGACTGGTCGATGCGTCAGAAGCGGTCGAACTGCCGCGTGCTGTTCAACGTGACCGACCTCAATGATTCGATCTACTGCACGGCAAGCTTTCCGGAGGAATGGCAGGCGGCGCGGTTCGCACACTGGCTTTCCGAAGCGTCCAAGAGCGGGAAGGACCTGAAGATCAAGGGCGTTTGCCGGATCGTGAGAAAGACCGGCGATCGCAGCGTTTACGTCGATTCCGTCGGCGTTTTGCCGCGCGCGCTCCGCAGCGACGACGCGGAGGAAAAGCGCGTTGAGCTGCATCTGCATTCGCGCATGTCCACGATGGACGGCATCACGAACCTCACCGAGGCGTTCCGCACCGCGAAGCGCTGGGGGCACAAGGCGCTTGCGATCACCGACCACGGCGTCGTGCAGGCGTTCCCCGAAGCGGCAAAGGCGGCAAAAGCGACCGGCGTCAAGGCGATCTTCGGCGTGGAAGGGTACCTGATCCCGGACTGCGAATCCATTCCGACGGACGGCGATTTTACGGTCTTTGACATCGAGACGACGGGGCTCAAGGCGGACCGCTGCGACATCATCGAGATCGGCGCGGTGCGGCTGCATGACGGCAGGGTTACGGAGCGGTTCCAGTCGTTCATCGACGACGGCGTTGTGATCCCGAACGAGATCACCAAGCTCACCGGCATCACGCAATCCATGCTCGAGGGCGCGCCGTCAACGCGCGAGGTGCTCGAGCGGTTCCGCGCGTTTGCAAAGGACAGCACGCTCGTCGCGCACAACGCCGGCTTCGACACGGGCTTTATCACACATCACGGCGACCGCTTCGGGATCACGGTCCCGATGCCGTACGCCGATACGCTGATGCTGTCGCGCTATCTGCTGCGCGACGAACTCGAGAACCACAAGCTCGATACCGTTTCCGCCTATTTCAACATCGACATGGGCAGCCATCACCGCGCGGACGACGACGCAAACACCTGCGCCGAGATCCTGCTGCGGTTTATCGGCATGCTCAGGGAGCGCGGCATCGACCGCATCCCGGTCGTGCCGAGCGCGCACGAGGCGTACCTCCGCCGCGCGGCGAAGGAGAAGCGGCAGACGAACCATATCATCCTGCTTGCCCGCACACAGAAGGGCATGAAGGACCTGTATAAGCTCATCAGCTGGTCGCATCTCGATTATCTGCACGGGCGTCCGCAGATCCCGAAATCGCTGCTGATGCTGTATCGGAGCGATCTCGTTGTCGGCTCCGCGTGCGAGGCGGGCGAGCTGTTCCGCGCGATCCTGAACGGAGAAAGCGAGGGGCAGGTTGAAAAGATCGCTTCGTTCTATGACTATTTCGAGATCCAGCCGATCGGCAACAACGCGTTCCTGAAGCGCGAAGGCAGGGTACAGGACGACGAGGGACTCCGGGATCTGAACCGGAGGATCGTCGCGCTCGGCGAACAGATGCAAAAGCCCGTTGCGGCGACCGGCGACGTGCATTTTCTGGAGCCGACCGACGCGATCTACCGCGCGATCCTGATGAGCAAGCTCGGCTTCGAGGACGCGGAGCAGCAGGCGCCGCTGTGGTTCCATACGACTGCGGACATGCTCGAAGAGTTTTCCTATCTCGGAGAGACGAAGGCGCACGAGGTCGTTATCGACGTGCCGAACCGCATTGCGGACCTGTGCGGCGAACTGAAGCCGTTCCCGGACGGCACGCATTCCCCGACGATCGAGAACGCAGAGGAGGAGCTCAAAAATACGGCGATCAACCGCGCGCACGAGATCTACGGCGATCCGCTGCCGCCGATCGTGCAGGCAAGGCTGGATAAGGAGCTCAATTCCATCATTGGCAACCATTACGCGTCGCTCTATCTCATGGCGCAGCGGCTGGTCAAAAAATCGCTGTCGGACGGCTACCTTGTAGGCTCTCGGGGCTCCGTCGGCTCGTCGGTCGTGGCGATGCTTGCGGGCATCACGGAGGTCAACGCGCTTGCGCCGCACTACGTCTGCCCGAACTGCAAATTCTCCGACTTTGACATCGACAAGGAAAAATACAGCGTCGGCGCCGACATGCCGAACCGCGCGTGCCCCGTCTGCGGCACCATGCTCAAAAAGGAAGGCTTTGAGATCCCGTTCGAGGTGTTCCTCGGCTTCAAGGGCGACAAGGTCCCCGATATCGACCTGAACTTCTCCGGCGAGTATCAGCCGGTCGCGCATAAATACGTGGAGGAGATGTTCGGCAAGGGACACGCGTTCCGCGCGGGCACGATCTCCGGCCTTGCGGAGCGAAAGGCGTTCGAGTGCGTCTATTCGTTCGCGGAGGCGACGGGACGCACGTTCTCACCGGCGGAGGTCCAGCGGCTCGAAAAGGGCTGCGAGGGCGTCAAGGTCACGACCGGACAGCACCCGGGCGGCATCGTCATCGTGCCGCGCGATCACGACGAATACACCGAGGTCTATGACTACACGCCGATCCAGTATCCGGCGGACAAGATCGACAAGGATACGATCACCACGCACTTCGACTTCCACGCCATGGACGACCGCCTTGTCAAGCTCGATATCCTCGGACACGACGATCCGACAGCGCTGCACATGCTCGAAGCGCTGACGGGGCTGAACCCGCGCGAGATTCCGCTCGACGATCCGGACACGCGCATGCTGTTCTCGACGGTGGAACCGCTGCATATCGACCTCACGGACATCGGCTGTTCCCTGGGTACGCTCGGCGTGCCGGAATTCGGCACGGGCTTTGTGCGGCAGGTGCTTGAGAACACGCGCCCGACGACGTTCGAGGAGCTGATCCGCATCGCGGGGCTGACGCACGGCACGGACGTGTGGCTGAACAACGCCGAACCGCTCGTTATGGGCGGCATCGCAAAGCTCTCCGAGGTCCTCTGCACGCGCGACGACATCATGAACTACCTCATCGCGCACAACATGGAGGCGTCGCTGTCGTTCAAGATCATGGAACGCGTCCGAAAGGGCAAGGGACTGACCGACGAGATGGAGCAGGCGATGGTCGACGGCGCGATCCCGGCATGGTTCATCGACTCGTGCAAGAAGATCAAGTACATGTTCCCGCGCGGACACGCGGTGGCGTATTCGATGTCGTCGTTCCGCATCGCGTACTATAAGGTGCATTATCCGCTGGCATTCTACGCGGTCTATTTTACCGTGCGCGCCGACACGTTCGACATCACGCGAGCGGCGGGCGGTCCCGAAGCGGTCAGACGGCAGATCGAAGCGATCGAAAAGGACAGCAATCCGCAGAAGACCGACAGCGAAAAGAAAAAGGACAAGGAGCTTGTCACGATCCTGGAGCTCGTCTATGAGATGAACGTGCGCGGGATCGAACTGCTGCCGATCGACATCTACAAGTCCGACGCGACGAAGTTTTTGATCGAAGGGAACGCGCTCCGTCCGCCGTTCGACGCCATTCCCGGGGTCGGCGCGGGGCAGGCGATCGCGATCTGCGAGCGCAGAAAGCCGGGGGTCAGATACCCAACGATCGAGGACTTTGCGAACGAGACCGGCGCGAACACCGGCATCGTCTCCATGCTCGAGCAATGCGGCGCGTTCGGCGATATGCCGAAGAACAAGCAGATCTCGCTGTTCGATTTCTGACGCCATTCGGCGCAATCAAAAAGCAGACACGCGCGTGTCTGCTTTTTTGCGGGAAAATGTTACGTATCCGAGCCGTATTTCATCATGTGCGCCTTGATGGCGTTGAATGTCTGATCGCTGATATAGTGCTCGATCCGGCAGGCGTCGTCCGCCGCGGTTTTCTCGTCCACGCCGAGATTGATCAGAAGGCGGGTCAGAACGGTGTGGCGTTCGTAAATGCTTTTCGCCTTTTCTTCGCCCGCCGCGGTGAGCGTGATGAGTCCCGCGCTGTCCGTTTCCACAAGTCCGTTCTTCTTCAGAAGCCCGATCGCGCGGCTGACGGAGGGCTTTGAATACGACATCATCTCCGCGACGTCGATCGAACGGACGGATTGCTTCTGCATGGAAAGGATCAGGATCGTTTCAAGATACATTTCGCCGGATTCAAACAGAGACATTTGCGATTCCTCTTTCTGTGGATTACAGATATTATAGCGAACTCGATCCGATTTTGCAAGCAAACCGTATATTTTCAAAAAAGACGAGGAAGATACTTGACATTTCCCCGGAGAACCACTATACTGTGTGCAAAGGTTAGCGGAAGCTAACCGATTGTTTGGGTAAAAGGTTAGCTTGTGCTAACCGATTATCGCTGCTTTCGGTCGGAAAAGCTGACCCGATCAGAAGGAGGAACGGTATGATGCCTCTGGTATTTGCAGACGACGGCGAGATCAATGTGATCCGTGCCATCAAGGGAACGGACGAGATCCGTCACCACCTCAGCAACCTGGGATTTGTGGTCGGCGGAACGGTGCAGATCATTTCACGGATGGGCGGCAACGTGATCGTCAACGTCAAGGAGAGCCGCATTGCCATCGACGAGAAGATGGCGCAGAAAATTATGGTTTAAGGAGGAAGCAATGAAAACGTTAAGAGACGCAAAGATCGGCGAAACGGTCAAGGTCAAAAAGCTCACGGGCGAAGGCGCGGTCAAACGCCGCATCATGGACATGGGCATCACGAAGGGTATCGAGGTGTATGTCCGTAAGGTTGCGCCTTTGGGCGATCCGGTCGAGGTCACGGTGCGCGGGTATGAGCTTTCGCTTCGCAAAGCCGACGCGGAAATGATCCTGATTGAAGAATAACACAAAACGAAAGGCTGACGCCTGTTTTTTTCAAAGCATAGGTTAGCAGCTGCTAACAATAGAGGAGGTATTATGAGTATTCGCATTGCCCTCGCGGGCAACCCGAACAGCGGCAAAACGACCCTGTTCAACGCGCTGACCGGCTCGAACCAGTTCGTGGGCAACTGGCCGGGCGTCACGGTCGAGAAGAAGGAAGGCAAGCTGAAAGGTCACACCGACGTGATCATCACCGACCTTCCCGGTATCTATTCGCTGTCGCCCTATACGCTCGAGGAAGTCGTAGCCAGAAACTATCTGATCAACGAACGCCCCGACGCGATCCTGAACATCGTGGACGGCTCGAACCTTGAACGCAACCTGTATCTTACCACGCAGCTTGTCGAGCTCGGCATTCCGGTGGTCGTGGCGATCAACATGATGGACGTCGTGAAAAAGAACGGCGACAAGATCGACACGAAGCGGCTTTCTGAGCAGATCGGCTGCCGGATCGTTGAGATCTCCGCGCTGAAGGGCACGGGCATTCAGGAAGCCGCCGAGGAAGCGATCAAGGCGGCGCAGGGCACCAAGACCGTGCCGCAGCATTCGTTCTCCGGTCCGGTCGAGCACGCGCTCGCGCACATCGAGGAAGCGGTCGTGCACGGACTGCCCGAAGAGCAGCAGCGCTGGTACGCGATCAAGGTCTTTGAGCGCGACAGCAAGGTCATGGAGCAGCTCGACCTTTCGGAAGGGACAAAGACGCATATCGAACAGGATATCGCAGCAGCCGAGAAGGAGCTGGATGACGACGCGGAGAGCATTATCACCAACGAGCGCTATGTCTGGATCGGCAACGTTATCAAGACCTGCTATAAGAAGAAGGGCGCGGGCAAGCTGTCGACCTCCGACAAGATCGACCGCATCGTGACCAACCGCTGGCTGGGACTGCCGATCTTCGCGGTCGTGATGTTCATCGTCTACTGGGTCGCCATGGTCGGCGTCGGCGCGCCAGCAACCGACTGGGCGAACGACGGGCTGTTCGGCGACGGCTATCACCTTATCGGCATCGGCGACAGGCAGGCGGAGGAGGCGGCGGACGATTATTCCGCAGCGTCCAACGCGCTCGAGGCGTACGGCTTCGAGTTCGACACCGAGGATGAAGCGTTTGACGGCGACGCGCTGATCGCGGAGCTCAAGGCGTTTTCGACCGACGAGAAGACCGCGGTCGTCGAGGTGCAGGACGAGGAGAACCTCGCGCTGTCCGACGTGACCGTATACTTTGACGAGGTTCCCGCGGATGCGGACGAGGACGTCAACGCGATGTCCTTCAAGGATGCGATCGGGTACTTTGAGGAGAATGGCTTTGACGAGCCCGATCCCGCCGATTACGGCGTATGGGTGCCCGGTATTCCGGCGCTGATCGACAAGCTGCTTCTGGACGCCGAGGGCAACCCGAAGGTTCCCGAATGGCTGTACGGGCTCATTATGGACGGCATCGTCGCCGGCGTCGGCGCGGTGCTCGGCTTTGTGCCGCAGATGTTGGTCCTGTTCCTGATGCTCGCGTTCCTCGAAGCGTGCGGCTACATGGCGCGTATCGCGTTCGTGCTCGACCGTATCTTCCGCCGGTTCGGTCTTTCCGGCAAGTCCTTTATCCCGATGCTGATCGGCGCAGGCTGCGGCATCCCCGGCATCATGGCGTCGCGTACCATTGAAAACGAGCGCGACCGCCGTATGACGATCATGACGACCACGTTCATTCCCTGCGGCGCGAAGCTGCCGTTCATCGCCATGATCGCGGGCGCGATCTTCCACGGCTCGCCCTGGGTCTCCGTTTCCGCGTACTTCATCGGCGCTGCGGCAATCATCGTCTCCGGCATTATGCTGAAGAAGACGAAGATGTTCGCGGGCGATCCCGCTCCGTTTGTTATGGAGCTGCCTGCGTACCATTGGCCGACGCTCGGCAACGTGCTCCGTTCGATGTGGGAGCGCGGCTGGTCGTTCATCAAGAAGGCGGGCACGATCATCCTGCTGTCCACGATCGTCATCTGGTTCCTGTCCCGCTTCGGCGTCAATCCCGAAACGCACGCGTTCGGCATGCTTTCGGAGGACGCGATCGAGTACTCGATCCTCGGCACCGTCGGCAGAGCCGTTCAGTGGCTGTTTGCACCGCTCGGCTGGGGTGAATGGCGCGCGGTCGTCGCGTCCGTCACGGGCCTCATCGCAAAGGAGAACATCGTCGGCACGATGGGCGTTCTCTACGGCGGCAAGGAAGCCTATGCGGCGCTCGGCGCGGCAATGCCCGGCGTGATCGGCTTCTCGTTCCTCGTGTTCAACCTGCTGTGCGCACCGTGCTTCGCCGCGATCGGCGCGATCCGCCGCGAAATGAACAGCGCAAAGTGGACGTGGTTCGCGATCGGCTATCAGACGGTGTTCGCCTACGCGATCTCACTGATGATCTATCAGTTCGGCCGTCTTTTCAGCGGCAGCGTCAGCGTGATCGGTCTGATCGCCGCGATCCTCGTGCTCGGACTGTTCGTCTACATGCTGTTCTTCAAGAAGTATAAAGAAGCGACGACGCTGACTCAGAAGGTTCGCGTCAAGTAAAAGAACCGAAGCCGCCGCTCCGGCGTACGGGGCGGCGGCAATTTCTGTTGGAAGGAGGAGATTGCTGTGCTCGAATGGCTGAAGGACAATCTTCTGACGATCGGCATTCTGCTTGTGCTTGCGGCGGCGGTGATCGTCGTTGTTTTCTCGCTGATCCGCGATAAGAAGAAGGGGCAAACCTCCTGCGGCGGCGGATGCGCGCATTGTCCGATGGCGGGCAAATGCCATCAGCAGGCGTCGGCGGCGAAGAAATGATCCGGGCTGCCGACTGACGCCGCTGCAGTCCCGATCCGGGAACGCAAAAGATATATTATACAGGACGACGTATTTTATGCAGTTCGGTCCTTGACTTTGCGGGAAAATACGTTTACAATATTATCGAGTAATCCTGCACTGCCAAGTGCGTTCATCATAGTATTGGAAGATAGATTTGCGGAACGCTTTACCGCACCTTTTCGGTGCGTTGAACTTTTTCGAAAACTTGAATCAGATTATGCGGAATAGCCGGGCAGTTTGCTCGGTTATATTCATATAGATTGGAGTAGAATATCGTGGACTGGTTGCACTACGTATTGATCGGCGCGGCGGTTGCCGTCGGCGTCATCGGGTTTGTGATCGGCTACTTCTATCGTAAAAATGTCGCGGAGGCGAAGGTCGAAAAGGCCGAGGACGCCGTGAAGCGCCTGTACGATGAAGCCCAGAAGAAGGCCGAAGAGATCCGAAAAGAAAAAGTATTGGAAGCAAAGGACGAAGCCTACAAGATCCGCAGCGAAGCGGAAAAGGAAGTCCGGGAACGCAGAAACGAAATCAAGCAGAACGAGCGCAGGCTGTTCCAGCGCGAGGAATCGCTGGATAAGAAACTCGAAGCGGTGGAATCGCGCGAGCAGCAGATGAATGACCGCACCAAGAAGCTCGATAAACTCGAGGACGAGATCAACGCCCTCTACAAGAAACAGGAAGAGGAGCTGGAGCGTATCTCCGGCATCACCCTCGACGAGGCTAAAACCATGGTGCTCGACCGCGCCGAGCAGGAAGCAAAGCACGAAGCGGCGGTCATGCTCCGGGAGATCGAACAGCGCACCAAGGAGGAGGCCGACAAGCGCGCGCGCAACATCGTTTCGCTGGCGATCCAGCGCTGCGCCGCGGACCACGTCGCAGAGGCGACCGTGTCCGTCGTGCCGCTGCCCAATGACGAAATGAAGGGCCGCATCATCGGCCGCGAGGGACGCAACATCCGCGCGCTCGAAACGGCGACCGGCGTCGACCTGATCATCGACGACACGCCCGAGGCGGTCATTCTGTCCGCGTTCGATCCGGTGCGCAGAGAGATCGCGCGCATCAGTCTCGAAAAGCTCATCATGGACGGACGCATCCATCCCGCGCGCATCGAAGAAATGGTCGAGAAGGCGCGCAAGGAGGTCGATCAGACGATCCGCGAGGCGGGCGAAGCCGCAGTGCTTGAGGTCGGTGTACACGGTCTGCATCACGAGCTGATCCGCTACCTCGGCAGAATGAAATACCGCACCAGCTACGGTCAGAACGTGCTGCGGCACTCGATCGAGGTTGCGCACCTCGCCGGCATCATGGCGGCGGAGATCGGCGCGAACGTCGCGCTGGCAAAGCGCGCAGGTCTTCTGCACGACATCGGCAAGTCCATCGACCACGAGGTCGAGGGCAGCCATGCGCAGATCGGCGCGGACCTTGCAAAGAAGTATCGCGAGAACAATGCGGTCATCCACTGCATCATGGCGCACCACGGCGACGTCGATCCCAACTCGATCGAAGCGGTGCTGGTGCAGGCGGCGGACGCGATCTCGGCGGCAAGACCCGGTGCGCGGCGTGAAACGCTCGAAGCGTACATCAAGCGCCTTGAGAAACTCGAGGAGATCGCAAACTCGTTCGAGGGCGTCGATTATTCCTACGCGATCCAGGCGGGCAGAGAGGTCCGCATCATCGTCAAGCCGGAACGCGTCAGCGACACCGAGACCGTCATCATGGCGAAGGACATCGCAAAGCGCATCGAGAGCGAGCTCGAGTATCCCGGCCAGATCAAGGTCAACGTCATTCGCGAGACCCGCACGGTCGATTACGCGAAATAAAGAATGCGGAAGGGTGTTAAGAGCTTCTTAACACCCTTCGTGATATACTCCTTCGGAGTACGATATTCCTTCGAAACGATATGCTCTGCGGAGCACGGGGATTTAAATCATATCGTGCGGCAACCGCTGCATATCGTGCAGGCGCAAAGCGATTGCATATCGTGCTTGCGTCAGCAAACATATCGTGCTGTAAAGCATATCGTAAAGTAGAAATAACCTTCCCGAAAACAGCGATCCGGAACACCGAAGGAGTTTGAATAACAGGAGGATCAAATGCAGTTTTTCGCGGCTGACGCGCATTGCGATTATCTGTTCGGCGCGATGGATTACGGCTGGACGATCGACACACAGAAGCGGAACCAGACGATCACGCTGCAGAACCTGCAAAAAGGCGGGGTAGCGCTGCAGTTTCTGGCGGCGTGGGCGGACACGAAGCTCAAGGTTCCGCCGCTCGAGCAGGTGCTGATCATGATCGACCGGTACTACGCAATTCACGAAACGCATCCGGAATTTGTGCCGCTCACAAAGGAGTTCGATCCGCGCTCCGGCAAGATCGCCACGGTGCTCGCCGTGGAGGGCGCGGAAGCCTTAGGCGCGTCGCCGTCGATCCTTCGGGATCTGTATCGGCTCGGCGTGCGCGCGATGACCTTCACCTGGAACTCGGACAATGAGCTTGCGGGCGCGGGACAGGGCAAAAAACGCCGCGGGCTGTCCGCGGCGGGGCGCGAGATCCTTCAGGAAATGAACCGGCTCGGGATCGCGTTCGACGTGTCGCATCTTTCCGACAAAGGCATTGAGGATGCTTTGGCACTTTCCGCGCAGCCGATCTTTGCGTCGCATTCGAACTGCCGCGCGCTCCAAAATGCGCCGCGCTGCCTCGAAGATGACTACATCCGCGCGATCGCGAGGAAGGGCGGCGTCGTCGGGATCAATTTCTACGGTCCGCAGCTTACGGAATCCGGGCATGCCATGATCAGGGACATCGTGCGGCATATCTCGCATGCGATTTCGATCGGCGGCGTCGAGCACGTCTGCATCGGTTCGGATTTCGACGGTATGCAGCAGTATCCGAAGGACCTCAAAAACCCGTCCGATCTGCCCGCGCTGTTTGACGCGCTTCTTGCGGAGGGCTTTACCCCCGCCGAGGTCGAGCGCATCGCGTACCGCAATCTGCACGACTATATCGTGCAATTCGTATAAGACACAAAAACGCCCTGCACCGTTCTGATGCAGGGCGTTTTTTCTTTTCAGTTGTTTTTCGGAGCGGCGGAACGGACGAGTCTGCCGAGGATCGTCTCCGGACGAACGACGCCTACCTGCGGATAGCGGCTGTCCTTGCTCTCGGCAATGTTGTCGCCGATCACGATATACTCTCCGTCCGCAAGCGTGATCTCGCGGTCCAGAAGACCGGCGAATCCGAATGCGCCTTCCCGATAAAGGGGCGTCGGCGTTCCGTTGACAAGAAGCGTTCCGTCCGCGATCACGACCGTATCCCCGGGACCTGCCGCGATCCGCTTGATCAGCACGGTATCGAATCCCTCGCAGCGGAAAGCGATCACATCGCCTGTGCGGTACTCCTGCACGCACTTCTCCAGCAGAACGAGCTGCAGAGGATGGTACGTCGGCATCATGGATTTGCCCCGGATCAGGACGAACTGATACCAGTATGCGGAGACATACCAGCAGAGACAAACGATCAACAGGATCGCCGCAAGCAGCGGGATCGCTTTTTTCCAATTGATTTTGCGCGGATCCTTCAAGGCGTTATGACAGCGTTCCGAGGTACGCCATGAAATTCTGCTTGTTCTCCAAAGCGGTGGTCGTCGGTCTTCCGAGGTTCTCGCGCGCGCCGATGGAGCACTTGACCTCGATCAGGCTCAGCGCATTTCTCCGCTTCGCCGCCTCCAGCTCGGAATCCAGCGCTTCAACACTGTCCACGCATACGGCGTACGGGTATCCGCATGCCTTGGCGACGCCGACCAGATCGATCTGTCCGGCAACGGTCGGCATGCCTCCGACCGTTTCATGCGCGCCGTTGTTGATCACGACATGAATGAGATTCTTCGGCTTGTTTGCGCCCAGAACCGCCATGGAGCCCATGTGCATCAACACGGCGCCGTCGCCGTCGATGCACCAGATCCGCTGATCCGGCTTGTTGACGGCTACGCCCAACGCGATGGAGCTGCTGTGCCCCATCGAGCCGACGGTCAGGAAATCGTATTTATGGCTCTGCCCGTTCGAAACGCGGGTCTCAAACAGCTCGCGGGACGCTTTTCCCGTGGTGCTGATGATCGGGTCCTCGCCGCTCGCCTTTACAATGTGCTGAATGATCTCCTCCCGCAGCATGGGGTGATCGTTTTTGTACGTGACCTTTCCGTCATACGTCAGGGCATTCTTTCTGACGACGAACGCGACGTCCTTTCCTTCAAGAAGAATCGCGCGGAAACGGTCCATGGCAGCGGAGAGCGCCTCTTCGGTCGTTTCCTTGTCGATGATGAAGGTGCGGACGTCCATATCCTCCAGAAGTTTTACCGTGACCTCGCCCTGATAGATGTGCTGGGGCTCGTCGTGAACGCCCGGCTCACCGCGCCAGCCGACGATAAAGATCATCGGGATGGCGTAGACCTTGTCGCTGAGAAGGCTTGCGAGCGGATTGATGATGTTGCCCTCGCCGCTGTTCTGCATGTAGACAACGGGGACCTTTCCGGTTGCGAGATGATACCCCGCGGCGAGCGCCGCGCAGTTGCCTTCGTTTGCGGCGATGACATGATGCCGGGGATCGATCCCGTACGTTGCCATCAGGCAGTTGCAGAGCGCTTTCAGCTGGCTGTCCGGAACGCCGGTATAGAAATCGGCGCCGATGATGTTCATGAGACTTTCAACTTTCATGTTCTTACCTCAGAATGGAATGATAAAGCGTATCGATGTCTTCCTCGCTGAGCCGGATCGGGTAATTCTTCAGCCTGACCGGATTCACCGAGCCGCAAAGGATCGCGTAGTCTTCCGGCGCCGCCTGCGGAACGGGCAGGGCGAGCTTATCAAAGAGCGCGTTCAGCTTGTCCGCGGCTGCTTCCGGGCAATCGCAACCCATCGCAAGCGCGATCTTTTGAAGCGCGTCCGTAAGATACTGTTTGCCCCGCGGATCAATGCAGGCGTCCGTATGCCGGATCGTCCACGGGAGCAGCACCCGGTTGCACAGAAACGCGGCGTGCCCGTGCGCGCAGCCGTACAGGCTGGTCAGCTTGTAGCACATGGCGTGCCCGGCTGTCGTCTGCGTGATGTTGATCGCCTTGCCGGCGGTGTTGGCGGCAAGAAGCATGTTCCTGCGTCCCTCTTCCGTATTCGCAAGGTAACCGTCCATATGGGCGAGGATCGTGCGGATCGCGTCAAAGCTGTAGGTCTGGCTCTCCTCGGTGCTGTTCACCGACCAGAGGGATTCCATGGCGTGGCAGAAAGCGTCCATCATGGTGGATTTTTTCTGGTATTCCGGCAGCGTCTTCAGAAGACCGCTGTCCAGAAAGACGGCAGCGGGAATACAGCTGAGATCCGCAACGGACTGCTTGACGCCCTGATAATAGATGACCGCAAAGCGCGTTGCTTCCGAACCGGTTCCCGCCGTGGTGGGGACGGCAAGGAAGGGGATGTCGTTCGGAACGATCGTCTGCTCGAGATAGTTCCGCTCGGGATCCATGTCGGAGTACAGCTTGATGCACTTTGCCACGTCCATCGCAGACCCGCCGCCGACCGCAACGATGGCGCTGCATCCCTCGGCGTGAAATCTCCGAACGCCGTCGACCACGGATTCATACTGCGGATTCGGCGTAAAGTCCGTAAAGAGGCTGACGCCGATCCGCGGTCCGAGCGTGAGAAAATGGCGGACGATGTCGTGCTGCTCCAGAAATTTGTCGCAAACAAGCATCAGCTTTGCTGCGCCGGAGCTTAAAAGCCAATCGTCAAGCCCCGCGTAATCGGTGATGATTCTCTGGTCCATGGGGGCTTACATCTCCTCCGGAATCAGGCGAATAATCTCCTTGAACGGCATGAGAATGCTGTCGCATTCCTCCGCCCTGTGGTTTTCGAGGATCATTCGGGCGGCCTTCTGGATGGCGGGCACCTGCGCGCGCATCAGCTGATTGGCGTAGATGATGATGTTTGCGCCGATTTCTTTCCATTCCTCTTCGCGGACCGAGTTGAAGCTGGTCGGCACCAGTACGATCGGCGTGGTTTTGTTTTCCGCGCGGAATTTGCGGATGAATTCGATGATTTCGGACGGATCCTTTTTCCGGCTGTGGATCATGATGGCGTCGGCGCCGGCTTCGACAAAGGCGAAGGCGCGGGTCAGCGCATCCTCCATGCCGCGCTCCAGGATCAGGCTTTCGATTCTGGCGCAGATCATGAACTCTTTGGTTCGCTGTGCTTTCTTGGCGGCGCGGATCTTCTCGCTGAAATGCTCAATGCTGTCCTGCGTCTGCACGACCTCCGTACCGAAAAGCGAGTTCTTCTTGAGACCGGTCTTGTCCTCGATGATGACCATGCTGACGCCGAGCCGCTCCAGGGAACGGACGGTATACACGAAATGCTCCGTTTTTCCGCCGGTATCGCCGTCGAAGATGATCGGCTTTGTCGTGACTTCCGTAATGTCCTCGATGGTGCGGAAGCGGGAGGTCATGTCCACAAGCTCGATATCCGGCTTGCCTTTTGCCGTGCTGTCGCACAGGGAGGAGATCCACATGGCGTCGAATTGATGCGCGCCGCCGTCCTGATAGGAGATCGTGTTCTCAACGACGAGTCCGGTGAGACCGTCATGCGCTTCCATAGCCGTGATCAGTCCCTTTGCATCCAGCATTCTTCTGAGCCTTCCGCGGCGGACGTCCGGCATGGACAGGTTTGCGCGCGTACGGTTCTCCAGCTCCTCAAAACGGTCGTCCTTCGAATACGGATACTCGACCAGCTTTCCGCCGTAGGACGCCAGAACAGCCGCAGCCTCGTCTCTCACCGGCTTCTGGAATCCGGTGCACCAGTCGTCGCCGTGCACCAGGATCGCCGGGTGATACGTTTCCAGATTCTCCCGATAGGACAGCGTTTTCTGTTCCACGACCTTGTATACGCCCGCAATGCTTTCCAGCATGGTTTTCCGGTCGGCATAGCCGACGAGCGGGAAGCGCTTGTAGGAAGCGACCGCCTCGTCGGAAAGAACGCCGATCATCAGACGGCCGAGCCGCTGCGCCTTCTTGATGATGGCGATATGCCCGCCGTGCAGGATGTCGGTGGAGAAGCACATATAGACCAGGCGATCTTCCACCTCTTTGAGCTTGGCGGAAACAACGGCAAGATCTTCCTGATTGTCGATCTCCGCGCAGAGCAGATTCTGCACGTCCAGCGCCGCAATATCCGCGCGGCCTTCCAGCACGTTCAGCGCGTTTTCCGCATAGACCTTGTCGTTTCCGCTTTCGCAGAAGGCGGAGATCTGATCCAGCCAGAGCATCCAGCTTTCCCTGGTCAGCTTATACAGCGCCTGCGCCGCCATCGCGTCGTTATACACGTCGACGCCGACCCGCAGGACCTTGCCGCCGCACACCTGCGCCTTGAAATCCTTTTCGGGAAGGGGCAGGGTGGAGGAGACCGTCATGCAGGAGCCGGGGAACGCCATGACCTGATCCAGCACCTCGTTTTCGAAAACAAGGTCTCCGTGCAGAAGCAGGATATCGTCCTCGAGATACGCTTTTGCACAGTAGATGCTGTAGATATAGTTGGTCTCCGCGTAGCGCGGATTCTTGACGAAGGTATAGTGGAGCGGCAGTCCGAGGCTGAGACAGTAGTTCACAAGAACCGTGTCGAACAAACCGGTGGTCATAACGACCTCTTCGATCCCCGCTTCCGCCAGCTGGCGAAGCTGACGCGACAGGATCGTTTCCTTCGGATTCAGTTCCGTCATGCATTTCGGATGTTCGGAGGTCAGCGCGCCCATGCGGGAGCCGAGGCCGGAATTCAGAATAAGAGCTTTCATTGCATTCCTCACAAGAACCGTCAATCGTTGTTCTCTTCCGGAGCCGTTTCCGTCGTGACCGTTGCCGTTGCTTCCGGAGCCGCTTCGATCTCGTCGCTTTCAACCTCTTTGTTGCGATTCTCGTCGATTTTGAGCTTCTTCTTTGCTCTGCGGAAATAGATGCCGATCACGGCGCCGACGGCGATCACCAAGCCGGAGATGGCGGTGATCAGGGCGCCGCCGACGGACGGGTCGATATACGCCGAACCGTCGATGCCGAAGAAGAGCATTGCGCAGAACGCGACCGCTGCGCAGAGAGCCAGATGTTTGAACAGTTTTTTCATGGTTTTATTTCTCCTTTTTTTCTGCAATTTTATTCCGGATTGCCTGGAAAATATAGTTTCCGCCGACCTCGGCGGCATGGTCCAAGTGATAAAGGTATTCATGCGCAAGCGCATTGATCTGTTCCCGATACACGTCCTTTTTCGCAAGAAGATCCGCAACCGCTTCCGCCGTTCTGTCGAGCTGATCCGGATCGATGCTGACGCCGAGCTTGTCCCGGAGGCTGAGATTGATGGATTCGGTCTTGATCTCTTCGTAATCGGGGTTCATGACCTTCATGGGCGTGTTGATAAACAGGACGGGGCGCAGCGTGGTAAACGCGTATTCCCAGCTGATGCCGGACCAGTCGGTAATCAGCAGATCCGCCTCCATGACGGGATTGTCGGAGGTGAAATCCGTCTGGATCATGATGCCGCTGCCCTCATATTTGGCTTTCAGCGCGTTCATATACTCGCGCTTCAGGCGCACCTCCTGCGGATGCGGACGCACGACCACATCATACCCGTGTCCGGTCAGCTGGTCCAGCAGTGTTTCGAGACAGCTGTCGATGAGATTGTCCTTCTGCCAGGAGGGCGCGATCAGGATCTTGGGCTTTGCATGCGCCTCGTGCGCCGCGGACCGGAACTCCGCACGCAGAGCGTCGATCAGCGGGTAGCCGACCTCGACGAGCGTGCGCGGCTTCAGCTGATAGACGCGCTCGAACTCCAGCTCTTCCGCCTTCTGATGCTTGCCGGCAAGGAAGATCGTGTCAAAATGATCGGTGCAGCCCTTGCGCATCAGCATGGCGTGATTGTTCATGTCGTGCTGCACAAAGATGTATTCGACGTCGTCCCGGATATAGCTCTTTTTGATATGGTAGTTGTTGAGATCCGGCATCGTCATCATGACCACGTCGGCGTCCATCTTCATCATCAGCGTGATCAGACGGTTTTCGCCGATATAGTAGGCGCGGATGCGCGGGTTCTGCTCTGCCGTTTCAAAGATGCGGTCGTTTGGATCGCTGGTGACGTAGTGGACCGTCAGATTCGTTTTTGCGAGGATGTACTCGATGTAATCCTTGAAATACTTGTAGAACCCGCTGCGCTCGGAATACACGACGAGATGCTTGTTTACGACGGAGAAGAAGCGCTTGTAGTCCGCCTTTTCTCTCTGCTTGTCCTCACGGGAGACTTTGCTCTTCAGCCCGTCCAGCTCCGCCAGCTCTTTTTTGCTCGCCGCCAGCTCTTCGTAGTCCACGTATTTCTTCGGCGGCATCATGACGTTCAAAAGAAGCTGCTGGAGGATCGTGAAGAGATTGCTTGCGATCCAGTATAAGCCGACGCCCAACGGTACGAACGCACCGAGGAAAAGCGAGATCGCGATGGATACGCCGCTCGTCAGCCATTGATTCGCCTTGGACTGTTCGCGCTGCAGGGGGTTCAGCTCGTTCTGCGCGAGACCGAGGATCAGCGCCGAAAGCCCCGCAGCCAACGGCATCAGAAGGCTGATCCCGCCCTTTTCAAAGGGGGTCACGGCAAGCACGCTGTCGCTTCCTTCAAGCCACGATCTGACGGCGCCGATGACGCCGAGCAACAGAATGACCTGAATAAACAGCGGCAGGGTCCCCAGAAGAGGCCTGTAACCGTTTTGTTTATAGATGGTCCGCGTTTCCTCGCCGATGGCGTCCTTGTCCCCGTAGTATTTGACCTTCATGCGGTTGAGGGCGGGCATGATGGAGACCATCTTGAGACTGTTTTTGTTTGTCCACAGGCTGACCGGAAACACGATCACCTTGGTCAAAAGCGTAAAGAGCAGGATGGCGACGGTATAATTCCCCACCCATTGATAGCACAGCCGCATCAGTACGGCAAATACGTTTCCGATGGCTGTCATGACTGCCTGCATAGGCGATGATACCTCCCGATATGATACGTTCTCAAAGGATCAGTCTTTGTTGATCTCGATCGATGTGAAAGAGATGGTTCGCGTTCTCTTCCCGACGGAGATGGTCATTTCGTTCGGATCGATCTCGTCAAACTCAAACGAAAGGACCAGAACGTTGGTGCCCTTGAATACGGTCGGAATGTCCAGCGTGAAATGGATCCCGTTGTCCTGGATGTTCTTTGAATTCGCGCTGTCGTTCTCAAAGGCCGGAATGTTGTTGGCATATGCGATAAAGCTGGTGGAGTTGTACAGCTTTCCTACGCCGATATCCACCTGAAGCGTTCCCGTTTTGGGAAGGTTTTCGATCGGGATCTCGATCTGCGCATGCGGTCCGTACAGACGGGTCAGCCAGCCGGATGTGTTGCCGAAGCCGTCCGTGCAGTATTTGTTTGCTGTGGCGTCCATATCGAACGTCAGCTTGGTGCCGAGCTTGTACGGCGTATCTTTTCCTTCGGTGTCGATATAGGTCTCAACCAGCTCGAGAGAACCCGGGTCGCCTGCGTGGGAGAACGAAACATATTCCTTAATGGCGACCTTGGAACGGTTGGTCGTGTTATAGAAGAAATGCCGCTCGCGGACCTGATCCTCGGTCAGGCTGAACAGATCCTCGCTGTAGACGCCGGTCTTTCCGCTCTTGCCCGCAATGCCGTACAGAACTCCCGACAGATCAAACATGGAAGCGGGAACGTCGGTTTCGGTCATCGCGCCCTTGGCGCCGGGCGCCTTATAGAGGAACATCATGTGTTCGCCGATATGCAGATCCCCGTGGTCGGCGGTCAGAATGATCAGCGAGGAATCATACATGCCCTTTGCCTTCAGGTCGTCCAGAAGCGATTTCACAATCGCAAAGCTGCCTTCCACCTGTTCCTCGAGAGAGGTTTTCTTTTTGTTGTGCAAACCGTCGCTTGTCAGCGTGTATGCGGAATGCGCGCCCTTCAGCAGGTAGAAACGGAAGGCTTTATTGCAGGACGTGTTGACGGTGTATCCGTTGCTCGAAAGGAAATTCGTATGGAACAGCGCGTCGTCGGGCGCGTATGCCGTTTTGTCCGACGCGACCCCGGCAAAAGCCTTCGCTTCGTCAAACTCCGAGGTGGAAAGCCAGAAGAACCGCTTCAGAAGATGCGGCGCAAAGCGGAAAGCGGAAAGCTTATACAGCTTCGCTCCCAGAATTCCGTACGAACCGACTTTTTCTGCGCCGTTGTCAATGTTTTCAACATAATCCGCCGCGCCGCTGCCGTAAAAATCGGATTCCGAGAAGCAGCGCACGTCCCAGCCGCTCTTGTTCAGAGCGGACAGAGGGTTCTCCTGCGACCAGATGGTGTCGACATACTGTGAATACGTTGTGTCCCTCGTAAAGGGCTTTCCGGTGAGCAGGGACGGAACCGCGATGATGGTTCTCGCGCCGCTTGACATCATGTTGGTGTAATGGACAAAGCCGTCCAGATTCTCGACATAATCCGGATGATTGTCGAGGTATTCCATGAAATAATCTTCGTCCATCGTATCCAGAGCGATGATGAGGACATTTTCTTCTTTGCCCAGATCATACATGCCTTCCGTCGTAACGGTCAGATAGGCCTTGTCCGCCGGCTTGTAGTTTATGATGTCCACGGTCAGCGCCGGCAGCTGGATCACGGTGAGGAAAAGGGAGGCAAACAGGATCGCTTTTTTCCACTTGTCCTTCAGGAAGATGGAAACGACAAAGGGCAGGGCGATGCAGACCGCCCAGACCAGTGTATCGATCACGGCGTATCCCTTATAATCGGACCACTTGATTTCCGTTCCGTCCAGAACGCCGTTGCCGTAGCTGATGTTGATGAACGTGCCCTGCAGATACATTCCCAGGAAAATGCCGAACAAAAGCTTGACATAGATCGAGTATGCCTTCTCCGGCAGCAGCATGCCTGCAAGGAACAGGACTGCGAATACGATCAGCGATCCGATGATCGTTACGAGCAGGGTATCGCTGATGCGGAACCAGAATTCCCCGGTATTTTCAAGGAACATGGATAGGGGACCGTAGAAAAAGGCCGTAAATACGCCGAAAAAAACAAGCGCCAGCAACACGGGGATTCTCTTTTTTCTTTCTTTCATTCTGACTCTTTCCTCCACATAAAAACGACTTGCGTCAAAATAAAAATGTCTGATTATAACTTTATTAATTATAGCACTGTCGATTCAATTAATCAATAGCAATTGTGAAGGGGAAGGGAAGACCTCTCTCATCAAGCCGAATAAGAGGCCGCCCATGCGGGCGGTCTCTTGTATGGATGCAGGTTTTATGGGCTTGTTTCTGACAGCAAACCCGTGAACGCGTTCGTGAACGGATCGTCATTCAGATCCATTCGCATTCCCGCGGTCAGAGGTTGCATCTGATCAGCGCTTTGTAGTAGTCGACTGCGCCGGGCAGACTGTATGTGTCGAGATACTCGTTGAGCCCGTGCATGCCCTTCATCTGCGCGGGTCCGTATACGACCGGCGAGAAGCGCACACAGGTATCGCAGATCCTCTGATAGTGTCTCGCGTCCGTCCCGCCCGTCATAACGTACGGGATACACGGAAGATTCGGGAAGACCTCGCTGATCACCCGCTCAACGAGCCTGTACGCTTCGGTGCGGGTATCGACCGGCTCGCAGAAGTCGTACGCGTCGATCACCCGAACGTCCAGATCGTATTTCTTTGCATACCGTTCGATCGCGGCATTGCTCTCCGCCATGCCCTGATGCGGGATGTAGCGCAGATTCAGCGTCAGCGTCGCCTCCTGCGGGAGCACATTGCAGCCGTCGGAACCGGTCTGCATCGTCGGCGCGACGGTCGTTCTGAGAAGCGCCGCCGCCTGCGGGGAGATGGAGGGCATCAGCTTGACCAACAGCGGTTTGAACAGCCACAGATTGCCGAACAGCAGCCGCATCCAGAACGGCCCGTACGGCGCCATCGCGGAAAACATTTCCTTCGCCTGCCGGTTCATCGCAGAGCGCATCGGGCTGTGTTTTGAGAGGTCGACCATAAACTTCGACAGCCGCACGATCGGGGAGTTTTTCGGCGGATAGCTCGAATGCCCGCCGTTCGATTTCGCGGAGATCAGAAGATTGCCCTGTCCCTTTTCAAGCACGCCGATCATGGCGTAGTTGCCCTTGACGCCAGCCATCGGCTCGGTCACGATCGAGCCGCCTTCGTCATTGACCAGATACGGCTTCACGCCGCGGCGCTCCAGCTCCTGCACAAGCTTCGGGCATCCGGGACCGCCGACCTCCTCGGTGTTCGAGGTCGAAAGCCAGACGTCCTGCTCCGGCACGTATCCTGCTTTCAAAAGCTCCTCGACCGCCTGAAAGAACGCCATCACCGAGCACTTTGTGTCGGCGCTGCCGCGTCCCCAGATCCTGCCGTTCTCAATGTCTCCGGAAAACGGCGGATGCTCCCATTGCCCCTCGGCAGGAACGACGTCCTGATGCCCCATCAGAACGAGCGGGCGCGCATCCGACGTTCCCTTCCAATGAAAGAGCAGGCTTCCGTCGATCTCGATCTTTTCGAGATTCGCGTGCACGAGCGGGAACAGCTCTTCGAGGATCCTGTGGAAGCCGAGGAACTTCTCACGCTGTGTTTCGCCTTTTTTCGAAACGGTTTCGTACCGCACCATTTTCGCAAGCGTTTCGGCATACGCACGCTCGCGCGCCGGATCGCGCTCCGGCTCCCACGCGGAGGTCTTTTTCGGCGTGAGAAGCGTCCGGATCGCGGCGATCGGCACGAGCAGCAACAATACGCCGAGCAATCCCAGAACGATGTACAGAGCGATCATAGACCGCCACCTGCTTTCTGCTGCTTGCGGAAGGCGAGATAGGCAAGAACGATCGCCAGCGCACCGCTCGGAATGACCATCATGCTGGTCGAGCCGATCAGCGACGGCACAAAGATGAACAGAAGCGACATACAGGCGAGCACGATCAGCGCAACCGTGCGGTTCATGCGGTAATACTTGCATGCCATCGCGCCGAACAGCGCCGGAACGACGTTTTCAAACGCGGGCTGCAGCGTCGGCGACTGCAGCACAGGCTGCAGCGGGATCATCAGAAGAACGCCCACGGCAAGCACCAGGATCGTAACGAGCGAACTGGTTGCGATCGAAAGCGTCGAGATGATCTCGTTCTCCGGCGTCCCGGACCTGACGCCCACGATGTCGCGCGCGTTGATCGCGCAGGGGATCTTCATATTGATGAGATTGCCGGTGATGAACGCGAGGTAGCTGCCGCCCGCGCCGAGCATCGGCACATAGATCAGGTATTCGACGATCCCGCTGACGAGATACACGAGCCCGACGCCGAGGAACGCCTTTGCGGCGGCGGCGAGGTTCGGCATTGCGCCGAGAAACAGACCGATTGCAAAGGGCGCCGCCAACAGCAGGATCAGAACAAGGACGGTCAGCCAGCGACCGAGCTTATGCGTTGCGGAAAGGTATGCTTCGTATTGCGTGTTTTTCTGTTCCATAGCGCACCTCCTAACCGATCTTTCCGAGGAAGATCGCGGCGGTCATGGCGATCAGCATGCTGCCTGCGATCGAAAAGCTGTCGATCCAGTCCGCCTTTGCCTTTTCGCGGATGAGCAGAAAACCCGCCATCGCCAGCGCGGACACGCAGGCGACCGCCAGCGGCAGCCAGCTGCCCGTGAAGGTAAAGAGCCCGTTTGCGGATACGATCTGCCCGATATAGCTTGCTATGTACGCCGAAACCAATCCGATGAACATGGCGGTCATTGCCGTGTCGCCGAACGCTTTCAGATTCAGCTTTTTCTTTTTTCCGTTCGTTTCAACGGTCTCGGGCTTCGGCAGCACAAGCTTGGTCGAATACGCCTTGCCGTTGAAAATCATCAGTACCATGCCCCAGATGATGCCGAAGCTCATCAGCAGCGCGATCGTGGAAAAGCTCGACGCCGTCATCGCCGACGCTGACAGCTTTTCCATGCCGACCGCCTCCGCCGCCGCTTCCGCGACCTGTGTTTCATAGTGCAGCGCGCCGATGACCGAAAGCCGCAGCCACGGCCACGGTGTGCCGAGACTGCCGGACAGCGCGATAACGCCGAGCAGGATCCCCACGCTCGGCAGCACGGCAAACGTTGCGCTTGCGATGATGACGCGCTTCATCTTTGAGACGTTGATTCCGATCGCCTTGCCCGCGCGATACGCACGTACGGCAAAGACCATGCAGATGATCGCAACAAGCAGCACAATGCCGCCGCAGATCAGATACATGACCGGGCTGTTCAGCTTTGCCAAGACTTCCATACTGTTCCTCCTTTATCCGAATGCCGCGGCATCCCTCTTTACATAGTATATCATATCGGAAAACGTTTGAAAAGCGGAGCGTGCATACAAAATCGGCATCGTCAAAGGAGATTGATTCCAATCAATGGGGCAAGGATCACGAGAAGAATATGCGACCGAGTCGGCGCCGCGGCGTTCGAGTCCTCTCTCATAAAGCCAAACAAAAAACCACCCGTGCGGGTGGTCTTTTGTTTGGCAGGGGCAGAAGGACTCGCCTGCTCCGCTTGTTCAGACTCGGCTGCTTGCGCTCCGCGCATCGCAGCCGGTCTTGCGCTCCGCAGCATCCGCTGAAAACGCCGCACCGCGGCGTTTTCGCGCCGACCGAGTCGGCGCCGCGGCGTTCGAGTCCTCTTTCATAGAGCCAAACAAAAAACCACCCGCACGGGTGGTCTTTTGTTTGGCAGGGGCAGAAGGACTCGAACCCTCAAGAACGGTTTTGGAGACCGCTATGTTACCATTACATCATGCCCCTAATGGCTGCGATTTTGATTCGCGAAGGTTATATTACCATACCCCCGGGAAAAAAGCAAGCATTTTTTATAAATATCGGAACCGCTCGCGCGGCACTGATCGTCCGGCGGAATCACAGCGCCGCGGCACGGGACGGTTGAAATGCGCCTGGTTTTCAGGTATAATCAATCTGGTTCAGTACCGGAGATTCGTATGGAGATCACATGACGCGGGAGATCACCGCTGTATCAAGGGATACGAAAACGGTAAGGCGTTCAAAAATGAAACGGGAGGATCGGCATGAAACAGATCTTTGAATCGGAGCATATTTGCTTTGTTGAGCTGTCGGAGCAGCTTGTTCCGGATTATCTTGTGATGATCAACGACGACGAGCACGTCGCGCGGTTCATCGCAAGGCGGAGCGGACCCGTCACCGAGGAACAGGAGCGGCAATGGGTGCGCACGAAACTGGAGAACCGGGAACCGATCTTTTCGATGATCGAAAAGACGACCGGGGCGTTTATCGGGAACTTCAATCTCACGGACACAGCGGAGGGCGAAGCAGAGTTCGGGATCGCGATCACCGCCGCGATGCAGGACAGGGGATTCGGCACGGAAGCGGTTTGCGCAATTCTGAAATACGCGGCGCGGCGCGGACTGCGCCGGGTCACGCTGAAGGCGTTTCCGTTCAACACCCGAGCGCTCCATGTGTACGAAAAGAGCGGATTCAAAGAGTATGACCGCAATGAAAATGACGTATTTATGGCATATGTGCCTGCGCCGGCGTTCGATCCGGAAACCGTATGGTCGGAGCATGTGCAGGGCGTGATGACCCTGTATCTCAGCCGGAAGCTGCGGTTCGACGACCGGTTCTTTGCGCAGTACGACAACGTGTTCGGACTTGACCGGAACGAAAAGCTGCGGATCCTGGAGATCGGCTGCGGACCGGGGGCGCTTGCGGAGGCGCTGAAGCTCCGGTATCCGAACGCGGAGATCACCGCGATCGACCGGGATAAAAACTTTATCGCATTTGCCGAGGCGCACGTGCCGGGCGTTACGTTCCTCGAAGGCGACGCGACAAAGCTCCCGTTTGCGGACGGATCGTTTGACGTGACGATCTCCTATACGGTCTCGGAGCACGTGGAGCCATCCGCGTTCTTCGGCGAGCAGCGGCGCGTTCTGAAGCCCGGCGGCGTTTGCCTGTGCCTGTCCGCAAGAAAGAGCATTGTATGCACCGCGCCGTGTCTTGCGACGACGGCGGAGGAAACGGCGTTCTGGGACAGCGTATCGGAGGAGGAAAGCGACATTACCCGTTACGGCGTACGCCGGTATGCGATGACGGAAGCAGAGCTGCCCGCGGCAATGGAACGGAACGGTTTTACGGACGTTACGACCGGCTTTGCCGTTGCCGATCTGACGCCGGACGCGCCGAAATTCGACGCAAAAACGGCGGAAAGCATGATCGAAGCGGAGCGGCAGAACGATCTCGAGGCGATCGCGTCGGCGTATTCGGAGCATGACGAAGCGGCAATCGCGGCGGTGAACCGCAAGTACGACGAGCGTCTGCGCCTGTATCGCGCGGGCGAAAAGCAGTGGGACACCTCTGTTTCCGTGACGATGATCGTGCGCGGGATCCGGTGAGGAGCGAGAGACAGGGAAACGGGCATGACCATCGAGGAAAAGGCTTTTCAGCGAAAGCGCTTCGTGACGGAAGCCATGGAGACCTTCGGCTTCCGGAAAACGGACGGCGGATACCGATACGAAACGGCGTTTCTGAACGGCGACTTTTCCGCGTGCGTCCTTGTGACCGAAAGCGGCGTGGTTTCCGGAACGGTGATCGATAACATGAACGGCGAAGAATACGCGCCGCTTCGCGCGCAACGTTACAACGGCGCGTACGTGAACGAGGTGCGGTCCGCCTATGAAGAACTGCTCGCAGAGATTGCGGAGGCGTGCTGCCGCGAGGTGCCGTTTGCGTCCGATCAGGCGAACCGGATCGCGGACCGGATCTTCGCGGCATACGGCGTGCATCCGGATTTTCCGTGGGGACAAAGCCCGTACGACAGCGCGGGTACGTTCCGCCACGCGGACAGCGGCAAGTGGTTTGCGCTCATCATGCATATCCGCAGAGGAGCGCTCACAAAGGACACGGACGGAACGATGACCGACGTGATGAACCTGAAGATCGACCCGGGCGCGGAAAGCCCGCTCGGGAACGGCGTGTATCCCGCGTTCCATATGAACCACAAGATGTGGATCACGGTCACGCTGGACGATACGATCGCGGATGAGACGATCATGTCGCTTGTTGAGACGAGTTTCCGCATGACGGGGAAGAGAGGAAGCAGATGAAACTGATCGAACCGACAATGGAATATGACCGCGAGATACAGGCGTTCCGGAGCGAATTTCTGCATCCCGGCATGTCGATGGACGGCGGCGGCTCGCTGATCCGCTTTGCAAACACCGCGGAATGGCTCGAGCGTGTCGAAGCGTGCAGGCGACCGGAGACCGTGCCGGAGGGGCGTGTGCCGTCAAGACAGTTCATTTTCGTCAGGGAAGAGGACCGGAAGGTCGTCGGCATCATTCAGATCCGGCATCCGCTGAACGATGCGCATCTGAACTGGTTCGGGCACATCGGCTATTCCGTCGCGCCGAGCGAACGGCTCAAGGGCTGCGCGACGCAGATGCTCGGGCTGGTCCTGCCGATCTGCCGCGAGATGGGCATCCGCAGGGTCCTGATCACGTGCATCGAGGGCAACGAAGGCAGCAAACGGACGATCCTGAAAAACGGCGGGGTCTATGAATCGACGGTTTATCAGGCGGAGATGGATCGGTATCTGGAACGGTACTGGATCGATCTCGGAGCGTAACGTCAAACAAAGCGGCCGAACGGCTGCTTTTTTGAATTGAAAACGGAACGGGATCGTGATATAATGCGGGCAGATTCGTGAAAGAGGCAGGGACATGGGGTATCGGCGGCTCCCGTTTGAGGAGTATTTCATCAACACCAGCGAAGATTTCACGCACACCGGGCGGGTGACCTATCCGGTGAAATATACCGCGGTCAAATACAATACCACCAAGTTTTTCAAGCTCTTCGGCATCTCGCACGAGGTCAATTACGAGATCCACTACGAGCCGGACCGCGACGTGATCCAACTGCATTTTCAGCGGACGTTCGGCATGATTGACTGGGTCGCGAACATCTTTGAGTTCGCGAGCCGCTATTATCACGCGATCGAGTTTGAGGGCGAGCGGCTGCAGCTGCGCGTCCATCACGGCTGGGGCAATATGTACCTTGCGATCAAGCGTGAGGTGCGCGAAAAATGGAAGGCGCTCAAGGATGCGCATCCCGACGCGGCGACGGAGATCCTCGGCTGGTCCCTGGGCTCCGGCATTGCCTGCCTTTGCTGTCAGGATCTGAACTACAATTTCGGGGTCAAGCCGTATCTCTACACGTTCGGGAGCGTGCGCCCGTTCAAGTGCACGCCGCTGAACAAAAAGCGCATGCACCGGTATCTTGCGACGCTGTACACGGATTGCGAGAATTTTGCCGACGTCAACGATCTGATCACCTATATGCCGCCGTTCCGCGGGTTCACGATGATCCGCCGCGTCAACGTCGGCACGGACCTGAAGCGCTCGTTCTTCCGGCTGATCCACCCGCTTCGCTACCATGTGCATTACGATCTGCCGGAGCTGTATCGGGCGATCGTTGAACGGACGGCGGAGGAGCCGAAGCCCGGCAGGACGGACGTGTACCTTGCGCTGATCCCGGATCCGATCGACTACCGGCCTGTCCTTCCCGCGGAGCGGCAGGCACAGCTCGATGCGACGCGGAACGAACAGGTCAGAGCGCAGCGCTATACCGCGTGGCAAACGCTCTTAGCAGGACTGCGGCACAGCCGGGGAATCGGCGCGGAGGAAGCCGGGCTGAAACGATGCGAAAACGGCAAGTGGATCTCGGAAGCGTGCGGCGTTTCGATCTCGCATTGCAGAACGGCGGTTGCGGCGGCGGTTTCGGACGGCGCGGTCGGCGTCGATATCGAGCCCTATGAGGACGCGCGGTATCGGGAAGCGCTGCTTTCGAGGATCGCGTCGGAGCCGGAACGCGGGCTGTTTCCGTCGCTTACGATCGGGCAGAGGATTGCGGCGCTGTGGACGCGCAAGGAGGCGGCGTTCAAGCGCGGCACGGGTAATACCGCTTCGCCGATCGGGGAGAACGCGGCGGCAAACGGCATCCGCACGGCGGTGATCCGGCTCGGCGATCGGGACTATGCGGTTTCCGCTGCGGCAGAGGAAGGGACGGCGCTGCGCATCTTTACGGTCTCGGGTGAAACGATCACGGAACGGACCGATTTTACGCTGCTTGAAACGCAGGATCCGGTATAATATACGCGAAAAACGCGCATGCTTTCGGTATGAAGCATGCGATTCGGACACTTTTTCAATTTGATCAGCCGTATCGGCGGTTTGAACTATTAGAGACGGAGCCCAGGGGGACGCCGTCCTTTTTTGCGCGCAGACAGACAAGGCGGGCGAAGATCAAAGCGGCGCACGGGCGGATGGATCAACGCCTTACTGCGAATCTTGCGTGGATCAGGGAGCGGTTTCATACGGACGTCAATACGGACGTGATCCTGCGCCCGTTCAAGCTCGGCGGAACGGTCGACGCGCTTGCGGTCAGCATGAACGGGATGGCGGACGATTCCAAGATCGCCGAGTTTATTCTGCGTCCCGCGTTCCGCGTCGCCGTCGACGGCGTAGCGCGCGCAAAGCTGCCCTCGTATTTTCGCGAGCATGCGCTCTCCATGCATGAGACGGAGCTGACCGACCGGCGTGAAGCGGTGGAACAGGCGATCACGGAGGGGCGTACGGCGATTTTGCTTGACGGCGTAAAGGAAGCGATCCTGTGCGATACGCGCGGATTTGTGTCGAGACCCGTCGGCGAGCCGCAGAACGAAATGACGATCATGGGACCGAAGGAGGCGTTTACGGAGAATATCCGCACCAATGTCACGCTCCTGCGGCGCATCGTGAAGCGGTCGGATTTCGTCTGTGAATTCCGCGATTCGGGCGGAACGAACCGCACCCGGCTCGCGCTGTGCTATCTCGACGGCACGGTGAACCCGGCGCTGCTCGACGAGGTCAGACGAAGGCTCGACACGATCTCGACCGACATGCGGCTGACTGTCGGACGCGTGGAACAGCTCATAGAGGATTATACCTATCTGCCGCTGCCGCAGATGCTGAAAACGGAGCGCCCGGACCGCGCGGCTTCGGCGGTGATGGACGGGCGGATCGCGCTGCTCGTGGAGGGATGCCCGCAGGCGGGCGTGCTGCCGATCACGATCGGGACGCTCATGGCAAGCGGCGAGGATCTGGATATGCGCCAGCCGGTCGGCACCGTCGTGCTGCTGATCCGCATGATCGGCGCGCTTTTGTCGACCTATCTGCCGGCGTACTTTCTGGCGCTGGCGCTGCACCATCCGGGACAGCTTTCCGGCGAGATCCTCGAAACGGTCGTCGCGTCCCGCGCCATGGTATTTCTGCCGCTGTGGATGGAGATGATCTTTCTTCTGCTGGTGTTTCAGCTCGTGCGCGAAGCGGGGCTCAGGGTGCCGGGCTCGATCGGGCAGGCGATCGGGATCATCGGCGGACTGCTCCTGGGGCAGGCGGCGGTCTCCGCAAACATCGTATCGACGGTCGTGCTCATCATCGTCGCCCTGACGGGGCTCGGCAACTTTGCCATTCCGGATTACAGTGCGCAGGTCGCCGCCGCGTATTATCGGCTGCTGCTGTGTATTGCGGCGTCGCTTGCGGGGCTTTTGGGAATCATGGTCACGGGACTTTGCGCAACCGCCGTGATGTGTTCGGCAAAGTCGTTCGGCGTGCCGTTCTTTGCGCCGTATTCACCGGTGACAACCCATTCGGAGCACCTCCGGTTCCGTACGCGGATCCGGAATCGCGCCGGGACTTCCGATCCCTTAAACCCCGAAGGGAGGCGCGCATGAATCTTCGCATCGGTGCGTTCGGACGGCAGGAGAGCGCCGCGGTCGTGCTGATCGCCGCGTTTTTCAGCGGGTGCTTCGGCATAGACAGCGGTGTGCTGTACGCGCGCGGGAACGCGTCGTGGATCGTGCAGATCATAGCCGTCGTGCAGGCGCTGCTGCTCTTTGAAGGCACGGTCTGGGTGCTCAGAGTGCGCGGCGGGAACGATCTTTCCGCGCTGATCGGGACGTCGCGGATCAAACGGTTCCTGGCGATCCCGCTGATCCTTGCGCTGATCCTTGCCGCCATGCAGCCGCTCGAAAGCTTTTTATTCACGATCACGCAGTACGTCTTTACGGATTCGAAACAGGTCACGGCGATGCTGTATCTGGCGCCGTGTTTGTTCCTTTTGACGGCGCTCGGCGCGGAAACGCTGGTGCGGACCGCGCGGATCCTGCTGCCGATCCTGCTTCTGTCTGTGGCGGAAGCGCTGCTTTCGGGGATCGGCGAGTATCATCTGTACCGCATCCATCCGATTCCGTTCGGAGAGCCCTTGCAGATCTTTACGCAGGCGGGCAGCGCGCAGATCCGCGCGGCGGCGCCGCTGATCGCGCTTCTGTGCATCGGCGAGGGCACGCAGGACCGGATGGCGATGCGCAGCGCCGGACGCATCGGCATGATCGCGGGAGGGCTGCTTGCCGCGACGGCACTGTTTGCGCTGTCGATGACGTTTACCTACACGCAGCTTAAGGATATGCCGTCGCCGTTCTACCGGATGCTCGTAGAGGTCCGCGCGGAAAACCCGACGCTGCGGCTCGATCGCGCGGTGCTGTTTCTGTGGCTTTCCGGCGCAATTCTTTCGGCGGCGTTTTATCTGTACGCCGCATCCGTGCTGTACGCGAAGACGTTCGGCGTGCGGGACGTGCGTCCCGCCGCGCTGTGCATGAGCGGGATCGCCGTCACGCTGATCCTGGTGCTGTATTATGATTCGGAGATTACGGAGACGATCCGGGAACACCTGTACCGGGACGCGTGGGTACTTATCGCAGTGCCGTTTCCGCTGATCCTGCTGCGGTTCAAAAGGAGGAAACCATGCGCCGCTTCATCCTGATCCTGCTTTTTCTTTTGCTGCTTTCGGGCTGCATGCAGTCCAAGAACATCGACGAATACGCCTATGTGCTGAACGTCGGCGTCGAGCGCGGAACGACGATGCCGTACCTTGTGACCGTGCTGATCTCTGTTCCGGGCGGAACCGAGGACACGAAGGTCGAGAACACGGTCGTTTCCGCAGAGGCGCGATCCTTTTCCGAAGCGTATGAAACGCTGAACGCCGCGTATCCGAGCAGACTCAGCTTCGCGCGCGCGTCGCTTCTGGCGATCGGCGAGGACCTTGCAAAGGACGGGGCGCAGACGGCGTTTCTGGATTTTGCGTTCGGCAAGCCGGACCTTTGGCAAAACCTGCGCGTCGTCGCGGTAAAGCCGCCGGTCCGCGACGTTTTCGAGGGCTGGATCTCGGACGCCGACCCTTCGCTCAGAAAGATCAAGACGGCGGTGGGGGACCTTTCGGACGAATCCGGCATGACCGCGGATACGGGCTTTGGCGCCTATACGGAAGCGATCGGAGACAAGCGCTTCGATGCGATGCTGGCTTACGCGGGCGCGAACGAATACAGGCTGAATCCGGACATTGTCGGCGGGGAGACCTATCCGTACACCGGGGGATCGCTGCTCGTCGAGAGTACGCTGAAGACCTCGACCGCGGGCAGCGCGGTATTTGACGGAGACCGCATGGTCGGCGTGCTGGACGGAAGGCATACGATGGAGACGCTGATGGTGACGGATGCGTTTCGAAAGGGTGAAATGCACTTTACGCTGCCGGACGGGAGCACGATGCGCGCGGCGCTGTACCGCATGCGCGCGCCGAGAATCCGGCTCAAAAACGGCGAGGCGACCGTTGAGCTCCGTCTTGAGGCGGACGTGCTCGAACCGAAGACGCTGCCGATGGAGCGCAATGCGCTGAAGGCGTATCTTGAAACGCAGTTGGAAACGGAGCTTGCGGCGGTCCTCAAGGCGCTGCAGCGCGTAAACTGCGACGCAATGGGCTTCGGACGGTTCCGCGCAAAGCAGTTCAGAAGCGCGGCGGACTGGGAAGCCTGCGACTGGAAGGCGGAATACCGGACGCTCAGGGTTTCGTTCTCGGTGACGCTGATGCTTTCGCACGGCATGAAGGGAGCGTGACGGAATGGTCCTGTATTTCGGCATGCAGCTTATTCCGATCGCATTCGGAGTCCTGTATCTCGTTCACAGCTTCAGACGGAAGCGGCGGGGGCAGGGGATCGCAGCACTTTCGCTGCTGCTCGTTCTGCTGGCGTCGCTTTCGGTGCTTCTGTGGGAATACTTCGCTGTGCCGTAACGAAAAAGCCGCCCTCAAAGGCGGCTTTTGCATGGAACAGATTACTGTACGTTGTCGGGGATCAGCGCTGCGGCGTCCATGATGTGCGCCTGCAGGAGCTTCACCGCTTCGTCCACATTGCCCGCTTTGCAGGCGTTGAGGATCTTCTCATGCTCGACGACGGAGTTTTCGCGGTCCGCCGCGTCGCTGTAGAAACCGGTCCGCAGATAGCGGTCGATGTTCGCGTGGATGATCTCCATAAGCATGTCCGCAACCGGGTTGTTCGCCTTTGCGGTCAGGACCTCGTGGAAGCGGATGTTCAGATTTTCGGTGGCGATCATTTCGGTTGTGCCGCGCTGTTCCTCCAGGATCGCGTCAAGCGCACGGAAGTCCTCTTCGGTCATGCGAGGAACGGCGACGGCAAGCATGGCGACGGAGATCGCAGCACGCACCTGCATGGTATTGATGAGCATATCACGCGAGAGCTCTGTGACGGTTGCGCCGCGGTTTGCATGGATCGTGACGAGCTGCTGTGCTTCGAGCTGACGCAGCGCTTCACGAACCGGGATGTGGCTGACGTTCAGGGCGGAGGAGATCTCGTCCTGTTTCAGCTGCATGCCGCCCGGCAGGGTGCCGTTCACAATGCCTGCGCGCAGAACACGATAGACCCATTCCTGCGTTCCGAATCCCTCACGATTCTCTACATTGGCTGCTAATGCCTTGTAATCCATTTTTTCTCACTCTCCATTCGAATTTTACGGCAAATATGTTTACCCATGTATAATATAATATAAATTCGTTCATTCGTCAACCTTCGATTTGCAGATTCCCGGTAAATTACGGAGAAAACGGGATCGTATGCTGCACATAGATGCGTCTTTTCCCGCCGGTTCTGCCGCAGACCGGCTCGCCGCCGACCGAAAGCGCGGGATGGACGGGGACGACATAATAGGAAAAACCGCCGTTCAGACGATCGACCGGATCGGAGAAACGAACCGGATACGCGGCGTTTTCAAAGGTTGCGAGCAGGATCGCAAAGCCGTCGCCATCCTCGCGGTACAGCCGGTAGGTCATATAGCGCGAGGGCGGGGTAAACGTGATCTCGGCGACGTCGTCGGCGAGCGTCACCGAAAGGTCGGTCGGCGGGTCCGGGATCTGCCAGTATTCCGTAACGGCCTTCGGCTCCGTGCCGCGCACAAAGTATTCCCAGACGGTCGACTCCCGCGGGGTCAGGCTTCCCGCAAGAACGGGGATATGCTCGTTTTCGAGCGTGACCTCGTCAAGCGCAACGGCGACGACGCTGTCCGGAACGGCAAAACGCGGTGCGTTTCCGTCCGGATACAGCGCCGAAAAGACCTCCGAAAGCAGCATGGCGGGGTAGGTCCCGCCGCCGCAGTCCTTCGGAAGGCACCGCCCGTTTTCCGCGTCGTCGAAGCCCATCCAGACGACGGCGGCGTAGTCGGGATTGCAGCAGGCAAGCCAGATATCGCGATTGCCTGTTTCATCGCCGACGGTGCCGGTCTTGGCGGCAAGCCGGATCGGCAGCGCGGACAGCAGACTTGCGGTGCCCTTCTGCGCAACGCTTTCAAGCAGCGAGGTCAGGATAAACGCGTTGCCCTCGGACATGACGCGCGTTTCCTCGGGCACATGCCGGTAAAGCTCGGTCCCTGCGCGGTCGGTGATCCGCGTCACCACATACGGCGCGCGGTAAATGCCGCCGGAAGCC
The DNA here is from genome assembly GCA_947168855.1 of uncultured Clostridia bacterium. Taxonomy (GTDB): domain Bacteria; phylum Bacillota; class Clostridia; order Christensenellales; family CAG-138; genus UBA3792. The sequence continues at coordinate 208,065 of CAMVNO010000003.1, forward strand.
AGCGCCGCGTACGCGCCGCACAGCCGGTACGGAGACACGCCGTAGGTAAACCCACCGAGCGCAAGCGTCAGCGAGTCGTCGCGCACGTCAAACGGAATGCCGAACCGCGACGCAAACGACTTGCAGCGTTCGACGCCGAGCTCGCGGAACAGCAAAACGGCGGGGATGTTCAGCGACCGCGTGACCGCCTCGCGCATGGTGATCCATCCCGCATAGCGTCCGTTGGCATTTTTCGGCGTATAGTCGCCGAAATCGACGGCGTCGTCCAGCAGCATGGACGCCGCGGTATAGCCCGCTTCGAGCGCGGGTGCGTAGACGAGGATCGGCTTGATCGCGCTGCCGGGCTGCCGGCGGATGCGCGTCGCCCGGTTGAACCCGAGCGCCGTTCCGTCGTCGCGCCCGCCCATGATCGCCGAAACGCCGCCGGTCTTCGCGTCGATCAGCACGAGCGCGCCTTCGGCGGATTCGTTCCCGTACATCGGGAAATACGCGTCGTTTTTGAACACGGTCTCGGCGATGCGCTGCGCGTTCGGGTCCATGGCGGTTTCGATCGTCAGCCCGCTTGTCAGCAGCGTGTCGAGATCGCAGCCGAGCAGCGTACAGGCTTCGGTCATGGCAAGGTCGATGTAGGAATCGTGCTTCTGCTTCTGCGTGTCGGAGATGAGGACCAGCGGTTCCGCCTTTGCCTGCGCGGCGGAGCTCGCGTCGATCATGTCATATGAGACCATCAGATCCAGAATGACGCCGCGGCGGCCGACGGACGCTTCGGGGCGGAGATGCGGCGCATAGGTCGCCGGGGATTTCAGCACACCCGCCAGAAGCGCGCTCTGCGCAAGGCTCAGCTCGCTTGCGCGCACGCCGAAGTATCCCTGCGCCGCCGCTTCGATGCCGTAATATCCGCCGCCGAAATACACGCGGTTCAGGTAGCAGGTCAAAATCTCGTCCTTTGTGAGAAGCTGTTCGAGACGGTAGGAGAGGATCGCCTCGTCGACCTTGCGGTTGAGCGTTTTTTCCGAACTCAGGTGCGTGAGCTTGATGAGCTGCTGCGTGATGGTGCTGGCGCCCTCCACATAGGAGCCCGCCTTGAGATCGTTCAGCGCGGCGCCGGCAATGCGGATCAAATCAAATCCGGGATGCGAATAAAACCGCGCGTCCTCGGCGGCAAGGAACGCGTTCTTGACGTGATCGGGCAGCGCGTCGAGTCCCACCGAAACGCGGTTTTCGTGCAGATACAGCCGGGACACGACCGCGCCGCCACGATCCGTGATCAGCAGCGTTTCGTCGGTCGAATAGATTTTTTCAAGGTCGAGCATATGCCATGCGTCCTGCGAAAACAGCCATACCGCGCCGCAAATCAACGGCGTGAAAAGCAGCAGCATGACGGCGCGCAAAAAACGCCGACGGCGGCGTCGGCGATACAGGCTTTTATAGGTTCGGAGGACTTTTTGCTCGCACATAGCAACAGTATGCCGCGCGAGCGCCGCGCCTATGCGCGCGGGAGCAGAAAGCGCCGGATGCCTTTCTGATAGGCGCGCAGCATGATCTGATACGCGGCGTCAAGCAAAAACAGGAAAAAAACGAGACCGAGCGCAATGAGCGCCGTCACAAGCGGCGGGAACAGGGTGAAAAGTTCGATCCCGATCAGATACAGAACGAACAGCACGAGCGCAGTCCACAGAACGGTGATCCCGAGCGGCAGAAGCGTCGCCAGATACGCGTTCTTCCGGTTTCGCAGCGCATGGCGCAGCGGAACGTACGGCGCGAGCACGCAGACAAACGCAAGCCATGCAAAATGCGGCACGGGCAAAAACAGGACGATCACAGCGATCAGAAGGTCGCAGACGATCGCATATCCCCAGAGACGCTCCTCGCACAGCGGCAGCATGCACAAAGCGATCGGCAGGAAAAAGAGCAGCGCCCAAAGCCCCGTGAGCTCTGCGGCGCAAAGCAGCAGAAGACAGAGGAGCGCGCACATCGGCACAAGCCGTTTTACGGATGCGGTTCGATCGTTTGTCATCTCAAATCCGAAGGACCGTTAAGCCCTTCGCCTCCGCCATTTGCATGGTCTGCGCCGAGCCGCTGGGGCTTTTGCGCACGTAGGCAATGCAGAACCGGGAATCGTTTACCATGCGCGCGTTTCGGCTGCGCATGCATCCGGGACGATATGTCTCGGAAAGATACAGGACTTCGTCCGCGGCGTCCAGAAGCGCCTGATATCGCTGCCGGTCGGCGGGGGAATAGGCGTGCGCCTGTCCCCGGTACGGAACGTAAACGGACAGCGTGACGGACGGATCGACCTTCTTCACGGCAAGGATCCATTCGCCCGCCAGAAGATCGAAGCCCTTTGCGCCGCCGACCAGAAAATGCCGGCAGCCTTCGCGGATCGCGTCGTTGACCGAGGCTTCCAGCGCGGAAAGCAGCGCGGCGTAGTCCGGCGTGTCAAACGCCGGCAGATCGCGGTGTCCGGTAAAGCAGCAGGTCATAGGAGCGCTCCTTTCTGCATGGTTCGTCCGCGAAGCAGGCGGGACAGCGCTTCGCGATCGTTTGCGTCGAACGCCGCAAACAGCGCAGCGGCAAGCTCTTTCGCCTCGTCAAAGAGCATCGGGACGCTTTCATCCCGCACGCGGTCCGGTTCCCACGGGGAGGTCCAGGCGCGGCGCGAGCGGTTCATGCAGTCTTCAGGATCCTCGTGATCCGGTCCGATCAGCAGATCGGAAAGGAACCCGGGTTTTCGGATCCGGCGCTCGAAAAACCGCAGAAAGCGATAGCGCCGGTTTTCGGGATCGAACATCAGAGGCGCAAGCCTGCGGTATTTCCGGAAGCCGCGCATATAGGCGCCGCGGACGTTTTTATTCAGGAGCGCTTCGGAAACGTCGGAAAGAAGCGCGTCGATTTTTGCGGTGTCCGCGCGCATCCGCAGCATGGTGCGGAACGGGAATTCATGACGCGTTTGCGCATAGACGATCGAGTCGATCACGCCCTCGAAACGGGCATGCGCGATCCCGTGATGCGCGCTCTCGATATAGGGATGCAGCGTGCTGTCCAGCGCAATGTGCGTCAGAAACCCGTACAGGTACGGACGGAGCGCGGCGTCGGCATGATCGCAGAGCGCGGAAAAGAGCACGCCGCAATCGAGCCCGTGCAGGGCGTTGCCGTGCTTTTTCTGGTGGGGAATGAACGGCGTCGGCGGAAGGCGGTCGTAGAAATAATAATCCGGACCGAGGCAGCCGAGCAGATACATTTCCCCGAGCGAATCGAGCGGCTTTCCCGCCGCTTCGGCGACGCGCGCGCCGAATACGAGATGCGTGCAAATGTTTGGCATAGGTATATGATACCATATTTTCCGGATTTTGTATGCGTTTTATACGCGTTTTTTTATCTTTTTGTAAACGAAATGCAAAATCTCTTCCGATTTGCAAAATGCGTGATAAAATGTCGGCATAGAAATGATCGCGGAGGTGGAGCGACCGATGAAACGCATCAAAAACAGAAAAAAGCATTTTCGGATCACAAATCCGCTGGGATTCTCGCTGTTCTGCGCAATGATCATCCTGGTCGCAGGACTGGTCGTCGGCACGGTGTTTCTTGTCAAGGGCGGATATGTCCGCGAGATGCTGAACTGCGCAAAATCGGAGCTGAACGGAGAGCGTTCGACGCCGACGCAGGAGGCGGAGGCTACGCCGGAAGCGACGGACGAACCGTCTCTCACGCCGACGGAATCCGCAGAGGAAACGCCCGATATCGGCACGCCTGTACCGGAGACGCCCACGCCGCCGCCGCTGGAACCGGAAACGCCGGATCCCGAGGCGACCTATGATCCGAGCAAGGACCCGAACGCGCCGCTTGCCGGCTTTACGATCGGACTGGACCCGATGCGCGGCGGTTCGAAATACAAATCCGAAGGCGAATTCGATCTGGCGTTTTGCAAGGAGCTCGGCGCGTATCTCGAGTCCAAAGGCGCGACGGTCGTCATCACCCGCAACAGCAACAATGATCTCGGGACAAGCAAACGCGCGAAGATCATCAAAAATGCGGACTGCGACGTTGCGCTCCGGATTCTGTGCAACCACATCTCCGCCAATTCCTCCGGCTGCTACGTACAGGCAACAAAGAAAAACACGGGTTACGGACAGATCCTGATCGACTCCTATTCCGAAGCGACCGGAATCAAGAAGCAGAGCGGCAAAAAGAACGGCGTCGATAAGATCAGCACCGATAAAGTGGGGTCCGCCTGCGGCTGTCCGTGCGTACGTCTGGTCCTCGGCAACTGGAACAATAAAAAGGAACGCGCGAAACTCCAGGATGAGGCGTTCCGGCAGAAGATGCTCGAATCGATCTACGAAGGGCTTCTGAAACAGCTGAAGCCGCAGGGATAACTGAGAAGCGAAACGGCGCGCGGGGATTGGCTACGCGCGCCTTTTTCCAAAAAACGGAAGCGGACTTTTCGGAAACAGACGCGTTTTGCCGCAACCGAATCCGTCTCTTTCCGGTATTATATGTGAGGAGCGAAACAAACGTTGGAACACAGCATGCAATTTGAGCAGATTGAGCCCGTCAACAACGACCTCGACGCCCTGTTTGAAACGTACGGCGACATGGTATATCGCCTGGCGCTGGTGCGGACCAGAAGCATTGCCGACGCGGAAGACGTCGTGCAGGAGGTCTTTTTGCGGTGTCTGAAAAACAACCCCGTTTTCCAAAGCGCAGAGCATCAGAAGGCGTGGCTTCTTAAAGTCGCGGTCAACTGCTCCAAAACGCTGCTGGGGAGCGCGTTCCGGCGGCACAGCGTGCCGGAGGACGCAATGGGCGAGCTGGTTTCGGAGGACGATTCGCCGGATTCGACTGTGTACGACGCTGTTTTGAAACTCCCGGAAAAATACCGTACGGCAATCCATTTGTACTATTACGAGGATTATTCCGTCAAGGAGATCGCGAGCCTCATGCGAACGACCGAATCGACCGTGAAATCGTGGCTGCACCGTGCAAGAGGAATGCTGAAAGAGACGCTCGGAGGAGAATATGATGTTTAAGGATGCATATCGCAGAAAGAACGACGCCGTCCACGCGCGGGAAGGCTTGCTGGATGAAATCAGAACGGCGCATGCCGTACAGTCGCGCGGGGAACGGCAAAAGACAAATCGCCGCAGACAATGGCTGATCGCGATCCCCACGGTCGCCGTCGCTGCCGCAGCATGCGTTGCGGTCGTGATCGGGATCAACGCGGGCGGCAAAAAGAATTACGCATCCGAAGTGAAATCTGCGGAAGCGGGTTATACGAGCATGCTCGACGCGTCCGAAGCATCCGTACAGATGCAGGCAGAAGCGCCCGTTGCCGTCGAATCCTATGAAGAGCTCGGCAAGATCATGGAAGCCCGCGGCGAAAAGAGCGGCCTCTGGATCTACAAAAACAGCGACGCCGTTGCGGAAAGTGCGCCGACAGAGGCAGAAGAGCCTGCCGCCGTGCAGTCCGACACGGTGATGATGAAGGGCGAAAACGGCATACTGACGGCCGACGCAAGCGGACGAAGCTATACCGGAACGAACATTCAGGTCGAGGGTGTCGACGAAGCGGATATCGTCAAGACGGACGGAACCTGGATCTATACGCTGAATCAGGCGAACAATAAAGTCTATATCCTTTCCGCGGAGGGCAAGGAAACCGCCGTCGTCGGCACGATCAAGCTCAAGACCGCGTCCGAAAAGGACACATACTGGTGCTATTACAGTGAAATGATGCTGTACGGCGATCGCCTCTACATCCTCGGCACGCGTTCCGACTGGAGCGACAAGATCAGCGACGAGGATCGCACCTATGCGTTCGCGGAGGTCTATGATCTCAGCGACCGCACCGCGCCGAAGCATCTGACCTCGCACAAGCAGCAGGGCGAATACCGCACCGCGCGGCTTTGCGGGGATCTGCTTGTGATCGTTTCGGATTACCGCATCTGGTCCTGGCATCCTCTGGACGGCGGCCCGATCATGTACTGTCCGAAGGTGGTCACGAACGACAGCACCTCGGTACTGGAACCGAAAGAGATCTATGTCAATCCGGATTCCGAAGAAAACGGATTCACCGTTGTGACGACGATGAACGCCGCGGACGGAACCGCGTTTGATTCGCACAAGGCGGTGCTCGGCGGCTGCAGCACGGTCTACTGCAACGGAGCGGATCTCCTGGTCGCATCCGAGGAATGGACCAGCGATCAGAGTGAGGAACAGACCGACGCAAACGGCAAGCATTTCGTCAGGATCATATCCGGATCGAGCACGAACCTGTTCCGCTTCACGATTGAGAACGGCGAGATCGAAGCCGCCGCCAGCGCGAAGCTTCCCGGATCGCTTCTGAACCAGTTCAGCATGGACGCATACAACGGCTATTACCGGCTCGTGGTGACGCGTTCCGACAGCGAGGAAACGATCTGGACGGACGGCATCGACACATACGAATGGAACAACAGCAGCAACTGCACGCTGTATGTGCTCGACGGCGATCTGAACCCGGTCGGTCAGATAGACGATCTTGCGAAGGACGAGCGCGTGCAGTCCGTGCGGTTCATGGGCGATGTCGCGTACTTTGTGACCTTCCGGCAGGTCGATCCGCTGTTCTCGGCGGACCTGTCCGATCCGGAGAATCCGAAGATCCTCAGTACGCTCAGGATCCCGGGATTCTCGGCATACCTGCATCCGTTCGGCGAAGGAAAGCTCCTGGGCATCGGCTTCGACGCGGATGAGGAGCACGGCTGGACGGAGAACGTCAAGCTTTCGATGTACGACGTTTCCGATCCGGCAAACGTCACCGAAGCGTTCAAGCTGTCCTTGAAGGACGTCAACTATACGTCCGTGCAGTACAACCATAAGATCTTGTTTGTCGACGTCGACACGCAGACGATCGCGTTCCCGGCGGACGACGCATACTATGTGTTCCGCGTGGAGAACGGCGCGTTCAAACAGATCGGGAAGATCGAAACCGGCGAGTACTGGTACGACGGCGGACGCGGACTGTTTGTGGACGACGCGTTCTATGTCATCGGCACGGAAGCTGTCACGGTGCTGTCCTTTGAAACGATGAAAAAGCTTGCTTCGATCAAGCTGAAATAAACGAATGCCGCAAGAAAGAGGGCGTTAAGAAATTTCTTAACACCCTCTTTATGAATTCCCGCTTCGCTCCGCGAATTGTCCTTTGGACATGAATTGCGCCTTCCGGCGCATGAATTGACGGCAAAGCCGATTCATGCAGCCATGCTGCAATTCAAAGGGAATGTTAAGAAATGCAAAACACTTTCTTAACATCCTCTTTTGATTGGGTTTTGCGGATCAGTATCCGTACTTTTTGCGCTTGACCGCCATAAACAGGAATGAGAGCGCGGTCGCCATGAATTCCGCGACGACAACCGACAGCCACAGTCCGTTGATGCCGAACAGCAGAGGAAGCAGCAGGATCGCGCCGAGCTCGAAGACCAGCGTCCGCAAAAACGAAATGATCGCCGAGGTCACGCCGTCGTTTAAGGCGGTGAAGAAACTTGAGCCGAAGATCGCAAAGCCGATGAAGAAGAAGGACAGCCCGAAAAAGCGGAACCCGGATTCGGTCAGCAGCATCAGCTCCGCGTCATAGCCGACGAACAGCAGCGCCAAAGGTCGGGCAAGCAATTCCGCAGCCGCAACCATCAGCACGCCGCCGAGCAGCAGCAGGAGCAGGCTCTTTTTGAGCAGGTTTTTGAGTTCGGCGCCGTTCTGTGCCCCGAAATGGAAGCCGAAGACCGGCGCGGTGCCGATGGAGTAGCCGATGAAGATCGCGGCGAAGATCATATTGACGTACATCATGACGCCGTATGCCGCCACGCCGTTTTCGCCCGCGTATTTCAAAAGCTGCAGGTTCATGACGATGCCGACGATGCTCATCGAAGCGCTGCTCACAAGCTCCGACACGCCGTTGGTCGTCGCCTTCCAGAGCGCGCGCCCGTCGAAGCGCGTCCTGCCGAGCCGGAGGATGCTGCTGTTTTTGCGGAAGAAATAGATCAGCGGAACGCCGCCGCCAACGAGCTGCCCGAGTGCGGTCGCGATCGCTGCGCCCGTGAGCTTCAGCTCCTGCGGCAGCAGCGTGACCAGCACGGCGTCGCCGATCATGTTCGCGACGCCGCCCGCGACGATCACCCAGAAGCCGAGGTTCGGCTTTTCCGCGGCGACGAAGAAGCTTTGAAACAGAAGCTGCAGAATGAAGAACGGCATCGCCGCAATGACGATCCTGCCGTAGATCACGCAGTTGTCAAGGAGCGTGCCCTCCGCGCCCAAAAGCCTTGCGATCGGACGAAGAAAGACGACGCCGAGGACGGAGAACAGCACGCCGAGCACGAACGACGCATAGACGAACAGCGAGAAATACCGGTTCGCGCGCTCTGGATCGCCCTCGCCGAAGGTTTTCGAGACGAGCGCCGTGCCGCCGGTGCCGAACATAAAGCCCACGGTTGCCACGACCATGATGAACGGCATGATGAGATTGACCGCCGCGAACGGCTCCTTGCCGGCAAAGTTGGAAACAAAATACCCGTCGACCACGCCGTAGATTGAGGTAAAGATCATCATGGCGATGGACGGCAGGGTAAATCGCAGCAGCTTCCGGTAGGTAAAATGATCGGAAAGCCGGATACTCATGCTTTGCTCTCGAAATACCGGTTGGCAAAGTCGGCGACGGCGGCGGCAAGCGTCTTCATGTCCCAGTCGCCGGTGTTGACGGTGAGGTGGTAGCTTTCGCACTTGCCCCATTCGCTGCCGGTGAGAAACTCACGGGTCCTTGCGCGCGCTTTGTCGATCTCCTTCATCTTGCGGACGATCTCGCGGTCGGTCAGCTTTTCGTCCTCCCGCGCGCGGGCGCGGCAGCGGGCGATCTTCGCTTCGCGGTCGGCGCAGACGAAGATGCTGAACGGATTGAGAGCCTTGAGGATCGCGTCGGCGTTTCTGCCGATGATCACGCAGTCCTTGCCGAGCGCGGCGATCCCTTCGATAACCTTTTTCTGCTGGATCAGGAGGTCGATCTTCGACGCGTTCATGTACGCGACCGAATGCATCGTGCCGCCGAAGGACACGGGGAAGTCCTGCCAGCCGTGATTGTCCAGCGTGGTTTCGACAAAGTTCGGATCCAGTCCGCTCTTTTCGGCGATCGCGGAGATGATTTCGCTGTCGTAGTAGTCAAACCCCAGAAGGTCGGCGATGCGCTTGCCGAGCTCGCGCCCGCCCGAGCCGAATTCGCGGCTTACGGTAATGATTCTCATGATTGATCTCCTTTCCGTGACGCTCCGTTGCGGAACGCCGCACAGATCATATATGAAATATAGTACATTTCGCGCGAAAAGTCAATCGAATCGGCAGAAATCGACACGAGCTGCGGAAAGACTCTTGCAAGCGAAAGCCGTTTGCGGTACAATACAATCAATCATTCCGGAGGGGGACGCATTTATGATCATCGTGGGCATCTGCGGCGCATCGGGCAGCGGCAAAAGCACGCTTGCCAAAAGGATTCAGGACAGTCTTTCGTGCAGCTGCGTCATCATCGGACAGGACTGCTATTACAAGAGCTTTCCCGAGCTGCCGTTTGAGGAACGCGTACACATCAACTACGACGAACCGAACATCTTTGACTACGACGAGATCATCCGCGATCTTGACACGCTCGAAAGCGGCAAGCCGATCACGAAGAAGGGATACGACTACGCCGCGCATCTGAGAGCCGATTCGGACGAGCTCATCGATCCGCCCGAGGTGCTGATCATGGAAGGCATCCACATGTTCTACGACCACCGCCTTCTGGATCGCATGGTGCTGAAGGTCTATATGCACGTCGACACCGACATCTGCCTGCTGCGACGCATCAAGCGCGACATCAAGAGCCGCGGCAGAACGATCGACAACATCGCCGAGCAGTACATCGAAACGGTCAAGCCCATGTATGAGAAATACATTGTGAACTACATCACCGACGCCGACTTTGCGATCATGCGCGGCGGCAAAAACAAGATGGCGATCGACTGCATTTCCGCGTATCTCACGACCAAAGTCCTTGCCGAGCGGTTTGAAAAGGAATCCGGCGTGCGGCAGGCGGCGCCCGCGGAGCCGGAAAACGACGAAGAATAACTCAGATCCGAACGGGGACGGAGCGATCCGTCTCCTTTTTTATGCCGGGGGAAGCCCGGCATTTTTTGTATATTTGCAGAAACCGGCGCGATTCGGCAAAATAAGTGTTGACAAAGCAGGGGGAATATGGCACTATATGTGCAGAAAGTTTAGTGATCGTAAACTTTAAGTTTAGAAAGGATAGACACGATGGAAACGGGCAGACCGGAGATCGGAAGAAAGCTCAAAAGGCTCCGCGTGAAGCTCGGGCTGACGCAGGAGGAGCTTGCGGCGCGCACCGAACTCACCAAGGGCTTTATCTCGCAGCTGGAAAACGACATCACCTCGCCTTCGATCGCGACGCTGATGGACATTCTGGAAGCGCTCGGCACCGATATTTCCGCGTTCTTCAACGACCGCTCGGACGCGCGCGTGGTGTTCACGCCGGACGACACGTTCGAAAAGGAGGACGACGAGGCGGGGAACGCCATCCGCTGGCTCGTGCCGAACGCGCAGAAGAACGCTCTGGAGCCGATCCTTGTCACGATCGCGCCCGGCGGTCAGACCGAGGAGCTCGACCCGCACGAGGGGGAGGAGTTCGGGCTGGTGCTTTCCGGCGCGGTCACGCTTGCCGACGGCGACGTGAAATACCGCGTTAAAAAGGGCGACAGCTTTTATCTGCATCCGCAGGGGGTGCATTATCTTTTCAACAACGGAAAAACACCGGCGAAGGTGCTCTGGATCAGCACGCCGCCGTCATTTTAAGGGGGAACTATGAGCGATAAGCATTTGATCGAGCTGATCGACATCAGCAAGGATTACAACGGGGATGTGGCGCTGGATCACGTCAATCTGTACATCAACGACGGCGAGTTTCTGACCCTTCTGGGTCCGTCCGGCTGCGGCAAGACGACGCTTCTCCGCTGCATTGCGGGGTTCATCACGCCGTCCTCCGGCATGATCAAAATGAACGGCGTCGACATCGCGAAGGTCCCGCCGCACAAGCGCGAGATCAACACGGTCTTCCAGAAATACGCGCTGTTCCCGCACCTCAACGTGCGCGACAACATCGCGTTCGGGCTGAAGATCAAGAAGACGCCGAAGCCCGTCATCGAGGAGAAGGTCGAAAAGATGCTCAAGCTCGTCAACCTCGAGGGTTACGGCAAGCGCTGGATCGACCAGCTTTCCGGCGGTCAGCAGCAGCGCGTTGCGATCGCCAGAGCGCTTGTCAACGAGCCGAAGGTCCTTCTCCTGGACGAACCGCTCGGCGCGCTTGACCTCAAGCTCCGGCAGGAGATGCAGGTGGAGCTCAAGCGCATGCAGCGGCAACTCGGTATTACGTTCATTTACGTCACGCACGACCAGGAAGAGGCGCTGACGATGTCCGACACGATCGTCGTCATGAAGGACGGCGTCATTCAGCAGATCGGCAAGCCGACCGACATCTACAACGAGCCGAAGAATCCGTTCGTCGCGGACTTCATCGGCGAGAGCAACATCGTTCCGGGTCTCATGCTCGAGGATTACAAGGTCCGCATGAACGGCGTGGTCTACCGCTGCGTGGACGCAGGCTTCGGCAAGAACGTCGAGGTCGATGCGGTCGTGCGTCCGGAGGACATCGACATTGTTCCTCCCGAAAAATCCAAAGTCTCCGGCACGGTCGCTTCAGTCGTGTTTATGGGTGTGCACTATGAGATCTGCGTGGACTGCGGCGGCTATGAATGGGTCGTGCATACCACCGACTTTGCGCCGGTCGGGCAGAGGGTCGGCATTCAGATCCTGCCCGATGCGATCCACATCATGAAGAAGACGCGCGCGAACAATATCTTCGACGCGGAGGTCTGGCCGAGCGAGAACGCGATCTACATCGACGATGTGGCGTTCCCGTGCGAGGGGCTGGAAGACTACGAGAACAAGGAGATCGCCATCGTGCGCATCGCGCCCGAAAACGTGCGGCTCGTCGCCCCGCAGGACGCGAAGCTCACCGGCACGATCAAGGCGTGTATGTTCCGCGGCACGCACTATGAGGTCACGATCTCCTGCGAGGAGAACGACTGGATCGCGCATTCCGACGAGTTCATGGAGGACGGCGAGGAGGTCGGCATCTTAGTCGATGCCGACAAGCTGGAGCTGACCAAAAAGGACGACGAGGCGGACGAAGAAGCCGAAAAGACCGAAGGCGTCACGCGCGAGGAGTAAGAGGGCAGGGGCATGAAGCGAAAATACTTTGCTTATCCGTATATCGTCTGGATGATCCTGTTCATCGCGGTGCCGATGCTGTTTATCTTCTACTATGCGTTCAATGTGGGCGGACAGTGGACGGCTGAGAGCTTCGTGAAAACGTTGAAAAATCTCGGTTACTGGCACACGCTGCTTCGGAGCATCCTGATTGCGCTCACCACAACCGTGATCTGCCTGCTTCTGGGTTATCCGATCGCGTACATCCTTTCGAACATGAAGAAATCGGTCGCGGGGTTTATCTCGATTCTGTTCTTCGTGCCGATGTGGATGAACTTCGTTCTGCGCACGTATTCGTGGTATGCGATTCTCGAGTATGCGCTTCCGAAGATGCTCGGTCTCAAACCGATGACCGGAACGCTCGGCGCGGTGTTGCTTGTTTTGGTTTATGACTTCCTGCCGTTCATGGTGCTGCCGCTGTATAATTCGCTCAGCAAGCTCGACAAGAGCCTTCTGGAAGCGTCGCGCGATCTCGGCGCGAACGGCGTCACGACCTTTTTCCGGGTCGTGCTGCCGCTCTCCATACCGGGCATCGTTTCCGGCATCACAATGGTGTTTGTTCCGGCGATCACAGCGTTTACAGTGCCGGTCCTGATCGGAAACAGCAACTATCAGCTTTACGGCAATGAGATTGAGCAGCAGTTCATCCATACAAATGCGGCATCCGGTACGGACTTCTCGGTCGGAAGCACGCTGGCGCTGATCCTGCTTGTGTGCGTCATGATCAGTACGCTGATCATGAACCATTTTGACAAGGATAAGGAAGGGGGCAGCATTCTGTGAAACGGTTCGGTCGTTCCCTGAAATACGTGTATCTCGGCGCCATGCTGCTGTTCCTGTATCTGCCGATCATCTATCTGATCGTGTTCTCGTTCAATGATTTCGGCTCGGGGCGGCATATTTCCTACTCCAACCTCGGAAAATGGAACGGATTCACGTTCGAAAACTACGGCACCGTCTTTGCAGGCGACGCCGGCGACGCGCTGAAAACAACGCTGATCGTCGCGGGGATCTCGAGCGTCGTCGCAACGATCATCGGCACGGCGGCGGCGATCGGCATCAACTCCATGAAGAAACGCACGCGCACGGCGGTGCTGTCGGTTTCGCAGCTCCCAATGGTGAATCCGGATCTTGTGACGGGCATCACGTTCATGATGCTGTTCGTGTTCATCAACTCGCTGCTCACGAAGATCAACGTTCGGATCGGCGACGTGCCGAGCCTTCTAATCGCGCATATCTCGTTCAGCATCCCGTACGTGATCTTCTCGGTTCTGCCGCGGTTGAAACAGAGTTCCGATATGCTGTATGAAGCCGCGCTGGATCTGGGGTGCTCACCGCTGAAAGCGCTTTTGAAGGCGGTCATTCCCGATATCATGCCGGGCATTTCGACCGGGTTCATCATGGCACTGACCATGTCGCTGGATGATTTCGTCGTCAGCTACTTTGTTTCGAATCATACGAAGGTGCTTTCGACATATATCTACTCTTCCGCTCGCGTGACGAGGGGGGTAAATCCCGCACTTGCGACGGTAATCTTCATCCCGCTGGTGACAATGCTGATTGCGGTCAACGTCCGCAGACTTGCGAAGGAACGGGAATATGAAGTTCAGAATAAAAAAGTCAGGTTAAAAGATAAAGGAGGAATTGCAAAATGAAAAAATGGCTTGCGGTACTGCTTGTGGGCATTATGATCTTAGGATGCGCGGCATGTGCATCGAGTGAGGAGGAAGTCGATTACAGCTTTTCCGATGGCGATCAGTATGATACGATCGGCGGCGAGCTGAACGTGATGAGCTGGGGCGAATATATCGACCCCGAGCTGATTACGATCTTTGAAGAGGAAACGGGCGTTCACATCAATTATGTGGAAATCCCCAGCAACGAGGAAATGATGATCAAGCTCCGCACTGCGGATCAGGCGTTCGACATCTGCATTCCGTCTGACTACTGCATCGAGCAAATGATTCGTGAGGACATGCTGCAGCCGCTGGATTATTCGAAGATCCCGAACGCAAAGAACATTGATCCGAAAATGTTGGAGATCTCCGATAAGTTCGATCCGGGCAACAAGTATTCCATCCCCTACATGTGGGGCACCGTCGGTATTCTCTATAACACCAAGATGGTCGACGAGCCCGTGGACAGCTGGGGCGTTCTCTGGGACGAAAAGTATGCCGGTCAGATCTGGATGTACGACATCGGACGCGACACGATTGGCATTACGCTGAAGTATCTCGGCTACGACATGAACACCCGCAATGCGGATGAAGTTGCAGCGGCGCGCGACAAGCTGATTGAGCAGGCACCGATTCGCAAGGGGTTCGGTACGGACAACATGCGTTCCTCTCTTGTCAACGGCACTGCTGCGCTTGCGGTCGTTTATTCCGGCGACGCAATGGACGCGATCAGCCAGAACGAGGACCTCGCATACGTCGTTCCGAAGGAAGGCAGCAACATCTGGTTCGACAATACGGTCATTCTGAAGAGCGCCAAGAACGTTGAGGCGGCGCATGCGTTTATCAACTTCCTGAACGACGGCAACCTTGCTGCGCGCAACACAGAATATATCTATTACTCGACCCCGAATGCAGCCGCTATGGAACGGCTGGATGCGGAATACACGGAGGATGAAACCTACAATCCGCCGCAGGACGTTTGGGATCGTTGCGAAGTCTACCATGACCTCGGTGATTTTGTGAGCGTATTCAACGATGCGTGGATAAAGGTAAAGTCCGCAAACTGACGGAGGGTTTATGAATCAATTGAAACAGACGCTGCGCGATCTGATGTCAATCGACAGCACGACCGGCTTCTTCGTAGACATGGACGCGTACCTGCTTGCGGAAGCGAAGCGGATGGGCATTCCCGCCGTGCAGCTCAATAAGGGCGGCGTGCGATTCGACCTCGGCGGCGAGGGCAATCCGGTCACGATCGCTTCGCATGTCGATGCGATCGGTCTCATGGTGCGGCAAATCAACGCGGACGGAACGCTTTCCGTCATCAAGGTCGGCGGTGTGCATCCGTATTACGCACTCGATTGGAACTGCCGCGTGCACGCCAGAAACGGCAAGGTCTACACCGGCACGGTCCGCAGAAAGAACCCGAGCGTCCACCTGATGAGCCAGTCCGAAAAGGATACGCCGATGGATCTCGACACGAATCTTGTGCTGCTCCTCGACGAGGACGTGTATTCCCGCGCGGACGTCGAAGCTTTGGGCATCACCTGCGGCGATCAGGTCGCGATCGAAACGCGCTATCAGGAGACCGAAACCGGCTTCATCAAGAGCCGTTACCTCGACGACAAGGCAAGCGCGGCGACGCTGCTCGCTTTGGCGCAGCGCATTGCGGACGGCAGAGTCAAGCTGAACCGCAAGGTCAGCCTGCTGTTCACCGAATATGAGGAGATCGGGCACGGCGGCGCCTGCGGCATCCCCGCAGACACGCGCGACCTCATCGCGGTCGACATCGGCTGCATCGGGCTTGATCACGACAGTAGCGAACACAAGGTCACGATCGCCACGAAGGACGCGGCATTCCCGTATCACACCGTGCTGACCGACGAGCTTGTGAAGCTCTGCGAAAAGAACAACATCCCGTACGCGCTCGATATGATGGTCCCGAGCTACGGCTCGGATGCGGACGTATCCCTTCGCGCGGGCTACGACGTGCGCCACGCGCTGATCGGACCCGGCGTGCGCGAAACGCACGGCTACGAGCGCACGCACGAGGACGCGCTCGACGCGACTCTGCGGCTTATCACCGCCATTGTCGAAGCATAATCGCATAAGGAACCAAAGGCACAGCCAAAGCGGCTGTGCCTTTGACATTTAACCCCCTTGGAGTGTCATTCTGAGCATGGCACGCGCGGGAAGCGTGCGATATACGTCTGTAACGAAGTGGAAGGCGAAGAATCCTATGAATCACCGTTTGCGTTGGATTCTTCGTCGCCTCATCGGGTCCTCAGAATGACATAAGTCCTTAACGATATTCTGCGGCACGGCGCCTTTTGCATTGCGAGCCGTTCCATGCTATAATCGATCCACAAAGAAGCGGAGGACAGGGGAATGCCCGAACACGAAATCAGACTGACGCCGATGACAGATGAGATGTACCATCTCTATCTCAAGGAATACGACAACGACCCGGACCTGTATCTTCCGGGACAGCGGTATGAGCATTACGTCTACAGCGAAGAACGCGTTGAACGGTACATCAAGCGGCAGAAGGATCTGAACCGCATCGCGCTCGCGATCCTTCGGGACGATGAGATCGTCGGCGAGATCGTGATCAAAAGCATCGAACCGCACAAAAGCGCGACGTTCGGGATCGCGCTGAAAAACCAAAGCTATAAAGATCAGGGGATCGGCACGCAGGCGGAGCGCCTTCTGATCCGGTACGTCTTCGACGAACTGGACATTCCGACCCTGTATGCGGATACGATCCATTCGAATACAAGAAGTCAGCACATTTTAGAAAAGCTCGGCTTCCGATTCATCCGCACGGACGAGAACTTCCGCTATTACCGGCTCGACCGGAACGGCGGACCGATCCGTTAAGCATCATACGTTGTTCGGACATCGCAACAGCATCTTTTGGTTCTTCAATCATAAGTGCGAAAAGAGTATCCTGCGAAAAACAGCAACACCTCATCCGGCGCTATGCGCCACCTTCTCCTCGGAGGAGAAGGCATAATCTTCACCGTCTCAAAAGCCTTCCCCTTGATGGGGAAGGTGTCACCGAAGATGACGGATGAGGTGGTACGCAGAAAAGCGAACGCTTTTCGCGGATCAATGCATTGCGCATTCGCGCATGAATTGACCTGCGGTCATGAATTGCCTTACGGCATGAATTGCACCTGACAATGCATGAATTGCGGCAGAGCCGCATGACGGGGCGCCGAGGACGTCGCCCCCTACTACGCGCCCCTTTTTCTTTTGGACAGTCCGAAGGTAAAGACGAAAACGAGCAGCAGACCGAGGGCGGAGGAGAGCGAGACGGCTATGAGGTCGAAGGCGTTGCGGCGCATTTCGGCGCCGGTTGCAAGCGTCGGAACGGCGGCGTCCGGGCAGAACAGCGGCGTGAGCAGATAGACCGCAAGCGCGGCGGCAAGCGCGGCGATCAGCCGAATGAGGCTATAACGCGGCAGGGACAGCGGCAGACAGGAAGCGCTTTGCAGCAGCACCGAGATCCCGCCGAACTGGAGAAAGAACGCCGAGAGCGCAAGCCGCAGCGGAAGCGAAAACGGCAGGGCGGCGACCGCATTCGCGCCGGAGGTCATTTCAAAGAGCCCGAGCGCGGCGGCGCGGGCGGTGGGCGCAGACGCGCCGAACAGCCGGAAGACGCCGGTGGATTCGAAGAGCGCGCCGAGCACAGACGCGAACACGAGGCAGCCGCCGATGTTGAGGATCGACTGCACGCCGTCGGAGATCGCGGCGGGCAGATCGCGTGCAAGCGCGGGCGACGCGGACGACTTGACCACAGCAAAACGGATGCGGGACAGCGGGATCAGACCGAAAAGCGCCGTTCCGTAAATGCCGCAGAGCAGCGGCAGCGTGGTTTTCGGATCGTGAAAGAAGCCCGTAGCGACGACGGAGATCAGAAAGATCGGATTCGGGAGGTTACAGAATGCGGCGGCTTTCTGCGCATCCGGAAGCGTCAGCGTACCGTCGCGGTATAGTTTTCCCGCAAGCTTTGCGCCGAGCGGATACCCGCCCAAAAGCCCGAGCGGCAGCAGCAGAAACGGCGCGATCCGCCGCGGGCTGCGGGCAGGAAGTCCGCTCCTCAGCAGAAGCGACGATGCGACAAGGTACGGCAGAAGCGACGGCAGCACGCGCGTCCACCATAAAAGCGCCGCCTGCGAGGCGGCGGAAAACGCGGCGTCCGGCGCTGCAATCAGCCCGAACAGAATGAGTAGCGGGAACAGAAAAGGCATAGCGTCCTCCGAGAGATGCTATGCCTCAGCTTACGGGTTCATGCCTGACGTTCAAGCAGCCTGCGGATTTCGGGCAGCGCTTCCGACGCCGCGGCTCTGCCGACCGCAATGCACTTTGGGGCGTCGTGCGGGACGAGCCGCCCCATGAACGAAACGTCCGGACGGATCAGCACGTCGGCGCCGAAGGGCTTCAGCCGGTCGATCTCCGCGCGCATGATGTCCACCGATCGAAACGCGACCGTGTAGGCGTTCGGACGCTTCGGCGCGTACGGCGCGCAGATCGAGAGGTCGACACCGATCACGACGTCCGCGCCGTTTTCCCGGAGAATTCCGACGGGAACGGACTCGACCGTCCCGCCGTCGATATAGGTTGTGCCGTCGATTGAAACGGGGCGCAGCAGTCCCGGGATCGCGATGCTGGCGCGGACCGCCTGAAACAGCGACCCTTCGTGCAGATAGCGCGTTTCGCCGGTTCGGATATCGACCGCCGAGCACCAGAAGGGGACGCAGGTGTCGGCAAACGTGCGGTTGTCCGTTATGAGCCGGCAGAGGTTCTGAAACTTTTTGCCGGAGAACACGCCGCCGCGCAGGGGATCCGGCGCGTCGAGCACGTCGCGCTTCCGGAGCTTTGACGCAAACGCCCCGAGCGCATAGAGGTCCATTTCGGCGGCGTACGCGGCACCGACAAACGCGCCGACGGATGCGCCGGACACAAAGTCGATGGGGACGCCCGCTTCCTCCAGAACCTGCAAAACGCCGATGTGCGCGATCCCGCGCATGCCGCCGGAGCCGAGCGCAACGCCGACGAGTTTTCTTTTCCGCTGCATTTCTTACCTGCTTCTGTTTTTCGGTTAGTATATGGGCAAAACATTGCTTTATACGGGTGGACAAATGATATGCGGTGTGGTATGATACAAAGTAGTATCATATATAATCAAAGAGAGGAGCATAGCTTATGATAGGACAAATCAAAGAAAAAGCAAGGACTGCGATGAAGGCGCAGTACTGGCCGATCGTCGGCAACGAGCTGCTTGCCTCGATCCTGATCGGCGGCATCGGAGGCTTTTCGATGCGATTCAACAAATCAAATCTGAACAACCTGCGGGAGCTGATCGGCAACGACGCTATGTACGGCAAGATCCTGGGGATTCTGCTCGGCATCGCAGCCACGGTCGGTATCATCAGCCTTCTGTATTCGTTCCTGGTCGGGAACCTGATCCGCGTCGGGATCTCGAAGATCCGTCTGTCTGCGTATGCGCAGGAGAGCTTCCGCACGGAGAACCTGTTCTCCGCGTTCAAACAGTACGGCAGATGCGTCGGAACGATGGCGCTGTACACGCTGTTCATCACGCTCGGACTGATCCTGTTCATCGTGCCGGGCATCATCGTTGCGCTGGGTTTGTATGAAGTTCCGTATCTGCTGGCGGACGATCCGTCGATTTCCGGCATGGATGCCATCCGCCGTTCGTGGGAGGATATGAAGGGGCGCAAAGGCGAGCTGTTCGGGCTCATGCTGTCCTTCATCGGCTGGATCCTGCTGACGATCCTGACCTGCGGCATTCTTGCAGCATTCTATACCGGACCGTATATGGCGCTTGCCGAAGCGGGCTTCTATCGCGAAAAGAACATGTCTCTCTGAACCAAAGGCAAAAGAAAAGAGCCGTCCGTGAAAACGGGCGGCTCTTGATCTGTGCGGGAATTATGCTTTGCCGTTGCAGCCGAGCACATCGACCAGCTTGTGCTGAACCATCTTCTGGATGGCGGCGCGCGCGGGCTTCAGGTACTGACGCGGATCGAAATGATCCGGATGCTCGTTGAAATACTGACGGATGCAAGCGGTCATCGCAAGGCGCAGGTCGCTGTCGATGTTGATCTTGCAGACCGCCATGCGCGCGGCTTCGCGAAGCTGTTCCTCGGGAATGCCGACCGCATCGGGCATTCTGCCGCCGTTCTCGTTGATGATCTTGACGAATTCCTGCGGAACGGAGGAGGAACCGTGCAGAACGATCGGGAAGCCCGGGAGACGCTTTTCGACTTCGCGGAGGATGTCGAAACGGAGGGGCGGGGGAACGAGAAGACCCTGCTCGTTGCGCGTGCACTGCGCGGCGGTGAACTTATAGGCGCCGTGGCTCGTGCCGATCGCGATCGCCAGCGAGTCGCAGCCGGTGCTCTCGACAAATTCCTGTACGTCGTCCGGATGCGTGTAGGAGGAATCCTCCGCGGAAACGTTGACCTCGTCCTCGACGCCGGCAAGCGTACCGAGCTCCGCCTCAACGACCACGCCGTGATCGTGCGCGTATTCGACGACCTGCTTGGTGATCGCGATGTTCTCCTTGAGCGGGAGACCGGACTTGTCGATCATGACGGAGGTGAAGCCGCCGTCGATGCAGCTCTTGCACAGCTCGAAGCTGTCGCCGTGGTCCAGATGCACGCAGATCGGCAGATCAAAGCCCGCGTTCTGCTCGGCGTCTTCGATCGCCGCCTCGATCAGCTTCATCAGATAGATGTGGTTTGCGTATGCGCGAGCGCCTTTCGATACCTGCAGGATCAGAGGAGCGCGTTCCGCGATCGCCGCTGCGGTAATGCCCTGGATGATCTCCATGTTGTTGACGTTGAATGCGCCGATTGCGTATCCGCCGGCGTACGCCTTTTTGAACATTTCGGTGCTTGTTACGATTGCCATAGGTAAATCTCCTTTTCTTCCAGATTCTGTGTTTATTATATAACCGATAAAAAGGAATTGCAACCTTTACTTTTTTGGGCTATACTGATAAAAAAAGACGACGGAGGCGGTTATGACGGAAAAAATGCTTTCTTTGATCATTCCCGTGTATTACGAAGAAGAGGTCCTGATGGAGTCCTATCGCCGGATGAACGCCGCCATGCAGGCGACCGGGCATCCGTATGAGATCATCTATGTCAACGACGGCAGCCGCGACGGCACGATGAAACAGCTTCGCATGCTCGCGAAGGAGCACCAGGACACCGTGAAGGTCTACTCCTTCTCCAGAAATTTCGGTCATCAGCTTGCCGTGACCTGCGGCATGGACCACGCGAAGGGCGATGCGCTGATCATCATCGACGTCGACCTGCAGGATCCGCCCGAGCTGATCCCGAAGATGGTGGAACTGTGGAAGGACGGCGCGGACATCGTCTACGGCAAGCGCTTAAAGCGCAAGGGCGAGACCGTGTTCAAAAAACTTACCGCAAAGCTCTATTACCGGCTGCTTTCTTCGATGAGCGCATATCCGATCCCGCTCGACACCGGCGATTTCCGGCTTCTGGACCGCAAGGTCGCGGACGTCTTCCTGAAGATGCGCGAACAGGCAAGATTTTTGCGCGGGATGTCCGCGTGGATGGGCTTTGAAGCCGTTCCGCTTGAATACGTGCGCGAGGAGCGCGCGGCGGGCAAGACGAAATACACGCTGAAAAAGATGCTCAAGCTTGCATGCGACGGGATCTTCAATTTCTCGTCGAAGCCTCTGGAGCTTCCGTTCGGGATCGGGATCGCCCTCGGCATGCTCGGCATGCTCGGATTGATCGCCGTGATCGTTCTGACTGCGATCTTTGGCGCAGGCTGTCCGCAATGGCTGTGGGCGGCGGCGGGCGGCATGCTGCTCTTTGCGCTGCTGTTCTGCTTTGTCGGGATTCAGGGCATGTATCTCGGGCGCATGTACGATGAGCTCAAGGACCGTCCGCTGTATATCGTTGCCGAGACGCTGAACGCCGACGACGACTGATTCAGGAATCAACACCCCGTTTTGCGGGGTGTTCTCCATACCTTGACTTTATTTTTGTCGAATAGTATACTGTATATAATTTGAAAGGGAGGATAAAATGATGAAACCCGCACGTGAAAAAAAGAACTCGAACAGAGCCGGTGCGCTGATCCGGGCGCTGGTTCTTGCCGTGATCGCCGTTCTGGTGTTCTTCATCGGCAAACGAACGGGCATATTTACGGAGATCCCGAAGTTTTCCTTTGACTGGAAATCGATCCTGCGCGGCATTCTGATCCTGCTCGCCATGTTCGCGGCAGAGGGCGTGATCCTGTTCCTTCTGAGCCTGCCGAAGCCGAAGAACAACCGCGCACGCACGCTGATTTCGCTGACCAAGAACGTACTGCGGTATGCGGTCATTCTTGCGGCGATCTGTATTATCCTGCGGATCTTCACGGTCGATATCGGCACGATCCTTGCCGGTCTCGGAATCATCGCTCTGATCATCGGCTTCGGCGCTGAAAGCCTGATCGCCGATATCGTCACCGGCATGTTCATCCTGATCGACAATCAGTACAACATCGGCGACATCATTGAGGTCGACGGCTTCCGCGGCACGGTCACGGAAATCAATGTCCGCTCCACGGTGCTGACCGACGTCGGCGGCAACGTCAAGATCATCAACAATTCGGATATGAAGAACGTTCTGAACCGTTCGAACAATTCGTCCAAGTCCGTATCCGATTTCCCGATTCCGTATGAAACGGACCTTGAAGCGCTTGAAAAACAAATCCCCGGTCTGATCGACGAGATCTTTGAGAACAATCAGCCGCTGATGATGCGGAAACCGGAGTATCTCGGCGTCAACAAGCTCGACGACAGCGCGGTGATCCTGCGGTTCACGGTAGACGTCGCCGAGGGCGATATCTTCATGGGCGCGCGCGCGCTGAACCGTGATCTGTACATCGGCATGCGCAAGCTCGGCGTTGAGGTCCCGTTCCCGCAGCTCGATCTGCATCAGAAATGAGAAAATCGGTTCACGAGCTGAACCGCATACCGACCGAATTTCACGAAAACGGCGCGCCGGAATTTCCGCCGCTGCCGGACGAGTTCAACCGCTTTTGGAAGCCGTCTGCAAAGGACAAGAAACGCTCTCGCCTCAAAAAGCTGTTGATCCTTGCCGCGGCGGGTCTTGCGACGGTCGGCGTTTTCTGGCCGCGCGGGGAAGAGCTGACTCCGCCGACCGATGCGCAGGCGACTGCAGCGCCGATCGCGACAGCGCAGCCGGCCGATGCGCCGACGGAAACACCGCAGCCGACGCCTATCCCGACACCTGCGCCCACCCCGACGCCTGCGCCTACCCCGGTAAAGCTGACCGGCGAGATCCAGTTCGTCGTATTTGCAGACGCGTTCTGCGCCGATCTCGGGATGGACGGCGGATATGAGATCGCGGTGCTTGATTACGGGACCTTTGACGCCGAAACGTTTACGGAGTATCAGCTGCCGCCGCTTCCCGTGATGGAAGGGCATACGGCGGTCGGATACGTCCTGCTTGCCGACAGCGGCTTTGATTATTTCGAAAGCCTGTATTTCAATGGAGAAAAGCCGCATGCGATCGGCTCCGTTGCTTTGGGCGACACGCTGACCGCACAGGATCTCGCCATCGTTCCGCAAAACAAGGACGGCGTTCGTCAGGCGGAGATCCATACGGTCTGGACGGAGGATAACGGGGATTTTTCGATCGAGTTTTACGACGACGAGACGCTTTTCAACAAGGTGGACGCCGGCTTCCCGATCTATTCCGAAGGACTTGTGTATCTGGCGACGTTCCCGATACCCGTGCATGAAGGGCTGATCTTCAACGGCTGGTACGATTCGACCGGCAGCAAGATCGACGCAGTCACCTGGTTCGACTTCTATCCGTCGCTTCCGGATGCACAGTCGATGGAGGATCGCGATTGGAAGAACAAAATGCCGTGCCGCCTGTATGCGTCCTACATGGATCCGTACGGCAATGAGCAGACGCCCGAGATCCCGCTGCCGGACTGCAGCGTGGTCTTCTATCAGACGCATTCGGTATCGAACGCCGTGGTGACCCTGAACGACCGTTGGCATACGACCGGCGTGCATGTCCGCATTTGGGACGAGCAGGTGAGGGATTCCGTCCTGGAGCACGATCTCACGCCGGAGGAAATCGCTTCCGGCAGGTGGGAGGAGGTCATCGACCCGCAGGAATTCTATCACAGGCATGCGGAAACGTACGAGCAGAACGGCTGGTCGTATAAGCCGAAGATGGAGGTCACGCTCACCTATCGACTGCAGGACGGCACGGAAGGCTCCGTGACGCGCAGCGAAGCCCTGCAGCCGGAGGATTACGCGTTTGTTGCGTACCATGACGCAGGCGCGGAGCCGAACGACTATACCTTCCCGGACTGCTTCGTCTGCGAGATCTTTGATGCGGTCAACGAAAACGGTCCCTTTGTGATCGATCCGGACCGGGAATTGCAGCCGGGCGAGTTCCGCGTGACCGTCACGGTCGACAACGAACCGATCCCGATCGAATTCTATCGTGTGGAGCACCTTGCAGACACCTGGGAATATGAGGGCAAAACCGGTACGAATCATACGTTCTATCTGGTCATACAGCGCCCGAACAGCTTCCCGACGCATGGCGAAGCGATTGTAAAAATCGAGCACAGATTCCTGCATTACGAAAAGCACTGGACGGAAAGCAGAACGCCGCTGACCTATTGATTCGGATTGATTAAGAGGATCCCACTTTGCACGGCTTATGAGGAAAGACATAGAAGAGCTCAACCAAATACCGCCGGATTACCGGATCGACGGAGACAGCGAGATCACGCCGCCTCCGGACGAGTTCAACCGCGATACGCCGACCCACGGACCGGCGAAGAAAAAGGCGCCCTCCATGCGCAAGGTCATGCTGTACCT
Source organism: uncultured Clostridia bacterium (assembly GCA_947168855.1). Taxonomy (GTDB): domain Bacteria; phylum Bacillota; class Clostridia; order Christensenellales; family CAG-138; genus UBA3792. The sequence goes on from CAMVNO010000003.1 coordinate 233,007, forward strand.
TGCTTCGGCGGGTATTGTTGTGGTCGGCATTGTGACGCCGATCATTCGGATCACGCAGCAGGAGGATCCGTCCGCTGTTGCCGAAACGACGGATCAGCCTTCTCAGACGGGGCTCGTCACGTCTGCGCCGGCGTCCGTGCAGACGTCGGAATCTGCGGAGGGAACACCTTTCGTGCCGACGCCGACTCCCACGCCGACGCCCACACCGACGCCGACTCCCACACCGACTCCCACGCCGACCCCGACGCCGACGCCGCGGATGACGGGGCAGATCCGCATCACGATCTATTCCGAAGTCTTTGATATGGACATTGCGATGCGGGGCGAATATCCGAGCAAGGTACTGCAGGAGGAAACGCTTCCTGCAGAGACCTTTACCGAATATGTGCTGCCGCCGCTGCCGGAGCAGGAAGGATGCAGAGCGCTCGGCTATGTGCTGCTGAAATCCGGCGCGTCTGAGTATCTCAACGGGCTTTTGACGGACGAGAACGCCAAGCCCGCGCCGATCGGCACCGTTGCGCTCGGCGACACGCTGACGGCGGACGATCTGGAGATCGTACCGAAGGACGTCGAGGGCGTATACAATGCCGAGATCCATGTCGTCTGGCTGATGGACGAAAGCCCGTATCATCTCGAATTCTACGACGGAGACGAACTGTTCGGCGAGCACTATGTGGGATTCCCGATCGAATCCGAGCAGCTTCTTTATCTGACACCGTTCCCGACGCCGACGCGCGAAGGAAAGACCTTTGCGGGCTGGCAGAACGTCGACGGGTTCATGGTCGATGTGGTCACCTATTACGATTTCTTCGAGAAACTGTGGTATGCAAAAACCGTATCCGACCGCGACATGAACAGGCATATGCCTTGCAGACTTTATGCCTGCTGGTCCGACGGAAGCGGCGGCGCGCCTGATCCGACGCCCGTGCCCGTCTATTATAAGGTGAAGGCAATGAGCCCGTGCGGATTCTCGGCGGGAAATGCGGGAGGCGGAACAAAGCAGGTTCTGAAAGGCAGCAGCATTACGATTTTTGCAAAAGTAACACATTACGATTATACACTTGATGACTGCTGTTTCGTGGTTACCGATTCATCCGGCAAACAGAAGAGTTACGGCGTGACTGAGTACAAATCGGTGCGCCACGATACGGACACGGACGATTACTACGTTCTGTACTATAAGGTGACAATAAAGGTCACGGGAAACGTTACGGTCAGTTTTTACTATTCCTATTAGCGGATAAAGAAGCCCGGAAACGGGCTTCTTCTCCTTTGTAAAGGGGCAGGCTGTTTTCGGACGCAGATTTCTTTTTTACGCAAATCTTACGCGAAACGCTTGCTTTTTTCGCTCGTTTGTTGTACGATAACAAAGGAAAAATATATTCTCAGGAGGTTTATCTTATGGTAAGAGTTGCAATCAACGGTTTCGGCAGAATCGGACGTCTCGCATTCCGTCAGATGTTCGGCGCAAAGGGCTATAAGATCGTCGCAATCAACGACCTGACCAGCCCGGCAATGCTCGCGCATCTTCTGAAATACGACACCGCGCAGAAGGGCTACTGCGGCGTGATCGGCGAGAACAAGCACACCGTTTCGTCCAAGGAACCGGAGTTTGAAGAAGACGGCAAGACCGTGAAGGTTCCCGGCTCCATCACTGTGGACGGCACGGAGATTACCATCTATGCAGAGCCGAAGGCGCAGAACCTGCCCTGGAAGAAGCTGCGCGTCGACGTCGTGCTCGAGTGCACCGGCTTCTACACCAGCAAGGCAAAGGCGCAGGCGCATATCGACGCAGGCGCAAAGAAGGTCGTCATTTCCGCGCCGGCAGGCAACGATCTGCCCACCATCGTCTATAACGTCAACAACAACATCCTGACCAAGGAAGACAAGATCATCTCCGCGGCAAGCTGCACCACGAACTGCCTTGCGCCGATGACCAAGGCTCTGAACGACAACTTCCCGATTCAGGCGGGCATCATGACCACGGTCCATGCGTACACCGGCGACCAGATGATCCTCGACGGTCCGCATAAGAAGGGCGATCTGCAGCGTGCGCGCGCGGGCGCGGCGAACATCGTTCCGAACAGCACCGGCGCGGCGAAGGCGATCGGCCTCGTCATTCCGGAGCTCAACGGCAAGCTGATCGGCTCCGCACAGCGCGTTCCGGTTGCGACCGGCTCCACCACGATCCTCGTTGCGGTCGTCAAGGGCAAGGATATCACCAAGGAAGCGGTCAACGCGGCAATGAAGGCGCAGTCGAGCGAATCCTTCGGCTACACCACCGAGAAGCTCGTCTCCAGTGACATCATCGGCATGACCTACGGCTCGCTGTTCGACGCGAACCAGACCATGGTTCAGAAGATCGACGACGACACCTATCAGGTGCAGGTCGTGTCCTGGTACGACAACGAGAACAGCTACACGAGCCAGATGGTCCGCACCATCAAGTATTTCGCAGAGCTGTAAGAACAAACCGTTCATAGCGCCCGGGAACGCTCCCGGGCGTTTTCATATTCGTCAAAAAACCTCTTTTCTTTCCGCGAAAAAAATGATATCATATAAACTGTAAGTGAATGTACCCAAAGGGAGGATTCCGATATGGAAAACAATCCGGACAACAAGCGCAGAAAAAAGATCATATCCGGCACGGCAAGCCTGAAGCGCCGCGACGATAAGCCGGTCGAGACCAACGGTCCCGTCGGAAGAAAAGACGGGTATCAGGGCAGAAAGACGCAGTACGGCGCGCAGAAGCCCTCCGGAAACGGCGGCGGGCAGGGCGGCTTTTCCTCGCTCTTCGGCAGCGGTCAGCAAAGCCAGAGCTCGCAGAGTCAGGGCACACAGAACCAGAATGCGCAGCCGACGTATACACAGAACGGCAGCACGGGAAATAACGGCGGCAGCGGACGCGGATTGCTCGGCGGCAGCCTCGGCAAGATCCTGCTGATTATCGTTGCGGGCGTGCTGATCTTCCTGCTCATCCGCTGTGTCTTCGGCGGCGGCTGCAGCTGCTCGCTTCCGGATATGCTGTCGGGCGAGAGCGGAATCACGCAGGACATCGGCGGCAGCGACACGCTCCCGGACAGCTCCGTCCAGCAGGGCTACACGTCGGATCTTCTGTCGCAGCTTTTCCAGGGCGGCACGGATCCGTTTGACGCGACGGACAGCAACGCGCCGGCGGCGGTTACCGCAAGCACGTCCAGCCTCGATGCGGACTATACCGTTTCCAATCAGTCCCGCGGTCGCTACACGACGATCAAGGGCGGCGGAAAGGATACCGTCACGGTCATGGTGTACCTGTGCGGCAGCGACCTCGAGAGCGAGCACAGCATGGCGACGGCAGACCTCAACGAGATGCTGCATGCGGACCTGAACGACGACAAGGTCAGCATCATTGTCGAAACGGGCGGCGCAAAGAAATGGAACAACTCGGTCATTTCGAACAAGACCAATCAGCGCTACCGCGTCACGAGCCGCGGGCTTCAGGTGCTTGACAAGAACGTCGGCAAAAAGAGCATGGTCGACCCGAACACGCTCGTCGACTTCATCCAGTTCTGCGCAAAGAACTATCCGGCGAACCGCTACATGCTGATCCTGTGGGATCACGGCGGCGGAGCGATCTCCGGTTACGGCTACGACCAGACGGCGTCCGGCACGATGACGCTCGACAAGCTCAATTCCGCTTTGAAGAAGGGCGGCGTCAAGTTTGATTTCATCGGCTTCGACGCATGCCTGATGGCGACGCTCGAGACCGCGGTGGTCACCGAGCCGTATGCGGATTATTTGATTGCGTCCGAGGAAGCGGAGCCCGGCACCGGCTGGTATTATACCAACTGGCTGTCCGCGCTCTCGAAGAACACCTCGATCAAAACGGTGGAGCTAAGTAAAACGCTGATCGACGACTTTACGGACGTCAGCAAAAAGAACTATCCGGGCTGCAACACAACGCTTTCGATCGTGGATCTGGCGGAGTTTGCGGGCACGGTACCGGACGCGTTCAACGATTTTTCCGGCGAGATCGGCAAGATGCTCGACGACAAGGAATACAAGACCGTTGCGGACGCACGCGCCGACGCGCGCGAGTTCGGCGTCTCCGCGAAGGTCAATCACATCGACGTGGTCGACTTTGCCTCGAAGATCGGCAGCAAAAAGGCGAACGCGCTTGCAAACGCGCTCAAGGGCTGCGTGAAATACAACCGTACGTCCGTTTCCATGAAGAACTCGAACGGACTTTCGATCTACTTCCCGTATTCGAGCTTCAAGAGCATGAACTCCGCCGTTGCGCTGTACAGCAATATCGGCATTTCCGGCGAGTACTCCCGCTGCATTAAGAGCTTCGCAAGCCTTGCCGCGGGCGGTCAGATCGCGACGGGCGGCACGACGAGCTCTCCGTTCGGCTCGCTGTTCGGCGGGTATGAGAGCACGCCGTCGTCCTCCTCGGGCGATATCCTTTCGACATTGCTCGGCGGATACTTCGGCGGCTCGGGCAGCAACGATTCGCTGTCCTCGCTGTTCGGCGGATCCGAATCGCTGTACGGCGGTTCGTCCTCCGGCGGCGCGATGGATTTCCTCGGCGGCATCCTCGGCGGCGGATCGGAAAGCTGGTTCGACTCCGGCAGAGCCCTTGCGAACAAGGATTATTACGATCAGAACAGCCTGACCGTTGCGGATATGGAGCTGACGGAGAAGGACGACGAATACGTGCTCGAGCTCAGCGAGGAGAAGTGGGAGCTCGTCAAGTCGATCAGCATCAACGTCTTTGCGAAGGAGGGCGATCATTACGTCGACCTCGGCATGGACAATGCGGACGTTCACGACGCGGTGGGCGACGGCATGCGCAACGCGGACGGAGACCTGCGGATCAAGTTCGACAACACCTGGCTCACCGTCGAAGGACAGCCGGTCGCCTACTACTACATGGATTACGTCGAGGACGGCAAGAACTGGGCGGAGATCGGCTACGTTCCGATCCTTTTGAACGGCGAACGCTACTACATGTTCATCGTGTTCGACAACGAGACGGAGGCGCACGAATACGGATACGTCGCGGGCGTGCAGCCGGTCTACGACGAATCCGAGGTCCCGACGCTTGCGAAGGGCTTCATCCAGCTCAGACAGGGCGACAAGATCGACTTCCTCTTCGACTGTTACGGCGAGGACGGTTCCTATCAGGCAAGCTATAAGTACGGCAAGCAGATCACGGTCAAGAACGCGCTGACGGTCGGTTATAAGTCCCTCGGCGATCTCGAATGCGACGTGACCTACTGTCTGACCGATATCTACGGCAACGAGTTCTGGACGGAAGCGATCACGTTTGAATGATCGGACAAAAAACAATGCTCCGGGGGAATTCCTCCGGAGCATTTATCGTTTTGGTTCAGACCGTGACGGCGCTCTGCGAATCGCGGTGCAGATCGCGGGCGAGCGCGTAGGCGTAGAGATCGGTGGAAAGCGCGTCGATCGCAAGCGAGGCGCGCGCGACTTCGGTGCAGCTCTGGAGATCCGAATGCCGCAGGATCACCGGCACGATCGCGCGGCTTGCCATGGCGGCGAGAAGCCCGCGTCCCATGCGCTTGAGTCCGAGCACGTGCAGATACATGTCGTCGATGTTTTTGCCGACGGCGTCCGAAAGCCCGGCGGGAATGTGCAGCAGCGCGGACACGAGAATGCGCTTGCAACGCGCAAGCGTATAGCGCTTGGATTTGATCGCGTCAAGCAGGGATTTCAGATCGGTTGCTTCACGCGCGGCGCGGTACAGCACCTGTTCAAACCCTTCGGACACATCCGGCAGCGCCTTGAGCTCGTCGATCGTCATGGAGCGCAGCCGGTACAGAAGCATTGCCCCGAACCGGTCGAAAGTGACGGGAAACTGCGCGTCGAAACGCATGGCGGCGGCAACGCTCATCGGCATGGCGTCATAGACCGATTCGTCCCCGTTCAGGAGCGCTTCGCGGATCGCGGTTGCGCTTGATAGCTTTCCGGTCAGCACGGTGCTGTTGTATTTGTTTCCGATGCGGCGGATCGGCAGCGGGCGGATTTCCGGCGCGAACCGATTCAGCGCCTTCAGGTATTCCACGGCAAGGATGTTATTCGGCTCCTGCAGGATCGAAAGCTCGTCCTCCGGAATCCCGTAGTCCAGCAGCGCGTCGTACTGCGCGCGCGGATAGGACTTGCCCTGCTTCAGATGATGCATGAGGTAGATCTTCAGATTCGGCGGTTCGCGCTCCAGAAGATCCGCAAGGTGATAGAGCGCGTTTACGTCCTCGGTCTCCACGCCGAACGCGAGATCGGTGACCACGCCGGTGGCGGCAAGCGTTTTCACGCCGCCTTCCGCAAACCGTTCCGCGCTCGAGACCGCAAAGACCGTCGGGATCTCGACCACCAGGTCCGCGCCGCCCATGACCGCCCATTCGGCGCGGGTGAACTTGTCGGTGCAGGCGGGCTCGCCGCGCTGCACGAAGTTGCCGGACATGGCGACGACGCAGAATTCGGATCCCGCCTGTTTTTTGGATTCCTCCATGTGGTAGATATGTCCGTTGTGCAGCGGATTGTACTCCGCGATGATCCCGACAACGCGCATGAAAGTACCCTCCTCGGAAAAAACAATAATATATCTAAAACAAGTATATCATTTTTTGCGCAGATGTGTTAGAATAAATTGTAAATCTATTTTGGAGGATTTTGTTATGTCATTGATGGAACAGATCAAGGCAAAAGCAAAGGCGGATCAGAAGCACATTCTGCTGCCCGAGGGAGCCGAGGAACGCACCGTGCAGGCGGCAGCCCGCATCACGGCAGAGGGTATCGCGAAGGTCACACTGTTCGGTAAGCGCGAAGAGATCGAGGCGGTTGCGAAGAAGTTCAACGTCTCGCTCGACGGCATCGACACGATCGACCCCGAAACGCATCCGGATTATCAGACCTATGTCGACCGCTTCTATGAGATGCGCAAGGCAAAGGGTGTCACGCCCGAAAAGGCTGCCGATATGATCAAAAACCCGCTGTTCTTTGCGGCGATGATGATCAAGGACGGCAAGGGCGACGGCTTCGTTTCCGGCGCGATCAACACCACGGGCAACACGCTCCGTCCGGGTCTGCAGATCATCAAGATGAAGCCCGGCATCAACACGGTTTCGAGCTTCTTCATCATGGAGATCCCGAACAAGGCGTACGGCGACGACGGTCTGATGATCTTTGCGGACTGCGCAGTCAACATCGAACCGACCTCTGAACAGCTTGCCGAGATCGCGATCTCGTCCGCGGCGAGCGCAAAGGCGCTTTGCGGCATGGACGCGCGTATCGCAATGCTGTCGTTCTCCACGAAGGGCAGCGCCAAGCATGACAATGTCGACAAGGTCCGCATCGCAACCGAGATGGTCCACGAGCGCGCGCCCGAACTGATGGTCGACGGCGAACTGCAGGCCGACGCCGCGCTTGTCGAAAAAGTCGGTCAGCTCAAGAGCCCGGGCAGCCCGGTCGCCGGCAAGGCGAACGTGCTGGTCTTCCCGGATCTCCAGGCGGGCAACATCGGCTACAAGCTCGTTCAGCGCCTTGCGGGTGCAGAGGCGATCGGCCCGATCTGCCAGGGCTTCGCGGCGCCGATCAACGACCTGAGCCGCGGCTGCAGCGTCGAGGATATCGTTTCCGTCGTGGCAATCACGGCAGTACAGGCACAGAATATGTAACGGAGGAAAACCAATGAGATCCATTCTTGTTATCAATGCAGGCAGCTCTTCTCTGAAATACCAGCTGATCGACATCGACACCGAGAGCGTTCTCGCAAAGGGTCTTTGCGAGCGTATCGGCATCGACGGCAAGCTCACCTATAAGCCCACGGGCGGCGACAAGCTCGAGAAGGACGCGGCAATGCCGACGCATCAGGAAGCGATCGCGATGGTCCTCGACGTGCTTGCGGACCCCGAGATCGGCGTCATTTCCGACATGAATTCCATCGTGGCGGTGGGGCATCGCGTCGTCCACGGCGGCACGAAGTTCACCAAGTCCGTGCTGATCACCGACGAGGTCATCAAGATGATCGAGGAGTGCATCCCTTTGGCGCCTCTCCACAACCCCGCAAACCTCATGGGCATCAACGCCTGCCGCGCCGTCATGCCGACCACCCCGATGGTCGCCGTGTTCGACACCGCATGGGGCATGAGCATGGAACCGAAAAACTATATCTACGCGCTGCCGTATGAAATCTATGAACAGTATCAGGTCCGCCGCTACGGCTTCCACGGCACGTCGCACATGTTCGTCACCGGCGAAGCGATCAAGCGCCTCGGCAGAGAAGGCGATCCGAATGTCCGCGTGATTTCGTGCCATCTCGGCAACGGCTCGTCCGTCAGCTGCTCAAAGGGCGGCAAGTGCGTCAACACCTCGATGGGTCTGACGCCTTTGGAAGGTCTCCCGATGGGAACGCGCTGCGGCAGCATCGACCCGGCGATCGTTCCGTTCCTCGTGAAGGCAATGGACGTTCCCGCAAAGGAGGTCGACACGATGATGAACAAGAAGAGCGGCATGCTCGGCGTTTCCGGCGTGTCCAGCGACTTCCGCGATCTGTGGGCGGCGAAGAAAGAGGGCAATGAGCGCGCGGCGCTCGCGCTCGACATGTTCGCGCAGGGCGTCAAGCGCCTGATCGGCGGCTACTCCGCCGAAATGGACGGCGTGGACTGCATCGTCTTTACGGCGGGCGTCGGCGAGAACGATGCGGCAACGCGCGAGCTCGTCATGCAGAACATGGATTACCTCGGCATCGACTTTGATTTCGAATTGAACCGCACTGCGCCGAGAGGCAAAGAGGTCGTTCTTTCGAAGCCGGGTTCCAAGGTCACCGTCATGGTTCTGCCGACCGACGAAGAACTTGCGATTGCAAGGGATACCGCCGCGATCGCGCTGTAAGCAACACTCCGGGCTGCGGATCTGTTTCCGCAGCCCTTTTTATGCCGATGCGATATATGGTGCGCGAAAACACGGACAGCTCCGACGCCGTCATACAGGGGATCCGGACCCGGTTCGGGTTCACAAGACCGTTTGCCGCCATGCTTCAAAGGCGCGGTCTTGTTGACGACGCCGCGATCACCGCGTTTCTGCATCCCGAAACGCGCGAACTGCCCGATCCGTTCGCGCTTGCCGACATGGACCGCACGGTTTGGCGCATCCGACAGGCGATCCGGGCGGGCGAGCGCATCTGCGTATACGGCGACTACGACACCGACGGCGTTTCGGCAACCGCGATCCTTTCAGACGCGCTGCGGTCGCTGTCCGCAAACGTCACATTTCTGCTGCCGAGCCGGTTCGGAGAAGGGTACGGACTGAACAACGCCGCCGTCGACGCGATGCATGCGGACGGGGTGCGGGTGATCCTCACGGTCGACAACGGCATTTCGGCGCATGCGGAGATCGCTTACGCAAAATCGCTCGGCATGGATACGGTTGTGACCGACCACCATCACTGCCATGAAACGCTGCCGGACGCGGAAGCGGTCGTATGTGCGTCAAGAGCCGATCAGGATTCGTCGCTTTGCAGCCTTTGCGGCGCCGCGGTTGCCATGCTGCTTGCTGCCGCGCTCGGCGTGCGGATCGGAAAATACCTGCCGATCGCCGCGCTTGCAACTATGGCGGACGCCGTTCCGCTGACGGAACTGAACCGCACGATCGTCAGAAGAGGGCTGCCGCTGGTCGGCATGCACCCGGGGCTTAAGGCGCTTCTGGACGCCGCGGGCGTCACGGAGATCACAGGGGAGAGCGTACTTTCGTTCATCCTTGCGCCGCGGATCAATGCCGCGGGACGCATGGGCGACGCAACAAGGGCGGTCCGGCTTTTGCTGACGGAAGAGGAAACGGAGCGAAAGCTGCTTGCCGGAGAGCTCGAAAGCGAAAACATCCGCCGCCGGGCAGAAGAGCTTCGCATATGGAAGGAAGCGGAGGCGCAGATCACGGAGCCGGAGCCGCGGATCCTGGTTCTGAAGGGAACGGACTGGAACACCGGCGTCATCGGAATCGTCGCGTCACGGATCCTCGAGCGCAGGCATTGTCCCGTGCTTCTGTTTTCCGAGGTCAACGGACAGCTGGTCGGTTCCGGACGGAGCGTGCCGGCGGTGGATCTGTTTGCGCTTCTTACGCGCCACAGGGAGCTGCTTCTGCGCTTCGGCGGACATCGGCTTGCCGCGGGCGCGACCATTGCGGCTTCGTCGTTTGAGACGCTTCGAAAAGCGCTCTCGGACGATCTTGCAGGGCTGTTTCCGACCGGGCTTCCCGAGGAAGAGCGGACCGTGGAGGATACGCTTGCGCTTTCGGAGATCACGCCGGCGTTTGCGCGGGAGCTCACGACCCTTGCGCCGTTCGGCGAGGGAAACCGCGCGCCGCTGTTTCGGATCGAAGGAACGCTGTCCGACGTGCGGACAATGGGAAAGGACGGAAGCCATCTCGGAGCAAAGCTTGCCGACGGAAACTGTTCCGTACGCATCGTGTCGTTCGGGAACGGAGATCGTTTCGGAGACTGGAACGAGGTTCGCCGCGCGTATGTATACGCCTCGATCGAACTCGGAAGCTTTCGCGGGATACCGGAGGTTTCGGTGCGTGCGGAGGAGATCGAAACGCCGATCGACAATGCGATGCGCGATATCATATCCGCCTGCATCACCGCGATCCGAAATCGTCTGCCGCTGCCGGACGCCGAAACGCTGCGGCTGCTTCCGAAGGTTCCGGAAGCGGAGATCCGCTCGATCTTCCGCACGCTTCAGGAACGGCTCGGGCACGGCGCCTTGCGTGCATGCCTTTCCGAAAAGGAGCAGACGGCGCTGCTGCCGCTTCTTGAAATCGGGGTCGTGCGGTATGAAAACGGCAGTTTTTTTGCGGAAACGGTACAGGAGAAGAAACAAATTCAAAATGCCCTCTTGTATCCGGTGCTGTGTTTGGAGTAAAATATATAAGTTCAGTGAAAGGAGGATGCGTATGGAAGAACGGTTGATTGCAATGTTCAAAGAGCGGTTTGGCGAGGAACAGGCCGAAACGATGGCGCAGGCGGTCGCGTTTGCTTCGCGTGTGCACTGCAATCAGAAGCGCGACGACGGCACGCCGTTTATTACGCATCCGCTGACGGTCGCATCCTATCTTCTGGATATGGGCATGGACGCGCCGACCGTGATCGCGGGCGTACTGCACGATACCGTCGAGGACGGCGACAACGTGCAGATCGAGGACATCCGGAAGATGTTCGGACAGGAGGTCGCGTTCCTGGTCGACGGCGTTACGAAGCTCACCAAATCCGGGAAACAAACATACGTTACGAAAAAACAGGAGCAGACGGAGAACCTTCGCAAACTGTTCCTTGCGATTGCGGAGGACGTTCGCGTCGTCATCATCAAGCTTGCCGACCGTCTGCACAATATGCGCACGATCGACGTGTGCACGCCGCAGAAGCAGATCAAAAAATCCAAAGAGACGATCGAGGTTTACGCGCCTCTGGCGCACCGCTTCGGCATGGGCGCGATCCGAAGCGAGCTCGAAGATCTTTCGTTCCGCTACCTGATGCCGGAAGAATACGAAAACATCAAGGCGCAGGTCGACGTGCAGCAGAAGGAACGGCTGGAGCTTCTTTCGAGCGCAATGGAAAAGATGAAAGAGCTTTTGAAGGAGGCAAACATCGAGGGCAGCGTTTCCGGACGTCCGAAGCATCTGTATTCCTCCTACCGCAAGATGCAGCGCAACAACTGCACGCTGCACGAGCTTTACGACCTGATTGCGATCCGCATCATCGTGGACACGGTGACCGACTGCTACGCGGCGCTCGGCGTCGTTCACGCAACATGGAAGCCGCTTCCCGGGCGGTTCAAGGATTATATCGCCATGCCGAAGCCGAACCTGTACCGCTCGCTGCATACGACGGTCATGGACGAGAACGGCATTCCGTTCGAGGTGCAGATCCGGACCAAGGAGATGCATGCGACGGCGGAATACGGCATCGCGGCGCACTGGATGTACAAAGAGGGACGTCAGTCCATGACCGAACTCGACCGCAGGACCGCGTGGCTTCGGCAGGTACTGGAAGCGGACGAGACGGCGGAGGACAGCAAGGAATTCGTCGACAACATCTTAAAGGACTTCCTCGGCGAATACGTCTTCGTGCTGACGCCGAAGGGCGAGATCATCGACCTGCCCGTCGGGTCGACGCCGCTGGACTTTGCGTACCGCATCCATACAAACGTCGGACATCACTGCCAGCACGCCCGCGTCAACGGGAACGTCGTGCGGCTCGATTATAAGCTCAAAACCAACGACGTTGTTGAGATCATCACGTCCAATTCACAGGTGGGACCGAGCCGCGACTGGCTTTCGATCGTCAAGACACAGACGGCGAAGAACAAGATCCGGCAGTGGTTCAAGCATGAAAACCGCGAGGAGAACATCCAACGCGGACGTGAAATGCTCGAAGAGACCGCGAAGCGGCACGGACAGAGCCTCACGATCCTGATGAAGCCGGAATACTACAACGAGGTTTTGAAACGCCAGAATCTCGCAACGCTTGACGATCTCTATTCTGCGATCGGGTTCGGCGGGATCTCGGCGGGACAGGTGCTGCATAAGCTTATCGACCTGCACCGCAAGGAGGAACGCCTTGACGAGCTCAAAAAGCGCTTCGAGGAATCCGATCCGGAGCTCCTCAAAAAGCCGGTGCACAAGGCGAATCCGAAGGGGATCTACGTGCACGGCGATCCCGGCATGGCGGTGTTCTTCGGCAACTGCTGCAACCCGTTGCCGGGCGATCCGATCGTGGGCTACGTCACCCGCGGCAGAGGCGTTTCGGTGCATCGTACGGACTGCAAGAATCTCAAGAATCTGATGCAGGAAGCCGACCGCATGATCGAGGTCGAATGGGCGATGGACGAGCATACGAGCTTCTCCGCAACGATCCGCGTGTTCATCGAGGACAAGCCCGGTTCGCTCATGGAGGTTTCGAAGGTGCTCTTAAATCTCAACGTCAACATGACCGATCTGTCGAGCCGCTCGACCGAGGACGGTTACGCGGCGATGGAGATCACCTGTACGGTGTCCGGCACGGAACAGCTGCAGGTCATCATCAGCAACCTTAAGAAGATCAAACAGGTCGTGGACGTATTCCGCGTATAAGGAGGAAACGATGCGAGCGGTGGTACAGCGCGTAACCGAAGCGTCCGTCAGAATCGACGGCGAAACGGTCGGCGCGATTCAAAACGGTCTCTGCGTTCTTTTGGGCGTGTCGACGGACGACACGGAAGCGGACGCCGATTACATCACGGATAAGCTTCTGGGGCTTCGCATTTTCGACGACGAAAACGGCGTGCCGAACAGGAGCGTACTCGACATTTCCGGCGCGATCCTCCTGATATCCCAGTTTACGCTTCTGGGCGACGCAAGAAAGGGCAGACGCCCGAGCTATATCTTTGCCGCGCGTCCCGAGCAGGCGATCCCGCTCTATGAGCGCTGCATTGCAAGGCTTTCTGCGGCGGTTCCGGTCGAGACGGGGCGCTTCGGCGCAGATATGAAGGTCTCAATCGAGAATGACGGTCCGTTCACGATCCTCTTAGATTCCAAGAAAGGGTTCTGATATGCTTCTCTTGAGTTATCCCTGCGGTCCGGTCGCGGCGAACATGATCTTCGTGGGGCGGGACGGCGCAAAAACCGTCGCGGTCATCGATCCGTCGGACGCGGAGCTTGCGCTGGCGATCCTCAAAGATCGCGGCTGGACGCTGTCCGATATCCTTGTCACGCACCGGCATTTCGACCATCTTCTGGGCGTTGCAGGGCTCAGAAAAGCGACCGGCGCAACGATTTACATCTCCGAAACGGACGCGGACGGGCTTCGGAGCGCCCGCGCGAGTCTTGCCTCGATGGCGGGCGAAGCGCAGGAGCCGGTCGAGCCGGACGTGCTGCTCCGTGACGGCGATACGTTCACCGCGGCGGGGCTCGGTTTTCGTGTGCTCGAAACGCCGGGACATACCGCGGGCGGGATCACGTTCGTTTGTGACGAAGAACGCTGCGCGTTCGTCGGCGACACGCTTTTTGCGGGCAGCTACGGCAGATACGATCTGCCGGGCGGGGACCTGAACGCGCTGACATATTCGATCAAAAACACGCTCTTTGCGCTGCCGGACGATTACAGACTGTATCCAGGACATGAGGAATCGACGACCGTCGCCGAAGAGAAACACAGCAATCCGATCAATTACGAGGGTATATGGTTCGACTGATCACCGATACGCCGCATTATTTTAACGATATCGCCGAGGAAATCCGCATGTTCCTCGGTCTTGTTTCGATCGCGCCCGATGAAACGCCGGACACGGAGCTGACGGTTTCCGTGACGCTGGACGACGCCGCGCAGACCGCGACGGCGGCGTCGGACGGATTTGAACCGGTCACGGTCGGTTACTCCGTGGACGCAAACGATCCGCTTGACCGCAAACGCCAGGAGAAGCGCGCCGAAAAACGCGCGGTCTATGCGCTGATGCAGCGTATCCATCCTGCAGAGATGCCGTGGGGCAGTCTCACCGGTATCCGCCCGACCAAGCTCTTGCGCGAGCTTTGCGAACGTGTGGGGGAAGAGGAGGCGGTCCGGCAGTTTCGGGACGTGTTTTCGGTACGCATCGACAAGCTGCGGCTTGCGGCGACGATCAACGCGGTGCAGAAGCCGTTCATCGAATCGGTACGCCCGGACGACGTTGACCTCTACGTCGGCATTCCGTACTGCAAAACCCGTTGTCTCTACTGCTCCTTCGGCGCGGAGATCGCCAAAAAGAACGCGATCGCGGAGTATCTGCCATACCTGTACAAGGATATCGAAAACGGCGCAAGGCTCGTGAAGGACGGCGGATTTCACGTCCGCGCTTCGTATCTCGGCGGCGGAACGCCGACCGTGCTGTCCGCGGATGAGCTCGATGCGCTTTTATCGCATATTGAAGCCTGCTACGGCGGTTACGGCACGGAATGCACCGTGGAGGCGGGCAGACCGGACACGATCACAAAAGAGAAACTTGCGGTTTTGCGCAGTCACGGGGTTGAGCGCATTTCGATCAATCCGCAGACGATGTCGGACGAAACACTCCGGCGCATCGGCAGGGCGCATACCGCGGCTGAGATCAGGGAAGCCTTCGCGCTGGCGAGAGAGATGGGCTTTTCCTCGATCAACATGGACCTCATCGCGGGACTGCCGGGCGAGACCGTCGCGGATTTCGAGCGGACGCTTGGGGAGATCAAGGCAATGAGACCCGACAACCTCACCGTGCACACACTTGCGATCAAGCGCTCGAGCAGATTGAAGGATCAGCTGGATAAGTTCCCGCTGCCCTCGCGCGAGGATGTGGAGACCATGATCGACATGGGCTTTTCGGCGGCGAAGGAGATCGGGCTCTGGCCGTACTACATGTACCGGCAGAAATATCAGAACGGCAATCTTGAAAACGTCGGCTACGCGGCAGACGGCAAGCTGTGCGTATACAACATCGATATGATGGAGGAGACGACCTCGATCCTTGCCCACGGCGCGGGCGCGATGACCAAGCGCGTATTCGGTTCCGAAAACCGCGTCGAGCGCATCCCGAACCCGAAGGACGTGCCGACCTACGGCGCGAAGCTGGACATCCTGGACGCCGCCAAAAGAACGCTGTTTTTACCTTGATTTTGCTTGACAAGACGGTTTTGCATGGTATAATAAGCGCAAAGCGTTGAACGGAAGAGTACCCGCCGTATCGAATCAAAGAGAGCGCGTCCGCGGCTGAAAGACGTGCGGAGAGAAAACGGGGAAGGACAGCCGGAAGCTTCATGCCGGAAGAAAAAGGCATGACGGAGACCCTTCGTTATCAGGGAAAAGCGCACAGCAAATGCTGTGAAACAGGGTGGCACCGCGGTTCTTCCGTCCCTTCTGAGGGCGAAAGACCGCGATTTTTTGTATAGGAGGATACTATGGCATACAAAGCGCCGAAAGGCACAAAGGACGTTCTCCCGGAGGAGAGCTATCGCTGGCAGTACCTGGAGAGCACGATCCGCAAAATCGTCAGAAAGTACGGACTTCTGGAAGCGCGCACTCCGTGCATCGAGCACACCGAGCTGTTTTTGCGCGGCGTGGGCGACACGACGGATATCGTGCAGAAGGAAATGTACACGTTCACCGATAAGGGCGACCGCAGCATCACGCTGAAGCCCGAGGGCACGGCGGGCGCGGTCCGCATGTTTGTGGAGAACGGTCTGTTCAGTGAAGCGCAGCCGACCAAGATGTACTATCTCTACTGCCCGGTGTTCCGCTATGAGCGCCCGCAGGCGGGAAGGCTCCGTGAGCACCACCAGTTCGGCGTGGAGATCTTCGGCTCCTATAGCCCCGCGGCAGACGCGGAGGTCATTTCGATCGCGTCCGAGCTCTTTCAAACGCTCGGCTGCACCGATCTCACGATCAAGCTGAACAGCATCGGCTGCCCGAAGTGCCGCGGACGCTATCAGCAGGCGCTGAAAGAGTATCTCAACAGCCGTTACGACGAGCTTTGCGAAACGTGCAAGACCCGTTTCGAAACGAACCCGCTGCGGATCCTGGACTGCAAGGTCGATGCCTGCAAGGAGATCGTCAAAGACGCGCCGCACACGATGGACTTTGTCTGCGACGACTGCCGCGCGCACATGAACGAGCTGATGCGGCTTCTGGATCTCGCGGGGATCCGCTACGAGATCGACCCGATGCTGGTGCGCGGACTCGATTACTATACCAAGACGGTGTTTGAGATCGTGTCCGGTATGCCCGGCGCGCAGGGCACGCTCTGCGGCGGCGGACGGTACGACGGGCTCATTAAGGAGCTCGGCGGTCCCGACATGCCCGCGGTCGGCTTCGGTCTCGGCATGGAGCGGCTTCTGCTCATCATGGACAATCTCGGCATCGACATCCCGAAGCCCGTACGCTACGATCTGATGCTGATCGGGCTCGGCAAGGACGCGAAGGACAAGTGCTTCACGCTTGCGCGCGAACTTCGCGCACAGGGTATTTCGGTCGATCTCGATCTGATGGACCGCAGCGTCAAGGCGCAGATGAAATATGCCGACAAGACCGGCGCTTTGTATACGCTCGTCATCGGCGAGGATGAAATGAACAACAACGCCGCAAACCTGAAATCCATGCGGGGCGGCGATTCGATGATGGTGCGGCTCAATGCACAGGCAATAGCAAATTCGATTGAAAGAGGGTAAGACAATGGGCGAATTTTTAAGCGGATGGAAGCGCACGTGCTACTGCACGGAGCTCGGAAAAGAAGACGTCGGCAGAGAAGTCACGCTGATGGGCTGGACGAACGTCCGCCGCGATCTCGGCGCGCTGATCTTTGTGCAGCTTCGTGACCGTTCGGGGCTGATGCAGATCGTATTCGATTCCTCGACTCTGAGCAAGGAGGATTTCGATCGCGCAAGCACGATCCGTTCCGAATATGTGCTTGCCGTGAAGGGCGTTCTCGAAGCGCGTACCGGCAATATGATCAACCCAAACATGAAGACCGGCGAGGTCGAAGTGAAGGTGAAGGAGTTCAAGATCCTGAGCGCCGCCGAAACGCCGCCGATCGACACGAGCGACGACTGCAACGCGGGTGAGCTTCTGCGGCTCAAGTACCGTTATCTGGACCTTCGCCGTCCGTGCATGCAGCGAAACCTCATGATGCGCAACAAGATCACGCGCATCACGCACGAATACTTTGCGGAAAACGGCTTTCTGGAGATCGAAACGCCGATGCTGACGAAGAGCACGCCGGAGGGCGCGCGCGATTACCTCGTGCCGAGCCGTGTACATCCCGGCAGTTTCTACGCGCTGCCGCAGAGCCCACAGCTGTTTAAGCAGCTTTTGATGCTTAGTGGCTTCGATCGCTACATGCAGATCGCGCGCTGCTTCCGCGACGAGGACCTTCGCGCAGACCGTCAGCCGGACTTTACGCAGATCGACCTTGAGATGTCGTTTGTCGAAGCGGACGACGTCATGGCGATGAACGAGGGCTTTTTGAAGCGCCTCTTCAAGGAAACGCTGGACTTCGACGTACAGCTTCCGCTGCCGCGCATCACGTGGCAGGATGCCATGGACCGCTACGGCTCCGATAAGCCCGATACGCGCTTCGGCATGGAACTCTGCGACCTGTCCGAATGCGTCAGAAACTGCGGTTTCTCCGTGTTCCAGAATGCGCTGAACGGCGGTGGCAGCGTCCGCTGCATCGTCGCAAAAGGCGCGACGGCGCATTTTTCCCGCAAGGAGATCGACGCGCTCGGCGAGTTTGTCAAGACCTATAAGGCAAAGGGGCTTGCGTGGATGAACTGGAAGCCCGAAGGCCTGCAGTCGCCGATCGCGAAATTCCTCACCGAAGAGGAACTCCAAGCGATCAAGGCAAAGGCGAATTTCGAGCCCGGCGACGTCATGTTCATCGTGGCGGACAAGAACCCGGTCGTGTGGGCGGCGCTCGGCGCGCTGCGTCTGAAGCTCGGCGACAAGCTGGGGCTCATTGATCCGAAGAAGTTCAACCTCCTGTGGGTCGTCGAATTCCCGCTTCTTGAGTGGAGCGAGGAGGAAAACCGCTTCGTTGCCATGCACCATCCGTTCACGAGCCCGATGGACGAGGACCTTCCGCTTCTGGACACCGATCCCGGCAAGGTCCGCGCCAAGGCGTACGACATCGTGCTGAACGGCAACGAGATCGGCGGCGGCTCGATCCGTATCCATTCGACCGAGCTGCAGGCGAAGATGTTTGACGTCATCGGTCTTTCTAAAGAACAGGCGGAGGCGCGGTTCAAGTTCCTGCTTGAAGCGCTGAAATACGGCACGCCGCCGCACGGCGGACTGGCATACGGGCTCGACCGCGTGACCATGCTGATCTGCGGCGCTGCGAGTATCCGCGACGTCATCGCGTTCCCGAAGGTGCAGAACGCATCCTGCCCGCTGACGAATGCGCCGGATCCGGTCGACGCAAAACAGCTTGAAGAGCTGCATATCGCGGTCGTTCCCGAGGAAGAATGAGAGAGTACAGAAAGGAGCAAAAACCATGGCAAACATCATCACAGGCACAAACGAAAACTTCAATGAGGTCATCAACGGCGAGCTTCCCGTTCTGGTGGATTTCTGGGCGACCTGGTGTGGCCCGTGCCGCATGATCGCGCCGTTCGTCGAGCAGCTTGCGGACGAATACGAAGGCAAGGTCGCGTTTATGAAGGTCAACGTCGACGAGCAGCCGGAGCTTTGCGAAAAGTATCGCATCAGCTCGATCCCGAATCTTGTGCTGTTCAAGGACGGCGACGTCCTCGATCAGAGCGCGGGCGCGCGTCCGAAGGCGCTGATCGCGCAGTTCATCGAACAGGCGCTGTAATTCATTTGCCCGAATGATCTATGACATCTCGCAGCCGGTGTTCGGATGCGCCGTCTATCCCGGCGATCCGAGCCCGGAAAAGACGATGCTTTCGCGGCTGGAAGACGGGGACGTGTGCAATCTGTCCGCGTTTTCGATGTGCGCGCACAACGGCACGCACGTCGACGCGCCGCTGCATTTTTGGAAGGGCGGCAAAGGCATAGGTTCCGTTTCGCTCGAAAAGTTCGTCGGACCCGCGTATGTGGGCACGATGGAAGGCGACGTCGGCGCAGAGAAAGCAAGGACGCTGCTTGAACAGGCAAGGGAAGCGTATCCGGGCGCCGAGAAGCGCATTCTGATCAAGGGAAACGCAACGGTCACGCTTGAAGCGGCAAAGGTATTTGCCGAAGCGGGGATTGACCTCGTCGGAAACGAGTCGCAGACCGTGGGTCCGGAGAACGCGCCGATGGCGGTGCATCTTGCATTGCTTTCCGCGGAGGTCGTGCTTTTGGAGGGCGTCCGCCTCTCGGCAGTGCAGGACGGCGCGTACATGCTGAACTGCGCGCCGCTGCATCTCGGCGAGACCGACGGCGCGCCGTGCCGCGCGATCCTCATGGATCTGTAAACCAAAACAAAAGACGGGGGAGGCAGAAAGCCTCTCCCGTTTGCGTTTACCAGATAAAGGGGATCACCTTGTATTTCACACGCGTTTTGTATTCCCTGTAGCCTTCGAGTCCTTCTTCAAGGACCTGTTCCTCGTTGTTCATGCGCAGCGCGATGATCGGGATATACAGGAGCAGGATCGCGACAGAGATCGGCGAGCCGAGCACGATCCCCATGGACAGGAACAGAAACAGCGTGGCGCAGTACATCGGATGCCGCACGATCCCGTAGAGACCGGTGTCGATGACCTTCTGATTCTCCTGCACTTCAACCGTCCGCGAAAGGTACGTATTTTCCCGCAGAACCTCCGCATACATGAGATACGCGGCGAGAAAAACGCCGACGCCGATCCAGACCGCCCAAGCGGGCAGCACGATCCATTGAAAGCGGAAGTTCAGCCCGGCAACGATGAACGCGGCGAGGAACATGAGCCCGGACAGCGCGATCACCGTCTTCTGTTCCTGTTCTTCTTCCTTGGCGTTCAGACGCTTTTTAAGAAGCTCCGGGTTTTTGCACATCATCACGATCCCGGCGAAAAACATCGGCACAAACAAAATGCCGAGAAACAGCCATCCGTTCCAGTACTTTAGAGACCACGCGGGCAGAAACAGGAGAAGCCCCACGAGAACGAGACCGAACAGGAATTTTCCGATCGCCTGAACAAAGAGCTTTCGTGTCATACAAACCTCCGCAAAAGCGCTGTCAACGCGTCAGAACCAAGCGGATCCCTTTCGCGCCGACCGAAGAGACCTGCTTTTCTTCACCGGTCGGACGGAAGCCGCATTTTTCATAGAAGCGGAATGCGCGCGCATTTCCCTTTACCATCCAGAGCACGATCTTCGGGAAGGAAGCAAGCTTTTCGAGCGCGGCCTGCATCAGCAGTTGCGCAACGCCGGTCCCCCAGTACTCCTTCAAAACGTACAGCGCAAAGATTTCTCCGGTATCCGGCGCCGTTTCACCGTACCCGGCAAACCCGACGACGCGTTCGCCGTCCTTTGCGACCAGAATGTTGTCAAGCCATCGGAACGCCTTCTGTTCGCACGTTTCAAGGGTCAGCTTGTCAAGATATTCCGCGCTGACCAGTCCCGGATACGCGTCGTGCCATCCGCGCCAGTGGACGTACGCCTTGCCGCGGATCTCCGCATCGGTTTCCATTTTCTTGACGATCAAAGCTGTTCCTTCTTTTTGCATTTCTTTTTGATAAGCACGATCGTTACAATCGCACCGACGACGACCGCGCCGATAAAGATGTACCGAAACCAAACGGGAAGCACATCAATAAAGATTGCCATTGCAAGGATGAACAGCGAGATTACAACCATATATACGCCGCCGATGCGGCTCATCTTCTTTCGGTCGTACTGTTCTTTTTCCTCGTTGCGCACGGTATTGAACCCCGAGATGAGGCTTTCGCCGTGTCCGGTCAGCAGTATGAGGCTGATGACCGCCAGGACCGCGAATATGATCCAAAGGAACCAGTCGGGTCCGGCGAGATGATCTTTCAGCATAATGAAAACGCTCCCTTCAGATTCTCATTTCATTATACCACAGGGAAGCTGATCTGTCACGCAGTCATCACTCAAAAAGTGTGTTTTGTAAAGACGGGGAAGGAGCTTGACCTTCGGAAAAGATGTTTGCAGGAATAATCGGGTGAAACGGTAAGAATTGAAGATGAAACTTTCAGCAGAAGATCTGCAACGGGAATGCTGTCCTGCCAAGATACGCTGCGCTGACAATGCCGACATATGCTTCGTGCCGGCAGGACCGGTGAACGTACGCCTTGCCGCGGATCTCCGCGTCGGTTTCCATTGTCTTGATGATCTGCATATATTATTTCTCTCTTCTGATCACCTTGTCCGGGTAGGCGCGGAGGATCTTTTTGATCTCCGCGAGATTGACTCGCTCGTATTTGTCCGCCCATTTCAGAAGCGCCGTGAGCGATTTCAGCGTTTCCCGCTTGCCGGGCTCCAGACCGAGCTTTCTGCGGAGGAACCGCCGGATGATCCTGCACCGGTACACGCGGCGCGGAACCTCCAGAAGACAGATTCGGTCCGCGTCCGCAAAACAGCGTTCGCACCATGCGTAGTAGACGCCTTCGATGATCCAATCTTTCCTGGATAGGAGCTGCGCCAAAAGCGCGTCGCGCTCCTTCGGGTCGCGCTTCATGCCGTAGCCGGCGCTGTTGTCCCATTGGAGATCGTCAAGGTCGTAATGCGGGATCTGAAACTCTTCGAAAAGCTGTTTTGCAAGCGTGGTCTTGCCGCTGCCGGGACCGCCGATGATGTGGATCTTCATGACTCTCTCCTTATTTCAGCGACATCACATAGATCTGACAGGGATTGCGTTCGTCCCACAGCGTCGGGATCACCTCAAATTCTTTGAATCCGAGGGCAAGATAGAACCGGTTCGTGCGGTCGTATTCCGCATCGTGTCCCATCTGTACGGTTTTCACTTGCATAAAGGAGCAGCCCTTTTCGACGGCGATCTGCTTAGCGACCCTAAAAAGCTTCGTGCCGATCCCTTTCCGGTGATATTCCGGAAGAACGCCCATGACCGCAAGCTCAACGGTATCCTTGCCGGTTTCTTTGAGACATAGAAAACCGTTCGGCGCGTCGTTCTTAAAGGATGCGACCATGATCTCATTCGCACTTTCCGCGATATAGGTCTCCCGCGCTTCGGGAATGCCGAACCATTCCGGCAGCGCCTCCAGAATCAACCGCGTGATCCTGCGCTTTTCTTCCGCGTTGCAAACGATCCGTATCATACAAACCTCCGATTACCGACGGATGAACAGAGGCATGCAGTATTCGTCGACGCCGTTCTCAACGAAGCCGAGCGATTTCCAGAACCGCACGGAATCCGGCTTTTCGCTGTTGATCTCATAACAGGTCGCGCCGTCCGCTTTCGTGTATTGCTCCAGCGCGGCAAAGCAGCGACACCCCGTACCGTTTCCGCGAAAGGCGGGGAAGACCCAGAAATCGAGGAGGAAGCATTTGCCGCCTTCACTCTTGTAAATGCAGTACGACGCTGCGCCGATGCGCTTGCCGCCGCGCACAAAATACACGATATGATGCGTATCGCGGTCCCGCTGCATATGCGCTTCGATGATCCCGCGGTATTCGTCGCCGGAGAAATACTCGACGTCCTCTTCATCCGAGATGATTCCGTCGTCGATCAGATAGCGGATATGCGCGTCCCAGAATGCGGGAAGCGCGTCCGGCTTGATTTCTTCGATCCCGATCATCGCGTTTCTTCTGCGTATCCGAGCAGCGGCAGCAGCTCCCAAAGGTTTGCGATCACGTGGTCGATCCGGTATCCCTCCGGCACGGGCGTCCCCTTCCGATTGTACCAGCAGGTCACGATCCCTGCGTTCATACCGCCCTGCATATCGCTCGTCAGCGAATCGCCGACGATCATGACCTCGCTGCGGTCGACCGGTCCGATCGTATCGAAAACCTTGTCGAAAAACGACGGGCTCGGCTTTTCCGCACCGAGCGCTTCCGAAAGGAACACGCCGTCCATGCGCCTGCCGATGCCGGAGCGGTCCAGCTTTTTCGTCTGCGCAATGACTGTGCCGTTACTGACGACGTACTGCCGGACCTTGCCCCGCAGGAAATCAAGGAGCTGAATGCAATCATCCCGACATACGATCGTGTCGCCGAGACAGAGCTGATACCGGTCGTTGAACGGAACGGAAACGGCGGGATCAATGCCGTATTCCGAAAAGAACAGATTGAACCTGCCGATCAGCACCTCGGGCTTTGTGATCTCACCGCGCTCAAGACGCTGCCAGAAGATGTGATTGATCGCATCGTAGCGGGCGACCATTGCGTCCGTGCACGGACCGAGTCCGAACTCCGAAAACAGCGTTTTAAGCGCCGCGCTCTGCGCCGCGCCGAAATCCAGCAGCGTTTCATCCACGTCCCAAAGCAACGTCCGAATCATCGATCGTATCCTCGCATTCCGTTTTTTCTATCATATCATACAGCACCCCGATTGTCACGAAAAAGTATATTGCGAAAAGGCGAGTAAAACGCTTGACATTTGGCAAAGATGTGATTATGATAAAAGCCGAGTGAAACGGTAGGGATTTAAGATGAAGTTTTCAACGAAAGGCACATACGGCTTACGGGCTGTCGTCGAACTGGCAACGCGCTACGGGGAAGGACCCGTATCGCTGACGGCGGTTGCGACGGAACAGGGCATTTCGGAGGCGTATCTCGAGCAGTTGATGCGTTCGCTGAAAAAGGCGGGGATCGTAAAGACCGCGCGCGGCAAGGCGGGCGGGTATCTTTTGACAAAGGAACCGTCAAAGATCAGCGTGCTCGAAACGCTTCGCGCGCTGGAGGGCAGCACGGATATCGCGGACTGCGTCGGGTCCGACGCGAATGTCTGCGAGAACGCCTGCACCTGTTCGGCGCGTCCGCTGTTTTTGAAGCTGCAGAGCCGGATCAATGCTGTTTTGCAGGAAACCACCATCGGAGAGCTTACCGAAGATCATATCGAACAGAAAAAGAGGATCGAACATGCACGTTTATCTTGACAATGCGGCGACCACCAAGGTCCTGCCCGAGGTCATCGAGGCGATGATCCCGTACTACACGGATTTTTACGGCAATCCGTCGAGCTTCCACAGCTTCGCGCGCGACGCGCACAAGGGGCTGGACGACGCGCGGCGCACCGTGGCAAAGTGTCTGAACGCGGCGAACCCGAGTGAGATCTATTTCACCGGCGGCGGCAGCGAGGGCGACAACATGATCCTGCGCGGCGTGGCGCAGGCGTACCGCAAGAAGGGCAATCACATCATCACGTCGAAGATCGAGCATCACGCGATCCTGCATACATTGCAGGAGCTTGAGGACAAAGGTCTTGCGACGGTCACCTACCTCGACGTGGACGAAAACGGTCTCGTCGATCCCGAGGCGGTGCGCGCAGCGATCCGTCCCGACACGATCCTCGTGTCCGTCATGATGGCGAACAACGAGGTCGGCACGATCGAACCGGTCAAGGAGATCGGCGCGGTCTGCCGTGAGGCGGGCGTGCTGTTCCACACGGACGCGGTGCAGGCGATCGGGCACATCCCGGTCGACGTACAGGACATGAACATCGACCTTCTGACGCTCACGGCGCACAAGTTCCACGGACCCAAGGGCGTCGGCGCGGTCTATATCAAAAAAGGCGTACGCGTTCCGGCAATGATCACCGGCGGCGGGCAGGAGAACAAAAAGCGCGCCGGTACGGAGAACGTTCCGGGCATCGTGGGTCTTGCCAAGGCGCTGGAGATCCAGACCGAAAACCTCGAGGCTAACATGGCAAAGATGACCGCGCTTCGCGACAAGCTGATCGCGGGCGTGGAGGAGCGGATCAAAACCGTGCATCTGAACGGTCACCGCACGCAGCGGCTTCCGAACAACGTCAATTTCGGCATTCGCTATATCGAAAGCGAAAGCATTCTGCTGATGCTCGATCTGAAGGGCGTCGCGGCGTCTTCCGGATCGGCTTGCACGTCCGGCTCCCTCGATCCGTCGCACGTGCTGCTTGCGATGGGCATTTCGCACGAGGAGGCGAACGGTTCGCTTCGCATGACGCTTTCGGAATTCACGACCGAAGAAGAGATCGACTACGTATTGGACGTTCTGCCGCCGATCGTACAGCGGCTCAGAGATATGTCCCCGATTTATCCCAAAGGAGGAGAACAGTAATGCAGTATTCGGAAAAAGTTTTGGATCATTTTCAGAATCCGAGAAACGTCGGCGAGATCCCCGATGCGTCGGGCGTCGGCACCGTCGGCAATGCCAAGTGCGGCGATATCATGCAGATGTTTTTGAAGATCAACGACGATGAGATCGTTGAGGACGTCAAGTTCAAGACCTTCGGCTGCGGCGCGGCGATCGCGACGAGCTCGATGGCGACCGAGCTCATCAAGGGCAAGCCTTTGAGCGAGGTCGAAAAGCTGACCAACGAAGCGGTCGTCGAGGCGCTTGAAGGATTGCCGCCCGTGAAGATCCACTGCTCAGTGCTTGCGCAGGAAGCGGTTCAGGCTGCGATCGCGGACTATCGCGCCAAAAAAGAAAACAAACAAAAAGAGGAAGCGCCGAAAACCGAATAATCGCCGGTTTGCTTCGCATACTAACCTCAAAAAAGAAAGAGGTGATCGTATGCGCATGGCAATGCTCGGGATCGGCATGGCGGTCGGCGCGGCAGCAGTTGCGACCGCGATGTGCACGATGTATCCGGATCTTCCGCGCCGCATGAAGCGGGACGGGAAAAAGGTTATCCAGAGAACACAAAAAATGATGCATCTGTGAAAGGGAGGAGGAAACCCTCCCTTTTATTTTGCTTGTTGCAAAGATTTCACATTCGAGTATTGACGAACCGAATGATTTTTCGTATAATATCGAAAGATACAGGAAAGGAAACAGGATTATGTTTTTGAATGCAATGCAATCCGTCTTGTTCGGATGTGACACTTCGGGCCTCAGCAGTCTCTGCGCAACAGGCGGCGATTCGGCGGCAGCCGGATGCGCAGGCGGCAACATGATGACAATGCTCCTGCCGCTTCTCATGGTCGTCGTTCTGCTGGTCGTAATGATCATCCCGCAGCGTCGCCGTGACAAGAAGGTCAAGGATATGCTGGGCGCTTTGAAGCCGGGCGATCGTGTTCGCACCATCGGCGGCATCTACGGCACGATCTCTTCCATCAAAGACGATGTCATCGTGCTGTCCGTCGGACCCGACAAGGTGAAGCTCGTGTTTGCACGCGGCGCAATCTCGCAGGTTGAGGATGCGGGCGTAGAGAATACCATGACCGAAGAAGTTAAAGACTGATCTGTGATTTTCTAAGCCCGGTTCTTCCGGGCTTTTTTTATCGGAGCTTTGGGAATTCGTGGAGACAACTGATTATCGACCGGAAAAAAAGAAAAAAAAGAAACGTCGTGCGCTTGTTTGGGTGTTCGGCGTTCTTTTCGTGCTCGCAGCGGCGGTTCTGATCCATTATCGCGGCGTTTACCCCATTTTGCTTGTCGAATGCGGACATACGGTTTCGGCGTCGGATTTCACATCGCGGGAAGCCGTGCTCGGATCGGGCGAAGAGAAGCTCGCGTGCGGATGGCATGTCCGCAATCTGGCGATCGGCGGTGTGCCGACGCCCGTGCTGATCATCGTCCGCGACACCGTTCCGCCGACCGCCGAGCCGGTCGACAGCGTCATACCGCTCGGTTCCGCGCCCGGCCCGGACCGGTTTTTACGGCAGATCAAGGATGCGGGCAAGGTGCGTGTCGCCTATGCGCAGACGCCCGATTTCAACACGGAATGGAACGGCACGATCGAGATCGTGCTGACCGATCAGGGCGGAAACAAAACGCGCGTTCCGGTTTCGGTATCCGTTCGGGCAACGGTCGAAACGCTGACCGCGGAAGCCGGAGCGGAGATCCCGACGGCAGAGCGGTTTTTGCTGGACGGCATGCGGGGAACGCAGGATACGCCGATTGAGCCGGATATGATGCACCATGTCGGAAGCTATCCGATCCTGTTTTCGATTGACGGCGGCATACGATCGCAGTCCGTTCTGAACGTTGTGGACACGGTTGCGCCCGAGGCGGAGCCGACGCTTCTGGTGCTTTCGTCGGATCAGACGGCGGAAGCCGCGGATTTCGTTCTGAACGCGTCAGACGAGACGGACCTTTCGTATGCGTTCGTGACCGCGCCGGATCATTCGAGCCGCGACGTGCAGGATATCACCGTCCGGATCACGGACGAGGGCGGCAACACGCTTGACGTCAACAGCCGCCTGCTGATCACGGATGTGCGGCCGCGCGTCATCGAGGCGAGACGGGAAGCGCTGACGCCGGATGATTTTGAGAACCGGGACGGCCAGACGATCCGGGTCGAGTCCTTCGTTCCGGATACGCCGGGGTCGTTCGCAATCACGGTCGGCATCAACGGGATCGAAGAAACGCTCGCGGTCACGGTCGTCGACACAACGCCGCCGACGCTGACGGAGAACCCGCAAGCCGCTCAAAAGCTGTACTATACCCGACACAGGTACGAACCGTCCGATTTCTTCAGCGCGGACGATCTTACGCCGGTCACGCTCTCGTTTGACGGCGAGCCGGATTTCGACACGGCGGGGAATCAGACGATCACGGTGCTGGCGAGGGATACCAGCGGCAACGAGACAAGGGCGAAATTTACGATCACCCTGCGTGAGGACCGTACGCCGCCGCATATCTACGGCGTCATCAACCGCATTTGTTACGTCAATGAACCGATCGCGTACTTTGCAGAGGTCTTCGGGGAGGATGATGAGGACGGACCGATCGAGGTAACCGTCGACTCCGACGTGCGGCAGAATGAGGAAGGCGTCTATTCCGTCGTCTATCGCGCGGAGGATCAGAGCGGCAATGTCAGCGAAGCAAGCTGTACCTTCACGTTGATTGCCCGCACCGTCACGGAAGAGGAACTGCATACGCTCACGCAAAGCATTATGGAGGAGATCACAACGCCGGACATGGTCAACGCCGAAAAGCTCCGGGCGATTTATGATTATGTCAGAAAACATCTCGTGTACACAAACGGCGTGAACCATAACTATACCGACTGGCGAAAGGCGGCGTTTGACGCTTATACGAGAGGGACGGGCGATTGTTATAATATCTACTCGCTGACGCGCGCGCTGCTCGATGAAACGGATATCCAATACCTGTCGGTTGAGCGGCTCAAGGCGGGGGTCTGGCGCACACGGCATTACTGGGTGATGGTCAACCTCGGCACCGGCTGGTACATCTTCGATCCGACCTGGACGCCGCGGCATCGCGCGGACTGCTTCATGTGGACCAAGGCGCAATGCAACCGCTTCCCGCTGTATTGGAATTACAAAGCGTCGGAGTATCCGCCGCTTGCAACGGAACTGTTCGACTATGACGCAGTCGTTCAGATGGAGCGGGAAGAAGCGCAGCCGTAACACGAATTGTTGTCATGCGCGCCCTCGATGCCGCATAGGATGCGGCGAAGGGGGTGGGAAGGCTTGGCAACGACGAAACGAAAAAAACGGACGAAGATCGCGTGGCGCACGCTTCTGCGCGGCGCGGCGCTCGGCGCGGCGGTACTGCTGCTTGCGGTCCTGCTCCTGACGCTGCTCGTTTACCTGGAATGGCTGCCGGAATCGGCGATCCCGATCGGCAATACGGTGATCAAGATCCTGACGGCACTTGCCGCGGGCGTCTTCATCGGACTCGGACGGGAAAAAGCGCCGTGGTATTTCGGCGGCGTGGCGGCGGTTCTGTCCTTGATGCTGTCGGTTGCTCTGATGTCGATCTATCTCGGATCGTTCAGCCTGACATGGAATCTGCTTGCCGATCTTCTGCTGGGCTTCGCAATCGGCTCCGCCGCGGCGGCGCTGCTTTCGAAGCGGAAAACGGAATAACAAAATACCGGACCCCGAAGGTCCGGTATTGTTTTATTTGTGCGGATATTCAGATTCGCGCAGACATTCTGGCATAGTACAGAATGCGGGCGGCAAGCTCTTCCGAAAAGTCCTTCTTTTCGGCACGCCAGCGCCAGCAGCCGGTCGAGCTCGGGTTGTTCATGCGACAGTCGTCGCCGAGTCCCAGGTAGTCCTGCATCTGCAGGATCGCAAGCTCGGCAACGGAGTTCAATACGCCGCGCGCAAAGCCGAACGGCATGCCCTCGCGCTCGTTGAGCCCGAGATAATCGACGGCAAACGCAACACATTCCGCGGGCGCGGTCTCGACCCAGCCCATGATCGGCGTATTGTCGTGCGTGCCGGTATACGCGATGCAGTGGACGGGGTAGTTATGCGGAAGCTCTCTGGAATTTCCGCACGGATCGAACCCGAACTGCATGACGCGCATGCCGGGGAAGCCGGAATCCGACAGCAGTTTCTTGACCTCCGGCGTGAGATAGCCGAGGTCCTCCGCAATGACCGGCAGACCCGGGCATTCTTCCTTGATCGCACGAACCAGCTTCATGCCGGGACCGGGATACCATGCGCCCGGACGCGCGTCCTCGGCGCCGAAGGGAACGCCCCAGTAGCTTTCCAGACCGCGGAAATGGTCGATGCGGATCACATCAAAGCGGGTTGCAACCGCGGCGACGCGGCGGCGCCACCAACGGAATCCGTCGGCTTCATGCTTTGCCCAGTCGTAGATCGGATTGCCCCAGAGCTGTCCGAGCTCGGAGAAATAATCCGGCGGAACGCCCGCAACCAGCGAGGGGTTGTGACGTTCGTCCATCAGGAACAGATCCGGATCCGCCCAGACGTCCGCAGAATCGTGCGGGACATAGATCGGGATATCGCCGATCAGCTTGACGCCGTGCGCGCTCGCATACGCATGGAGCGGTTTCCATTGCTTGTCGAACTCGTACTGGATGAAGCACTGGAAATCGACCTCATCCTTGAGAAGCTCGGTATACTTCGCAACGGCTTCGGGCTTGCGGTCCTGGATATCGGGATCGGGCCACGCGTACCACGCCGCGTTGTCAAAGTGCGTTTTGACTGCGCAGAACAGCGCATAGGTGTCGAGCCACCATGCGTTCTCGCGAACGAAATCCGCCATCTCGGCACGGTCAAAGCGCGCGAACGCCTTGCGCAGAACCGCGAAACGGTTTTCCCACAGCTTGCCGTAATCGACGCGCGTCGGATCGCCGCCCCAATCGAGATCGCATTCCGCCTCGGTCAGAAGCCCTTCGGCAATCAGCGTTTCCAGGTCGATGAGATACGGATTGCCGGCATAGGTCGAAGCACTCTGATACGGCGAATCCGCGTAGCCGGTTGGGTTCACGGGCAGCATCTGCCAATAGGTTTGCCCGGCCGCTTCCAGAAAGTCGACGAAAGCGAACGCTTCCCTGCCGAGTGTGCCGACGCCGAAACGGCTCGGCAGCGAGGTGATATGCATCAATATTCCCGCAGCACGTTTCATGAACATACCTTCTTTCTGTTTTGTGGAAATATCTGTTTCTATTTTAACATATCTGTGATATAATACAAGACAGAAAATGCGAACTTACCCGAAAAAATATATAAATTCGCAAAGAAGGAGCCTTATGATCAGAAACAGATTTGTGACCTTGTCGCCCGAAATCGAAGAAGCGAAACGCGAGCACAAGCCGATCGTTGCCATGGAGAGCACGATCATCTCCCACGGCATGCCGTATCCGCAGAATGTGGAAACCGCGCTGGAATGTCAGCGTATCTGCCGCGAGAACGGCGCCGTTCCCGCTACCTGTGCGGTGATCGACGGACAGATCTGCGTGGGGCTCACCGACGAGCAGATCGACTATCTCGGCAGGGAGGGGAAGAACGTCAACAAGGCAAGCCGCAGAGACCTTCCGCTGCTGCTTGCGCTGCGCAGGGACGGCGCAACGACCGTTGCCGCGACCATGATCGCAGCGGCGTCCGCGGGCATTCGTGTCTTCGCAACCGGCGGCATCGGCGGCGTACACCGCGGCGCGGAAACGACGATGGACATCTCCGCCGACCTCGAAGAGCTTGCCCATACGCCCGTTTGCGTGGTCTGCGCCGGTGCAAAGAGCATTCTCGATCTGAACCTCACCATGGAGTATCTCGAAACCAAGGGCGTTCCCGTCATCGGCTACGGCACGGATGAGCTGCCGGCGTTCTATACGCGCAAAAGCGGGATCAAGGTTCCGTGGCGGCTGGACGATCCGGGATTGATCGCCGATGCGATCTGCGCGGCAGAAGAAATCGGGTATGAGGGCGGCATGCTTGTGGTCAATCCGATCCCCGAAGAATACTCGATGGATGCGGACGCGATCAACAAAGCGATCGACGAGGCGATTTCAGAAGCGAACCGGCTGGGGATCAAGGGCAAGGAGACAACGCCGTTCCTGCTTGCGAAGATCAAGGACATCACCGGCGGATCGAGCCTTGCCGCGAACATTCAGCTCGTCTACAACAACGTTCGTCTTGCGGCGAAAATCGCGGCGAGCATCTGAATAAAACGCAATCAAAAAATGCAGGCGATTCGGAGGATCCTGTTTTTGTAAAACGCTTTACGCCTTTTTCTTCTTGATCGCGTCGGCGATTGCAAACGGCATGGTGACGAGGCTCTGTATACACGACGAGCTTATCGTATTCCGTGTCGATCGACAGGAAATATTTATAGACGAAGAAGCCGATGAACGTCACGACGCATGCGGTGATCAGAACGATCTTTTTCGCCTTTTCGCTTCGGTTTTTGAGAATCCGGCTTGCAATCACAAGAAGCGCGATAAAGAACGCGAAGCACGTAAAGAACAACGGATTGAACGTGCGCATAATCCAGAACGATTCCATTAACCGACTCCTTTTTTTCCGGAATTTTCAGTCTATTTGAACAAATTCCGCGCAACTTTGCAAGAGCAAATCGTACTGCGGCCGTGCGCGGAATGATGTTCCTCCGCCTGCGCTCCGAAATGATGTCGCTCCCTGCGGTCGCAGTGATACGATGAAGCAGTCATACAGAACGCAATCAATACCCGTTTGTCGGGGGCGAGTGCGTGATTTTTCAGCGTACTCAGGCAACAAAGAAAGCTCTTTTGTCAGTTTAAGAAACAGCTTTCCTGTTGCTTTATGTGGCTTATTGCAGTATAATCGCCGCAACAAACCCGTATTTGCGAGGAAGGGAAACATATGACATTACCGTCAGACATGAAAAGTAGGAAAATGAAGAAATCCATCGCCTGCAGGAGCTTCTTCTGCCTGTTGCTGGCGATCCTGCTTCTGTCAGGATGCGCAGGTCCTGCAGCCTCCAACGTCACCGACGCGCCGCAGGAAACAGCGTCCGTCGAGAGCAGCGCAACTCCTGCCAGGTACGCAGCTGATTACGCGCTTCTTTGGGATACTCTGGAGCATGACTATCCCTATCTGGACTACCTCCGCGGCAAGGGGATCGACGTGGACGGCATCCGGGCCAAATACGAGGAAAAAATGAAAAAGGCGCAAACGTCGGAGGACATGGTCGACGTTCTGGAAGGCATCTTTTATGAGCTCCGAAACACCGCCCATCTATCTCTGATCCGGCAGGAGGATTTCCCCTTCTATTACAGCGTATACACCGCGGAGGAAAGTATTTCTATTCGACTTTCCTCATACAATGCTGTCATGCAGGCCGCCCAGACCGGGTATTACAAGCTTCCTGCGGAGGATTCGCCGCAAGAGGCGGACGACTATTATCAGCCGCGTGAAGTGGAGATACAATATTTCCCGGATTGTAAGGCGCTGTGCTTCACCATCTTCAGCTTCATCCAGGGCGTCGATAAGAAAGTGCAGGACGACATCATCAACGCGATCAAGGAATACCCGGAGGCGGAACACATCGTCTTTGACATTGCCATGAACGGAGGCGGATCCGAAATTTACTGGGTGCAGAATCTGGTGGCGCCCTTTGGAGAGGACTACTACTTTCCGATGCGGATGTACAGCAAAGACACCCCTCTGAATCGGCAGATCCTGGAGAGCCGCGGCGGATACCGCCGCACCGCGGAGCTGCAGGACGCCCCCGCCTGGGCGGAGGAACTGGGGTTGGAGCTGTTTCATAAAGACAGCATCATTGTGATGGGATGGCCGGGGATCCGGAGCAGCGCAAAGCGCTGGGTCCTGGTGGGTCCCGGTGTGTATTCCGCCGCGGAGAATTTCGTCAACTTCTGCCAGCGCTCCGGCTGGGCTACCGTGGCAGGTACCCACACATCGGGCGACGGCATCGGTATTGATCCCGTGCTGGTGCTGCTGCCGGATTCCGGACTGTTGTTCCGCTTCAGCATGGTGGCAGGAGAGAAACCGGACGGCGGCATGAGCATCGAAGGTTCTGAACCGGATCTGATTCTGCCCGGCTCCGACCTCTCCGATATGTTGGACTACCTTCGCGAAGCGAACAAGGACTGATCCGACCGGGAGATTTTCCTCGCCCTGATCAATCAGTCGGAGAACCGTCCCTTGATTGACGTTGACCCCCGGATTGACGGTGTCCTTTTACGCACGTTTACCAGAAAGAAACAAGGCGTCGTTGATGCCTTAAGCGGCAAAGCGATGCCGCTCCCTGCGGCCGCGTGATGCGATGTGTTCCGTTCACGCGCAAAGCACACATCACTTGGCGAAGCCAAACATCACGCCCGAAGGACACGTCTCGTTCCGCGAAAGCGGAACACATCGTTGAAAAAATGCAGGCGCTTCAGCCTGCATTTTTACGTTTCTTCAATGCCGATTGATAAAATCCGCGGTGATATGGTCGAGCACGCCGCCGTACGGAAGCGCACCGCGAATCGCGCGGGCGGTGAACCGATTCAGATCGGCAAGCAAAAGCGTAGAGAAGCCGTTCAGCTCGATCCGATACGGATGCGTCGTATTGCCGACGCTGTCACGGCTGCCGACCGTAAAGCCGAGGTGCGGGATCTCATCCATAAACGCGTCGCACGCCTCTTCGGAAACGAACGCCATGGTGAGACTGACCCGCCGTACAAGGCTCAGATCGCCGTCACGGTGCTGAACGGACTTGATGTACGCGGCATTTTCAACCGACTGCAGCTTAACGTCGTCCGGGAACAGCAGGCAGTAATAGGTCGCGTAATGCGGCTCCGATACATGCCCGCAGGAAACGCACAGCTTCGATTCGGCACGGCAGATCGCAGAAACACGATGGATCAGCGTTTCATCGGCGGTATAGAAATAGTACTGGATCAGATTCTTCATGCCGATCCCGCCGACAAAGATCGCCGCGTCCTCAAGCTCCGCGGCAAGGGTATGCTGCAATGCCGCGGCACGGCGCTCCTCCGCGCGGGAGAACGCTTCCGCGTTCGGATCATGCGGCGCGACGCTGACAAACACGAGCTGGGAGTAGCCCAAAGTGGGAAGCAGCTCCCAGTATTGCATATCAACCTGAAAAACCGCTTCCTGCTCGTTCCATTCCCATTCGTATTTCAGCCAATCAGTCATGGATCAGCACAGCCTTGATACGGCGCACGCCGCTGGAGGAAGCTTCCTCCTTCTTGATCTCAAAGCGCCCGAGGTCGCCGGTGTTCTTGGCGTGCGGACCGCCGCAGATCTCTTTGCTGAACTTGCCCATCGTATAGACCTTGACCTTCTCGCCGTACTTGCTTTCGAAGAGACCGATCGCGCCCTGCGCCTTTGCCTCTTCAACGGTCATTTCCTCACAGGTGATCGGAACCTTCGCCGCGATCGCTTCGTTGACGAGGCGTTCGACTTCCTTGAGTTCTTCGGGCGTGACCTTTCTGCCGAAGCTGAAATCAAAGCGCAGACGTTCCGCGGTGATGTTGCTGCCCTTCTGTGACACGGTATCGTCGTTCAGAACCTTCCGAAGCGCCGCCTGCAGCAGATGCGTCGCGGAGTGCAGCGCCGCCGTCGCTTCGCTGTTGTCCGCCAGACCGCCCTTAAAGCGCTGTTCCGCGCCCGCCTGGGATTTCTTCTGATGCTCCTCAAATGCGGCTTTGAAGCCGTTTTCGTCGACCGAAACGCCCTTTTCCTTCGCAAGCTCGACCGTGAGCTCGATTGGGAAGCCGTAGGTGTCGTAGAGGTGGAAGGCGGATACGCCGTCGATCGCCTGTCCGTTGAGGTTCGCGATCAGCTTGTTGAATTCCTTCAGACCCTTCTTGAGCGTATCGGCAAAGCGGTTTTCCTCCTTGCGAAGCTCTGTAAGGATCTTTTCACGGTTGTCAATGAGCTCGCTGTAGACCTCGCCGTACTGGTCGATGACCTTCTCCGCGATCGTGCAGAGCGCGTAGCGCGGCATATTGAGCTGCGACGCGAAGCGAATGCTGCGGCGGATGAGGCGGCGGAGGATATAGCCCTGGTCGACGTTCGACGGCGTTACGCCGCGCTGATCGCCGAGGATGAACACGGCGCAGCGGGTGTGGTC
Source organism: uncultured Clostridia bacterium (assembly GCA_947168855.1). Taxonomy (GTDB): domain Bacteria; phylum Bacillota; class Clostridia; order Christensenellales; family CAG-138; genus UBA3792. The sequence continues at coordinate 268,888 of CAMVNO010000003.1, forward strand.
CGCAATGATGCGGAACGCGCGCGTCGTTTCGGGATCGTCTTTGTAGCCCTTATGCGAGAGCTCTGCGATGAGCGCGATGATGCCGGAGAATGCATCGGTGTCGAACACGCTCTCCACGCCCTGTAATGTGGCGACCGTGCGGTCGAGCCCCATGCCGGTGTCGACGTTCTTCTGCTCGAGCGGCTCAAAGACGCCGTCCGCGACCTTGTTGTACTCCATGAAGACGTTGTTCCAGATCTCGAGATATTTGCCGCAGTCGCAGCCCGCCTTGCAGTCGGGACCGCAGGCGGGTCTTCCGGTGTCGTAGAAGATCTCGGTGTCCGGACCGCACGGACCGGTCTGTCCCGCAGGACCCCACCAGTTGTGCTTCTTCGGCAGGTACACGATGTGCGAGGGATCCACGCCCATCTCGACCCAGCGGTCGTGCGCAACGGTGTCGCGCGGCGCGTCCTTGTCGCCCTCGAAGCAGGTGAAATACAGCTTGTCCTTCGGAATGCAGAGCCACTTTTCGTCGGTCAGGAATTCCCACGAAAACGCGATGCTCTCCTTCTTGAAGTAGTCGCCCAAGGACCAGTTTCCGAGCATTTCAAAGAACGTGCAGTGCGAGGAATCGCCGACCTCGTCGATATCGCCGGTGCGGACACATTTCTGAACGTCGCAAAGCCTTCTGCCCTCCGGGTGCTTTTCGCCCATCAGATACGGCACGAGCGGATGCATGCCAGCCGTGGTAAAGAGCACGGTCGGGTCGTTTTCGGGGATCAGGGAGGCGGAGGAGATGACCGCGTGTCCCTTGGACCGGAAGAAGTCCAGATACAATTGACGCAATTCCTTTGCGGTTAATGAACGCATGATACATATTCCTTTCGTAAAAAACGATCAAACTTTATTTTATGAAAAAACCGGCGTTTTGTCAATGAAAAACCGCCCTGTTTGCACAGAGCGGCAAAGTTTTTTGTTCATTCCGCCTCGGTATACAGAATATCGTGGCTTAACGGCGTATAGAAGCGCTCACGCACGCGGTCCGGATCGCGCGTTTCGCCCATGATCCACATGAGCTTCGCAACAGCCGCCTCGGTCGTCATGTCGTACGCCTCGATGATGTTCTGCTGCTTTAAGGCGTGTCCGACCTGATAGACGGTCAGATTGCTGCCTTCGTTTTGCACCTGCGTGGTGATTACGATCAGCTTGCCCGCCGCAACGCCCTTGTCGATCGCCGCGCGGAAGCAGCCGTTCGTGCCCTCGGGAAGCCCGCCCACGCCGAAGCTTTCGATGATGACCGCGTCATAGCGGTCGAGCGCGTAGTTCAGCATGCCCGCGTCGGTGCCGGGGATCAGCTTGACAAGCCCAACGCTGCCGTTCAGCGTGTGCGAGAACTTCGCGCGCTCGCGATAGCCGAGGTCGATGTAGTGCAGCACGCGTCCGTCCTGCAGCACGGCAAGCTCGGGATAATTGATGCTCGCAAACGCCGAGAAGCTCTTACTCCGCACCTTCTTTGCGCGGGTGCCGAGGATGACGCTGCCGTTGAACACGATCGAAACACCGCAGGCACGATCGTCGCAGGCATAGGTGAACGCGTCCAGAAGATTCTGCTTCGAGTCGGTCACGTCCATGCTGATGGGCTTCTGCGCGCCGGTCAGCACGATCGGCTTTCTGGAACGCCGCGCAAGGTAGGAGAGCGCGGCGGCGGTGTACGCCATCGTGTCCGTGCCGTGGCTGACCACAAAGCCGTCGTACGAATCGTAGTACGCTTCGATGCAGCCCGCGATCGTGAGCCAGTTTTCCGGCGTCATGTTCGTGCTGTCCACGCTCATCAGCTGCATGCACTCCACGTCGCAGATCTCGCTGACGCGGGGAATGTAGTTTAAGAGCTGATTTGAGCCGAGCTTGGGGGCAAGCCCGTCATCCGTCATTTCCGAGGCGATCGTACCGCCCGTTCCGATCAACAATATCTTTTTCATGCTTTCAGTATAGTCCATTTATGCCGAAAAAGCAACGGAAAACTGACGATTTGCATCAAATGATTCCGGTATGTCATCCTGAGGCGGCGCCGACGACGGATCTGTGAAAACCGGGGCAAAGATTCTTCGCTTCGCTCAGAATGACACACAGAGAATACGCAGAAACCCGTAGGGGCGGATATTATCCGCCCGCGAACGCATCAACGGCGTCCCGCTGTGTACACAAAAACGGGACCGCGTACTGCGATCCCGTGTTTTGTTGGAGTTCAAAGTTGTTCTTACAGACCGTAGCGCTTCTTGAAGCGATCTACTCGTCCGCCGCTGTCGACCAGCTTCTGACGGCCTGTGAAGAACGGGTGGCACTTGCTGCAGATTTCGACCTTCAGCTCGCCCTTGGTGGAGCCGGTAAGGAAGGTCTCGCCGCAGGCACAGCGCACGACCGCTTCGCCGTAAGACGGATGAATATTTTTCTTCATGTATTATCACTCCTTCGTCGTGTAATGCATTACCATCGGCTATTATACCATGCCGCCGGAAAAAAGCAAGAAAAATTTTCGCGTTTTTCAAACTTTTTTACTGCCCGTAACGGTTCTGCTGCGCGTGCGAGGAGGTGAAGCCTTCCTTCTCGAAGATGCGGACCCAATCCTTGAGACGGATCAGGAATTCTTCGTTGTTCGGGGTCTTATCCATCATGCTGACGAGGTTTTCGGTGACGTCGCCCGTGCCGCCGTTTGCAAGCATGCGGCGCAGCATCCGAACACCGTCCAGCTCGGCTTTCGTGAGCAGCAGATCGTCCCGGCGCGTACCGGATTTATAGACGTCGATCGCCGGGAAGATGCGCTTTTCGGAAAGCCGTCGGTCGAGGTGGATCTCCATGTTGCCGGTGCCCTTGAATTCCTCATAGACGATGTCGTCCATGCGGCTGCCGGTCTCGACCAGAGCCGTTGCGATCACGGTCAGACTGCCGCCGTTTTCGATGTTGCGCGCCGCGCCGAAGAAGCGCTTCGGCTTGTGCAGCGCGCCCGGATCCATACCGCCGGAAAGCGTGCGCCCGGTCGGCGGGATCACGAGGTTATAGGCGCGGGTGAGACGGGTGAGCGAGTCTAAAAGGATCACGACGTCCTTGCCGTCCTCCACCAGACGCATGGCGCGCTCCTGCACCATTTCCGCGATGCGCGTATGGTGCTCGGGAAGCTCGTCAAACGTGGACGCCACGACCTCGCCCTTGATGCTGCGGCGCATGTCCGTGACCTCCTCGGGACGCTCGTCGATGAGCAGCACGATGAGATGCGTATCGGGATAATTCTCGGTGATGCCGTTTGCGATCTGCTTCAAAAGCGTCGTTTTGCCCGCCTTCGGCTGCGAAACGATCATTGCGCGCTGTCCCTTGCCGATGGGCGCGATCAGATCGATCAGCCGCACGGAGAGGTTGTTGACTCTGCCCGGCGTTTCGAGCGTATAGCGTTCGTCCGGGAAGATCGGGACAAGGTCCTCGTAATTGACGCGATTCTGCGCATTCTCGTCCGGATCCCTGCCGTTCACGCGGTCAACGTACAGCAGCGCTTCGTATTTGTCGCCTTCGCGGCGCGCGCGGGTGCGGCCTTCAACGAAATCGCCGTTTCTCAGATTGCAGCGGCGGATCTGCGCGTTTGCGACATAGACGTCGTTCGGACCCGCGTCGTAGTTCGAAACACGCAGGAAGCCGTAGCCTTCCATGATTTCCAGAACGCCCGCTGCCGTACCGGTTTCGGGCAGCTGAACGGGCTCCGCGGGCGCTTCGGATTTCTGCTCGCCCTCCGGCGCGCGATACGGACGGCTGCCGTTCTGCCGGAAATTGCGATTCCGGTTCTGCTGACCGTCCTGCCGGCGGTAGTTGTTCCGCTGGTACGGGCGATGCTGTTCGCCGCCTGTCTGCTCCTGCGGCTTTTCGGGCTCCGCGGGCTTTTCGGAAACGGGCGCCTCCGCGGGTTTTTTCGGTTCCGCAGGCTTTATTTGCTCCGCGGGAGCCGACTGTTCGGACGCTTCCTTTGCGGGCGTTTCCTTTGCCTTCGCGGGTCTGCCGCGCTTTTTCGGTGCAGGCGCGGGCGCTTGCAGCATTTCGATCAGCTGCGCTTTTTTGTATTTACGATAGGAGGGAATGCCGTGCTGCTTTGCAAGCGCATACAGCTCGGTGATCGTCAATGCGTTGAGTTCGGATAGATTCACAAATTGCCTCCGATATTGAATTGATTTCTGTACGGAAATAAAATATGAAAGGAAGAATGAACTGATACCATTTTATGGGGGATCGAAAAACTTGTCAAGCGTTTCGATAAAAATAGCGCGAATTCATCCGTTTTCACGGCGTAAGAACGGTGCGCTGTGCATACAATGCAGCAAAGGCAGGAGGATCGATATGGAAAAACGGGAAAAAGAACTATGTGAGCCCTCGGCGCATACCCTTCTGATCGAAGGGCGCAGACGGATGCGTATCACCGGCGTACTGGACGTTGAGAGCTTTCAGGAGGATGAAATGACGGTCATCACCCAGGCTGGCACGCTGACGGTCTGGGGTGAAGGGCTGAAGCTCGGCAAGCTGAATCCGGAGGACGGGCAGGTGCTTCTGGAGGGCAATATCGCCTCGATCGAATACGAGCAGCCCGAACCGGAGCGCCGATCGCTGTTCTTCAAACGCAAATGAGGGACGTCACCGGACAGCCCTATGAAGCGCTTTTGCTGTTTCACGGCGGAGCGGTTGCGGGGCTATGCTATCTGCTTTTGCGGATCGTGCGGATCCGGGCGGGGAAACGCTGGGTTACGCATCTCTGCGACGCAGTTTTCGTGCTGATCGGCGGCTGTTTGTTTGCAGGGTATGTCTTTTCGGCAAACTGCGGCACGGTTCGCGGATTCCTCAGCGCGGCGTTTATCCTCGGATTTGCGACGGTATATGGGCTCTTCGGACCGGTATTCGCACGAATGACACAAAAAATACATAAAAAATAGGTTCCGTTTTGGCGTGTTTTCTGTTATACTGTGAAACATGGAAGAATCGTCAAAACGGATCGTGCGGACGGTCCATTTCAAACTGATCCACTTTGTCCTCGTGCTGATCGCGTGCGTGGTCATTTTGCTCGTGGTTCTGATCCCGCAGCGGCTTCGCATTCGTTCCGCGCAGGACGAGTATGCCGAGCGCGTGGAGCTGCTCAATCAAACCAAACGGACCTATGCGCAGGAACGCGAAAATCTGCAGTTTATGCGCACCGATGCTTATAAAATCCAGCAGGGCATGATCAAATACGGCTGGCACTATCAGGAGGACAAGCTGATCCAGGACGACAGTGCCGTATCGGGACAGGAATGAAACCGGAGCTTGCAGTCATCGATATCGGAAGCAACTCTGTGCGGCTGATGCTTGCCGCGGCGGAGAACGGTCGCGTGCGCTCGCTTTCGAAGCGCCTGTGCACCACGCGGCTTGCGAAAGGCATTGATGCGACCGGCAGGCTGGCGCCGGATCGCATGGCGGACACCGTCGAGGCGATCGAAGCCTTCCGGCGGACGGCGAACGAGCTCGGCATCCCGGTCATTGCGTACGCCACCAGCGCGGTGCGCGACGCCGAAAACCGCGACGAATTCCTTGCAAAGGTGTGGGAGAGGAGCGGCGTCCGGGTGCGCGTTTTGTCCGGCGAAGAGGAGGGCGCATTCGCGTTCTCCGCGGTGACCGGCGGTGACGGAACGGTATTCGACATCGGCGGAGGGAGCTTTCAGATCGTCACCGGTGAGCGCGCGCTGAGCTTTCCGTGCGGCTGCGTCCGCGCCAAAGAACGATGCGACGCGCCGGATCCCGAAACGCTGAAACACGAGCTGTTTGCCTGGATGGACGAGCGGACGCGCATACCGGAGGACGTGCCCAAGCCGGTTTACGGCGTCGGCGGAACGATTTCCACGATCGGCGCGCTGCTCGCAAATCAGGATCGGTATGACCCGGAACGGCTTCGGAGAATCGAACGAGAAGCGCTTGAACGACTGATCGTGCAGCTTGCAAAGGTACCGGAACCGCTGCGCATGCAGCTGCCGCTTCTGACAAGACGCGGCGACGTGATCCTGCAGGGCGCAACGATCCTTCGATACATGATGGAACGGACCGGAACGGACTGCGTTATCCCGTCCGACCGTGACGGCATGGAGGGAATCGCGGAGGCATTTTTGAACCATACATCGGATTGCAGCGGAGGAACCCCGTATGAAAAATAACGAGAAATTCTGGAAAATCACGGAGATCGTGCTCGGCGCGCTCGGCGCGGCGCTTTTACTGCTGATCCTCGTGCTGAAGCTCATCGGCAAAAACGTGACCGTGCTGACCTATCCGATCATCGGGATCGTGATCCTGTTTTTGATCAGCGATGAATTTGCCCGGTCGATCCGCCGCCGCAGAGAGAAGGAGCAGGCGGCGAAGGTACAGGCGGAGCATCCGGAAGAACAGACGCCGGAACCGGTGCTTCCGAAGGAAGCGTTCGAGTTCGAAGACGAGACGAAAGAATCAAAATCGTGAGCGCGGAAAAGTTTTTCAATTCCATATCGTTTTTGCGCTGTCCCATCTGCGGGGCGGCGTTTTCGCAATCCGGCGCGTCGCTTTTCTGCGCGAACGGACACACTTTCGATCCGTCGAGAAAGGGATACGTGCACTTTGCGCCGAACGCCGCGCCGTCGCATTACAGCCGGGCGCTGTTTGAATCGCGCCGCCGGATCCTCGAAGCCGGGTTTTACGACGCCGTGATCGACGCGATCCGAAGCGCCATGCCGAACCATCCCGGCGTTGTGCTGGACGCGGGCTGCGGCGACGGGACCTTTACCAAACGCCTCGCGGGAGAAACGACCGTCGGGCTGGATCTTTCGAAGGATGCGATACAGCTTGCGGCGCGCGGCGGCGGACCGATCCTGTGGGCGGTCGGGGACCTCACGCGGCTGCCGATCGCGGACGAGACGGTAGACGTGGTTCTGAATCTGTTTTCGCCCGCGCATTACGCGGAGTTTCAGCGGGTGCTGAAGCCGGACGGCACGCTTTTGAAGCTTGTCCCGCAGGCGGGGTATCTCTGTGAAATTCGCGCGCTGATGGGGGACCGGCTGCGGAATCCGCAGTATTCCAATGAAGCGGTGGTATCCCATCTTTCCGGGCAGTTCCGGCTTGAAAACCGCGTGCGGATCACGGAAACGCATCCGCTCACGCCGGAACAGGCGGAGGATTTTCTCCGCATGACCCCGCTGACGTTCGGCACGGAGACACAAACGCTCGACGCCGATGCGCTCAAAAAGATCACGATCGACGTCGAGCTGCTGATTGCAAAGCCAAATCAATAAAGACCGGGGAACTCCGGTCTTTTCCTTTTGATTACATGGATCAGGAGGAAGCTTTTTTGATGTTCGCTTCATGCTCGGCGTCGGGGAAGTCGTGCACGTGCGAGCGGCTGCCCGTGAAATAGATACAGACGTGATCTTCGCCGTTCCATTGCATGGAAGCGGCGATCCATTGACCGTCCAGCTCAAAGAGAACGGCGCATTTATAGAAGCTGTTTGCGCTGCCGAGCCAGTCGGTGAGCGCGGAAACGGCGGCGTTGCGTTCCGCGATCGTGCCGGAAGGCAGCGTCATTTCGGCGTGGTTCTCTCCGGAAACAAACTGCAGCATGACGTCTGCACCGGTTGCGGCGTTGCGGACGCGGTATGCCGTATCCTCCGTTAGCGCCTGCCGGACCGTTTTCCACGGGGTCGGTTTGCCGTGATACTGGATCGGTCCCTGCGCGGTATAGGAGAGCGGAACGCCGGCACGGAAATCCACGCGCTTTGCGCCGCGCAGAAAGAGCTGCTCGAGCGTTTCCTGCCCGACGCTTCCGTCGCTCATCAGTCCGCAGGCGAGCTGATAGGCGATGACTGCCGCCCGCGTGACGGTCTGAAAGCTGCCGGTCGGCTTATAGGTATAATAACCGAGGTCGAAGAGCCGCGTCTGCACGCGCACGACCTCTTCGCCCGTATCGCCTTGCTGCATCAATTGATCCTCGCCGTCCGCCTTAGCCCCCGCAAAGGGAAGCAAAAGAAGAACGAGAAGGAGAGCGATCATTCGTTTCATACACTCATTATAGCATGGAATCCGGCGCTTGAAAAGTGCGGATTTCGGTGATACAATACGCATGGAGGTGATTCGATGCGCTGCAGCTGTCAAAGATGCGGAACGTATATGGTGCAGGACGAAAAAGGGGTGCAGAGCCGCTGCATCTGTCCCGAATGCTTTTTTGTCTGCTCCGCGTGCGTCGGCACATCCGGCGGAGAGCCGCTCGATCTCGACTCGCTGCGCATGCTTGCGCTTCTTCGGGAGGCGCAGGGCGACGGCAGCGAGGACGATTCCGAATACTGAACCTGAGAGCTGTGCGCGCACGGCTCTTTTTTTATACGTCGGCGCAGAACAGCACGGCGGGACGGGACAGGTTCAGCGTCGCAAAGCCTGCCGAGGTGATCTCCGCAAAGCTGTCGGGTGGCAAAACGGATCCGTTGACGCTCGTTTCCTCCGGACAATAGAGAAACAGAAACGCATGCAGCGTCAGCGCGTGATCGCCTTTCGGAAGGATCCGCATTTCGCCGCGCGCGCCTTTCAGCATCAGGTTCAGATCGCGTCCGCTGCCGCGGCACAGGATATCCTCTTCGCCGGAGAAGCAGAGCACGTCCCCGTGCGGAAGGAACTGCCAGCGCTCGCCGCGCTTCAGATAAAAGCCCTCGGAAAGCGGCGTCAGGTATCGCGTCACGCCGTCCAGCCGCGTAAAGCGCGATTCGCGAAGATCGACGGTCGCGGAGCTGATCCGGATCAGAAACCGGCGTTCGGCATAGGACCCGTCGAAGGGATAGAGGAACAGCTCCGTTGTTTTGCCGCCGCTCCAGCTCGTGACGCGGCGGGATGCAGGATCAAGGACTCGAATGTTCATACGCACCTCATCATCGATTTTTGATCAAAAAGGACTGTCCGAAAGCAGACAGTCCCTGTGTATGGTCAATCGTCACCGCCGTCGTCCTCGGGCGGATCGCTGGGCTTCGGTTCAGGCGTATCCTCGGGCGGATCGCTGGGCTTCGGCTCCGGCGTATTCTCGGGCGGAGCAGTCGGCTTCGGCGTATCGGGTTCGTCCGGGTCCGTCGGATCCGGCGTAGTTGGCTTCGGCGTTTTCGACCCGCCGGAAGAGGTCGGCTTCGGCGTATCGGTTTCCTTCGCGTCCGGACCGACGACGTATTCGCCGGCATATGCTTTATACTCCGATCTGACAAGCTTTTTGCGGTCGACCTGCACGCCGTTCAGATAATACCGTACATAGGTATCGTAGATGTATCCGTAGATCGCCTTTGCGACCTGCTTTTTGTATCCGACCGGCTTGGTTTCGTCCACCGAATACTTGACTTCGCCCTTCGGGGAGATCCGGGAAATCTTGATGGGCGCTTCAATTTCGATTTTGTCGTATGCGCCGCCGGAATCCTCAACGACGGGAATGCCCCAGATCTCCATCGTCAGCGTCGTTGCGTTTTTATAGTTCTTGCTGCTTCCGTCGGTTCTGGCGATGATCAAAATATCCTGTTTGCTGGAGTTCTGGAACTTGAAATCGATGATGTTGCCGACGGAATTGATCGTTGCGTCCAATCCGTAGCCGACGTAGTCGACTTTCATGGAGTGATTCCGGCGTTCGACGATCTTCATGTCCGCAACGACTGCGGCATTGAACAGCGTGCTCGAGAGCTGGCATACGCCGCCGCCGTATTGCTGATCGTGCTTTCCCTGTACATAAGCGCCTGCGATCTTCCAGCCGTTTGCCTTGTTGCGGACGCCGAGCGTGCCGTTGGCGGAGAAGACGTCGCCGGGATGCAGAATGGTGCCGGTGATCAGCTCTGCGCCGTGGCAGATGTTGAATTTACGGTTGTTTTTGCTCCTTGAAAACTTGGTCGTAAACGTGCCGCGAAGCACATACTGCTGCTGAACGGCTTCCAGCGTGACCTCTGCGGGAGTATTATCCGCAGGCGCTTCGATCGTATCGCCGCTCTTTGCGCTGAGCAGCGCGGCAAGGAGCGCTTCCCGGTTTACGGTGCATCCGGGGACGTCCGGCGTGAAGTCGATTTGATTCTCTTCTTTGTTGTAGCCGACGGATGCGTCGACCGGCTGCGTATCGTGCGCGTCGGCAAATGCATTGACGGATTTTCTGAGCGATGCTTCGTTGAACGACAGATGAACCGGGAAATCCCGGCCTTTGGTCTTGATTTCTTCTACCTGCGCGGAAACGGCTTCAAACCCGATATCCTCACGAACAAGCGCAAAAGCGTCGTTGATCGCCGCGTCAAGATCGCTGTCCACAGCAACCGTTTCACCGGAGAATTCTTCGACCGTGTCGCCCAGCCTGACCTCGAGATGCAGATCCTTCTGCATGGCTTCAAGGCTCGGCAGAACGGCTGCCTTCGCTTCTTCCTTGGTCATTCCGCCGACGTTGACGCCGTTGATCGTCACGCCGTCGAGCATGGTTGCGCGCTTCAGGATCGCGTCAAGCTCTTCCCGATGCAGCTCGGGTTCCGGCGTTACAATGGAGATCTCTTCCGTTCCGGCAGAGACCTCGGGTGTTGCCTCGGCCTGCTGATTGCGGACCGTTCCGCCGCATGCGAGGCACAGAATCAACAGCGCCGCAAGAAGCGGCAGGATCCAGATGCTGGAATATTTCTTCATACAGTTCTTATCCTTCTTCTTTGATGCTTTCATTGTACACGCTTTTTTTCAAAAAACCATCCTTTTTGAAAAGCATTTACTAATAAGTTACATTTTGGGCACATCTTTTATACATATGAGGCGCCGAAAAACGGTTTTGCGCTTTCCCGAAAGGGGCTTCATTCAATAAGACGATTGAGAACGGAAAAAGGTTGCAGTTTCGGCGGAGTTCTTTTCAAGTCGCAAAAGCTGTGGTATACTGAAAGCAGTCGAAAGAAACGAGGAACGCAGCATGAAACAGCAACCGCCGAAAGCATTGTCGCCGATGGAGTACGCCATGAAATATCTGGCGATCAAGGACCGCACGGTGGCGGAAATGCAGACCTATCTCGACGGCAAGGAGTTCGGCGAGGCGGACGTCGACGCGACGGTCGCGCGGCTTTCGGAACTCGGACTTCTGGATGATGCGCGCTATGCGCAGCGGTTTGTGGAAACGCGGGTCGCGTCAAAACCCATCAGCCGAAGACATCTTCGGGATCAGCTGAAAAGTCACGGAGTTCCGGACGCGGAGATCGAGGCGGCGATGCAGACGGTCGAGGATACGGATGAGGAAGCGAACGCGCGCCTTGTCGCGGAGAAATTTGCGCGTCAGTTTGAAACGCTCGAGCCGCAGAAGCGCCGCGAACGCGTTCTGTCCCGGCTGATCGCGCGCGGGTTTTCGTATGACGCCGCAAGAAAAGCGTATGAGGCTGCGATCTCGGAGGAGGAAGAATGGAGCGAATCGTAACCGGACGACAGGCAAAGGAACAGGATCGCGCGGCGATCGCGTCGGGGATTTCCTCGCTTTCGCTGATGCGAACGGCGGCGGAGGGAATCGCGCGCGCCGTCAAAGCGCTTCGTTCGGGAAACGAAACGGTGACGGCGATCTCGGGCACAGGCAACAACGGAGGCGACGGCGTCGCCGCGGCGCTGCTTCTTTACCGGGACGGGATCGACGCGCGGATCGTGCTGTGCGGGAACGCAGAAGCCTGTACGCCCGATACGGCGTATTATCTCAATCAGGCAAAAGCGGAGGGCGTTCCGGTTTGTTCGGAGTGGATGCCGGTACCGCATGAACTTTTGATCGACGCGCTGTTCGGCATCGGACTGAACCGTCCGATCGAGGGCGAAACGGCGCTGCTGATCGCTAAGATGAATGAAAGCGGCAAACCGATCGTATCCGCCGATCTCCCTTCCGGGCTGCATGCCGACAGCGGGGAGATCCTGGGCTGCGCGATCAGGGCGTCCGCAACCGTGACGATGCAGGCAAAGAAAGCGGGAATGATTCTCGGACAGGGGCGGGCGCTGTGCGGAACGGTCACGCTGCAGCCGCTGTACGACGATCCGGATGAACCGGAGCTGTTCTTTGAGGACGAAAGCGATATTGCCGCGCTGCTGCCGCCGCGTCCGTTCGATTCGCACAAGGGCAGGAACGGACATGCGCTGTTGTGCGTGGGCTCCGCGACCTATCCGGGCGCGGCGCTTCTTGCTTCACGGGCGGCGCTTCGCGGCGGGACGGGGCTTTTGACCGTCTGTACGCCCGATCCGGTGCGTCCGTTCTTTGCGGCGCTGCCGGAAGCGATCACCGTTCCGACCGGAACGGATGACTGGAACGATCAGGCGGCGGCGGCAGCAAAAGCCGCGATGACGGGCAAGCAGGCGATCGGCGTCGGAAGCGGCGCGGGGAAAGGCAACTTGCTTCCGGTGATCGAGGCGGCGCTTTCCGCGAAAACCAAGCTGGTGCTGGACGCGGACGCGCTGAATCAGATGGCGGAGGAACGAACGCTTTTGCGCCTTTTGCATGAGAACGTCATTCTGACGCCGCACGTCGGCGAGATGGCAAGACTGCTGCGCGTGTCTTCGGCGGACGTGCTGCATGATCCGCTGGGCGCGGTGAAAACCTTCCCGTGCACTACGCTCCTGAAGGGCGCGACGACGCTGGTGCATGCAAAGGGCCGCACGGCGTTTCTGACGTTCGGAAACCCCGGTCTCAGCAAGGGCGGCAGCGGCGACGTTCTGACGGGACTCATCACGGCGCTGCTTGCGCAGGGACTTGCGCCGTTCGACGCGGCGCGGACAGGCGCATATCTGCTCGGCGTCAGCGCGGATCGCGCGCTGAAGCTTCTCGGGGAGCGCGCATTGCTTGCCAGCGACGTCATTGATATGGTACAATACTGATATGGAAGAAAAAAAGATACACGGCAATGTTGCGGGCATCCGCGACACAATCTTACAGGAAATGCAGTCGCTGTACGACGAAGCGCAGCCGACCGGCGTGTTTGCTTCGACGGCGCTTCTTGAAAAGCTTGCCGATTATACCGAGCGGATCGGACGCGAGATCTCGGTCTATTTGTCGCGCTCCGGCGCGGTGAAGGACGTTTCGGTCGGCGACGCGTCGACGGTCTCCATGCCGGACATGCGTCTTGTGCGAAACGCGGATCGTCTCGCGGGCGTGCGGTGCATCCATACGCATCCGAACGGAAGCGGGTACCTTTCCGACGTCGATCTCGGCACACTCAACTCGATGCGCCTCGACGCCATGGCGGCAGTCGGCGTGCGGGAGGGCAAGCCGACCTCAGTGTATGTCGCGTTCGTCGGCGAGATGGAGGACGAGGAGCGCAAGCCCGTGATCTACGGACCGATGCGCGCAGACCGATTGCCGCAGGACGCGCTTCTGAACGCGCTGATCGAAGCGGACAACCGTCTGAAAGCGCCGGCATACGCCGTCACGCAGGCGGAGCCGGAACGCGCTGTGCTGGTCGGCATCGACAATGACGACGGTTACGATACGCTGGAGGAGCTGAAAGCGCTTGCGGATACAGCGGGCGTCAACGTCGTGCACATCGAACGGCAGCGCAAGCGCCCGATCGACAACGGCACCTACGTCGGCTCCGGCAAGGCGGATGAGCTTCGATTGATCGGCAGCGCGACGGAAGCGGATGTGTTCATCTTTGACGACGAGCTGACGGCGATCCAGATCCGCAATCTGGAGAGCATTCTGGGCGCGCCGGTCATCGACCGCACGATGCTGATCCTCGATATCTTCGCCTCCCGCGCGACCACGCGCGAGGGTAAGCTGCAGGTCGAACTCAGCCAGCTCAAATACCGCCTGCCGCGGCTTCTCGGCGTCGGCGTGGCGATGTCCAGACAGGGCGCTTCCGGCGTCGGCATGCGCGGTCCCGGCGAGAAGAAGCTCGAGATCGACCGGCGCCGCATTCGCCGCCGGATCTACGAACTCGAACAGGAGCTCAAAGAAGTCGAAAAACAGCGCGGGATACGCCGCGCCGTCCGGAAAAAGAGCGAAACGCCGATCGCGGCGCTCGTCGGCTATACGAACGCGGGCAAGAGCACGCTTCTGAACGTGCTTTCGGACAGCGATGTGCTTGCCGAAGACAAGCTGTTTGCCACGCTCGACCCCGTCGTGCGCAGCATCACGCTTCCGAACGGAACGCCGTGCCTGCTGTCCGATACGGTCGGCTTTATCAACAAGCTTCCGCATGACCTTGTGCAGGCGTTCCGTTCCACGCTCGAGGAGGTACGCGACGCCGATCTGATCCTGCACATCGTCGACGCAAGCTGCCCGTATTATGAGGTGCAGATGCGCGTGACGCAGCAGGTGCTTGAAAGCCTCGGCGCGGGCAATACGCCGTGCATCGAGGTGTACAACAAGTGTGATCTTCCCGAAGCGATCCCGTCGAAACGCGAGAAAACCGTTGCGATCAGTGCAAAGACGGGGATGGGCATACCGACGCTTCTGGAGCGAATCGAAACGGAGCTGAACCGCACGCAGCGGCGCGTGGAGCTCGTGATCCCGTACGATCGCTACGAGGCGATCCGGGTGCTGCACGAGATCGGGACGGTGCTTTCCGAATCGCATGAAGCGGACGGAACGCACGTCACGGCAATGCTCGAGGAGAGCAAGCTCTATCGCCTGAAAAACGTGCTTGACGGTCGTTCTGACGAATAAGGTCGCAGATTCGCGAATTGTTTACAATCGTCTTACATTTATTTTGCTTCCGCGGCTTGCCTGTGGCTTTTCAAATGCGTCGGCTTGTGGTATACTGTATTCGTAGGAATATGTTATGAAGCGCATTTTTTCGCTCCTTCTCGCCATGATCCTGATCCTTGCGGCGTTCCCGCAGGCGGTGATCGGCGAGACGGCACAATCGCATACCATGCAGGCGGACCGTGTTCTGATCTATAATCCGCTGCCGTATGATGCAGAGGAGAACAGGCTCTTTTCGGGTACGATCACGCAGGCGCAGGCGGATGTTGAGCCGGTCGGAGATGCGGCGTTCACACCCGGAATGCACAAAACCGGCAGGGATCTGTCACGCGGAAGAAAGGACCAGAGCCTGCAGGATTTCTGGGTCTGCACCGATCTCAATACCTATCGCTACGATCGGCATACATTTCAGCTTGCTGCGGAAGGCGAGCACTGCCGCATCTGGACGATGCAGGAGGACAGCCTTTCCTTTACCGGTGAGCAGACCGCCGCAATGCTGGAGCAGTTCGAAACGGTCATTTATCCGACCGAAACCGCGTATTTCGGCGGGTTCCGCGACATCGGCGGCGACGGCAAACTCGAGATCGTTACCTATGCCATGAACAGCTCTTCGGTCTGCGGATTCTTTGATTCCTACGACCTGTATACGCGGGAGGAGATCTCCGCGATTGATCCCGACGACGCGGACAGCTACAACTGCCTTCCGATCATCAACGTCAATTCCCGTATGGCGGACAGGGACCGCGTTGTTTACGGTACGCTTGCGCATGAATTTCAGCATCTGATCCTGAGAAGCGCGGTGCTTGCGTCGCCCGCCAACGCCGATCTGCTCGGAAGAGAAAAGACGATCGACGTCTGGCTCAACGAGGGCTTTTCCATGGCGGCGGAGGAACTCTGTTATCCCGGATCGGTTGCGGATCAGGGCTATACGGAAGCGTTCGGCAATTCGGAGAAGGTGCGGCTCGGCATGAGCTATCGGCATTTTGACGCAACCGCCTCCGACGTCGGCGCATACGGACAGTCGTTTTTGTTTGCGGAGTATCTGCGCACACAGTGCGGCGACGGTGTGTTCCGTGACATTCTGGCATACTGGCGCGGCGCAAAAAGCCTGTCCGCACTCAGCGAAGCGCAGGCGATCCGCGCGCTTCTGCGCAGCGAACAGGTCGACGCGACGGAATCGCTTCTGACATACGACGAACCCGTATCGGAAAAGCTCGGATCCGAAGAGGAGATCCTGCTTTCGAAATTCGCGCTTGCATTCCGCCTTGCGATCCTTCTGAATGCGCAGGAGGGACTGTATGCGATCGGCGATTCTTCACCCTTGACGCCGGCATATTCGGGCGCCGGGCGCCGGATCGAAGGCGGCGGCGCGCTTCTCATCGAATGCAGCGGAACATTCACGGTTCCTGCGGATGCGGACAGCGGACTCGTCTTTGTCGGGATCTCGGACGGCGCCGTCACGGATGTTTATTCCGTACCGGAGCCGGAGGAAGGGCTTTATGTGATCGCTGCGCAATACAACGGCGAATGGCTGGCGATCCCCGCGGAGCCTTCGGCGGATCAATATCTGAAGCCCGTTGCAGTCTGCCCGAACGCCGACGGAACGATCTATTCCTCCGCGGCGAACGGCGCGATCTTCCGCACAGAGCGCACGAACGACGGCTTCCGGTTCGTCTGCAGCGACGCGAACGGCGTTTATGCGTTGGGACGCACCGAAGGCACGGGGCAGACGCTGCGCGTTTCCGACACGGAGGATGTATTTGCGTGGTCACATTTTGCGGACGGCAGCGATCGGCTGCAGGCGGACGGATTCTACGGGCGTGCGATTCTGTACGGCAGCTTTCAGGGCGGGTTCGGCTATTTCGCTCCCGCATACTTTGATAACGAAGCGTTTGCAAAGCCGCAGATCCTGCGCGTTCTGACGGTTTCCCGCGGCGATGCGAACCTTGACGGAAAGGTGACTTCGGCTGACGCGGCGCTGGTTTTACGGGCGGTCGTCGGATTGTCAACCGTGAATAAAGCGATGTACGGCGCAGGCGACGTGGACGGCGACGGTATGCTCTCGGCAGCGGACGCCGTAAAGATCCTGCGCATTGTGATACAACTGGATTATTGATCGGAGGATCGAATATGCGGTCTCAACCATGGAAAAGAATAACGGCATGTCTCTTGATCGTGTGCATGGCAATTTCGCTTGCGGGATGCAATCTGGGCGTGCAGGAAACGGCAAAGGGCATTGTGATCAGCGAGGTCGTTTCCAGCAACGGGCAGAGCTACGAGCATCCGTATTACGGCTCGCCCGACTGGATCGAGCTGCACAATGAATCGGATCATCCGATCGACCTTTCGCTGTGGAGCATTACCGACAACATCAGGAACCCGGAAAAGGCGTTTACGCTGCCGGAGCTTATTCTGCCTGCGGACGGATATCTTTTGCTGCTTGCGACCAAACAGGACAAGACCGACACCTTCACGTGGGACGGACAGAGCCCCATCTGCCTCGGCTTTTCGCTGAAAGCGGCAGGGGAAGACCTCGTTCTGATCAATGAAAACCTGCAGACCGTCTATGAGCTTGCGGTTCCAGAGCTGAATCGCGATATTTCCTATGCGCGGCGGGAAGACGGCACCTACGGCTATTGCGAAACGCCGACGCCCGGGAGCGCAAACCAAGGCAATATAACAGACACGCAGCCTGTTCCGAAGGAGCCGGAAGCGCCCGTGCCGATGACCGGCGTTGAGATCAGCGAGGTATCCTCGCGCAATACGCTTCTGACGTGCGGCGGCTGTTATAAATGCGACTGGGTGGAACTGCACAACACAACGGGCAAAGACATTTCGCTGGAGGGATTCACGCTCTGCGACGCGCCGAGCGATTACGACGACGCAAACCTGTCGGGCGTGCTGCCCGCAAACGGATATCTGATCGTGTATTGCTGCGGGAAGGATTGCGAAACCAGGGATCAGCACGTATGCGTCGATCTCGGCGTCAGCCGCTACGGGGACACGCTGTATCTCTTCGATCCGAACGGATTCGAGCTGGAAACGGTTCAGGTGCCGGAAATGCCGTATAAGGATGTAAGCTTTGCGCGCCGCGCAGACGGCACGTTCGGCTACTGCGAGACGCCGACGCCCGGCGAAGCAAATACCGCGGACATCACAGATGAGCCTCCGTATCGTCCGGAAGAAACGCCGGAACCGGAAAAGCCCGAAAAAGACGATGAGCCTGTTGATCCGACGGTCAACGCCGTGCGCCCGACGACGCTCCGCATCAGCGAAGCGCTTGCCAACAATGCTTACAGCATTACGGACAGCGAGGGCGAGCGCTGCGATTGGGTCGAGCTGCACAACACGACGGGACAGTCGCTGACGCTTTCGGGCTGGTACCTTTCGGATAATCCGAAGAACCTGACCAAATGGGCGTTTCCCGAGTTCACAATGACCGGGAGCTATCTCATTATATTCCTGTCCGGCAAGACGGAGATCTCCGGCGAACTGCACGCAAGCTTTTCGCTCGGCACGGGCGAGACGCTGTACCTGTACAATGCGCAGACGGGCGAGCTTGATTGGGTGACGATCCCGGAGCTTCCCGACAACGTTTCGGTCGGGCTTGATGAAAACAACGAACAGGTCTACTATCGCTACCCGACGCCGGGCGAACCGAACGGGCATGCGGAAAAGACTGCGGAGGCGATCGGTTTTTTTCAACCTGACGGCGTATACATCTCCGAGGTATGCGCCATTCACGATCGGGGAAGCAAGGAAAAGGACTGGATCGAGCTGTATAACGGCGGGGACAAATCGGTATCGCTCGACGGCTGGTATCTGAGCGATTCGCTGAAGGATCTCACAAAGTACCGGATCACATCCCTGAAGGTCGGCGCAAAAGACTATGCCGTGGTGCAGACGACCGGCTCCTATGCAGATCAGGAGAAAGGCGATGCGAATTTCGGCGTCAGTCCGACCGGCGAGGCACTGTATCTGTCCGATTCCAAAGGCGTTGTGCGCGACGTGTTTCAGACGGGCGTACAGCGCAACGGCATTACGAGCGGAAGGGTCGAAGGCGACAATCATATCCGCCGCATCTTCTTTACCGAAAAGACAAAAGGCAAAAAGAACAGCGAAAATCGCTGCGCCGGCTATACAGGTCAGCCGATATTTTCGGAAACGGCGCTGTATCATCAGAACGCGTTTTCGCTGACGATCTCGTGCCCCGATCCGAACGCGGAGATCCGATATACAACGGACGGCAGCGAACCGGACAGGACGAGCAGCCGGTATTCGGGTCCCATCAGCATCAGCGGCAACACTGTGATCCGTGCCGTCGCGTATGCGGACGGACTGCTTCCCAGCGAGATCGTGACCTTCCATTATCTGTTTGAAACGCCGCATACGCTTCCGGTCGTGTGCATTGCAATGGCGCCCGCAGATTTCAACGCCGTCTATAGGGTGAAGCTGCACAAGGATATCAAGGAGCGCAAGGGCTATGTCAATTACTACGAAACCGACGGGCTGATGGGTACGGCGTTTCCCTGCGACATCAAGGCGAAGGGACAGGGCACGCTGAAATACATTTCGCAGAAATCCCTGACGCTGTCGCTCCGCGCGCAGTACGGCATGTCGCACGTCGAGTACCCGTTCTTTCCGGACTATGCCTATACGCGGTTCGGCTCCTTTGCGCTCAGACAGGCGGGACAGGACTATGACAAGGCGCGGCTGTGCGACGCGTTCGCTTCCCGCGCGTGCCTCGGACTCAACGTGGACTGCGCCAATTCGCGCTTCTGCGTGGTCTATGTCAACGGCAGTTATTACGGCATTTACGATTTCAACGAAGACCTGAATTCCAGATATCTGGAAACGCATTTCGGCGTCGATCCGGATACCGTCAATACCATCATGCGGAACGGCGCGATCGCGAGAAAAGGATCGAACACGCAGTTCAAATCGGATTTCAACGAAGCAAAGAATGCAAATCTGTCCTCGGACAGCGCATACGAGAAATTCATCCAAAAGGTCGACCCCGACGCGTTTATCGACTATGTGATCTGTCGGCAGGTGTTTCTCGATACGGACTGCTTCAATCAGAAATATTGGCGCACGACCGATTACCGCGTTCGCTGGCGTCCGCTTCTGTACGATCTGGATCTGATCCTCAGCAGCGGTTCCACGCGCAATATCGCGTATCTGTATTTCAACAAGGGAGGCACGCCTTCGAATAACGGATCGCTGACCTATTTCTATTTCTCGGTCGCATTGAAGACCAACGCGGGCTGGCGGCAGAAATTCATCGAACGGTACGTCGAGCTTGTGATGACGCAGCTCTCCTCGGAACGTCTGACGGCGCTGCTCGACAAGATGACAGAGGAGCTGGAACCGGAAATGCAGCGGCATATCGACCGATGGAAGAATCCGAAAAGCATGTCGGCGTGGAAGAAATCGATCCAAACGCTTAGGGATAAGGTTGCGAAGCGGCCGATGATCGCGCTCGAGCATATCCAAAAAGAATTCAAGATCCCACAGTCCGAAATGGACGCGCTGATCGCAAAATATCAATAAAAAAGCCGGACTGAAGCGATTTCAGTCCGATTTTTTCAAAACCGTCGGCTGCCGGATCGACGCTCGTCTGTTACGTCGTATATGCTCAGATCGTGGTCCTTTTGATACTGCATGCGGTAGCAGCCGAACAGATCGCGGATGCGATAAAAACATTCGCCGTTCGGATCGCCGTACATCGCCGCAAGCGTCGGAAAATCCGGGAACGCCGCGTAGTATGCGTCGTCCAGAGCTTCGGTTTCCCGCAAGACCGAAAGCGCGTCCATCGTCTCATATCGGTCGATGTTGTCCCGGCGCAGGGAGATCAGGATCATTCTCTTATGACTTTCCGCAGCTTCCGGCTCCGAAAGCCACTCGCGTTCCGTGCGGAAAATGCCCGTGTTCAGCAGCCGCTGCGTGTCCGGGGAAAGCGTATGAAATGCGTTCAGATCAAGGCGAATACGCTGCAGCAGCTTTCCGCGGCCCTCTCCGTGCGGAATCGTCAGAAACACCCTGCTGCTTCCGGCGCCCTGCAAAAGATCGACAAGCGCGTCGACGTCGCCGATATTTTCACAGTTCAGCGGAATCCCGGTCGTAAACGGCAGATCGACGGCGCGTGCCGCGCGAAGCATCCGCATCAAGAAAGCAAAATCGCCTGTCCGACCCGCAAACCGGTCGTGATAATCGGAAAGCCCGTAGAAGGTGAAATTCAGCTCTTTGACGCCTTCTTCCTTCAGCGTCTGCATCAGCACAAGACACTCCGCATCGTTCCGCATGCGCATTCCGTCGCACTGCAGAAACTCTGCC
Organism: uncultured Clostridia bacterium; assembly: GCA_947168855.1. Taxonomy (GTDB): domain Bacteria; phylum Bacillota; class Clostridia; order Christensenellales; family CAG-138; genus UBA3792. Next base: position 289,919 of record CAMVNO010000003.1, read on the forward strand.
GAAGGACTGTTCAGCTCCCGAAGCGTTCGAAGCGCTGCCGGAAGGTCCGGATGCTCCATCGCATAGCCGAATGAAAACTTGGCGGACAGGTCCGGTCGATGCGTATTGAGCTCACGAATCAACCGCTTTGCAAGCGAAACGCTGCGGTCCCACGATGCGCCTTCGATCGTGCCGTTCCAGCTCAAAAGACAGTAACGGCACCTGTTTTGACAAGGTACGCAAAGACTGTGGATCAGTACGGACGTCGTCTGCATCATAGGATTCCTTTCATTTCTTTTCCAGAACGATCAAAAAACCGCCGTCATTCGCAATGACGTGCCGGTCGGAAAACGCGGCGGTCAGGCGTGCGGCTTCCAATGGCGTATAGGGATGGAAGACCATGCCGTTCCACTTGCCGCCGCAGTAGCAATAGTCCCCGTCGGCATTGATCTTGTGCGGCTCGGATTCATATTCTTCATCCGTCGGATCGACCGTCAGGACAACACAGCCGCCGGACCTTGCGAGCCGAAAAAGCGCCGAAACGGCATGCATGGCGTCGGCGATCGGCAAGTGGTCGAGCACATCCCGCGCGATGACCGCGTCAAAAAGTCTGTCCGGAAAGCCGGGGGAGAGCAGGTCGGCGGTTTTGAACCCGTCTGAAGGATACCCGTTTTCCGAAAGCAGCCGCCGAGCCGTTTGCACGGCGGTCCCGGAGACGTCAAAGCCGGAGACGGTAAAACCGTTTTTGAAAAGCTTCAGCGCATATGCGCCGCAGCCGCAGCCGGCGTCGCAGACGGTTTTGCATCCGCGTTCCCGCAGAATGTCGATGATCGCATCGGGGGACGCTTCAATCGCTGCGGCAAACGCCGCAACGCGTTCTGCCGAAACATCCGCCCATATGCGGTCCCAATATGTATAATCGGTTCTGTCTGCTTGATGATCGAATGCCATAATTTGCCTCAAACCTATCATAAACGCTCGGTCCGCGTCTGTCAACGTGAAAGAAGCCCTTTTGCCGGCAGACAAAAGGGATTATATTTTTGGGTAAGAGCGTGTAAAAAGGTGCGTGTCGAACATATCGACAAACGGGCAACTGCTAAACAACAAACATCCTGACGATTACGTTCAAAAAGTCGTATAGCCCGTGACCGAAAGCGACTCCGGGATATCCGCATTTCTTAATACCGTACTTTGCAAATCCAAAGCAGAGACCGATCCCGAATGTAAAAAGCACCTGAATAAAACTGCCGTTAATCAGATGCCATAGACCAAACAGCAGAGAGGCGATCACAACGCCGATCCACTTGTTTTTCTGAAAGAAACTCATGAATGCGTCCTGCAAATAGACTCTGAATATCAATTCTTCTACGGGTCCGACGATCAAAAGACAGAACAACAAATTGTATAGTATCTGGAACCACGAGAATTCAGTATGCTCTCCGACCAAGGAGAAGCCGCAAAGCGCCGGAATTACGGCAATGAATAAAGACAGGACAAGCGCAAGAGCAAATCCCACCGCATATTGACTCCCCTTTTTCAAGTCAATATCGACCTTCATTTTTGTAAGCTTTATCGCCGCAAACGCGATCAGACCATTCATCAGATTGAGTGCGACCAAAGCAGCGATCCTTAGCCATACAGCATCAATACGGTTTATGAATCTCGAAATATACGTCACTGCTGCGATAAGAATAACAGAACAGCATAGAATCGCGATGTTTTTCCCGGTTTTTTGCATAATGGGCGTCCTCCGAATGCGTATTGATCCATAAAGGGATCGCTTTTGCTTATAATGGAACTCCGCAAAACCGTAAATCCGGCAAGACAATTATACCATATTCGACCAAATGAAACAACAAGAAAACCTCTCTTGTTCCGGCAGACAAAAGAGGTTTCGTTGTTGGGAGTCGCTTCTCACTGCGGTTCGGTCACGGCGCGGCTCTGAAGTCGCACTGCGGCTTCATTCACCCCCGCGCCGGGTTCTCCTCCCCCCGCATAATTCATAATGGAAAAGGTCCACCGGATGAACCGGCAGACCTTTTCCAATGGTGGAGGCGGGGGGAGTCGCTTCTCACTGCGGTTCGGTCACGGCGCGGCTCTGAAGCCGCACTGCGGCTTCATTCACCCCCGCGCCGGGTTCTCCTCCCCCCGCATAATTCATAATGGAAAAGGTCCACCGGATGAACCGGCAGACCTTTTCCAATGGTGGAGGCGGGGGGAGTCGAACCCCCGTCCGAAAATCCGTTGGCAGGATTTTCTCCGAGCGCAGTCGGTGTTTTGGGATTCCCCTCGCGCGGCGCCCTCCGACAGGCTCCGCGTTACGGTAGCTTCATAAAGTCCGGCCTGCGGCAAAGCTTACGCAGGTTCGTTCCCTACCCTGATGACGCCCGGTTCCGAAGCGGTAAGTTTCCTCGGGCGGACGCGTAGCTGCGGTTATGCAGCTGCGAGTTGAGTGTGATTGTTGTCAGTTATTTTAGACAGTTCCCGTTTTTAACGAAGCACGGGGCTTCGGCTCGCTGATCCCGCTTCCGCGATCCCCGTCGAAACCATTTCGCCCCCAAGACCGTTAAGCGGTTGCTTTATTGTATGCCGACACGCGGTCAGCGATACTGCTTTTTGATGTTCCGATCCATATCGCGATCGGCGTCGCGCTCCGCAATGCTCGCGCGCTTGTCGTAGAGCTTTTTGCCCTTTGCAACAGCCAGCTCGACCTTGACCTTGCCGTCTTTGAAGTAGACGGACAGGGGAACGAGGGAGTAGCCGTCCGCCTGGGAAAGCGTGTTGAGCTTTCGGATCTCACGCGCGTGCGCCAGGAGCTTGCGCGTGCGGAACGGATCGTGGTTATGGATGTTTCCCTGCTCGTACGGGCTCACATGCATGCCGATTAAAAACAGCTCACCGTTTTTGATATGGGCATAGCTGTCCTTGAGATTCAGGGATCCCTTTCGGATCGATTTGACCTCGGTTCCCTGCAGTACGATCCCGCACTCATAGGTGTCTTCGATAAAGTAATCGTGACGCGCCTTGCGGTTCTGCGCGGCGATTTTGATTCCCTTGTGTACCGGCACGGCACGTCCTCCTTTCAGGCTTAATCAGTCAAAATCGGCTTTTGAAAATTCCTTACATAGCAGAAACGGTGCATCTTCCGATGCACCGCCGTACGCATTCTGTACGCCTCAGATCGATTTGCCCGCGAATCTGGCGATCAGCATAAGAGCGATTGCCATGACCGCGATCACGATCGAAAGCACAACGGTGATCTTCTGAAGCTTTGCTTCACGGCTTGCAGCTTTTCCGCGCTGCGAGAAAGAAACGGTGTCGCCGCCGTATGCTGCGCCGAGACCGGAAGACTTGGTCTGCTGGATCAGCACGACCACGCACATCAGAATCGACGAAAGCACGAGAATACCGGCCACAACCCACATTAAAATATCCATATCAGTTCCTCCAAAAATATCTGCGGGAATGATTATAACACGCACCTAAAGAAAATGCAAGCATAAAACGAAAAAGTTTGTATCGTTTTATGCCTGCATAATCGGCATTGCCAATCGCTTATCCGAGCAGCGACTTTCCTGTCATCTCTGCAGGGATCGGGAGCTTCAGAAGCTCAAGAAGCGTCGGGGCAAGATCACAGAGCCTGCCGCCTTCGCGAAGCTTCGCGTCCTTACGCGTGTCGTCGACCAGAATGCACGGCACCGGAAGCGTGGTGTGCGCGGTAAACGGCGCGTTCTGCGCTTCGTCCCACATCAGCTCACAGTTGCCGTGGTCCGCTGTGACGATACAGCGCCCGCCGGTAGCAAGGATCGCGGTCACGACCGTGTTCAGACATTCATCGACTGCGTGGACTGCATGGACAGCCGCGTCCATCACGCCCGTGTGTCCGACCATGTCCGGGTTTGCGAAGTTCAGGATCATCACGTCGTACTTGCCGCTTTCGATCCGCGCCTTCGCCTCCGCAGCGACCTCATATGCACTCATCTCGGGCTTGAGATCGTACGTTGCGACCTTCGGCGAGGGAATGAGACAGCGATCTTCGTTCGCATTCGGCGCTTCGACGCCGCCGTTGAAGAAGAACGTGACGTGCGCATATTTTTCCGTCTCCGCAATCCGAAGCTGCGACAATCCCTTGTCCGCGATATACGCGCCGAAGGTGTTGTTCAGCGACTGCGGTTTGAACGCAACATGCAGCGCGTTCTCGAACGTCTTGTCGTACTGCGTCATGGATACGTAGTAGAGCGGGAAGAAGCCGAATCTGCGCTCGAAGCCGTTGAAATCCTCGAAGATGTACGCGCGGCTGATCTCTCTTGCGCGGTCCGGACGGAAGTTGAAGAAAATCACGCTGTCGTTTGCCGCGATCGTCGCGGTGGGCTTGCCGTCGGTCAGCACGACCGTCGGCTGCACGAACTCGTCGGTGTCGCCGCGATCGTAGCTATTCTGCATCGCCTCGGGACCGGAGGAGGCGGTTAAGCCTTCTCCGTACGTCAGCGCCGCGTACGCGCGTTCCACACGTTCGAAGCGGTTGTCGCGATCCATCGCGTAGAATCTGCCCATGACGGTTGCAATCTTTCCGCAGCCGATCTCCGAAAGCTTTGCGTCGAGCTGTTCGAGATACATCTTGCCGGAGGACGGGGGAACGTCGCGTCCGTCCATGAAGCAATGGACATAGACCTTTTTGAGCCCGTTCCGTTTTGCAAGCTCCACGAGTGCATAGAGATGCTCGAGGTGGCTGTGCACGCCGCCGTCGGAGCAGAGCCCCATCAGGTGCAGCGAGGAATCGTGCGCTTTGCAGTTTTCGATCGCGCCGGTAAACGCCGGGTTCTCGAAGAAATCGCCGTCCTGAATCGCCTTCGTGATGCGGGTCAGCTCCTGATAGACGATGCGCCCCGCGCCGATGTTGGTATGCCCGACCTCGGAGTTGCCCATCTGCCCGTCGGGAAGCCCGACGTCCATGCCGCTTGCGCCGATCAGCGTGTGCGGGTAATCCTTCCACAGACGCATGAAATTCACTGCGCCGTCGGTCAGGATCGCGTTATACTGTTTTTCCTCGCGATAGCCGAAGCCGTCGAGGATGATCAATGCGGTAATCGGCTTCATCAGAAATGGACCACCTTTGAGAAGTCTTCCGCCTTGAGGCTTGCGCCGCCGATCAGACCGCCGTCGATCTCAGGCATCGCCATGAGCTCGGAGGCGTTCTTCGGATTCATGCTGCCGCCGTACTGGATGCGGACCTTGTTCGCCGTCGCTTCGCCGAACACGCCCGCGATCGCCTTGCGAATCACGCCGATCGTCGCGTTCGCGTCTTCCTTGGTCGCGGTCTTGCCGGTGCCGATCGCCCAGATGGGCTCGTACGCGATGACGAGGGATTCAACCTGCGCGTTCGTCATATCCTTGAGCGCCGCAACGGTCTGGTTGGAAACGAGCTCGTCCGTGACGCCCGCCTCGCGCTGTTCGAGCGATTCGCCGACGCAGATGATCGGCGTAATGCCCGCGTTCAGCGCGGCAAGCGCGCGCTTGTTGACGGTTTCGTCCGTTTCGCCGAAGTACTGACGGCGCTCGGAGTGACCGATGATCGCGTATTCGACGCCGCGCGCCTTCAGCATATCCGCGGAGATCTCACCGGTGAACGCGCCCTTTTCCGCCCAATGGATGTTCTGCGCGCCGAGCTTGATGTTCGTGCCCTTGATCGCCTTGCCGACGCAGCACAGATCCACGTACGGCGGGCAGACGACGACTTCGCACTTCGCGTCCTTTACGAGCGGGATCAGCGCCTCAACGAGCTCTTTCGCCTCATCGGGCGTTTTGTTCATCTTCCAGTTGCCCGCAATGATCGGACGACGTCCTTCGGGCTTGTCGTTCAGCACCGCCACACCGGGAAGGATCTTGCCCTCGAGGAACTCGAGCGACGCACCGCCGCCGGTGGAAATATGCGTCATCTTGCTTGCGAAGCCAAGCTTCTTCACCGCGGAAGCGGAATCGCCGCCGCCGATGATCGTGGTGCCTGCGCAGTCCGCGCATGCCGCGGCGACCGCTTTGGTGCCCTCGGCAAACGCCGGGAACTCGAACACGCCCATCGGACCGTTCCAGATGACCGTCTTTGCTTCGAGGATCGTTTTGCGGAACAGCTCGCGGGTCTGCTCGCCGATGTCGAGACCCATCCAGCCTTCGGGGATCGCGTCAGAGGGAACGGTTTTGTGCTCCGCATCCGCCGCGAATTCCTTTGCCACTACGGTGTCGATCGGGAGCAGCAGGTTCACGCCGCGCTCCTTCGCTTCCGCCATCAGATCCTTCGCGAGGTCGATGCTGTTCTCGTCAAGCAGGGAGGTGCCGATCTCATAGCCCATCGCCTTGAAGAACGTGTATGCCATGCCGCCGCCGATGATCAGGCTGTCGCACTTTGCGAGCAGGTTTTTGATGACGCCGATCTTGTCCGCGACCTTTGCGCCGCCGAGGATCGCCACGAACGGACGGACCGGGTTATCGAGCGCTTCGCCCATAACGCCGAGCTCCTTGCCGATCAGGTAGCCCGCAACGGCCGGGATGTAATTCGCAACGCCCGCCGTGGACGCATGCGCGCGGTGCACGGTGCCGAACGCGTCGGAGACGAACAGGTCCGCAAGGCTTGCAAGCTGCTTTGCGAATTCCGGATCGTTCTTTTCTTCTTCCTTATGGAAGCGGGTATTCTCGAGCAGGACGATTTCGCCGTCCTTCATGTCCGCGATCGCCGCCTTTGCGCTCTCGCCGATCGTGTCGGTCGCAAACCAGACGCGCGTATCGGGCAGCAGCTCCGCAAGACGCTGACCGACCGGTTCCAGAGAATACTTCGGATTGACCTCGCCTTTGGGTCTGCCGAGATGCGAGCAAAGGATGACCTTTGCCTTGTGGTCCAGAAGGTACTTGATCGTCGGCAGCGCAGCAACGATGCGCTTGTCGTCCGAGACGGTCCCGTCTTCTGCGAGCGGTACGTTGAAGTCCACGCGCACAAGAACTCTTTTGCCGGTTACATTGACATCTTCGATCGTCATTTTTGCCATAGTTTTATATTCCTTTCCTGAAATTCCTGTATCATGAAGCGGTTGCCCGCGTCATTTCGTTCCTATGAACGGCTTGTCAGCTGCATACCCTCTGCCGCGTACAGCACATGCCGGTCGATGATCGGCGGATACGGCGCACCGTCCGGAAACAGATGGGTGAGGATCGCCGCTTCGCAGTCTGCCTGCTGCCGCAGCGAAAGCACCTGCGCGACGGTCATGTGGTTCTTTAAGGCCTTCTCGTTCGTTTCATCCCGCAGGCATGCATCCGCAAGCAGCAGATCGGCGCCCTTCGCCGCGTCGATCAGCCCGTCGAACCAGCCGGTATCGCCGGTATAAAACAGCGAATGCCCGTTCGCGTCCGTAATGCGCACGCCCGTCGTCGGAACCGCGTGCCGTACCGACGTAAACCGCAGCGTCAGCGAACCGACCGTCGCCTGCATACCGTCCGTCGTCTGTATGGGATCGAACACGGGAAACCGCAGCTTGTCCGTTTCGGGCGAAAAGACCCGAAGCGGCGACTGCATCAGCCCGAACTCGCACATGTACCGGAACAAATGGATCTCGCCCGCGTGATCTGCGTGCATGTGCGAAAGAACGATCGCGTCGAGCGCGGGCAGATCCGGATACAGGGCGCGAAGCTTCGAGAGCGCGCCGCTGCCGCAGTCAAGAAGAATCTTCGTATCGCCGTCCTCCACAAGATAGGAGGAACAGCCGCCGTCCGGCGCCGGAAAAGGACCCCATACGCCCAAAAGCGTCAGTTTCATGTATCGTCCTCCGTTGCGGCAAGAATTTCGTCGATGATCGTGTCAACGTCGGAATCCCGTCCGCCGTGTTCGTCCTTCGCAATTTTGTCGACGGTCCAGAGCTGGTCCTCGCCGCCTTCACGGCTCGGCGTAAAGGACAGCGGCTGCACGGTGTAGTCGGGCATCTCCGGCACATCCGACGACCGCTCTGCGTCGTCCGTCGCGGACAGTCCGGACAGGGGAGAACCGTCGGCGCCGAGAAGCTTCGGCACCGCTTCGTGCAGCGCGCGGGAAAGCTCGGCAAACCGCTTTGCGCCGTCCTGCGCCGCCTGCAGCTGCTCCTGCACCATCGTATCGTAATGATTGAGCAGCGCGGAATACTGTTCGATCTGCCGGCGCAGATCCTCGCGCTTTTTTTCGTTTTCGCCTTCCGCTTCCCGGATGATCTCTCTTGCGCTGCGATACGCATCGTCTACGGCGGATTCCGCCTTTTTACGAAGCGTTTCGCATTCGTTCTGCGTCTGCTCCAAAAGCACCGCCGCTTTTCTCTGCGCGTCGGTGATCATGTTGTCTGCCGTGGCGGTCGCTTCGTTCAGCGCGCGTCCGATCCCGCGCTCGCGCCGCTCGACGTCGATGATGCGGTCCTTGAGACGCTTGTTGTCCGCGGTGAGCGATTCGATCTGCTGATGCAGAAAAAGGATCTGCGATTCCTGCTCTGCAATGATGCGCTGTTTTTTGCCGAACATACTAAACCTCCAGACGTTCCTGCTGCACCGCAGCGGGTACGGGGTAGTCCAAATGCCGGTATGCATCCGGCAAAACGATCCTGCCGCGCGTGGTACGCGCAATGAAGCCGAGCTTCAGAAGATACGGCTCATATACATCCTCGACCGTGCCCGCGTCCTCGCCGGTATATGCGGCGATCGTGTCCAGACCGACCGGACCGCCCTTGAACACCTCGATCATGGCGGTCAGCATCTTGCGGTCGACCGCGTCAAGACCGAGCTCGTCGATCTTCAGCATCTGAAGCGCGTTCTGCGCGGTGGGAAGGTCGATCACGCCGCTGCCGCGCACCTGCGAATAGTCGCGTACGCGCCGCAAAAGCCGGTTGGCGATACGCGGCGTTCCGCGTGAGCGCGACGCGATCTCCAATGCGCCTTCCTCGTCGATCTCGATATGCAGGATGTCCGCGCTGCGCGTTACGATCTCCTTCAGACTTTCGGGCGTATACAGCTCCAGCTGCTCCTTGATGCCGAAACGGTCCCGCAGCGGGGAGGAAAGCATGCCGAGCCGCGTCGTCGCGCCGATCAGCGTAAACCGCGGCAGATCGAGCCGGATGCTCCTTGCGCCGGGACCCTTGCCGATGATGATATCGAGCGCGAAATCCTCCATGGCAGGGTACAGGACCTCCTCGACGTTCGGGTTCAGCCGGTGGATCTCGTCGATGAACAGCACGTCGCCCGGGCTGAGATTCGTGAGGAGCGCCGCAAGATCGCCCGCGTGTGTGATCGCGGGACCGCTGGTCACGCGGAGGCTCACGCCCATTTCATTTGCAATGATGCCCGCAAGCGTCGTCTTGCCGAGACCCGGCGGCCCGTACAGAAGAGCGTGGTCCAGCGATTCGCCGCGGGACTTTGCCGCCTCGATATAGATCTGCATATGCTCCTTGACGCTCTCCTGACCGATGTATTCGGACAGAAAATGCGGGCGGATGCTGTATTCGTTTTTTGCGTCCTCTTCCTGCAGGGAGGAGGAGATCAGTCGATCGTCCTGCATGTCTTACCCCTTTGCCATGCTTCGTAAAGCTTTTGTGATCAATTCCTCGACGCTGTCCGCTTCTTTGATCTTTGCGACAGCGCGGGACGCGGTCAGCCCGTCGTAGCCGAGCGACGTCAGCGCGGCGACCGCCTCGCTCTGCATGCTCGGCAGGGAAGGCTTGGATTCCGCGGCCTTGACCGGAGCGGCGCCGACGGATTCCTGACGGATCGATTCGCCGAGCTCTAAAATCACGCGCTGAGCGGTCTTTCTGCCCATGCCGACGACGCGGTCAAACGCCGCGGGGTTGTCGGTCACGATCGCGGCGCGCACATCCGAAGGTGTCATCGTCGACAGCACCGAAAGCGCCACCTTGGGTCCGATGCGCGAGACGTTCAGAAGCTTCCGGAACATGTCCCGCTCCTCGGTGTCCGCAAAGCCGTACAGCGCCTGCACGCCCTCCGCGAGATGCAGATGCGTGAAGAGCTTCGCCTGTCCGCCGACCGTGAGCGTTTTCAGCGTCATCGTGCTGCAGAACAGCTCATAGCCGACGCCCGCCGCTTCGATCACGGCGCGATCCGCGCCGGTTTCGTCTATCGTTCCTCTGATATATGCGTACATCGTTTACTCCTATTTGATCCGGTATTCTTCCTGCGCGGGTCCGGCGTGGAACGCAAGACACAGCGCCGCGGCAAGCGCGTCCGCCGCGTCATCCGGCTTCGGCTCCGTTTTGAGCCCCAGAAGCACGCGGATCATCTGCTGGACCTGCTTCTTGTCGGCATGCCCGTTGCCGCAGACGGACTGCTTGATTTCCATCGGCGTGAATTCATACATGGGAATCCCGCATTGCTGTACGCCGAGGATCGAAACGCCGCGTCCGGAACCGACGGAGATCGCCGTAGTGATGTTGTGATAGAAGAACAGCTCCTCAAACGCCGCCATGTCCGGATGATACAGCTCGCAAAGCTGCCGGGTCCCGAGATACAGCTTTTCAAGACGATCGGGAAAAGGCAGCGATTTGTCCGTCTCCACGACGCCGAAATCGACCGGAACGACCGATTGACCGTTCTTCTCAATGACGCCGTAGCCCATGATCGCATAACCCGGATCGATTCCCAAGATGCGCAAAGCCATACCTCCACATATAATTTCAACATATTATATCATAGCATAGGACCCGATGCAAGAAATCCGCATAAAAAAACAGATGATTTTTATACATCCGGCAGCGAAGGAAAGCGGCGGATGCCTGTATATTTATGTTGCAGGCGGGTCCGGTTTATGATACAATTACTATAATATAGGAAACGGAGGATCTCCGCATGGAAACCAAAAAGAGCAAAAAAGCAAAGCGGCTGCTGCATCTTCTGTGGATCATTCCGCTGCTGATCGTTCTGACGCTCGGCACGATCCTGTATCTCGTGCCCGCGCTGGAAACCGTCGACCGCACGCCGGTCGAGGGTTCGGCGGACTGGATGAAGCACCTTCCCGACGACATGCCGCTTTCGAAGGTCGTTCTGCCCGGCACGCACGACAGCGCGACAAAGAACGTACAGCTTGCGTACATCACGAGATGTCAGGCGCTTTCGATCGGCGAACAGCTCGAAGCCGGCTTCCGGTATCTGGATATCCGTCTCGGCGCAAGCGGCGAGCAGTTTCGTATGATGCACGGCTTCACAAGCTGCACCACGTCCGGCTGGCCGTGGGCGGCGACGCTGTATCTCGACGACGTACTTTCCGATTGCTACGCCTTCCTGGTGGCGCATCCGAGCGAAACGATCGTCTTTGCGGTCAAGCAGGAATACGGCGGCGAAACGCCGGAACAGTTCGAAGCGCTGCTCTCCGCGTACATTGCGAAGAATCCGGACGCATGGCTGCTTTCCGACACGATCCCCACGGTGGGCGAGGCGCGCGGCAAAATCTTTCTCACGCGGCATTATGAGAACGCTTCGGCGCCGGTGCCGACGCTCGGATTTCCGTGCTACTGGCAGACGCAGAACGGGCACGACGACGTGACGCCGAACGCCGCTGCGCACGAAAACGGCAGCTACACGCTGATCGTGCAGGACCGTTACGAATACGACGCGCCGGATAAGCTGGACGCGTTCCGGAAGGGACTGAAAGCCGCGCAGACGGACGAAACGCACCTAACGATCAGCTTCCTGTCCACCAAGGGCAGCGGCTCGTTCGGACACCCGTACAGTCTCGCAAAGACGCTGAATCCCGAGCTGATGCAGCTCACCGATCCGCTGATCGGCTGGATCGTCACGGACTTCGGCTCGCCTGCGATCGCGGCGCGCATCTATAAAACGAATTTCAACAGATGAGGAAGAGAGTACGGTCATATGAAAAAAGCATTGAAGATCATCGGGATCATCCTGCTGTGCCTGGTACTGCTCTTTGCCGGCTACGTCGCTTATGTGCTGATCGGCTACCACCGCATCGGCGATCAGCCGCTTCCGGTCGAGGGCTCGGCGTCCGGCACGCTCGGCACGGGAACGGAATACAAGGCCGTTTCCTACAATATCGGCTTCGGCGCGTATGAATCCGATTTCGGCTTCTTCATGGACGGCGGAAGCCGCGCGCGGGCGTGGTCGAAGAGCCGTCTCGACAACAATCTCCGGAACATTGCGCGCGTTCTTAAGGAAACGAACGCCGATCTGTATCTCATTCAGGAGATCGACATCGGCTCGACGCGGAGCTATCAGGTCGACGAGCGCCCGTACCTTATTGACGCGCTCGGCGGGACGGCATACACCTTTGCGCAGAACTACGATTCGTCGTTCCTTGCCTATCCGGTCACACAGCCGTTCGGCAAAGCGCGGTCCGGACTGATGACGTTCTCGAAAGCGCCCGTCACGACGGCGGAACGCCGGGAGGTTCCGGTCGAATCCGGCTTTACGAAGTTCCTCGATCTCGACCGCTGCTATGCAAAGCACCGTATTCCGCTTGCGGACGGCGGCGAGCTGGTGCTCTATAACCTGCATCTGTCCGCTTATACGTCCGACGGCAAGATCGCCTATGAACAGCTGGAAATCCTGCTGAGCGACATACAGTCCGAATACGAAAAGGGAAATTGCTGCATCGCGGGCGGCGATTTCAACAAGGACCTGCTCGGCGATTCCTCGCAGTATTTCGGCAAATCGGATATCGAGTATACCTGGGCGCAGCCGATCCCGGACAGCATGTTCGAGGGACGGAACATCACGCTGATCGCGCCGATCGACGAAGCGAACCCCGTTCCGAGCTGCCGCAACGCCGACGGACCGTATCACGAGGGACAGTATACGCTGACGATCGACGGCTTCCTGGTCACGGACAACGTCGAGGTTGTCTCCGCGACGGTGATCGACACCGGCTTTGTGTATTCCGATCACAATCCGGTTGAGATGCGATTCATTCTGAACTGAAGGAGAAACAATATGGCGAAGCTCTTCATTTATTATACGCTGTCCGGAAACGGCGACGCCGCTGCGGACTATCTGAAAGAAAAGGGATACGAGATTCGCAGGGTCGAACCTGCTAAGCTGCCGCCGAAGAAATTCTTCCTGCAGATCCTGCAGTGCGGCTTCAACGCCGGTCGGAAGTACTGCGAACCGCTGAAGGCGTATGACGCAGACGTTTCCGCGTTCGATGAGATCGTGATCGGCTCGCCGGTCTGGAACGGGCGGCTGTCCTGCCCGATCAACACCGTTCTCAAAGAGACGGAGCTCAAGGGCAGGCAGGTGACGTTCGTGCTGTATTCCGGCAGCGGCGAGGCAAAGAAGGCCGAAGAGCAGATCCGCGCGGCGCTGCCCGATGCGAAGATCATCCACCTCAAGGAGCCGAAAAAGAATCCCGAAATGCTCTATCGGCTTTCGGAACTCTGATCCATGGAACATACGGTCTGCAAAACCGCATATCCGATCCTGCTGGTGCACGGCGCCGGCTTCCGGGACCTGAAGATCCCCGTTTATTGGGGCAGGATTCCGAATGTGCTGCGCGGACACGGCGCAGCGGTCTTTTTCGGCGAACAGGACTGCTGGGCAAGCACGGAGACGAACGCGTACGCGCTCTGCGAGCGGATTGACGCGATCCTTTCGGAGACCGGCGCAAAGAAGGTCAACATCATCGCGCATTCGAAGGGCGGTCTGGAGGTGCGCATGGCGGCTTCGTCGCTCGGATACGGCGCGAAGATCGCAAGCATCACCACGATCGGCACGCCGCATCGCGGGTCAAAGACGTTCACACAGTTTCTGCGTGCGCCGCGTGTGTTCTTCTCCGTCGCGGCGTTTGCGGTCAATAACTGGATCCGGCTCGTCGGCGACCGGAAGCCGGATTTTCGCCGTGTGTGCGAGGAGTTTTCCGTTTCGCATATGGAGCGGTTCAACGCGGAGAATCCGGACGTGCCCGGCGTCTTTTATCAAAGCGCCGCAGGCGTGATGAAGCATCCGTTTTCGGATATCAACCTGTTCACGGCGTGCTGTGTGCTGAACCGCATTGAAGGACCGAACGACGGACTGGTCTCCGTCGAATCGGCAAGATGGGGTGAACGCTGCATCGAGCTTCGCGGCAGCACCCGCCGCGGGATCTCGCACCTTGATGAGATCGACCTGCGCCGTTCGCCGTTCTCGCGAAAGACGGGGAAGGGCGTGCGGGACATCACGGATTTCTATGTCGAGCTCGTCCACGATCTCAAAAACCGAGGTTTCTGAATCAAAAAAAGACCCGCGAAACATTCGCGGGTCTTTGCCTGTCGCCTTACTTTTTCTTATTGACTTTGATGTACTCGGCGTACATATAGCCCTTCTTGCCGTCGGGCGTCTTGACGTAATACCAGCTCTTGCCGCTGCTGTCTTTTTCGGTCTTGAGGATCGTAACGGCCGTGCCGCTTTCATATTCCTTGATGCACTCGGATTTGTTGTTGGCACTCTTGCGAAGCGCGATCCGGGAGACGATGACCTTGCCGGTCTGTTCTCCGGAAGCGGCGCTGGTCGGCGCGGAACCCTTGGTGATGTAATCGCTCTTGATGTAGCCGTATTTGTCGCCGCACTTTAAGAACCACCAGCCGTCCTGTTCCACGTAGAGCGTGACGGCGGTATTCTTTGCGATCTTGGATTTCACCAGCGTAGAGTTCTTGTTCGGCTCCTTGCGCATATTGACCTTGTCCGCGCTGACGTAGCCCTTCTGCGCATTGTTCTTCATTGCGGTGGTGGGCGACGTATAGTACTTGGAGGCGGACGGCGAAGCGCTCGCGCCGGAAGCGGCGGGAGAGGCGGCGCCGGGCGTTGTGATCACGATCGAGCTGGGACCTGCGGACTCGCTGCCGTTCGGCGTTGCGTTCGGGTCGACGGTTGCGTTCGGGTCGACGGTTGCGTTCGGATCGGGTGTTTCGTTCGGATCGGGCGTGACCGGTTCTGGCGTGGCCGGCTCGGGAGAAGGCTCCGCAGTCTCCTCGGGCGCGATGCTTTCCTGCGCGCTCGGATCGACGGTGCGGTTATCGTTTTTCTTGCAGCGGGAAACGCCGACGATCGTCAGGATAATGATCGCGATCAACAGGACGCCGATCGCCGATAAAAACATGATACCGGCAGGAGTGGGTTTGAATTTCAGTTTCTTTGCCATGTCGATTCCCCTTCCTAAAAGTGAGATTCTCCTTTATGTACCCTTATCATACACGATTTCTCTGAAAAAGAAAAGTATGTAAATAGATATTTTTTGCTAAATTTTTGCGGAATTTTCATGAAGAAACGCAGTTTTGCGGCGTATCATGCAAAAATATAGAAAAAGTTGTTGCAAAAAGATATGGAAATTGCGAGAACAGTATGCTATAATATTCGATGGTCAATAATCTCATCTTTTAAGGAGGATGTATGACGAACAAAATCACCGAAATCCCGTTTCGGGGAACGCCCGAACAGGAAGCCAAACTGAAGGAGGTCATTGCGCAGCACAAGGGTCAGACTGACGCAATGATGCCTGTGCTGCAGAAGGCGCAGGAGATCTACGGCTATCTGCCGATCGAAGTGCAGACCATGGTCGCGGAAGGACTCGGCGTGTCGCTTGAACAGGTTTACGGCGTTTCCACGTTCTATTCCTGGTTCACGCTGGAACCGAAGGGCGAGCATCTGATCCGCGTCTGCCTCGGAACCGCCTGCTATGTCAAGGGCTCTGCG
Source organism: uncultured Clostridia bacterium (assembly GCA_947168855.1). Classification (GTDB taxonomy): domain Bacteria; phylum Bacillota; class Clostridia; order Christensenellales; family CAG-138; genus UBA3792. The sequence continues at coordinate 305,585 of CAMVNO010000003.1, forward strand.
GACATTCTTGCGGAGCTGGAGCGTCAGCTCGGCATCAAGGCGGGGCACACCACCAACGACGGCAAGTTTACGCTCGAAGCAACCCGCTGCCTCGGCTGCTGCGGTCTTGCTCCGGTTATGACGATTGACGACGACGTTTTCGGAAGACTGGTTCCCGCTGACGTCAAGGGTATCTTGGACAAATTCCGCGCATAATCGAAAGGAAACGAGTATGACTATCCGGGAGATCGCCGAACGAATCGACGCAGTTGTATATGCCGAGCCGGAACAGATGGACGAGGATATGAACGGCGCGTTCGGCAGCGACATGATGAGCGACGTGCTTGCTTTCGCGGAAGACCGTGACGTGCTTCTGACGGGGCTTTTAAATCCGCAGATCGTGCGCACGGCGCATATGCTTGACATGAGCTGCATCATCATTGTCCGCGGAAAGACGGCAACGGAGGAGATCAAGCGGCTTGCCGCCGACAATCAAATCGCGCTGCTCGAGACCAAGCTGACGATGTATGAAGCCAGCGGCAAATTGTACGAAGGCGGTCTGGGAAGATGACGGCAGACAGTAATGCACTCCATTTCCATTATGATGTGGACGGGAACAATTTCACGTCCGCGGGCGAGGCTTCCGTTCAGGTGAAGCGGATGCTGCGGCAGATGGGATATCATCCCGATCTGATCCGCCGTATTTCCGTTGCAATGTACGAGGGCGAGATCAACATGGTCATCCACGCCAAGGGCGGGGACGCCGATGTTTACGTCACGCCGGACTGCATCACGGTCGTCCTGAAGGACGTCGGTCCCGGCATCAAGGATGTCAATCTTGCCATGCAGGAAGGCTATTCCACCGCACCGGACAATATCCGTTCGCTCGGCTTCGGCGCCGGCATGGGTCTGCCGAACATGAAGCGTTACTCGGATGAGCTCAAGATCGATTCCGTCGTCGGCGTAGGCACGACGATTGAGATGACTTTCAGATCGGCATAAGGAGGAACCATGATCGTATACAAGCATTCCGTCTCATTAGATGCGACCAAGTGCAAGGGGTGTACCACCTGCTTGCGCCGCTGCCCCACGCAGGCGATCCGCATCCGCGACGGCAAGGCTTGTATCAATCCGAACCTCTGCATCGACTGCGGCGAATGCATCCGCCATTGCCAGTACAAGGCGAAAAAAGCGGATTTCGACGAATGGGATTCGATCGATCACTCGAAATACCTGATCGCGCTTCCCGCGCCGTCGCTGTTCGGTCAGTTCGCAAACCTCGACGATACCGACTATCTGCTGCAGGGGCTCAAAAACCTCGGCTTCAACGACGTGTTCGAGGTTGCCAAGGCAGCGGAAATGGTCACGGACTACACCCGCACCTACATGCATCGCATGGGGATGTCGCATGCGCCGTTCATCAGCACGGCGTGTCCGGTCGTGGTCCGGCTCATTTCGCTTCGGTTCCCGTCTTTGAGAAGCAAGATGGTTCCGATCTGCCCGCCGATCGAGCTTGCGGGCAAGCTTGCGAAGGAACGCGCCCTCAAAGAGCATCCCGAGCTTTCGTCCGACGACGTTCGTACCGTGTTCATCTCCCCGTGCCCCGCAAAGGTCAGCTGGGTCAAGAACACGCCGGCGGATAAGGAATGCTATGTGGACTACGTGGTCTCCATGAGCGACATCTACTTCCGCGTCCTTTCCAAAATGAATCGGGCAAAGATTCCGGAGGTGACTTCCGAATCCGGCATGATCGGCATGAGCTGGTCGTCGTCCGGCGGCGAAGCAAGCGCTTTGATGAACGATCACTATCTGGCGGCGGACGGCATCGAGAACATCATCCGCGTGCTCGACGATATCGAGATGGGACATTTCCCGGACCTGAAATTTGTCGAGATGAACGCGTGTCCCGGCGGCTGCGTCGGCGGCGTGATGGCGGTCGAGAACCCCTATATTGCCCGCGTACGGATCCGTGCGCTGCAGCGGTATATGCCCGTCGCGCAGAATCATGTGATCCTCGGCGAGAACGATCCGATCCCGAGCGAGGTCATGACGGTCGAACCAGGCGAATACAGCTCCGCGGAGATTCTGGGCGCCGATCGGATGCAGTCGTTCCGCATGATGGCGGAGATCGAGCGCATCTACAAGATGCTGCCCGGCATGGACTGCGGTTCCTGCGGCGCACCGACCTGCCGCGCACATGCGGAGGACGTTGTGAGAGGCGAATCCAAGCTGGATGACTGCGTGATCCGCATGCGCGAGATCCTGAGAGAAATCGAACGCGACGACGGAAAGTGAGAGAGCTATGACAGTACGCGATCTGATCGAGAAAACCGGATACGAACCCCTGCTGCTGTCCGAAGAGGACCGCGAGATCACCGGCGGATACGCGGGCGATCTTCTGAGCTGGGTCATGGGACGCGCCGAAAGCGGCGATTGCTGGGTCACGATCATGTCCAACGTGAACGTGGCGGCGGTCGGGCAGCTGACGGACTGCGCCTGCATCGTGTTTTCGGAGGGCGTCCGTCCGGACGAAGCGGCGGTCAACGCCGCAAGGCTGCACGGGCTGAACCTGCTTTTGACCGAGAAATCCACATTTGAGGTCTGCACCGAGGTCGGTGCGCTGCTCAGATGAGGACGGTCGCGTACGATCTGCATCTGCATTCGTGCCTGTCTCCGTGCGGAGACATGGATATGACGCCCTGCAACATCGCGGGAATGGCGCATCTTTGCGAACTCGGCATCGTTGCGCTGACGGACCATAACGCGGTCGACAACTGTCCTGCATTCTTTGCAGCGTGTGAAGAGTACGGGATCGTGCCGATCGCGGGCATGGAACTGACGACGGCGGAGGATATTCATCTTCTGTGCATCTTTGAAACGCTCAACGAAGCGCTTGCCTTCGGAGCGGCGGTCAAGGAGCACCGGATGAAGATCAAAAACCGTGTCGAGATCTTCGGCGAGCAGCCGATCCTGAACGAACGGGACGAAAAGATCGGAGAGGATCCGTACTTTCTCCCGGCGGCGACGGATCTGGACCTTTGCGCGGCGGCGGAACTGGTCAGCGCGCACAACGGCGTCTGCTGGCCGGCGCACATCGACCGGGATTCAAACGGACTTCTGGCTGTTCTCGGCGCATTTCCGCCGGAACCGGTGTTCCGCATCGCCGAGCTCAGAGATTCCGAAAATGCGAAGCTTGCCGAAGGACGCACGATCGTGGTCTGTTCGGACGCGCACCGGCTCTGGGAGATCGGTCAGGCGGGCGGAACGCTGACGCTGGACACGGACGAGACCGATCCGGACGCCGTACGGCACGCGTTGTTTACGAAGCTCAGGGAGGGGAGACTGTGAAGGAGCTCAGCCTGAACATACTCGATATTGCGCAAAACTCGATCCGCGCGGAAGCGACTCTGATCGAGATCCTGCTGGACGAGACGGACACGTCTCTGAAGCTGACGATCCGGGACAACGGCTACGGGATGTCGGAAGCATTTCTGAAAACCGTCGTCGATCCGTTCTCCACGACGCGCACCACGCGCAAGGTGGGAATGGGAATCCCGCTTCTGAAGCTTGCCGCAGAGCAGACGGGGGGAACGCTGACGATCCGGTCCACGGAACGCGCGGTCGATCCCGAACACTGCGGAACGGAGATTTCCGCGACGTTCGACAAGACGCACCTTGATTTTACACCGCTCGGCGACGTGGTCTCCACGATCACGCTGCTGATCCGCGGAAGCGCGAAAACGGATTTTCTTTTCCGGCACACCATGAAGGACCGCACGGTCGAGCTCGACACGCGCGAGGTCCGACAGGTTTTAGGGGACGACGTACCGCTCGACGAATACGAAGTCCTCGCATGGATCCGGGATATGCTGACGGAGCAGTATGCTTCGGAGGCTTGAAATATTCAGAAAAGAAATAACAGAAAACGAAAGGATCAAACTCATGAAATCATTGAAAGAACTTGCAGAAATTCGTGAAAGAATGAAAAACAAGGTCGCTCTTCGGGAAGGCACCGGTGAGATCCGCGTCGTCGTCGGCATGGCGACCTGCGGCATCGCGGCAGGCGCACGCCCCGTTCTGAACGCCTTTGTGGAACAGGTTGCGGAGCAGAACCTCAGCGACCGTGTGACCGTCACGCAGACCGGCTGCATCGGCATGTGCCGCTTTGAGCCGATCGTCGAAGTCTTTGAGGGTGATAAGGAGCGCGTGACCTATGTCAAGGTCAAGCCCGAAATGGTTCCCGAGATCATCAAGCAGCATCTCATCGACGGCAAACCCGTCACAAAATACACCATCGGTGCGGTGGAAGCATAACGGAGGAAAGACAGAATGATTCGTACGCATGTTTTGATTTGCGGCGGTACGGGTTGTACCTCTTCCGGCAGCGTCAAGATTGCCGATGCACTGGAAGAACAGATCGCATTGAACGGCCTTGCTGATGAAATCAAGGTCGTACGCACGGGCTGCTTCGGCCTTTGCGCACTCGGTCCGGTCATGATCGTGTACCCGGAGGGCACGTTCTACAGCCGCGTGAAGCTCGAGGATGTTCCCGAGATCGTTTCGGAGCATCTCCTGAAGGGCCGCGTCGTCGACCGTCTCGTATATCGCGAGACCGAAGGCGAGGAAAAGGTCGAGGTCCCGTCGCTGCAGGAAACCGGCTTCTACAAGACGCAGATGCGTGTTGCGCTTCGCAACTGCGGCGTCATCAACCCGGAGCAGATCGACGAGTACATCGCGATGGACGGCTATGCCGCTCTCGGCAAGGTGCTCACCGAAATGACGCCGGAAGAAGTCATCCAGGTCATGAAGGATTCGGGTCTTCGCGGCAGAGGCGGCGCAGGCTTCCCGACCGGCATGAAATGGGATTTCGCGGCAAGAAATAAGGTCCCGCAGAAGTACGTCGTCTGCAACGCGGACGAGGGCGACCCCGGCGCGTTCATGGACCGTTCCGTCCTTGAAGGCGACCCGCACGCGGTTCTCGAGGCAATGGCGATCGCGGGCTATGCGATCGGCGCAAACAAGGGCTACATCTACGTTCGTGCAGAGTACCCGATCGCGGTCAAGCGTCTTGAGATCGCAATCGGTCAGGCGCGTGAATACAACCTGCTCGGCAAGGACATCTTCGGCACCGGCTTCGACTTTGACATCGAAGTACGTCTCGGCGCAGGCGCGTTCGTCTGCGGCGAAGAGACCGCGCTTCTGACCTCCATCGAGGGCAACCGCGGCGAGCCGAGAAACAAGCCCCCGTTCCCGGCGAACAAGGGTCTGTTCGGTCAGCCGACGATCATCAACAACGTCGAAACGCTCGCCAACATCCCGCAGATCATCCTGAAGGGCGCAGACTGGTTCGCATCCATGGGCACCGAACGCTCCAAGGGCACCAAGGTCTTCGCGCTCGGCGGCAAGATCGTCAACACGGGTCTTGTTGAGATCCCGATGGGCACCACGCTCCGCGAGATCATCTACGACATCGGCGGCGGCATTCCGAACGGCAAGAAGTTCAAGGCGGTTCAGACCGGCGGTCCGTCCGGCGGCTGCATCCCCGCGGAATACCTCGACCTGCCGATCGACTATGACAACCTCATCAAGATCGGCGCGATGATGGGCTCCGGCGGTATGATCGTCATGGACGAAACGACCTGTATGGTCGACGTCGCGCGCTTCTTCCTCGACTTCACGGTCGACGAGAGCTGCGGCAAGTGCACCCCGTGCCGTATCGGTACGAGACGCCTTCTCGAAATGCTTGACAAGATCACGTCCGGCAACGGCACGCTCGAGGATCTCGACAAGATGGAAGAGCTGTGCAACTACATCAAGGCAAACGCAATGTGCGCGCTCGGTCAGACGGCGCCGAACCCGGTCCTCAGTACGCTGAAGTATTTCCGCGACGAGTACGAAGCGCACGTCGTCGAAAAGCGCTGCCCGGCGGGCGTCTGCAAGAACCTCATGCATTATGAGATCCAGCCCGACAAGTGCCGCGGCTGCACGCTCTGCGCGCGCAAGTGCCCGGCAGGAGCGATCACGGGCAAGGTCAAGGAACCGCATGTCATCGACCAGTCGAAGTGCATCAAGTGCGGCGCCTGCATGGAAGGCTGTAAGTTCTCGGCCATCGTCAAGAAATAAGGAGGGCGACTATGGATACCATTAAAATGAAAATTAACGGAAGAGAGATCGAGGTTCCCGCGGGTTCCACCATTCTGGAAGCGGCGGAGCTTGCCGGCATCCGGATTCCGACCCTTTGCTACATGAAGCAGATCAACGCGATCGGCGCCTGCCGTATGTGCGTTGTCGAAGTCAAGGGCGCGCGCAGTAACCCCGTTGCGTGCCTGATGCAGGTTGCGGAAGGCATGGAAGTGCAGACGAATACGCCCGCGCTTCGCGCATCCCGCAAGATGACCCTCGAGCTGATGCTTTCGAACCACCGCATGGACTGCCTGAGCTGCGTGAGAAGCGGCAACTGCGAACTGCAGGCGCTTTCCCAGGAATACGGCTGCGACGCGCATAAGTTCGACGGCGCACCCACCGAGCCGGACATCGACGATTCCGCGATCCATCTCATCCGCGACAATTCGAAGTGCATCCTTTGCCGCCGCTGCGTAGCGGTCTGCAAATACAACCAGCACTGCAACGTCATCGGCGCAAACGAGCGCGGCTTCAAGACCCACATCGCAAGCGCGTTCGATCTGCCGCTGGCGACCACATCCTGCGTCAACTGCGGTCAGTGCATCAGCGTCTGCCCGACCGGCGCGCTCACCGAGCGTGACGACACCGACAAGGTCTGGAAAGCGCTCTCCGATCCCGAAATGCATGTGGTCGTCGGTCCCGCACCGTCCGTCCGCGTACAGCTCGGCGAAGAATTTGACATGCCGATCGGCACGAACGTCGAAGGCAAGATGATCGCAGCGCTCCGCCGTCTCGGCTTCGACAAGGTATTCGACGTCGACAACGCGGCTGACGTCACGATCATGGAAGAGGGCACCGAGCTGATCGGCCGTCTCAAGAACGGCGGCAAGCTCCCGCTCATCACGAGCTGCAGCCCCGGCTGGATCAAGTTCTGCGAGCACTACTATCCGGAATTCATTCCGAATCTTTCGAGCTGCAAATCGCCGCAGGGCATGTTCGGCGCACTTGTCAAGTCCTACTATGCCGAGAAGATGGGCATCGACCCGAAGAAGATCTTCGTCGTTTCCATCATGCCGTGCACCGCGAAGAAATTCGAGGTACAGCGTCCCGAGCTCGGCAAGGACGGCAGACCGGACGTCGACGTATCGCTCACCACGCGTGAACTGGCTCGCATGATCCGCCGCGCGGGCATCAAGTTTGCGGATCTCCCCGACGAGGTCTGCGATCCGATGCTTGGCGTCGCTTCCGGCGCAGGTCACATCTTCGGCGCAACCGGCGGCGTTATGGAAGCTGCTCTGCGTACCGCGTACGAAGTCGTCACCGGCAAGACGCTTGAGAAGGTCGAATTCCACGACGTCCGTGGCACCGCGGCGATCAAGGAAGCCGAATACGATCTGAACGGCGTCAAGGTCCGCGTTGCGGTCACCAGCGGTCTCGAGAATGCTTCGAAGCTTCTTGACATGATCAAGAGCGGCGAGAAGCAGTACGAGTTCGTTGAGGTCATGGCGTGCCCCGGCGGCTGCGTCAACGGCGGCGGTCAGCCGATCCAGCCCGGCGCAGTCCGCAACTTCGTGGATCTCCGCGCAAAGCGCGCGGCGGGCCTCTACGGCGAAGACGACAACATGCCGCTCCGCAAGAGCCATGAGAACCCCGAAGTGCAGGCGCTCTATCGCGACTATCTCGGCGAGCCGAACGGTCACAAGGCGCACGAGCTATTGCATACGCACTACACCGAGCGCGGTCTGTACAAATAATTGATCCGACACAGAGGGCGGGAGAGCGATCTCCCGCCTTTTGCTGTGCCGAAACAGCGACTTTCAAAAAGAAAGCAGTTTTTTTCAACGGAAAAAAAGGATTTTTTGGAGTTTTGGCGTATATAATTATAGAATACTTTCGCGGAGGCGGCTATGGAAGAAGGATCGGTCCGGAAAATGCGTGAAGAATGGGAAAAGCAGATGCTTTCCCCGTATGCGACGCTGTCGGTCAACACGCGCGGACGCGAGGTTCCGATGGATCTTTGCCCGGTGCGCACGGAGTTCGTGCGCGACCGCGATCGCATCCTGCACAGCAAGTCCTTTCGTCGATTGAAGCATAAAACACAGGTCTTTCTGGCGCCGAAGGGCGATCATTACCGCACGCGGCTCACACACACGCTGGAGGTCACGCAGATCGCGCGGACGATCGCGCGGGCGCTCCGGCTTAATGAGGACCTCGCCGAAGCGATCGCCATGGGGCACGATCTCGGACATACGCCGTTCGGACATGCCGGAGAGGAAGTATTGAACGAGCTTCTGCCCGGCGGATTCAAGCATAACGAGCAGAGCCTGCGCGTCGTCGAAAAGCTCGAATACGACGGCAAGGGGCTGAACCTCACCTGGGAGGTGCGCGACGGCATCGTGAACCACACGAGCAGCGGGCATCCGGCGACGGTCGAGGGCAAGGTCGTTTCTCTGGCGGACCGCATTGCCTACATCAATCACGACATCGACGACGCGATGCGCGCGGGCGTTCTGAACGAAGAAGATCTGCCGCGCTCCTGCATCGAGCTGTTCGGACCGACGCATTCCAAGCGCATCAACAGCTTGATCATCAACGTGATCCAAAACAGTCAGAACAGCGCGGACATCCGCTTTTCGCCCGATTATGCCGACGAGTTCAAGGTTCTGCGCAAGTTCATGTTCGATCGCGTCTACCTGAATCCGGTCGCCAAGAGCGAGGAGGGCAAGGCGAAGGGCGTTGTGCGTGCGCTGTATGCGTATTATTACGAGCATCCGGAGCTTCTGGACGTCGAGTATCAGGCGACGCTTGAAGCGGAGGGCAAGGAACGCGCGGTCGCCGATTTTATCGCCGGCATGAGCGACACCTACGCAATCAGCACCTATGAACACGTTTTCGTGCCGAAGAGCTGGAGCTGAAGCAATTTACAAAACACGGGGAAAGGAGGCGCGCGATGGCATTTCCGAGCGCATGGCTCGATGAGCTGCTGCACAAAAACGATATCGTATCCGTTGTGTCGGAATACGTCGAGCTGAAGCCCAAGGGCAGAAAGCTTTGGGCGTGCTGTCCGCTGCACGGCGAAAAAACGCCGTCCTTCTCCGTTTCGCCGGACAAGCAGCTTTTTTACTGCTTCGGCTGTCACGCGGGCGGCACGGTCATCCAGTTCGTGATGGACATGGAGCGGCTGACGTTCTATGAGGCGGTCCAGATGCTCGCAAACCGCGCGAATATGGAGCTGCCGAACGAGATCAACGACCGCGAGATGCAGCGCCAGCGTGCGTACAAGAAGCGGCTGATCGAGGCGAACACCGAGGCGGCGCGGTATTATTCCGGCTGCTTCCTGAATCCGGCGATCGGCAAGGACGCGCAAGGCTACGCCGCAAGACGCGGGCTGAACGCCGAGATCGTCACGCGATTCGGCATCGGTTACGCGCCGGATACCTGGGATTCGCTTCTGAAGCTGTTGAAGGGCAAAGGTTATTCCGAGAAGGAGCTGGTCGACGCGGGGCTTCTGGTGCACAACGCCGAGCGCAACACCGTCTACGACGCGTTCCGCGGACGGCTGATCTTCCCGATCCTCGGGGTGAACGGACAGGTCCTCGGCTTCGGCGCGCGCGTGATGGGCGACGAAAAGCCGAAATACATCAACACGGGCGATACGCCGGTCTACAACAAGCGCAACAACCTTTACGGACTGTACCTGCACAAAAACGAAAAGCTTGACGACCTGATCATGGTCGAAGGGTACATGGACGTGATCGGACTGTATAAGGCGGGCGTGAAGAACGCCGTTGCGAGTCTCGGCACGGCGCTGACACAACAGCAGGCGCGGCTTCTGAAACGCTATGTCGAAAAGGTCTACATCTGCTACGACGGCGACGCGGCGGGGCAGAACGCCACGGTCCGCGGGCTTGATATCCTGAAAGCCGAGGGGCTGGAGGTCCGCGTCATCACGATCCCGGACGGGCTCGATCCGGACGAATACGTGCAGGTCTACGGCAAGGAGGGCTTCGACCGGCTCAAAGAAAATGCGCTTTCGCTGAACGCATTCAAGCTCGAAGCGATGGCGAAGGGGTACGATCTGAACGACGAGAACGGACGCGAGCGCTATGCCAAAACGGCATGCGCGTTCGTTGCGGGTCTGCAGCCGATCGAGCAGGAACGGTATTACCGGCTGATCGCAAAAAAGACCGGCTACGCGCTGGAAGCGCTTGAGGCGCAGGGCGTACGGAGCGGCGGTCTGCAGATGACGGAGGATCGCACGCCGATCCGCGGCGGCTTCCGCAGACGGATCGAAACGGGCGAAGACCCGCGCGATGTGACGGAACGCACACTGATTCTTGCGTGTCTGCATGATAAACTCGCGCTGAGCCGGGCGATTGCGGAGAACGCGGCGGAGCTGATCAAGAACGACACCTACCGCGCCATGTTTCTGGCGATGTGCGAGCAGGGCAGCGCGTTCTCGGCGGCAAAGTACATCGGCGAGCTCGATGAAAAACAGGCGGAGACCGCGTCGGCTGTGCTCAAGGAAGAGGACGCGATGGAGAACGCGATCGAGACAACGGCGGACTGCATTCGCCGCATGCGGCGTGAGAGCGCGGAGGATGAGATCGCGGCGCTGCGGGCAAAGCTCAATAAACCGGATTTGACGGCGGAGGAACGAAACGCCGTTTTGAAAGAGATCACCGAACGCATACGGGCAAATAAATAAGGAGACGGGACATGGAAGAAACAAAAACCACCAAAAAGACCAGGAAGACCAAGCAGGAAGAGGTCAAGGACGTGACGGAACCGGTCGAAGCGCAGGAAGCGCCCAAGAAGACCGCAAAACACGCGGCAAAGCCGAAAAAGGAAGAACCGAAGCCGGAAGAACAGCCGATCGAAACGCCGGTCGAATCCGCGCAGGAAGCGGTCGAACCCGAGCCCGAAAAGCCGAAGAAGGCTTCCAAAAGCCGCAAGAAGGCGGAGCCTAAGCCGGAAGAAGCACCGGTTGAGCCTGTGCAGGAACCCGAACCGGTCGAAGCACAGCCGGAACCGGAACCCGCGCCGGAACCGCTTCCCGAACAGGACAAGCCTGTGAAGAACAGCGCGAAGAAAGAATCAAAATCCGCGAAAAAGACCGAGAAACCCGAAGAAAAGCCGGAGCCGGAAGAGGAATCCGACGAGGATGAAGACGAACCGAAACCCGCCAATGCGGAGCAGCGCATTCGCGAGCTTCTGGAAAGCGGCAAGCAGAAGGGCGTTCTGACGTTCAACGAGGTCATGGATACGCTGAACGAGCTCGGCGTGGACGCAGACCAGATGGACAAGATCTACGGCGAGCTGGAAGAGCTGAACATCGACATCGTCGAAGAGATCGAGGTTCCCGAGGATATCAACGAAGAGATCGCCGAGATCGAAACGATGCTGGCGCCGACCGAGGGCATCAACATCGACGACCCGGTCCGTATGTATCTCAAGGAAATCGGCAAGGTCCCGCTTCTGACCGCGCAGCAGGAAATCGACATCGCACAGCGGATGGCGGAAGGCGACCTCGACGCCAAGCATCAGCTTGCGGAAGCGAACCTTCGACTGGTCGTTTCGATCGCAAAGCGTTACGTCGGCCGCGGTATGCTGTTCCTCGACCTCATTCAGGAGGGCAACCTCGGCCTGATCAAGGCGGTCGAAAAGTTCGACTACCGCAAAGGCTATAAGTTCTCCACGTACGCGACGTGGTGGATCCGTCAGGCGATCACCCGCGCGATCGCGGACCAGGCGCGCACGATCCGCATCCCGGTCCATATGGTGGAAACGATCAACAAGCTGATCCGCGTCAACCGTCAGCTTGTGCAGGAGCTCGGCAGGGATCCGCGCCCGGATGAGATAGCAAAGGAAATGGGCATCTCGGAGGACAAGGTCCGCGAGATCCTGAAGATCGCGCAGGAGCCGGTCTCCCTCGAAACGCCGATCGGCGAAGAGGACGATTCGCACCTCGGCGATTTTATCCCCGACGATGATGCGCCCGCGCCCGCGGACGCCGTGGCGGTCGCGCTTTTGAAGGAACAGCTTGTGGAGGTTCTGAACACGCTGACCCCGCGCGAAGCGAAGGTGCTGCGTCTCCGTTACGGCCTGGACGACGGCAAGGCAAGAACGCTCGAAGAGGTCGGCAAGGAGTTCAACGTCACGCGTGAGCGCATCCGTCAGATCGAAGCAAAGGCGCTGCGCAAGCTCCGCCACCCGTCCCGGAGCAAAAAGCTCAAGGACTTCCTCGAATAATCCCGGAAAGGAGCGATACGTACCTAAATAGACGTATTGCAGACGGTATCATCATGAATACACAAAAGAACATTATTCTCACCGGCGACCGCCCGACCGGCAGACTGCATCTCGGTCACTACGTCGGCTCGCTGAAGCGCCGCGTGGAGCTGCAGAATTCCGGCAAGTTCGACGCGATCAACATTCTGATCGCGGACGATCAGGCGTTGACGGACAACGCGGACAACCCGGCAAAGATCCGCGACAACATCGTGCAGGTCGCTTTGGACTATCTTTCGGTCGGCATCGACCCACAAAAATCCACGATCTGCATCCAGTCCGCGCTGCCCGCGCTGCATGCGCTGACGTTCTACTATATGAACCTCGTGACGACCGCGCGGCTTTCCAGAAACCCCACCGTCAAGGCGGAGATCCAGATGCGCGGCTTTGCGGACGAGGGGCTTCCGGCGGGCTTTTTCAGCTATCCGGTCTCGCAGGCGGCGGACATCACCGCGTTCAACGCGACCGTCGTGCCGGTCGGCGAGGATCAGCTTCCGATGATCGAGCAAACGCGCGAGATCGTCGAGAAGTTCAACCGCATCTACGGCGAAACGCTCGTGTTCCCGAAGGCGCTGATCCCCGAAAACGCGACGCAGCGCAGACTTCCCGGCGTCGACGGCAAGGCGAAGATGTCGAAATCGCTCGGCAACTGCATCTATCTGTCCGACGACGCAAAGACCGTCAAAAAGCAGGTCAACGGCAAGATGTTCACCGATCCACAGCACCTTCGCATCGAGGATCCGGGGCATCTCGAGGGCAACGTGGTATTCACCTATCTCGACGCGCTTGCGACGGACGCGCACTTTGCGGAGTTTCTGCCCGAGTACGCAAACCTCGACGAGATGAAAGCGCATTATACCCGCGGAGGTTTGGGCGACGGAACCTGCAAGAAATTCCTCATCAACGTGCTCGAAAGTGAGCTTGCGCCGATCCGCGCGAAGCGCGCAGAGTTGGAAGCGGACATCGACACGGTCTATGACGTGCTTTTGGAGGGCACGAAGAAGGCTGTCGAGATCACCAATGAGACGCTTGCACGCGTGCGCGCGGCGATGCGGATCAACTACTTCGACGATCGCGCGATCGTCAGGGAATGGGAAGCGCTCCTGAGAGCCGCGAAACAATAATGAAAACGGTATTGCTGATCGGCGCAGGCGGGGGAATGGGTTCCGCCTGCGCCCATATGCTTTTATCGGACGGCGCGCGCGTACTCGGCGTCGACCGCCCGGGCACGGCGATGCCGGAGGGCGTCACGCCGCTTTTTGCTGACCTTACCGAACCGGACACGGTCACGGCGGCGTTTGACGCGGCAAAGACGCAGACGGATTCGCTCGACGCGATCGTCTATATGGCAGGGATCTACGACGCGGATTCGCTTGTCGAGATCGACGAGGACCGCATGCGCCGCATCTTCGAGATCAACGTGTTCGGCGCGTACCGCACGGTCAAAGCATTTCTGCCGCTCATGCAGAAAGGCGCCCGCGTCGTGCTCGTCACAAGCGAGCTTGCGGACCTCGATCCGCTGCCGTTTACGGGGTTGTACGGCATCACCAAAGGGACGCTCGACAAGTACGCGTTCTCACTTGCGATGGAACTGCAGCTTCTCGGAATAACCGTTTCGGTCATCCGCCCCGGCGCGGTTCAGACACCGCTTTTAGGCGGTTCGGTCAAGAGCATCGAAGCGTTCACCGCGCGCACAAAACGGTATCCGGGCATTGCCGCAAAGTTTTTAAGCGTGACGAATTCAGTCGAAGCGAAGGCGGTCCCGCCCGAACAGGTCGCAAATAAGGTCAAAAAAGTCCTGACTGCCAAGCGCCCGCGTTTTGCATACAGCCTAAACCGCAATCCGCTGCTGCTTCTCTACGGGATCCTCCCTAAAAGGCTGAAGCTCTTTGCGATCCGCACCGTTCTGAAAACCAAATAAAACAAGCGGGAAGACAAGCTTCCCGCTTTCATATTTTTGGGGTTTATTCCAGCACGATCGCGTTTTGATCAGTGATGACGAGCGCGCTTTCAAAGAACGCCTTTGCCGCGCGGACCATGTAGTCCGTATCCAGAACGCCGCCGGTCTCGACCGCGGAGTGCATGGCGAGCTGCGCAAGACCGATGTCGACGGTTTTCAGCGAAACGCGTGTATTGCTGATGCTGCCCAGGGTTCCGCCGCCGGCAATGTCGCTGCGGTTTGCAAAGTGCTGGACCGGCACGTCCGCCCTGCGGCAGATCTCCGCAAACAGCGCCTCGGAAAGCGCGTCGGTCGCGTAGCGCTGGTTTGCGTTATGCTTGATGACCACGCCGCCGTTGAGGTGCGGCGCGTTTTTCGGATCAGAAAGCTCCGGATGGTTCGGATGCAGCGCGTGTCCGTTGTCACAGGAGAGCATGAAGGAGGCGGGGAGCATTTCGGAAAGCGTATGTCCGTAATGCGCCGCGATGCGCGTAACCACGTCGAAAAGGAACGTGCTTGCGGCGCCCTGCTTCGTTTCGCTGCCGACCTCTTCGTTGTCAAACAGCGCATAGACCGGGATCGCCTTCGGAGCTTTGGCTTCGAGCAGCGCGGCAAGCGTCGTGTACGCGCACTGCAGGTCGTCGATGCGCGGCGCGCAGAAGAATGCATCGTCCGCGCCGAAGATCGAACCGCGGGTGCGGTTGATGACGAAGAGATCCATGGATACGATCGCGTCGGGCTCGACGCCGAGCCGTTCCGCAACGAGCTTTTTGACCGTGCCCTTGTCCTTTGTGTTGGACAGCAGCGGCAGCGTATCGACCGCCTTGTTGTATTTATAGCCGTTGTTGATCTCTCGATTGAAATGGATGCATACATTCGGGATCAGGCAAAGATCGCGGTCGAACGTAACCACGCGCGTTTCGAACGCCGCGCCGTTTTTCACGATCGCGCGGCCGGCAAGCGACAGCGGACGGTCGAACCAGCTCGAGCAGATCATACCGCCGTAGCCTTCGGTGTTCAGCTTCAGATAGCGGTCGAACATGACGACCTCGCTGTCGGTTTTGAGCTTCCAGCTCGGCGAATCGCTGTGGCTTGCCGCGATCATAAAGCCCGGCTGCGGCGCCTCGGGCGCGACGAACGCGATCAGCGAGGAGCCGTTGCGCGTGACGTAATACTTTCCGCCCGGCGCGAGCTTCCATTCATTCCGGAAGGACAGGCGAACGAAGCCGTTTGCGTCCAGCATGGATTCCGCCTCGCGGACGGCGGCAAAGCTGACGGGGGAGCGCTCGATGAAGTCGAGCAGCGCGTTGGTGCGGTCAAAATCGGACTGATTCATACTTACCTCCTGAAAGATTGTGATTGAGACGGTCGATCCTTGTCGTGCCTGCGGCGCGGTTTCACGATCGCAAGCTGCAGAAGGACGCCGGAAGAGAGACACAGCAGCGGGATGACGAGATCGGCGGCGATGAACAGATTCTCGCGCAGCGGATCGTTTTCGTCGGAGAGCGCTTTTCCGACACTATACACGGAGAAATCATGCTCCTGCATTGCCTGCCGGAGATATTGATCCTTTTGATCAGCTCCCGCGTCCGTCGCTTGCGCGCGCAAAGAGCAGATGATGAAGAACCCGAGGAACAGGATCGAGAGCAGCAGACCGATATGCGCAAGGATCGTTGCGGTTTTGCGGATCGTTTTGTTCATCGTGCGCCTCCCTTCGGGTCAATGAGGGCAAGGATATCGCTGTGCGTGCGGTCGTTGTGCCCGAACACGGTCTCATGCCAGACCATGCTGGAGGAACCGCCGCCGTCCAGATTGTACGCCATGGAGAATCCGAGATCCTCGCAGAGCTCGGAGAGCTCGATCAGCGTCATGCCGGGCGATTTTCCGTTGCCGTGGTTCTTTCCGTGGTAGTCGATCATGTCGCGCGTGCCGAGCACGACGAGCAATGCGTAATGACCGGGCTCATAATAGCCGAGGACCGTCCGCGGATTGATCTTGCCGAGGCTGGAATTGAACTTCGTTTTCGCGGTCCCGTCGTCGTTCAAAAGCTTCGGACCGAAATAGAACGCCTGCCTTGGATACCGGCTCAGGATCTCGTCATAGTCGATCGTGTCGAGCACGCAGTCATAAACCTTCATCGACCCATCGTTGTACAGTACGCAGAGATCGCGCGTGAACTTTGTCTGTCTGGAGCCGTCCTTCGGGAAGAGCTGCGCGCCGTTGCGGATCACGATCCCGTCCTCGATCTTGCCGGAATTGAAATTGTCGCCGTTTGCGGCAACGATCGCGTGGATCTGTTCCGCATAGAACTGTGTATTCTGATTGTGATGATACGACAAACTGTAATTTGTTTTGAAGCAGTTTGCGTCGCGCACATAGATGTCGGCAACCTGATACTCGAGCTTGCGCTTCTGATAATGATAGATATCGACGGCCGCGTCCACGCCGCTGTATGTGTAGATCAGCGCCTTTTCCGTTCCGTCCGGCAGCGTTTCGATGACGTTGTCGTTGCCGAACGATTCCTCGACCGGCGTTTCACGAAATTTTTCCGGGAATTTCTCGGACAGCGGGATCATAGGCGTTGCAGTCGGTTCCGGCGTATGCTCCGTTTGGATCGGGTCGCTGTCGGTCGGCTCGCCGGACGTGGGATCCGGCGTCTGCATATCCGTGGCGATCGGTGTGGGAAGCGCGTATTCTTCGATCGTGTTCGGCTGTACCAGCGGATTTGTGCAGGTCTTGAGGTACAGCGTCATCGACAGAGCCGCAAACAGAATGAGATCGCACAGAATGATCAGCCACATCCGCTCTTTGCGAAACGTCAGCTTCTTGAGCGTGCCGAAGATCCGCAGAAAATCCAGAAGCAGCACGGAAAGCACAAAGAGGATCGGAATCACGATCGGCAGCCATGGCATATTGGCGTAAATAAACGAATGCGGATTATAGTATTCCAGCAGATGAAACAGAATGTAGACTGCGGAAAAAACGATGCCGAGGTTCAGCAAAAGAACGGCGATCAATCGGATCACCGCCTGTGCGGTTTTTGAAAGGACGACACGCTTTCCGGACATTGAGGATCACCTGCCGCCTTCGCGGAAAACGATCGCCCGCTGCAAAAGATAGGAGAGCGGATACACGATCAGCTGCACCGGAATGTAGACGATCCACTTGTTCATGCCAAGAGCAACGGCGCCGGCGGTGAGACCGCTTTGGATACCGAGGATGATGAGCGTCAGCAGGGCGAATTTCACAAAGCTCATGCGCGCATCCTTCGCATGGAAGACCAGATAGCGGTTGAAGAAATAGTTGCAGGTAGCGGAGACGACCCTTGCGCCGATGACGCTCAGCAGACTCTGCAGCTCATCCCTTGCGATAAACTGCGACAAAATGCCCAAAAGGATCGCGTAAATCGCGTAATCGATCAGAAAAGATGCGAACGACGAAGCAACGAAGCGAAGGAACGAGGTTCCCAGAAGCAGGACCTTATAGATGCGGAACGAATCCTTGACCGCGTGAAAATGAGAGGACTTGTTTTCCTCGATATAGACGGTGTCGATCCACTCCTCGACGATGTCGATCCTGTTCTTTGTGCAGTGGATCAGTTGATTGATCTCATACTCGTAACGGTCGCCCTTGAGCGCGCACATCTCGGGAATGCGGAATGCGGAGAAAGCGCGCAGACCTGTCTGCGTGTCATAGACGCGGACGCCGGTGCAGAATTTGAATACGGCGCGGGTGATCGCATTGCCCGCACGGCTTTTGAAGGGGACGTTTCCGGTGAACTTGCGGGAACCGAGAACCAACGCGTCCGGATGCTCCCTGAGCCGATTTGCAACGCGCATCGCATCGGACACAAGATGCTGTCCGTCGGCGTCGACGGTCAGAACGGATTCGTCGGCGGGGAAGTGCTCGCCGATATACCGGAATGCCGTTTTCAAGGCGGCGCCTTTTCCTTTGTTGACCTCGTGCTCCAGAAGAACCACATGATCGAACGAGCGAACCGCGTCGAACACGGGGCGGCAGGCTTCGCTGCTGCCGTCGTTGACAACGACGATCGGGAATGTCGTCTGTTCGCTGAAATCTTTGAGTACGCCGAGAAGCTTCTCATCCGGTTCGTACGCGGGAATGACAACAATCATGTTGCAACCTCCATAATAATTCAGTATACAGTATAGCACAAATCCGGTGAAAAGAAAGCTTTTTTTTCGGATTTTGCGACCGTATCGAAAGATACGGGGTGTTTATAAGGGAGGAATATAAAAATGCGTTGTTTTTGTAAAATGTTCGTAACGAATCTGAAATTGAATGGCTTTTTCATAATAAGGAGAGTATGATTAAGAAAAAGATTCCGAAAGGATGATTGGATATGACAAAAAAGAAAAAGGTCATATTGTTTGCGTCGATTGCCGGCTGCGCCGTGCTGCTTGGCGTCATTGCGGCGTTGATCTTCAGCTCGCTCGGGACGGGCAGCTCGTTCCGCGGCGGCAGATCGTGCGCGGCAAGGACCTCGCCCAAAATCGAAGCCGACCCCACGCCGACCAGTCAGCCTATCCTGGTCGTTCCGACGGACGAAGCGACGCCGGATCCCGGCACGCCCGAACCGGGGGCGACAAGCACGCCGGAACCCACGCCGACACAGGATCCCTATGAAGTTCTGATTGAGCAGGCGGATAAATCCATGATGAAGGATATCGTCAACATCCTTCTGGTCGGCGTCGACTATTCCGACGAGCGCGGAACAACAGAATGGAAAAAGCAGGGCGGCAAGTCGGAGTGGCATTCCGACGTCATGATCGTTCTCGCGATCAACTTTGCCGAAAACCGCGCAGATCTGATTTCGCTTCCGCGCGACACGTATGCGAAGATTCCGGACGTAAAGGGGATTTATAAGCTCAACGCGTCGCTGAATTGCGGCGGCGGACTGTATAACGACGATGGCACCTTTAATCCGGGCGGACTCAATAAGGTCTGTGAAGCGGCGGAGTGGATGCTCGGCGGCATTCCGGTGGATTATTATTACGCAGTCACCATGACGTCCCTGAAAGAACTTGTTGATCTGCTCGGCGGTCTGGAATACGACATGGATATCAACTTTAAGATTCAGGGCCGGTCCTATGAAAAAGGATTGCAGCATATCGACGGGCAGGCATTCCTTGATTATTGCCGCATTCGTAAGAACGGGGCAAATGCATACATTCCGGCAGGGCAGGAAGGCGACGCAAAACGTGTGGAACGACAGAAACGGATCCTGATCGCGATGTTCAAGCAAATGAAGGCGGATCAGGTGATTGTCAAGCTGCCGGAAATCATCGACACCTTTGAAGGCGATCTGTTTACCAACTGCTCGTTTGCGCAGACAGCGTCGCTCGCCGCGTTTGCCTACAACCTTGATCCGGACAATATCAATATGTATTCGATGAGCGGAACCATGCAGTCCCTGTATCAATGGAATTTCTGCTTTACCAATCAGTCAAACCGCGTCGACATCATCAATAAGGTCTATCATCAAAAGGTCAAGCAGTATTCGCATTACACGCTCAAATATGCGCGCTACAACTGGTGCGATATGCTGTATACGCACTATAAGACGCTGCTCGATCCGCTGACCAAGTATGTTAAGAAGCAGATCGAGGAGGATGATAAGATTCCGGAATTCACTGCGGAACCGACCACGCCGCCTCCGACCAAAGCGCCGACAACGCCCGGAGAGGAAACGCCGCCTCCGACCGATAAACCGACCGATCCGCCGACGGAAAAGCCGACGGAAAAACCGACCGAAAAGCCGACCGAGAAACCGACCGACAAGCCGACCGATCCGCCGACGGACCCGCCGACCGATCCGCCGGACGATCCCGAAGAAGGGAGTGACGGAGGCGCGACACACAGCGCAAAGCGCGGCATTCTCCGCAAGTCAAACGGAAAGGATAAACGGCAGTATTCGCAGCAGGACCGTGACTTGTTTGAACAGTACAAGACCTGTCTTGAGGAGCTCGAAACGCTGCATAAGGAAGCGGATAAGGAAGCAAAGAAATACAGAAACGGCAAGAGCAACTCGCTCGATGACATCGGTCAGAAGTATCTGAAGAAGCTTGCCGAAATACAGACGCTTGCGATCAAGCTCGCAAAGTCGTTCAAATACGACAAGGTCAAGAATTTCACGGTAGGCTACGCACCGACGGGAACCTATTGGAATACGATCTCGCCATGGGCGATCAATTACGGGCTGGATAAAAAATTCAACCAGATCAGAGTCGATTTCAATTAAATTCATATTGACAAACATCAAAACAGATGCTACAATAATTTCGATGAACATCGAAATGAAAGGGAGTGTCTGTTTTGACAGTTTTGGATAAGTATAATCGGACGCTGACGGAGGAATCCGTTCGCGAAGCACAGCTTGCCGCAGAAGCGGCAAAGCAGGACGCCGCGCGTGAGCAGTCGATCCATCTGATGAAGGCGAGCATGCTCGGCGACATGCTGAAGGTCCTCGGACGTGTAGAACAGGAGGGCAAGCGTCCCAACGCATTGGAAACACTGATCGAATCCTTCATGGCGGAGGCGGAACGCCTGCGCAGGCTCGGCGATTACGACGGATCCGACCGCGCGGAGCAGAAAGCGATCACCGTACAGTTCGCGCTCGATGCTCTGAAGGAGGCGGAACAGAATGGAGAATGAAACGCTGATCCTGCTGAAAACGGTCGCAGACGAAACGCGGCTGCGCATTCTGCGCGCGCTTGCGGAAAAGGACTGTTATGCGGAGCTGCTTGCCGAGCGGCTGGATCTCTCTCAGGCAACCGTATCGTTTCACATGAAAAAACTCATACAGGCGGGATTGGTCGACGCGCGGCGTGAGCAGTATTACGTGGTGTATTCGCTCAAGCACAGCATCTTTTCGCACACGCTCGGGGAACTGATCCTGAATAACGACGACGGACAGACGGCGGAGGCGCTGCGTGAGGAACAATACCGGCGCAAGGTGCTGAAGAGCTTTCTCCCGAACGGCTACTGCGAGACGATGCCTGCACAGCTGAAAAAGCGGATCATCGTATACCGCGAGATATTTGCGCGCTTTGATGCCGGACGGACCTATACGGAAAAAGAGGTCAATGCGATCATTTCCGAGGTCCACGGGGATTACTGCACGGTTCGCAGGGGCTTTGTCGGCATGGGGTGGATGCAGCGAAACAACGGAATCTATACGGTCAATCCAAACCCCGATTTTGATCGTTATATGGACATCAACAGCTGAAGGGAACGGAAACATGAAAGAAGAATTCGATTTCGGATTGTTGAATTCGCAAACCGACGAACGGTACGGAAGCCGTCCGTACGGGCTGCTCGGTACGATCGCAAAGAACGGATGCGGCATGATCGCGTTATACAACATCGAACGCGCGGCGGACGACAAGACGCGGTTTGAACCGTATTATGCCGATCGAAAACAGATCAGGACAAACCTGTTCGGTCTTCTCGGCACACGTCCGTCCGCAATCAATAAAAGGCTGCGCAAAAAAGCGTTTGAGGTCGTTTCGATCCGGCTCAAAGATGCGGAACAAGCGGAAATGTTCGACGGCGTGATCGTGCTGTCGTGGTATTTTTTCGGCGCGCATTACGTTGCGGGAATCGGAAACGACAGCGGGACGTATACCTTTTACAATCAGTTCGTACGGCCGAGACCGATGAAACTGACGGAGTTTCTGCACACACTCAAAGATCAAAAACAGCACGTGCTCCGGATCTGGGGCGTACGATTCCCGAAAAAGCAAAGCGAATAAACAGAAAGAGGGTGTTCAGAAACATAGAACTGTTTCCGAACACCCTCTTCGTGAATTCTCGCTTCGCTCCGTGAATTGTCCTTTGGACATGAATTGCGCCCAAAGGCGCATGAATTGACGGCAATGCCGTCATGAAGGTCGGTTTTCCGGACGGAAAACCTTCATAAATGACAACAAAGTTGTCAATTCACGGCGAAGCCGATTCATGCCGTCAGGCAATTCATGCAGCCGTGCTGCAATTCATAGGGGATGTTAAGAAATGCAAGACGCTTTCTTAACATCCCCCAATGTTTCATCGGATCAACCGCGCAGCGCTTTGATCATTTCGGCGGGATCGGGCGCTTTGAACACCGCGCTTCCCGCGACGAGCACATCCGCGCCGGCTTCGATGCAGAGCCTGGCGGTGTCCGGATTCACGCCGCCGTCGATTTCGATCAGCGTTTGAAGCCCGCGTGAGCGGATCTCGCTTCGCAGCGCGCGGATCTTGTTGAGCGTTTCCGGAATGAACGACTGCCCGCCGAAGCCGGGATTGACGCTCATCAAAAGCACCAGATCGCATTCGGGCAGCAGATGTACGCAGGCGCCGATCGGCGTTGCGGGATTCAGCACAATGCCTGCCTGCATCCCGGCGGCGCGGATCGACTGCAGCGCGCGGTGCAGATGCCGTTCGGAGGATTCCGCATGGATCGTCAGGATGTCCGCGCCTGCTTTTTTGAATGCCTCGATCCAGTCGCTCGGATGCTCGACCATCAGATGCACGTCAATGGGCAGATCGGTCAGCGGACGGAGCGCCTTGCACATGTCGGGACCGAAGGTGATATTCGGCACGAAATTGCCGTCCATGACGTCGAAATGCACCCAGTCGGCGCCCTGCGCGGCAAGCCGGGAAACCGCTTCGCCCATCGCGGCAAAGTTTGCGGAAAGAATCGAAGGTGCGATTTTAATCATAACGATGTTTCCTCCTTGTTTGATAATCCAACGCGATCTCGCGATATCGTTCATACCTGCCCTGCTTTAGCTCTCCGGAAGCAAGCAAGGGCTTCACGCCGCAGTCCGGCTCCGAAAGATGCATACAGCCGGGGAAGCGGCACGGAAAGGCGTTTTTGAACTCAGGATAACAGGCGTCCAGCTCCTCCTGCTCAAGGATCTCGGTCTCAAACATGGAGAATCCGGGCGTATCCATAACGGCGCCGTTTTCGTACTGCCAGAGCTCGGCATGCCGGGTGGTATGCCGCCCGCGATCCGTCTTTCGGGAAAGCACGCCCGTTTCCAGATGCAGATCCGGGATCAGCGCATTCAGAATCGAGGACTTTCCGACGGCGGACTGCCCCGCAAAGCAGCTGACCTTTCCGGCCAGCCTCGCGCGCAGCGCGTCGAGCCCTTCGCCGGTTTCGGCGCTGACCGACAGGATCGGAAACGCCGCATAGTCCGACAGGAACGTCTTTACGATCGTTTCGTCCGCCGTGTCGATCTTGTTCAGCACAGGGACGGGGTCGATCTGCATGCGCTTCGCCGAAATGATCAGCCGGTCGACCAGCAGCCAGTCCGGTTCCGGCGCGGACGCGGAAACCACGATCAGGAGCTGATCGACGTTTGCAACGGGCGGACGCACCAGAAGATTTCTGCGCGGCAGGATCTCACAGAGCTGCGCGTATCCCTGTTCCTTACGCTCAATGCGCACACGGTCGCCGACGGTCGGCACAAGACCTTCCCGCCGGAATGCGCCGCGCGCCTTGGAGGTCACGATCTCGCCGGATTCCGTCAGCACCTCGTAGAAGCTGCCGATGCCTTTTAACAACAACCCCGATTCCATCATTTTGCAAACGTAACGGACTGCGGGGAGGATTGCGGATCGCCGTTCACGTACAGGTAAAGGTTCCGCGTAACGGGTTCGTACCAGTAGACGGTCGCGGTCTCGGAAAGCTCGGATTTCTTTTCGTTCTGGCGCAGCCGGGAATGCAGGATCACGCGGTAGGGGATCTCCTCGAACGTTGCGGTCTCGAATCCGATTTCAACGAGCTTCGTTTGTTCGTCGTCCGCGAAGGAAAGCGGGAAGGAAATATCCGCTTTGCACGAGCCGGGCGAGCGCCGGTATACGACCAGACGGTACTCCGCATCGACCGGATAGGACAGCTTTGTCAGCTCGGGCTCCCGGGAAGGCGCCGGGGAGGGCGTCACCGCGCTGTCCTGAATCGGCAGCGGCGTCGGGGTTTCCGTTGTCTGGGGGATAAACTCGGTCATAGGCGTGTCGGTCGGTTCCGTCACTACCATGTCCGTATCGCCGGACGGCGCGGGGGTAAACGCCGGTTCCGGCGTTTCCGGTTCCGGTACCGGCGTAAACGTCCCGGCGGGTGTTTCGGACGGGACGGGCGAGGTCTGTTCAAACAGCTTACGTTCCTCGGCAGACGGAATCAGGATCGCAACAACGGTGTTGGCGCGCGTGTCCGGCGCCGCGGAATCGGTAAACGATACCGAAAGATTCGTAAGGCCGTAATCCTGATACAGGAGGCGAAGCGCGTCGTCCAGCGAATAGCCGATCAGGTTCGGAACGCGGCTGCTTCGGATCACGGAATCCTCGCCCGAATCGGGCGCTTCAAACGTCGGTTCTTCCGAAGCGGGGATCGTAAGCGAATGTTCGGCGCCTGATTCGCGCGGCGTTTCTTCGCGGCAGGAGGTGGCGTAGATCAAAACAAAGATGCCGATGAGCGCGATCGGTAAAAAGACGCACATGGCGATCAGCACGTAAACCGACGGACGGGTAGTCGTTTTTGCGCCTTTGTCGTTCGGATCGTTGACAAACGTACCGTTCGGGTCGGACAGCGACCGGACAAGGTCGGTCCGCATGGCACGCGCGGTCTGATATCGGTTTTCGGGTTCCTTCTCAAGCGCTTTCAGAACGATGTCATTAAGAGAACGCGGCAAATCGTTAACGAGCTGAATGGGCGGGACCGGCTTCTCCTGCAGGTGCATAAGCGCAACGCTCACCGTCGAATCCGCTTCAAAGGGCACCGTGCCGGTCAGCATTTCATAGAGACAAACGCCGACGGAATACAGATCGCTCTGCTCGGTCGCAAGCGTGCCCTTTGCCTGCTCGGGCGAGATATAGTGCACGGAACCGAGGACCTTGCTGCCGGAGAACGTCACCGTCGACGCCTTCGCCTCGCGCGCGATGCCGAAGTCCGCAAGCTTCACACGTCCCTTATCGGTTACGATCACGTTCTGCGGTTTGACGTCGCGGTGGATGATGCCGTGGGAGTGCGCGGCAGAAAGCGCGTCGAGGATCTGGCAGGTAATGCCGATCGCCGTACGCACGGGCAGCGCGCCGTTTGACGCGATCAGATCCTTCAGCGTGCGTCCCTCCACGTATTCCATCACAAGATACGGCAATCCGTTATGCGTGCCGGCGCCGTACGCGCGCACGATATTTTCGTGCGACAGCGTCAGGATCGCGTTCGCCTCGCGGGAAAAGCGGCGAAGAAACTCCGCGTCGTCCTTAAACTCGTCCTTGAGCATCTTGACGGCGACCGTTTTGCGGTTGCTCATGTTGATCGCTTTATAGACCTGCGCCATGCCGCCGCTTCCGATCAGCTCGACGATCCGGTATTTTCGGTCGAGGATCGTTCCGATCATGCTTCGCCTCCGTCATGGATCGCCAGAACGACCGTGATATTATCACGGCTGCCGGCAGTCAGAGCGCGCTGGATGAGCGCGGTGCAGGTTGCGTCCGGATCGGCGCAGTTGCGCAGATATGCGGCGATCTCCGGGGCGTCAAGAACCCCGCACAGCCCGTCCGAGCACAGCAGCAGCATGTCGCCCTTCTTCCAGTCGCAGGAGAAAATATCGGCGGATACGCGCATTTCGGTGCCGACGGCACGCGTGATCAGATTGCGCCGGGGATGCGTTTTCGCTTCCTCGGGCGTAATGGCGCCGCGGCGGACCAGCTCTGCCACGAACGAATGGTCGTGCGTGATCTGACGGAGCGCGCTCCCGTCAAAATGATACAGACGGGAATCGCCGATGTTCGCGGCAATGAACCGATCCTCGAGGAGAATCGCGGCGACCAGCGTACAGCCCATGCCGTACATTTCGTCATTCATCGACGCGCGGTTGTGCACAACGCTGTTTGCCTCGATAAAGGCGGAGGAGAGCGCGGCTTCCGGATCGTCGTGATTGGAAAGAAGCATTTTTTCCAATGTCTCTACGGCGAGACGGCTTGCGATCTCACCCGCACGATGCCCGCCCATGCCGTCGGACACGGCGACTGCGTCGAGCGTTTTTGTGTGCAGAAGCAGATAGCTATCTTCGTTCTGCGGTCTCAGACCTGTTTCCGTTTTACCCGCGAATCTCATTGAGAACCCTCCTTCGTAATTGTCCGCATGCGCCTTCGATGTCGGCGCCCATTTCTCTTCTGACCGTTGCGGAAATATGCCGCGCTTCCAGCCAGTCCCGGAACTGATGCGCATATGTCCGCGTCACACCGTCCAGCCCGCGTTCCTTAACGGGATTCAGCGGGATCAGATTGACGTGGCACATCAGCCCTCTGAGCCTTGCGGCAAGCGCTTCGGCGTCCGCTTCGGAATCGTTCCTGCCGCCGATCAGCGCGTATTCAAACACCACGCGCCGTCCCGTGCGATCCGCATACGCCTTCGCCGCCTCCAGAACCTGCTCGATGGGGTAGACCCGGTTGATCGGCATCAGCTCGGAGCGGACCTCATTGGAATGCGCATGAAGCGAGATCGACAGCGTAATGTGCGGCGCGTCTTCGATCAGCCGATAGATCTTCGGTACGATGCCGCAGGTGGACAACGAAATATTGCGCGCGCTGATGTTCGGTCCCTGCTCGCTCGTGACGCGGCGCAGAAACGTCACGACGTTGTCGTAATTGTCGAGCGGCTCTCCGCTGCCCATCAGAACGATATTGGTCACCGTGCGCGGTTTGCCGTCCGCGGGCGGCTCGTCGCGTTCAATCTCGGCAAGGAAGGAAAGCATCTCGCCGGGACGGAGCGAGCGTACGCAGCCTTCCAGCGTGCTTGCACAGAATCTGCAGCCCATATTGCAGCCGACCTGCGTGGAAAGACAGACGGTGTTGCCGTAGGAATAGCGCATCAGAACGCCTTCGACCAGGTTTCCGTCCTCCAGCGCAAACAGGTATTTCACCGTTCCGTCCTTTGCGGACACGCGCTTATCGTAGATCGTCGCGCCGCCGAACGGGATCGTATCGAGCTTTGCGCGAAGGTCCTTCGGCAGATTCGTCATCTCCTGCGGACGAACGCCCTTATGGAGCCATTCGGTGACCTGCGCGATGCGGAATTTCGGCACGCCGAACGCGCCGACGGCGTCGGCGATCCCGGGATCGGTCATGTCCATCAAGTACATCGGTTCAGCTCCTTATAAATCTCGCAAAATAGAATCCGTCCGTGCCGTCGCGCGTGGGCAGAAGCTGCCGCTCCTCCTGAAGCGTAAACTCCGGATGCTCCGCCGAAAACGCACGTACGCGCTCACCGTTTTCGCGACGCACGATCGTGCAGGTCGCGTACACAAGCACGCCGCCGGGCTTCACATAGCGGCAGCAGGCGGAAAGAATCGCGCCCTGCGCTCTGACAAGCGCGTTGACGGCGGTTTCGTCCTTATGCAGACGCACGTCCGGTTTTTCGGAAAGCAGTCCGAATCCGCTGCACGGAACGTCTAAAAGCACAGCGTCGAACGCGTTCTCATACGTCGGATCAAACACCGCAGCGTCGCGGCAGGCGGTTTCGATCCGGATGCCCAGACGCGAAAAGGTCCGGTCCATCAGCTCTTTGCGGTGCGGATGCAGCTCCCACGCGGTGATTTCCGCCGTGTTTTCGGACAGCGACGCAAGATAGGCGGATTTGCCGCCCGGCGCGGCGCAGGCGTCCAGAATGCGTTTCCCATGCACATCGCCGAGCGCACGGCAGATCAGCATTGCGCCTTCGCCCTGTACGGCGAGCCTGCCGGAAACGAACAGCGGATCGCGCGAAAGATCAAACCCCTCGGAAAGACGCAATCCGTTCGGATCCAGAGAACAGCGAACGGACGACGTCGGCAGAGCCGCCTGCAGTTCATCCGTCGTAAACGGATACTGCGCGCGCACGACCGTTCCGATCGGCGCATGTGAAAGCAGCGCTTCAGCTTCCGCCTCGCCGTACGTCTGCACCCATTCCGACACGAGAAACGCCGGAACGCCGTAATAGACCGAAAGCCGTTCGACGGCGTCTGCGGGCAGCGGGGGAAGCGCGTCGCGCTCGCGGCCGAGCCGACGCAGCACGGCGTTCACAAGCCCGCTGCTGTCCCGCTTGCCGATCGCGCGGCAGAGCTTGACCGCCTCGTCGATCGCCGCATGCGCGGGCGTATGGAGGAACAGAAGCTCCGTTCCCGCCATGCGTAAAAGATTTCGGACCGCGCGTTTCTGCCGCCTGCAGAAATGCGCGAATACATAATCCAGATACGAAGCGCGCGCGATCGTTTCGTTGACCAGCGCATAGAGAAACGCAACGTCCTTCGGATCGACCGAAGACGCGGCTTCCTTCAGCGCAAGGTTTGCGTATGCGCCGTCCTCCAGGATCCGGACGAGCGTTTCGAGTGCGGCGCGCCGTACGTTCAGCATACCGTTTTCCCGTCGAGCGGACACCCGCGCAGAAACGTGCCGGCGTCCATACGCTTTTTGCCGCTTGCCTGCAGAGAGACGATCTCCAAAGCGCCGTCCGCGCAGATAAGATACAGTCTTCCGCCGCGTTCGCGCAGCGTGCCGGGCGCATCCGAAAAAGCCTCTTCCGTGCGCCGCGTTTCAAAGATCTTGATCGGCTGTCCGTCGAGCAGCGCAAAGGCGCACGGCCACGGATTCGTGCCGCGGACAAGATCGTGCACCGACTTTGCCGGTTTCGTGCAGTCGATATGCCCGTCCTCACGGGTCAGCATATGACAGACCGTCGCTTCGTCGGGATCCTGCGGAATGCGCGCAAGCGTTCCCGCCTCGAGCCGTTCAAGCGTTTTCAGCAGCAGCTCTGCGCCGAGCGCGGCAAGCCGTTCGGACAATTCCTCGTAGGTTTCATCGGGACCGATCGGCGTTGCGGCTTTCAGAAGGATATCGCCGGTGTCCATACCGATGTCGGTCATCATGGTCGTCACGCCGGTTTCGGCGTCGCCGGCGATGATCGCGCTCTGGATCGGCGAAGCGCCGCGGTATTTCGGCAGCAGCGAACCGTGCACGTTGATCGTGCCGAGCCGCGGGATCGCAAGATTTTTCGCAGACAGAAGCTGCCCGAATGCCGCGGTCACCATGAGATCCGGCCGGAATGCTTCGAGCGCCTCACAGCCTTGTGCCGAACGGATCTTTTCAAACTGGGAAACGGGGATTCCGTACTGCCCGGCAAGCACCTTGACCGGCGGAGGGGTGAGGATCGCTTTGCGCCCGACGGGACGGTCCGGCTGCGTGAAGACCCGAAGCGTATCCCCGCGGTCGATCAGCGCCTTCAGAGAAGGCAAAGCAAATTCGGGCGTTCCGAGGAAAGCGATGCGCATAGATTACTCCTTAAAATCGGCGGGCGGTTCTGTAACCAGCCGCTTATAGACCTTGCCGTCGAGATGGTCCGTTTCATGGAAGACAGCGCGGGCAAACAGCCCTTCGCCTTCGTATTCATACAGATCGCCGTTGCGGTCGTATGCTTCGACCCGAACCCTGTTCGGACGCACGACATAGCCGCTTTCGCCGGGGAAGGAGAGACAGCCTTCCATGCCGCCCTGCTCGCCGGAGGATTCGAGAATGACCGGATTGATCATTTCCACGGGACCGTCGCCCACGTCGATCACGCAGATACGGCGCAGAATGCCGATCTGCGGCGCGGCAAGACCGACGCCGTTTGCGTCGTTCATCGTTTCGATCATGTCGTCGATCAGCTCGGAAAGCTTTTTATCAAATTTTCTGACGTCCTTGCACGGCTTATAAAGCGCGGGGTCGTCGTTTGTGCGAATGATACGTATAGCCATATGAAGCCTCCATTTCACATATTAATTATACATTTTTTATTGACCTTTGTCTATAAAATCGGTAAAATATCCGTATAAACAGACAATTCAACCGTCCGTAGAGAGAATTTTTGCCGCGATCAACCGACCGTGGAGAGCAAAAAACGGCAGCTCAACCGACAGGGTAGAGAGATTTTTCGAAATTCAACCGACGGTAGGTGGAAATTGAAACCGGCAGATGCTATGATTCAGCCATCGAAAGAAGGAGGAAACTTTCATGGAAAACAAAGAAACGCTCGGCAAGCGCATTGCCATGTTGAGAAAAGAAAAGGGACTCACACAGGAACAGCTCGCCGAAAAGGTCGGCGTCTCCGCGCAGGCGGTCAGCAAATGGGAAAACGATATCAGCTGCCCGGACATCACGCTTCTGCCGCTGCTTGCGGACATTCTCGGGGTCACGGTGGACGAGCTTCTGGGCGTCAAGCCGGTCGAACCGCACGTCATCATCTTAGATAAGGATGAAACGCCCAAGGACGAAGCAAAGAAGAACCGCCCGTTTACATGGGAATGGAACAAGCATAAAAAGAGCGCGAGATGGGGAACCATTGCGTTCTGCATCGGCGCGATCCTCGTTTGCCTGCTCTTCATTCTTCGCAGCTTCCCGCAGCTCGGTCTGTTCCAAAACTATGAAGACGTTAACGCCTGGGATTATCTTTGGCCGATACTGATCTTTACCGTCGGTTTGATCAGCGTACGCGATCATGCCATCTTCGGTTCGCTCTTCATGCTGTGGGGCGTTTACGAGTTCCTGTGCAGCACGATCCCGGCACTCGGCGCCTATCAGATCAAATGGTATGTTGTGCTGCTGGTCATTGCCGTCATCATGCTGGTAAAGACGATCATCGGAAAGAAGCGCATCATCTTCAACATGAAAAAGGACGACGAACATGCAGACCGTACGCCGCAACTGGAGGTCTCGCAGGATGACGACTATCTTGAAGCGGAGATGAGCTTCGGCTCCGGCGTCATCACCTATGACGGCGATACGCTGCGCGGCGGCAGCATCGACATGAACTTCGGCGATTACAAGGTCGATTTCCGCAAGGTCAGAACGTTCCAAAACGACTGCCTTTTGAAAATCGATCAGAACTTTGGCAGCTTAACGATCTTCCTGCCGTCGAACGTCCGCCTGGTGAAATCGTCCGATACGTCGTTCGGTTCCTTCGCAACCTACGGCGAGCCGAGTCCGGACGCCGCGCAGACGATCATCATCCGCGCCGACGTGAACTTCGGCACGCTGCAGGTCAAGTACGAATAACAAGGATACAAATAACCGGTCGGGATTTGCTCCCGACCGGTTTTGTGTTTTGGCTTTTATTTCAGCGCTTCCTGCATCGCGTCCTCTTCATACTGATGCATATAGAGATCGTGATAGTATCCGCCCTTCTTAAGCAGCGTTTCGTGATCGCCCTCCTCGACGATCGCGCCGTTTCGGATGACCAGAATGCGGTCTGCGTTGCGGATCGTAGAAAGGCGGTGCGCAACGACGATGCTGGTGCGGTCCTTCAGGACCTCGGTGATCGCGCTCTGAATGAGCTGTTCGGTCTCGGTATCGATCGAGCTCGTCGCCTCGTCGAGCACGAAGATCTGCGGGTTTGCCAGGATCACGCGCGCAAAGGAGATCAGCTGCTTCTGCCCGGTGGACAGCCGCACGCCTCCTTCGCCGACCTCGGTGTCGTAGCCCTTCTGCTGCCGCTCAATGAAGGTGTCCGCATGGACCATCTGCGCCGCGTGCCGCACGCTTTCCTCGTCGGCGTCGGGCCTGCCGAAGCGGATGTTGTCGAGGATCGTGCCGGAGAACAGATGCGGACTCTGGAGCACGTAGCCCAGCGACGACTGCAGCCAAAGCTGCGAACGCTCGCGGTAATCGGTGCCGTCGATCAGGATGCGTCCGCTTCTCGGTTCATAGAAGCGGCAGATGAGATTGACGATCGTGCTCTTGCCCGCGCCGGTCTCGCCGACCAGCGCCACGGTCTCGCCCGCGCGGATATGCAGATTGAAATCCCGAAGCAGCGGCTCGGATTCCTTATAATAGAAATCCACGTGATCGAACGTGATGTCGCCCGCGATCGGCTCCCAGTTTTCGCGCTTCGGATCCATGGACGTGCCGTATTTCGCTTCCGTCTCGGGCGTATCGCGCACCTCGGATTCGGTGTCGAGAAGGCTTAATACGCGCTCCGCGCTCGCCTGCGCGCTCTGCATGTCGGCAAAAATGCCGGCAAGCTGCTGGATCGGATCGAAGAGGCTCGACGCATAGTTGATAAACGACACGAGCGTACCGGCGGTGATCACGCCGAGGAAGGTTTCCGTGCCGCCGAGTGTCGCCTGCACACCGGCGCCGCCGAAGATCAGCGCAAGCGAAGTGCCGACCGCGCCGAGCGAAATGACCAGCGGGAAGAAGGTGGCGGACAGGACCGACGCCTTGATGCTTGCCTTGCGCATATCTTCGGTTACGGTCTCGAACTCCTTCGCGTTCTGTTCCTCGCGTACGAGCGTTTTCGTCGTCATCGCGCCCATGATCCCTTCGTTGAACGCGCTCGTGATGCGGGAGTTATGCTTTCTCGCAACGCGCTGATAGCGCAGGATGCGGCGCTGAATGTACAGACTGACGACGGCAAGCGGGGGAATGACCGCAAGGACGATCAGCGCCAGCTTCCAGTTGAACCAGAACATCGCGCCGAAGCAGAACAGCATATAGAAGCCGCACCACAGAAAGTCCGTGATGCTCCACGCGATCATGTCGGAAAGACGCGCGACGTCGCTGACCATGCGCGCCATCAGGTAGCCCGCGGAGGTTTTGTCATAGAACGAGAACGACAGCGTCTGCAGCTTCAGATATGCCTCCTGCCGGATCGCGTAGGAGATCGCCATCTCCATTTCGCCGGAGCGCCCGATAAAGCGCGTGGTGCAGAAGCCCTGCACGATGACGAGCGCTGCGTATACGGCGAAAAAAAGCCAGATGCCGTCCGCGGTCGGTTCCGCGTCGGGACGCACAAAGCGGTCGATGGCAAACCGCGTCAGAATGGGATAGAGCGCGTCGATGATCGCCACGATCAGCATGCTGACGAGAATGCGGACAAACAGCGCGCGGTTGCGCATTGCGTAACCGAACAGACGTTTCCACAGCTTCGCATCCATTTTTTCTTCACGATCGAATTCCGCTTCATTATCGAAACTCATGCCTCTTCGCCTCCTTTCGCCGGAAAGTCCTGGATCTCGGCGATGCGCCGGTAGATCCCTTGCTCCTTAATCAATTCCGCGTGCGTGCCCTGCTGCACGAGCTTGCCGCGGTCAAGCACCAGAATGAGGTCCGCCTCCATAAGCGTCGTGATGCGGTGCGAGATGATGAACAGGATCCCGTTTCCGTGGTGCCTGCGCAGTGCGTCGCGGATCTTTGCGTCGGTCTCGGTATCGACCGCGCTCATGGAATCGTCGAAGATCATGATCGGCGCCTTCTGCATCAGCGCGCGCGCAATGGCAACACGCTGCTGCTGCCCGCCGGACAGCGTCACGCCGCGTTCGCCGACGACCGTATCGTATCCGTCCGCAAACCGTTCGATCACGTCGTGCACCGCCGCTTCACGCGCCGCCTCAAACAGCTCGGCCTCGCCGGCGTCCGGCGCGGTCAGCATAATGTTTTCGCGAATCGAGCGCGAGTACAGGAACGGTTCCTGCAGAACGATCGCAATGTTCCGGCGCAGAACCGCGTGATCGATGTCGTTGATCGGCGTTCCGTTGATCGTGATCTCGCCGCCGGTGACGGGGTAGAGCCGCTGCAGAAGCTGTACCATGGAGCTCTTGCCGCTGCCCGTGCTGCCCAGGATGCCGACCGTCTGACCCGCCTTTGCGGTGAAGCTGATGTCGTCCAGAACATCGTTCTTCGATTCGTAGCCGAAGGAAACGTGGGAAAACGCGATGTCGCCGTTCAGATCGACGTCGGATCTCGCCGTGCCGGGCTCGGTTTCGTTGTCTGCGTTCATGATCTCGTTCAGACGGTCGAGCGATACCGTCGTCTTGCCCATGTCGGCAAGCACACGTCCAAGCTGACGCACAGGCCAGGTAAGGCGGCTCGTCAGCGACAGGAACAGATAGATATCGCCGAGCGAAAACGGATTGGCGCTGCCGCGCGTCTTCACATAGAACAGGATGCCGAATGCAAGCGACAGAGCGATCTGCAGATATCCGATCGCGTCGGAGGATCCCCAGTAGAAGCCGAGCAGATGGACCAGGCGGACATTTTTCTTACAGAAATCCCTGTTCAGCGCGGTGAATTTGTCGTACTCGGCGCGCTGCTGCCCGAACGCGCGCACAACACGCACGCCGGTCAGGTTCTCCTGCACCGCGGTCGAAAGCGCGCCTTCCGCTTCGTCGACTTCCGTAAAGTACTTCCGGACGTAGCGGAAGTAGAGGAAGCTCGAGAACGTCAGGATCGGCATGACCGCCATGGAGATCAGCGCCATCTCCCAGCGGATCGCGAACATCAGCGACGCCGCGACAACGAACATGACCGCGATCCGGACGATCTCGATCAGCTGATTCGTCACGAACTTACGCACGGTATCGACGTCGGAGGTGCAGCGCTGCACGAGATCGCCGGTCGAAACATGCTTGTGGTAGTCGTACGGGACCGCGTTCAGCTTGCGGTATAAACGGTCGCGCATGGACTTTGCCATGTGCTCCGCGCCCTTTGCAATGTGCATGCGCCTGAGCAGCGTAAACAAGCCGTTCAGAACGGTGAACAGCAGGAAAGCAATCCCGCACAGCCAGTAGTTGCGTCCGAGCGGACCGAGCGATTTCAGCCATGCGAAGAGCGGCGCGGGGATCGAAGGATCCTGTCCGAGAAGGACCCAGTCCAGCGTGTAGCTCGTCACAATGGATGCGCAGTACAGCGCAACGATGCCGAGGACGACCTCGAACATGCTGATGATAAAATACCAGCCGGCGCCTTTCAGCGCGGGTAAAAACAACGGTTTATATCGATCATTCTTTTTCATGTTAAAACATCTCCTGTGGATTGATCTCAAGCTGCACCTCGGCGCAGGCGTCACGGTGCGCGTCATGGAACACCGAAACGGTCTCAAGCGCGTCCTTCAGCCGCTTTGTGCGCAGCAATTTAATCAGGATCTGGTATCGTGTGTAACCCGAGATCCGCGCGACCGGCGCTTCCGCTGCAACGAGCAGCAGAAGATCCAGCCTGCCTTCTTCGCCGAGCGCCGCTCTGAGCGCCGACTCCAAAGCCTTCGCGTATTCGAGACAGGCGCGTTCCGCCGTACGTTCGTCGCGGTCCGCAAAAACGATGCGGAGGAAGAGCGAGAACGGGGGATAGAGCATCTTTTTCCGCGCGGCGATCTCGTAGTGGAAAAATCCAGGATAATCCTGCGCTTTCGCAAACCGGATGATCGGGTGATTCGGCTCGTAGGTCTGCAGAACGACGCGTCCGGGAAGATTGTCGCGCCCGGCGCGTCCCGCAACCTGGGTGAGAAGCTGGAACGTGCGTTCCGGCGCGCGGTAGTCCGGCAGATTCAGCGTGGTGTCCGCGGCGACGACGCCGACCAGCGTGACGTTCGGGAAATCGTGTCCCTTCGCGATCATCTGCGTGCCGATCAGCACCTGCGCCTCCCTGCGGTGAAATGCGGACAGGAGCTTTTCATAGCTGCCCTTTTCGCGCATCGTATCCGTGTCCATGCGAAGCGTTCTGACGGCGGGGAAGAGCGTATGAACCGCCTCTTCGACCTGCTCGGTGCCGATGCCGAACTGCTTGATAAACGGCTTTTTGCAGTTCGGGCACTCCTTCGGCAGCGGCTTTACGGCGCCGCAGTAGTGACAGCGCGTGCGCGATTCCGTCTTGTGGTACGTCATGGAAATGTCGCAGTTGTCGCATTTTAAGACGTATCCGCAGCTGCGGCAGCTCACAAACGTCGCATAGCCGCGGCGGTTGATGAACAGCATCGCCTGCTGGCCCGCGGCGAGACATTCGCTCATGCGTTCGGTCAGCTTATCCGAGAAGATACTGTTGTTGCCCATCAGAAGCTCGTCGCGCATGTTGACGACTTCAACGGTCGGCAGCGGTCTTCCCGCAACGCGGTCGGGCAGCGTCAACAGCTCGTATTTACCGCTGAGCGCCCTTGCATAGCTCATAAGCGACGGCGTTGCGCTGCCGAGCACAAGCGCGCCGCCGGTGTTTTTCACCCGCCGCGCGGCGATCTCACCCGCGAGGTATCGCGGCTGCGTTTCACTCTGATAGCTCGATTCGTGCTCCTCGTCAATGATGATCAGCCCGAGCCGCTCCACGGGCGCAAAGACCGCGCTGCGCGCGCCGATCACGATGTCGGCAAGCCCGAGCCGGATGCGCCGCCATTCATCAAAGCGCTCGCCTGGACTGAGCCTTGAATGCAGCACGGCGATCCGGTCGCCGAACCGGTCGGTAAAACGCCCGACGGTCTGTGGGGTCAGAGAGATCTCCGGCACCAGCACGATCGCCTGTTTTCCGAGCGAAAGGCAGTCCTCGATCGCGCGGAGGTAGACTTCCGTTTTACCGCTGCCGGTCACGCCGTGCAGCAGAAGAACGTCGCCTTCCGCACGGGCAACGGCGGATCGGATCGCGTCCGCCGCATGGGTCTGCGCATCCGTCAGCGTATGGTTCGGCGCGTGCAGCCGTATCTTTTCCGGACGGCGGAAGACCGTTTCGCTCTGCTCGGTCAGGAATCCTTTCCGGATCAGCGCCTTCACCGCGGCCGTGCTGCCCGGATAGAACGCGTTGATGTCCGGAAGCGAAGCCTCCGCACCGAGCTTTGCGACAAGCTCGAACACGCGCTTCTGCGCCGGCGCGTTTTTCAGCGCTTCCGAAACAGCTTCCGGGTCGACGCCCCCGGCGAGCATCACGGTGCGGACCTTCTTTTCCCGCACGCGCATCCCGCGCATCTGCGCCGGGATCATCAGCCGCAGCGCGTCGACGAACAGACAGTGATACGCGTCCTTCATCCATTCGGCAAGCGCGATCTGGTCCGGCAGGAGAACGGGGTACCGTTCGATGATTCTGGAGACGTCCTTGATCTCCGGATAGTCGGCGGAGCTTTTCAGCGCAACAACAAAGCCTTCCTTTTTATGATCCCCCTGTCCGAACGGAACCAGTACATGGTGTCCGACGGAAACGGGGAGCTCTTCGGGAATGCGATAGGTGAACCGACGGTCCACGGCGGTATGCGCGATGTCGACGATCACTTCGGCGTACATATCCGGCTCCTAAAAAAATGCCCGTGCGCGAACGCGACGGGCGAAAAGACATTTTTCAGCCTTCCTTCGGTGCGTTCAGAATCAGCTTATCGTGGTACAGTTCATCCACGGCCATGGATACCGGCTTGTTGGTACCGAGCTTTTCCGGATGATCCTGGAGCTGTCTTGCACGATTGGCAACAGCGGTGACGAGCAGATAGCGGCAGCCCGCCTTTTCGACCAGCTCATTCAGAGAAGGATAATTCATCATATCGTTTCGCCTCCATTCAGTTTCGTAATCAGTTCTGTATTTCTTCCGGTGCGGAGAAGCTCCGCGACGAGGATGGATTCCATTTCGCCGACCGCTTCCTCCACAACGTCGTTGATGACCATGTAGTCATATTCCGGCAGCGCCTTGAGCTCCTCGAGCGCCGTTGCGGTGCGGACGTCGATGGATTCCTGCGTTTCGGTCCCGCGTCCGACGAGCCGCGCCTTGAGGATCGAAAGCGACGGGGGAGCGATAAAGATCATGACGGCGTCGGGACAGGCGGCTTTGACCTTCCGCGCGCCCTGCACGTCGATCTCGAGGATGACGTGGTTGCCCTTTTCGCGTTCCGCCTCCACGAACGACTTCGGCGTGCCGTAGTAGTTCATGCCGAACACGTGCATGTATTCCAGGAAAGCGTTCTCCTCGATCATGCGCGTGAACTCTTCCTTCGTTTTGAAGAAATAGTGCACGCCGTCGATCTCGCCGGGACGCGGCGCTCGCGTCGTTGCGGAAACCGACATCCTGATCTCGGGGTGCTTTGCCATCAGCGCCGCGTTGACCGTCCCTTTGCCGACGCCGGCGGGACCGGACACCACGAGCAGCAGCCCTTTTTTCTGTCTTGCCATATCATTCTCCTTATCCTTCCGCGCTCCATTCGGCGTTCAGCCTTCGCGCGATGGTTTCCGATTGCAGCGCGGACAAAACGACATGTCCGCTGTCCATGACAAGCACGGCGCGGGTCTTTCGCCCGCAGCTTGCGTCGATCAGAAGACGGCGTTCCCGCGCGTCCTGAATAAGCCGCTTCACCGGAGCGGAATCCGGTGTGATAACGGCGATGATGCGGGCGCCGGAGACGATGTTTCCGAACCCGACCGAAACCAGTGCAGAATTGTCCGTCATGCCGCTCACTCCACGTTCTGGATCTGTTCTCTGAGCTTTTCGATCTCCGCTTTGCAGCCGAGCACCGATTTGGTCAGCACGGCGTCGTTCGCCTTGCTGCCGATCGTGTTGCATTCGCGGTTCATCTCCTGCACGATAAAGTCCATATTCCGCCCGACCGGCTCCGCCGTGTCGAGATAGGTACGGAACTGCGCGATGTGGCTTTTGAGCCGCACAAGCTCCTCGTCGATACAGCAGCGGTCCGCAAACAGCGCCACTTCGGTTGCCAGCCGCGCGCGGTCGATCTCGGCGTCGTCGAGCACCGCTTCGATCCGCTCATTGAGCTTCTTTCGGTACTCCTCTGCAACGAACGGCGCGCGCGCAAGGATCTCTTCGCGATACGCGTCCATCGCGTTGACGCCTGCAAGCAGCGCGGTTCTGAGCCGCGCACCCTCCGCAACGCGCATTTCGATCAAGCCATTCAGCGCGAGCGTCGTCGCATCCTTCGCAAGCGCGATCAGCGCGTCCGCGTCCTCATCGGCAGGCACGATCTCCGTCACGTCGGGGAGACGAAGGACGTTCGAGAGCGTCAGATCGTCCCGAAGATTCAGGTCTTCGTTCGCAGCTCTTGCCGCCTTCACATATTCGGACAGCAAAAGATCGTCCACGCGGACGCTCTTCGCGTCGCTGCGGGTGTTGCGGTAATTGACAAATACGTCGACGTGCCCGCGCACAAGACGCTCGGAGATCGTCGTGCGGATCGTATCTTCAATGCAGGAAAGCACGCGCGGAAGACGCATCGAAACATCCAGAAAGCGGTGATTCACGCTTTTGAGTTCGACGGTCAGCTCACGTCCGTCCAAAACGGCGACGCCTTTTCCGTATCCGGTCATGCTTTTCATACACTTACCTCCGCAAATACAAAGTATACCATATTCCGGTCCGAAAACACAAGAGCGGAATCGGCTTTTTTCGGGAAAAAACAGTTCAGAACAGCCGATACAGCTCGTCTGCGCCGGGCGGATCGAGCGGCGAACCGTCCGCAAAGCGGAAATCCTGCGCCGTAATGCGTCCGATCACTGCGGCGGGAATGCCCGCATCCTGCAGGGCGGCGACCGTTTCGGCGCCGTTTTCGCAGGCGATCAGCAGGGAGCCGCTCGACATCAGCCGATACGGATCGAGCCCGACCGCGTCCGTGATCGCGACTGTTTCGGGAAGGACGGGGATCGCGCTTCGATCGACGACCGCGCCCAGGCGTTCCTGCGCCGCAAGCTCCCAGATCGCGCCGAGCACGCCGCCTTCGGTCACGTCATGCATCGCGTGCGCGTTGTGCCGCATGGCGATCCGGCTTTCCGGCACAACGGAAAGATGCTTCGAGAGCGCTTTTGCGCGTTCGACCGTTTCCGCAGGCAGTCCAAAGAGCAGGTCTGCCCGGTCGCTTGCGATCAGCATCGTGCCTTCAAGTCCCGCCCACTTGGTCATGACGATCTCGTCACCCGGCTTTGCGCCTGTCAGCATCTTCGCCTTCGTCGTCCGGGCGATCACCGTGGTGCAGGTCGTCACGCGCGTGACCGCGTCCGTCACCTCGGTGTGCCCGCCGATGACGTCAACGCCGGCGCGTTCCGCCGCGTCCTGCAGATCTTCGGCGATCATGGCGACCGTTTCTTCGGTCTCGGACGGGGGCAGGAGCAGGGTCACCAGAAGCGCCACCGGTTCCGCGCCGCCCGCCGCCGCGTCGTTGCAGTTGACGTGGACCGACAGCGCGCCGATATGCTTTGCGTCCGCGCTTGTGATGGGATCGCAGCTTGTGACGATCAGATCGCCTTCAAAATCCAGCATCGCGCAGTCCATGCCGATGCGCGGCGCGCCGAACGATTCCGGGCGCGTTCGTTTGAACCGATCCAGGATCAGCCGTTCCAATGTGTCGTTGTCAAGTTTGCCTAATTTCATGTTCCGATCCGTTTCAAAAATTCTGTTTCGTCGATCATCGGGATCCCCAGCGCCTGCGCCTTATCCGCCTTGCTGCCCGCGTTTTCGCCGACGACCACGAACGAGGTGTTCTTCGATACGCTGCCCGCCGCCTTGCCGCCGTTTTCCTCCACGAGCGCTTCCGCGTCCCTGCGTGAAAGCGTGGCGAGCGTTCCCGTGATCACGACCGTCATGCCCGCAAGGGGCAGGGGACCGCTTTCGGTCTTCGCCGTTTCCGCGGGCTGTACGCCGAGCGCCAGCAGCCGGTCGACCTGATCCGCGATCCGCGCGTCCGCAAAGAACGAAACGATCCCGTCCGCAACGATCTCGCCGACGTCGTCGATCGCGGCAAGCTCCTCGCGGGTTGCGTGCCGCACGGCGGAAAGCGTCCCGAAATGCCGCGCAAGATCCTTGGCGGTCTTGACGCCCACGTTCGGAATGCCGAGCGCGAAGAGAAATGCGGAGAGCGGGCGGTGCTTGCTCGCCTCCAGCGCGTCGAGGAGGTTTTGCGCCTTCTTGTGCCCGAAGCGTTCGAGCGCCGTGAGCTGCTCGTGCGAAAGCGCGTAGAGCTCGGGAATCGTGCTGATGCCGAACGCGTCGATCAGCTGTTCGGCGGTTTTTCCCGCAAACGTGTCGATGTCCATCGCGTCGCGCGATGCGTAGTGCGAAAGCCGCGCCGCGATCTGCGGACGGCAGGAGAGCGAGTTTGTGCAGAAGAGGTGCGCGCCGCGCATTTCGACGTGCGCGCCGCACTGCGGGCAGACGGTCGGCTTTTCGACGGGGCGCAGCGGCTTGTCGTCCGGCACCGCGCCGAGGATCTCCGGGATCACGTCGTTGCTTCTGCGGATGAACACGCGCGAGCCGATGCCGACGCGCTTGCGCTGCACGTCGTCCCAGTTGTTCAGCGTCGCTTTTTTGACCGTCACGCCGGAGAATTCGACCGGCTCGATGTGCGCGAGCGGCGTCAGCTTGCCGGTTCTGCCGACCTCCCAGGTCACGTCCAGAACCGTTGCGGTCAGCTCTTCGGCGGCAAATTTATACGCCATCGCCCAGCGCGGGAATTTCTCGGTTGCGCCCAGGGCGTTTCGCAGCGCGAAATCCGTGACCTTCACGACCATGCCGTCAATCAGAAAATCGAGCGTACTGCGGCGCTGTTCCGCAAGGTCGATCTCGTCCATGATCTCGTCGGGCGTATGAAGCCAGCGCACAAACGGACAGACGGGCAGCCCGTTTTCCCTGAGAAAATCGAGCATTTCCTTTTGATTCGAGAGCGTCTTGCCCTCGATATAGCCGACGTTGTAGCAGAACACGTCGAGCTTCCTTGCCGCGGTCACGGCGGGATCGAGGTTGCGCAGCGCGCCCGCCGCGGCGTTGCGCGCGTTTTTCAGCGGCTCGTCCGCGGTGCGGTTGTACGCCTCGAGCACGGACAGCCGCATGATGCATTCGCCCTGCACCTCCATGCGTCCCTTGAACGGGATCGAAAGCGGAATGCTGCGGATGGTGCGAAGCTGCGGCAGGATCGCCTCACCGACGGTGCCGTTGCCGCGCGTCGCGCCCTGCGTGAGGATACCGTTTTCATAGGTCAGGTTCACGGTCAGCCCGTCGAACTTGTATTCGAGCGCAAACAGCGGCGGCTCGGGTGAAGCGGCGGTCACCTTGCGGATAAAATCCTTGAGCCCCTCGGGCGTGCGGACCTTGTCAAGGCTCCAGAGCCTGCCGAGATGCCGGTGCTCCTCAAAGCTCTTGAGCGGCGCGCCGCCGACGCGCAGCGTGGGGCTGTCGGGAGTCACGACGCCGCTTTCGGCTTCGAGCTTTTGAAGCTCGTCATACAGCTTGTCGTATTCCGCGTCGGACACGAGCGGCGCGTCCTGCTCGTAGTACGCCGCGGCGTAGCGGTTCAGAATATTGACCAGTTCTCTCTGTCGATCCATAGCTTACTCCAGTATTTCAAGCGGCGCAAAGCCCGCCGCAAGTTTTTTGACGGCGCCGTTGTCGAATCGGATCTGCACGATCATCGACGCGCCGCTGCCGGACTCTCCGATGATAACGCCCTCGCCGAACGTCTTGTGCCGGACGCGGTCGCCGACCTTGCCGGAGAACGCCGCCGCCTTTTTCGGCGGTTCCGGTCTGGTGCCGAGATCGGTTTTGACCGGCTCCTTCGGCTTTTTCACGATCGGTGCGGCAAAGAACGAGGATACCGATCCGCTGTCCCATTTGCGTTCCGGCGCGGATCTGCGCTGCGGTCTGCTGCCCGGCAGCTCGATCGCGTCGCCCATTTCGGTCAAAAACCGCGAGGGCAGCGCGGGTTCGGTGCGCCCGTAGAGCATGCGCTCCTTTGCGTAGGAAAGGTACAGCCGCTTTTTCGCGCGCGTCACGCCGACGTAGCAAAGCCGGCGTTCCTCCTCGAGCCGGTCCTCGTCATAGGCGGATTGTGCGGACGGGAAGAGCCCTTCCTCCATGCCGCACAGGAACACGTTCGGAAACTCAAGTCCCTTTGCGGCGTGCAGCGTCATCAGGTTCACACAGCCGTTCGTTTCATCCACGTTGTCCGCCTGCGAGAACAGCGCGACGTTGGTTAAAAACGCCTGCAGCACGTTTCCGTCGTTTTCGGTATAGCTCGTTTCAAACTCCTCGATGTAGCCCAAAAGCTCTTCGACGACCTCGGCGCGCGCTTCATAATTCTCTTTTTTATCGTCCTTCAGGTACGCGTCGTAACCGATCCGCTCCAGAAGCTCGCGCGTAAAGTCCGCAAGCGGCATCGTGTCAAACAGCTCGTACAGCTTCCGGAACAGGTTCAGAAACGGCGTAAACTTTGCAACGGTACGCGGCGGAACGTCGCCCGGTTCGATCACGGCGCTCATCATGGGAATGCCGCGGCGGTTCGCGCTGTCGCGGAGGACCGCGATGCTCTGCGCGCCGATGCCGCGCGGGGGCGTGTTCACCGCACGCAGGAACGCCTCGTCGTCGGCGGGATTCAGGATCAGCCGAAGGTATGCGAGGATGTCCTTGACCTCCGCGCGCGAGAAGAACGACACGCCGCCGTACACGCGGTAGGGAATCAGGAAGCTCTTGAGCATCATTTCCAGAACGCGGCTTTGCGCGTGCGTGCGGTACAGGATCGCAGAATCGTCATACCGCGCGCCGGCTCTTATGCTGTTCGCAATTTGCGAGCAGATATAGTACGCTTCGTCGCGTTCGTCGCCCGCCTCGTGCACGTCGATCGGCGCGCCGCCTTTTTCGGCGGTCCAGAGCTTCTTTTCCTTGCGCCCCCTGTTGTTGTGAATGACCGCGTTCGCCGCGTCGAGGATCCGTTCTGTCGAGCGGTAGTTCTGCTCGAGACGGATGACCCGGCAGCCCTCGAAAT
The DNA here is from genome assembly GCA_947168855.1 of uncultured Clostridia bacterium. GTDB lineage: Bacteria > Bacillota > Clostridia > Christensenellales > CAG-138 > UBA3792. Next base: position 349,426 of record CAMVNO010000003.1, read on the forward strand.
CCTTTTCAAATTCCAGAATGTTGCGGATGTCCGCGCCGCGCCACGCATAGATGCTCTGGTCGTCGTCACCGACCACGCAGAGATTTCTGTGCTTTTTGGCGAGCAGGTTCACGATATGGTACTGCGCAAGGTTCGTGTCCTGATATTCGTCGACAAGGATGTAGCGAAACCGTTCCTGCCACTTTTCGAGCACGTCCGCGTTCTCCTCGAACAGGCGGATCGTGCAGAGCAGAAGATCGTCGAAATCGAGCGCGTTTGCGTCTTTGAGCCGCTTTTCATAGAGCCGGAACGCTTCGAGGATCTGTGTCGGCTGACCGGTTTCGCGCAGAAACGCAAGGGGGGAGAGGGAATGATTCTTCGCGTTTGAGAAGATCCCTGCGAGCATCCGCTTTGTAAAGACCTTGTCGTTCAGGTTCATATCCTTGATGATGTGCCCGATCAGCGACTGCTGGTCCTGTTCGTCGTAAATGATAAACGACTTGCCGTAGCCGAGCCGGTCGATCTCCATGAAAAGAAGCCTTGCGCAGAAGCCGTGGAACGTCGCGACCCAGATCGCTTTTGCGTCGGTCTCAATGAGCGCGTCGACGCGTTCACGCATCTCTTTCGCGGCTTTGTTCGTGAAGGTCAGCGCCAGAATGCGGTACGGCGAAACGCCCTTTTCTTCGATTAAATATGCGATGCGGTGCGTCAGCACGCGCGTTTTTCCGCTGCCCGCGCCGGCAAGGACCAGAAGCGGTCCTTCGGTGGTCGTCACCGCTTCGCGCTGCGGCGGATTGAGTTTTGAAAGATCCATATTTCCTCAGTGTTTCTGTTCTTTTGTCAGAATGTCCCAGATGTAGTTATAGACCGGTTCTCCGGCGTTCTCCCAGCGGCTGCGCATCGCCATCGCCTGCTCCTCGCTTGCCGCCGCGAGCGAAACGGACAGGATGACACGGTCCGCTTCGGTGATGTAAAGATGCAGCATAACGCCGGAATCGGTCTTTTCGATGCGGCTCGAGATCTGCGTTTCGCGCAGGAAATCGCCGCGGTGCGCGCAAAGGTACGCGTCAAGCCGCATCCGTTCGTCCTGCGGAATGCTCTTCTCGAACATCTGAAGCGCTTCCCGCCCGAGATCGGTCACGCCGAGACAGTCGCCGAAGCTCTTGGGCACCTCGGTCAGCAGACCGTCCTCGAGCAGCTCTCCGAGCGCTTCCTCAAAGGCGAAATACTGAATCTCGGAATTCAGAACCGCGGTGCGATAGAGCTGCGCGCGGGTGGGGATCGCGTCGGCGCGGGCGGCAATGTACAGCAGAATCAGCTTATTCTTGGTTTCACCGTGCGTAAAATAAGGCATTTTCAACCCTCCGTAGATACTGTATTTTACCATAATCCGTACGTTTTCACAAGGGTCAAAATACATTTATACATGCGAACGATACAAAATATGTGCGGTTACCCCCTTTACAAATGCAATATCCTGTGGTATGATGTCGAAAAATAAAAATCCTTTAATTCGGTACGAGATGCCGGCAAGGTCCATAACCGCACAAAAGGTGTATTCTGTCCTGCCGCGCATACGGCAGGATTTTTTGACGGGAGGAGGACGCGATGAACGAGCACATTCTGGTCGATGAAAAGACGATGGAACGCATGCTGATGCGTCTCTCCCATGAGATCATCGAGAACAACGTCGGCGCGGAGGAGCTGTATCTCGTCGGCATCCGCCGCCGCGGAGTTCCGCTTGCAGAACGAATCAAAGCGAACATCGAGCGCTTCTCGGACATTCGCGTGCATCTCGGCGCGCTGGACATCACGCTGTACCGCGACGACCTGAAGGAGCTGTTCCCGACGCCGCAGGTCCACGGTTCCGACATTCCGTTCGATGTCAACGGCAAGGTGATCGTGCTCGTCGACGACGTGATCTACACGGGCCGCACCGCGCGCGCTGCCATGGAAGCGATCATCCGGCTCGGCAGACCGGCCGCGATCCGGCTCTGCGCGATCGTGGACCGCGGACACCGCGAGCTTCCGATCGCCGCCAACTTCGTCGGCAAGAACGTGCCGACCGCGCGGGACGAGTTCATCAGCGTCCGGGTCGACAAGGTAGACGGCAGAAACGAGATCGCGCTCTTCCGGCGCGACGCATAAACGGAGATGAGCCGCAAAGCGGCTTCTCAATAGACACATCATAATAAAAGGACACAGGGAGGTACATTATGAATCTGGTCTACAACATCAAGGACAAACCGAAATTCGGTCAGACGCTGCTCTTTGCACTGCAGCAGCTTCTCGCGATCATGGCGGCGACCATTGCGGTCCCGGCGATCATCGGTCACGGCATGAGCTCCACCGCGGCGTTGTTCGGCGCAGGCGTCGGCACGCTCGTTTATCTGCTCTTCACGAAGTTCAGTAGCCCGGTCTTTCTCGGCAGTTCGTTTGCGTTCCTCGGCTCCATGGCGGCTGCGTTCGCGGGCGGCGTTTCGATGTCGCTCGGCTACCTCGGCCTGATCATCGGTGCGCTGTTCGCAGGTCTCGTCTATGTGGTCATCGCGATCGTCGTTAAGATCGCGGGCGTCAAGTGGATCAACAAGCTGATGCCGGCGATCGTCATCGGACCGATCGTTGCGATCATTGGTCTCTCGCTCGCAGGCAACGCGATCGGCGACCTCACCAAGGGCAACGTTACGCACAAGGAGATCGGCTTTGCAACGCATCAGATCACGGAGGAAGATCTGATCAACAAGAATCTGCTCGTCGTTGAAAGCGTAGATGGCGAGACCGTCACGGAGGAATCCGCCAAGATCGCATCCGAAGAGATCTTCGACACGCTGAAGGCGGGCGATACCGTTATGATCAAGACCGAAAACAACGTGCAGAACGCAAACAAGTATCTCTGCCTCGTCGTCGGGCTCATCACCCTGGCGGTCACGATGCTCTGCTCGGTCTACGGCAAGAAGATGCTGAAGATGATCCCGTTCATCATGGGCATTCTCGCGGGCTACGCAGTCGCTGCGGTCTTTACGCTGATCGGCAACGCGACCGGCAACACCGCGCTGCAGATCATCAATTTCTCCGGCTTCAAGACCATGCAGTGGTATCCGGACTTCACGTTCCTCACTGCGGTCAAGGGCTTCGGCGAGATGAACGGCGCATACTTCCTCACGATCCTTGTCGCATATGTGCCTGTCGCGTTCGTCGTCTTTGCGGAGCACATTGCGGACCATAAGAACCTGTCCTCGATCGTCGGCGTCGATCTGACCGAAAATCCGGGTCTGCACCGCACGCTCCTCGGCGACGGCATCGGCTCCTTCGCGGGCGCGATCTTCGGCGGCTGCCCGAACACCACCTACGGCGAGTCCATCGGCTGCGTCGCGATCTCCGGCAACGCGTCCGTCGTGACGATCCTCTGCACCGCGATCCTTGCGATCCTGATCAGCTTCGTCGGACCGTTCGCCGCATTCCTCGCGTCGATCCCGAGCTGCGTCATGGGCGGCGTCTGCATGGCGCTGTACGGCTTCATCGCGGTCTCCGGTCTTAAGATGATCCAGAAGGTCGACCTGAACGAAAACCGCAACCTGTTCGTGGTCTCCGTGATCCTGATCGCGGGCGTCGGCGGTCTGACCGTCAGCTTCGGCAAGGTCAACCTCACCACGGTCGCCTGCGCGCTGATCCTCGGCGTCCTCACGAACCTGATCCTCGGCGGCATGAAGAAGAAAAAGGAACAGAAATAAGTTATAAGAACCAAAGCCCGCTCCTTTGTCGAGCGGGCTTTTTGCTTCTGAATTGCAAAACGGCTGCATAGAATGGCAAAAACGGCGGAGGACGAACCATGCAGACGCTGCGATTCGGAGACAGAGGACTTTTTGTGCAATACCTGCAAACGGCGCTTTTGCGCGCGGGGGAGGAGCCGGGCGAAATCGACGGGATCTTCGGACGGCGCACCGAACGCGCGCTCATCCGGCTGCAGGAACGATACGGTGTGCGCTCCGACGGCGTTGCGGACCGGCTGACGTGGGCGGCGCTCTGGCCGTATTTCGTGGGTTCGGAATTCCGGACGGACCGCGACGGGAAAACGACCGCCGTGCCGCTCGACGGCGGGGTCGTGTTTACCGATCTTCCGTATTCGGCGTTTCTCACCGCTTGCGTACTGGAAGGGCTTACGCTTCGGTATCCGTTCCTTGCAAAATACAGCGTCGGCAGAAGCGTGTCGGGGCGCCGGATCGAGGCGATCCGTATCGGCGCGGGACCCTTGCGCGTCGGCGTGAACGCCGCACATCACGCAAACGAATGGATCACAACGCCGCTCGTGCTGCTGTTTCTGGAGCGCTGCGCAAAAGCGTTTACCGAAAACGGAACGATCGGCGGAGTCCCTGCACGCAGGCTGTATGAACAATCGACGCTGACGCTCGTGCCGCTCGTTAATCCGGACGGGGTCGATCTGGTGACCGGCGCGCTCGCCGAGGGCGACAGCTTTTATGAAAGCGCGCGGGCGCTTTCGGCGTTCTATCCCAGGATCCCGTTCCCGGACGGATGGAAAGCAAACATACAGGGCGTCGATCTGAACCTCGGCTATCCGGCGGGGTGGGAAAACGCGCGCGCGATCAAGTTCGCGCAGGGTTTCACGCGTCCGGGCCCGCGCGATTATGTCGGCACGCGTCCTTTGGAGGCGCCGGAGGACCGCGCGATGTATGAGCTTTCGCTGCGGGAGCGGTACGATCGCACGATCGCCTATCACACGCAGGGCGGCGAGATCTACTGGGAGTTTCGCGGAACGGCGCCGCAGGGCTCGCGCGCGCTTGCGGAACGCTTTGCGGAAGCTTCCGGCTATACGGTCGCAAATGTATCGTACCAGAGCGGCTTTGCGGGGTATAAGGACTGGATGATCGAGGCGCTGCACGCAAACGCCTTTACGGTCGAAGCGGGAAGGGGTGAGAATCCGCTGCCGATTGAGGACCTGCCTTCCCTGTACGCCGAAAACGAAGGGATCCTGACTGCGCTGCTGACCACTTGAAAAACGCCTTCGTATCTGCTATACTGATCGCATGGAAGCCAATCAGAAAACATCATTCGTCAAAGGCGCCGCGATCCTTGCGGCGGCAGGACTGATCTGCAAGCTCATCGGCGTTCTGTTTCGCATCTTTGCGGTTCGCATCGTCGGCGAGCAGGGCATGTTTTACTATGAGCTCGTCTATCCGACCTATTCCTGGCTTCTGATCATCTCCAGCTCCGGCATTCCCACGGCGATCTCGCGCATGGTCGCGGAACGCGCGGCGGTCGGGAACCATGACGGCGCGCGGCGCGTGTTCCGCCGTTCGCTTCTTCTGCTGCTCCTGATCGGTGCGGTGACGTCCGCGCTGATGTTCTTCGGCGCGGGCTGGCTCGGTGAATCGGTCCTGAACGGCGGAGAAGGCGCAAAGTATTCCATGATGGCGCTTGCGCCGGCGCTGCTGTTTGTGTCGCTGATCTGCGCATACCGCGGATACCTGCAGGGACTGCAGCGCATGACGGGGACGAGCGTTTCCCAGTTTGCGGAGCAGGTCTTCAAGTTCATCTTCGGACTGATGATCGCAAAGATCCTGTATCAGAGATTCGAAGGCACGGATTTCCGCAACGCCGCAGGCGCGGCGGGGCTGCTGCTCGGCGTTACGATTTCGGAGATCCTCGCGCTGATCGTGATGATCATCTTCTACGCCCGCGCGCGCGGACAATACCCGGCGCTGATCGAGGACCCGAACCCGCACGAGCGCGTTATCGGACCCATGCTTGCGATCGCGATCCCGATCACGCTCGGCGCGTCGATCCTGCCGATCGCAAACTTCCTCGATTCCGTCATGATCAAGCGGCTGCTTGAGCGCATCGGCATGAGCGCTGAAACCGCGGAGCTCAATTACACGTCGCTTTGCCTGTACGTGCGGTCCATCATCAACCTTCCCGCAACCATCACGGTCGGCATCGCCATGTCAATCGTGCCCGCGATCTCCGCGGCGCGCGTGCGGGAGGACCGCGAAGGCGTGCAGAACCTGTCGCTTCTGAGCCTCAAGATCGCCATGGCGATCGGCATACCCTGCGCGGTCGGGCTTTCCGTGCTTGCGGGACCGATCATCCGGCTGCTGTATTCGCGCGTAACGCCCGAGGCGTTTGCGATCGCCGTACCGCTGATGCACGTCGCGGCGTTTACCGTCATCTTTATTTCGCTGGTACAGACGGCGACCGGCGCGCTGCAGGGCGCTGGCAGGCATCGCCTCCCGATGTGGTTTCTGCTGATCGGCGGGCTGACCAAGATCGCCGTCAATTTCATCTTCATCCCGATGAAGGAGATCAACATCCTCGGCGCGGTGTTCTCAAACCTCGCCTGCTACGGCGTTGCGGGCATTCTGGATACGATTGCGCTTCTCAGGGTCACCAAGGCAAAGCTCAATGTGCTCGACACCTTCCTGAAGCCCGCGTTCGTTTCCGCGATCATGGGCAGCGTTGCATGGGTGCTGCACATGCTTCTTTCCAAGATCCCGCTGCTTGCCTCCGGATGGCCCTCGATGATCCCGACCGTTCTTGCGATCGCCGCCGCGTTCCTTGTGTATGTGATGCTGACGGTGCGCTTCGGCATGTTTACCAAGGAAGAGCTCGCCTATATTCCGGGCGGCAGAAAGCTTGCCCGTTTTGCAAGGAGATAATATGAAAACCATTGTGATTGCGCCGCTTTCCACGCCGCAAACGCTGACGCGCGCCGCGTGGGACGCCGTTTTGTGCGCAAAGACGCTCTATCTGCAGACGGCGGAACATCCCTCGGCAAAGCCTGTGCTCGACGCCGGGCTCACGTTTGTTTCGATGGACGATCTTTATGAAACCGCGGCAGATTTCGACGCGCTGAACGAAGCGATCGCCGCGCGGCTCGTTTCCGGCGGCGACTGCGTGTATGCCGTGATGGGCGACGGCTGCTTTGCGCAGCTGCCCGCGATCGAAGCGGCGGCGAAGAAAAAGGGCTTCCGCGTGGACGTGCTGCCCGGCGTATCCTACGCAAAGGCGGCGTTTCCCGCCGTGCAGGATGCGCAGGTTTTCACGGCGCGGACGCTTCCGAATCGGGTCGATCCCTCCGTGCCGCTGCTTATCCAGGAGCTGGACAGCCCAATCATCGCGGGCGAGGTCAAGCTTGCGCTTTCGGAGATCTATCCGGACGATTGGTCCGTTACGCTTGCCACCATGCAGCCGGACGGACATTACGCATACCGCACCTTCCCGCTCTCGGAGCTCGATCGCAGGCGTACGCTGTTTGCGGGCTCGGTGCTGTACCTATCGCCTGCGTCGTTTGAGCAGCGTACGCGATACGGTTATTACGATCTCGTCACCGTTCTCAAGCGGCTGAGAGCGCCCGGAGGATGCCCGTGGGACCGCGAACAGACGCATGAAAGTCTAAAGGGCGATCTCATTGAGGAATGCTACGAGCTGAACGACGCGATCGACGAGCAGGACGACGCGCATATTATAGAAGAGCTCGGCGACGTGCTGATGGACGTCGTCTTCCATGCGACGATCGCGGACGAGCAGGGGCGGTTCAATGAGAACGACGTGGCGGATGGCATCGTGAAAAAGATGGTCTACCGTCACCCGCACGTGTTCGGCACGGAAAAGGCGGAAACGAGCGCCGATGTGTTGAAGCGGTGGGACGAGCTGAAACAGAAAGAAAAGAATCAGAAGACGCAGAAAGAGGTTCTGTGCGCCGTGCCGAAGCGCTTTCCGGCGCTGATGCGTTCGGGCAAGGTGCAGAAGCGCGCGCGCAAGGTCGGCTTCGACTGGAACGACGCGAATGAAGCGCTGCCGAAGGTGTATGAGGAACTGGACGAGCTGAAAGCCGCGATGAACGGCGCGGGGGATATTGCGGAGGAAGCGGGCGATTTGCTGTTTGCGATCGTCAATGTGATCCGGCTTCTCGGGCTTGACAGCGAACAACTGCTGCACGATGCGACAGATAAATTCATCGCCCGGTTCGGGAGGATGGAGGAGTTTGCGGCGGCGGACGGCAAAAACCTTGCGGATCTTCCGCTGTCCGAACAGGACAAGTACTGGGAAAAGGCGAAAAAATCCCTGTTAATCTGATAAAAAAGCATTTTGGGACTTGACGAAAGCGGTTTTGATTGGTAAAATAGCAACGCTCGTCAAACGAGCGGCATAACTTTTGAAATTCATTTACGGAGGAATAATCATGAACAAGACTGAACTCATCGCGGCAGTTGCAGAGAAGAGCGAACTGTCCAAGAAGGACGCAGAGAAGGCCGTTAACGCGGTTGTCAGCACCATCGTCGAAGCGCTCAAGGCGGACGAGAAGGTTTCCGTCGTCGGTTTCGGCTCCTTTGAAGCAAAGACCCGTCCGGCACGCAAGGGCCACAACCCGGCAACCGGCAAGGAGATCGAGATTGCGGCGACCAAGGCTGCTGCGTTCAAGGCAGGCAAGGCTCTGAAGGACGCTCTCAACTAATCGAATTGATTTATAAAACGGGACCGCAGATCTGCGGTCCTGATTTTTTTGCGGCTTCCGGTCCCCGAAAAAGGCGCTGAAGCATTCGACACGAAACGACTCCGTACTTTACGGATCGGAACCGATGTGCTATAATCCGATCGTATCATTCCGGCGTGCGGATTTACCCGGCGCCGCAAAGCGAGGACTGCCTATGAAACAGATTTGCGCGATCGTTCTTTCATTTTTGCTGCTCGGCATACCGGGCCTCCTGTATGACACGGCGAACGCACCGCAGGGAATCGCAACGCGCTCGGATCTGATGCGGATCGCGGAGAATCCGGGCGGAAGCTATGTTCTCACGGCGGACATTGATCTCGGCGACGCGGCATGGACGCCGATCCCGTTCTCCGGCACGCTGGACGGAGCGGGACATACGATCGGCAATCTCACAGTGGTTGAGACAGGTGCGGAAACCGCCGTCACGCTCGACGGCAACCGCAGGAAATTCGATGCGGTGTTCGGTGGGCTGTTTTCCGTCGTGACCGACGCAGAGATCAAAAACCTGCGGCTTTTGAACGCCGAGATCCGGATCGACACGGATCAGAACTGCTTTACCGGCGCGATCGCGGGCTATGCGTCCGAGACCGTTTTTTCCGACTGCATTGTGTCGACGCGCAATTCGCTGACGATCTCATCGGTCAACGCCGGCGTCGGCGGGATCCTCGGCTATAACCGCCACTGCCTGTTCAAGAACTGCACGGTCGAGGCGGAGCTGCTGTTTATCGACCGGAATCCGGACGTGCTCTGCGAGGAGTTTCTCGGCGGCGTCTATGCAAACGGCTGCGGCTCGATCAGCGACTGCACGGTGTATACGCGCGGCTACGCCGACATATACGGTTACGCGCACAACGGCGGCGTCGTGGGCATGTTCAAGCGTTCCCGCGACTATAACGGAAAGATCCCTTCCATCCGCGATTCGAGCGTCGACGCGGAGATCCGGTTTTTCGAGGTCACGCCGTCGAGACGCGCGTACTGCAACGCGATCATCGGCGAGGACAGCGCCAAGGACTGTTATCTGACGCATAATAAAACGCTGCACTTTGATTCGACCTATTACAACGAAGCGATCCCGACGCGGCCGGAAGCCTGCGAATCGCCGACGTATACGGAGGTTGTGACGGAGCCGACCTGTCAGGAGTGGGGGTATACGACCTATACGTGCAATGAATGCGGATATACCTACCGGGACGACTATACGCTTCCGCGGCACAACTACCGGGAGGAGATCACGGAGCCTGCGTCGTGCGTGAAGGAGGGAAAGGCGGTTTATACCTGCGTATATTGCGGAGATTCCTATTCCGGTACGATCCCCGCCGCGGGACATACGCCCGGCGAATGGATCACGGTCAAGGAGCCGACAGCCGACGCGGAAGGCGAGGAGGCGATCGTCTGTACCGTTTGCGGCGAGGTGCTGGATACGCGCCCGATCCCTGCCGTCGGTCCCGCGCCCGAAGACGGTCCGATCCCGGTCCGGAGCATTCAGCTCGAAGAAACGGTGATCGAGCTTCACACAGGCGAGACCGCCGCGCTTGAGATCATGGTTGAACCGTTCAATGCCGCAGACAGCACGGTGCACTTTGAAAGCGCAGACCCGAGCGTCGTCCGCGTCGATGACGCGGGACATCTCACCGCGCTGTACCCGGGCACGTCGACGATCCGCGTTTACAGCGCGGACGGCAACGCCGAAGCGTTTTGTTCCGTGCTCGTCACGGCGCTTCCGCAGCAGGAAGAGGAGCATTCGCCGTTCTCCTGGCTCCGATGCGGCTGAGCTTCCGGATAATCAGAATCAGGGGATGTTCAGAAAGTGTTCTGCATTTCTGAACATCCCCTGAAAATTGCAGCATGGCTGCATGAATCGGCTATTCCGTTGCCGCATGTAAAGGTTTTCCGTTCGGAAAACCGACCTCCATGACGGCTGTGCCGTCAATTCATGCGCCGCAGGGCGCAATTCATGTCCGAAGGACAATTCACGGAGCGAAGCGAGAATTCATAAAGAGGGTGTTAAGAAACCGCTTTTTGTTTCTTAACACCCTCTCTTCGTTTGTTATCGGATCGCGTTCTGCAGTTCTTCGGCGAGGGCGCGCATCGCTTCGGCGTCCGTTTTCGCTTCGGAGCGATCGGCGGTAAGGATGCCGTTCACCTCGTTTTCCACGTCCGTAAGCTGCGTATAGATCGCGCCGCAGAGCCCCTTCGGGATGGCGGGCAGGATCTCGTTCCGGTAAAGCGCGATCACCGCGTTCCGGTATGCGGACCGGTCGGTGAAGAACCGGTAGCCGTATTTCTTCTTTGTTTGTTCCGTCAGCACATATCCGCCGAATTCGGACAGCAAACAGGGTTTATCCGCTTTCCGGAGGCGGAACGGGCGGAAATACACATGCTCGCTGCGTACGTCGCTTTCCGTCTGCCGGAACCAGCCGGACGTCGTGTCGAAGAAACGGGTCGGATCCAGCGGCTTGAGCGTGCGGTAGACCGTGTCGGCGGTGAATTGCCCCCAGCCCTCGTTGAAGACCGTCCAGCCGACGATGCAGGGCGCGTCGAACAGGTGCGCGATCGTGGCTTTTGCGGTATCCAGAAAGACCTTTCGCGTCGCCGGATCACGGTTCAGATGCTTGTCGGACCGCCGTTTCATCCCGATCGCTGGCAGGGCGCTGTCGCGCAGAAAATGATAATCGCCGTTGTTTACAAAGTCCTGCAGAACCAGCATGCCGAGCCGGTCGCAAGCCGCATAGAACGGAAGCGGCTCCACGCGGATATGCTTTCGCAGCATGTTGAAGCCCTGCGCCTTCGCAGCAAGGACGTCGCGTTCATAGCCGCTGTCGTCGGGCGGCAGACAGAGTCCGTCGGGCCAGTAGCCCTGATCCAGAAGCCCGTGAAAGAAACAGGGCTTTCCGTTCAGCAGCAGCCGCGGAATGCCGTCTGTAACGCTTGCAGAGACCGTTCTAAGCGCAAAATACGACCTTACCGTATCCTTGCCGCACTGAACCGTAAACGGGTACAGATGCGGCGATTCGGGCGTCCAGAGGATCGGGTCCGGGATCGGGATCGTCACAGCCTGTTCGGATATGTCGACAGGGATCGGTCCCGCCGGCGTTTCGACCGTGATGCGCGCGCCGGGGAACGGATTGTTCGTTTCCAATGCGATCGTGACCGCGTCGAGAGAAGGGGTGATCTTCAGCAAGGTGAGATACGTTTCCGGCACGACCTCCAGCCAGACCGACTGCCAGATCCCGGAGAACGGCGTATACCACATACCGCCCGGATTCTGCTTCTGCTTGCCCCACGGATATGTGTGATCGAGCGTGTCGACCGCGTTGACGACGAGCTCGTTCTCTTCCTGAAGCAGCGCGGTCACGTCCAGCGAAAACGGCAGATATCCGCCTGCGTGTCTGCCCGCGAGCGCGCCGTTTACAAGGACCTCTGCCATCTGATCGACCGCGCCGAAATGCAGGATCACGCGATCCTGCGCGGCGTGCGCGGGCATGGGAAAAACGCGCCGGTACCACATGGTTTCCTCCGGCGAAATACGCCGTTCAACGCCGGACAGCGGCGCTTCGGGCGGATAGGGGACGTTGATGCGATCCGGAAACGATGCGGGGTAATCGCCGTTCGTCACGGCAAAGTCCCAGGTCCCGTTCAGATTGATAAAGCTGTTGCGCCGCATCTGCGGACGCGGATAGGCGTTAAGCATGCTTCTTCGCCTTTCCGGCGCGGTATAGCTCGATCCCGATCACGATCGCGATCGGCAGCAGAACAATGCCCGCCCAAAGGAAGATGTTCGCGTTCGGAATAAAGGAGAACGTGCCGTCGTTGTTTTTCACCGTTTCCGCGCCCTTGAGAACCAGCTTGCCGATCTCGGGACCGACGACGCCGGGGATCAGCACCTGTCCGATGATGCGAAGCCCCTGGAATCTGCCCGCCATGCCGAGCGGCGTGCAGTCGCGAATGCGCGCGCCGAACACCGCCATGCCGCAGAGATACCCGCACATCATCAGAAGCGAGCCCAAAAACACAAGCGCCGTATTCCGGAACAGGTAGAGGAACGCATAGCCCAAAACGAGCACGACCAGTGCCGGAATGAGCGTCTTCCGGTATCCGAGACGATCGTAGAGCCGCCCGTAAAACACGGTGGCGGCCGCCGCAAGCAGGATCGCCGGCGCCATGATCAGTACATAGTTGTCGAGGTGCAGCGCTTCGGTATAGTACAGGATCAGGTACGGCATAAAGACCTGAATGGAAATGCCGAATATCGTAAAGCAGATCAGCGACAGATACAGGTCCGGATTTGTGCGGATGATCCGCGGTCGGAACCCGTAGAACAGCGTCTTTATATATCCGTCCGTGACGGGCGCTGCGGGTCTGCTTTCGTCGATCAGGAAGAAGCCGAGCGCGCCGGAAACGAGCACAACGCCGCCGATCACCAGGAACAGCAGCGTCCAGTGCGCCGGATCCTTCTTGTCGATCCACATCGTTCCGCCGAACACAACGAGGATCGCCATCAGCGGCATCATGGCGTTGATGCCCTCCGCCTTGCCGCGGTTCGTTTCGTCCGTGCTGTCCGTCAGCCACGCGTTGAAGCACGCGTCGTTTGCCGTCGAGCCGAAGAACGTCATAACGCAGTCGAACACGATGACGAGCGTGACGCCGATCGCCGCGGCTTTTGCGGCGTCCTGCGCGGCGGCGGGGAAGAGCTTTGCGATCCAGTCGACGCGCAGCGCGGCGAACACCAGGATCGAAATGCCCCAAAGAAGGTAGCCGACCGTGATGAACGCCTTGCGCTTTCCGACACGGTCGGAAGCCGCGCCGATCAGAAGCGTCGTCAGCGTTGCGGCGACGGCGCTTGCCTGCACCATCAGAGCGATCTCGCTCTGCGAAGCGTTGAACATGTGGTAGATGAAGACGTTGAAATACATGTTTTCAACGACCCATGCGATCTGTCCGATCAGGCTGAACAGGATCAGCGCGATCCAAAAGCGTTTGCGCTGCATACTTTAATCCTCCAACGGCAGTTCATAAACGCCGCGCTTGCGCACCGAAAGCGGATGGCACGCGCCGGGCGAGAGCACGCGGTCCATATCGGCGCAGAACTCGTCCAGCATGTCGTTCGGAACGATCGCAAGGACGGTCCCGGCAAACCCGCCGCCGTGCACGCGCACAGCGCCGCGTCCGTTGAGCAGCCGCTTGGCGTAGCAGATCGTAAACGCAACCGCCTGCGCATTTTCGTGCCCTTCGGCGATCACGTTCTGCAGCATCGTATAGGAGGATTCGCCCGAGGCGTTCAGCACGGCAAGGAACGTGTCGAAATCGTTGCGCTCCAGCGCCTGCTTTGCGGAAAGGACGCGCTTGTTCTCGTCGAAAACGTGCATGGCGCGCAGCACGGCGCGGTCGCCGAACATCCTGCGCAGCACCGGAAGCGACGCGTAGAAATCGTCCTCGCTGACGTCGCGCAGCGCGTTTGCGCCGAAGAACGAATCGAGCGCCGAAAGCTCGCGTGTGATCGCGGCGTAGCAGTCGGTCAGGTTCGCGTGATCCGCGCCGGAATCGATGATGACGAGCGTGTGCCCTGAAGCGCCGAAATCGAAATTGACGCGCTCCGCAACCGGAACGGCGGGATCGGAAAAATCGAAGAACTGGATCCCGCCCAGCGCGCACGCCATCTGGTCGAGCAGTCCGGAGGGCTTGCCGAAAAACACGTTTTCGGCGCGCTGCCCGATCACTGCAAGCGCGATCTCATTGAGATCGCCGTCGAGATAAAACCCTTCCATGACGCCGGCAAGCAGGACCTCGATGGCGGCGGAGGAGCTTAAACCGCTTCCGGAAAGCACGTGGGACACGACATAGATATCGAGCCCGAACGGGTTTGCCCCGCGCTGTACGATCCCGCTCAGAACGCCGCGCAAAAGCGCCGTTGTGGTGCCGTATTCGTTCGGATCCGGCTCGAGCGCGTCAAGCGCGACGGAACAGGCGGGGAAACCTTTGGAAACAAGCCGCACCTCGTTCCGGTCGCTGGGCGCGGCAAGCGCGAGCGCCGAGAGATTCACGCCGCACGCAAGCACAAGACCGTGCTGATGGTCGGTGTGATTGCCGACGAGTTCGCTTCGCCCGCAGGCGGTGAAAACCCGCTTTGCGGGGCGTCCGAAGATCGATTCAAATTCTTTGCGCAGATCATTGACGGATTCCATATTCAGTCCTCCCGAAACAAAAATCGAAATTGTGTTGTGCGTGTAAAGGGTACGCCGGGCGTCAGCGTGTTTTCCGGCGCAAGCGGCAGAGCGCGCTGCGCCTGCCGTCCTTCCGTTTCCAGACAGACCGCGCCGAACGGACCGTAGACCGCGCCGTCCTTTCCGACGCCGGAAAGATATTTTGCGGTATAGAACTGAACGGCGGTGCAGTCGGTCCGAATCTCCATGCCGATGCCGCGGCTGCCGCAAAGCCGGATCGGTCCGCCCGAGAGAACGAAGCTGTGGTCGTATTCGCCGCCGATCTCCCGCATCGCGCGGAAATCGAATCGCGTGCCGGCAACGTCCGCCTCCCCGTCGAGAGGAATCAGCGCGGAATCGACGGGAACGTAACGGTCCGCGGGGATCTCCAGCAGATGCGAACGCGCGTCGCCCGCGTCGTGCCCGTTCAGGTTCCAGTAGCCGTGATTCGTGGGGTTCCATGCGGTCTCCCGATCCGAAACACCGCGATAGGCGATCGTCAGCGTATTGCCGGACAGCGTGTACACCGCGTCGCAGCGAAGCGTTCCGGGGAAGCCCTCGTCGCCGTCCGGCGACAGCAGCGAAAACGTCACGGAATCGTCCGAGGTTTCGGCGTCCCAGATGCGCTTGTGAAACCCGATCCTGCCGCCGTGCAGCTGGTTTTTGCCGTCGTTTGCGGTCAAGGGGAAGGCGTTCAGCCCAATCCTTGCGACCGCGTCCGGGATCCGTCCTGCGTACCGCCCGATCGACGCGCCGAGACAGTCTGAGCTGTTTTCGTACGCGCGGACCGTTTCAAAGCCGAGCAGAATATCGACGCGCTCTCCTTTGTGCGGCAGAACGACGGACTGCAGCGTCGCACCGTAATCGAGCACGGTCACGGAAATGCCGCGATCGTTCGTAAGCGTGTAAGCGAACACGTCGCGTCCGTCCTGCGTTGCGCCGAAGCGCCGTTTTTCGACCATGTCACACCCTCCGGTCAAGATATTCCTATTATACAAAGCCCGTAAACAAAACGCAATCGTTTCCCAAGAAAAAAGAACGCGCTCAGGCGTTCTTCTCATCTTCGACTCTCTGATAGTCGTAATACTTATACGTGGAATAAGTTTCGAGCTTGTCTTTGAGGAACGTCTCGACCTCGTCCTGCAGCTTCCGCTGCGCTTCCTTCGGCGACAGCGTGCCGTCCGGATAGAACGGATCGGAAATGAAGACGGTGCGCTTCGGCTTTTTGAGGAACGGGAGCTTCCGCTGCTGATACGTGACCGCCGCCGCAACGCTCGGAACGTTGAGGTGGATGGGGTAGCGGAACGAGCCGCTTTTCAGCGGGCGCAGGAAGGTGCAATAGCTCCAGATGTGCGCTTCGGGGAACACGCTGACGCAGCATTTCTGCTCAACGCGCAGCCGGATCGCGTTCAGAAACGACGCCATGCCGCGGAGTCCGTCGGGGATCGGGATCGCGCCGAGCATCTGCACAAAGGTCCGTATGCCCTTGATCGAAACGGTGTCGGGACCGACGATCACGTACGCGCGCTTCGGGAACGACACGATCGGCGCAAGGAACGCGTCGGTAAAGTGCGAATGGTTCGCGTAGAGGAAGAAGCCCGATTTGCGGATCCTGCGGATCGCCTTGCGGTTCTTCACGCGGAAGCCGCAGACGATGTAGCAGTAGAAGAACACCAGCGGGATCGCGATCACGTAGTACGCGATGATCGCGAAGAAATACCAGAGAATGCCGATCGGCGCAAACGGGAAATCCGCATCGACCGATTTCGTATTGATGCTGGTGCCCGCGTAGTCTTCGTTGGCGGCATCACGGTATCGGATGACGCGTTTCGGTTCGTGTACTTTAGTCATGTCGGTGCTCCTTTACCGCATCGGACAGCATCTGCTCCATGCAGTCCATGCAATGTTCATACTCGTGCTCCTTCACAAATCCGCGATAGCGTTCTTTCAGCGCCTGCTTCTCTTCCGGATGCTCGATCCAGTAGTCGATGCGCTTTGCGAGATCGTTCGCGTCCTTGTTGTGAAACAGGTTTCGCTCGTCGATCGCAAAGTATCGCGTCGCGCTGCGCGGCGAGTTGGCGATCACGGGGACAAGCCCGCAGGCGATCGCTTCGAGACAGGAGATCGCTTCGATCTCGATCTCGGCGGGATGCACGTACAGGTCCGCCATGTTGAGCTGCTTCACAAGCTCGGGACGGGAGAAAAACCGGAATTCCGGGGGATTTTTGAGCTTTTGTCCGCGTTTTTCCAGCTTTTCGCGCAGCGGTCCGATGCCGGCAAAGACGAGCTGGATCCGATCGCGGTACTTCGAGCGGTCAACCGCGTCGATCAGGACCTTATGCGTCTTTTCCTTGCTGAGACGCCCGGTGAAATGAATCACGAATTTGCCGTCGTATTTCGGATCGCGCTCGACGGACTCTGGATGAAACGCGCTGTTGACGCCGTTGCTGATCACATAGCCGCGCGTATCGCGGCGGATCGCGTGTTCAAAGGTGTCGCGAATGAACTGCGTGGGGTAGTGGATGCAGTCGCATTTGCTGTAGGAATGCGCCCATGTGAACCGGTAAAAGATCCAGTTTGCGAGCTTAGAATCCTTGAGAAACAGGTGCGAGGTGAAATTTTCCGCCTGGCAGTGAAACCCCGCGGTAACCGCGATGCCGCGCTTTTTCGCAAGCCGGGTCGCCTTGTTGCCGAGCGGGAACGGCATCATAAAATGGACGACGTCCGCGCCTTCGATGGCGGCGCTCACGATGTCGGTGCGCGGGCGCGAAAGAGCCACGCCGTTCTTTTTGAGATAATTGTTGATCAGCGGACCGAGATTTGCTTTCGGAACGACAAAAAAACCGGGTTCGCCCTTGCGGTTCTGATCCGGACAGAGCACACGTACGGTATGACCGCGCTCCCGCATGGAGCGGATCAGGTTCATCGCTGCGATCGTCGTGCCGTTATTTGCTTCCCCAAGCACGTCGCACACAACGGTAATGTTCATACAAATTCCCCTTCAAAATCCAGCAATGCTGCTATTATAACTGCAAACGAACCGGAATGCAACGAATATATTTTTTCGATCAAAACGGAACGAACAATCAAAAATCAGACCGTGCGGATCACGCGCCACGCCTCCGTAAGCCGCTCGACGCTCCACGCGGCGTTGGCGGGACTGGTGGACGGGAGGACAGAGGCATCGCGCAGAAGCACGGGATAGATATACCGCCGGTAGCAGTCAAAGGACTGCTTCCCGTTGCAGAAGATCGCAGCGATCGGCGCGGCGGACAGGATCACGGAAAGATCGTTCGGCACGACGTCGCGGATCGAGCTGTCCGAGCTGCCTTCGATGGTGCAGCGGCCGATGCTGTCCCACAGCGCAACACGGCTGCGCGCAAGAAACGCACGTTTCTCGGGAACGGTAGCGGGCACGCTGTCCTCAAAAACGGCGGCCATCACGCGCCAGAAGCGGTTTTGCGGGTGCCCGTAGAAGAACAGCTGCTCGCGGGATTTGACCGAGGGAAAGCTGCCGAGGATCAGGATATGGGAATCCGGGCGATAAAACGGCGGAAACGGATGTGTGATTTCGATGCGCTGCATATCGGAATGATACCACGGAAAACGGGAATCCGCAAGCATCGGAAAATGTTTCGCAAATCGAAAAATTCGGGGGTTGACTTTTTCGGGATCCCATCGTATAATACACGATGCGCGGCAGTGCTGGAATTGGCAGACAGGCACGTTTGAGGTGCGTGTGCGCAGGCGTATGGGTTCAAGTCCCATCTGCCGCACCAAAATAAATGACCATCCCTTGCGGATGGTCATTTATTTTGTTATGAAAGGTAGGGACTTGAAGGGCGACGTCGTCCGTCCGGTGGACGGAAAGACGACGGAGCCACGGCTTTGCGGCGAGGCGCGAACGCGTAGCGCGAAGCGCAAGCGGAAGACGCCGACACCACAGCCGCAAAGAAGTCCCATCTGCCGGAAGAAGTCCCATCTGCCGCCGGAAGAAGTCCCATCTGCCGCCGGAAGAAGTTCCATCTGCCTAATTTAAATCCCTTTATTTCTCCTCCTGCGGATCCGGTCTGTTCCTGCGCATGGAGTGATACAGTGCGTCGCGCACATAGGTCCGCGCTTCGGGGGAGAGCTTATTGAGATCGCGGAACATCGGCGCGAAATGTCGTTTCAGAATGCCCTTGGAATAATCCTCGTAGAGATCGCGCCCGAGATCGTTGACGACGACGTTGAGATCGCGGCGGTTTCCGGGAATGCCGACCTTTTCGACAAGCCCCTTCTGACAGAGCCGCGAGATGATCTTTGTGAAATTGCTTCGCGTAATGCCCAGACGCTGCGCGATCGCGGACATATTGTCGTTGCGCTCTTCGTTTTCAAGCAGGTATTCCAGTACTTGGATCTGCGCATAGGAGTAGGTGATCCCGCGGAATTCCATCTTTTCGATCCGGTATACGGCGGCATAGATATTGCAGTAGCGAATCAGCGATTCGACGACCTCGCGGTTTTCTCCCATCCATTCGAGCTTCATAAGCGATCCCCTTACATTCTCTGTGAATTCAGTATACCAAATATCGGTCGCGTCTGCAATAGACTCATACGATTTTGGAATGCTTGACATATATTATCTTTCCCGGCGAAAGTCGGTATACTGTATCGGCAGCGCTTTTGTGATGCTTGCAGGCGCCGCACTGGCGATGATCGCATACAAATAATTCCGAACGAAAGAGCTGTCTCCTCCGATTCGACGGGGGGACCGCTTTTTTTGTGTGTTTCCGACAGAAATACGGATTGAGAATCCGGCGCATTCGTGTTATAATGCATATAAAAAAGATAAAGGCGGGGCAGGACATGAAAACACAACGGGATTTTCCGAAATGCACGATCACGGCAAAGGGCACGCGCTGGGTCGAGGGCGGTCATCCGTGGATCTATGAGGCGGAGGTGCTGGAGGAGGACGGCGGCGCGGAAAACGGCGCGCTGGTCGACGCGGTTTCCGAAAAGGGCAAGTATCTCGGCACGGGCTTTCTGAGCCGCAGCTCCAAGATCCGGATCCGGCTCGTTTCCCGCAACGCCAACGATCGCTTCGACGCCGCGTTCTGGAAGCGCCGCATCCGCTACGCGTGGGACTACCGCAAGACCGTCATGGGCGCCGACCGAAGCGCCTGCCGCGTAATCTTCGGCGAAGCGGACGCGTTTCCGGGGCTGACCGTCGACCGGTTCGGCAGCATCCTCGTGACGCAGACGCTGTCCGTCGGCATCGAGCGCATCAAGCACATCCTGTTTCCGCTGCTCGTCGAGGTTCTGAACGAGGACGGCGAAGGCATCACGGGCGTCTATGAACGCAACGACGTCGCGATCCGCGCGCTGGAAGGCATGGAGCAGGGCAAGGGCTGGTTCCCGATCGAAGGGCTTCCGACGCCGGAAAGCACCGTCACGACGATCGTCGAAAACGGGATCGAGTATCTCGTGGACGTGGAAAACGGACAGAAGACCGGCTTCTTCCTCGATCAGAAATACAACCGCCTCGCGGTGCGCAGGATCGCAAAGGACCGCAGGGTGCTCGACTGCTTCACGCATACCGGCTCGTTTGCGCTGAATTCCGCCATGGGCGGCGCGGCGCACGTCACGGCGGTCGACATCTCCGAAACCGCGATCGCCATGGCGAAGGCGAACGCCGAGCGCAACGGACTTTCGGACCGCATGGACTTTGTCGTCGCGGATGTGTTCGATCTGCTGACAAAGCTTGCGGAGGAGGGTAAAAAGCCGTACGATCTCATCATTCTGGATCCGCCGGCGTTCACCAAGTCCCGCAAAACGGTTCAGAGCGCCGAACGCGGCTACCGCGAGATCAATTCCCTCGCGCTCAGGCTGCTGCCGCCGGGCGGGTACTTTGCAACGGCGTCGTGCAGTCATTTTATGCCGTCGGAGCTGTTTGAACGCATGCTCCGGAACGCGGCGTTCGACGCGGGCGTGCAGCTCAGGCAGATCGAGCAGCGTCAGCAGGCGCCCGATCATCCGATCCTCTGGAACGTACCGGAGACGGACTATCTCAAATTTTATCTGTTTCAGGTCGTCAGGAACTGAACGAATTGACGGAAAGGGAAAACCATGGTCATCGGTGAATTCAGCGAAAGCTATCCGCCGCACATTGACGGCGTCGGAATGGTGGTGCGTTCCTACTGCGAAGAGCTGTCGAAGGCAGGGGAGCTGTGTTATTATATCGCGCCGAAAAACGCCGGCAGACAGTATCGGAACGCCGCGCCGGAAAGCTTTCCCGTCATCAAATACGCGAGCCTGCCGATTCCGAACGAAGCGTACAGCGTCGGGCTGCCGGCGTTTGACCTGACGTTTCAGTACGACCTCAGCCAGATCCCGTTCGATATCGTGCACGCGCATACGCCGTTCGTGTCCGCGATCGAGGCGCAGCGGATCGCGCGGGAACGGCACATTCCCCTCGTGGCGACGCTCCACTCCAAGTATTACGACGATATTCTGGTCAAGACGCACAGCGAAATGATCGCCGCGGCGGTCGTGCAGCGCGTGGTGCAGTTTTTCAACAAATGCGACGAGGTCTGGACGGTCAACGACGCAACCGCCGAAGTGCTGCGCGGCTACGGCTACAAGGGCGAGATCGTCATCATGCCGAACGGCACGAACCTCTGGTATCCCACGGAAGACGACGCGAAGAAGGCGGAAGCGCAGTTCGGGCTCGGCACCGGGAACGTGTTCCTGTTTGTCGGGCAGCAGAATTTCAAGAAAAACACCGACAGCATTCTGAAGGCGGCGGCGCTGTACAAGGCGACCGGGGCGGATTTCCGCTTCGTCTTTGCGGGGCAGGGACCCGATGCCGAAAAGATGCGCGCGCTTGCCGCGGAGCTCGGGATCCGGGACGTTACGGTCTTTCCGGGACACATCGCAGACCGCGAGGTGTTGAAAGGGCTCTATGCGCGCGCGGACCTGTTCGTATTCCCGTCCCTGTATGACAACGCGCCCATGGTCGTGCGCGAGGCGGCGGCGGCCGGCACGCCGAGCCTTCTCATCCGCGGATCGTGCGCCGCGGACGGCGTGACCGACGGAGAAAACGGCTTTCTGTGCGACAATACGCCGGAGGATATCGCAGCGGGCATGGCGCGCGCGCTGAAAACCGCGAAAGCCGTCGGCGAGCGCGCGCGGGAAACGATCCCGATCCCGTGGAGCGGCATTGCAAAGCAGGTCGTCGAGCGCTATTCCTTGCTGATCGAACGCAAGAAGCGCGAAAACTGAACAGGAAAAATACGAATCGGAGCGAACATCCGGTTCGTTTTTTGTGAACAGAGTATAGACAAATTCAAAAACTTGTGTTAATATACTAATAACTATAGAAAGGTATCATGTGATGATTATCGTCAGCGCGTGCCTCGCCGGATACCGATGCCGGTATGACGGCAAAATCGTACCGGACGCGGAGATCGTCGCTCTCGTGAAAGCGGGCAAGGCGATTCCGGTCTGTCCGGAAATGATGGGCGGGCTTACGTGTCCGCGCGTTCCCTCGGAGCGCACGGCGGACGATTCACGCGTGATTACAAAAGAAGGCGGAGACGTGACCGAAGCATTCCGAACGGGAGCGGAGGAAACGCTTCGCATGGCGCGCCTTTACGGATGCACACAGGCGATCCTGAAGGCAAAAAGCCCCTCCTGCGGAGTCGGGCAAATCTATGACGGGACGTTTTCCGGCACGCTGCGGACCGGCTTCGGCGTTACGGCGCAGCTGCTCAGAGAAAACGGCATAGCAGTTCTTGTAAAAGATTGACGGAGGTATTCATGGACAACAATACGATCTTGGTCATTGACGACGACAGAAACATTCTGGCGATCATCGAGCTATATCTCAAAAAAGCGGGCTTTTCGGTCGCGACCTGCACGACCGGCTATGAGGCGATGCAGACGTTCCGCAACACAAAGCCGACGCTTGTCGTGCTCGACGTCATGCTTCCCGGCAAGGACGGTTGGACGATTCTGCACGAGATCCGGCAGGAGAGCTCCACGCCGGTCATCATGCTGACGGCAAAGGGCGACACCGGCGAACGCGTACGCGGTCTTGAGCTCGGCGCGGACGACTATATTGCAAAGCCGTTCGATTCGAACGAGCTTGTCGCGCGCATCAAGGCGGTGCTCCGCCGCTTCGCGCCCGCAGCGGAGAGCGAACGCACGATCGTGCTGCCGGACCTGACGATCTCCCTCGAAAACTACTCGGTCACGCTCGACGGCGAAACGCTCGAAATGCCGCCCAAGGAGATCGAGCTTCTGTATTTCCTTGCGTCGCACAGCGGCCGCGTGTTCACGCGCGAACAGCTTCTGGAGCAGGTCTGGGGCTTCGACTTCTTCGGCGATTCCCGCACGGTCGACGTCCATGTAAAGCGCATCCGCGAAAAGCTCGGCGAGCGCGAGAGCTGGCAGCTTCGCACGGTCTGGGGCGTAGGGTATAAGTTTGACGTGAAAAACTAAGGGGCTTCATGCATAAGAATCGGTTCCGTACCATCTTTTCCCGCATGATGTTCATGCAGTGCACAACGGTCGCCGCTGCGGTGTTTCTGATCGGCGCGGTACTGGCAGTCATCGTATACGCGGGCAGGATCGGGGAGTACGGAACACAGTTGAATCGATACGCGCAGAACGCGCGCGCCGCGATCGCTTCCGGCGCGGGTGATACGGAAGCGCATCTTCGGTATCTTGCAGCCGACAACGATATCCTCGTTGAACGCGTCGGCACACACAACGACGTCAGCGCCTATTATGCCGATCCGCGCTGGGAGGTTTACGCCTCGCAGTCGCTTTCGGATACCGACTATTCTTCGGTGGCAGCGTATGCCGACACGATCGGCGACGTCACGCGCGGCTATTTCCGTTCCGGCGGATTTCCCGTACTGACCGCATACTGCGCCGTTTCAACCGACCCGGACAGCGGCGTTCTGCTCATCTCCGGCGACCTGACGCCGATGCGGACGCAACTTCTTCAGACGGTCCTCTGGACGCTTCTCGTCAGCGCGTTCGCCCTGATCGGTTCCGGCGTCGTTTCTTATTACACCGCCTATCGCGTCATCAATCCGTTCATCGAAATGAACCATGCCGTGCAGTGCTATTCGCGCGGGGATTTTTCGACGCGCATTCCGGTCGAGGGCAAGGACGAAGCCGCCCAGCTCGGCAAGAGCCTCAACGAAATGGCGGAGCAGCTCAGAGGGCTCGAGGAGACGCGCCGAAGCTTCGTCGCAAACGTCAGCCACGAGCTGCGCTCCCCGCTGACGTCGATGAAGGGCTTTCTGGAGGCGATGCAGGACGGCACGATCCCGCCGGAGAACTATCCGGAGTATATCGGGATCGTTCTGAACGAAACCCGCCGCATGGTCACGCTGGTCAACGATCTTCTGGACCTTGCCCGCATTGAGTCCGGCACGATCCAGCTGAATTTTGAGGTCTTCGACATCAACGAGCTGATCCGCAGAACGCTTCTGACGTTCGAAGCGCGGCTCATAGAAAACGAAATGGAGATGGAGGTGCGGTTCGCGCAGGAGCAGTGCACCGTCTTTGCGGATTCGGCGCAGATCGGGCAGGTTTTAAGGAACCTGATCGACAACGCCATCAAGTATTCGCCGAAGGGGCGTTCGCTGTTCGTCTCCACCTACTCGATGCGCAAGACCGTCTATGTCACCGTGCGCGACAACGGCATCGGCATTCCGCAGGAGGATGTGCCGCATGTGTTCGACCGCTTCTATAAAGTCGAAAAAGCGCACACGCCCGCGCCGCAGATGGGCTCGGGACTCGGTCTTTCGATCGTCAAGCGCATCATCGAAAGTCACGGACAATCCATCACCGTGCGCAGCGCCAGAGGGCGCGGCACGCAGTTCACCTTTACACTGGAGCGCGCAAGCGCTTCGAAACGAGTATCCGACGGAGGTAAACGCAATGTCTCATAAATTCTATCCGTATCCGACCGATTATCAGAACACGAGCTCCTTAAAGCGCGCGCGCCGCACGGGCAACATCTTTGTGATCGTTCTGTGCGTGATCATCGCGCTGCTGCTCGGCGCAGGCACGTTCTTTGCCCTGATCGACGGCGGGAAGGGCTGGGACGGATTCGTGGATTACATCATAAACTGCGACACGTACAGCACAGCGTCCGCCATGCCGAACACGGACAAAACCGGCGAAGCGGCGAAGCCTGCCGTGCAGACCGCACCGGATCCGGAGATCGAAAAATATCTTGCGCAGCCGTTTGACCCCGCAAAGCTAACCAGCATTCCGGACGTGGTCGAAGCAGTCTCTCCGGGGGTCGTCGGCATTCTGAACTATCAGAACAAGACCGGAAAATCGGCGCCCGTGCTTGCCGGAAGCGGTTCCGGCTTCGTCTACACCGAAAACGGCTATATCATCACCAACCATCACGTCATCGAAGGCGCGTCGCAGCTCAAGGTTTCGCTGTCGAACGGCGAGGTCGTCGACGCGGAACTTGTCGGCGCGGACCTGCAGACGGACGTCGCCGTGCTCAAGATCGAGGCGGAGGGGTTAAAGGCGCTGCCCATCGGCGATTCCTCCGCGGCGCGCGTCGGCGAGTTTGTGCTTGCGATCGGCGATCCGATCAGCGCGGACGAGCTTTCCGGCTCCGTCACGTTCGGCATCGTTTCCGCGCTTTCGCGCGAAATCAATATCGAGGGCTTTGTCAATGAATACCTGCAGACCGACGCGGCGGTCAACCCCGGCAACAGCGGCGGTCCGCTGATCAATCTGCGCGGCGAGGTCATCGGCGTCACAAGCGCCAAGTATACCTCCGCGGGCGTTGACGAATACGGTCAGACCATCTCCTCGGAGGGCATCGGCTTTGCGCTGCCGATCAACAACGTCATCGAAATGGTGCAGTCGCTGATCAAGAACGGCTCCACCGTGCGTCCGGGCATCGGCGTAACGATCGTCACCTATCAGGAAGCCACCGAATCGGTCAGCACCCCCGGCGTCTATATCTACTCCGTCACCGAAGGCGGTCCCGCGGATCAGGCAGGCATTCAGAAGGGCGACCGGCTTGCCGCGCTGGACGGCAAAGAACTGACGCAGGACGAATTTGTGGCGGCGATCCGCGCAAAGAACGTCGGCGACACCATCGTGCTCACAGTCGACCGCAACGGCGAAAAGCTGGATATCAGCGTTATCGTCGGCGACATGAATCAGATCCATAAATGAACGAACGAGCCTTAAAAAGTTTAGAATTCGATAAGATCCGCGCCCAATGTGCCGTCCATGCGGCGTCCGACATCGGGCGCGAGTTCGTTGCCGCTCTGCATCCCGCCGACGACCTCGAGCGCGCCGAAATGCTGCTTCGGCAGACCTGGGAGGCGGACGCGATCTGCCGCCGCATCGGCGGTTCGCCGATCGACACGTTCCCGGATGCGCGCGCCACCTTAAGCCGCGTCAAGGCGTCGTACGCGCTTTCGCCCGCGGAGCTTCTGAACCTTGCGCAGTGCCTCAAGGCAAGCCGCAGGGCAAAGGAGCGTCTGCTTGCCGGCGAGGACGAGAGCGAGCTGCACCGGCTTGCCAACCCGCTTTCCTCGCACAGCGAAATCGAAAGCGAAGTCGCGCGCTGCATTCTGTCCGAGGATGAGATCAGCGACAACGCTTCGCCGGAGCTCAGCCGAATCCGCCGCCAGATGCGGATCACCGCAGAGCGCGTCAAGGAAAAGCTCAACAGCATCATCAAGAGTCCGGCGTATCAGAAATACCTGCAGGAGCCGATCGTCACCGTCCGCAACGGACGCTACGCGATCCCGGTCAAGGCGGAGCACCGCGCGCAGATCGGGGGACTGATCCACGATCAGAGCGGCAGCGGGCAGACCGTGTTCATCGAGCCGGCGGCGGTCGTCGAGCTCGGCAACGCGTATAAGCAGCTGCAGGCGGAGGAGAAGCGCGAGATCGAGCGCATTCTTGCGGGACTGACTGCGCTGATCGCACCGTACGCGGACGAGCTGTATCAGAGCCTGATGCTGCTCGGCAATCTTGACTGCATCTTCTCCCGGGCGGTCCTTGCCCGCGACATGCGTGCCTACTGCCCGAAGCTGAACGACAAAAGCCTCATCCATATCAAGAACGGACGGCATCCGCTGATCGACAAAAACACCGTCGTGCCGATCTCGGTGTGGATCGGCGACGGCTACGACACGCTGATCGTGACCGGTCCGAACACCGGCGGCAAAACGGTCACGCTGAAAACCGTCGGTCTGTTTACGCTGATGGCGAGCGCCGGCATGTTCATTCCCGCCGACGAATCGAGCGAGATCGCGATCTTCCGCGAGGTGTTTGCCGACATCGGCGACGAGCAGTCGATCGAGCAGTCGCTTTCCACCTTCTCGGCGCATATGACCAACCTCGTCGGGATCCTCAAGGACGCCGGGCGCGACACGCTTGTCCTTCTGGACGAGCTCGGCGCGGGCACCGACCCGAACGAGGGCGCGGCGCTGGCGCAGGCGATCCTGAAGCATCTGCAGGAGGCGGGCGCAACGACGTTCGCTACCACGCATTATTCCGAGATCAAGGCGTTCGCGCTGACGCATGAGGGCATGCAGAACGCGTCGATGGAGTTCGACGTCGATAAGCTCTGCCCGACCTACAAGCTCTACATCGGCATTCCCGGCAAGTCCAACGCGTTCGAGATCAGCCGCAGGTTAGGGCTCGACGATACGATCATCGAGCAGGCGAAGGAATACCTGAAGCGCGAGGACGTTGCATTCGAAGACGTGCTTTCCGGCGCGGAACAGCAGCGCAAGCTTGCCGAACAACAGGCGAACGAGCTCACCGAAGAGCTTGAAAAAGCCAGAGCGGAGCGCATCGCGCTCGAAAACGAGCGGAAAAAGCTCAGGGAGGACCGCGCGGCGATCCGCGAGAAGGCAAGGGAGGAAGCAAAGTCCTTCGTCGCCGCCACCAAGCATGAGATGGACGCGCTGATCTCCGAGCTCCGACAGGTAAAAAACATCGACACGAAAGCGCTCGAACGTGCGATCCAGACCTCGCGCGACAAGCTGCGCGAATCGTCGAACCGGCTTTCGGACAACCCCGAGCCGAGCACGGCGGAGGGCGAGATCCCGTCATCCGTCATCCGCGGGCAGACCGTGCAGGTGGTGAGCCTCAACAGCAAGGCAACGGTCATAAAACCGCAGGACGCAAAGGGACAGGTGCAGGTGCAGGCGGGACCGATCAAGGTCTTCGTTCCGCTTTCGGATCTGCGCATCACGTCGCAGAACAAGGAACCGCAGCGCGAGAAAACGCGCCCGCGCGAAATCATGACCGACATCAAAACGGTCAAGTACGAGCTCGATCTCAGAGGCTTCCTTGTAGACGACGCGATCCTGGAGATCGACGCGTTCATCGACGACTGCATCCGCACCGGCAGAACGGAATTCAACATCATCCACGGCAAGGGCACCGGCGCGCTGCGGGCGGGCGTACAGAACTACCTCAAAACGCATCCGCGCGTGAAGAGCTTCCGCATCGGCGCGTACGGCGAGGGCGACGCGGGCGTGACCGTCGTGACGCTGAAATCATAGGCATTGACGGATCGGGTCGAACGGTGTACCATAGTGCGCGGAGGACAGGCAAATGAAACGCAAAACATTCTTTATTATCCTGGCGATCCTGTGCGCCGCAGGCGCGGTCGTGCTTGTGATCGTAGGCGTGAAGGCGGCGTCGCATCCGTCGGTGGTTCCGGGACTGACCGCGCTCGGCGAGCTCCCGCTCGAAGCGTATGACGCACGGCAGGGGGAGAACGACGAGGACGAGCCGTACACGATCTATTATCGCTATATCGATCCCAAGTACGGCGAGATCGTCTTTGCAAACGCCGTCGGCGAGGAGGATTATTATTCCTACCAGTACGACCGCATGCGCGCGGAAGCGGCGGAGCAGACTGAGGTTCCCGAGGAAACCAACGAGATCACGAAGAAAACGACGATCAAGCGGTACGTTTACGTCTATCCGGTGGACGGGCGCTATGAAGCCTCGTTCCAGGATAAATACATGGGACTTGCCGACGTGTCCGAGCTCATCGACCCGGCGCCGAAGGTATCCTCCACCTATTACTACATCGTCGCGGGGATCCTGCTTCTGGCAGGCGCATACCTGCTGTTCATCGGCTTTACCGGCAAGCGCACAAGGGAAAGAGAATAAAATCCATTCAAAAACAGGACGCCGTGAAGGGGGCGCTTCGTAAGGAAGTGCCTCCTTCGTGCGTTTGCACGCGATGTAATTGACCACGACAATCAGCAGTGGTATAATGCCCTAAATAACCTGGGATATGTGGAGGTGAAAAGATGATTGTCTATTCAATATTCATGTTTGTAATAGCGGCGTTCTTCCTTATTGTTGGTATCGATATATATAAGGGAAACACTAAGTTGATACATAATTACCATCAAACACATGTTAAGGAATCTGAGCGGCAAGAATATGGCAGGGCATTTGCAAAGGGAATGTTTACAATATGTGCAACACTTATCATCAGCGGAATTATTGCGTTATTCGGTGAAGAAGGCACAATTATAGCGGCCAGTTTAATCGTTTTGTTTGCAGGACTCATCGTTTCTTTTGTTATTCTGGCGAAAGTTCAAAAGAAGTATAATGGTGGATTCTAGCGTCAACAAATACCGGTTTACGGAAATATCTTGAGGACAGAAAAAGCCTTCCCCTGGAGGGGAAGGTGGCGCGGCGTCAGCCGCGACGGATGAGGTGGAAATCCTTGAATCAAACGAACAACCCCAAATTAAGAAAAAACGCGCAGAAGCTGCGCCGTGAGATGACGCAGGAAGAGCGCCGACTTTGGTATGACTTCCTGAAGCGGCTCCCAATTACGGTCAACAGGCAAAAGGTCATCGGACCTTATATCGTGGATTTTTACTGCGCCTCGCGCAAGCTTGTCATCGAATTGGATGGCTCACAGCACTATGAGGATGAGGGCGCCGCTTCCGATCGGGGAAGAGACCATGCTCTGAACCAGCTTGGGATCACAGTCGTGCGCTATTCCAATGACGACATCAATCGATATTTCGACGGGGTGTGTGCCGACCTTTTGAGGCGGCTTGAATTGCCAGGTATTGAGGAAGCATGAAAAGGCACCTCATCAGTCAGCCTTACGGCTGACAGCTTCCCCTCCAGGGGAAGCCTAGGATGCACCTCTGTCCGCAGTCATAGCGAGCATCGGATTTTGCCCCACAAAATCCGGATCGGGCAGACAAAATCGGCGTGACCGCAGTGGCCACGCCGATTTCATATTCTTTTGAGTTGGTAATTGCAACCTCAAGGCGCTTTCCTTACGGAGGGTGCCCCGAAGCGGTCTGTTTTATGTCCGTTCAAACGTTTGCTATCAACAAAACCGCCGCGGCAAGCAGAAACAGCGCTGTGCCGACGCACAGAACGACGTTCAGCACACGATCGAGCCGATCCGACCCTTTGCACGCGCGCCGCAGCAACAGATACAGACAAACGCCGATCGCGTCGCCCGCCGTATTCATCAGAAGATCGGTCACATCCGCCGCGCCGATGGAAAGGACGTACTGCAATGTCTCAAAGATCAGACTGACACCGAAGCCGAGCAGGACTGTTTTCCATGCCTTCCCAAAGAGCATGCCGCCGTAGAGTCCAAGCGGGAAAAACACGAGCGCGTTCAGCACAACCTCCTGAAGATGCGAGGATACCTCCGTTTCGTAATGAAACGGTACGAGGTTGAGCGTACGTTCACAGACAAGGTATCTGAGATCCGCGGGTGTTGAGGCCTTGAACATTACGATCCAGACAAGGATCAGCAGATAAATCGCGAACAGTACGGCGGTAAAGATGCGGGTATTCCTGCTTTTCATGCTCTTTTCCGTTCGTTTATAAGTCGTAGAACGACGAAAGCACGTCGTCGGGCACAAGCCCGCGCTCCTTGATCCATTGCTTGATCAGCGCGCGCGTGGCGTCGTCGGCGTCCAGACCGATCTTCACCTCGTTGAGCGAGCTTGTGAAGCCGTTGGCGCTGTAGAAATACGTCTCAAAGGTGACGGCGCGGTTCGGATCGTCGGAGAGCGGCGCTTCGCTCAGTGCTTTCAGGATCGCGTACTCCTTGGGATTCGCCTCGCGCGGCGTCATAGGGAGCGTTTCGGCGTCATACCACAGATCGCCGTATGTACTCAGCGTGTAGTTTCCGAGCATGAAATTGATGTAATCGAGATCCTCTTCCGGATGCTCCATCCAGGAAACAAGCGCCTTGAGCTGCTTTTGCGCGTCCTTTGCATTCCGCGCGTTGAGATAGCCCAGCATCGCCTTTGCGGCGTTCGGCGTCAGCTCGTTGATGCGGTACCGCATGGTGTAGTTTTCCGCGCCGATGCTGCCGTACAGCGTGATCGACAAATCCATCATTTCCGGAGTCTGCGCAACTTCCAGCACCGAGTTTCTCGACAGGAACAGCGACGCTTTCTGCTCGTCCGTCAGCTTTTCATATTCCTCGCGGAACAGCCGCCCGACCTCGCGCGCCTCCGAAAGCGTCAGCCCGCCTGCGGCGTAAACGACGCGTCCCTTCGGGAAGGCATACAGTTTGCCGAGGAACGCCCGATCGCCGAGGCATGCTCTGGTGAATGCCGTGCCGGGGGAAACCTGAACGGACTGACTGCCGATGAGCGGGATCGTTTTTTTGAACAGCCCGCCGTCATTGACGACTGCGCGGTCTTCACCGATGCCGTCGAAGAGGAAGCTCGCACCGTACGCGGCGCCGTCGTTCGAAGCATATTCGATCAGCGTTCTGCCGGCTTTCTCGTTGAACCGGTGATGCGTCAGCACATAATCCGGATACGTATCGCTGCCCATGATCCGGCTCGGCATGATCAGCGTCGATTCGTTGTTGACCTCGTAATAGCGGATCTCGTCGGCAGAGACCGCCTTCGGCGCGTGCAGCTTCGCAACCCATGCCGGCACAAAGATGTAGAACAGCGTGAGCAGGATGCAGAACCCGAACGCGGGCATCGCCTTGACGACGCGCTTCATCTTCTTTGTGGAGATCAGCTCATAGAGGCAGTAGAAGAGGAAGGAGAACACGACCGACGTCACGCAAAGCGGCGTGAAAATGTAGGCGGGCATGAATTCCGTATCCTCGCCGAACCGCAGATATACGTGCAGGATCACAACGATGCCGACGAGCTGCGGCATGCCGAACACCACGCGCGTCGCCGTCTGCAGGACCTTGCTTGCGTACGGGAGCTCGGCAAGCTCGGACCTGCGCTTGTTGAACGCAACGCACCCGAGCGCCAGAAGCCCGAAGCTGTACACGAGCGAATACAGCATTGCGGGGACGTTTGCGTAGTTGATGCCCCAGATCAGCGAATGGACCGGCGTGGCGGCAATGTTGCATTCCGGATTCAGGAAGAACGGAAGCTTCGAGAACGGAAGCGAATATCCGGCGTCAAGCTCAACGAACATCCAGAACGCGGTGAGAAGGATCCGCGGCAAAAACAGCACGGTCAGCGACTGGAAGAAGCCCGTAAACCGCCGCCCGGTCAGCGCCGCGCCGATGGAGAACGCCGCCGTGATCTCGACCGCGGCGATCAGCATGTTCAGGAACACGCAGAGATACAGCAGATAGTTGAACGGCAGTCCGAACACGGTATACAGGACCGTCTGCACAACGGCAAACGAACCGAGCGCAATCAGAAGCCACGCAAGGATCGCCGCCGAGGTCGTGACGTAGATCTGCGTGCGGGTCAGCGGGATCGCGTGATAGAAATCGCTTTCGCTGCGCTTGTTGAGCCAGCGGTACGCGCCGAATACCATGATCGGCACCATGATGTACAGGATCAGCAGCATCGGCAGCGCCATGAGCCGCGGGTCGTAGTGCGTATAGCTGGTACGGATCGGGTCGCGCGTTAAGAAGGCGGAGAAAAAGATCAGATTGAGACCCGCCAGAAGAAGCGTTGCAACAAGTCCCTTTGCGCGAAGCTGCCGGAACATTTCACGGAAGAATCCGCGATGGATCAAAGACCGTTTCATGTTATTTCACCTCCTGCTTCAGCACTTCGGAAAACGCATAGCCGCGCTGTCCCATCTCGTACACGAACACCTCTTCCAGAGAGAGGGGAAGGACCTCGAAGAGCACGGGCTCCATCGCCCGGAGCTTCGCTTCGGTCTCGTCGCGGTCGCCGCGCACGATCATCGTGGCGACGCTGCCGCGCCGGAGATAGTTCAGAATGTCGATGCCGTCGAAGCGCTCCGGACCGTATTCGTCGTTGAACGCGATCTGCACCTTGAACAGCGAGGTCTTGAGATGGTCGACGTCGCTTTCGAAGATGATGCCGCCATTGTGCAGAAGCGCCAGCTGATCGCAGGTGTCCTCAAGCTCGCGAAGGCTGTGGCTTGTGACGACCGCGGTCGCATTGCGTTCCATGACCTCCGCGTACAGCAGGTTCTTGACCAGATTGCGCATGACGGGATCGAGCCCGTCAAACGTCTCGTCGAAGAGGATAAAATCGGCGCGGCACGAAAGCGCGAGGATCGTTGCCGCCTGTCGGCGCATGCCCTTCGAGAACGCGGAGAGCATCTTGTTCGGATCCAGCGAGAACTCCCGGAGAAGCGCTTCAAAGCGCTCGTGCGAGAACCGCTCGTACACGGACGCGTAGAGCTGCTCCATGCGGCGCAGGCTTGCGTGCGGCAGAAAATACAGCTCGTCGGGCACGAAAACGATGCGCTTTTTGACGTCCGGATCGTCATAAACCTCCTGCCCGTCGATCGTGATCTGCCCCTCTTCGGGACGGTAGATGCCGGAAATCAGCCGGAGGAGCGTCGATTTGCCCGAGCCGTTCGAGCCGACCAGCCCGTACACACAGCCTTCCGGGATCGTGCAGTTCAGCTTGTTCAATGCAATGGTATCTTCAAACCGTTTTGTAACAAATGATGCGGTGATCATGCTTCGGTCTCCTTTCTTTCCTGAGATGCGTAAACGGACGCGACGACGTTCAGAAGCGCGTCCTTCGTGACGCCGAGCTTTTTAAGCGCCGCGGTCAGATCCGCAAAGGCGTTGATCTTTTGCTCCGCGTCGGACTTGAGATGCAGAAGCGCGTCCTTGGTGAGGTACCGTCCGCTGCCCGGCACGGAATAGCACAGCCCGCGCCGTTCGATCTCGGCGTACGCGCGCTGCAGCGTGTTCGGATTGACGGACAGCTCCTGCGAAAGCTCGCGCACCGAAGGCAGCTTTCCGTCCGGCGCGATCTCACCGGACAGGATCCCGTACTCAAACTGCGCGATCAGCTGCTCGTAGATCGGCGTGCGGGACAGTTTGTCAATGGTGAACATTGCCTTCTCCTTTCTGTGTTAACTGTATTAACATATATAACACACTTAATACGGATTGTCAAGCGCGGCGCGCAGATTTTACAATTCAAAAAAACGCACCGTTTCCGGTGCGTCAGAGGCGTTCGTTTCAGAAGCAGGAAAGAAGCGCGTCGAGCTCGGCGCGCGTGGGCGCGCCGCGGCCGCCCCGTTTGGATACGCAGATCGCTGCGGCGGCGTTCGCCTCGGTCAGCGCGTCCGTCTCATTCAGTCCGGACAGGATCGCGGCGATGAATGCGCCGTCAAACGTGTCGCCGGCGCCGACCGTGTCGAGCACCGGAACGGAAAAGGCGGGGGAATGCAGCCGTGTTTCGCCGCGATAGAACACCGCGCCCTGATCGCCGTTTCGCGCGATCACCGCGGCGCCGCCCTGCGAGAGCTTCTTTGCGGCAAGCTCGGCGTCGCGTACGTCCGCCAGCATCGGGATCTCGTCGATCGCCGAGCCGAGGATGTAGTCCGCGTTGTCCAGCGCGGTCTGCAGGTTTTCATAGAACGTCGGGTTGTGCAGCGCTTCCACGCGCACGTTGATGTCGAAGGAGACCGGAATGCCCGCTTCCCGGCAGCGCCGCATCAGCGAAAGCTGTGTCGAGGCGGCGGGGTCTTCCCGCAGCATCATGCCGTTCACGTGCAGCCAGCAAATGCGCTCCGTGATGTCGTCCGGGATCTGATCGGGCAGGATCGCGTGCTGCGAACCGAGGTGCGCCGGGCACGCAAATGCCGTGCGGTCGTTCTGCTCGTTCAGAACGAGAAGGACAAGCTGCGTGGGCTTGTCCGGATCCATGCGCAGCAGGTCGGTGTTCACGCCCTCGCGCTCAAGACCGGTTTTCAGCATCTGTCCGTAGGCGTCCGCGCCGCAGGTGCCGCAGAACAGCACGGGCAGACCGAGCCGCGCGATCGCGCAGGCGGTGTTCGCCGCGCTGCCGCCCTCCGCGGGGCATACGTCGGCGCTGCGGACCTCGGCGGGCGTGGCTTTCGCCTTCAGCGCGTCGGCGTACGGAATGATGAGATCGGCGCAGATATCGCCGAGACACAGGACTGGCTTCATGGGGACCTCCCTCGTTCAGGATTCGGATTCTTCTTCCATGCGATCGACCGTCACGTCGGCGCTTGTATGCATCATCTGCGTTTCCACCGCCGTCCGGATCTGTTCGGCAAGCGCTTCGTCCGTGATGCGGAACGCATACGGCACAGCGACGTCAAACAGCAGCGTCTTGCCGTTCGGGCTCGGCGTCACGCGGAAATCGTGGATGGACAGCGACGGATCGACGGCGGAAACGATCGCCGCCGCGGCTTCGTGCAGCTTGGCGGTTTCGGGATCGTCGGTCAGGATCGGGTCCATGTGGATCGTCGCGTTGCAGCGGAAGCGCTCGGAAAGGCAGCGCTCGGCGTTGTCGATGACCTCGTGGATCTCGCGCACGTCGGCGACGGCGGAAACCTCCGCGTGCAGGGAAACGAACACGCGTCCGGGACCGTAGTCATGCACGATCACGTCGTGCACGCCGCCGATGCCCTCAAAGGACAGCGTCGCTTCGCGGATCGCGGAGACGAACGCCGGATCGGGACGCTTGCCCAGAAGCGGCGCGGTCGTCTCGCGCACGGATTTCAGCCCGGTAAAGAGGATAAACAGCGCAACCAGGATCCCGCTCCACGCATCGGGACGTATCCAATCGGGCAAAGTAACATAGCGGGTCACAAGCGCCGACACGAGGACCGCGCCGGTTGCGGCGGTATCGCTGAGACTGTCGAACGCCACGGCTTTCAGCGCGGTGGAATCGAAGCGCTTCGCGAGCGCGCGATTATAAAGGAACATATAGAGCTTGACGAGGATCGAAACGATCATCACACACATCGACGGCCAGAAATGCGCGGCGTACGCGGGCTCACCGCCGTGGAGCAGAAGATCGAACGCACTGCGCAGCAGCGACCAGCCCATGAGGATGATCGCGATCGCAACGAACAGACCTGCGAGGTATTCGACCCGCCCGTGCCCGTACGGATGATCGCGGTCGGGCTTTTTGGACGCCAGGCGGAAGCCGAACAGCGCGATCACGGAGGAGCCTGCGTCGCCGAGGTTGTTGAACGCATCCGCCTGCAGAGAGACGGCATGCGCCAAAAGCCCGAACACCAGTTTGACGGTGAACAGGCAAAGATTCAGGAAGATCCCGAAGCAACCGGAAAGCACGCCGTACGCGCTTCGCACGCGTTCCGGCGAATCGGATTCCCGGTCGCGGATAAACCATTTTGCAAGCAGACGGATCATTAGCCCTCCTTATTTCGCCATTATAGCACCGATAGCTGCAAAAAACAAATGCAAAAAAATACTTTTCATCATTCTGTCCGTATGGTATACTGTACGCAGAACAAAAGGAGGTAATCACATGGCAACAGTATTCGGCGCATTGTGGCTGCCGTGCCTGATTCTGAGCATTCTGGGGATCGCGTTCCTGATCGGGGAGCTGTTCCTGCCGGGGTTCGGCGTCACGGGCATCTGCGGCGTTCTTTGTCTCATCGCTGTCAGCGTCATCCTGTTTCTGACCGCCAAACCCGCGGTCGCCGTGATCGTGACGGCTGTGCTCGGCGTGATCCTGATCGCAATGGTGATCGTGTTCATGCGTTCGCTGAAGCAGGGACTGCTGTTCCGTTCGCCGATCGTATTGAAGGACCGCATCGAATCCGAAGCGGTGCCGTCTCCGGGCGCGCTCACCGAAGAGCTCGTCGGCAAGACCGGCACGGCGCTGACGCCGCTTCGTCCGAGCGGGATCGCTCTGATCGACGGCAAGCGCTACTCGGTCGAAACGCAGGCGACGTTTGTGGAAAAGGGTTCCGAGATCACGGTTCTGTCCGTCGACGGACCCAGGATCACCGTCAAATGAAATACTGCAAAAAATGCGGCGTGCTGTACACCACGGACGTCTGTCCGAAATGCGGCGTCGCCGTGCCGGATGATCTCGAGACCGCGTCCCCTGCGGACCCCGGGACCGTCCGGAAACAATGGATCGCGCTCGCTGCTGCGATCCCGGCTGCGATTCTGCTCATCATGGGCGTTCTGTACCTTTTGAAAACCATCCAATAAAACACACAGGAGGACACTATGGAACACATTATTCCCTGGATCATCGGCGCGGCAGTCGTCGTATTTCTGATCATCTTCTTCTCGTTTGTCCCGCTCGGACTCTGGATCTCCGCAAGCGCGTCCGGCGTCAAGATCGGGCTGTTCCAGCTCGTCGGCATGCGCATCCGCAAGGTCAACGCGGCGGACATCGTGAATCCCATGATCAAGGCGACCAAAGCGGGTCTCAAGATCCCGATGAACAAGCTCGAAGCGCATTACCTCGCCAAGGGCGGCAAGACGAGCGGCAAGGCAAGCGTGAACCGCGTCGTCGACTCGCTGATCGCGGCGCAGCGCGCAGGCATTCCCCTTGATTTTGAGCGCTCCTGCGCGATCGACCTTGCAGGCCGCGACGTGCTGAACGCAGTCCAGATGAGCGTCAACCCGAAGGTCATCGAAACGCCGATCATCGCCGCAGTCGCAATGGACGGCATCGAGCTTCGCGCAAAGGCGAAGGTCACGGTCCGCGCCAACATCGACCGTCTCGTCGGCGGCGCGGGCGAGGAAACGATCATCGCACGTGTCGGCGAAGGCATCGTCACCACCGTCGGTTCCGCAAAGAGCCACAAGGAAGTCCTCGAGAACCCGGACACCATCTCCCGCACCGTTCTTTCGAAGGGTCTGGACGCGGGCACCGCGTTTGAGATCCTCTCCATCGACATCGCGGACGTAGACGTCGGCAGAAACGTCGGCGCACAGCTGCAGATCGACCAGGCGGAAGCCGACAAGCGCATTGCGCAGGCAAAGGCGGAGGAACGCCGC
Source organism: uncultured Clostridia bacterium (assembly GCA_947168855.1). Taxonomy (GTDB): domain Bacteria; phylum Bacillota; class Clostridia; order Christensenellales; family CAG-138; genus UBA3792. The sequence continues at coordinate 387,347 of CAMVNO010000003.1, forward strand.
GCCATGGCAGTCGCGCAGGAACAGGAGAACGTCGCGGAAGTGCAGCGTATGCGCGCCCGCGTCATCGAGGCGGAAGCAGAGGTCCCGCAGGCGATCTCCGCAGCCCTCAGAGAAGGCAAGCTCGGCGTACTCGATTACTACAACATGAAGAACGTCATGTCCGACACCGAGATGCGTGCAGCCATCGGCAAGGCGGCGGCGCCGGTACAGGATAAGAAAGGAAACTAAGCCATGCCGTTTTTCATCATACTGCCGTTCATCGTGATCGCAATCGTGATTTTTGCATCCAGATCGGCGGAAATGAAAAGACAGCAGGAGTTGAGAAGGCGTCAGGCGGAACAGGAGCAGGCGCAGCGGTCTGCTCCGCCGTCCGGACAGAATCAGCCGACGCCGATGCGTCCCACCGTGCGTCCGACCGTGACCGTACAGCCCAGAACGGTTGCGCCCGCGCTGCAGAAGAGTACTTTCGCCGCGCAGGCGACGCATCCGCAGCACGATGACTGCGCGCTGCGTCCGGATCAGAAACTCCGTACGCCGCCGCAAAAGCATCCGCAGCATGAGGACTGTTCGCTGAGCCCGGAAACGGCGGCTTCCGCATCGTATTCCGAGCCGGCACGGCAGAGCGCCGGAACGCTCCTGAACTATTCACCCGGCAATATCCTGCAGGGGGTCGTCTTTTCCGAGATCTTCGGCAAACCGAAAGCATTGCGATAACCCGTGCGCAGAAGGAACATTCTGGAACTTTGCATACAGATCAGCGTATTGACCGTGCTCGCTACCCTGTACGGTCTTTCGCTGTTGTCGGACCCGCCGAGATACGTGGAATCCCTCGTGATCTCGGCGGCGTTCGTCGTTCTGTTCGGCGCGGGCTGCATTCGTGTGGTACCGATGCTGATGACCATGCTGATGGGCGAGGAACCGCATCTGCACCGCGAAGGGGACCGAACCTTCCGGCGCTGCGGCACAAGGGAGCTTTTCAAGCTGTTCCTGATCGTCCTTCTTGTCCGGCTTCTGGAGTTTCCGCTGACCTACATCGTCCATTACGCGCTGTTCGGCTATACGGGAACCTTTTTCGAGATCCAGCGGCTCTGGCTCGATTTCTACCACGCGGAGACCGCGTTCCCGCTGTACGGGTATCTGAGCAACATCTTCTGGATCGTCACCGTCAATTTCAACCACGCGCGCTTTCTCGGCTCGTACTTCTTCACCGCGCTTGCCGTCGCCGCACTGTACTACCTCGTGCAGCTCGATTTCGACCGCCGCATCGCGCGGCGCACCGTGCGGTATTTCCTCATTATGCCGTATGCGCTGACGCTGATGGGCACGGTCCCGGACGGGCTTTTCGTGCTGTTCTCGGTGCTCACACTGCTCTTCCTGCGCAAGAACAAGTACCCGCTTGCGAACCTGTTCGCATTCCTTGCGGTGCTCACGCACGCGCTCGGCGCGCTGCTGTTCTTCCCGGTCCTGTTCACGTACGCGTCGTATCTGATCGGCAACGTGCGCCTGAACCGCGAGGTGGGCAACCGCTACATTCTGCGGCAGATTCTGAACACGCTCTCGATCCTTCTGATACCGCTCGGCGTGGGGCTCGTCATGCTGTACAGCAAGCTCCGCTTCGGCGACGCCATGTCGCTTTACAGCATCGCGCTCGGCACGGCCGGAGAGACGGGCGGAGGGCTGATCGCATGGAGCGATTCGACGATGGCGCTGCTTCGCACCGTCGGCGGTCACAGCACCGCGCTCCTGTTCGGCACGTATCTTGCACAGTTTGCATACCTGCTCTTTGCGGGAATTATGCTGCTGTTGACGAGCAAAACGATCCCGACGGCGTTTGCGCTGCTGATGGCGGTCACGCTGCCGATGATCGTCATGACCGGGCATGTTTCGGACGCAGCACGCGTCGTCACCATGACCGTGCCGTTCGTGATCACGCTTGCGGCGCGCATCAGACGCCGCTGGGTCGACGTTCTGATCACCGCCGTGCTCGGGGCGGGGTGGATCGCTTATTTCTTCGCGTTCATCGCGGGGTATACGGGGGTCAGTCTATGAGCCTTCTGAAGCTCTATTTCATGTTTTTCAAGATCGGTTCGCTGATGATCGGCGGCGGGTATTCCATGCTGCCGCTTCTCATTCGCGAGCTGGTCGAGCGGAACCGCATCATCACCGAGGACGAGCTCACCGACTATATGGCGGTGGCGCAGTGCACGCCCGGCGTGATCGCGATCAACACCGCCACGTTCGTGGGCTATAAGGTCCGCCGCGTGATCGGCGCGATCGTCGCGTCGCTCGGCGTCATCACGGTACCGATGATCCTCATCACATTGATCGCCGCGGTCTTAAAAGGGCTCATGCAGTATGAGATCGTCGGACACATCTTCGCGGGCATCCGCCTTGCGGTCTGCGCGCTGATCACCGCCTCGGTCTATAAGCTGTTCAAAAAAACCGTCACGAACACAACGACCTTCGCGCTCTTTCTGCTTGCGTTCCTGTTCGTAGCGGTCGGCGGCATTTCGCCCGTATTCGTCGTGCTCGGCGCGGCGATCACCGGGCTTGCGTGGGGAGGGCTGAAACGATGCTGACCTTCCTGTACGGGCTGCTTCTGTTGTTTGTCGAATTCTTCAAAACGGGTCTGTTCGCCGTCGGCGGCGGTCTGGCGACCGTGCCGTTCATCCGCGACATGGGCGCAACGTACGGCTGGATCAGCGAAGCGGAGATCGCCAACATCATCGCGATCGCCGAATCCACGCCCGGACCGATCGGCGTCAACGCCGCAACGTACGTCGGCTTTCTCGTGTGCGGCATTCCCGGCGCGGTCCTTGCCACGCTCGGTCTTGTCACGCCTTCGGTCATCATCATCATTCTGGTCGCCGGGGCGATCAGAAAGTATTCCGATTCGCACATGGTGCAAAGCCTGTTCAGGGCGCTGCGTCCCGCGGCGATCGGGCTCATCACGGCGGCGGGGTTCTCGCTGCTTTTGACCTCGCTCGGCATCAAAGCAAACTTTACAAGACTGACGTTTTCCGCCGATTGGTACTCGCTTCTGAAACTCGGCATCTACGGCGTGTTCACCTTCTTTGCGTTCTGGAAAAAGACCGCGAAGATCCATCCGCTGTTCTACATTCTGACCGGCGGCGCGATCGGCGCGATCCTTTCGCTTTAGCGGTTGACAAACGCCGATTTGCGTGTACAATAATATCCATGCGATTGTGGTGGAACTGGCATACACAACGGACTTAAAATCCGTCGGGGAAACCTTATGGGTTCGAATCCCATCAGTCGCACCACGAAACAGCCATCCCTTGCGGATGGCTGTTTCGCGGTTTGTGTCATCAGAGGGGATTCGACGAGCGTCCGCAAAAACCATCCGGTGGATGGCTTTGCAGTGAGGCGGCATGGTACGCGCGGGAAGCGTGCGAACTTCCTCAGTAACGAAGCGGAGCGGAGTGGATGCGGGCAGACGCGAACGCGAAGCGCGGAGCGCAAGCGGAAGACGTCGATGGGTGCCCGCAAAGGAATCCCATCAGTCGCACCACGAAACAGCCATCCCTTGCGGATGGCTGTTTCGCGGTTTGTGTCATCAGAG